>JBMNNH010000027.1:0-327755 GCA_050953835.1 Acetivibrionales bacterium | reverse complement strand
ATTTAGACAAATCCAGAAGTTCTTCCACCATCATTGTGAGCCTGTCACTTTCCTTTTCTATAATATCAAGACCGTCTTTCAAAATTTCATTATCCTGCAGGCTTTCTTCCTTTAATGTAACTGCCCATCCCTTTATTGAAGTAAGTGGAGTTCTGAGTTCATGTGAAACCGAGGAAATAAATTCATTCTTCAACTGTTCTTTCTCAAGTATCTCGTCCGCCATGTAGTTCAAGGTGTCGGACAGCTTCCCAATTTCATCATTATATCTTTTTTTACTTCTTACAGAGAAATTTCCTGAAGCCATCTCCTCAGCAACAGCAGTAACCTTTTTTAAAGGGCGTCCAACTATTACATTCGTAAGAATCAGGCTTATAAGTGCAGATATGGCAACAGCAACTGCCCCAATATAAGTGAAAACCTTTATAATTTCCCTTATATCCTTATTTAGCTCTCTAATGGATGTAATAAAGCGGAGGGCTCCTACAATCCTGTTCTTCGATTTTAATGGATATGACACTGCCATGACCTTTTCATCATCATAATCCACATTTCCAATCCAGATACCTGGTTCTCCCTTTAATGCTTTCTTAACATCTTCCGCAACATAATCATCCGAAGGTATTATTCCTATTGAATCCATAAGAACCTTGCCTGATGTATCTACTATTTCAACCTGCGCCGATGTTTGTTTCCAGAAAGTATCAACATTATTAAGCACATTGTCGTGAAGGGTGGAATCAGAAAAGTACTTACTGTAAAGCTCGCTCGAAATCTTAACCTGGTTGAGCAGGTTGTTTTCCAGGTTGCTGAAATAATTCTGCCTCACCATATTGATTATAAGCAGTTCTAACATCACAACCGTTATTATTACTACAAGTATAAAACACATGGCTATTTTGGTTCTTATACTCCTCACTTTACCCTCCTGAAGACCATCTGTATCCTATTCCCCAGACAGTCTCAATAAACCGGGGCTCTGATGGGTTATCCTCGATTTTTTCCCTCAATCTTCTTATGTAAACATCAACGGTTTTCAAATCCCCAAAATAGTTTTCTCCCCACACCGAGTTAAGAAGCTCATCCCTGCTTAAAGCTTTCCCTGAACTTTTCATAAATACTTTTAAAATTGAAAACTCCGTTGGAGTCAGTTCTATCTGTTTACTATCCTTAAAGAACTTGCGGGTTTCAAGATCAAGCAAAAGGTTTTTGAAGGACAAGGCTGCTGCCTTGTCTTCTTTACCCTGTCCCATCCTTCTAAGGATGCTCCGTATCCTCGCTATCAATTCCAGGGGATTAAACGGTTTTACCATGTAGTCATCAGCTCCCAGCTCAAGCCCCATTATTTTATCACTGTCCTGAGCTTTTGCAGTAAGCATTATCACAATAATATCTGGCATTTCTTTCCTGACTTTTTTGCAAACCTCAAATCCATCCATACCGGGAAGCATTATATCCAGAACCATTACATCAGGCTTGCATTTATCTATTATTTCAAAGGCCTTCTCTCCTGAATCAGCCTCAAAAACTTCAAAACCATTCCTTCTCAGGTTAATATTTATAAACTTTCTTATGGAAGCCTCATCTTCCACAACAAGCACCCTTTTAACTTCCTCACTCATTTAACCACCCCAGTTGAGTCCATACTATTATTCTACAATATTTTTCCCCGAAATTCCATTGGAAAGGCAGTTTCCCATAATATTCAAGCTTGCTTTCGCATTCGCATCAGACATGTTTCATTATAAATTGATTTATATTCAGTGTATACTTTTTTTACTGTTCTGTAAATCCATAGCTCCAGAAGCGAATCATCATCAATATGGATGATTGATCTATATACTCTCACAAACACTTCCTGAGCAAGCTCATTTGCCGCATTCCTGTCTCCTGTTAATTCATAGGCAGCACTAAAAACCCTTTGTTCATATTGTTCAATCATTATTTCATAGGACTTTATATCACCTTTTTTTGCTTTCTGAAGCAGATTAAGCATCCTTTTACCCATTTATCCTTTGTCCTTCCTCAGTAAAAGTACGTAAAGCATGGGAGATATACCTTGTAAATTCTATTCAAAAAAATGAAAACTATTAGCTTTCACCTATGCTAATTTTATTACTTTACATATATAATACATTTTGCAAATATGGAATAATTTAAAAAAAAGTTAAAATCTGAGTTATCAGGTTATTTCCCTGTTTATTTACAATTTTTTTACAAAAGTGATACAGGAAGTTCATAACCCGGCATTATTCTATGAGTATACAGAAATATTATGAGGAGGTATAACACCTTCATGGGCAGATTACTGATTCTTACATTGGCAATTACCTTAATGACAGGCTGCAGTGTTGGAACAGCAGAAGGTAATAGAAATATATCTAATGCTGTACACAGCTTTTTGGATGCAGGCAGCAGCATCAGTTCAAGCTTTTTTGAAAAGTATTCAGACAATCAGTGCGAACTGGATATACCCAGAATACAGGTTGATACTGACATGGACCAGGATGGAATCAAGGATATGGATGATATTCTTGAAGGTGCGCGCAAAGATATGGAAAACAAGCCAAAGTACCGGAGCGCATACTATGAAGGGGGATATCCTCCCGATAACGAAGGGGTATGCACCGACGTAATATGGCGTGCACTGCAAAATGCCGGTTACAACTTAAAGGAAATGATTGATAATGACATCAGGGAAAATATGAAAGACTATCCGAGGGTGTCAGGAAAGCCGGATCCTAATATAGACTTCAGAAGGGTAAAAAACCTTGTGCCATTTTTTAAAAAGTATGCTGTAACTCTTACAACCGAAATAATTCCCAGGGATGAAGAAAACCTGAAAGAATGGCAGGGCGGGGATATTGTGGTTTATGGAGAGCCGTTGGAACATATAGCAGTTGTTTCTGATCAGCGCAGGAAAGACGGAGTGCCATACATAATTCATAACGGAGGGCCATACACCAAGGAAAATGACATGCTGCTCAGATGGCACTCTCCAATAATCTATCATTTCAGGTTTCCGGACGCATCGCTTGATTCCGGGAAAAATGCTGAATAAAGCTTAAGGATTATCAATAAGTGAACATCAGTGTGGATATTAGAATGAAGCAGAGGGTATGACAAGGCGAAAGGGACTATAAAATAGTATTTTGCAGTCCCTTTCCTTTTCATACTATTTTTATTCGCCCAGCATGTCTATATAAACCTTCAATTCGGGGGACACCGGAGTGTCGGAATAAATATACGTCTCATATTGGGGATATTCCGGCTGTTCTTTTAGGTAAAAACGTATCCATATCCTGTCTTTATATCTGCCGCTCCTGTAGGGCCGTTCCATATTCAATAATTCTTCGATCAGATGAGTCTCCTTAATTATTACAGCTCCTTCTTCCTGTCCAGGTATCGCAGCTGTTTCCATAGTTACAGGCGGGTATTTTTCTATTATGCCATTTATATCCTCCCTTTCCATGGATACATACTCAATTTCATCGGATAGAAGTGCGAATTTTTCATAATAGCCTTTTTCCTTGAGCCAGTCTAATACAGATGAATAACTCATCCTGAGTTCATAGCGGTGTGTTCTTCCATTCCCGGCACTATATCCATATTGCTCATTTTCTGTTATTCTTATAACCATATAACCGTGCTCACGCAATACCAGTTCTTCATAATCCGCATCAACCAATTCCCTTGCAAGCAGTCCTGCAAATTCCCTTATTTCTCCTTCATCCGTCAATATTATCCCTTTCTTATGGCTTCTTTCATCATTTATCTCAATTGTCTTGATTTCCTGCGGATTCTGTTCAATTACAGGAAAGCGGGATGCCTTGTACTCCATGGATTCATAGACAGGTTTTAAGTAGGCAGCGTGTTCAATCTCATCTACACAATACCTCCGCATGAGGTACCCGCCATTTTTTAAGGTGTATATAATATACCTAAATCTGCCATCGCTTTTTTGAGGATTTTCAACCAGATGCCGATGAAGGTTGGTGATACTCCTAATATTGTAGCCGCTTTCAAAAAAATACATGTCACTGTAATAGTTGTAAGAATCAGGACCTATCTGTACCCTGTTGAATTCATCAACATCCTTAAGCTTCTCAATATGGAGCCAGTCGTCAGAATTATATCCGAAATATACATTTTCAACCTGCCCAGGTTCCGGCACATGTTTGACATAACCAAACACATCTGCTGTAATGCCTGTAAAAGCAACCAGCATTATGATAAGATACACTACATAACCTTTGTATGAATGCCATACCTTGAAAGATTTCTGAATAAGCATTTCCGAAACAACATAACCAAGCAGAGAGCAAAAAACATATCCTGTCAGAATCAGTGGTATACTTCCTTCCGATGCTCTTGCGAAATATGCTCCGCCAACCAGCGTACAGCATATGGTCACACCGTATTTAAATACCGGCTTTATTACAGCAAATGAAATCAGATCTCCCGCCGATTCCACATCCCTGATCTTGTAAGCATAAGCAGCTGCAGCTAAAAATACAATAGTTGCAATTACATAGCCAATTACCTGGCCGGGAGAAAGCATATCAGGGGCTAATCTGTTGTTTAAGAGGAATACTAACGGAAGATGGCTTACGAAATTAGTGGATATCAAGCTGCCGGGGTATCCGAAAAGAAGCTTTTCAATGTTATATCCTACAATTTCATAAAGGACTGCCGGAAGTATATGCAAAATATATACAAACACAATTTGTGCTATGGAATTTCCTGTAAACATGCCTACAAAAACAGCAAAAAAGAAAAACAGAGTATTGAAAAGCAGCGTTAAAGCAATCCATATAAGAACATCAACCAAAGCCATATATTCACCCAAAAAGGTCAGTGCCTGGAACAATACAAGCAGCAGGCCAATAAACAGTATAGGGGCGGTAAACAGCATAACACCTGTTAAGCTGTGGCTTGCATACAAATCCCTTCTTCTGCATGGGAGGCTGTGCATCAGGGAGGATGAACGCTCCACCTGAAGATATCTGAACAGTAGTACCGCTAATACAACGGGTACAATGCAAATAAACAGCACCTGCATTTCTCCACCGCTGCTGAAAATATCTAGATTTCTTATTATAAAATCATTGTCATACATATCCTTCCATTTAATCCCTTGCATTAATAAATTGAAGGGAAGAACAAAGAACAAGCCTATGGCATACAGTACGCTTACCCACCAAAAACGTTTTATATCACTTATAATCAAGCCTTTTTTAAATAAGGATGTTCTTAATATCATATCCAAGTCCCCCCAGTTCATATATAAATATTTCCTCAAGAGTAAGCGGCAGGATGTCGAGTATTACAGGGTTTGTGCTCCTTACCTTTTTAAGTAGTTCTTCACGGTCTCCCCTGACAATGGTAAGCAGGACACTTCCGTTTTTTGTCTGATGCAAAATCTCCTCCCCCTGGAGCAAATTGTCAGGAATACCTGCCGGAAACGCAAGCTGTAGCTTGTGTATATCTGATTTCATATTATCCAGTTCACGCTCCACAATTATTTTACCATTGTGGATAATACCCACATGATCACATACATCCTCCAGTTCCCTCAGATTATGTGATGATACCAAAACAGTTGTCTGGCGTTCTGCCACATCCTGTAATATCAGATTCCAGACCTTTTTCCGCATAACAGGGTCAAGGCCGTCAACAGGTTCATCAAGCAGCATTACTTTTGGCATTGTACATATTGCAAGCCAGAAAGCTGCCTGCTTTTGCATTCCTTTTGAAAGGCGTGTTATACGTTTATTGCAGTTGAAAGGAAATACCTGCCTTAGTTTGTCGAACCTTTCCCAGTTCCAAAGAGGGTATAAGGCTGAATAAAAGCCTGCCATCTCATTTATGCTGTATTGGGAAAAGAAATACAGGTCGTCTGATATGTATGAAATTGCTGATTTAACTTCAGGGTTCTCATAAACAGGTTCTCCGTTTATCATTATTGTACCGGACTCCTGGCGGTATATACCTGCAAGGTGCTTTATTAGTGTTGTTTTTCCTGCACCATTGGGGCCAACGAGGCCATACACAGAAGCTTCATTTATATAGACATCAAGGCCGTTTAAAACCTTGTATGAACCGAAACTCTTGTTCAAGCTGTTTACTTCAATCATCAAGCTCAACCCCCTCTTTTAAATAAGTATTGTTTATTTGCTTTATCAGCTCTTCCTTAGGAACTTTAATATACATCAATTCCGCAGCAATTTTCTTAAATTCCCTCAACAGGTCCTGCCGCCTTACCTGGTTGTCGGCAATATCCCTGGGCACCACAAAGCTCCCCCTTCCCCGTATGGAATATATAAAACCTTCGTTTTCCAGTTCCCTGTATGCCTTTTGTATTGTATTGGGATTAATAGTAAGATATTGAGCCAGCTCTCGTACCGAGGGAATTTTTTCATCCGGTTCCAGTATTCCATTGATCATCAGTTCCTTTATCTTTTCCTTAATTTGCTCGAAAAGCGGCCTGCGATCCTTAAAGTCTAATTGGAACATAAAAGCCTCCTTACTGTATTACTTGTTATAATACACTTGATACATATAAATAATATACTGTGTTTTAAAAATTGTCAATACAGAACAATAAAAAAATATGATTATTCTGTCAAATTTCACAAACATATTTCAGAAAATGTTACTACAAAATGTTATTTAAATGTTGGGATGAGATTATCAATGTTATATAAAGAAAAACAAAGAGCTTTATATTAATCACTCTTTGTAATGTGGAAAAATATCTGCTGGAAAAAATAAGATTTTAAAATTAGTATGGTAGCCTATCATCTTAGGCTGACAGCACATACATGCATCCATTAGCTTTTTATAAATCTCTTGGAAGTGCTTCCTTTAATACATTCATTGATTTTTTTACACCTACAAGAGGATCCATTGTCATATCTTCCATTTCAAGACTTACAGGCCCTTTATATCCAATCATGCTAAGTACTGAGAAGAATTCCTTCCACCATCTTGTATCATGCCCATGTCCGAGCGCTACATAGTTCCATGCCCGCCCTGAAAAACAATCGATTGTTTTTGTATCAAGTACACCATTTACATCAGCAAATCCTTTTTCGATGCGCACATCTTTAGCATGAACATGGTATATTGCATCTCCCAGAGTTCTTACTGCCGATATAGGATCTCCACCCATCCAGAATAAATGGCTTGGGTCAAGATTCATGCCAACCATTTCTCCTACATGCTCCCTTAACTTAAATAAAGTTTCCGCATTATAAACCAATTGGCATCCGTGGTTTTCCAAAGCAATCCTTTCAATGCCGTGCTCCTTGGCTTGTTTTATTGTTTTTTCCCAGTAGGGGAGTGCTACCTCATTCCACTGCCATTCAAGAATCCTTGTAGTTATTGGCGGCCAGCTTGTAGTAATCCAGTTGGGCGACTTATCCTCTGGATTCCCGCCAGGCAACCCCGACATCATTATTATTGTTTTAATATTCAATAATTCTGCCAGTTTGAATGTTTTCTCCACTACCTCTTGATGCTGTCTTCCTTCTTCATTAGGGGCCAGTTGATTACCAGAACAATTTAAAGCTTCTATCTCAAGTCCTCTGCTCTTTATAGCATCTACAAAAGATTTTCTCTTTTGTGCACTCTCCAATAATCCGTCCAAATCAATGTGTGGTGCTTTTGACCAGTTTCCGCAGGCAAATTCCAATGACTCAAAGCCTAAGGATGCTGCTGTATCAAGCATTTCTTCAAAAGGCATATATCCTAAGCCATCTGTAACAAAACACAATCTCATATTGTCACCACCCTTTTTTTAGCAGTTATTCTTAATTCAGTATTGCTACACTTTACATTACTTCTCAGGCCATATTTTAACTCCGGGCTCCAGCATCCACTCGTCCCTTTGGAGGTAGTGTCGGTCTTTTTGCCAGCGTTTCTCCTTTATATGAGGTATACCCCAGATATAATACATGGCATATCCGGGTGCACTTACCTGCATGTGAGTATAACCTCCGGGAATAACAGCCGTATCGTTATTATATACCTTGGATATATCCTCACCATGTTCACTTATCCCAAATCCCTGTGAAGGAAAAAAGCGGTAGTGATAAACCTCCGGCTGCTTGTGGTGGTGTGGCGGGTAGCTTGACCATCTGCCCGGGTAGTTTATTACTTCGCCAAGTACCATATTTGAGTAAGGTGCATTATCATCGTCAAATACGGTACGCACTACTCTCAGTGAAGTGTTATTCAGTACCCCTTCACCAAAATTATCAGATTGGCAATCCTCCTGAGAGTAGAATACAGGTTCAAAGGAATTATTGTTGTATACAGCCTGTACTGCCAGTTCTGCATCGTTTATACCTGTAATCTTCACTTCAATTCCTTTTGGAACATGGAGGCAGAAGGGGTTTTCATCCAGAAAAGATTTTCTTTTGATTTGTTCCACCCTCCCCTGCCATTCCAATCTGGCTTCTCCTTCAATTAGTATAAAGGCTCTCTCCTTGTCCGCACTCATGCTTACATATTCATAACCATCTATAAGTTTAACTATACCAAAGTCCATTTGTGCCTCGCTGTTCAAGCCGTTCAACTCTGTTATGGCATTATACCCAATTTCAAAAGGCCTGCACTGCCTGACAATCATAATAATCCCATCCCCTTCTTTGTATATTATGAAGTACTGATTCTCTTACATGTTTTCCTGATTACCAGTTCAGTTTCAAGAACAACCTTTTCAGGTTCGGTATGTTCCGGGTTATTCAACTTATCTATAAGTATGTTAACGGCTATCCTGCCAATTTCATATTTAGGCTGCCGAACAGTAGTAAGGTTGATTCTGGGCAGTGATGCAAAGCTAATATCATCAAAACCGATAACAGAGATATCTTCAGGTATGGACAGCGAATTCTCATCAAGTGCCTTTATTACTCCCAGAGCTGTCAAATCATTTGCAGTAAATATTGCTGTCGGGAGCTTACCGCTATTTATTATCTCTGTCGCACTATCGTACCCATCCTTCATTTTATAGCCTTTACTCTTTATAATTATTTCGCTTTCATCTATTTCATAATGTTCCAGCGCATTCATAAAGCCTCTGAGCCTGTCCCTGTTTGTCTTGACATTCTCATGGCCGCCGATAAAAGCAATATTTGTATGTCCCATCTTTATTAAGTATTCTGTTGCTAAAAATGCTCCTTTTACATTATCAGATGTGACATAATTCAAGTTATTGCTCTCGTCCATATCTCCAACCAAAACTACCGGTACCTCACTATTTCTGAAAACCTTACCGGTTTCATCAGATGTAGGTGCTACGATAAACCCTTCAACCCTCTTTTCGAGAAGTGCTTCCCTGTATACTACTTCCTTGTCTATATCATAATCAGTATTGCAAAGCATCACACTATATCCAAGTTTATTTGCCTCATCTTCTACACCCTTTGCTACTTCATGAAAATACTGGTTGACTATATCAGGAACAATCAAAGCAATTATATTGGTTTTATTTTTAACAAGGCTTCTTGCTACAGCATTAGGCGAATAACCCATGGATTGAGCAACTTTAAGTACCTTCTCTTTTGTATATTCACTTATTTCGCTGCTGTTATTAAAAGCTCTGGAAACAGTTGCATACGATACCCCGCAAGCCTTTGCAACATCTTTTATTGTAACCGCCATATTATTCCTCTTCCATATACTATCCTTTTTTGCTTACAGCCTTGCCACACCTGATTTACGTGCAGCTTCAGCCACTCTTTCGGCAACAACCTTGCCCACTCTTGGGTCAAAAGGTTCGGGTATTATGTATTCAGGAGTTAACTCTTCTTCGCTTACCAGCGATGCTATGGCTTCAGCAGCAGCTATTTTCATTTCATCATTTATATCACTCGCCCTTACATCCAGTGCACCTCTCAGTATCCCAGGGAAAGCAAGCACATTGTTAATCTGGTTCGGGAAATCGGAGCGGCCTGTCCCTATTACTTTCGCTCCAGCCTCTTTTGCTTCTTCCGGCATTATTTCCGGTGTCGGGTTTGCCATTGCGAATATTATGGGGTCTTTTGCCATGCTTTTCACCATTTCTTTTGTTACCATCCCCGGAGCAGATAGACCTATGAATACATCTGCACCTTTAAGAACGTCTTTTAATGTGCCCTTCTTTTTCTCAAGGTTGGATATTTTCGCCATTTCTTCTTTTATCGGGTTAAGGTTTTCCCTACCTTCATATATCGCGCCTTTAGTGTCGCATAGTATTACCGTGCTTAATCCCATACTCATTAATAGTTTTGTGACTGCTATTCCCGCTGCTCCTGCTCCGTTTACTACTACGGATATATCTTTTATGTCCTTTTCAGCCAGCTTTAATGCGTTTATCATTGCAGCAAGTGTTACCACCGCTGTGCCGTGCTGGTCGTCGTGGAATATGGGTATGTCACATTCTTCTTTCAGCCTTTTTTCTATTTCAAAGCATCTTGGGGCTGATATGTCTTCCAGGTTTATCCCCCCAAAGCTTCCGGCTATGAGTTTGATTGTGTTTACTATTTCATCCACATCTTTTGACCTTATACAGAGCGGGAAAGCGTCTACGTCCGCAAAGGTTTTAAACAGTACGCATTTTCCTTCCATTACTGGCATACCTGCTTCAGGCCCTATATCTCCCAGTCCCAGTACCGCACTGCCGTCAGTGATTACTGCAATCAGATTCCATCTTCTTGTATATTCATAGGAGAGATTTGTATCCTTTTGTATTGCCAAGCATGGTTCTGCAACTCCTGGTGTGTATGCTAACGACAAATCCTTTTTGTTTGCCACCGGCACAGTGCTTATTACTTCAATTTTCCCTTTCCATTCGCCATGTAATTTTAGTGATTCCTGCCTTATATCCATTTTTCTCCTCCAGTATTTTAGTATTTTATTTTAGTATTTTACTTGCCTTTCCTTGTTAATACTTTTTTCACTTTGCTTATTATATCGGAAGACTGCATTCCAAATCTTTCTTTAAGGTAGTTAACAGGCCCCACTTCTCCGAATTCGTCCATACTCCCTATCCGTTCCATTGGTACAGGGTAGTTTTCTGCAAGTACTTCCGCCACTGCCGATCCCAGTCCGTTTATAATGCTGTGGTTCTCTGCTGTTACTATGGCTCCTGTTTCTTTTGCACATTTTGTTATGCAGTCCTTGTCTATCGGCTTTAGTGTGAATATGTTTACTACCCTTGTGCTTATTCCTTCCTCTTCAAGCACCTTTGCAGCCGACAGTGCTTCAGCCACCATTATGCCGCTGGCTATTATGGTTACGTCTTTTCCGTCTTTTAGCTCTACTGCTTTTCCTATATCAAATGTAGACCCATCCTCATATATTTTTACTGCGTTCTTTCTCAGCAGCCTTACGTAGAATACTCCGTATATATCCTTTATCTGCTTTATTATGTCTCTAAGCATTACCGAGTCGGTGGGTTCTATTACTGTGAGTTCCGGTATGTTACGCATAATGCCCATATCCTCAAAGGGCATGTGCGTGCCTCCGTTATATGCTGCTGTTATTCCAGGGTCGCTCCCTATAATTTTTACGTTTAGTTTTGCATATGCCGCCGATATGAACACCTGGTCAAAGCACCTTCTTGTTGCAAATGGTCCGAATGTGTGTGCGTAGGGTACTTTTCCCGTCGCCGACAACCCTGCTGCAACACCTATCATGTTTGCTTCCTGCACACCACAGTTGAATGTCCTTTCCGGGTATTCTTCCAAAAAAGGTATCATACCCATGGAGTTCATCAGGTCGGCGTCAAGCGCTACTACCCTTTTGTCTTCTTTTGCCATTTGCATTAGCGTACTGCAGTATACACTCCTCATCATTGCTTCTTCTATTGTGTTTTCTTTCGAAATTTTTATTCCCATTTTTTCACCCCCTTACTTTGCTGCCCTAAGTTCTTCCAGTTCTTTTTCCACCCTGGCTATTGCTTCTTCTGCCTGTTCTTTTGAGACTGTCATGTGATGATTGTACAGTTTGCCTTCTGCAAACGTGCACCCGTGCCCTTTACGGGTATTAAGCACTATTAAAGACGGGCATTCAAATTTGTTTTTATGTATGTTTTCTATTGCCCTGTATATCTCCGGTATGTCAGCTCCGTCCACTTCCTGTGCGTACCATCCGAATTCCCTGAATTTTTCCGCTATGTCCCCAAGGTCAAGGATGTCTTTTGTGTAACCGTCAAGCTGCTGCTTGTTGTAGTCAATAAATGCCACAAGGTTGTTTACCTTGTGGTGGCTTGCGAATAGCGCACCTTCCCATACCTGACCTTCGTCGCATTCTCCGTCGCCCAGTATGAGATATGTATAGTTTTTCCTCTTGTCCAATTTGTTGCCCAATGCTACTCCTATAGCTGTAGACATACCCTGCCCCAATGATCCGGTTGTCATGTCTATGCCTATTGTCCTGTTCCTGTCACAATGGCTTGGAAGGTTTGTTTTAGGTTGGTTTAATGTCTTAAGCTCCTCTACAGGAAAATACCCTTTTAGAGCAAGGGCAGAGTATACAGCCGGGCCCGAATGGCCTTTTGACACTACCAGCCAATCCCTGTCCTCCCAGTGGGGGTTTTTCGGGTCTATCTTCATTACTTCACCATATAGTACTGCCAGTGTTTCCACTATTGACATGGCACCCCCTACATGGCCAAAGCCCAAATACCCAAACTGCTTTAGTGTTTCAATCCTTATTTGAGCTGCGAACATTTTTAATTCCCTTATTTTTTCCTCGCTTAACATCGTTTTTCACCTTCTTTACTGTTTAAGCTTTTTTGGTATGCTCTTTCCATTGCTTCTATCAATGGCATCTTCACTCCTGATAAGAACCGGACCATAGCTCCGCCTCCTGTACACACATAGTTTATATTGGCAAGGTCTATAAAACGGCTTGCAGCGCTTACAGTATCACCGCCGCCTATGACAGAGTACCCTTTAGCTGATGCTACAGCTTCCCATATACTTCTTGTACCTTTTTCGAAGAGCATATTTTCGTATACCCCCGCAGGACCGTTAACAAATATTGTACCTGCACATTTTATTATTTTATCATATTTTTCTATGGTTTTTCTACCAATATCCATCAACATATATTCGCAAGGGAGTGATTCGGCCATTACCTCTTTTCTCTTTCCATCATCTTCATAGGCAAAGTCCAAAGGTACTTCTATTTTATCAGGGTAGGCCTCCAGGTACTGTTTTGCTGGTTCTATAAACACATCCAGAGACCTGTCTTCTATGAATTTTTCCGTCTTTTTACCCAGTTTCCTGCCCAATGCCATCTGCATTATTTCTCCTGTCACCCCGCAGGCAAGTATTTTATCTGCCGTACCGTTCTGCAATACCTGCTTCATCATACCAAAGGCATCTGAAATTTTTGCGCCGCCAAGTACAAATACCGATGGCTTGTCAGGGTTCTCCATGACTTTTGTCAGTGCCCTTACTTCATCTACTATAACCCTTCCCCCTGCTGTAGGAAGGAGTTCCTGGAATGCAACCATGGATGGGGCATTCCTGTGGGCCGCCGCAAAGGCGTCATTTACGTAATAGTCGCATAGGGGTGCAAGGCCTCTTACAAGGTAGGTGTCAAGCATCTCTTCCGCTTTCAGCTTTACTGCATTTTCAAATGTTGATACCTCTTCCGTAAGGTACCTCAGGTTTCCCAAGAGGATTGCCTCCCCTTCTTTTAATCCTTTAACAGCCTCCTGTGCAGCAGGCCCGCATACATCGTCAATGTAGCTGATCTCTTTGCCGAGATAGCTGGAGAGCTTTTTTGCATGCTCCCACATGGGTATCAGGTTCTGATAGTCCAGGGTATCACCCTGATGTGCTATTATTACAAGTTTTGCGCCCTTTTCAAGTATGTCCCTTATTGTTGGTATGCTCTTTTTTATCCTGTTGTCGTTTACAATGGTTTTACTAACAGGGTCTATGGGCGAGTTTATGTCTACCCTAAGAAGCACTGTCCTGCCCCTGTAATCATATTCGTCTATCGTCCTTATTTTTATTGTTGTTTTAGCCATATCTATTTCACCATTCCCAGGTACTTATTTGTTTTTGCTACTGCTTCAAGCCTGTCTTTCTGCATTTCCATAGCTGCCCTTATTCCGTCTATGCTTTCTGGTATTACAACTGCTTCCTGGGGTATGTTTATTGCATACATAATATCATCACCGGAGTTTACTATTGATTCTTCCCATACAGCTATTTCATACATATCGCCCCTTGGATTACCAAGATCCCTTGCATACCTGAACAGTGATGCATTGCCCAAAAATCCGTCAGCAAGACGTACCACCCTGATCCTTGGATGTTTTGCAAACATTTCCAGAAGATTATTCTTGTCAATTCTCTTCTTAGTGGATGCTACTACTGTTATGATGTGGCCATGGGTTACAGGAGTGTGCACAAGTATACCTGTAGCGTCAACGTGCGGCATTATTGTCATAAGGTCAACAGCCTGATGGTTGGGCGCCTTCTCTACCTGGAGGGCATTCGTAAGTCCCCTGTGGTAATCGCCCGGGTCTGCTACCCTCCTGATTATTGTTATTGCTGTCTTTTCTACTCCAACTTCCCTGTCCATGCAGTCAATTGCCCTTATCAGACCTGTTGTGTTGCATGAGGTTAGTTTAAGAAACTGTTTCCCCAGCCCCTTTTCATAGTTTGCGTATCCATGGAAGAATACATCTGCAACGCTGTTCTTTTCTCCGCCCTGGAATATCGCTTTCTTATTGTACTTCTGGTATATCTCCTTGTTTTTTGCACCTACTCCCCCTGGTGAGGAATCCAGCATAATATCCACTTTTTCAACCAGCTCTTCAAATGTCCCACTTACCGGTATTCCTGCTTTGTCAAAAGCCTCTCTGTCCGCACCGTCAACCAGATACAGGCTGTATGGCATTCCTTTCTCTTTCAGTGCCCTGATTGATAATGTTGGAGCTATGTCTGCCACCCCTACAAGCTCCATATCCTTCTGCCTTGCAACACCGTCTGCAAGCCTTTGTCCTATTACCCCATATCCTGCTACTCCTACCTTTACCATTTTTTACCCTCCTTGTATATTAGTCTTACATGCATATAGTGTTTTTTATTTAACACTATGTATTTGTTCTGATGGTTTTTATACATACATGATTTTTTTATTTACATATGGTTTTACTTATTTACACTACCTTTCAGACTTATAGTCCGGTCTTTTCACGAATATATTTCCGAGCCTTAACTGCATATTCAAAGGGATTGGCTTTTGCAGGATCCTGCTCTGCCTCTACTACCATCCATCCCTCATAACCGTTCTCCTCAAGCACCTTGAATATGGGTTCAAAGTCTATCATACCGTCACCAGGTACGGTGAATGCACCTTCCCTTACTGCCTTCAGAAAACTCATGCTCTCCTTTTTAACCCTTTCAAGCACATCTTTCCTTACATCTTTCAGGTGTACATGTTTTATCCTGTTAACATATTTATTCACTACAGCCAGCGGGTCAATGCCTGAGAACACCAAATGTCCTGTATCAAATAAGAGAAACACCAGCTCCGGCTCTGTCATGGACATGAGTTTATCTATTTCCTCCATTGTCTGTACACCTGTCCCCATGTGATGATGGTAGGTCAGAATCATTCCCTTATCCTTTGCTAATGTGCCTAATACATTAAGGCCTTCTGAAAGTTTTTTCCATTCATCTTCAGTAAATACAGGCTTTTTATCGAACACGGGCAGGTCTAAACCCTGGATACTGTGTCCCTGCTCTGCGGCACCGATAATCTTTGCCCCCATTTCATTAAGAAAGTCCCTATGCTTTTTAAAGGCATCTACGGTAACTTCAAGAGGTTTTGTAGTCAAAAATGAACTGAACCATGCATTGCATATTTGTATATTCCTTAATTCAAGAGCCTTTTTTAAAATTTTGGTATCTTTTGGGTATTTGTTACCTATCTCGCTCCCTGCGAATCCGGCCAATGCCATCTCGCTTATACACTGCTCAAATGTATTTTCTCCCCCAAGTTCCGGCATATCATCATTTGTCCATGCTATAGGACCTATGCCAAGTTTAACTTTTTCTTTATTCATCATAGCGGTTTACCCCCAGTTTAATATTTTCTTGCCCTATCAATCTCTTTTTTAAGCCCTTCAGTTGCCTTTATTATTTCTTCTTTGTCTGCCACTTCCGCATTACCAACCCTCCACCACGATTCATATCCGTCTGTCATTGTCTTTGGCAAAGTCTTTATATCAATCAGTGTAGACACTGTCTGCCTTTTAGCATCTTCAACAGCGTTTCTTAGTTCTTCTTCTGTTTTTACAGTATAAGTTTTGCATCCATAGGCTTCTGCATTTTTCGCAAAGTCTATGTACATAAGCTCTCCGTCAAGCCTTCCGCTTTTACTGTTCCTAAACCTGAACTCGGTTACAAAACTACCCATTCCATTTCCCATCTGAAGATTGTTGATACAGCCAAAAGAAGCATTATCAAACAGCATTACATTAATCTTCACACCTTCCTGTATACAAGTGGGGAGTTCAGAATGAAGCATCATATATGAACCGTCTCCAACCATTGCATATACTTCAGCATCAGGCCTTGCAAGCTTTACCCCCAATGATGCATTTACTTCATAACCCATGCATGAATAACCATATTCCATATGGTAAGTGCCTGGGGCTTTAGCCCTCCATACACGCTGCATATCTCCAGGCAGGCTGCCTGAGGAACCTACAACTATTGCATCCTTGTCAAGCATTTCGTCAAGTATGCCCAGCACTCTTGTCTGTGTAAGGTATGAACCCGTCTTTCTGCCAAACTCATCTATGACATGATCCAAGTGTCCTGCTATTTCAGGTACAAAGCCTTCTTCGTATTTTATATTGAATAGCCTATCCAGCTCTTTAGCCCACTTTTCTTTAGCTTCTTTTATTTCAGTTGTATAACCGGACTTGTAACCTTCTTTTTTTAGTTCCGTTCTAAGAGCTTCCAGGGAAACCTTTGCATCTGCCACTATCCTTACCGCATCTAGTTTGTAAGCATCAAATGATGCTATGTTTATATTTACGAAGTCTACATCAGGATTCTGGAAAAGCCACTTCGATGCTGTAGTAAAGTCTGTATACCTTGTTCCTACTCCTATTACAAGGTCTGCTTCCTTGGCTATGGTATTTGCAGCCAGATTTCCTGTAGTTCCTATTCCTCCCAGGTTCAATTCATGATCCCATACAATTGCACTTTTTCCTGCCTGTGTTTCGCCAAAAGGAATATTGAATTCTTCAGCAAACAATCTGAAAGCTTCCTGTGCTTCAGAATACCGTACTCCACCTCCGCATACCAGAATAGGCTTTTTCTTGGTTTTAATCAATTGTACTGCATCTCTTATCATTTCTGCTGTGGCAGGCCTTCTTTCCAGTCTGTGCACCCTTTTTTGGAAAAAGCTCTCCGGATAGTCATATGCTTCCCCCTGCACATCCTGCGGCAGTGCAAGTGTTACTGCTCCGGTCTCTGCCGGATCGGTTAAAACCCTCATAGCGTTTATAACAGATGCCATCAGCTGTTCAGGTCTGTTTATCCTGTCCCAGTACTTGCTCACAGCTTTAAAAGCATCATTTGTAGTTACAGAAAGATTATGGTAATGCTCAACCTGTTGAAGAACCGGATCAGGCTGCCTTGTTGCAAATGTATCCCCCGGAAGGAAAAGCACCGGTATCCTGTTGGCAGTAGCGGTGGCAGCAGCTGTAACCATGTTGGCCGCCCCCGGCCCTACCGATGAGGTACATGCGTATATTTGCCTTCTGTGTTTCTGTTTGGCATAACCCATCGCAGCATGCGCCATGCCCTGCTCATTTCTGCCATGATGTACAATAAGGTCTCCTGGGTCCTGCTCCAGTGCCTGGCCTAAACCCAGTACATTTCCATGTCCGAATACAGCAAACACCCCTTTTACAAACTTCTGCTGCTCTCCGTCAAATTCAATGTACTGGTTATCAAGGAATTTTATCAGCGCCTGTGCCATTGTAAGACGTAATGTTTTCATGTGTTATCATCCCCCTTGAATTAATAAAAAATTATCATGCTAAACTGACATAAAAAAGAAATAATGTCGATGTATATTAAGGTACAATTTAACGTTTACTGTGCGCATTATAAGAAATATATCCCTTTACCGTAAACGTTTACGTTCATATTGTACTATACTAAAAGAGGAATGTCAATAAATATTATAATGGCGCTGTAAAGCCTATAACCTCCTTTCTTTATTGATAACAACTGCCTGACTCACCAATTAGGACAGTTAACTCCAATTACTGTTGCTTCAAAGAATGGAGTATATTAAATATATTTCTGGCAGCTAATTCTGCGGCTTCTTCACCTGTTGGCTGCGGTAAACACTCAACAGATATAAAACCCCTGTACTTTATATCAGTAATTGTGCGAATAATCTCTTCAAAATCCAGATGGCCAGCGCCAGGATATCTTCTGTTGCTGTCTGCAAAGTGTATGTATCCCAGCTTACTTGAACAGAATTCAATAGCTTCCGGAATATCTTCTTCTTCTATATTCATATGAAAAGTGTCTAGGTGAATAAATGTATTAGGTATACTGTACTTTTCAATAAAATCAAGTATTTCTTTTCCGGTATTAAAGAAATTGCATTCATACCTGTTTAAAGCTTCAATAAAAATCCGGACTTTTTTTTCTAAGGCATATTGTGCTAATTCTATAATATTTTCAGCAAGCCTGCTTATATAGTATTCTTTTTTTTGATTACCCGGCAAGACACCCTTTATCCAACCCACAACTATATCTGCATTAAGCTTTTTGGCAATATCGATGTATCTTTTCATGCCATTCATTGCAGTATTCATTTTTAAGCTATCATCATCTAGCAAAGTTATTCCTTTTTCATTATGCAGTCTTCCTGTTACTACTGTAGATATTTGCATTCCCAGTCTTTCACATTCGTCTGATATAGCATGAAAATCAATGCTTGCGTTTTCCCTTGTATGTATCTCAATTGCTGAATATCCAAGCATATTAGCCTTTCTTAAATTATCGCAAATATCACCGGTTAACGGTATAGGAGCGGTAGAAGGCGCTGAATTAGCTGTGGCCAATGCAAGCCTTATAGTATTATCTTCAAAAGTCATTTAATCCACATCCTTATCAACTTTTATATGAAATTCAGTATATATTAATATTCGATGAAAATTGATTTATTCCTGCTTAATTTTTTTATTTTTTTAATTATTCATAAATTTGCATTGGTGAAGTGACATCATCGGTTAATAAATAGTCTAGGTTTCGTATTAAGGATGTATTTTCTATGTATATCCCATATTATTCCACGGACTGATGCTCAAAGTCTAAGATGCTGCAAATTTAACCTTTGTGTCAAATCAAACTCATTAAACGGGAGTATGTAACAAATGTGAAAAAAATGATGTAAGGAACATATGCAAGAGCTCTAGAGACTGTTGTGAAGCAGATATACAGTCAAATCATTGTTTGAGCAAAATAATTACCTTTTTATAATACTCAATATTATATTGCGAGTTTGATTTGACATTAAGGCTGAACGCTACAGGCTCTTAAGCTTGAAGCATCAGTTCCTGGAAGCATTTTCTTCACATAATATACATACACCCTATTAATTAGCCTCTTTAGCCTCTCCACAATGTCCATTACATAATATAGTTCATACTGAAAATATGCGACCATATATAAATCTCTTGACAACATTATTGATATATGATTAAACTTGTACTAATGTGGTTTATAAATAGTGAATTTTCCAAGTAGTTTAGTTAACCTATTGTGACAGGGGATGAGTGAAACGTGAGTAGTGTTAATAGCCAGTTTATTATTACAACATCAATAGTACTGATAGGCTACCTTATTAAGAGGTTCAATATTATCAATGAGAGAGATGGAGAAATACTAACGAAACTTGTATTGAATGTCACCCTTCCAGCATTAGTTATAAGCTCTGCCAGTTCATTGGAGTTTAATCCTTCACTTGGGCTTATGCCATTGATCGCAGTTCTTTATGGACTTTTTATGGCTTTGTTATCTCTTTTCCTTTTCAAAAAACAATCAGGAATGAGCAAAGGAATCCTGTCAATGCTGCTTCCCGGATTCAGCGTAGGTTTATTTGCTTTCCCGTTTGTAGAAGGAATTTGGGGCAAGAAAGCGCTTAATTACACCGCGATGTTCGATATGGGCAATTCCTTGGTTACTTTCGTAATAATTTATTTTATAGCTTTTTATTTTTCATCTGAAAATTCCCGTTTTGATTTTAGAAGTATTACTAAAAAAATATTTAGCTCTATACCTCTGATTGTCTATATGCTGACTCTTATATCAAGTATAACGGGTTTACGCTTCCCGAGCATTATTGTTGATATTTCACACGCAGTCGGAAAGGCAAACATGCCCATTTCAATGCTTGCACTGGGGATATTCCTGAATTTTAAAATGGATAGCAGTAACTGGAGAAATATAATAAAGGTTCTGGCAGCCCGGTATTTGATAGGTTTGACGCTAGGCATACTCCAATTCCATACTCTGCCTTTGGATTTGATAATCCGAAAAATTATATTAATCTGTCTTATACTCCCTCCTCCAATGTCTACGCTGGCCTTTACCGTACATTTTAAGTATGACAAGAGGTTTGCCGGAATGACAATAAACGTAGCTAATATAGTCAGCTACGTTTTGATGTGGATAATATTTAACATAATAAGTAGTTTTCAATAGAATAGGGGTAACCCATTAAAAGGTGATTTCACTCAGCCTGACCGGCCTTTTTTCCTTCAAGGATTTCTTTGCCGCCAAAGCAATCTGTGTAGATACTAAACCATCTATTCCTGTTACCGGAGTCTGTGTATCATTTATTACTGCCTGAAAGAATTCTTTTATTTCTGTAATGAAAGCATCATTATACCTTTCAAGGAAAAACCAGGGAGGCTTTTCACAGAACACTCCTTCCTCCGTACTTATTACAGATGTATTAGGTACATCATTTAATACAAATACACAACCTTTAGAACCATGAACTTCAGTTCTCTGATCATAGCCATAAGTTGCTTTTCTGCTGTTATCTATTACACCTAACGCACCATTTTGAAACCTCATTGTAACAATAGCAGTATCGACATCGCCCTCTTTTCCTATTGCCGGCTCAATTAATACATCACCCATAGCAAACACTTCCTCAACTTCACTACCCGATAGATACCTCGCCATGTCAAAGTCATGAATCATCATGTCCATAAAAAGCCCTCCCGATACTCTGACATAATCTATCGGAGGAGGCTCAGGGTCTCTTGATGTAATTTTCACGATATGTGGCTCACCAATTAAACCCTTTGCAACCGTATCCCTAACCTTTTTATGATTGTGGTCAAACCTTCTTACAAAACCTAGTTGAAGCTTTACACCGCCTTTTTCAACTGCTTCGAGTGCTTCCTTGATTTTCGCAAGATCAAAATCAATCGGTTTTTCACAGAATATATGTTTGCCTGCTTGAGCGCATTCAGAAATAAATTGTGCATGAGTATTGGTGGATGAACATATCAATACTGCTTCAATTTCCTTATCATTTATTATTTCTTCTGCATCCTTTGTTACACAGCTAATTCCAAGCTGTTTAGCCCACTTTTCCATTTCATCATTCATGCATACATCTGCAATACTTTTTATTTTTACCTGCGGGACGTTAAAAGTAATGTTCTCAGCGTGCAGTTTGCCAATTCTTCCTGCCCCAATTATTCCAATGTTAAACTTACTTTCCATATAAGTACCTCCTATACTGAATTTATTGCTATTTAGCTGATTTTTTTGTTCTTATATCAAACCAAACCGCAGCAACCAGAATAAGGCCTTTTACTATATACTGCCAATATGCCTCCATATTCATCAAGCTCATACCGTTATCAATAGTCGCCATGAATAGTGCACCAAGAATTGCACCTGCAACCTTGCCTGAACCACCTGACATACTTGTTCCACCAATAACGGCTGCTGCAATGGCATCGAGCTCCATATTCTGACCCGAGGATGGTACACCGGCATTCAGCCTTGCTGACAACACTATTCCAGCAATTGCTGCCATTAATCCATTTAGTGCGTAAACTATCAGAATGTTTCTGCTGACATTAATGCCGGAGTACTTTGCCGCTTCAATATTACCACCAATTGCATATATACTGCGTCCAAAAGTAGTTTTTTCTGCAATGAATGTAAATATCACTACTAGCGCAAGCATCAAAAGTACCGGCACCGGTATACCTCTGTAATCATTCATAATTAGTGTAAAAATAATTATTAGAGCACTTGTAGTTATCCATTTTATAATTGTAAAACTCATTGTTTCAACACTGAAGTTATATTTAATCCTTGATTGCCTTTTCTTTATAGTACTGTATAACAATAATGCAATCATAATAATTGCAAGAATTAATCCTACAGTTTTATTGATATAAGACTGTCCTATAACTAAATATGCTTTTTTCAGAGGAGCAATAGTAGTCCCCCTTGTAACACCTAGTATCCCTCCTCTGAATATTAACATTCCTCCGAGTGATACTATGAATGCAGGAACACCACTGTAAGCAATTATTGAACCCTGAATCAGACCTATTATCAAGCCTATAAACAGTGCTACAAATATTGCAGTTGCCGTCTGCCAATTGTACCATGCCATTAGTGCTGAGGCTACTCCACCTGTGAAACCAAGCACCGAACCAACCGAAAGGTCAATGCCGCCTGTAACTATAACCATAACCATTCCGGTTCCTAAAATGCCCACTATAGCCATCTGCCTAACAAGGTTGGATATGTTTCTGGTCATAATAAAAGCCCCGCCTGTAAGTGATGTAAAAAGAATCCATAAGACAATAAGTGCAGCTATCATGGTATAGGTTCTGACATTAATCCTGCTTTTTAAGTCAAGCTTCTGGATTTTACCATTTTTCTCAGTCATATTAATTAATTCCCCCCCGTAGAAGCATACATAATTTTTTCCTGAGTAGCTTCAGTAATGTTCATTTCAGCCTTTAATTCCCCTTCACTTATAACTAGAATCCTGTCACTCATTCCGAGTATCTCCTCAAGTTCGGAAGAAATCATTATTATGATAACACCTTCATCTACCAGCTGGTTCATTATCTTGTAGATCTCGTACTTTGCCCCAACGTCTATACCTCTTGTTGGTTCATCCAGAACAAGCACTTTAGGTTTTATCATGAGGGATTTTGCAAGGACAACTTTTTGTTGATTACCACCGCTTAAATTTTTTACTTTGGTTTCAACACTGGGTGTCTTTGTTTTAAGATAATTAATAAACTTATTTGTTTCATATATCTCAGCATTTTCATCTAAAATACCATACTTAGATACTTTCTGCAGACTTGCCAGGGTTGTATTCTCCTTTACATTCATTTCTAGATTTAATCCATATCTTTTTCTGTTTTCAGTAAGCACTGCATATCCATTTTTTATAGCATCTACCGGACTCTTAATATCAACTCTTTTGCCTTCAATAAAAACCTCTCCTTCTGATCTACCAGGATATGCACCAAAAATACTTGTAAACAGCTCTGTCCTTCCTGCGCCCATAAGTCCACTTATACCAAGTATTTCTCCTCTATATGCTTTGAAACTGATATTCATAACAATCTTCTTATCAGGAATATCGGGACTATATACACTGTAGTTTCTTACTTCAAAACCCAGCTCTTTTGCAGTATGTTTCTCTCTGGGAAATAGATTTGTAAGTTCGCGTCCAACCATCATACTTACTATTCCGTTCTTGTCAATATCATTTATATCCCTAGTGCATATAGTCTTACCATCTCTTAGAATTGTAACGGTGTCAGCTATTTTTAAGACTTCATCCAGCTTGTGTGAAATATATATACATGTAACCCCTTTTGTCTTCAAAGACCTTAGAATATTCATAAGTATGTCTACTTCATTTTCAGTTAATGCAGCAGTCGGCTCATCCAGAATTAGAATTCTTGCATTTTTTGCAAGCGATTTTGCAATTTCCACCAATTGCTGCTGTCCAATACCAAGATTCCTTATTTTTTCATAAGGATTGACTCCGATACTTCCGTCTTCATCAGATTCCAGACTTAAACCTATCTTAACAAGCAGTTCTTTTGTCCTGTAATATACTTCGTCCCATTTTACAATTCCAAATTTATTAGGATGATTACCTAAAAAAATATTCTCTCCAACACTTAATTCAGGCACAAGTGCAAGCTCCTGATGAATACATACAATACCGTTGTCTTCTGCATCCTTTATTTTGTTGAATTTCTGCAGTTTGCCATCCAGGTATATTTCTCCTTCATAGGTTTGAAAAGGATATACTCCACTTAAGACCTTTATCAATGTGGATTTACCAGCTCCATTCTCACCACAAATAGCATGGATTTCACCTTCTTTAACTTTCATGTTCACCTGGTCTAACGCAATGACACCAGGAAAAACTTTAGTAATGTTTTTCATATCAAGTAAATACTCATTCACTTGCCCACCTCCCTAATGCTCTTCACACTTCATCCCATAATTGACTTACTGTGTAAATATTTGTGTAAACTATATACACAACTATTTTATTGGGCATATGATACACTAACTAAACAAATGTGTATTAACTTAAAAGATGATTGAAATCTACAATATTAAAAGCGCCAGGTGGATGTGGCAAAGGTGACCACATCCACTTCCGGCAAAAGCCAACAAAGCTAGCCCTTTAAGTATCTTGTAATATTGCTTTCATTAGAACCTAATCTACTTTGGGCCATTGGTCTTTGGGGATATTTTTATATACATCTTCAAGCTTATGGAATCCATCTTTTATAATAACATCTACCATATTATTTTTATCTACAGCAATAACATCAACTGAGAATGAATCCACTTCTTTTGTCCCGTTATCCAGTTTTGTCCACACGCCAAGGCTGCTGTCTATTCCAGTTTTACCATCTTGTTTCTTCGCCAAGGCTACAGCAAGCTGAATAGCAGCAGTGTTTAGCCGTTTTAACGGCTTGTATACAGTACCTGTTTGAATACCTTCAACTATTCTCTGGCATGCTGCCAGGTCAGCATCTTGTCCTGCAATCGGAACTTTACCTGCAAGGCCTTGTGCTGCAAGTGCCTGTATAGCTCCGCC
The DNA here is from genome assembly GCA_050953835.1 of Acetivibrionales bacterium. GTDB lineage: Bacteria > Bacillota > Clostridia > Acetivibrionales > JBMNNH01 > JBMNNH01. The sequence goes on along the minus strand of JBMNNH010000027.1, from coordinate 302,576 downwards.
AGCTGTTCCATCATTGGAGGCTATAACTGCCTGTATGTCATTTCCTGCAAGAGTAAGGCCGTTTTCAGTATGACTTAAAGCTTCGGTCGGATCCCAGCCTTTGCACCACTGTTCAAGAACTATGTTTATGTCTCCTCTGTCAATGAACGGCTGCAAAATATTCTTGTGGCCTTGAGCTACCAGATGCGCATTAAAGTCTTCCGGACCACCCTTTAGCCAAATATAATTACCTTTTGGTGCATTCTCGGTAACAAACTTGGCCTGGACTTCCCCAACCTTTACTGAGTCAAATGTAATATAATAGTCTAAATCACCGTTTCTGACAAACCTGTCATAAGCAATTACCGGAATTCCTGCTTCATGCGCAGGTTCGATAACAGCTCCAGCTGCTTCCGAATCAAGTGCCTGGACTATTAACACATCAACTCCCTGGGTAACAAGATTTTCACATTGTGAAATCTGTTTCTGGGCGTCGTCTTCCGCAGATTGAACCTTGACAGTAAATCCATGTTCTTTAGCATATTCTTCAAACATTTCAATCTCACGCTGCCATCTTTCCTGCTTCAATGTACCAATGGAAATACCAATAACTATGTCGTCCTCACTTGCTGTTACTTCTCCACTTTTAGGCTGATCTGCAACTTGCTGCCCACTCTGCCCAGGTTTTTCCTCTGCTGCACCACCTTTATTTCCTGCTCCGCAGCCGGAAAATAGGGTAAACAACAGACCTAACACCAGCATCAGTACTAAAAGCTTAGACATTTTTCCTTTCTTAGACATTTTTCCTTTCTTAAACATATTATCTTCCTCCTCTTTTTTATATTTCACAATCTGGTATTATATGTTCTTATTTTAATGAAATACTTATACCAGACTGAAATACCTAATACATGAACTGTTCAGCACATATTACAGGTTTATAAATTATTCTTCCGTCTAAGCTATGGTGTATAAGTTATTATGTTTAATAATAAATGATGTCTTAAAAACTATAGAAAACTCTGAAGGACTTTTTCAGTTTTTTCCTTACCAATTCTTACTACATCTTCTGGATTCAGTTCCCAGTATTCGGGTCTGAAAAGCTCAACTGATGCTATTCTATCGAAACCTTTTTGTTTTAATACTGATATGAGTTTATTCAATGGTATTACTCCGTCGCCTGGCCATAACCTATTACTGTGATCAAGTTTATGAAGTGGCAAATCTTCACTGTCATCAATGTGAAATACAAATATTTTCTCAACATCAACATTCAGAAGATCATTCACGTCTTTCAGAGAATCATAAAGGTATAAGTTAAAGGCATCCACCACTATTCCAACACTGTCCCTGTTGATTTCCTTAATAATATCCCAGCACTGTGATATGCTTTTAACAGCGCAATTCTTCATACCTATTGGTTCAAAAGCAAGTTTTACGCCGTAGCTCTCACTTATGTCTGCTAGAGTATTGAGTACTCTAATAGAATCTTCTTTAATCTCTTCAAAATTATAATTCTTTACCTTTTCATTTACAGTTGGTACAATGACAATATAAGGATTATTTATTCTTTGCGCGACTTTACAAGCCCATTCCAGCTTTTCAATAATATCCGCTAGTTCCCTATCAGAACAAAAGTTTACATCTTCAATGGAATTTAGTGCATAGGGTTTGAGATTACTACTATTAAAGAATTGTACAAGCTCATCTATGCTATGGCTTTTCAAATAATCCTGCAACATATCAAGCCTTATTTCAATATAGTCATATCCATATTTTTCACTCAATAATAAATCTGTATGCAAATCTGATTTCTTCATTGCTGTTGCTTCATTAAAGCCAATTTTCATCATAGACACACTCCTAACTTTAGGACCGAATAAACCAACCTGAGCATTTTCGTCCTATTCCATTACAACCATTATTTTACCGCCATCTGCCTTCTTAGCCTCTATAATTGCATCTACCGCATTATCCAAATTAAAGCGCCCGGTTATCATTTTCCTGTAATCCAATCGTTTTGAGGCAAGAACGTTTATTGCATTTCTAAAAATTGCATCACCTGCATGTCCGTTACTTCCTGCGACGCTGCCGCCTTTCCACATGAGCTCCGCCATGTTCACAGGTATATTTCTGTTCTGCGGACTATGAGCAATATTTACTATTCTTCCTCCACAGGATACGCTTCTATCCATAACCGGGTATAGGGTGTGAGGTTTGCCGGCACATTCTATCTGAAGGTCAACTCCCCATCCATGGGTCATCTCCATGATGACATCTCGGGAAGTAATCCCTTGTTCCTGCAGTTCTATTGGATTATAAACATAGTCAGCGCCAAAATGCTTTGCCAGTTCTCTTCTTTTATCATTTATTTCAAAAGCAAATATTTTTGAAACGCCTGCAGCTCTCATGAGTGCGACGCAACCTAGCCCGATAGGGCCGGTTCCATATACTGCCCCAAACTGTCCGGGTTTTATTCCACCGGATTTAATAATGGTCCCGTTATAGCTAATACCTGTGGGCTCAACCAGTGCACCTATCTGGAAGCCATCTTCCTCTCCATAGGCATCAATAATCTCATTGATATTCCATACATACTTTTCATGTACTTTTATATACTCTGCAATAGCGCCAGGTATGGTAGAACCAGGCTCAAGAAGGTATTCACACTGGTTGAAGTGATATGTCCTACATGCTTCACATTCGCCACAGTACTGCATTTCTTCAGCAGTAACGTTATCACCTACTTTAAAATTCTTTACATCTTTTCCCACTTCCACTATTGTGCCACTGAACTCATGCCCTGGGATATTCGGAAACTTTGTAAGCCAGGCAAAACCAATATATCCTTCTTGATCTTTATTGTAAGTATGAACATCTGAACCACAGATTCCACAGGCTTTTACTTTTATAAGTACTTCTTTAGGAGAAATCTCAGGAATGTCAACTTGCTTCACTTCGTGTTCTGCATCTTTCCAAACTTTGGTGCCATCTCTTGCAATACCCGTACGTTTTTCATAATCATCAAATACATATCCAGGCTTTGGAGCTCTTGTAGCATCAATAACCAACGCTTTCATTTTCATGGCTTTCCACTCCTCATTATTATATTATGTCAAACAATAGTTAGTCATCAAATGTTAACATAACCTTTCTGGCAATATCCTTGTGGTTGCATGCCATATCCATAGCTTTATCCAGGTCATTAAAATTAAAGTGGTGAGTATTCAATGCTGCAAAATCATATTTATCCTTAATCTTAGACATAAACCTGATTGTTCTCGGAAACCATAATTTAGTTCCACCCGAACCGGATATCCTAAGTGTCTTCCATATAACTTTACCTAATTCAACAGGTACCTTTCTCCCAATTGAATGTCCTACCAAGCCTATACGTGCATTGTGCCCTGCAATATCAAAGACGGATGCAATACCTACATCATTCCCTGAGCACTCAATTACAACAGAAGGGCCACGTCCATCGGTCAAACGTTTTAATTCTTCTTCTACATTGCAGGATGTAGGGTCAACACATATGTCTGCGCCATAATTCAAAGCATTTTCACGTCTCGATTTAATTGGTTCTATCAATATTACTCTGGCATTTGAAGCTTTACAGGTCATTGCAGCAGTTAAACCAATAGGCCCTCCGCCAATAATTGCAACATCATCTGATGCATCCGGGTCACACCCATTGCCCCAAACTCCCCAATAACCAACATTAAAGGTTTCAACCCATGCTCCCAGTTCATAGTCCCAATCATCAGGTATAACATGAGTGTATTGCTCTTCAAGGATCATGTATTCACCCATGCCGCCAGGTGAGTCAGGGCGAAAGCCGATTTCCCTCATGTTAAGACATGCTGATGGCATTTTCCCGTCTTTGCAGTTTGCACACTTTCCGCATGCAAGTACGCAATCACCTACCACTTTGTTGCCAACAGCCACTGATGTAACTTCGCTTCCTACCTCTACCACTTGCCCTGCCCATTCATGTCCAGGGGTATATGGTCCAATATCATAACGTCCTTCTTTCGATTTTCCTTCAAAGCATTCTACATCAGATCCGCAAATCCCGCAGGCTTTCAATTTTATCAGCACCTGATCGGGTTTTAATGCAGGAAGTTCCACTTCTTCAATCCTTAAATCACCAGGTCCGTGCATAAACGCAATTCTTGCTTTCATTATCTTATCCTCCTTTATATTAAATTTCTAATATGTCAACGTATATATATGTCTTCCTCCATTATAAGGCCCTTTAATGACAGCTTCAATATCTTCCTTCTTCCTTTGAGTTACCTTTTCAATTGGCGGCAGTTGTCCGGCAGGATACTTTGTTATAATATCATTTACTAACTTTTCGAGATAATCCAAAATACGTTCCACACCCTCTCTGGCTTTTTCTACATCAGCCAGTTTTGGATTGCCTATAACACCTTCAGGAGTACAGATACATTCCATTCCCACAGAACCGTACGCATTATACCACTTTATTGGCCCCTCACCCGTTTCTGCCGAATTATTGATATGCCCTGGTGGCAGCATTGGTGACGGCTTTGTTTCAACAGCATTTTCCTGATTGCATAATTCCGTGAATAAAGCAAGTGAATAAGACTGTTCACACTCATCAGCATGTATAAACGGAGTTTCAAACGGTCCGCCGAATTCTTTTGTGTTCAGGAGCTCTTTAGCTGCATTCCAGAAATGCACATATAAAATAATACCGGGTACCTGGAATTTCTTTCCAAATTTGTGAATTGCCAATGGTATTACGTAATCCTGCCCGTGTCCGTTAACCACAATCATCTTCCTAAAACCTGTGTTCCAGAATCCCGCAAAAACATAGCACAGGTAATCTGCCAATGTTTCTTCCGGTATCATGATCGTACCCGGCATGCCCAAGTGATGATAAGGATGTGAGCCATACCATATAGGCTGGGCTACTGTACATCCTGTTGCTAATGCTACCTGTTCACAAAGTCTTGTATCCAAAAAAGTATCTTCACCGTATGGTGCATTGGGCCCGTGATTCTCTGTAGAACCCACAGGTATTAATATCACATCATTCTTTTTTAAACGTTCTTTTACCTGGATACTTGTCATGTTTTGAAAGTAAACACCTGTATTATTCTCCATATGCCCGCCTTTTGCAGGTATTTGCCATTTAGACATTCTTAGACCCCCTATTTAGTGTAGAATTTGTTTAAATAATATAATTGTTTCTAGATATTAATAATTTCAGTATATATTAATATTCGCCATAAATTAATTTATTCCTGCTTAATTTTTAAATTTTATAAAATTTTTTTTAATTATTTATAAAATCAATAATTGTCAAGTGAAGAAAATTTGAGACGTAATCTTGAAGATAGCTTATACAAACTTTAGGCTTTGAAACATCAACAATAAGAACTTGTTAAAATATAAAAAAGGGTGAATGGACAAAGTAAATACAACCTTTGAAAGAGTAAATGCGACTGAGTTGCATTTAATAGGTAAAAAATAACCATAAAATACAATTACAAGTATAAAATACAATTACAAGTATATTATGGATGTAAATAATTAAAAATATTGTAAATATAATTAAAAAAAGTGTACACTAACCAGAAGGTGGCCTTTAGTACAATTTTTTAGAAGTAGTAAATGCCACCCTATTTTGTGGTAGATATTATTGTATCTTTGCGGTACAATATTAAAATAGGGTTAAATCTGCTATTATTTTAGCAGTTGGGGCTTTAGGATAATTTCGTTTGACGGAATTCGTCTAAGCCCCAATTTTTCAAGTATGCCTTCCCCATAGAGGAAAGAAAATACTTCAAATGGAGATCTATCGTTAAGTTTTGCTCTTGAGTAAGAATTAATATGGGACATAATTAAATTAATATCAGCCTGTGTCAAGTTATCGAAAGAACTACCTTTAGGCAAGATTTTCCTTATGAATTCGTGATTCAATTCAACATTGGGTTTTTGAAAGGCAGCACGCGGATCACAATAAAAGATATTAGTACGACGATGTTCTTCACTATCAAATTCCAATGCTTTCGGATTAGAAAACTCTGAACCGTTGTCAGTTAATATAACATAGAATAATATGCAAAATGTCTGATGTCCAAGCACATTATATAACCAATCGAAAACATCGATAACTGACTGTGATGTATTTCTGTCTCTGATAAAGGCAAGCATGAGATCACAAGATTTAAACAAAAGAGTGAGCAGGACTTTACCACCAACACGGCCTACTACAGTATCCATTTCTACAATAGAAACATCCGGATGCTGTTGTAAAAAAGAATTAAAATCGTCGTATGTACGGCCAATTCGACATTTACTATCTACCTTGTGCTCAATCGGCTTCCGATTACGTGGTTTCAGACGTAAAACACGTGGCATATCAATGTTTCTGGCTTTAAGCAGGCCACCTGCAACATAACGGTAAAGAGACTTCTCGCTGATAGTAAACTCATCAGGGTTATTAACCGTAATGTGATGAATTGATTGGCCCTTTTTAATCAGAGGACTTATAAATTCGTCTAATTTAAGCAGTTCATCTTCAGAGATGTTAACACCAGTTCTTGATTCAACTAATTTCTCACAGTAATCCCTATGAGCCTGGCGATGTTTGTAATATTTTTTTCTTAGTACACATCTGTATTCGTTAGAGCAACCGTTACAGACATAAGGTGATGAAAGAAGTTTTTGGCAGATTTCTTCTTCGAAGTCAGCACACAGCTGGTTACAAAACTTGCATGATCTACAAAGTTTAATACAGTCAGGCTTGTCTTCACATAAATAACGTTTTGCGCAGTTATGTTGATGCTTGCATCTGTTTGGGATACGATATGGTGGTTTTTGATTGCTTTCTACAGCACGCTTAATAACTTCTCTGGTTATGGTTGAAGTACTTTTTCCGAGATTTAAAGCAATCTTTTTGATAGAAACGCGCTGATTAAGCAATTGTTCAATTTGTTGGCGTTCGGGATTAGTAAGATGTTTGTTTTTAGCCATGGAAATCACCTCAGTTTGATATTACCGCAAAGATACAATACTAATATGCTGCAAGCTGATATTATTTGCAAGACTAAATGCGACCATCTCCCCTATAGGGGAGATACAAATTATTGAATGAATACTTTTGGAAAAACTAAGTGCAACCAAAGAATTGTAAGACTAAATGCAACCAGTTCTCTTTTTAGGGGTTGCATTTACTTTTTCAATTAACTAATATAAAGAATCTATAAAAAAAACGAACATTTTACTTGACACAAATATTAACTTATGCTTAAATATTAACAAATAATAAGTAAATTTTATATGAATTAATGGAGTAGAACTATGAATAGTAATAACGACAGTAGTGTAAGTAAAGAATTAGGACCGCGCATCAGGGCCTTAAGGGAAGAAAAAAATTTGAAGATTATTGATGTATCAAGAGTGACTGGGTTGTCATCAAGTTTTATAAGTCAGGTAGAGAGGGCTTTAGTTTCCCCTTCCATTGATGCTTTAAAAAAGATTGGAGAAGCACTGGAAACACCGTTGAGTTATTTTTTTGAATCAAGTCCTTCAGCTTCTAACACTAATGCTGATTCAAATAATGTTTTTGAAAGATCACCTGTAGTAAAGGAGAATCAGAGAAAAATACTTTCTCCTGAACCCGGTGTTGTGTTTTATCTTCTTAATCCTGACATGAGTGGGCCTATTGAGTTTATTTATAATATATATGAGCCTGGAGCCGGTACAGGAGAAGGCCAATACAGCCATGTGGGTCATGAATGCGGACTAATTCTGGAAGGTGAACTCCTGGTTAAAATAGGAGATAAATCTTACCATTTAAAGAAAGGAGATAGCATTACCTTCTGTTCAGATGAGCCTCATTCGAAAACCAATATTGGTAAAACAAGGTGTGTTTGTGTTTGGGCTAATACTCCTCCTTACTTCTAATTAAACTGATAAATACTTAATTGTCTCAATCGGGTAGGAGGGAAAATTAATTAAATTTTCCCGACCTCCCACAGCACCGTACGTACGGTTCCGTATACGGCGCTTCTCTAGTTTACACGTACTTTCAGATATTGCTCCGTGAATGTCATATAACCCCATTCGCGGAGTTTTTCTCGTCTGAAAGTCCGTGTTGATGGCGTTGTTTTCAGATATCCTCTGATGGGCGTACACTTCTGCATACTCTTTCTGTTCCGCAGATACCATTTGCAGATAGTCTTCAATATGAAGTTGTCTGTACTTTGATCCATCTTTAGTATCATTCATTTACTGCCATCTCCTAAAGTTCAGTCCTTCCCAATGCGTTTGCAACCGTATTGGTACTATGACTTCTGCTGACTTCTCACGATAAATCTTGTTTCAACCGCGGTTCGAATATTTATCTTCCCACGTCCGTGAGACCTCCCCAGGTAAGAGCGCAATCTTTCTCTCCATCTATCTGCCACATTTACTACAAGCAATTCCGAGTAGTTATTGGACTTTGACTTGATATGCAGTCTCATCCTTGCTTGTAGCCTGATGTGATTTCTGTTCGTCAGACCAGAGATTTGCCGCCGACTTCCTTCAGATTCCACCTCATGGTGGACACCCTTGTCTTAAGCTATACACTTCCCACTACTAGGGCGTGTTCGGGACTTGCACCCGTTAGATTGCGCCCATGCTGGGCGCACATAATAAAAGGATGTACATACAGTACATCCCTTTTAAATGTGGTTCTATAATAAATGTTGGGGTGGCTAAAGAGATAATTCTTTAACTCTCCAACATTTTTTATATAATAAATAAGCATAGAGTTGAAATCTCAAGTAAAATGAAGTTATCACCAAATCATTTTGAAAGGAGATTCAATCTATGCTCTACCCTAATTATACAGAAGAATTGCTTGGTTTAAAAGATATTTCTCTTAAACATGTGGAAAGGTGTGATAACAAGCTCTTTATTCATATAGAAATGCATAAGAGGATACATAAATGTCCCCGTTGTGGAGAGTGGACAAGCAAGGTACATGATTACAGGAAGCAGCCAATAAAAGACATTTCCGCCTTTGGTGAAATGACAGTCATTTATTTACGGAAACGAAGACATGTATGCCCTATGTGCAGTAAAAGGTTTTATGAAACCGTCCCTTTCCTACCACGGTATTACCGCATAACAAACCGTCTAGCAGCTTATGTTATTAAATCCTTGAAAGATGTGGGGTCAATGAAAAGCGTATCAAACTTGGTTAATCTCTCTCCACCTACAGTAGCCAGGATATTTGACCATGTTGGATATTCTAATACCTCTTTGCCAAGGGTTATATCTATTGATGAATTCAGAGGGAATGCAGATGGGGAGAAGTTTCAATGTATAGTAACAGACCCCGAGCACAGGAAGGTAATAGATATATTACCCAACAGGAAAACAGAAGATATGGCTAAATATTTTCTTGGTTACAAAGATCGCAAGGTAGTTCAGCATGTAGTAATTGATATGAGTGGGCCATTTCGCACTCTTGCCAAAAGTCTATTTCCTCGTGCGAAAATAATAGCAGATAGATACCATGTTGTAAGACAAGTGATGTGGGCGTTTGAAAATGTAAGAAAAGCTGAACAAGTAAAGTTTTACGATTCCCGAAGGAAATACTTCAAGAGAAACAGACGAGTTCTGCTGAAAAAACCAGAGAATCTAACTGAAGAGGAAACAGACCAGATAGAAGCAATGCTAAAAATATCAGAGAGGCTAAGACAAGCTTATTTATTAAAGAACGAATTTCACAAGCTTATGGACTGTAAAAACAGAGATGATGCCAGAAAACAACTTGGAATCTGGAACATGATTGCTACTGGTTACGATCTACCTGAGTTCCAGGCATGCATAAGAACCTTTGTCAATTGGAGCGAAGAAATACTTAACTCCTTTGAGTATCGCTTTTCAAATGGTTATACGGAGGGTGTCAATAACAAGATTAAGGTAATCAAGAGAAATGCTTTTGGTATAAGGGATTTCAAAAGGTTTAGAAACAGGATACTACACGTTATGTCATAGGAACAGGCATGGGATACAGATCACCGTCAGCCTTGTGAGGAGCAAATACAGGCTGTTATCAGGCGAAGCTGAAATGCGGTATCAGGAACATAAAGGTTTGCCACGGACGGCAAAGCCGCCAGCGCTAAGGCAGGATGCCGATTCGCTGGCGCACGCATTGCAGCGAGCCAAGTCAAATACAGCCTGTTTGAGACGAACCGGCTGCGGACATCTGTACCTCAATGCCTGATAAGTATAAAAAATCCAGAGAATAACTTTTTATGGTCATCCTCTGGAAATCATCAATACTTTATTTTACTTGAGCCCCACCCCAACAATTGACGTAGAACCTTAAATGTTCCAGTTCCAATTATTCAAATTATAGTGCATCTTCTATTTCTTTAATCTTTACAGGTCTTCCTTCTTTCAAAGACTTTTGAGCCGCATAAGCAATCTGTACAGGTCTTAAACCGTCAATTCCTGTTACAGGCGTTTCGGTATCATTTATTATTGCATCAAAAAATGCCCTGATTTCAGCAATAAAAGCATCATTATATCTCTCTAGGAAGAACCAAACAGGTTTGTCTTTAAATACGCCCTCTGATGTGGTCAGTACTGCTGTATTCGGAGTATCGTTTTCAACCGCTGCGCATCCCTTTGAACCAAAAACTTCGGTTCTCTGATCATATCCATACAGTGTTTCCCTGCTGTTGTCTATGAAGCCTAAAGCACCACTTGTGAACTTTAATATTACCATAGCCGTATCCACATCGTCATATTCTTTAAATTTAGGATCTATAAGTACAGAACCGGCTGCATATACTTCCTCAACCTCACTTCCCGATAGATATCTCGCCATATCAAAGTCATGAATCATCATATCTATAAATATTCCTCCCGATACTTTGACATATTCCATAGGCGGTCTTTGCGGATCCCTTGAAGTGATCTTCACTATATGAGGAGTCCCAACCTTCCCCTCAACTACTAAATCATGCACTTTCTTATGGTTGTGGTCAAACCTTCTTACGAATCCTACCTGCAGCTTTACGCCGGCCTTTTCTACCGCTTCAAGCGCTTTTTTGATTTTTCCTACATCCAGGTCAATTGGTTTTTCACAGAATATATGTTTCCCTGCTTCAGCCGCTTTGATTATGTAATCTGCGTGGGTATCTGTGGAAGAACATATTATGACTGCATTGATTTCAGGATCCCTAAAAACCTTTTCGGGATCTTTTGTCAAATTATCAACACCAATTCCTTCAGCCCATCTCCTCATTTCTTCATTCGCAAAAGGATCTGCAATTACTTTGATTTCAGCATCTTTCATACCTGAAATATTAGTTGCATGAAGCTTTCCAATTCTTCCCGCGCCCAAAATTCCCACAGCTACTTTCTTGCCCATTACCTTTTCTCTCCTTTTTTTTACATTAATATCCTTATTTCCAATACTGCTATATTCTATTTTAATAAGTATCAATTGCATAAACCCAATTGGGTGTATTTTCTATATATGACCCATATTATCCCATGTACTGGTGTTCCGAGTCTAAGAGGCTGTATATTCAACCTTTATGTCAAAAGAAATAATTGTTTACAGGCTCTTTATGGCCTCAACAGCCTCCTTGGAACTTTTTAACGGAAACAATTCGAACCCAATAATTTTATTGTATCCCAGTTCCCTCAGAGCACCCATTACATTTTTATAATTTATTTCCCCAGTTCCCGGCTCATGTCTGCCAGGCACATCTGCTATATGAATATATCCTATTACATCAATATACTGTTTCATTGTATCAATTATGTTTCCTTCCATAATCTGCATATGATATACATCATATAGCACCTTAATATAAGGCGAATTGACCAGTCTTACAATCTCAGAGGACTCCCTTGTATTATTCAGGAAGTTCCCAACATGGTCTACTTCAGTATTCAAAGCTTCCAACACCAGATTTACCTTTTCTTTTTCCGCTACTGGTGCCAGTTGCTTCAATACATTGAACATTGTTGCGACTTTTTTGCATTTGGATACGCCACTATAATGGTTTATAACTACTCCACCTTCTCCAAGCGCATTGGAATGAATAACCAGATTATCACATCCCAAATATTTGGCAGCCTTTATTGACTCTTTAATAAAATTAATATAATCTTTACTCTCACTGTCATCTATAAGTGAAAAACTTTGGTCTCCGGAAAAGCTTGCAACTTTAAGCCGGTATGTTTCACACAATTCCTTAATCTTTTTTATGTCCTTATCAGTCCAAGACCAAAATTCAATATAGTCAAATCCCGATTCTCTGGCTAGTTGGAACCTTTCTTCAAATGAAACTTCAGTGAAAATAGTCTCTATACATACTGACTTTTTCATATTTTTACTCCTCCCGATTCTCTCAGCATAGCTTACATAGATTCAATCTCTTCCCTGACAATTTTTACCCAATTCTTAATATTATCAGGATTCCTTCCTAAAGTATGATTGTCTTTCATTATAATCTCAACACAGTTATCTTTAGTTATTCTGAGCGCTTCTTTAATATCTTTTCTAACTACCTCCTCATCCATCTTGGGTACTGCCAGATGTGCAGGAGAGGGTTTCAAGGAATAAATATAATCATGCTTCAATTTCTCTGACATAACTTCCATGTCTGCCCACGCAGATACAGAAACTCTTCTTAAATTTGATACTTCTTTTACTATATCTATTCTTTCATCCATGGGTTCACAGCAGCCGTAGCAGGTAAGTCCAAATCTCTCCATAAGCTCTTTCTGGTATGGAAAAATGAATTCTTTAAACATATCAGGAGAAATGCCTATTGTGACCTGACTTTCTGATAACCCCCACATGTCTTTGGTCTTCACATTTCCATCAAAGTCTGCTGACGGAAGGGTATCAGTATAACCAATTCCTCCCGAACCTACGTAAGTACAGTCATTATTAAGACAGAACAGGTTGTTGGCTTCCAGGAAATCCAGTTTTTCCATTGTACCTTCAAGTAATATACTCATAATCTGATGTACGCTTTCCGGTTCATCGTAAAAATCATAGAAAAGCTTATCCATTCCTCTTAAAAAAACAAGTTCATCGGTCAGACCTACAGACCAGAACCATATTGTATTTATACTCGGGCATAAATATCCGTCAAAAATCTCATGTGCAAGACTTAATAGTTTTTCAGTTGTTTCGTAATCAATGTCAAATCTTGGCTTTGTTATATCCTTTATCTGGCTGTAATCTTCCAGGATTGTCTCTATATGGTACGTACCGCCGTCTAATTGTGTCCTTTTCTCACTTGCTTTCTTTGTACTATTGGCTATTCCCCATAAAGTTTCTTTATATACATAAGGAAGATGAAACATCGGTTCTATTACAAAGTCATCATTCATTTCATTTCCCCAGAATATCAGTTTTCGCAAATAACCTTCCCAATGCCTGGCAACACTGTTTTTGCACTTTATCTGATCATCGGTTATTATTTCATTCCATCCATTCTCCGGGTCACACAAAATTACAGGCCTAGTCTTTTTTAGATTATTATGATCAGTCCATAATTTTTTCCTTTCAGACATAACCGGCCTGGCTGCTATCTCGGCTACCTGCTTTCCCAGTTCACTCAGAATCATTTTATCCTCACTTGGAAAATTGATATCGGAGTAATCTGCATTGTTAAAATTGATTCTGATATTTAAATGTTCAAACATTCAAATTCCCCTTTCTGCAAAATAATTACTTCTAACCTTTACCGTTAACTGTCATATTCCAAAAGCATGTTTTACATTTAGGTTGGTGTCAACGGCTGTACGCTATCCACATCCAAATCTCTTAAGGGGTACGCTTTCAGACTTACTTTTCTACGCTTCCCGACTCCTGCTTCTAGATGGACAGTATATACTTATTTATTTCTTAACCTATCCAGCAGTACTGCACCCACAATTATTGCACCTCTTGCGAGCATCTGCCAATAAGCGCTGACATGTAATAAATCCATTCCGTTGTTCAATACACCTATTATCAACGCACCTATGAATGTACCCTGAATAGTGCCGATACCACCTGACAAACTTGTCCCTCCAATTACAGCACCTGCAATAGCATCCAGTTCATAGCCAGTCCCCGCCGTCGGCTGCCCCGAGCTTAACCGTGAAGCCAGCAGAATCCCAGACACTGCTGACATCAGGCCTGAGTAGGTATAAACAAACATTAAGGTCTTTTTCACATTAATTCCTGATACAATTGCTGCCTGTTCATTTCCGCCAACTGCATAGATACACCTGCCCAATTTGGTATGCCTGAGTATTACATAAGATACAATCCCACAAAATAATAACACATAAATAATAAAAGGGATTCCTAAAAGATATCCTCTTCCGATAAAATCAAACTCTTTAGAAAAACCTGTAACGGGATGCCCTTTAGTGATTATATAAGCAACTCCCCTTGCAGATATCATCATTCCTAGCGTTGCAATAAACGCAGGCAGTTTAGCATATGCAACCAATAATCCATTTACAAGTCCTGCCAACACACCTCCAGCAAGTCCTACCAGAATAGTAACAATTAATGGGTATTCTCCCGGATGTGCAAAGGATGCCGATGTTACTGATGCTATTGCTATAATAGACCCCAAAGACAAGTCTATTCCTGTTGTTATAATAATCATTGTTACACCGAAGCCTGCAATTGCTATAATACTTATTTGCCTTATAACATTTAGAATATTCATCGGCGATATGAAGAGAGGTTCGCATATTGTTATTATAACTATCATGAGCAGTAATATAGCCAAAGTACTGTATCGATTCAGAAGGTCTGTTATTTTACCGGATTTTTCAGATAATCTAGCATTTGCTGTTTCCATTTTTTATACTCTCCTAACATATAAATTATTAAAATTTTAGTTGGTCAATTGATTCTGTTTATCAATTAATCCTGTTGCATAACTCATTATTTTATCCTGGGTAGCTTCATCCCTGGACAGTTCCCCGGTTACATTCCCTTCATGCATAACTATGATCCTGTCACTCATACCAAGGATTTCCGGAAGCTCAGAAGAAATCATAATAACGGATTTCCCAGATGAAACCAACTCACCCATAAGTGAGTGTATTTCAGACTTTGCGCCTACATCAATTCCCCTTGTAGGCTCATCCATTATTATAATATCAGCATCGGTTAAAAGCCATTTGGCAACCAAGACTTTCTGCTGATTGCCGCCGCTTAAATTATTAACTTTCTGCTCAAGACTGGGCGTTTTAATTCTTAACAAATCAGATTGTTTTTTACACATATTGTTAATTTTCCTGTCATTCATAAATAATCCACTCTGAAATTTATCAAGGCTTGCCGATACAATATTATCTTTAACAGAGTGAGGTAAAAACAGCCCGTTAAACTTTCTGTCTTCGGTTATAAATGCTATACCATTTTTCTTAGCCTCCTCAGGAGATTTAATATCAACTTTTTTCCCATGGATAAATACTTCTCCTTCATCCGGCTCAACAAGTCCGAAAATACATTCCATTACCTCTGTCCTTCCTGCTCCCATTAAACCCGAAATACCAAGTATTTCTCCTTTTCTAAGCTTAAATGATACTTTGTTGAATTTTCCCTTTAAAGACATATTTTTAACTTCAAAAACAACATCACCAATTTCAACAGTTTTTTTAGGAAATAGATGGGTAAGTTCCCTTCCCACCATCATTGATACTATTTCCTGGCGGGTAATATCTTTAATGTTTCTAGTTCCGACATACTCCCCATCTCTAAGAACTGTAACCTCATCAGCAATTTTAAATATTTCATCCAATTTGTGACTAATATAAACTAAGGCTACACCTTTCTCAACTAGTGATTGAATCATGGTGAAAAGCTTATCAACCTCACGCTCAGTAATTGCAGATGTAGGTTCATCCATAATAATAATTTCGGAATTATAAGAGATTGCCTTTGCAATTTCTACCAGCTGCATTTGTGCGATTGACAGGTTTTTCATTTTTGTGCTCGGCTCAAGTTCAATATTCAGGTTTTCCAGCAGGAGCCTGGTCTTTTCATTCAATTCTTTATCTTTAACCCAAATATTTGCGAAAGAAGGCTCCCGACCCAAATAAATGTTTTCTGCAATAGTCATATTGGGTATGGCAGTTAACTCCTGATGAATCATTGAAATCCCCTGATTAAGAGAATCTCTTGGATTTGAGACTTCAATCTCTTTCCCATTAAGCTTGATACTTCCGGTGTCAGGCCTGTATAACCCACATAGAATTTTCATCAATGTAGATTTTCCTGCACCATTCTCACCCATCAAGGCATGTACAGTATTCTTTTTGACTTTAAAATTTACATCATTCAGAGCTAACACACCTGGAAATCTCTTTGTTATATGCTCCATTTCTAATACATAATCATTCTGCATCATATTCCCTCTCATTTCATTTATAATAGATACCAGCCTTCAAGACTGGTATCTATCCTCTATTTTTGCAGATAAAAATCACTGATATAATTCCAGATACTTGTCTATTTCATCAGGCTTCACAAGAACATATGGAATCATGTATTCTTTCTCAATCGGTTCTCCATTTACAGTCTTTGCAGCAGCTTCTATACTCGCTGCACCCTGGCCTTTAGCGTCCTGAAATACTGTAACCTCAACTTTACCTTCCCTAAGATAGCCCAGCATTTCCGGAGTTGCATCAATACCTCCGATGATAACCTTGTCAAGCAGCCCGGCATCTTCAATTGCCTTCATTGCTCCAATAGCCATTTCATCATTATGGCAGACAACAGCATCAAATTTGTCCCTTAAATCAGAATGTAACCAGTTTTCCATCTTCTGCAACCCAACATCTCTGCTCCATTCTCCTGAGTCTTCAGCAAGTACTTCTATGTCAGGATATTTGGCCAATATGTTTGTTATTCCTTTATGTCTTTCAATCTGAGGTTCATGTCCATACATACCCTGTAATTCAAGTATTTTGCCTTTTCCACCCAACAAATCGGCCATAGCCTGCATCAGGATCTCACCTGACTGTATACAGTCAGAACCTGCAAAGGTATCAACTTCATCGGGTTTTCCAAGCCTTGTATTCACATTGATAAGCGGGATTCCATTCTCATTTATTAGGTCCTGGGCAGGTATTGACGCCTCAGCATCTCCTGGCATAAATATTATAGCGTCAACTTTTTGTGCAATAAAGTTTTCTACCTGCCTCATTTGAATAGCCGGATCAAACTCTCCGTCAACATAAACAAACTCAATATTCGGATATTCTTTGGCTTTCTCTTTCATTCCCTCCATAACAAATGTATGGAATTGGTTACTGAAATCTCCTATTAAAACCCCCACTACCTTCTTGTCCTTACTTGAACCACTTTGCTCTGTAGTACTGCCGGTGTCTTTAGTCTGATTGGCTGTGGCCTTATCCTCTGGTGCTACAGTTTGTTTTTGACCGCACCCTGCAAACAAGCTTACACCCATAATCAAAACGAGTGCCAGAATAACAATTTTCCTCATTCTTTCCATTATACTTTTCCTCCTTGCAAATATTTTGTTTATATAAAAATTCATATTTCTATATGTGGCTTGATGCCACTTAAATATGAACCTTTATATATAATTTTACGGGCTCGTGCCCTCTTAAAGAAATAAAAAGCCTTTAATCGCATAAAAATATTTAAGTTTTTAATGAAAAACATTATACATAATAAGCACCTATTCAACAATATAATCTATATTTTCTTTTTCTCTAATATCTACTGTGGTTTTGATATGATCAGCTTGCGGCTGCTTTCCATTAAATAAGTAATCAAATAGTATCTTTATGGGTTTATAACCTTGTGCAACTGGATCCTGACCAATTGTGAAGTCGATAATGCCTTCCTTGACTAATTTCACTACTTCTGGATAAAAGTCAAAACATATTATTTTTATCTCTCCACTTTTTTTTAGAAGCTTAACAGCTTTACCAACTTCATTTATAGGTTCACTAGTAACATAAATGCCATTTAAGTCTTTTACAGTTTCAAGGAGATGTATTGTTTTTTCGAATGTTAAAGTTTTTTGTTCCTTTGTCTCAATTATGTCAATTATTTCAATCCCTGGGTGCTCAGTTTCAATTATCTCTCTGAACCCCTTAATTCTCTGGCTCAAAGCCAATAAGCTCAAAGACCCTGTAATTATTGCAACCTTCCCGTGTCCACCAAGCAGTTTAGCCATGAGACTGCCGGCAGTTTTTCCTGCTCTGATAAGATCCTGACCGACAAAACACAGCCTTCTGCTTTGCATTATATCTGAATTAAAGGTAACAACAGGAATGTTTTTTTCTATTGCACCGTCAACAATATGTTTGATATCACCATTCTCAACAACAGGCCTTATTGCTATCCGGAGACTTTCCTGTCTATTAGATAACTTAATATGCTTATTTGCTCTTTAATATCATAATCTTTTGTTGTATAGATTTCAACTTTTACTCCAAAATCCTTCAGTTCTTTATATGCTTTATTAATACCGACCTTAGCTTGTCTTGTAAATGTATTGTCAGGCATAACAGCAGCTAACACCAATGGTTTATTTTGATAAGCCAGTGCCTTTCCAATAATATTAGGTTTATATCCTAATTCTTTAGCAATACTCTTCACCCTTTGCCTGACTTTATCACTTACTCCTGGCCTGTTATTCAACACCTTATCCACTGTTGATCTTGAAACACCTGATATCTCAGCTATCTTTTTAATAGTCACACTCATTTTAAACCTTTTTTTGATAAATTTACGGGCTCGTGCCCTTATTTTTATATTTATATATATTCTACATCATTTAAAAAAATCCTTCTTTTTTTATAAATTTTTTTCATAATTAAAATACTTCTTAAAACTGATTCGAATAAAATGCGGAATGAGAGCTGGTTTTTTACTTTGTGCACTCTTATTTACTCATCCTTAATTTGTGCCTTGCTATATGCGCCTATATCAAGTGACAAAAGACTTATTATGCTTTTCAAGGAAGCTCAATGACTTTATTCTCTTTTGATTCCTTGTACAGGACAAACTTATTGCCAATTACCTGAACCACTTCTGCATTTGTACGTTTTGCGACCTCATCGCATATTTCCCTTACACTTAAAAGCGAATTCTTCAAAACATTCGCCTTAACCAGTTCCCTTGCTTCTAAAGCTTCATTGAACTGGTTTATCATATTCTCACTTATTCCGCCTTTACCAACCTGGAATATGGGCTCAATTTCATTTGCAAGCGATCTTAAATATCCCCGCTGCTTTCCTGTCAGCATCAATTAAACACCTCCTGATAACAATGTGATTCAAGCTATTCTGCAATAAAAATAGGGAGCATATTATCTGCCTACCCCCCATCTTAACGTGTCAATACTAGTATATTTCACAAGGAAACTAAACTTCAATTTCTTTTCTGTTTTTTCTTCTCTGATTCTCATAATTCGGATGGCCTTTTTTCCAGCCGGTTCTCGTTTTTTCAACCACCAGCATTTCCTTTTTCAAAACAAAATCATTTTTCATCAGGCAAAAATAAGCAATATCCCCACTCTTGCAATTACCGCAATTAAAGCACTCCATACAGTAATGAAGTCCCTCCGTTCAAGCAATTATATATTTATATTATAATACGGATTACTTATTTGTCTAGTATAATTTTTAGTCTATTCTACATATTCGAACTCATAATCATGCAGTTTTACTGTATCCCCTTCTTTCACTCCCATCTCAATCAGTGCATCAACTATTCCCTTCCTTTTTATAGCACGCTGGAAATACTGAAGTGACTCATAATTATCAAAGTTCGTCGAATTTACCAGCTTCCTTACCCAGTTGCCTGATACAACAAAGATATTGTTTTCCTTGTGTATTTTAAAAGGTTCTTCTACTTGGGCAGTATAGACTACTTCATCTTCCTGTTCCTCAACCGGAAATCTGTCGGGAATTGCTTTAACCATTTCACCAACATATCTCATCAATGCCTTTAAACCTTTGTTTGAAGCAGCTGAAATAGGAAAAACCTTATATCCTCTTTTCTCCATATGATTAGTGAATTCCTCAAGCTTTCGTGCAGCATCGGGAATATCTGTTTTATTTGCCGCTATAACCTGTGGCCTTTCCGCAAGCTCGGCATTATACTGTCTGAGTTCATTGTTAATCACTTCAAAATCCTTCACAGGGTCTCTTCCCTCTATCCCCGAAATATCTACAACATGTATAAGCACTTTTGTCCTTTCAACATGCTTCAGGAACTCATGCCCCAATCCCGAGCCCTCATGCGCCCCTTCAATAAGCCCCGGTATATCTGCTATTACAAAGCTGTTTTCTTCTCCGAGACTTACAACTCCAAGATTAGGCTGTGTCGTTGTAAAGTGGTAGTTTGCAATTTTAGGCTTCGCAGAAGACACAACAGAAAGAATGGTCGATTTTCCTACATTAGGGAACCCAATAAGCCCAACATCGGCTAAAAGCTTTAACTCAAGCAAAACCCAGTACTCTTCGCCAATATCTCCACTCTTGGCAAAGTTGGGAGTCTGCCTCGTAGCTGTAGCAAAGTGCTGATTTCCCCTGCCGCCTCTGCCTCCTTTAGCAATAACTGCCTTTTGCCCTGCAGTTGTCAGGTCAGCCAGTATCCGGCCTGTTTCTTCATGCTTAATTATTGTCCCGGGAGGAACTTTTACAATAAGGTCTTCCCCGTTTTTGCCTGTACGGTTATCCGAACTCCCATCCTGCCCCGCTCCGGCTTTGTAATGCTTTTTATACCTGAAGTCTGCCAGTGTCCTCATACCTTCATCAACAATAAATACAACATCTCCGCCTTTTCCACCATCTCCACCGTCAGGGCCGCCGGCAGCTATATACTTTTCCCTGTGGAAAGAAACTGCTCCATTTCCGCCGTTTCCCGCTTTAATAAATATTCTGGCACTATCAATAAACATATTCCTATTTAACACCTCGAAAAAAATAATCCCGGTTGTTCATCCGGGATTTATTGTCTGTAAATTACGCTGTTACTATACTTACCTTCTTTCTGTCCTTACCCATTCTTTCAAACTTGACTTTTCCGTCAGCCAAAGCAAACAATGTATCGTCTCCACCTTTGCCAACGTTGTCTCCTGGATGGATTTTAGTTCCCCTCTGTCTTACAAGTATATTTCCAGCCAGTACATACTGTCCGTCTCCTCTTTTTACTCCAAGCCTTTTAGATTCACTGTCACGTCCGTTTCTGGAGCTGCCCATTCCCTTTTTATGAGCAAACAACTGCAAATTTATCTTTATCATATCTACACCTCCTCATCCAAAACTACTACATAATCCTTATACGCTTCCTCAATTTGTTTAAATCCAACAACAATAGTTTCCAAAATAATCTGAACCTTATACCGTTTTTCCCCATCAATGCCTTTCGGAACAGTACACTTCATAAAACCGTCTTTCTCTTCATAGCTGTTTATATTCACCAGTTGTGCAAGGGCACCAGCACCTGTATATGCTAAAGCTGAAACCGCCGCACATACTATATCACTTCCATGCGGGGCAAACCCCGCATGGCCTTTAACTGTATACTCCTGGATAAAGCTATTATCGTCTCTAACTATGTGTACCTTTATCATCTTCCAACTACCGGTCAGGCATTTATCTTTTCTATTTGAACTCTGGTATATGGCTGTCTATGTCCCTGTTTCCTTCTGTATCCTTTTTTAGCTTTAAACTTGAATACAATTATTTTTCTGCCTTTTCCATGCCCAAGCACCTTAGCACTTACATTTGCTGCACTAATCAAAGGGTTTCCAAAGGTAACTTTTCCTTCACTGGATACTGCAAGCACCTTATCAAAAGTAATACTTGAACCTTCTTCCGCAGAAAGCTTTTCAACGAATATTACATCGCCTTCCTGCACCTTGTACTGCTTACCACCTGTTTCAATTACAGCGTACATAATAACACCTCCTCAAACCCAGTCTCGCCGGCAATAGGCAGCATTTTAAATACTTTTTTAGCCTTTGCCGTGCGGCTACCGATTTATTTTAGCATACTAAGGAATTAATGTCAATTTCCTTGATTTCAATTTCTCCATACTTAACCTCGTCACAGGCTTCAATCATTATCTTTTTGCTATATGCCCTTTCCATTTTTGCCAGGTTGTCACTGTCATCACTTTTCAAGGCCGCTGCCAGGGAAGGATGCACCCTCACTCTTATGGCGTTTGCGTGTGTTTGACTGAAGTACATACCAATTTCCTTTTCCATATTCCTAGTCAGCGCCTCAGGAGACAATATTTTTCCTGTGCCCTCACAGTAAGGACAGTCTATGTTAAGCATTGAAGACAACTCCTGCCTTACCTTTTTCCTTGTCATCTCAATTAACCCCAAACCAGTCATTCCAAGAACTGTAGTTTTAGTCCTGTCCTTTCTCAGAGCCTGCTTTAATGTATCAAGTATCAAACTCTGATGTTCCTGCTTACTCATATCTATAAAATCTATTATTATTATTCCACCAATATCTCTTAATCTTAATTGTTTTGCAATTTCTTTTGCAGCCTCAATATTTGTTCTCAACACGGTGTCTTCAAGATTATTCCTTCCAACATATTTCCCTGTATTTACATCTATTACTGTTAAAGCTTCTGTCTTATCTATAACTAGATATCCTCCGCATTTCAACCAAACTTTCCTTGCGAGTGCCCTGTCTATCTTTGACTCAATATTGTAGTATTCAAAAATATCATAATCTTTACAAAAAAATTCAACCCTTTGCTTTAATGAAGAAGAAATAATATCCACCAGTTCAAGTACGTCCAGATAAGCCTCATAGTCATTAATAATAAATTTGTCAATTTCACGTGTAAACATATCCCTGGCTGTCCTGCGTATAAGATCAAGATCTTTATATATGCACCTTGGCACCGACCCTTTTTTCTCCTTCTTTTTTATGCTGTTCCACAGCTTCAAAAGCAAATCTATGTCCTTGCTAAAATCCTCCGGCTCCTTGCCTTCCGCTGCAGTTCTTACTATCAGGCCAAAACCTTCAGGCTTTATATTATCAGCAATTTTTTTAAGCCGGTTTCTCTCCGTTTCCTGCTCTATTCTCCTGGATACACCTGAATAATCAGCATTTGGCAGCAACACCAGATACCTTCCAGGCAGAGTAATATGTGTAGTTACTCTTGGACCTTTGGTGCCAAAAGGTTCCTTTATGACCTGGACAGTTATTTCCTGGCCTGGCTTTAGTATCTCATTTATTTTGAAGCCTTTCACACTCCTGTAATCACTGCTTTCTTCATCTGAATAGTATCTGCTTGTGGGAACAGCATCTTCAATATATAAGAATGCATTTTTCTCATAACCGATATCCACAAATGCAGCCTGCATCCCGGGAAGCACACTGCATACCTTGCCCCTGTATATGTTACCTACAAGCCTTTGTGTACGTGAGTTCTCAATGTATATTTCTACAAGTTCCTTATCTTCCATCAAGGCAATTCTTGTTTCTTCACTTCCGGAATCCACAATAATCTCATTTATCAATCAGCATCACCTCTCTTCATATCTAAGTTTACTGCTTCCTATTAACAGCTTTTCTCCAAATGGCTCAAAAATCTTCTTCTGCTTTTCTATAAACAACCCAGTCCTATGGATACCTGCCAATTTTATTTCTTCTTGGGAGGCATTTTTCAGAACTTCCGCCACAAGTTCAGGCTTCAGATTCCCCTTGCTTCCTGCATCCAGAAGTGCAGCAACCGTATAAATATTTCCGTTACATTGACATCCAGCCGGCACCCCAGTTCCGCTACCAAGCTCCAGCTTATGAATCATAGGCTTAATATCGCTATCCTTTATACCCCGTTTGGTCTGTTTTTTTACAATAATCTCCGGCTCAGATTTAAGTGCGGCTATTATTGCCTCCATTTGTTTTATTCCCATTGCCCTGCTGCAACATACATAAATATTATAAGAAGCCATCCTTATTGAAGCCATAATATTTTCTCTTTCGGTCTTTTCACGGGCGTCAATAATCCTAAGCCCTGCAGGGAGCTGTTTATTAAGCCTGCTTACAAATTCCTCAACACTTAGCTTTTCAGCTAGTTCAAAATCTCCATATTCAGCTTCACTTGTAACACCTACGGATAAAGGCAGGCCAAAAACCATTTTGGGGTGGGGGTTGAAACCTTCAGTATATGCAATAGGAATGTGGGAACGCCTCAGAGCTCTCTCAAAAACTTTCATTAAATCGAGATGGGATATGTACTTTACTTCCTCACTGCGTATAAACCTGGCTCTGATACTATTCAATACAAATTCCTCCCCCAAAACCGGCCGCCCCACAATGGCTGCAGTTAACCCTGCAGTTAGGAGTAGTTTCTTGCCTGTACGCCTTTTCATTTTCATTAATAAAAAACTTTTTTGTTACCCCGATGCTTATATGATCCCATGGAAATACTTCATCGTACTTCCTCTTTCTGTTTGCATAGAAGCAAGGGTCTACACCGCATTCTTCAAAAGCTTGAAGCCAGTTTTCATACTTGAAGTGTTCTGCCCAACTGTCAAATTTGCAGCCTCTCTCCCATGCTTTCACCAGCACTCTCCCAGTCAGCCTGTCACCTCTTGCAAAGACAGCCTCCAGCATGCTAAGCCGCGGATCATGCCAGTTATATGTTATAAACCGGCTCTTTAATTTTTTTCTTAAATACTCTTGCTTTTCTTTCAGCTCATCAATTGAGTCCTGAGACTCCCATTGGAACGGTGTAAAAGGCTTAGGCACAAAAGATGAGGTACTTACAGTTACCTTAAGACCTTTGCCCCTTTTTTCTTTTTGTACCTCCATATATTTTTCTACTACTTTCCCGGCAAGCTCAGCAATCCCATCAAGGTCTTCATATTTTTCGGTAGGCAATCCAATCATAAAGTACAGCTTGATACCACCCCAGCCCCCTTTAAAAGCAAGCTCAACCGAGTTCAGAAGGTCATCCCGGGTAACCCCTTTATTTATTACGTCCCTGAGTCTCTGTGTTCCTGCTTCCGGAGCAAAAGTCAGCCCACTTTTTCTAACCTTCTGGGCTTTTTCCATAAGGTTTAATGAAAATGAATCAACTCTAAGCGATGGCAAAGCCAGGTTTACTTTACGATGCTCCATTTCTTTAATCAACTCGTCAGTCAATTGCCCCAACTCTGTATAATCACTTGTACTTAATGATGTCAACGATATTTCCTCATAACCTGTGTTGTCCTCAAGCTTCTTTGCAAGTTCCACCAGCCTTCCGGAAGATTTCTCCCTTACCGGCCGGTAAATAAATCCCGCCTGGCAAAAGCGGCACCCCCTGGAACACCCTCTGAAAACCTCCAGCATTATTCTGTCATGCACTATTCCCGTATAGGGCACAATAATCTTTTCCGGATAGAAAGCCTTATCCATGTCTTTTATTATTCTTTTGCGTATTACGGAGGAGTAACTGTTTTTTTTCGGTTTTATACCCCGAACTGTTCCATCAGTGTTATAACTGACTTCATAAAAAGCAGGTACGTATACCCCCTCTATACTAACTATTCTATTCAAAAAATCATTCCTGGATACTCCCTTATCCTTACATGACTTGTATATATCCATTACTTCGTTTATTATTTCCTCACCTTCACCCAGCATAAAAAAATCAACAATATCTGCAAGGGGTTCCGGATTATAGGCACATGGCCCCCCTGCACAAACCAGCGGATGGCCTTCTGACCTTTCCGCACTAAATATGGGTACTCCGGCAAGGTCAAGCATATTTATAATATTGGTATAACTCATTTCATATTGAAGAGTAAACCCAATAAAATCAAATTCTTTTATTGGGTCGTGGGATTCAAGGGCAAATAGAGGAATATTATTCTCCCTCAGCTTTTTTTCCATATCCACCCATGGGGCAAATACCCTCTCACAATATGTATCCTCCCTTTCATTGAGAAGGTGGTATAGAATCCTCATTCCAAGGTGGGACATACCCACTTCGTATACATCGGGAAAACAAAAAGCAAACCGGATATCTACACTATCAGTATTTTTATGAACACTATTCCATTCATTGCCGATATACCTTGAGGGTTTTTCCACACTGCTCAATATGTCATCGCTAATCTTTACAGCCATTCTGTCCTCCAGTGTTCAGACCTGCATTATACTTATACCGTCTGTTTCTTTTATACTTATAATACCCAATTCAACATATTTTAGCAAATATATGTCATTTTCTATACCGAGGCCCGTACTCGGCCGCAATCCTTATAGCTTCCTGCATGCTTACAGGGCTTGCAATACCCTTACCTGCTATATCAAATGCTGTTCCATGGTCGACAGAAGTCCTTAAAAACGGCATGCCGATAGTCAAGGATATTGTTCGCTCAAAATCCACTGTTTTGGTAGCTATATGTCCCTGGTCGTGATATAGTGACAATACCGCATCATATTTTCCCTTTAATGCCTGTGAAAAAACTGAATCAGCAGGTATCGGTCCTACAACATCAATACCTTTTTTGCTCATATCATTAATTGCAGGCTCAATCTCCCTGACCTCCTCATCCCCAAAAAGCCCATGTTCTCCATTGTGAGGATTCAGTCCCGCTACCGCTATGATATGCTTTTTCAGGCCAAGCCTCTCAAGTGCCTGGCTGCATTTAGCTATGCAGTCTGAAAGTCTTTCTCTGGTAACCAACTCACACGCCCTTCTCAGTGGCACATGCCTTGTGAGGAAAAACACCCTCAAATTATATACTTGAAACATTGTAAGCGGATTTTCCGTGTTTGTTAAGTCCGCAAACATTTCAGTATGCCCTATAAAGTTTATGGAGGCTGCTCTTATTGCCTCCTTGTTTATAGCTGTTGTTGCAACTGCATTTAGCGCACCACTGTTAGCAAGCTGGGCTGTTTTTACTATGTATTCATAAGCGGCCTTCCCTGCTTCTGCCTGTACTTTTCCAAACTCAAGGTTGTAAATATCTACGTTGTCAAGGGATATTAGGTCAATAGTACCGTGCACATATTTGCCCTTATATGGGCTGTCTATTACATTGAGCTCCAGTCCGCTTCCAACAATTCCCTCAATCTGCCTCATCACGTTAATATCACCTATAACAACGGGTTTTGATACCTCATACATATCTTTATTTGCCAGAGCTTTTAATACTATCTCCGGTCCGATTCCTGCAGGGTCTCCTATGGGTATGCCTATTAACGGCCTGTTCATCCTTCATACCTCCACTGATGCAGTATTTGCTTCACAGCGTAAATATTAACTTCACAGCATATAAATATTATACACTTTAGCCAGCAAGGGTAAAACATTTAATTCATAAGCTATGCCTAAAAATATCAGTGGTCTGTTGTTTTTCTGAAATAGCATCTTCTTTAACATGGGTCATTTAATTTTTCACATCTTCATTAACTGCATATTTTATTTAATACGTGGAATATTAGTGTCTGAATAAATTCTTTTAGATACTAAACCAAAATAAATTTTTACGGAGATAGAATGAAATCCAAATTTCTTAAGCCAGAGATTATGGCAGCATTGTTGTCAGCAGTTGTTCTGATTCATATTCTAATTACAGAGCCCATTATTGGTATTGCTGATAATGGGGATTTTGAAAGAATAATGGGTTCAACAGGACTTGAGTACATAACTGATAGTTATAAGGAAAGATACTTCGGATATGTGAACAGGGAGTACAGAATGGCTTCACCATTGTCAACCTGGAGCGGTTATTTTTCAACCCAGGCAGTACCGGTTCTACTCGCAAAAATCATAAGCAGGCTTTTTGTTCCTGGTAAAGCTATATTTGATATCAGGTCTTTAGGATTTATATATTCCTGTTTTTTTGTATTATCACTATACCTCATTATCAAATACAACAGGCAGAGCAACCCATTATTAAATTGGATACTGGCAGGCCTGTTGGTTTTTGTTTTTACAGACTCAGGATATATATCATACTTCAATTCCCTTTACGGGGAAGCTGCTTCATTTTCAGCACTGCTGTTAACGTCTGCACTGGCAGTCTATATAATAAAACGGAAAAACCCCGGCTTACCTGCCCTAATCGCCTTCTTTCTGTCCGCTATCTTCCTGACCGGTTCAAAGGCGCAAAATGCACCAATAGGAATATGCCTCGCTGTACTCGGTATCAGGTTCATTCATCTTAGAAAGGATTTTTTATGGAAAAGGTGTATTATTTATTCATGTGCTGTACTTTTATTTACCGCTTCTTTCAGTTATTTTTCCATACCGTACGGCATAAGGCTCTGCAATAAGTATCAAACTGTTTTCTATGGGGTGCTCAGGAACTCACCCAATCCGGAAAGGGATTTGGAAGAGCTTGGCCTTGATACAGGCCTGTCAGTTTTGGCAGGTACTGATTTCTTTGCAAATAGCTATCCGCTTGATATAAGGGATGAGGAGTTTTTAAAGGAAATAGATGAAAAGATTAACCCTGTAAAAATATTAAGCTTCTATCTAAAGCACCCGTCCAGATACCTTGACAAGCTCCGTATTACTTCAGAAAACGGATTTAAGCTGGTGCAGGGATATGGTAATTTTGAAAAGGACGAAGGCCGAAGATTCAGGGAAACAACCAGCTCTTTTATTCTATGGAGTAATTTTAAGGAGAATGTTTTACCCCATTCATTAATATTTACTGCAGTATTTTTTGCTATTTACATTCTGTTTCTTTCTGCTCAATATATAAAAATAAAGGATAGCCTATCCGGGAGGCTTTACATTGAACTATATGCATTCCTTTGGCTTACAGGTCTTATCCAGTTCATTGTTCCAGTAATCGGTGATGGTGAGGCTGACCTAAGCCGGCACCTGTTCCTGTTTAATGTATGTTTTGACATAATGCTGATTTCAGCAGCAGTCTATATTATAAATCTGGTGGTTAAATATACGGCAAAGTTTACGGCAGACAGGAGGTTTTATCATGGCGGAGATAAAGGATAATAACAAAAGCATACACCACTATATTGGCTTTGCAGTTATTCTCTTTGTCATATTGATGATAATTGATCTCTCAAATTCTCATACGGGATACTTCACGCCAGAGGGTTTGAAACTGGCTTTTATTGCTGTTGTCGGTTATACCCTTGTATTTATACTGTATTTATATACTGTCAAAAAACTGGACACCGGCTTTTTATCCGTGGCGGTAATTTTGACGGGCATTTTTTTAAGAGTATGCTATATGCTTTATACAGGTCCGGGCACCAGGACTTATGATGTATACAGGGAACAGTGGGGCCATCTGGACTATATCAGGTATATTGCCGACAACCTATCCCTTCCCCCGGTTAATGTATGCCAGGCCTATCACCCTCCCCTTCATCATATTATCTCTGCGGTTGCACTAAAACTTGCTAAATTACTGGTAAGCAATGAATTCCTGGAATTGAAGCTTGTCCAGGCTGTTACAGCAATCCTTAACATATTTACTTTAATAACTTTTTACAGGATGCTTAAAATCCTCAAATGCAGTAAAGGTGTAATTCTTGCAGGGGTTTCAATATTTGCATTTCATCCTACAAACATTTATTTCTCCTCCAGAATTAACAATGACAATACAATGTTTTTTTTCTATATCCTGGCATTCTACTTCCTTTTGCGGTGGATTAATGAAAAATCTCTAAAAAACATGGTTCTTCTGGCTGTTTTTTCTTCCCTTGCCGTAATGGCAAAGCTTTCAGGTGTCATGCTCATCCCCGTCATAGCATCGGCCTTTGCCCTATCTTTGGCCAACAGTTTTGGAGATTATAAAAAATACCTGAAGCAGTTTATGGTATTTTGCTGGATTTATCTGCCTTTATCTTTAAGCTACCAGATTCGCAACTATTTTATGTTTGACCAGGATTTTGGGTATGTCCCCTCTTTTGGAAGGGGCTTTGAGCCGGATTTTTTCAATCTCGTTTATATACCTGTCGGTAACATAATCAGGAATCCCTTTAACAACGGCGGGATAGAGGGAGGCGAGTTTTTCCTGGAATTTCTTCTAAAGTCCTCACTTTTTGGGGAATGGGAATTCCCGGGACTGGAGAGTCTGGCTTTAATGCTTATCATCCTTTCAGTACTAAACCTCATTATTCTTTTCATTTATATAATCCTTTCACGCAAAAGAATACTTTATAATCACGGGTACCTGTTTGTTTTAAACCTAATAATCCCGTTCATTCTGGCGGCAAAATTCCGTACGGATTACCCTGTAGCATGCTCGCAGGATTTCAGGTATATTGCCCCGGTTCTGATTTCTGTTTCATACTTCCTGGGTAAAGCAGCAGGCGGCCATACCGCAGCAGGCAACAGCTTAAAAGCCAATGCATATGTCTTCAGGTACATTACATCCGGTTCAGTCGCAGCCTTCTGTATTGCATCTTCAGTATTTGTGCTGATGCTGTCTGCCTACAGCTGAAATTATCAAACAAATAATATTTATTTAATTGCTAATAATAATTCCAGGCTTTAATAATACTTACATATATTGGGGAGGCAAGATGGAAAACTATTTTAAGAAAGCCTTTATAATAAAGGACAATAGTACTGTTTATCAGTTTATCAGGTATGTTGTCACAGGTGGAACCGCTTCCCTTGCAGACATATCCATATTCAGCATCGGAGCAAATACACTGGACATTAACCATATCCAATCCAATTCAATGGGTTTTGTAGTCGGGCTTACTGTAAATTATCTATTAAGCAGGGGATGGGTGTTTAATAAAAGCAACCACAAAGTAATAAGGGACTTTTTCCTTTTTTCACTTATTGGCATCATAGGACTTATATTAAGCAATATTTTTATGTATATAATGGTTGATACCGGGCTTCTATATGCAATACTTGCTTCCTCAAATGATGAACTGGTGAAAGTACTGGCAAAACTTTTAGTTACCTTTTTGGTTTTACTCTGGAATTTTGCTGCCAGAAGGAGATTGGTGTTTGGAATAGAATTCAACAAGGAGTGACACTTATGAAAAAAGTAGTTATCATGGGTGCAGGGCCGGCAGGTTTATCATGTGCCTACCATCTGTCCAAAAACGGTATTAAGCCCATATTGATTGAATCAGAAAACCAGGTGGGAGGCATAAGTAAAACAATCAGGTATAAAGACTATTACTTCGATCTGGGGGGACACCGTTTTTTTACAAAGTTTGATGAAGTGAATAAACTGTGGTCCAAAATTTTAGGAAACCAATTTAAAAAAAAGCCAAGGCTTTCCAGGATTTATTATAAAAATAAATTCTTTAATTACCCTTTAACTCCGCTCAATGCCCTCATGGGGGTGGGAGTTTTTGACACCGCTGCAATTATACTCAGCTACATCAGCTCCCGTCTGTTTCCCAGTCCAAAGGAAGAAACCTTTGAACAATGGGTTTCCAACAGGTTCGGCAAAAAGCTGTATTTAATATTCTTTAAAACCTATACAGAAAAGGTATGGGGAATCCCCTGTTCATCAATACAGGCTGAATGGGCAGCACAGCGCATAAAAGGACTTTCCCTTTCCAGTGCTGTTAAAAATGCGCTCTTCAAACCTGCCAATACCAGTATAAAAACACTTATAAACGAGTTTAACTACCCGGTATACGGTCCGGGAATGATGTATAATGAAATAAAGAATAAAGTAGAGCAAAATGGTGGCAGGATACTTTTGAACTCACGTGTTATAAAGGTGGGCCATGGGAACTCTCATATAGAAAATATAGAATACATTGACTCTGACGGAAGCGAATATATTCAAGAAGGGACCGATTTTATATCAAGTATCCCTGTAACTGAATTAATTCAAATACTAAGCCCTGCGCCAGATATAGAAGTCATGGCATCATCGGAAAAGCTTTCATACAGGAGCTTAATTACCATAGATATAATCGTCGACAAGGAAAATATTTTCCCTGATAACTGGATTTATATCCATTCTCCGGAGGTTAAACTTGGCAGGATTCAGAACTTTAAAAACTGGAGTGAGAAAATGGTTCCGGATGTGAAAAAAACTTCTCTCGGGCTGGAATACTTCTGCAATGAAAACGATGATTTCTGGAATATGCCTGATGAAAAGCTGTTTGAAATTGCAGCATCAGAAGTTGAAAAAATCAATATATGTAAGGCGTCTGAAATTGTGGATTATACCCTAGTAAGAGTTCCAAAAGCATACCCTGTATATAATACAGGATACAGGAAGCATATTTCAACAATAGAAAACTACCTGAAAAAGTTCAGCAACATCCAGCTTATCGGAAGGTATGGCTTGTTCAAGTACAATAACATGGACCATTCAATATTAACAGGCCTGTATGCCGCTCAAAACATAATAAATGGCACTTATGCCCTAGACACCTGGAGTGTAAATACAGATAAGGAATACCAGGAAGAAGGGTAACACCAGGGACGGTTCTTTTTGTTTGTACAGTTTTTTTGTAACTATACTTTGTATCAAAAATAAATAAAAAATGAAGGGTATTTAATCCTTTACCCTTCATTTTCTGCTGGTCGGAGTGAGAGGATTTGAACCTCCGGCCTCTTGGTCCCGAATTATGCGGGAATCGTTCCCTTTAGTTCCTTTATATGCCCGTAACTGCCTATTTTACTACTAATCTTGTATAGCCAAGATATTTTTCATGCCCTTTTATAGAATCATATTCCCTTTTGAAGTGTGTATGAATGTGTGTAACACATTAGAAGGATTATCCCTTTTCATGACGAAATATGATTATGAAAGACCAGCTAATTAAAGTCAAGAGTTTTTAAGAAAAAGCTTTATGAATTTTTGAAAACTCCTGACATAGAAAAAATGCATAACAACAAGACCACCTTTACGAAGTAGACATAAAATAGCTGGTCTAAAATGAAATACCGATCCTTGAAAACTAAACATCAAGTGCAAGTACTGCTAAGCTGCTATATGCTTTGCTGCTAACATCTGAGCATGTTCCTGAGGACTGCGTAACTGGTACGGTTTTCTGTCCCTTAGAAC
Organism: Acetivibrionales bacterium; assembly: GCA_050953835.1. Classification (GTDB taxonomy): domain Bacteria; phylum Bacillota; class Clostridia; order Acetivibrionales; family JBMNNH01; genus JBMNNH01. Next base: position 269,589 of record JBMNNH010000027.1, on the reverse strand, counting down.
AGCAAAGATGTAAATGATGATCTTACGCATAACTGCTCCCAAAGCTACCTTCTTAGGTTTGCTCTGGCACTTTTGCTTGTAGAATTCAAGTAATACAGGGTTGCAAGCCTCTTTATTCCGCTTAGTTCGGATATTGGCAAGAGCAGTTGTAAAAAGAACCCTGCGAAGTAGCCTGGAACCTCTCTTGGACATTTTATTCCGTGTGCCGGTAAATTCTCCGGATTGCATCACAGAGGGGTCAATGCCAAAGTAAGCAACCAGTTTTCCCGGCTTAGAGAAAGCGGAAAAATCGCCGATTTCTGCTAGAATGGTGGCAGCAGTAAGAAGGCCAATACCTGGCAGGCTCTGCAAAAGTTCAAGAGTTAATGCTAGCATGGGCATGTCCTTTGCCATATCTTCAGCGATCAATAGATGAATGGTTTTTAGGACCTTCGCCAAGTTATCTTCCAGAGTTCTGATCATGGATATGTAGACACCCAGCATAGCAATGTTCGAGGAATTATGAACAGTCAAAGGCGCAAACTCTCTGGCTTTGGAGACCAAAAGATTATACTTTGCAGTTGACCACTTAAGGCTTCTGCGAGAATTCTTCTGGATCAGTGCAATCAACTTGTTCCTGTTCGCTTTAAGAATATGCGCAGGCGTAGGATATTTCTCCAATACTGCAAGAGCAGCCTTTGAAAAGATGTTGGGGAATACATCCTTGAAGTTTAACATGAGTTGGTCAACAATACCCGTAAGCCTGTTTTTGTAGGCAGTAAGTTCGTCAGAGAGCTTGTAGTACTGTCGGCAAAGACTTCGCAGGCATTCAATATCCTCATCGGGGATATTAGTAGTTTTAAGCTCCTGAAATCTGTATAGCAGGGCAATTTTCCGGGCATCAGCTTTATCATTTTTCACTTTTCTGATTCCAATATTTTTGATAGAATCAGTCTGGATGGGGTTTATGATGGAGACCTCCAATCCAGCTTTACAAAGTGAATGGAAAAGGATTTTGTGATAGTGCCCGGTGGATTCCATGACGACGAAAGGCCTAGAATCAAAGTCCTTTTCCGTTTTTTTCAGTAATTCAACGACTCTTTCAACGTCAGAACTGGAATCATGGTGGATCTTCATGCGGGCAATCACTTCATTGGATGGAGAAAGAATTGCCATCTCACTGAAGAATTTACCTACATCGATTCCTGCAATAGGTCTGAAATTCATCAAAATGCCTCCTTAAAAAATTAATGGACTTAAAAGCCTCCATTCCTTCTCATGTAAGCAAACAACCTTGCATGTGACACGAGGAACCAGCTAAAAAGCTGGCCTCAACCAGCCAAATCATGTAGACTTACCGGAATGGAAAAATACTCTTTCATACGGGTAATCGGCCCGCCAAGGTCCGTCCCAGGAGGTGAAACACACACCTTCCAAGTCCGAAAGATATTATACATGATTGTCAAAGTTCAGGCCAACAAACGCTGGCATAATGGCTAAGATGTGAAGCCGGATGATGTGCTTGATGTTTGGAAAAGAATAAAATTTGAAGTGTTATGTTAACTATGACTTTTAATGGGTCGAACAGTGGCTTTGGTCACTGATTTAATACAAAATAATTGTACAAGGGGGTAAATTTATCATGGTATTATATGATGGAAAGCATGATGTTTCAAAAGAAGAAGTATTTGAGAAAGTTAGGTATTATTATAAACAAGCTACTTTAGCAATGGAATATTGGGAAAAAGGTAATAAGAAAGTTGCAATTGATCTAGCAAGGTCCTTACGCAATTCTTTAAAAGCTGAATATAAAAATAATCATTTAGTGAGAATTGAAAGATTATACGGTAAAGATAAGCATTTTATAAATTATACAGCAGCTATTACAGATGCATATGTTTCCATTGCCGGTCAAATAACTTACCGAAACGTATACTCATTTTTATATGATGTGTGTGATTATATACGGTATTACTTTTCAGAAATAGTTTCGTAATTATGACGTATAAGATTATCACGTCAATTAGTTGATTATATGCTATCATAAATTGGAGCCTTCAGGCTCTTTTTATTGACTAAAAAGGGAAGGTAATGATGGGATGAGTGAACTTTTATAAAAGTGACTTATATGCTAGCCTGTTTTTCATAAGCCAGTTTATAGCCCTTCGACAGTCTTTTTGGAAGTTAGAATATTTATCATAAGTCCATTGCGGATAATTTGTATTCCATACCTGCATTAATCCTTCCCAGGTAAAACCGTTCTTTTCGTGATCTAAAAAGAACTCTGCCAGTGTTAAACTTTTTTCCTGCAATGGTTTAACCCTTTTGCCCATAAAAAGTTTTTTCCGGATTTTAGTATATTCGTCTGATAAAGCTTTTGGTGTAATACGAGCATCAATTTTCATGGTTACCTGGAGAGGTAAATCCGGAGTAATATTGTAACTGTAACTAATTTTAGGTATTAAAGGAATTTTTCCTGTCAAAATAAAGCCCACTGTTTGATATTCCTTCCAAACAGGACAATGTATCTTTGTTATTTTATCTGCAACTAGTTTCAGTTGACCGAGGGTACCAGAAGCATTTACGTGAATGATGTCAACCCATCCTTCCCCCGGGACTTTTAATTCAATAAATTCAATATCAAATAGCTCTTCTACAGGAGAAAAATTGCCCTTCATTAAAACCCTGTTTCCTTCTGTTGCAACGGTAACATCCCTATCCTTGACTTTTAAATACCTTGTGGGTGGCCCGTCTTTTTCTTTCATTGTCTGAATCCATGACTTTAAGTTTTCTGGCTTAATCAGTACTCCCTGCAATACTTCCTTACGGAACTTCCTGACGACAGGAAGTTTTTCAATTTTATAGGCTAAGGCCTTTGAGAAAATTATATCTTCTCTAGTAATAACTGATGAACCTTCCTTTTTATGAAGAGGGAATTCATTTTTAACAAAAAACCCTTCCTCTTTAGCTATTTCGGAAGCTAACTCTTGAAACTTTCTATAATTCTTAACCAGCCAGGAAAGGTTGCTTTCTCCCCCTATAACTTCATTGACATAAAAATCTTCAACTAAACGTTTCCATATTGCTGTATTTACCATGCCAACTTTCTTTTGTAAAGCTTTTTTAACTTCATCTTCGTTGCGGAACTTATTGACCATGTATCCTCACATCCTATAGCTTATGTGGATATCTTATAATACCATATAAAGAAACTATTTGCAAGGAGAGGATTAAAAATGCTTCAGAAAACCTTATTGAGTCCCAAAGAGGCTGCGGTGCTATTAGGTGTTTCCTACAAGACAGTTCTAAGACTTTCAAGGAGTAAAGATTTTCCAGCCTTAAGGATTGGGGAAAAGAAAATTGGAATCCCGGCTGACATGCTCCAGGAGTGGCAGCGGAAAGAAGCAGCAAAGCCTCTTGAGTAGGCATAAAGAGACTGCCTGGGGAATTACTGATTTCGAGGGTTTCAAGCCTCATACACATTTTTATACAAAGTTGGAGGTCGAAGATGATAACTAAGAGTGGGCGAATAATTTACAGAGGCTATTCGATTCCAGACCCTTTGCGGAGCTTCGAAGATTTTGTGAGGGCGCATAACGGGGATTTAGAATATCTTGATGACTCAGAATTGTACGGCGAGGAAGTAAAGGTAAGGTTTGCTTTTGCCAGCTTAGACAATAAAACGAAGCAACGAACAACGATTTTCCTTGGTCCTGATGAGTTTGTTGATTTAGAGAGCTGGTTATTGCTGCGTCTAGCAGCAATAAGAAATGAAAGAAGGCGGCGGCAGATGGAGGGATACTATGACTAACAAAGAACAACTCTTTAGAGCTGCGGGAATAATCCCTATGCCCAAACACAAACCTGCCCCCATTCCTGAAAAACAAAAGAAAAGCAAGCCTTCTGATGATAATAAAGATGATGAAAGCAAAAAGGAAAGCCAAGCCGATGCACTTATCCGTATCGCAACAACAGAGGCTTTTCTTTTTCATGATAAGGCTAAGGATGGATACGCAAGCATAACCATAAACGGACATAAAGAAACCTGGCCTTTAGGAAGTAGGTTCTTCAGGCAGTGGCTTGTAAGACGTTACTATGAGCAAACAGAAAAAAGCCCGAATAGCGAAGCTTTGCGTCAGGCCTTAAATGTAATTGAGGCTAAGGCGATATTTGATGGTCCAGAGATAACGCTTAGCTTGCGTGTCGCAGAATTTGAAAACGCTTTATGGTACGACCTGGCTAACGGTGCTTGGCAAGCAGTTAAGATTACCCCGGATGGCTGGGCAGTGGTTGACAGCCCTCCGATTCTATTCAGACGTTTTAAGAACACTGCAGCTCAGGTATTGCCGGAACGTGGTGGTAGTTTGGACCTGCTAAAAAAGTATATCAACTTAAAAGATAAAGAGGACTGGATGCTGCTTACTGCATTAATAATCCATACTTATATTCCTGGAATACCTCATGCTATACCTGTTTTCTATGGAGACAAAGGAGCAGCAAAAACTACAGCACAAAGGGTAATCCGCAAACTGGTGGATCCAGCCATAAGAGACACAATGACTTTGCCGAATGACAAGAATGAACTTGTTCTAATGCTTATGACAAATTATGCTCCCTGTTTTGATAATCTGGATGGCCTAAGTTCTTGGCAATCAGACATGCTTTGTCAGGCCGCAACCGGCGGCGGTATATCGAAACGGGAGCTTTATACCGACATGGATGAAGTTATTTTATCGTTCTTGCGCTGCCCGATGCTGAACGGCATAAACCTGGTAGCTTCACGAGATGATTTATTGGATCGGAGTGTTTTGTTTAAACTGGACCGAATTGATGAAGAAAATAGGAAAACCGAGAAAGAATTCTGGCAGGAATTTGAGACAGACAGACCTTTAATTCTTGGTGCAATATCTGATACCCTAGCCGGTGCCTTGAAGATTTATCCAACGGTAAAGCTACCAGTCTTGCCCAGGATGGCTGACTTTGCGACATGGGGATATGCAATTATGGAAGCTGCTGACGGTGCAGGATTGGCGTTTCTGCAAGCTTACCGGAAGAATATTGCCGGTGCAGTCGAGGAGGCAGTAACAAGCGATATTATTGGCGCAGCAGTCATTGAATTTATGACTGATAAAGACGAATGGAAGGGAACAGCAACTGATTTAATAGAGAAACTTAACGAGTTACCTAGCGTGGACGAAAAGGATAAAGCATGGCCGAAGAGACCAAACACCTTAACCCGGAGGCTGAACAGGATTAAGTCGGCATTGGCTGATTATGGGATAAGAGTGAACACAGATTATAGGACGGCAACCCAACGGTTAATCCTTTTGCAAAGAGTAGATAACTTATCGTCATTATCGTCATATCGTCATGAATCCAGTAATGCCAACACTTACACCGATGACGATATTATGACGGTTGATGACGATAACGAAAATATATCGTCATTCTGGGAGACCTTGAATAATCAAGGTTATGACGGTAATGACGCAAATGACGATTTTTTCGCTGACTTACCACAAGGAGATGACTAAGAAAATTACATTGAGGAGGTGCTAAAAATGCGAGATCCGCCTACAAGTGAAAAGTTAATCGAAATTAAGATTACTAAAGCCACCTTATTCTTAACGGAACAGGAGTTGATTAAAGGCCTTTCCCCAGAAGCGTTAAAGGTTGCATTGCAACGCGGTAAGGCCATTAAAAGGCGGCGGCAGCACGAGGCAAGGCTTCAAAAGCGACTGACACATTATTAGGGATAAAGAGGTTGCTTTAAAATCAAGTGTTTAAGTACTTTTCGAGACACGATCATTAATTTTACAAACTTTAAAGAGGTGAATAAAATGGATAATTTGCAAATTTTAAAGACAGCCATCAAGAAAAGAATGGAGTGGATCAACAAAACCAACGGCCGGTACAATAGCCACGAAGAAGAGCTATATCGTGTATTGCAGCTGATTGAAGAACTTGAAACGACCGGAGAGATACAGGATAGCTCGCTTGCCGGCCTGGGTTCCCTTCCTGCAGGCTGGTACGATGATGATAACAGATACAAGAACAATTAATGGAGGCGATGACAATGATGGGAATTAAGGCTTATGAAACAGTAAGAACATCACTCGTGACAATGTGGAATAAAATCGCAGACCAGATGCCTGCCGATCTTAGAAATACAGTTGATGCTGGCATCGCAGCGATAACAGGTACACTGGAAAAAGCCCAGGAAGAGCTTATTGCACTGTTGGGTGACAATGATTATTCAGATGATTATAGGCGGCGCAAACGGGCAGAGATAAAACAGGCACTTGTAGAAACATATACCGCAGAAATTGAGAAGATGCATCAGGCCATGTATAAGGAAGTTGAAAGGCTCCAGGAACTGCTTACGGTGCCGAAACCTGAAAAGCTAGACCAAGGCGAGCTGTTGAACTTAAAAGCGGATTTAAAAATGCTGCTTGATAGTATGGACAGAAGCAAAGTAAAAATGCGCCTGGGTCAAGAACTTGAAAAGGCACTGGAAACAAGCAACGAGGTTAAAGCGTGGCTGCTCGGCGCTTCTGACTGGCCTTCTCTTTACATGGAAAGCAGAGGATTTACACCTGAGGAGTGGGTGGCAGCTAGGGAAGCTGTGCTTATCAACAGACAGGATCAGAAACAGGCTGAGGCAAGGGAGTTACTAAAACTTCTTACAAACAAACAGAAGGGTGTTGCTGCAACAATTAATTCAATTCGCTTCTATGCTAAAGCTTGTGTGGACCAGTTATTGTAAGGGAAGGGCCAGGTCTTTCCCTTACTATGTTTTATCGGAGTTGATGAAATGGCGAGAAAATGTACTATATGCGAACATGAGAAGGTTGAAGAAATAAACAGGGTATTAATTGAAGGGGCCTCTCTTTCCGAAATCGTTTCGAAATATTTCGGTATAACGAAAGCTGCCCTTTTTAGACACAAGAAGAACCACCTTCCGGCTAAATTGATAAAAGCGCAAGAAATCCAGGAAGTTGCTGAAGCTGACAACCTTCTTACTCAGGTTACATTACTAAGAGACAAGGCTCTTTCTATCCTTAATAAAGCGGAACAAGCCGGAGACCTGAAAACGGCACTTCAAGGAATAAGGGAGACCAAGGGCTGCCTTGAACTACTGGCAAAACTGCAAGGGGAGTTGCAGGAACGGACTGAGATAAATATTCTGCTTAATCCTCAGTGGGTTTCCTTACGGACGGTAATATTAAGGACTTTGGAACCGTACCCGGAAGCAAGATTAAAGTTGGTTCAGGCGCTAAAGGAGGCAGAAGATAATGCTGTCAATTAATCTTATGCAAGCACTAGACCCAGTGCTGTTTGCTCGTGAAGCCTTAGGTTTTTTACCAGACCCATGGCAGGAAAAAGTATTAAGGTGGAGTGGTAAAGGTCTGCTGCTTAATTGCAGCCGTCAAAGTGGTAAAAGTACCACAGCGGCATCGCTGGCCTTGCACAGAGCAAAATTCTTCCCTTCTTCTCTAGTGTTACTCATATCTCCTTCCCAGCGACAATCTTCGGAGCTATTCCGAAAGGTGCAAGAATTCTTGAAATCACTACCGGCAGACCAGCAACCTAAGCTTATTGAGGATAACAAGCTGTCTCTGACTTTGCGGAATAAGAGCCGAATTGTAAGCCTGCCCGGAAAAGAGGGAACAATAAGGGGTTTTAGCGGCGCAGACCTAATTATTGAGGATGAGGCGGCAAGAGTGCCAGATGAGCTTTATATCGCTGTAAGACCGATGCTGGCTGTCTCAGGAGGTAGAATAATCTTGATGTCAACACCATTCGGAAAGAGAGGCCATTTTTTCAGGGAATGGACGGAAGGCGGTGATTCCTGGGAGCGGATAATGATAACAGCCCGTGAGTGCCCCAGAATAAGCCCGGAATTCCTTGAAGAAGAAAAAGCTGCTATGGGTGATTGGTGGTTTCGGCAGGAATACCTTTGCGAGTTCGTTGAGACAGTGGATCAGGTATTCAACTATGACTTGGTACAAGCGGCAATAGATGATGATATCGAACCTTTATTTGGAGGTGTGGAAAGTGCTTAAGTATTATCTAGGCCTTGACCTAGGGCAAGCCCAGGACTATACGGCATTAGCAGTTGCGGAGCGAAAAAGCTTTAATTATACCTTCCCCAATGAGCAATACCATGTAAGACACTTACAGAGGTTTAAGCTTGGAACAAGCTACCCTTTAATAGTTGAGAAGGTTAAAGCCATGTATGAAAAACCACCATTGCGTGGACAAGCGGCCTTGGTAGTGGATGCGACAGGTGTCGGAAGGCCAGTAGTGGACTTGTTTAAAAAAGAGGGTTTAAGACCAACAGCGGTTACCATTACCGGAGGTAGTAGTGTGAATGTTGCTTCAATCGGTTACCATGTGCCTAAACGTGATTTGGTGACTAACCTTCAAGTTTTGTTGCAATCTGGCAGGCTAAAGATAGCTGGACAGTTACCAGAGTCACGAACGCTGACGGATGAACTGCTTAACTTTAAAGTGAAGATTGACATCCGGACAGCCCATGACAGCTACGAAGCTTGGCGGGAAGGGGTACATGATGATTTAGTATTGGCGGTGGCCCTGGCCTGCTGGTATGCGGAAAAGCGTAAAATAGTTGCTCCAATACCTAAACCGGTAGGCTGGTAGGCGTGTATAGAGTATGTATAAATCCAGAAAAGCCTGTGCTCAAAGGTTTTTCAGGCGGCCTCTTTATACACGATAATGTGATTCACTAAAATTGCCGTGGAAGGTGCTTATGAATCGGAAAATAAAAAAGAGCGGCAACTGATTATGTGCCTTGCTTTTCTTCGTTTACCGGTTCTGGCGGATATTCGCCGTAAACTTCAAAATACTTTTGCCGGTATATTTTCGTGTTTTCTTCCAGTGACTTAGTGTAATCCGGAACATAGTCCACCAAGTCCAGTCCCATAATCTCTTTTTTATTTTTCATTAGGCATCACTCCTCAATATTACTTCTGCTCCCCACTCTTTAAGAGGCGTTTGATCTCGGATTCAGGGATGCGCCAAACATCTCCCAGTTTAACAGCTTTAAGTTTTTCTTCCCTGATCCATTTGTAAACGGTCCTGATATTCAGCTTAAGTTTCTCCGAAACTTCCTTTGGCGTATAGTAGTTTTCCATGTTTGTTGCCTCCTGCATAACTTCTTATTATTATATTACACTAAAGTACAGTTAATTTCAATACGTTTCAATAAAAACTATTGACAAATGCTTAATCCTCCTATAAAATATAATTACACTAGGTTACATTACATTACACTGTAAAAAGGAGGTGCATGAATTGCCCACATATGAATACTTATTGCAAAAGTACGGTATTGCTTTGACATTCGAGCAAGCCGGTAAAGAGCTCGGTCTCTACTGGCAGACAATCCGGGTAATGTGCGCTAGAGGTGATATCCCGGCTATCAAGGCCGGGCGCAAGTGGGTGCTGACCACAAAGGCCCTGGCTACATACATCGACGAAGGTCCACAGACCAAGGTTTTATTGCCGCGGAAAGATGCCCGGTACCGGAAAATCGTTTAATTTTCAGCGATCGATTGAGTATAGCAGCTTAAAGAACCTGACCCCAAAAATAAAAAACTTGAAAGGAGTAGTAAAATGTTTAAGAACGAAGCAAACAACAGGAAAAGAATAGTAGTGGCGGTTTCGATTGGTGGCGTAAAGTACATCCCAGTAGAAAAGGAGGGAAAAGTAACATGGCAAAAAGAAGAGGTAACGGCGAAGGAAGTATAACTAGACGCAAGGACGGTAAATGGCAAGGCAGTGTGCTAGTAGGCTACGATCTGGAGACCGGAAAACCGAAACGAAAATATTTTTATGGCCAAACACGAAAAGAGGTGCAGGATAAAATTAATGAGGTTGCTCTAAAGGTTGCTGCCGGAACATACCGAGAGCCTTCAAAATTAACGGTAGCTGAATGGTTTACAATCTGGCTTAATGATTATATGAAACCTTCCCTTCGGCCTACTACGTGGGAAAGTTACAAATACCAGGTAAATGGTCACATAATCCCAGCCCTGGGACATTTAAAACTTGCTCAGATTCAGACGGCACATTTACAGAAGCTATATAACGACAAACTAAACGGTGGCAGGTTGGACAGCAAGGATGGCGGTTTAAGCCCTAAAAGTGTTAGATACATTCATACCGTCATTCACTCCTGCCTGGAGCAGGCCAAGAAAGAAGGTATGATAACCGTTAACCCAGCCGATGCGGTAAAATTACCGAAGCTAGAACAAAAAGAGATATGTTATCTTGATAGCGAAGGGATTAAGAAGTTTTTAGATGCGGCAAAGGCATCAAAGCATTTCATTGCTTTCTTCTTGGCATTAAATACGGGCATGCGCCGTGGTGAATTGCTTGGCCTGCGGTGGAAAGATATTGATTTTGAAAACGGACAGCTTTCCATCAATCAGGGGTTGGTAAGGGTGAGCGATCGAGGCCTGATATTCCAAGAACCTAAAACAAAACTATCAAAACGAACAATAAACCTATCCCCTAAAATTATGGCAATGCTGAAAGAACACAAGAAAAAGCAGAACGAATTCAAGTTGCTGGTTGGAGGCGCTTACCAGAAAGAGCTGGACCTTGTTTTTGCCAATGAATTAGGAGAACCGCTTGACCCCAGAGCGTTTACAAGAGCATTTGAGCGAATAGTGAAAAAAGCAGACCTGGACGTTACCTTTCACGGTTTACGGCATACTTTCGCAACTATAGCTCTTGAGGAGGGCACTGATGTTAAGACGATCCAGGAGACATTAGGACATCATTCATCCGCGTTTACAATGGACGTTTACAGCAGCGTTACAGCTAAAATGCGAAGGGAAGCCGCTGATAAGGTTGGCAGCCTGCTGGCTTCCCTAGTAGAAAATTGAAACTAATGTAAAAATCTTGACCGGGAGGCAAAAAGCTTCCCGGTTTTTCAATGTGTGTAAAAAGTGTGTAAACGGGCATTTTTTCGAGTAATTTTGAGATTTTCAAAACCCTGAAACCCGCTTATTTATTTGGTCGGAGTGAGAGGATTTGAACCTCCGGCCTCTTGGTCCCGAACCAAGCGCTCTACCAAGCTGAGCCACACCCCGACAAAGAACATATATATTTTAACAGGATTCTATTTATATTGCAATGGAAAATTAATAAATGTTTTACCTAATTAATTGCACTTTTATCTTGTACTTTTATCGAATTTTAAAAGGAGGGCTTTTTCACCCTCCTTTTCTTATTTAATTATTTGCCTGACAGTTGCCTTTCTGCCAGCTCAATCATTCTCTTAACCATATTACCGCCAACCTTGCCCGCATCCCTTGCAGTTATATCGCCATTGTAACCCTGCTTCAGATTAACTCCAACCTGTGATGCGGTTTCATACTTCATCCTCTCAAGAGCGTTTTGTGCTTCCGGTACTACTTTTCTGTTGCGTGCCATTATCACTTCACTCCTGTTTTTTGATTTGCCCTTTCGGACATAATTATTTTTTGCATTATTAATATTAATAATACTGGAATTTATTTATAATAAAGCTTAAATTTCAATTGTTAATATTAAATAATTCAATTTACTAGTAAATACTTTAAATTAAAACTTATTATAGCAAAATGCATTATTATTCTATTTCTACCTTGCCATACAAAGGAAAAATCTGTACCCAGGTTTGGCCGGGGTTTAACAAAATTTCCCTGCCGTCTTCATAGGTATATATAGTGGGCTCGGGTCTGGAAGCCTTTGACCATCTTATTTTTTCCGCTTTACCACAGGTAATATACCATCCTTCGCCGCTGCCTACGGTGTCTACTTCCTGTCTCCCTGCATTATCACCTTTTATGTTATAGTTATTCACGTACTGTACGATAATATTTTTAGCCTCCAGCTGTTTTCCAGTTACCCTTTCCATATGTGGTTCACCTTGCCTGAACCTTTTATAGGTTTTTACATCTGCGTCATATTCAAACCCACAAGTATTGAAGCTGGAATATGTTAGCCTTACTTTTTCAGCCTTTATGCCCTTTTCAAATTCTATGTCTTTCCTGTTATAGGAAAATACCTGCTTCTTATTTGTTTCTGTCCTGTATCCGGCTTTCTTAATAAACTGTTCTATTTTCTCAGCAGAGGTATATGAATCCTGCCAATTGTTTATATCTTTTGTCAAATCCCAGAAAATCTCTCCCCCATATCCGACGCCATTTACATTGTTAATTTTGAATTTAGCTATATCGTTTTCTGCCATAGGACTCCAGCCATAGTGTATGTATATTGCATCATGTTCCATGGCGTAGTCAAGGAAATAGTGTCTGGAGCTTCTTACTGGACCTACCAGCTCAGGCTCGGAATTCCAGAATATTGGCATCAATCTGGTTTCTCCGCCCTCTACAATCACTTCATAAATAACCTGTGCAAGGTTTAAACCTCCCTGTGGCAGGCATTTGGTCCCTTCATTATCTATCATGACCGCATAAGGTCTAATACCCTCTGTTCCTTCCATGTAATCTACATCAACTTCAATCTCAGCTTCTTCATTGTTTTCATTACCATCTTTTTTTGTTTGCTTGTGCTCTGCAACTGTACTTTCCTTCTTATCGTTGTCCAAGGTCGATAAAGCATCTTCACTTTCTTGTCCCTTTCCACATGAAGTAAATGATACCAGCGTTACAAATAACAGAATTAGAATACAAATCTTTTTTGTCATATGACCCCTCCGCCACTCTTCTTTTGCCTTGCATATAGTAATTCTATAAAAACAGGAAAAATCCTCTTAAATAAAACCCATTAAAGGCTCTTACAAACACTTTTTTTAAACAAACTCTTTTGATATAATAAAATAAACATGATAAGAACTGTGTATAGAAAGAACAGTTACTTCTTTTATTATTTTATTATTTTATTTTGGAGAAATGCAAATGAACATAACAGAATTAAAAATTGGCACAAGGCTGGAAATTGAATTGCTGAACCATTTAGGCGACAAAAAAGGGCCTGCCTATGTCAGTCAGCTTCTTCGTATTGTTGACCAGGAAAACATAATAATCGCATCTCCGATACATAAGTCGGTGGTTATTCCTGTCCATGCTGGCACACGTGTTAGAGTGTTTGCTTTACATGAAACACATGGCCTGCTGTCCTTTAACGCCACTGCAAAGTCCAGTCACAAAAAAGACAATTTATCATTACTTCTTCTTAACATAACCAGCGATTTAATAAAAATTCAAAGAAGGGATTTTTATAGGTTACAGTGTTGTATTGATGTTGATTATTATATACTTGATAACGAAAATGAAAATCACGGCAATCATTCTGAAGGTAATAATTCTGAAAGCAAAGAATATAAGAAAGCTATTGCAAAAAACATAAGCGCTTCCGGAATTTGTATTGTAGTTGAGGAAAAAATCCCAAAAGACTCACTTTTACATTTATCCATATGCCTTGGAAATACATTAATAAAATCTACCTGTAAAGTAATAAGAAGTACACTAATAGAAAATACAAGGGGCAATAAGTATGAATTAGGCTTGAGTTTTGTAAAAATGTCCCGGCATAGTCAAGAAATCCTTATTAAATACATCTTCGACCAGCAAAGGGAACTGCTTAAGAAGGATCTTGTTGACAGGTAAATGGAAACAAAGCAAATGGTGCAGGCTATCAGTTTGGATAGCCATGCACCAACATACACAATTATTCCACAGGCCTATTATGATATCAATTAAAATCGTATTCTTCCTCCATCCTGTACTTGAATTCTTCAAACACAGTATTTAATTCCTCTTCGTCCTCAATATTCACATAGGAATCTTCTCCGTTTTCATCATGTTCAACCCTTAGTATTACTACCTCTTCCTCATCTTCCTCTTCGCCAGTTTCATGTTCGCTGTAAGGCAGCAATACAACATATTCACTTCCTTCCATTTCAATGCTGTCCAAAAACTCGAATTCCTCTTCATTACCGTCTTCATCAATCATAACAATTATATCGTCTCTTTCTTCAGTCATGCTTTTCCCTCCTTCATGTAGTTAGCAATTTAATTAACTGCGTTCTCAACTTCCGGCTGATCCCATCCTATCCAGATAACCCTGAAGTATATAAACTGCAGCAATTTGATCCACTATTCCTTTTTTCCTTGATGTTTTTATCCCCATCTCATGCATGGCTCTGCTGGCAGCTACCGTTGTCAATCTTTCATCCCACTTGATTATGTCTATATCCAAGCGTTCAGCCAACATCCCTATAAACTCAAGAGTCTTCTCACCCCTCGGCCCAATAGTGCCATTCATATTTTTGGGAAATCCAACAACTATTTTATTTATATTATATTCCTTAACAAGTTGTTCTATCCTGTTTAGCAACTTATTTGAACTACCTTTACAGTTTATTGTCTCTACTCCCTGTGCTGTCCAGCCCATAGGATCGCTTACCGCAATACCCACCCTGCTGTCCCCATAGTCTATTCCTAATATTCTCATTGCTTTCTCCCTGTTGTAAGTTTTTTGATAAATATGCTGCTTTTTTCTTTTCAAATCAGAATATTTTTATCGCAAACACCGGGCATACACTTCCACAGTATCCACATAATATGCATTGTCCGTTTTTTACTGATGCCTTGCCATCTTTTATTTCCAAAGCTTTATGAGTACATCTGTTAACACATTTCCCGCAGCCTTCGCACCAGAAATCAATATGAAGCTTCCTTTTCTTAATTTTTAGCGATTTTCTCAGTTCTTCCGATACCTCACCTTTTTCAAAAATCGCTACGTTCATTATAACCTCTTCAACAGATTGCATACCTACAGCAATCGAATGAACAAAAGGAAGGCCTAATACAAATTCCATACTTTCTTCAAAGGAGCCGATTAGATTTCCTCCGCCAAGAGGTTTCATGCTATATATGCCTTTGCCCAAGTCAAAGGCCCTTTTTACAGCTGTAAGCATATCAGTGATAGTACCGTCCCCAATCCCGATACCCGTTCTGTTTACAAGTGGGTGTATAACGTCAATTCCATCCATTTCAGCAACTGCTTCAACAACTTCTACATTATGTGTCGAAACGCCCACTGCCCTGATTAAACCTTTTTCACGGGCTGTAATATAGTATTCAAGAGCTTCCTTGTGTCCCCTTAATGTCAGACGTGTTTCCTGCTCATGCATAAGAAATATGTCAATAACATCCATATCCAATTCTTTTCTGGCCTTCTCCAAGCTTTTTTGAGCATCCTGAGCACTGTATGCATATGACTTTGTCGCAATTATGGGCTTGACCTTTGAGTGCTTTACAGCTTCCCTTATATAAGTATAGGTTCCATAAAGTTCAGCGGTATCAATAAAGTTTACTCCAAGCTCCAATGCTTTCCTGATTACCTCTGCACCCTTATCTACTTCCAGATTCGCTTGTAAAGGCCCTATTATCAATCCGCCGAAGCATAACCTTGAGACTTTTAAACCTGTATTTCCCAACTCAACGTATTCCATAAAGCATCTCCATATATTATGAAACCCCGTATTTAACGGGGCTTTTATCAATTCAGATCTTCAAGATAATATCTTACAATCTCTTCAAGCAACTCGTCTCTTTCCAGTTTTCTTATGATACTTCTTGCATTGTTGTGATTGGTTATGTACGTAGGGTCTCCCGATAAAATGTATCCTACTATCTGGTTAATAGGATTATACCCCTTTTCCTTTAGTGCCTGGTATATGGAGGAAAGAATCTCACGTGCCTCATTTATCTTGTCTTTATCCACCTTGAACATCATCGTTTCATTGTCAGCCATAAGAAATCACACTCCTGTTTAAACCACAACCCTATGCTTGATATATTCAAGCCTTTCTATATTTATCCACTACAATTATATATTAATACAACCCATTCATTAATGCAACACCAATATTGGCCTGCTTGTATTAAATAATGGTTACATCTGTTACACCGGTGTCACTCATGCATGCCTGCTATTTCCCCATTAATATAATCATTTTCAACACTATTAAGTTTACAATCAATTATCCTGCCCTGGAGTATATTATCACCCTTGCAAACCACCTTTATGTAATTGGATGTCAACCCTTCAATATAGCCCGGCTTTGATTTAAATTCCTGCTCAAACAATACAGGCATAGTCCTTCCAATATATTTCCTATTAAACCCCAGGTTACATTTTTCTGACAACATAAGAAGCCTTTTGCTTCGCTCCTCCTTTTTCAATGGATCTACTTGGCCGGGAAAACCCGCAGCAGGAGTTCCTTTGCGCGGAGAATACTTGAATACATGCATTTTCGCGAATGATATTTTTTCAACGAAGCTATAGGTTTGTTCAAATTCCTCATCAGTTTCACCAGGAAAACCTACCATTATATCAGTTGTAAGAGCAACATCATCAATGTTTTCCCGCAGCATCTCCACAGCTTCCCAGTATTGGTATGTTGAATACTTTCTATTCATCCTTTCAAGAGTCTTATCACAACCGCTCTGAAGAGAAAGGTGATAATGGGGACACAGCTTTTTCAGGAATGCGGCTGTTCTTACAAACTCAGGCGTTATAGTACCGGGTTCCACAGAGCTAAGCCTTATTCTCTCAACTCCTTCAATTTCATTCACTTCTTTAATTATTTCAATCAGGGATGACCGGTTTATATCCTTTCCATAGGACGCAACGTGAATCCCTGTTAATACTACTTCCTTAAACCCCAAATTTACCAGTCTATTGATTTCGCTTATTATATCCTCAGGCCTGCGGCTCCGTACCGGACCCCTGGCATAAGGTATTATGCAATACGAGCAAAACTGATTGCACCCTTCCTGTATTTTTATGAAAGCTCTGGTTCTTTCTTTATATGTTTCCACTCTCAAGTCTTCAAATTCCCTTGTCTTCATTATATCTGAAACCATATTTATTTTATTTTCACAGGAGTCAATGTGTTCTACCAATTCTACAATTCTACTACGATCCTTTGTTCCAATCACAAGATTGACACCGGGTATGTTCTCAACCTCCCGGGGAGCGGTCTGTGCATAACATCCTACAACAACCACCAGTGAATTGCTGTTTGATTTTTTGGCCCTTCTTATCATCTGCCTTGATTTACGGGCACTTAAGCCTGTAACAGTACATGTATTTATTACATATACATCCGCTTTTTCTTCAAAGTTCACAATTTCATAACCCGCTTTTTCAAACAGGCTTATAATTGCTTCAGTATCATATTGGTTCACTTTGCATCCTACTGTGTTGAATGCTGCTTTTTTCATAAGCTCTCCATTCTCAATACGGATTATACATTATTGTATTATTATTTTACCTTTTTCCATAAGATTAATAATATATTATTAATAATAATTTAACAATACTGTAGTAGACATTATACTAAAAAAAGGATATATTATTTGTAAACAATAAAGGAGGGTCTAACATGAAGGTTTTTAATATTACATTAAAATCAATTAATGACGTTAAGGATTTTGTTAATATCGTCAATAAATATGACTTTGATGTCGACCTTACATCGGGACGTTATGTGGTTGATGGAAAATCAATTATGGGGATTTTCAGCCTTGATCTGAGTAAGCCCATTAAAGTTGAAGCATACGCAGATGATGATGCAAACCAATTGTACTATGAATTAAAAAGCTTTGTAGTTGAATAGTGGTTTATACATTGCACTAAAGCGATCCAAGGCAAACTACTTTTACCCCATTCCTTGATAAAAGCTCTGCAGTTGTTCCGTTTCCATCTATCAGCCTTCCTGAAAAGCTTCCGTCATAAATTTTTCCGCATCCGCAAGATGGGCTATTCGGCTGAAAAACTGCTTTCTTTATACCTGCTAGTCTGGCAATGTTTAATACCTCATAGGCACCTTTAATAAACTGCTGCGTTACGTCCACACCTTCTTTTGTTATCACCCTGCATTTCCCTTCCAGGACACCAGCTCCTGTGCCACCGTATATTTCTGCTGCTGGCCTTGGAGTAGGGCATCCTCCAAGCTGTTCCGGGCACACCGGTATTGCCTCTCCCCTTGCAACCATATTACATATTTCCGTATTCAGGTTATTCCCACCGTTGTATTTGCAATTAAGGCCTGCCAGACAGGCGCTCACCAAAACCATATTAGCCTCCTGTTTTGTTTGAAAATTAGTTTTCAGTGGTATTATACCATAAATAATAAGTTTCCTTAGTATTCATTATCTAATAATTTGGTATAATTATTAAATAGCATATTTTTAATAAATTGATAATATCAGGAGTAATTTATGAATTATATAAAACAGGTTGAAGCTCTTGTCAGCTATTTTAAAAAAGGGGAAAAAGCTCCTTCCGAATTTAAAACAGGATTGGAATTGGAGCATTTTATTGTTTGGAAGGATTCTTTAAAATCGGTGCCATATACCGGGAAAGAAGGTTTGGAAAATTTATTTGAAGAGCTGGAATGCATAGGATGGGAAGCTGAGCGGGAAGATGGGCATATCCTGAAATTAAAAGCCGGCAAAAAAAGCATTACCCTGGAGCCCGGCAGCCAGCTGGAATTTGATATATCCCCAAAGAAGTGCCTGGGAGAAATAGAAAGTGTATACCTCTCCTTCTTAGAAGACCTGGTACCTTTGCTTGAAAAAAGAAACCAGATGATTCTGGCTCTGGCTTACCACCCTGAAAGTTCAATTAATGAGCTTTCTCTACTTCCCAAGAAAAGGTATTATTATATGTACAATTACTTCAAGAGAACCGGCGCACTTGCTCATAATATGATGAAGGGTACTGCATCAATACAAGTATGTATTGATTATTCCTGTGAGGAGGACTTTGCTATAAAATGCCGCTCAGCAGCTTTTCTAGCTCCCTTTATTTACTGTGTTTTTGATAACACCCCTTTCTTTGAGGGTAAAGTATGTACTTCAAACTGTACCAGGTACAGAATCTGGAACAACTGCGATCCGGACAGATGCGGCCTTCCTCATAATATATTTACCGACAGCTTTAGCTATGAAAGTTATGCGGAATACATCCTTAGCAAAGCTCCCATACTAATAATGAAGAATAACCGCATGGTTTACACAGGCAATTCTCCCATGAGTGAGGTATTTGATCCTGAAACCTTCAGTGATAGTGAAATTGATTATATGCTTTCCATGTATTTCTTTGATATCAGGCTCCGAACCTATATAGAGCTCCGGATGGGAGATGCTCTTCCCTATCCCTATAATATTGCTTATGCGGCATTGTGGAAAGGCCTTATGTATGATGAAAAAAACCTTAATACACTTTATAGCATGGCAAAAAATTATGATGAAAATGATATGCAAAAATTAAACGGACAAATAGTTGAAAAGGGTATACATGCCGTTATGGACGGTAAGACAGTAATAGAACATTTCAAGGATATAATGGGAATTGCCGTTAACGGACTGGACTGCTGTGAAAAAGCATACCTTTCTCCAATTGAGGATATGTTAAAGCAAGAACTGATACCAAGAAAAATAACGCTGGATAAGCTTGGAAAAGGAAAACACAAAGCTCTTGAGTGGTGCTTCCTTAATGGAATTAATAATTTGAAAAGGTGTGATAAACTTGAATGCTGCTGATTTTTTTAAATGTTTTGAGGAAAATGTTAAATCAGAGCCTGATAAGTATTTTCATGATTACCTGAATGTAAAGGAAAAGGTGAAGGACTCTTCGGCATATTACGAAGGAAAGCCTGTCGAGTTCCTTTATCAGCCAATGTTTTTTACCGCTGATGATATAGAAAGGTTTAAAAGCCTTACCTCAACCCTCACAGGCATTCTAAAAAAGGTGGTTTCCTCATACCTTAAAAGCCCGCAATTAAGAAAGGAATTTGGCTTTTCGCCATTAATGGAGGAGCTTATTCTGGTGGATCCCGGATACAGCATTAAATTTCCTATGGCAAGGTATGATATTTTTTATCATTATGATAATAATTATAAGTTTTGCGAGCTTAATGCAGACGGGTCATCAAGTATGAATGAATCAAGGGTTCTTCACGATATACTTTATAATTCCCATGCACTTGACGGAATAAAGGACAGCTACAGGGTTTATGACTTTGAATTGTTTGACTCATGGATTGACTCAATATTAGCCAACTACAGGGAATTCAACGGAGGAAGGGATGGCAGTCCGAATATTGCCATAATGGATTTTGAAGGCGACGGTATAATAAGTGAATTTGAAGTCTTCCAGAAACGTTTTGTCCAAAGGGGCTACCATACAGTTATTTGTGATCCCAGAGAATTAAAGTATATAAAGGGTAAACTGTATTTCAAAAATAACAGGATCGACCTAATATACCGCCGTGCAACCACTTCACGCCTTGTAGACAAAGCGGATGATATCCAGGATTTTATCAGGGCGTATAAAGACGGTGCAGTATGCGTTGTTGGAGGTCTTGTGTCACAGATTATTCATAGTAAAAAACTGTTTGCCGTACTTCATAATGATGGAATGATCCCTGGGCTTGATAATAAGGAAAAAGAGTTTATTAAAATGCATGTGCCGTGGACAGCAGTATTTGACCCTGATGACAAAAATATGGTTAACAGGTTAAAAAGCAACAGGGACAAGCTGGTATTAAAGCCCTTTGACAAGTATGCAGCCCACGGTGTATATATCGGAAAGGACTACAACAGTGGCGAATGGGAATCCCTAATTGCCAATTCTTCCAGGGAGCCTTATCTTGTACAGGAACTATGCGATATTTCAAATATCAACATGCTGACTTTAGAGAACAAAAAGCCTGTATTTGAAAAATACAACTACATAATTGGCCTGTTCATGTATAATCACCAATTTAGAGGGTTTTACACCCGTGCAGGGCGGAAGAATGTTATTGCATCAATAGCTGAAAGTTTCACCCTTCCCAACTTCATCGTGGAGAGCCAATAACATTCCCCTGTCTGATAGTTACGGTTTACTGAGACTATTTGTGCAGCAGTGCATTACTGCTGCATATGCTTTTCCAAAACAACTATTTTCCGCTTCTTTCTTCCTTTTTTGCCTGCGATATGCATTTTTACCCTTTTGTCACCCTTTTCCTTGCGCTTTCTTTTTGCTCTACGCTCTGATTGTGATTCTGCATACGTTTCAGGCTTTTCACCATTTTCCTTATTGTTCTCCATGTTATCCACAATAATAAAATCTATTTGTCTGGAAGCCATATCAGCCTTTATGACCTGTACCTTCACAGCATCTCCTATACGGTAAACCTTTCTATTCCGTTCTCCGATAAGGCAATACTGTTTTTCATTGTAAATATAATAGTCATCTTCCAGGCTGCTCATTCTCACAAGTCCCTCAATTGTATTATCCAGTTCCACAAACATGCCAAATGAGGTAACACCGGAAATAATACCCTCAAATTCTTCCCCAATATGCTGTTTCATATATTCAACCTTTTTGAGGTCTTCAGTATCTCTTTCTGCCTCCTCGGCAACCCTTTCCTTCTCCGAGCACAGCCTTGCAACTTCCGGCAGCCTCTCATTCAGTATTTCTTCCCTTTTACCGGCTATTTTACCCTTTAAATACTCTTTTATAATCCTGTGAATAATAAGATCAGGATACCTGCGGATTGGTGAAGTAAAGTGGCAGTAAAATCTCGCAGCCAGGCCGAAATGCCCGACATTTTGATGGCTGTATCTAGCTTTTTGCAAAGATCTTAGCATAACTGTACTGATAATCCTCTCTTCCTTTTTTCCTTTTGCCTTTTTAAGCAGGTCCTGCAAGGCACCCGGGTGGATTTTGTTAACTCCCTTGATATGGTAACCAAGATTGTATACAAATTCATTGAGGGCCTCGATTTTTTCAATGTCAGGGTCTTCATGAATCCTATAGACAAATGGCGAATTAGCCCAGTAGAAGTGCTCAGCCACAGTTTCATTGCACACCAGCATAAACTCTTCAATTATCTTGTTTGCGATTGTAATCTCATATGGCTTAACCTCCACCGGTCTTCCTTTTTCATCAAGTATTATTTTTGTTTCTTCAAAATCAAAGTCTATTGCTCCTCTTGACATTCTTTTATTCCTGAGGATTATCGCAAGTTCTTCCATGGTTTTAAAATCGTCAAGCAGGTAGGCATACTTTTCTTTTAATTCCTCATTGTCTTCAACCAGTATTTTATAAACATCGGTATATGTCATTCTCTCATTTATCCTGACTACACTTTCGAATATTTCATGGTTAACTACCTTTCCTGCGTTGTTTATATCCATCATCACAGTAAATGCCAGTCTGTCTACAGCCGGATTCAAGCTGCAAATCCCGTTGGAAAGCATTTTAGGCAGCATTGGTATAACCCTGTCCACCAGGTATACACTGGTTCCTCTTTTTAATGCTTCTTTATCCAAAGGAGATTCTTCCGTAACATAAAAACTTACATCCGCAATATGTACACCCAGCCTATAGTTCCCATCCGGCAGCTTTTCTATTGAAACAGCATCATCCAGATCTTTTGCATCTTCACCATCTATGGTTACCATTGTCAAGCCCCTAAGGTCGCGCCTTTCTTTCAGCATATCTTCTGTTACACTCTGGGGTATTGATTCAGCCTGTGCGAGAACATCCTTCGGAAAGTCCTCATTTAAGTTGTATGCCTTAATTATTGATACAATATCTGTTCCCGGATCATCCTTGTCCCCAAGAATTTCAATAACCTTTCCTTCTGCGTTTCTTCTTGATTCAGGCCATTTTGTTATTTGAACCACTACTTTTTGCCCGGTTAGAGCATTGTTGGATTCATCCTTTGGAACAAAAATATCCCCGGATACCCTTGTATCATCAGGAACTACAAATCCAAAATATCTGCTGCTTTCAAATGTACCGACCACTGTCTTGTTAGCCCTACTAAGTACTCTTATTACTTCCCCTTCCGCACTTCTGCCTTCAGTCACTCCCCTGTTTATCCTTATAATCACCCTATCATTGTGCATGGCTCCGTTCATACTGTCAGCAGGTATAAATACTTCCTTCATATTATAATCATCGGGAATAAAGAAGCCAAAGCCACGTTCATTGCCCTGTATTCGCCCTGCAGCCAGATTCATCCTTTCAGGCACACCATACCTGTCTTTCTTTGTTTTAAATATCCTGCCTTCTGCTTCCAATTGGCCAAGCACATCCCTAAAGAGTTCCCTGTCACTTTTAGGCACGTCCAGAACCATCACCAGCTCTTCAAAGAGAAGCGGCTTATATGCTGCTTCTTTCATAAATGCAACAATTCTTCCTTTTCTTTCCTCCATATTTGTATAAATACTCCTTTTTTATTAAAACTTTTAAAGGGGCAATCCATGTCTGCCCCTTTAAAATATAGTATACCTTTTTTTATCACAAAATAACAATTAAAACACATAAAAAAGACTATGTATGCTTTATTTTTACATAGCCTTTTATTTGCTCAGATATTATCACTCTTGTTATACTTTGGCTTTTAGCACGTATAATACTAATGATGTAACCAAAAAAGCTATAGCTGCAAATGATGTATATTTGTTCAGCATAGCATCAAGTGTTCTTCCCTTGTTCTTTCCAAAGAAGGTTTCTGCTCCGCCGGCGATTATTCCGCTTAATCCAGCTGACTTTCCCGACTGCAACAAAACTATTACTATAATTGATACAGCAAACAGTAGATGCACTATATTTACTAATATATCAATAGCCCTCAATAAAAGCACCTCCTAAAATCCACAGACCAGAAGTAAAAGTACAATACTGGTATGTAAAGTCAACAAAAAATATTCTATCACAGTACAGTTAAAAAAACAAGTCTGAATGGACTTGTTTTTTTATAAATTATTATTTAAGTTAATTGACAAAGTAAATGCAACCCCTAAAAAGAGAACTGGTTGCATTTAGTCTTACAATTCTTTGGTTGCACTTAGTTTTTCCAAAAGTATTCATTCAATAATTTGTATCTCCCCTATAGGGGAGATGGTCGCATTTAGTCTTGCAAATAATATCAGCTTGCAGCATATTAGTATTGTATCTTTGCGGTAATATCAAACTGAGGTGATTTCCATGGCTAAAAAACAAACATCTTACTAACCCCGAACGCCAACAAATTGAACAATTGCTTAATCAGCGCGTTTCTATCAAAAAGATTGCTTTAAATCTCGGAAAAAGTACTTCAACCATAACCAGAGAAGTTATTAAGCGTGCTGTAGAAAGCAACAATCAAAAACCACCATATCGTATCCCAAACAGATGCAAGCATCAACATAACTTGCGCAAAACGTTATTTATGTGAAGACAAGCCTGACTGTATTAAACTTTGTAGATCATGCAAGTTTTGTAACCAGCTGTGTGCTGACTTCGAAGAAGAAATCTGCCAAAAACTTCTTTCATCACCTTATGTCTGTAACGGTTGCTCTAACGAATACAGATGTGTACTAAGAAAAAAATATTACAAACATCGCCAGGCTCATAGGGATTACTGTGAGAAATTAGTTGAATCAAGAACTGGTGTTAACATCTCTGAAGATGAACTGCTTAAATTAGACGAATTTATAAGTCCTCTGATTAAAAAGGGCCAATCAATTCATCACATTACGGTTAATAACCCTGATGAGTTTACTATCAGCGAGAAGTCTCTTTACCGTTATGTTGCAGGTGGCCTGCTTAAAGCCAGAAACATTGATATGCCACGTGTTTTACGTCTGAAACCACGTAATCGGAAGCCGATTGAGCACAAGGTAGATAGTAAATGTCGAATTGGCCGTACATACGACGATTTTAATTCTTTTTTACTACAACAGCATCCGGATGTTTCTATTGTAGAAATGGATACTGTAGTAGGCCGTGTTGGTGGTAAAGTCCTGCTCACTCTTTTGTTTAAATCTTGTGATCTCATGCTTGCCTTTATCAGAGACAGAAATACATCACAGTCAGTTATCGATGTTTTCGATTGGTTATATAATGTGCTTGGACATCAGACATTTTGCATATTATTCTATGTTATATTAACTGACAACGGTTCAGAGTTTTCTAATCCGAAAGCATTGGAATTTGATAGTGAAGAACATCGTCGTACTAATATCTTTTATTGTGATCCGCGTGCTGCCTTTCAAAAACCCAATGTTGAATTGAATCACGAATTCATAAGGAAAATCTTGCCTAAAGGTAGTTCTTTCGATAACTTGACACAGGCTGATATTAATTTAATTATGTCCCATATTAATTCTTACTCAAGAGCAAAACTTAACGATAGATCTCCATTTGAAGTATTTTCTTTCCTCTATGGGGAAGGCATACTTGAAAAATTGGGGCTTAGACGAATTCCGTCAAACGAAATTATCCTAAAGCCCCAACTGCTAAAATAATAGAGCAGATTTAACCCTATTTTAATATTGTACCGCAAAGATACAATAATATCTACCACAAAATAGGGTGGCATTTACTACTTCTAAAAAATTGTACTAAAGGCCACCTTCTGGTTAGTGTACGCTTTTTTTAATTATATTTACAATATTTTTAATTATTTACATCCATAATATACTTGTAATTGTATTTTATGGTTATTTTTTACCTATTAAATGCAACTCAGTCGCATTTACTCTTTCAAAGGTTGCATTTACTTTGTCTATTCACCAAATTATTATTTAATAATATCCTGAATCAGGCTTATTTATTCTTAAGGTTAAACCATGCATTGAGTCCGGGGTATTCTGCAATTTCACCGAGTTCCTCTTCAATCCTGAGAAGCTGGTTGTATTTTGCAACGCGGTCAGTCCTTGAAGGAGCGCCGGTCTTAATCTGTCCGGAGTTTGTAGCAACAGCTATGTCAGCTATTGTTGTATCCTCGGTTTCACCGGACCTATGGGAAGTAACAGCGGTATAACCAGCTCTGTTTGCCATTTGGATAGCTTCCAGGGTTTCTGTCAAAGTACCTATCTGGTTTACCTTAATGAGGATTGAGTTCGCAACTCCCATATCTATACCCTTCTTCAGCCTTTGCGTATTTGTAACAAACAGGTCGTCTCCAACAAGCTGAATCTTATGTCCCAGTTTTTGTGTCAGAAGCTTCCATGCCTCCCAGTCTTCCTCAGCGACACCGTCTTCAATTGAAATGATAGGGTACTTTTCTACCAAATCAACCCAGAAGTCAACCATTTCTTCCCTTGTTTTCATTATATCAGTCTTCCAGAAATAGTATTTCCCTTCTTCACCCTTCTTTTTGGCTTCCTCATACATCTCAGTTGCTGCAGGATCCATTGCAATCATGAAATCTTCTCCTGGCTTATATCCGGCTTTTTCAACTGCTTCCACTATAACCTGGATGGCTTCTTCATCAGTCTTCAGGTTTGGCGCAAACCCACCTTCATCCCCTACAGCAGTACTATAGCCTTTCCCCTTCAGAACCTTCTTAAGAGTATGGAATACCTCTGCGCACATCTGCAGGGCTCCCTTGAATGAACTTGCGCCTACAGGCATAACCATGAATTCCTGGCAGTTAACACTGTTGTCTGCATGTTTTCCTCCATTTATAATGTTCATCATCGGAACAGGAAGTGTTTTAGCATTTACTCCGCCTATGTACTGGTATAGTCCTAATCCCAAGGCATCCGCAGCAGCTTTAGCAACCGCCAGGGATACACCAAGAATAGCATTTGCGCCAAGCTTAGCCTTGTTTGGAGTTCCATCCAACTCAATCATCAGCTTGTCTATTGCAACCTGGTCAAATACATTCATCCCTTCAACTTCGGGTGCAATTATATCATTTACGTTATCAACAGCTTTTGAAACACCTTTGCCAAAATACCTGTCATTGTCACCGTCCCTTAATTCTACCGCTTCAAAAGCGCCAGTAGAAGCTCCTGAAGGAACTGCAGCCCTTCCAATAAAACCACCTTCAACTATCACTTCTACTTCAATAGTAGGATTTCCCCTTGAATCTAAAATTTCTCTTGCAAAAACGCTTTCAATCTGTAAATACTGTTTCATATAATATACACCTCGTATTATAAAGTAGTAGTGTTTATAGTCCCTCTCCAAGGACTTAATGCTATAATTTTCACAGACGCTGTGGATTAGTCCTATCCTCCTAACGCTAGACGTTTTCAGAAAGGCAATAACCACAGCCGTTTGTTTAATTGGTAATTAGTTGGATAACGCATGACGTTTCATTTAGCACGAGGTTACATTCGACAAACTGGTCTGTGGAAGAAAACAGTGTCAAATATAGCACAAAGGAGTATCCATTATGATTTACGCAGGAATAGATGTTGCAAAGGACAAGCATGATTGTATCATCGTGGATTCAAATGGGAAGATTCTCTCCCAAGCATTCACCGTCTCCAACAACAGACAGGGTTTTGATGAATTGTTTGCGAAGTTCAAGACTCACTCTAAAGACTTATCAAAATTAAAAGTAGGGCTGGAAGCTACCGGCCACTATAGCGATAATCTTTTAGAGTTCTTAATCGCCAATGATTTACCCACGACGGTGATCAATCCGTTACATACTAATCTTTATAGAAAAGGTTTAAGCCTTAGAAAGACGAAAACGGATAAGGTCGATGCTCACTCTATTGTGACTATGCTTAGGACAGAATGCTTACAGCCCTACTCACAGTCATCTTACCATGTTCGTGAGCTAAAGTCACTAACCAGATACCGTTTTTCTTTGGTACAGGACTGTGCAAAACTCAAATCATCTTATGCACGGCTCTGTGTCATTCTCTTTCCCGAGTTAGAGAAGTTGGTTCCATCGCTGCACATGGCTTCTGTATACGCTTTATTAGCAGAATTGCCTAATGCAAGAGCCATCTGTGAATGTCACCTTACCAGGCTGACAAATCTGCTTTCTAAAGCTTCTAAAGGTCGTTATAGCAAGGTCAAAGCTATCGAGATACGTAACGCTGCCAAAAACTCCATCGGATCCTACAGCGAGGTTAAATCCCTTGAATTACAACAGACCATCCAACTCATCCGAATGATGGAAAAGCAGATTGAACAGATCGAAGCAACAATTAATCCGATCGTGGATAGTCTTCATAGTCCCATTATGACTATACCCGGTATTGGATACCGTATGGCTGCCATTATCATCGCAGAGACAGGAAATTTTGCCTATTTTAATAAGGCCGAGAAAGTACTTGCCTTTGCAGGGTTAGAGCCTTCTGTATACCAGTCAGGGCAACTGACCTCCACACATGCAAAAATGGTTAAGCGTGGCTCAAAATACCTGCGCTACGCACTATTTAATGCAGCAAAATATGTCTGCCATTGGGATAAGGGATTCAGACAATATCTCAAGAAGAAGCGATCTGAGGGCAAACCTTACAATGTAGCGGTATCCCATGCAGCAAAAAAGCTCACACGAGTTATTTTCCATCTGGTTAAGACTAATCAGCCTTTTATCAGTCAGGCTTAACCTCGTCCTGCAATAAAGATTTTTTAAGCATCTCCTTGGTGCTTTATTTGTCATGCAATTATCAAGGTTCAAGTTTATCAAAATGCATTCCCGCACTTCGTTCAAAACATTCATTTTAGGTCTTGACTTTTAATAGTTGGTCTTTCTTTTATTGTTGTTCTGTTAACTTAATAATAAAATGAGACCTGAAACGCCTCTGGTATAATGGAATCGTCAAAAAACACATTATCTCCCAGAAAGGAGCGTTCAAGTCTCATGACTATTATACCATCTAACGTAGTATGTCCAAGGTGTTTTTCAAAAGTTCTTAACCGTTTTGGTAAGGACAAGGAGGGTTACCAAAAATATCAGTGTCAACATTGTAAGCGTCAGTTCGCTCCAGATAACCCTACTTCCAATTCACAATCGAGAAAAAGAAAATATCCTGATTGCCCGATTTGCGGTAAAGCAACTTTTCTTCACCATGACTATACTTATTACTCAAACTTCCGGTGTGGTGATAAAAAATGTAACCATTCCTTTAGAGTTCCGAAGCTTATTAACGTGGAACCACCTTCTTCTGAATTGAACCCACAAAGCTTTTCTTTTAAAGGAATGCGTCATTCTCTCCACATTGTTCTTTGTGCCCTTAATTACTACTTTTGCGGTAATTCAACCACCCGCAAGGTTTCCCAGATCTTATACATGGTTCATCAGATTAAAGTCTCACATGTTACCATCTCGAAATGGATTAAGCGCTTTGCCCCGGTATTTAAAAAGATCGCCACAGATCGGCTTTTGGGGATTAAGCTCTGCGATTCGGATGAATGGCATTTCGATGAAACCTATATCAAAATTTCTGGGAAAGATTATTATCTCTGGCTTGCCATTGATTCCGAAACCAGATTAGTTCTTGATTTTCATCTTTCTCCTAACCGTGATTCATCCGCTGCTCATACCCTTTTATCAAGCTGTAAAAGAAATTTCGGACAACCTCAATCCGCTGTAATTTCTGATCGATATTATGCCTATCAACAGCCTGCTTCTCTGTTCTTCCCAGAGGCCAAACATATTTGTGTGGAAGACTTTGATGATTTAATCAACAACAATGTTATAGAGGCTTTTAACGGGCAATTCAAAGCGTGGTACAAACCTAAAAGAGGCTTTAATTCATTCGAATCTGCCAACCGGCTCATTGCTACATACATTTTCTTTTACAACTTCGTTCGTCCTCATTTGAGTCTCAATGGTTTAACACCGGCTCAAGTTGCCGGAGTTAAATACTCAAAACGCGAACGGCTCTTCTGGTTATTGGTAGCTTGAGTAATATTCAGATTTCAAGGTTCATTCCGTCCTGCGCTGTGCCAGGACTATTTGTGCTACCTTAATTAGAACTTTTAAGGGTTGCACATCACTTTTTTTCATGTTACTTTGTTCTTAGTCGTTTCCATTAGTAGGCTTTTTTCTTTTTAAGCTCTACCAAAGGTCTTTCAGGTCTCATTTCTTCATACTTAGTTAACAGAACCTTTATTGTCTATTTATCAGCATACTATTAAACCAATTTTACTACAAGTGGAAACAATATTGTATGCCTTTTACACTTTAAACAATATCCCGAAAATATTTTGTCCCTTTCATCACTTAGAAATTAAGGATTTACCTTCCATTTCCGGCGGTATTTCAATACCCATAATTTCCAGCATCGTAGGTGCAATGTCTGCAAGTCTGCCTTCGCTGATTTTTACATCTCCCAGACCTGCAACAATTAATGGGACTTTATTAGTTGTATGAGCAGTATAATTCCCTCCTGTTTGATAGTCCACCATTTGCTCAGCATTGCCATGATCCGCTGTTACTAATGCTATTCCGCCCTGTTCCAGAACAGCCGTTATCACTCTCTGAAGGCATTTGTCAATAGCTTCTACCGCAGACTTAGCCGCATCAAACACACCTGTGTGCCCTACCATGTCGCAATTGGCATAATTCAGCACAATTACATCATACAGTCTGGAATTTATTCTTTTTACTACTTCGTCTGTCACCTCATAAGCACTCATCTCAGGCTTAAGATCGTAGGTTGCAACCTTCGGTGAAGGTA
The DNA here is from genome assembly GCA_050953835.1 of Acetivibrionales bacterium. Lineage (GTDB taxonomy): Bacteria > Bacillota > Clostridia > Acetivibrionales > JBMNNH01 > JBMNNH01. Next base: position 239,137 of record JBMNNH010000027.1, on the reverse strand, counting down.
TGAGTACCCTGTCTTCACCCTCATAAAGTGTTTCAACACCGCCATTGAAGAAGAAAGTAACATGGGCATACTTTTCAGTTTCAGCAATTCTAAGTTGTTTATACCCTAGCCTGCTTATATATTCACCAAAAGTATTCCTTAGAGTCTGAGGCTTGAAGGCAACAGACACATTCTCAATAGTTTTGTCGTACTGCGTCATACATACATAATGAAGAGGAAAATAACCTTTTTCTCTTTCAAATCCTTTAAATTCGGCATCAACAAAAGACCTGGTTATTTCCCTTGCCCTGTCAGGCCTGAAATTATAAAAAATTACAGAGTCATTTTCACCAATGGTTGCTACAGGTCGGTCAAATTCATATACCACAGTTGGTTTTACAAACTCATCGTATTCTTCCCTTTCATATGACTCAATTACTCCCTTAAGTGCGTCTGAAGTTCTTAAACCTTTTCCAAGAACCATAGCATCATACGCCAGCTTTACCCTTTCCCACCGGTTATCCCTGTCCATGGCATAGTATCTGCCCATAATGGAGGCTATCCTGCCTGTGCCAATTTCTTTAATCTTTTCCTGAAGTTCTGCCATATAACCTTTTGCACTATCCGGAGGCACATCCCTGCCGTCAAAAAAGCAGTGTATAAATACCTTTTTAAGCCCGTGCCTCCTTGCAAGTTCAAGTAAAGCATACAGATGTGTATTATGACTGTGTACTCCACCGTCCGATAAAAGGCCGAACAAGTGCAGACTCGAATCATGTTTTTTACAGTTATCTATTGCATCCAGAAACTCTTTTTTTTCAAAGAAATCCCCATCCTTAATGGATTTGGTAATCCTTGTAAGCTCCTGATATGCTATTCTTCCTGCTCCTATATTTGTATGTCCCACCTCCGAATTACCCATCTGACCCTCGGGGAGTCCCACATCCATACCACTTGTACGAATTTGTGTATTGGGGTATTCCCTGAATAATCTGTCAATAAATGGTTTGTTTGCTGCTCTTACAGCATTACCATCCTCGCGCGTGTTAATACCGAAACCATCCAGTATAATTAATGTAACAAGTTTACTTATCATATTTTTCTCAACTTTCTATCCGTCATATTTAACTATTCTCTCGAAGCCGTCAAGTTTAAGGCTTGCCCCGCCTACAAGCCCTCCGTCAATATCAGGCATATTGAAAAGTTCTTCGGCGTTTTCGGGTTTAACACTTCCTCCATACTGGATTCTTACAGCTATGGATACTTCTTCCCCATACAAGCTTTCAACTGTTTTTCTTATTACTTCACACACCTCGTTTGCCTGTTCGCTGGTAGCAGTCTTGCCTGTTCCTATTGCCCAAATCGGCTCGTATGCTATTACCGTTTGTTTTACCTGTTCGTGGGTCAACCCCTTTAGAGCAATCTTAACCTGGTAGCGAATCAGATCATCTGTCACTCCATTCTCTCTCTGCTCAAGGGATTCTCCTACGCATACTATTGGCTTCATGCCATACTTGAATACTGAATGTACCTTCTTGTTTACAGTTTCATCTGTCTCAGCAAAATACTCCCTTCTTTCGGAGTGGCCTATAATAACATAATCTACACCAAGATCGGCAAGCATAGGGCCTGAAACTTCCCCTGTATACGCTCCACTTTCCTCCCAGTGCATATTCTGCGCTGCAACTTTTATATTAGAACCTTCGGCAGCTTTTTTAACATCAGGTATACATACAAAGGGAACTCCAACTACAACTTCAGCGTCCACACCGCTAACTCTCTGTCTTAGCTTTTCTACAAATTCTACAGCTTCTTTTGCTGTCTTATTCATCTTCCAGTTGCCTGCAATTATCTTTTTCCTTGGGTTCTTATCCATGAGGACATCTATTCCGGGAAGCACCTTTCCTTCGAGAAATTCAAGAGAAGCTCCTCCCCCTGTTGAAATATGTGTAATCCTGCTCGCATACCCCAGTTGTTCCACCGCTGCAGCGGAGTCCCCGCCGCCTACAATGGATATAGCCCCTGACTCAGCCACAGCCCTGGCAATTTCCTTTGTCCCTTCAGCAAAATTTGGAAACTCAAATACACCCATAGGTCCATTCCATACAATAGTCTTAGCCTTTTTTATCGGCTTAACAAATCTCTCTATTGTTAATGAGCCTATATCCATACCCATCCAACCGTCAGGCATAGCATCAGAAGGAACATATTTGTACTCCGTATCGTTTTTGAACTCTTTGCCGACAATACTTCCTACAGGAAGTAAAAGCTCCACACCCTTTTGTTCAGCCTTTTCCATGAGTTTCTTTGCCAGGCCAATTTTATCATCCTCACAAATAGAGTCACCTATATGGTATCCTTTCGCTTTCAGGAATGTATAGGCCATGCCTCCTCCTATTATTAGAGTATCAACCTTGTCAATCAGGTTTTCAATTACTTTTATCTTGTCGGAAACCTTTGCTCCTCCAAGTATGGCAACAAAAGGCCTTACGGGTTTTGAAAGGGCTTTACCCATTACTTCTATTTCCTTCTTAATAAGGAATCCGCATACTGCCGGCAAATAGTCTGCCAAACCTGCTGTTGATGCATGCGCCCTATGAGCTGTACCAAATGCATCATTAACAAATATTTCCGCCATGCTTGCCAATTGTTTTGCAAACTCCGGATCATTCTTGGTTTCTTCCTTATGGAATCTGACATTTTCAAGAAGCAATACTTCACCGTTATTAAGGGCGGAAGCCTTTGCCTTAGCATCTTCCCCAATTACATCCTTTGCCAGTATAACTTCCTGTCCCAGCAGTTCACTCAATCTGACGGCTGCCGGTTTCATACTGAATTTATCCTCAAAACCATTTTTAGGCCTTCCAAGATGTGAAACCAGTATCGTTTTAGCGCCCTGCCCAATCAAATATTTAATTGTGGGAAGCGCACCTACAATTCTTTTATCATCGGTAATATTCCCTTTTTCGTCAAGAGGGACATTAAAATCCACTCTGACTATTACTTTTTTACCGCTTACATCAATGTCTTCAATAGTTTTTTTTCTCAGCATTATACCCATTATAATCACACTCCTAAAGCTTTAATTATGATTCTATTTATACTTAAGTCCTTTACCCTTAAGAGAATTGTCTGTCTATTTTATTGTAGTTTTCTCCAAACCTACGAATTGTTATGCGAAAACGACCGTCTACATTTTACAACTTTTTCCCTTTCTTTTCAATAGTACGGAAAAATTATACCTCAATTAAAGCTTTCTAAAACACAATAACCTTCTTAGACACTATAAAAGGTCCGGATATAGGTTTAACCGGACCTTTTATAAAGACAATATTATTTTGCATCTACTTCAGCCATATAGCAGATTAAATCAATAACTTTATTTGAATAGCCCCATTCATTATCATACCATGCTACAACTTTTACAAAATTTTCATTGAGCATGATACCTGCATCAGCATCGAATATTGAAGTGCGGGGATCATGAATAAAGTCTGAAGATACAACTGCTTCTTCAGTGTAGCCAAGGATTCCCTTTAATTCATTTTCAGAAGCTTTCTTCATAGCAGATTTTATTTCTTCATAGCTTGTTCCCTTCTCAAGCCTGCAGGTAAGATCAACAACAGATACATTAAGGGTAGGAACCCTGAATGCCATTCCTGTCAGCTTTCCGTTAAGTTCAGGAATTACTTTGCCTACCGCTTTTGCAGCGCCTGTTGATGAAGGTATAATATTTCCTGCTGCTGCACGTCCGCCTCTCCAGTCTTTCTTTGAAGGCCCGTCAACTGTCTTCTGTGTAGCAGTTGTAGCATGTACTGTAGTCATTAAACCTTCAACTATGCCGAAGTTGTCGTGAAGAACCTTTGCTATAGGAGCAAGGCAATTTGTTGTACATGAAGCGTTTGATACAACATTCATATCCTTTGAATATTTATCATTGTTTACACCCATTACAAACATAGGTGCATCCTTTGATGGTGCGCTGATAACTACTTTCTTAGCTCCACCTTTAAAATGTGCAGAAGCCTTTTCAGTAACTGTAAAAACGCCGGTGGATTCTACTATGTATTCAGCCCCACACTCACTCCATGGTATCTCTGCAGGATCCATCAACCCGTATACCTTTGACTTTTTCCCATTTACGACAATACCATCAGACTCAACCTGAATTGTGCCCTGGAATTTACCGTGAACTGTGTCATACTTAAGCATATACTCCATGTACTCAACATCAATAAAAGGATCATTGATTCCTACAACCTCAACATTCGGGTTGTCTACTGCGGCTCTAAAAACCAGCCTGCCAATCCTTCCGAAGCCATTAATACCTATTTTTACTGCCATTAAACCAACCTCCCATATAAATTTATTTATAGTGTTTCCACTATTTTGATTACTATAGCATTATGCCATATATATTGAATTGTAATGAAAAAGCTTTCAGTATTACATTCTATATTATTTAAGTACTATTTTCAATACATAATACAACAAATAATTAATTTTTTAACAATGTATTTTGTCAATAATAGCTGTTTACTTTATTACTTAATATTTTTTATTATGGCAACGAGGAATTCTGCCGCCTTAATCATGTCTTCTATATTAATCTGCTCCTCAACACTATGTACCTTATCCATTCCCACACTTAAGTTCACTGCCCGGATTCCCCTACTATTTATTATATTTGTATCACTTCCTCCGCCTGTTGCTTCCAGTCTTAATTCGACTCCTGCCTCACAGGCAGCATTTTTGAGAATTGAAATTATAGGGTCATCCATATTTATATTAAATGCAGGATATTCCCTGTCAACTTTGAATTCCATACTACCTCCATGCTTATTTACTGCTTTTTCAAAGCACTCGCGCATATGGTGCGTCTGAGCCTCAAGCTTTCCTTCATCCCTGCTTCTCGCTTCAGCCTCAATCTCCACCCTGTCACACACAATATTAGTAGCCTGCCCCCCTTTGATTACACCAATATTTGAAGTGGTCTCGTAGTCTATCCTTCCGTTTTTCATCATTGATATGGCTTCTGAAGCAATCTGTATGGCACTTATTCCTTTCTCCGGTTCTATGCCTGCATGGGCAGCCTTTCCATTAATCAGAACATTGATTTGATTATGCGAAGGCGCTTTTATAGCTACAGTACCTATTGGTCCTCCACTATCCAGTACAAAACCATATTTTGCATAGATTCTGCAATAATCCAGGTTCTTTGAGCCCAGTAATCCAATTTCTTCTGCAACGGTAAATACTATCTGAATGTCACCATGCTGTATTCCATTTTCCTTGACAACCCTCAATACCTCGAGGATGCATTCAACTCCGGCAAGGTCATCGCTTCCAAGCACGGTAGTGCCATCAGTCCTTATTATATTTCCTTCAATTACAGCCTGCTTTGATGTTCCTGGAACCACTGTATCCATATGTGCCATCAGGAGTATTGCCGGAACAGCGCTGCTTCCTTTTACAGTACATATCAAATTTCCTGAATTGCCTCCAATGACCTCACCTGCATTATCCTCGTACACAGTATAACCTATTTGCTCAAGCTTGCCTTTCAACATATCCGCCATATCCCTCTCCCTGCGGGAAAGGCTATCAACTTTGGTCAACTCAATAAACTCATTAATCATTCTGCTCTTGTTTACCATCCTATTCACTCTCCATTATCCATTCTCAATCTGCCTTTGAATTTCAGTCCCTTAAACCCGTGCTGTCTCAAAACCTCATATAAGACTACAGATACGGAATTCGCCAGGTTCAAAGATCTTATATTATCCCTCATAGGTATTCTTATGCACCATTCGTAATTACTCTTCAGGAGCTCCTCCGGAAGCCCTGCAGTTTCTTTTCCAAACACAAGGAAGCAGTTTTCAGGATAAGCTACTTCGGAGTATATTTTTGCGGATTTTGTAGAAGCATAATAAAAAGGCGAATTAGCATACTTTTCCCTAAGCTCATTGAAACTGTCATAATAATTAATATTTACATCATGCCAGTAATCCAGTCCTGCCCTTTTAAGATACCTGTCCTCCACAGAAAACCCCAATGGCCTTATCAAGTGAAGGTTTGCCCCAACCGCAGCACAAGTCCTGACAATATTCCCTGTATTCTGAGGTATTTCAGGTTCAACAAGAACTATATTTACCTCCATGTTTTCCTCCTGTAGTTTTGCTCTACTTACTTTTCTATTATCTGCCCTTTATAATCTTTTAATATAAAAACCAAAAAAGTGGCCTGCAAGCTGCTATTTACACCATCGGTCCAATACTTGCCTGCATTGCCACAGTCTTCTGTACTATAGAATGTTTCAGCCCTTTTCAACAGAAATATCGATTTCCAGTATTTTGCTATCTTGCAACTGTAAAGGAATACATATTGTCTGCATCTTATCAGAATATATTTCCATATTCTCGCCCATAAGAAATGAAGGGGGTGTTATTTCCACTCCTACTCCCTTATTATAAAGTATGGTAGCAGTATTGCCCAGAATCATATTTGTCAGTTCAGATATAGCACTCTTGGACATTTCATCAAGTTCTGAAATGGGCATACCGCCCATCATATTTGAAGCGATATAAGTAGCAACAGGCTTGCTCATTCCAAAAACAGCCTGACCCCTTATTTTCCCGGTTAATCCAACAATAATCATTATATTATCACCCTTATGGGGTTGGGTTTTTAAATATACTTTACCTAATTTAGCATTAATATTAAATTGGTTTAGTACCGCTTGGCTTGCTTCAATAAAAGGGTTAATATATTCTATATTCATTCAATTACCACCTTTGCGCAAATTATACAGTGAACATAGCAGAAACTTTTTTAAAATTATTTAATGCCAAAATTTTTCTTCATATCAAAAATCATCAATTTATTAGTACCTATTCTATATTTAGTTCAAAAATCCTTCTTCAAAAAAAATTTTTTATCATAATAAACAAAAAAACCTGTTTTGTAGTATTATTATTAGTAAAACTGACTTTTTGATTTAAGTGTAATTATGTATATTAACAATGTTCTTGCCTAATTTTTGCTATATGGTAAAATATAAATGTTAAACAAATATACATATCATAGGAGTTTAAGAATGGCTGATATCAATGTTTTAAAGGGGTTAGGGTCAATAAGAAGATATAAGAAAGGTAGCATCATATTTAATGAAGGCGATAATGGGAATGAAATGTATATTGTCCTTTCGGGTAAGGTAGGCATTTATATAAGATGCCATGATAATTCCCCAGCTGAAATCGCCTCAATAGATGCGGGCGGTTTTTTTGGCGAAATGTGTGTGCTCGAATCTGAGCCAAGAAGTGCTACTGCAATTGCTGTAAACGATTCTGTATTACTTTCTATTAATAGCAACAGCTTTGAATTCTTTATTGAAAAACAACCTTCCCTAGCATATAAGATTATGAAGGGTTTAAGCTTTCGTATTAGGAACCTGAATGAAGAAGTTAAAAGGCTTAAGGAAGAGTTAAAAACATATACTGGTGACAAAGCTCAGTCTAGCGATTGCGGTTTAACAACTGCAAACTCTGAGTCTATGCTAAATAATGAAGGAACAATTAAAGGTTGTGTAAACCTATGTAAACCGATACTCCCTCCGGAACATAAATCATATGGAATTACCGCTCCTGAAGAATATAATATTTACCTGTTTGATAAACATGTAAAATGCCCGGTGTGCGATAAAGAATTTACAGTTGATGCATTCCGCCTTTCCAAGCTTAAACTGGAAAAGCAGGACTTTGATTTCAGGCGTAAATACGTTGATTTTGAGCCTTTATGGTATTCTATATGGGTTTGCCCCAACTGTTTCTACAGCAACAGCTATTCTGATTTTGAGAAGATGTCCGGTATGACAGTAAAGCTTGTTAAGGAAAAAGTGAGGGATATAAAGGACAGGGTATCTTTCAGGTTCAGTACCCCACGCAATATTGATGAGGTATTCGCTTCATATTATCTTGCGCTCTACTTTGCCGAAGCCAGTATAGCTGACCCTCTCAAACCTGCAAAGCTGTGGCTTCAGCTTTCATGGCTGTACCAGGACGTAAATGAAGAGGAATTATCTAAGAAGGCATCCCTAACATCTCTTGATTATTATCATAATGCCTACTATAACGGTTCCCTGGATTTTTCCGTCCAGGAGGAGCAGCAGCTATGCCTTATCATTGGAGAGCTCCTGTTAAAAAAAGGCGCTGCAAAAGAAGCTGCACAGCACTTTTACAAAGCAATAAAAAACAAATCTGACTCCCCTGGATTAAACAAACAGGCACAAGACAGAATACAGGACTTAAGGCAGAATTACTTAAAAAATAATTAGATTGTTTTATTCCCTGCAATTAAGAAAAAAACTAAACAAGCTGATGACATCAGAATTGGGTATTTGATGGCAGCAACCATTATGTCGTAATCAAGTTTTTCCCTCTGGATTTTTATGTATACAGGCAGAAGAACTAAAGCCAGTATACATGCAAGTATAGTCGGCAGAAACAGTATCAGCCATAATGCAACTGCTGTTAGGCTGTCAATATATCTTTCATTCTTTCTGAAAAATGCCTCTCTTCTTACTCTGTCAATAAAATCCCTTAGTATTATCTTTACTGCCACAGTTGATACATATGCAAGTACTATTATGCCTATAAAGTATCTGATATATATGGTGTAGCTATTGAATCCATTGCGGGGGCTTGAAAAAATGATTGAGAGGATAGTTATTACAGTTATATGTAATGCCTGATCAAATATAAAAAATATAAACTGAGTTCTCCTTGCAAGCCTGCCGGACAGCACTTTCAAGTAATCTATCAGGAAATGTATAACACCTCCGGCCAGGCCTGCCAGTATTCCCCTAAATCCAAATAAGCCCATTAGCAGTGTCTGGACAGCTGTGACTATTACGCAGTGAACAGCTATCCCCTTTAAGCCGCAGGCCTTCATATATGCAATTTTATCTGTTTGCAGTACAAAATCCCCTAACAAATGGGCAAATAAAAACAAAAGCAGAAAGTTTATATCCATTATCTTTATTCCATCTCTTCATTCATTATTATATTAAAACATCTGACTACCTCAGGGTCGAACTGAGTCCCTGAACACTTGTTTATCTCATCCATTGCAGTTTTATGACCCAAACCCTTCCTGTACGGTCTGTCGGAAGTCATGGCATCATAGGTATCGGCTACGGAAATAATCCTTGCCTCCAAAGGTATTTCTTCACCTTTCAGCCTGTCATGGTAACCTGTTCCGTCATATTTCTCATGATGATACTTTGCACCTACGGCCAACTGCCTGAGTGATTTCATTTCTTCAAGTATCCTGGCTCCTACCTTTGTGTGGCTTTTCATTACGACAAACTCATCATCATCCAATCTTGACTGTTTATTCAGCACAGCATCCTTTATCCCTATCTTTCCCACATCATGCAGAACTGCCATATACTCCAGCTTTTCCAGGCTTTCCTCATCAAGCCCCATCTCTTTTCCTATCTTAACCGAGTATTCAGTTACCCTCCTTGAATGGCCGTTAGTATACGGATCCTTTGCATCTATGGCATTCGCCAATGATTTGATTGATTCAATAAACAGGTCACGCATGCCCTTATACAGCTTGGCATTCTCAAGGGCGATTGCTATCTGGCTGGACATGCCCTCCAAGAGTTCTTGATCATCTGCTGTGAAGGCCCCACCACCCTTTTTATTTATGAGCTGCAGCACTCCGATAACCTTATCCTTGTATTTTACAGGAATGGTGAGCATGGCCTTTTCCTTGAATCCAATTTTTTCTGCGATATCCCTCTTTTTTGCAAACCTGGGGTCTGCATTTACATCCCTGAGATTGAGCGTTACCCCTTCCTTTGCCACATAACCGGATACTCCCTGTCCAATTTTTACCCTGATTTCCTTAATCTGATCACTCTTTTCTCCCAGCGCAACTTCAAACCACAGTTCCTGCTTCTCTTCATCTACCAGGTACAGGGAGCAGGCTTCTGCACCAGTTTCTAACTTGGCAATCTCCATAATCTCCTGCATCAATTTCTTGATCTTGATGTTGGAGGTAATCTTCCTGCCAATATCGTACAGTTTCTTAAGTTTATCAATACTGTTATTCTTCCTTTTTAAGATTATAAGCGTAGTTAATTGGGTTATTACCAGTACTACCGCAATCAAGCCGGTAATCTCCTGCATAGCCTGCCTCCTTCTTCCAAGCACCTTTTACTCCGGTCTAATAGCTCTGTCTGTTAAATGGATTAACTGGCTCAAAAATCAAGGATAAATTTTAATTATTATAGGCACTTCTTTTGTATTTCCTGAATAGTCCATAATTTCCATGACCACATCATCCAGCCATACTGCATCCTCATAACCGTAGTATTCTATAGTAAGAATATCATTGTTACTGCTCCAGGAGGCATTTACGTCCCCGCTGAAGTCATCCGCAACGTTATTTTCGACGGCTTCCTCAATGCAGTCCCTGCTGTACTCATGTACTGGTTCACTGAATTCAATTGTAATCTCATCATCGGGATGCAATTTATAAGCCGCATAAACCCCGGAATCTATATCCGGAACTTGGGTATCCCCGGTTCCGGTGTCAACAATACATATATTAAATTCAATAGTGTTACCCGAATCCAAAGCAATCCCAAGCCGGCACACCTCTCCTGCTTCAAAAGTGTGAAGGTATTCATCCGTAATAATGACATTTGTTTGAGGTATATATTTTTTATAGGGGCTACTGTCTCTCTGAAGGTTGTGAAAGCCGTCAATAAATATGTAGTCATCTTCACTGATATAATCATACGAGAATCCATAATCCAATCCCAATTTATTTCCGTTGGCCAGTATATCAACTGCTAAATCAGTATTTGAATTCAAATCATATACTATATAATCCTCAATAACCGTATCGGAGTATGATAGCACTGGGGATATATGCGGTGCAAGCATCCTGAAAGCAATTTCATTTCTACCATCCATATCAGCGGTATAGGCAACCAGGAAATTGGAATGGTCAGGATTATAGGCTGCTGAAGGAAGTGCATTATCTTCCCATGAATAACCGGATATATTAAACGAATCCCCGTCAAAGCCAGCTGACCCATCAAAGCTGTCTATAAATCTGCCGTAAATTTTACTTCCGATATGCATATAGTAATTCATATTGTAATCATACTGCTCCCATGTTACTAGAAACCGCTCCCCATAGCTGTTGAAACATGCCGACGGAGAGAATTGGGTCAATCCTTCCAGGATATATTCTTCGTCATCTTGCTCTGAAACATAGGAATTGCCGCCGATTTTACCGCCATCGCCCCTCAGCATTTGCATGGCTATCCTATAATAGTTATCGCCAAAATCAACATCCCTCCATATTAAATTTTCCCATACAACCAGGAATTGATCATTTACATCGTCATATGCGACAGAGGGTGGGACGCGATATTCAAAAAGACTGAAGTCTTCTTCAGAAATCCTGATATCATAATCACCTTTTGTTCCATCTGAGTACACAATCCTTCCAAATACAGCCTCTTGCCAGGTATCCTGAGAAACCCTACTTAATTCACCCCAAACAACCAAAAAACTGCCCTTGCCGGTAGCAACAACATGAGGCAGCCACTGCAGCGGTTCATCATCTGCGCCAACATCGGATATTTGGAAGCTGTCTCCTACAGGTGTTCCGTCCTGCCGCAGTATTCGCCCCATAATATATTGATTCGGTTCATCATATACCTCCTCCCATACTGCCAGATACCTTTTACTTGATACGTCAAAGGCCAGCGATGGATTGTCAACAACGTTGCCATACACGTTTTCATATACTGTAACCATCTCTTCCGGCTCACCCGTGTTACTGACAAAAGCGCCATACAGCGAATCGGTAACACTATCTCCACTTGGGCCTTCAGCCCATATTACCAGGCACCTGTTGTCCACACTGTCAAAAGCTGGGCAAGAGGCGGATACCTGTGAGTCTGTACTATATATTTTAAAACTATAATCCTCATACTGGCTATATTCTTTTACAATATATCCACCAATAGTATTAGTAATTCCGTAATCATCAATGATGCAATCATAAACGCACATGAAATCCCTGTTTTCAGGCCTATAGATAACGGTTGGGTTTGTCTTATCTATATCCCAGGCATAAACCATCGCCGGCTGAAAACACATTATTACACATAATGCAAGTATAGCAATTTTCACTGCTCTCATTATTATCTTTCCTCCCTTCACCATTACCATGTCCTCTCTTTTAACGTAATGCCCTGATCAGTCTTGATGATGTACCCTATAACAATTCCGAAATCATCATCATAATCATCCACTGTCAGGACAATGTCATACACTCCGTTTTCTTCCACATAGTCGCGGGGGTCACCAAGCAGACATCCGAAGGAATTGTAATAAATTTGATTCCACCCGTCATTAGATGAATGAATAATTTCATTTTCCGAATCCTCAACGGTAACCTTTACCCTGTCTATTAAATAAGCGCTTCCTTCAAGCTCAATGCTTCCATTCTGGGTAAATGACAATGTAATATCATAAACTGCCGGAATGTTCCCCACCATAGTTCCAAGCTCCTCACCATCACCGTCAAGGAAAACTACTGCATATGAGTATTCTTCTTCGTTGGTATAATACCCATCCTTATCATCTATATCTATTGTTACCAACCAATCATACTGCTCCCCGCTTTCATTGACTGCTTCCCAGTCAGTTACACTTTCTCCGTAGTACAGGATATCAAGGATAGCGCGAACCGCTGTATCAAAGCTTATATTGAATATAATTTTGCCGTTATGATAAAACGTATCTACGTTTTCTACAAAACCTGGCCTTTCAGTTACAATAAAACTAACTGATTCCGTATCCTCCGATTCCTTAAAGTATGCTGTAACCTCAGCGGTATAGTATCCATACGGCATATAATGATCTATGATTTCCAAACTCCATACTACCCCGCTTTCAAGGTCAAAAATTTCTGCATCGAATTCTACCGGCTCACTGCCGGAGCCCAATTTACTTATCCTTACCACGACACTTTGGAGGTCTTCTATGTTACCCACTACCTTGCCCCAAAGGGAAAGTGGCTCATGCGGCTCAATAGCCGAGCCGTTGGTAGGGTTTTCAATAGTTATATAAGGCTGTTCCTCAACAGGCTGTTCCTCAATTGAAAAGGGAACTTCGGTAATGCCTGTCAGATTCCCCGAATTATCCCGGAATACAATGTAAATCCTGTAACTCACACCAGGCTCCAAATCATTTATTTCAACCGTTTCCACAGTTTGCCCCCATACCTCCGACGATCCGCTCCATGACGACGGAGGAGCGCCTTCCGCATCTGGATTATAGTCTACAAGCTCTGCGGCATTTTGGGGCGCATAGCCTTCAATATGTTCCTCTTTAAGAACCAGGTAGTATACAATGCCTTCGGCATTCGTCTGTACAAAAAGAGTGGCCGAGTCTTCCGCCGCCTCAACATATGGGTTTCCAACAAACTGTGGGTCGGTTACAGGCGGGTCAGTTTCAGACGGATCAGTTCCAGGAGAAGAGCTTCCCGATGACGAGGATGACGGCCTGCCTGTCTGGGGTGCATAGTTTACTATGTTATTACCAATCAAATCCTGCTGCAGTTGTTCTTCCAGCTTCTGGCGCTGTTCCTCCAGCTCCTGCCTCTTGCTTTCAATAACTTCATCTATATTCTCAAGGAGCTTTGGATCAACCCCTTCAGGGTCATTTTTAATCTCCTCAAGTACCATCAGATCCAGTGATTCAATAGTAACAGGCTCTACAACTATATCGTCATCAAACTGTACAAGTTCATCCAGAGTGAGCTGCTCATTCGCCTCAATAAAAGCCTCAAGCTGCTTTTCCTCAACAATTCCATCCCCAGTTTCACTTCTTACAATTTTTACTGCATAAAGCCGCCCTTCAATAACTGCAACATATGTCTTCCCCTGCTCTTCCGACACAAAGAATTTTGTGCCTCTTACACCCATAACCGTTGTAGGTGTCTTTATTTCATATTTTGAATTCACATTAAGCTTTTCTTTTATTTTTGTCCATATCTTCCCTACCCAAAGGCTAAGTCCGGTTTGGTCGTTTCCCGACTCTACCGAGCCTCTGAGCTCGCTCATTCCCATGCGAGAGTTTTCGCCTATCTTAGCTTCCTTGTCATCATCTATTTGAAGTACTACCCATGAATTCATTCCAGTGATTATACTGTCACCTTCGGCAAGCCCCATACCTACAAATGCAGGAAAGCTCTTTTCTCCCCCCGCCTTAAACACCTCCACCTTACCGGAAAATTCCTTGATTCTGGCCACCCGGAGCGGAGCATCTGCAAAAACTGCTGACCAACATACCAATAAAATCATAAAGCTCATTACCAATGCAGAAATTCTGCGTAGAAAAACAGTTTTCATTTTGATTCAACCTCTCATTCCCCCGTTTTTTTACTCTGCAACTATCACACAGTTGTATTCCGGGAACCATTCTACTCTTAACCCGGTTACACTTGCTATGTCTTCTGCTTTGACAAAGGTTCTTTCTCCGTTGAAGAAAGTTATATCCTGGCCTGGCATAAAAGTTGTATGAAAACTACCCTTAGTAACTTCAACATGCTTTGCAGGGGCAATCCATTTGACATCAGCCCCCCAGGCTTCAAAAATGAACCTCAGTGGTAAGTAAATACTGCCATCGGAAATATAAGGCTTTTCATCCGGGAATACTATCCTGGTACTTCCAAACCACACCTGTGGATATTCTGTCTTTATCCCCGTATCTATTTTCTCCAGCAGCTCCGCCCTGTCCAGTGTTCTCTTTATCAATCCGTCATCCACCGTAAGAACTCTGATACAATTGTTCCACATATCAGAAACATATACTTTGCCTTCATACGCAAGTATATCTACAGGGGCGTCAAAGCCTGAGTCAGAGGGACTGCCGTTCTTTAACCCGGGCAAACCGCTACCTGCAACTGTTACTACCCTTCCATCCGGATTAATGGCTCTTATCCTATGATTCCAGCTGTCTGCAACAAGTATTAACCCTCCATCTGTTAAAGCAATGCCTTTTGGAAAATTAAATCTGGCTGCCTCACCCTTTCCGTCGGCAAATCCACCCTGTGCATATTCCGTTCCCTCTGTTAATTGATCCCGTAGACCTGCAAGCGTTGTTACCATTCCATTATCAATTTTCCTTACTAACTGGTTCCCGCTGTCCAGGACATACAGGGCTCCCCCTGGGTCCACTGCAATATCCGAAGGCTCGTTAAACATCGCACTGGATGCAGTGCCATCAATATAACCGCCTTTTTTGCTATACCTGCCCGCATAGGTAGATACCTGTCCATCTGGAGTTATTTTTCTGATAACATTGTTCAGGCTGTCTGCAACATATATATTGCCGCTTTTGTCAATATCTATCCCTGAAGGCATGTTGAACTCAGCTTTATTTCCTGATCCATTTACATATCCTGGCTTGCCGTTCCCCGCAAAGGTATAAACCTTTCCTCCGGTTATTATGCGTATAACATTGTTACCTGTGTCAGATATATATATGTCCCCATTTGAATTGACAACAGCATCTCTTGGACGATTAAACATTGATTCAAGTGCCTTCCCATCCACCAGCCCTCCAAGAGGGTACCCAAAAGAATCGGTTTCGTCCGAGTATCCTGCAATTGTAGTTACTTTACCACCTGAAACCCTTCTTATCCGGTTATTGTACATATCTACCACAATCATGCTTCCGTCTCCATCAACAGTTATCCCATAAGGCTGGTTAAATGCAGCTTCCAGGACTCCCCCATCCTTGTATCCGACCTTCCCATTGCCTGCATAGATACTAACAGAAGTGTCTTCAGCAAACGGTGCAGACGCAAGCAAGCAAATCACAATAACCGTCAATGTAATTGATAATACCCTTTTCCCTTTCAAATCAGACTACCCCTTTTTTTGTATATACTCAAGTGATTTATGGACATCAGAGAACCAATTTATGATGTTTGGACCAGTATTCCTTCAAGCTGATATATTTCTATTTCCTGCTCCTTTCCTTTTACCTTTAAACCTCCTAGTGGAGTTGCCTTTATCCTGTCCTTTACACGTTCATATGTAGACTGGCTGAGTAGTATCTGGCCCGGCTTCGCATTGCTCTCAAGCCTGGCTGCTGTATTTACCGTATCGCCTATCGCTGTATAGTCCATCCTGAACTTTGCACCAATATTACCCACTACTGCATGTCCGGTATTTATACCTATACCAAACTGGACACTCCTGCCGAACTTTTCCTCCAGTTCTTTCCTCAGAGGTTCAGAACCCTGCTTCATGGCCCACGCCGTCTGTACCGCCATGAAGGCATGATCCTCCAAATCAAGAGGAGCGTTGAATATGGCCATTGTTGCATCCCCTATAAACTTATCCAGTGTTCCGCCATATTTGAATATTGAAGAGGCAGTAAGGTTGAGATAATCATTCAGGATTTCAACAACTTCCTCAGGCTGGCATTTCTCCGACATTGGCGTAAATCCTCTTATATCAACAAACAGTGTAGTTATCTCCCTTCTCGTCCCTCCAAGTTTCAATCCTTCTTCTCCTTTAAGCAGTATCTGGTCTACTATCTGCGGGGCTACATATTTTCCGAATACATCAGTAACCCTCTTTCTCTCCAGCAGTTCCTCAATATACCTGTACGCCAGCATAACAAGATAAGAAACAATTATAAGAGCCACCGGGTAAAACAACTGCATTATATTCCCGTTTTTATATATCAGCTTTGAAAGTAAGATATAAACTATACATATGGCAAGCATCACAATTGCAGATATTGATGGACTGAGCCTGCTAAATATCAAATAACCTGCAATACAGAATATAATTAATAAAAGAATACTCAATACAGGTGAAACATCCTGTTTAAAACTCCTATAAAGCAGGGCTTGTATTATATTTGCGTGTATTTCAACTCCGTACATAGGTTCCTGGTGGTCCAGAGGAGTAAAGTACATATCCTTTGCTATGCCAACCGTGTAAGGACCTACCAGAACAATTGAACCCTCAAAGTATTCAGGTGGTACATCTCCGTTTAATACGCTGTGGAACGGTATACTTTCAAATTCCCCGGGGCCTTGTGCGAAATCAATATTAAACCTGTTCCCGCCAGTTAACGGAACATGTTCTAAACCCGGTTCTATTCCCTCCGTATTCCTTTTATATAATCTGTATATCTCCCAGGAAAAGCTGCTGACCTGCTTGCCTTCAAAATTGAAATACAACAGCGCTTTTCTTACTACTCCATCCCTGTCTGCAAATGTATTGATATGCCCTGTATGGCTTACTTCCTTCAATACATCAAGGGGTTCGGTCATGTTTATGGCATTCATGTTATCAAGGCTGGTGTACTTCTCAAAATCGCCATAAACAGGCAACACAACATTTCCGCACGCTTTAATAGACTCTGCCAGTCTGGCATCATCTTCAGGGTTTGTTGTTTCATCCGACAGTATTATATCAACCCCTATTACAGCAGGCCTTCCTTCAGACAATTTGCTTATCAGATCCGCATAATATGCACGTGGCCAGGGCCATCTGCCCAGTTTTTCGAGGCTCTCGTCATCTATGCTAATAATTTTTATGTTTGTATCTACAGGATCTGCAGACTGAATCAATGAGTCCTGTAAGTTGTTTTCGAGGCTCTCGAAAGAATTGAAATATGAAAAAATACCAAAAACAAGCAGAATAACTGCAAACAAATAAATTGGTTTAATTTTCACAAAATACACCCCAGGTTAATAATATATTAAAATATTCCATTATTCAACAAAAAAAATAGAAATTAATATCTTTTATTCTTTTCCGCTCCTGTTTAACACTTCCTTTAGGGCCTTAGTAGTAATTGGCGCACCCTTGCGGATTTCATCATTATAGTCCATTTTCCCGGGATCCCCCAACCCTATGATTAACAAATCCTTTTTTCCTCTCAAAATGCTCAGTGTATCTCCACATATTTCATCGCCGTGAGTATCGTTTCCATACTTGTCGACTGCTCCTTCAACGATTTGTCCGTCTTTGGTAACCGAGCATGAAACATTAAAGCCTTTGCATTCCTTCCCATTTGAAGAAACAGCAACTACTCCCAAAACATCCACATCAGGGTGATTAATAATTACCTCCATAGCCTTTTCCCCTTTTCCTTTACCTTTGGCTCCCCTGTCATCCACCATTACAACTACCGGATCATGCGCAGTTTTCTTTATCTGTTCCACTATTTCTTCACCTGTCAAAAGTGTAGGGTTTCCAGCGGATAAGGAAATACACCTTCCGCCTATATTGGATGCTCCAATTTCTGCAGCTTTTTGTGCAGCACTGTCCCCGTCAGTTACCAGGATTACTTTTGGTTTTCTCATATATTTCTCCCATCTTTTATCTTTTCTACTAATGAGTATTAGATTAATCTGTTGTGCTTGTTTGTTAAGTTGCAACGTGAGTCCAATTTATCTTAGGTTTTATTCAAATTACCCCGGAAGACACTGTCTTCCAATTCCATATGGAAGTATTAGTTCAGCTTTGTTCTAATTCCGGCTTCTTAAAATCGCAGACAAATACACCTCTTGAAGGTATTTTGTCCAAGTTCTGCCTGGGCAAAATAAGCCATGCAAGCAAAGCAAATATTATTAAAGCCAGAATAACCAAAATAACCTTGTACCTGAAAATAATACCTGTCATGGCAAACACTCCTCGCATAAAAAATTTGGTACCATATGAAAACTATAAATACCTTAGAAATTTTCAGTTCTCTAGGAATTAGTATTTGAAAAAGAAAGAACAATATTCAGAAATATATTGTTAAATGAAGTGTTAACCTGCGCTTATTTTCTTTTTGATATCCTTGAGTATTTTCTTCTCAATTCTTGAAACCTGAACCTGAGATATGCCTAATAGCCTGGCAATTTGAACCTGTGTTTTTTCCTTGAAATACCTTAGGATAATAATCTGTCTTTCTCTGGGCTTCAAAGAATCAATAACCTGCCTTAAAGCAATTTTGTCTATTATATCTAATTCTCCATCATTTTTTTCACTGTCTATTCTATCTATTAGCAGTATTGGGGAATTATCACCTTCTACAACAGAATTATAAAGGGATTCCGGTGTATATCCGGCTTCCATAGCCATTACAAGCTCCTCTGCAGAGATATTCAGCCGCTCTGCCATTTCATTAATTGAAGGTTCTCTTCCCAGCTCCTTAGTCATGATTTCCTTTGTAATTCTTGCTTTATTTGAAAGTTCCTTTAGAGATCTGCTCACCTTGATTATCCCATCATCTCTTATAAACCTCTTTATCTCCCCTATTATCATAGGAACAGCGTATGTGGAGAATTTTACATTAAATGAATGGTCAAATTTTTTAATAGCCTTTATAAGGCCTATGCATCCTATCTGAAACAGGTCTTCAGATTCGTATCCCCTGTTCAGAAATCTTCTTACTATACTCCAAACTAAGCCGACATTTTTCTCTACCAGTAAGTTTTGAGCTTCTTTGTCACCATTTTTAACTTTTTCTATTAACTCAAAAACTTCATTATCGTTTTCAGTATAATCGCTCATTATTAATAATACCTCTCCTATTCTCCAAACAAGCGTTAATGTCTTCCTCGTTATCTCATTTTTGTTATATTATTACATTTAACCGTAAAAAAATAGTATTACACAGATTTGAATTTTTTATACATAATAACTTTTGTACCTTTGCCTTTTTCTGAAAACACTTCAATGCTGTCCATAAAACTTTCCATAACGGTAAATCCCATTCCAGACCTTTCCATTTCAGGTTTGGAAGTATAGAGAGGCTGCCTGGCTTGCTCAATATCTTCTATGCCTTTCCCCTCATCTTCTATAATAATTTCAACAGCATTATTGAATAACTTGCATTGCATTTTTACATATCCGCTGCTGTTTTCATATCCGTGAATTACTGCATTTGTTACTGCTTCGGAAACAGCCGTTTTTACATCCGCAAGCTCTTCCACTGTCGGATCAAGCTGTGATACAAATGCTGCAGCTACAACTCTTGCAAAAGATTCATTGTTTGATTTGCTAAGAAACTCCAATTTCATTTCGTTCACAGGTTGCATTGCTTTCTTCTCTCCCTTACTATTATTTACATCAGATAAGCCATACCACTGAATGAGGACAGCTTGTCCTTAATTGCTTAAATAAACCACACCTATTGTAATTCACTTATTGCAGTGTCAAGATTGCTGTATATATTCATAAGCCTGGGTATTCCACACATTTTTAAAACACGGTTAACCTGGGTGTTATTACATACAATCGCAACCTTCCCATTCAGATTTAACATATTTTTATACCTGCCCATTATTATACCTATTCCTGAGCTGTCCATGAAGGTTAACTTGGAAAAATCAAATATCAGGTTTTTTGTTGAGGACTTTATCATCTCCCCATCAATCTTCTGCCTTGTATATTCTGCAGAATGATGATCCAGTTCGCCAAATATTTTCGCTATTAAGGTAGTCCCTTTATTAGAAAACTTAATCTGCAAATCAATCCTCCTCCGAATAATAGTAAGCACATAAAACATGTTGGTAACAGATTAAATGGAATATGTGTATTCTATGTCTATTTCTTCACACGTTGCTAAATCCCTTCATAGAATTTTGTATTTTTTTGTATATACTTGATTTTTTATCATCACAAAACAACAAAATCCAGTATTAAACCGGATTTATCCAAATAATTGCTGTTCTTCTTAAGAATTCTGCTATTCTTTAAATTTTGTTATTCCTTGAATTCTGATGTAATAAGCTCAATCAGTTCCTTTACTGCAAGCTGTTCATCTTCTCCCTCTGCTTCAATTTCAATATCTGTCCCCTTGTTTATTGCCAGAGACATCAGTCCAATGATACTCTTGGCATTCACCTTCTTATCATATTTTCTAATCCATATTCTTGAAGTAAACTTTCCCGCAGTCTGTACAAACAGTGCTGCAGTCCTTGCATGAAGTCCGGTTGGATTGGTTACTGTTACACTCTTTCTGATCATTTACAGTTCCCCCCTTATTGCTCTTTCATGTTCAGCTATCCTGTCAAGCCTGCGAAGCCTGTGGTTGACACCTGATTTACCCAGTCTTGGTGTCAGCATCTGCCCAAGCTCTTTAAGGCTTGCATCGCTGAACACAAGCCTCAGTTCAGCCACTTCCCTGAGGTTTTTCGGCAGGACATCAAAACCTATATGTTTCTTTATATATCTTATGTTGTCCACCTGTCTTACAGAAGCATTTATAGTTTTATCCAGGTTAGCTGTTTCACAATTTACTATCCTGTTAACATTGTTCCGCATTTCCTTCAGTATTCTTACATTCTCAAATTCAAGCAGCGCAGAATGTGCTCCAATAATATTTAAGAAATCAACTATATTTTCCCCTTCCTTAAGATAAGAAACCAAACTGCCTTTTCTCTTTATTATCTTGGGTTTAAGGCCATAACTTTCCATAAACCTGTTGATCTCCAGAGCTAAATCATAGTTATGACTGGTTATCTCCAGGTGGTAGGTCTTCTCAGGATCGCTTACTGAACCTCCAGAAAGAAAGGCTCCCCTCAAATATGCTTTTTCGCAGCAGCTGCTGCTTAAAAAGCCTTCTAAATCAAATTCATAACTGACATATTCTTTATCCCTGTACTGTTTCAAACTTATACCGGCAGCATTAAGCAGCTCCCCTGAACCCTGGAGGGCAGTAACAACCAAAATATACGTAATATGCTTCTTAAGTTTTTTACTCCTTCTGATTATTACTTCAGGGCATATGTTGAATACTTTTCTGATAATTGTAAATATTCTGCGGGCAAATGCAGCATTTTCGGTAGAAATCTTAATACTTGTTTGATTATTTCCTGTAATTTTTATACCTCCGCTTATGCGGATAACTGCTGCCAATTCCGCAAGCATACAGCACTGTTTGCCTGTATCCAGCTTGCATAACTCATTTTTTACTTTTGATGAGAATGACAAAACATACACCCCCAAGAATCCAGCAATAATATACCACAAAAGCTTGCTGTTTGCAAACATACAAAAGGGCTGGGCAGATATTTTCCATATGACTTGCGTACAATAAACCCTTAATTATCAAGTCCGCATATATCCTCAACATAAGCCCTTAAAATCTCCCCTACACTCCACGCCTGAGCAAAAGCCCCCTTAGGCCTTAGGGGCTGGTCACCATCAAATATCTCCGAGATAGACCCAATACAAGCGTCCCTCAAGTGATCCCTGAAAGGCTGGATAAACCTCAAAGCCATTTGTCTCCCTTCCCGGGTATGTCCGTATACTCTTGTATAAGCTGTAATAAAATGGCCCAGCAGCCATGTCCACACAGTACCCTGGTGATAAGCTCCGTCGCGGGAATACCTGTCCCCGGCATATGTACCCCTGTATTTCTCTGAATAGGGAGACAAACTTCTCAGTCCATAGGCTGTATACAGGTCTTTTCTTACCCTGTCAACAACTTTTTGTGCTTTATCTCCACCTATTACCGGATAAGAAAGGCTGATTGCCAATATCTGATTGGGCCTTAACATATCATTCTTATGTTCCCCATTTACTACATCATACAGGAACTGCCCGGTCTCATTCCAAAAGGCACCTTCAAAAGAAGTTTTTACTTCTCTGGCAATGTTTTCATACTCATTTGCATCCTCTCCGAATCTGCCTGCCAGTCTGGCTATGATTCTCAGTGCATTGTACCATAACGCATTTATTTCCACTGCCTTTCCATGCCTTGGCGTAACCACCCAGTCATCAACCTTGGCATCCATCCAGGTTAGCTGGGTTTTTTCATTCCCTGCCGTTATTAAAAAGTCTTTGTCCATTTTTATATTAAACTCAGTACCATTTATATAAAAATGAATAATGCTTTTTAACACTTTGTATATATTCTGCTTTATAAACTCATAGTCACCTGTGTATTCAATATACTTATTGACAGCTTCAAAATACCATAAGGGCGCATCAACACTGTTATAGTACGGTTTTTCTCCGCTATCAGGAAATATATTTGGAACAAGCCCGTTTTTAATATACTTCGAATAGGTATACAGGATCTGCCTTGCATCTTCAAACCTCCCGGTAACAAGTGTTATTCCCGGTAGTGCAATCATTGTGTCCCTTCCCCAGTCTGTAAACCACGGGTATCCTGCAATTATTGTCTTAGCGTCGGTGGATTTCCGGTAAACAATAAAATCATCCGAAGCTCTTACAAGCTGAAGAGCAAAACTATCTTTGAAGCCGGAATCATCCATGATTTTTTGTATCCTTTTTTCCTCACTATTAATCAGCCCTTCTGCATCAAAATCACTTATTTGCCTGCCGGCTGCCGCAATAACGGAGATAGTCCTGTTTTCTCCGGGCTTCAGTTCAACTTCAAAATATCCGGGAATATAGTGGTCCTCAACAGCATGCAAACCTCTCTCCGCCTCAACAGGATAATACATATTGTAGAACCAGCAGTCATCTTCCTTGACAAATCTGCCTCCATCGCAGTAAATATTTATATCCAGTTCCAGATTATAAGGATTGATTACAACACTATTTTCAAAAGGTTTCTGGGTAAAGGCCATATGGTTTCTGCTTGAATTCTGATGGTAATCCCTGTAATTAACCAAAGGCGCAAGCTTAAGCCTAATGTCACTTATCCCATTTAATACTTTGTACACAATTACTACTATATTCTCGCGCTTGTACAAGGGCAATCTTTTTCTCGATAAATACATCTTCAACACTAAAAATATAACGGGGAAGGGGATCCAGTGCAAACCTTTGGAGGTAATGGTAGCCTCTCATAATATAGTCAGGGGTAATAAAAGAATAGAGGTTATACTCCCTTCCTTCAATTGATATACTCTCATCAATCTTTGAAAGAATCAGATGGCGCTGAACAGGAGGGTTAAAGGAGGCTATCAGCAGCCCATGATACC
This sequence comes from Acetivibrionales bacterium, assembly GCA_050953835.1. GTDB lineage: Bacteria > Bacillota > Clostridia > Acetivibrionales > JBMNNH01 > JBMNNH01. The sequence continues at coordinate 215,143 of JBMNNH010000027.1, read as the reverse complement.
TTCTGGTGTTAGCTCCGATTATTGTAGAAGAAGCAAATCCGCCCGTTCCATTTGTCAGCAGCCATTCCCTTTCTATTCCCTGTTCAAATGTCTTCCAGTAGCCTTTTCCAAACTCCACTGTTTTTTCCCCTTATATCATGATTTATATTGATTCCTTTAATTTATCCTTTACATAGTAATAATCAATTATTCTCTTTTTATCCTCTGACAGGACAGTATCGGCAACAATATCCACGATTGTGTATGCCAGTTTCTTTGCGTCATGCCTGATTAAACCACCAGCAGTGCTTATAAAATTCCCTTCAATGGGCTTAACACCCAGGCGTCTTAACATTTTACAATCGACCCTTACCCTGTTCCGCTCCATCGCTAATGTATTTCATCTCCAATTCCTCAGGTATGGGAGAAGTATTCACTATACAGTAATCAACAATACCGGGAAATGAGTGATTATAAATCGCTTCCAGATGGTCATTAACTGAGTATCCATCAGTTTCGCCCGGCTGGGTCATTACATTGCAGACGTATATCTTAACAGCCCTGGTTCTCTTTATTGAATTGCAGACTCCTTCGACAAGCAGGTTGGGTATGATACTTGTATAAAGGCTGCCCGGCCCCAGTATCACAGCATCAGCATCCATAATAGCATCGATTGCCTCATTAAGCGGTTTTGCAGACCGTGGTTCCATGATTATCCTCTTTATTCTGCCGCTGTGGAAGTGATTGTGTTTAGTGATTTTTGATTCTCCATGTATTATATAACCGTCTTCTAATTCCGCACTTAACCGCACATCTTCCAATGTAACGGGTAAAACCCTTCCTGTTACTGCAAGTACCCTCGCTCATCCTTTTAACAGCTTCCTCAAAGCTTGTAGATATTCCATTCATTGCTGCAAGAAAGAGATTACCGAAGCTCTGACCTTTTAGCATCCCTTCTTCAAATCTGTACTGCAGAAGCCGCTGCATAATTGGTTCGGTATTAGCAAGAGCCAGTAAGCAGTTCCTAATGTCTCCAGGCGGAAGAATGCCCAGATCCTGCCTTAGCACCCCGGAGCCTCCCCCATCATCTGCAACAGTAACAATTGCTGTAATATTGGAGCTGAATGATTTTTAGCCCTCTCAGCATGGTGGACAGTCCGGTTCCTCCTCCAATCGCTACTATTTTAGGCCCTTTGCATGTTATCCTTTTATCATGTAAAAGAATATCCAGAATCCATTTCTCTATTCTTTTTAACGGCCGTAACCGGCTTGCAGCTTTCATATGGCCGTACTCCTGCTATCTTTTAAAATATCACGGTGATCAACCACTACCCTGTTTTGTTTTTCAAGTAGCATCTTGTTTAAAGCCTCTGCTATTACTACAGACCTATGCCTTCCTCCGGTACATCCTATGCCTATAACCAGCTGAGATTTACCTTCGTTAACATAGTTAGGAATAAGAAAATCAAGCATATCTGCAAGTTTGTCCAAAAAAACCTGTGTTTCATTAATGTTTAAAACATAATCCCTTACAGTCCCGTTCAATCCCGTGAGCTTCCTCATAGTCTCAATATAATAGGGGTTTGGAATAAATCTGACATCAAAAACAAGGTCGCAATCAATAGGAATCCCATATTTAAAACCGAAAGAAATTATACTTATGATTATCCCTTTGAAATCTTTGCCCCTGTCCATTATATTCAAAATTTCTTCCTTTAATTGCCTGGGCTTAAGGTTAGAAGTATCTATAATATAGTTTGACTTGTTTTTAATAGCCTCCAACAGCTTTCTTTCAGTTTCTATACCATTAATAATCCTTCCATCGGGTGCAAGCGGATGTGAACGCCTGCTCTCTTTATACCTGGTAATCAATACCTTGTCTGAAGCTTCCATGAAAAGGATCTCATATGGAAACCCCTCCTGCTCTAATGCGTCAAGTGCGGGAAATAAATCATTTAAAAGTTCTCCACCCCTTACATCAACAACAAGGGCAATTTTATCAATTTTGCCGTCGTTTTGGGAACATATCTCCACTATTTTTGGTATTAATGCAGGTGGCAGGTTATCTACACAAAAGAAGCCAAGATCCTCCATATATTTTGCTACCAGGCTTTTCCCCGCACCGGAAATACCAGTAATTATTATAAACCTCATTTGCATCCCCCTTGATTTTTCATTTGTTCAGCCTTCGCCTATTATTTTCACTTCTGTCTGCATATCTACTCCAAATTTTATTTTTACACTTTTTTGTATATGCTTTATTAGATTTATTATATCCTCCGCAGTTGCACCAGCTGTATTTACTATAAAACCACAATGCTTACATGATACTTCCGCACCGCCAATCCTATATCCTCCGAGCCCACATTCCTGAATTAACTTTCCCGCGTAAAATCCTTCCGGCCTTCTGAATGTACTTCCAGCGCTGGGCAATTCCAGAGGCTGCTTCTCCCTTCTGCGAGCATTTAAGTCTTGCATAAGAGCTCTTATTGCAGGCTTGCTTCCCTTTTTCAAAGCCATTCTGGATTTCAGCACAATACCGCCATCTTTCTGAATACGGCTTGATCTATACCCGAACCCATGCTGGCTTCCCTTTAAGGTCTTTATCTGGTTGTCAGAATCAATATACTCTGTTTCCACAATAACATCCTTCATTTCACCGCCATATGCACCTGCGTTCATATACACTGCACCACCAAGCGTACCGGGTATTCCGGAAGCGAACTCCATTCCTGACAATCCATTTTCAAGGGCTATACTCCCTATCCTGGATAAAAGAATCCCTGCATATGCCTCTATTGTATTATCTGATACCTTGTAACCGTTAAAGCGCTCGTATGTTTTTATAACCACCCCTCTAATACCCTTATCCCTGACAACAAGATTTGTGCCATTTCCCATAACAAAAAACGGCATTTCCATTTCTTTGCATGATTTCAAGATTTGAATCAGTTGTTCTGTGTTACTGGGCATTACAAGTATGTCTGCAGGTCCCCCTACTTTGAAGGAAGTGTGGTTCTTCATTGGCTCATTCAGCTTTATATTCTCCTTGCCTACTATCCCTTCAAGCAAATCTATTACATGCCTGTTATCCAATAAGTTCAATCCTTTCAATACCTAATACCAGCCATATTCTATTTATATTTATATTTATCATTATGGCATATTATATTAAAATTAATAATATTTTGCTCTATTTTTATAAGGCAGGAACAAAAGCACCCTGTCCAACATTCTCAAGCCTGTTTTTCCTTTCAATAAGATAATCTTCAAACCTTCGCGGAGATACACTTAAAACCAATTCCTCCGGCATATCCACCTCTTGCAGCATTTGATTAACCTTGTCAAATACACCTACATCAAAACTGATATGGGCATCACTGCCACACACTACCCTTGTCCTATATTCTTTACACTTCTTGAGTATATTCTTGCAATTCTCATAAGAGCCTTTTCTTACTCTGAAAGAACTGTTATTTATTTCTATAAGCTTGTTATACTCTTTTGCTGTTGCAACCACTTTTTCAATATCAATTTTGTACACAGGATTCCCTGGATGTCCCACAGCATCAATATAAGGGTTTTTTAGCACATTTACAAAAGCATTTGTATGATCTTCCATAGTTGATGGTTGGATTATTATTTCATGGAGGCTTGCAATAACAAACTCCATTTTTTTTAAGTATTTAACAGGCAAATCTATATTGCCGTCATAATCAATTATATTTGCTTCAATACCTTTAAGTATTCTTACCCCATAAATGTTTTCAGGTATGACTCTATAGTTTCCAAAATAAATAACTGAAGCTGCTCCTTTCATTTCAGGCCCGTGGTCGGTAATAGCTGCTATTTTCAAACCCTTTTTGCTGGCAGCGGCCGCTATCTCCTGTATGGTGCTGTATGCATGTCCACTGGCCACTGAATGTATATGTGTGTCGACTAAAATCTGCAATATACTGCCTCCTTCTATTTTGTATCCTTTATCCCGCCCATAACCCTTTCATTAAGGACTTTAGCGGCATTGTATCCCATATTCTTCTGCCTGTTGTTCATGGCTGCGACTTCAATAATAATAGCAAGATTACGCCCTGGTCTGACTGGAATAGTAAGGGATGGAAGCTTAATACCAAGTATCTCATAATAATAATCTTCAAGTCCAAGCCTGTCGTAGCTTTTGTTTTCATCCCACAGCTCCAGGTTTATTATAAGGCTGATATTGTCCAAAACCTTTACAGAACCCATTCCGTATAGGTTCTTAACATCCAATATGCCGATGCCTCTTATTTCAATAAAATGCCTGATTATGTCCGGAGCGCTGCCAAGGAGTGTTTTATCCGAAACCCTGCGGATCTCAACAACATCATCGGCAATAAGCCTGTGGCCTCTTTTAACCAGCTCAAGAGCGGTTTCACTCTTGCCAACTCCGCTTTCGCCAAGTATCAATATGCCCTCTCCATATACTTCAACCAGAACCCCATGTTTTGTTACCCTTGGAGCCAATTGAAAATTCAGGTATCTAATAATTCCGCCTAAAAAAACTGAGGTTGTGTCATCTGTCCTCAAGATTGGTATTTGGTACTTTTTAGACACTTCTATCATTTCAGGCAGTATTTCAAGGCCTCTGGCAACCACTATACATGGAAATCCACAACTGAAGAAGTCATCAAGCTTTTTTAGGCGCTCTTCCCGTGAAAGCCCTTCAAGGTAAGTAGTCTCTACTTTGCCTAAAATCTGTACCCTGTCTGTGCCAAAAAACTCAAGGTAACCTGCAAGCTGCAAACCCGGCCTGTTTACTTCTGAAGTGCTTATATTTATTTCCTCAAGCCTGCGGTATTCAGTTATGCATTCCAGATGGAATTCTTCAGCCAACTCCTTAAGAGTAACCGTAAACATATTCTACCTCCACACAAAATTATGCATTTCAATGAAATCTTCCTAAACAATTCTATCTTTCATTAACTTAATCTGTTGTGCTGGTTTGATGTAGATTGCATTGTGCAAAGGCTTACGGGGTTTGTTAGCGAAGCGGAAGAACAGTTGCATCAATTGTTTGAGCGAAGCGAGTTTTGATGCAACCTGTAGCAAGCTTACAAACTCCAAGCCTTGTAACATCAGCAATCGGAACCAACCAGCACAACAGATTTTTATTTATATTTATTGATTTCATTATAATGCATAGGAAAATCCACTTCTTCCTTAATCCCCTATTCTCCGGCCATGCATTTCAATGAAATCTTCCTTTTTGTTTTTCATTATCTTTGTTTATTGATTTCATTATAATGCATAGGAAAATCCACTTCTTCCTTAATCCCCTATTCTCCGGCCATGCATTTCAATGAAATCTTCCTTTTTGTTTTTCATTATCTTTGTTTATTGATTTCATTATAACGCATAAGCCTAAAAAAAGGAACCTTACAAAAATACGCTTGGGTACACATTCTCTGTATGACCCATATTATGGAATGGACATTGTGGAGAGGCTATAGAGGCTGTTTAATGAAACTGATACAAGGTCAAATCATGTTTGAGCCGGCTTACCTATTATTCATTAATTCAAAATGCCGATGAGTTTGATTTGACAGAAAGGTTGAATTTACAGCCTCTTAGTCTCGGAACACCAGTCCGTGAAATAATATGGGTCATACAGAGAAATCACGCCCCAATAAGCTTTTGTAAGGTTCCGTATATTTATATAGTATTATCATAAAAGATGGTTATGAAGTATAAATGCAGAAAATACAATTGAAACCATCGATAAAAGCTTTATTAATATATTCAATGATGGCCCTGCAGTATCCTTGAAGGGGTCACCCACAGTATCACCTACCACTGCAGCCTTATGGCTGTCCGAACCCTTTCCACCGTGATTGCCCGCTTCAATATACTTCTTGGCATTATCCCATGCGCCACCAGAATTTGCCATCATTATAGCTAGAGCAAACCCTGTCACCAAAGCACCAGTAAGCATACCAGCAACACCGTTAGGTCCGAGCAAAAGTCCTACTATCAACGGAGATACAATTCCAATTAATGCAGGTATAACCATTTCCTTCTGAGCTGACTTTGTGCATATGTCAACACATGCAGCATAATCCGCTTCTGCTGTACCTTCCATTAGTCCCTTTATTTCCTTAAACTGCCTTCTTACCTCTATAACAATCTTCTGTGCTGCTCTGCCAACAGCCTCCATTGTAAACGAAGCAAAAAGGAACGGGAGCATTCCTCCAATGAATAAACCTATTAATACCGGAGGATTGGTAACTGTAAGATTAAAGGCAAAGTCAATCTTATCCCTTTCTGCAACAATCATAATCTCCTCTTGATAAGCAGCTATTAAGGCCAATGCCGTCAAAGCTGCCGAACCAATAGCAAAGCCCTTGCCTGTAGCTGCTGTAGTATTCCCAAGTGAATCCAGGGCATCAGTACGCTCCCTGACTTCCTTTCCAAGGCCTGCCATTTCAGATATGCCACCAGCGTTATCTGCAACCGGTCCATATGCATCTGTTGCAAGGGTGATACCCAGCGTACTTAGCATTCCTACAGCAGAAATTCCTACTCCATAAAGCCCCATGGAAAAATCCGCTGCCCCTCCTGCCAGATAATAACTGGCTAATACTGCTATACCAATTATAATAACGGGTACGGCAGTTGAATACATACCAAGGGAAAGCCCGCCAATAATAACTGTAGCAGGGCCTGTGTTTGAAGTTTCCGAAAGCTTCTGGGTAGGCTTGTATGTATCTGAAGTAAAATATTCAGTAAAGAAACCTATCAATACTCCTGCCAGAAGGCCGCTTATCACCGAGAAATACACACCAATGTGTTCGGCTCCCAGAATATAGTATACTAATGGCAATGCTATTACAGCAACAAGTATTGAGCTGATATATGTTCCCCTTCTCAAGGCTTTCAGAAGCACCTTCTGCTCCGCCTTCTCTCCTGAACGCACGAAAAACGTCCCGATTACAGAAGCAATCACGCCAACAGCAGCCATAACCATGGGTATTGTTGCTCCTCTAAACTCCAGTCCTGCCGCAACTGCAAGCGCACAAGAGGCAACTATCGAACCGACATATGATTCATAAAGGTCAGCGCCCATACCGGCCACATCACCTACGTTATCACCAACATTATCTGCAATGACTGCAGGGTTTCTGGGGTCATCTTCGGGTATTCCGGCTTCAACCTTGCCAACCAGGTCGGCTCCTACATCCGCTGCTTTTGTGAAAATACCGCCGCCAACACGCGCAAACAGGGCCATGGAGCTTGCACCCATACCAAACATCAGCATTGCACTGGTAATATTCTGAATGGTCTGATTTGCTTCCATGCCAAGATGAGTTCCGAAGTACCATTTTAAAAAGAAGAACCATATGCTTAGATCAAAAAGTCCAAGTCCTACAACCACCAGACCCATAACAGCACCGCTTGAGAAAGCTACCCTAAGCCCTCTGTTGAGACTTTCTCTTGCTCCGTTTGAAGTCCTGGAGTTTGCATATGTAGCTATTTTCATCCCGATGAAACCCGAAAGGCCAGAAAAAAATCCTCCCGTCAGAAATGCAAAGGGCACAAAGAAAGTCATATATCCAGCGGAAGCCAGAACCAACAAAATTACAAACATTACTGCAAAAAATATTGCTACACCTGTATACTGCCTTTTCAGGTAAGCGTTTGCGCCTTTTCTTATTGCAGCAGCAATCTTTATCATTTTATCGGTTCCTTCGCTTTGCTTCATAACTGTTCTTGCCAGATACAGCGCAAAAAGCAAAGCAATAACAGCCCCTACAGGAGCTAAAAGCAATAAATCCATTACAAATCCCCCTTCTTGTGGATGTACGAAATGTATAATAAGCCTTTGTTTATAAAAGGCATAATACAATTTAATGCCATCATATATTATAATTCTGTTTCATTCGGGAGTCAATATAATATCAAATGGGGCAATATCAAAATAAACTACTTAATCCTTTATAAATCAATTGACTGGAGCAAGGGGACAGGTTTACCGTCCGCAATACAGAATGGAGCGGGTGAAGGGAATCGAACCCTCGCAATCAGCTTGGAAGGCTGATGTTCTACCATTGAACTACACCCGCAAATCCAAGCAGAAAGCTGATAATTACGGGAAATACAACCTTAATTTCAGCGCCCTGCTTTTGGAGCGGGTTACGAGATTTGAACTCGCGACTTTCACCTTGGCAAGGTGACACTCTACCACTGAGTTAAACCCGCATCCGTTATTATGCAAAGCATATTATAACCTGATAAGCGTTCCTTTGTCAAGGCAAATTTAAAGGTAAATATATACTTTTCTGCTTCTGGGTCCATCAAATTCACAAAAGTATATGCTCTGCCAGATGCCTAAAAGCAACCTGCCGTCCTCTACAATAATCTGCTGGGAAAACCCGAACATACTGGCCTTAATGTGTGCTGCGGAATTTCCCTCCATGTGGGCATAGTTGTCATTAAAAGGTACAATCTTGTTTATCTCCTTTATTATGTCTGCAACTACATCCGGGTCAGCATTTTCATTTATTGTAACTCCTGCTGTAGTGTGTGGGACAAAAACAGTACATATGCCGGATTTAACCCCGCTCTTGGACACCACATCCTGAACCTTGCTTGTGATGTCAACCATAGCGGTTCGTGAAGGTGTTTTTATACTAATAGTGTACATTTAATAACCCCATCCCTATTTATTGTCTTAATATCATTAAACTGCACTATTTTTACTTATTATATATTAAAATGGTATTGCAGTAAATCACTATTATACAATCCCATGGGCATACATAGCTTCTGCTACCTTCATGAATCCGGCAATGTTTGCACCAACAACAAGATTCCCTTCAAAGCCATATTCCTTTGCAGCACAACTGGCATTCTCGTATATGTTTTCCATTATATTCTTTAGTTTTGCATCTACTTCTTCAAATGTCCATGTATACCTCATGCTGTTCTGGCACATTTCAAGCCCTGAAGTTGCAACACCTCCGGCATTTGCTGCCTTTGCAGGAGCAAAAAGCACTCCATTATCCAGAAAGACTTTAACCGCTTCAGGTGTGCAGGGCATATTGGCACCTTCGCCTACAGCAAAGCACCCGCCGACGACAAGTTTTTCTGCAGCTTCACCATCAAGCTCGTTCTGTGTGGCACTGGGAAGGGCAATATCACACTTGATATTCCATATATTGTGGCATCCTCCCTGGTATTCTGAATTCGGGCAATACTTCACATACTCCTTGATTCTCCCTCTTTCAACTTCCTTAATCTGCTTAACGGTCTCCAGCCTGATGCCATCGCGGTCATATATATAGCCGTTAGAATCACTTAGCGCAACAACCCTTCCTCCTAGTTGTACAACTTTCTCTGCTGCATAGATTGCAACATTACCAGACCCAGATATAACAACAGTTTTGTCCTTAAATGATTTTCCATTTGCTTTTAACATTGCATCCATAAAATAGCAAAGTCCATAGCCTGTAGCTTCAGTTCTTGCAAGGCTTCCTCCCCAGGTTAAACCTTTACCGGTTAAAACACCTGTAAATTCATTTCTGACCTTCTTGTACATACCATACATATACCCGATTTCACGGCTGCCCACTCCAATATCACCAGCCGGCACATCGGTGTTGTGGCCAATATGCCTTTGTAACTCTGCCATAAAGCTCTGGCAGAACCTCATTACTTCTTCATCTGATTTTCCCTTTGGATCAAAATCGCTACCGCCCTTAGCACCACCGATAGGCAATCCGGTAAGCGAATTCTTGAAGATTTGTTCAAAACCCAGGAACTTAATAATTCCTAGATTTACAGAAGGATGAAATCTCAATCCACCTTTGTAAGGGCCAATTGCACTATTAAACTGCACTCTAAAACCCCGGTTTACCTGCACTTTTCCGTTGTCATCCACCCAGGGAACCCTGAAAATTACCTGTCTTTCAGGCTCAACTATCCTATCGAATATCCCTGCCTTAACATATTCAAGATGCTTTTCCGCTACAGGTTCTAAGGACTCCAGTACTTCTTTTACTGCCTGGTGGAATTCCGGCTCATTAGGATTTCTGACAACGACAGAATCCATTACATTTTTTAACAATTTCATTTATATGCCCCCTTGCGATTTGTACCTATGCAATTTTTGTATATTTCTATGTTTTGGCAAAGTACAAAACATATATAATTTCTTATATAAAATTATAACACAGGTAAAAACAAAATTGCAAGTTTATAGTGTAATTTATTCATATTTTGTATTTAATTATTTTCGTTTTGTGTTTTGTATACATGTTTGTACTGAAATTTAGCTTGTATTTTAATATTTGTAATGTACTACTTGTTCTGCAAGAATAAAATATTATCCATCATTTGCAGGATTTGATATGTTATATTTCAATTACTGGCTTACACCTGCAAATGTGGTCCAGTTTCGCCAGACGCATAACAAAACAAAAGGAACGGATTATTCACCGTTCCTTTAACACAGTAACATCAGTAATCGTAATCAACTGGTAAAATTTAATTTGTCACACTTCTTATAAGCAACAGCATTTACCACACCTATTTGTCGCTCAAATACTCATCTATAGCCTTTGCGGCAGTTTTTCCAGCACCCATCGCAAGTATAACAGTTGCTGCGCCTGTAACTGCGTCTCCCCCGGCATATATACCTTCCTTGCTGGTCGCACCGGTTTCTTCATTAACAATTATACCTCCCCATTTTTGGGTTTCAAGCCCTGGTGTAGTTGACTTTATCAAAGGATTGGGGCTCTGTCCTATTGCTATTACAACTGTGTCAACATCAATTACATGCTCTGTCCCTTTTTTGGGTATAGGCCTTCTTCTTCCGGAACTGTCGGGCTCTCCCAGTTCCATTTCTATACATTCCATCCCTTTTACCCATCCGTCTTCTGTACCTATTATACTGGTTGGATTGGTAAGCAGCTTGAATATTATTCCCTCTTCCTTTGCATGGTGCACTTCCTCAAGCCTGGCGGGAAGTTCAGTCTCAGACCTTCTATAGACTATATATACATTTTCGGCACCCATTCTCTTGGCACTTCTTGCGGCGTCCATGGCGACATTGCCCCCGCCTACCACAGCAACATTTTTGCCTACTTTAACAGGAGTATCAAATTCAGGGAACTTATATGCCTTCATAAGGTTTATCCTTGTTAAAAACTCATTTGCAGAGTATACACCGTTCAAATTCTCCCCCGGTATTCCCATAAAGCTTGGAAGTCCTGCTCCGGTTCCAATAAATATTGCTTCATATCCTTCTTCCATAAGCTCATCCAGGGACATAACCCTGCCAATAACCATATTGGTTTTAATCTCAACTCCAAGCTGCTTTATTGTATTTATTTCCTCCTGCACCAGCTTCTTTGGAAGCCTGAATTCCGGAATTCCATACATAAGTACTCCACCTGGAGCGTGGAATGCCTCGAACACCGTTACATCATATCCTGCCTTTGCAAGATCACCCGCGCAAGTAAGCCCTGCAGGGCCGGAGCCTATGACTGCAACCTTTTTATTTTTCCTCTCAGCCATCTCAACCTTCTGTTCTTTATTTGCCATATACCAGTCCGCCACAAATCTTTCAAGCCTTCCTATTGCAACAGGCTCTCCCTTTTTGCCCCTTACACAAAGCTGCTCACATTGAGTTTCCTGCGGACATACCCTTCCGCATATTGCAGGCAGGCTGTTTGTCTCTTTTATTTTAAGGTATGCTTCCTCAAACTTCCCTTCTGCAACAAGCTGTATGAATTCAGGTATATGAACATTTACAGGACAGCCTGAAACGCATGGCTTGTTTTTACAGTTCAGGCACCTTTGGGCTTCTTCAATTGCCATTCCTTCAGTATAACCCAAAGCTACCTCAAGAAAGTTTTTATTTCTTTTATTTGCATCCTGCTCAGGCATTGCTATTTTCTTTAATGACATATTAGGCATTTTTTGCTCCCCCCAGTCTGCATTCATGTTCATCCATGCTTCTTTTTTCCTCTTGCTTGTACATAAGCTGCCTTCTCATTGCCTCGTCAAAATCAACTTCATGGCCATCAAAATCAGGTCCGTCAACACACGCAAACTTTGTTTGACCTCCAACTGTAACACGGCATCCGCCGCACATTCCCGTCCCGTCTATCATTACAGGATTCATGCTGACAATGGTCTTTATACCATACTCCTTGGTAAGCTTGCTTACCATCTTCATCATAATCAATGGACCTATGGCAATTACAAGGTCGTAACTGTTTCCTTCGTCAATAAGCTTTTTTAATACATCAGTGACAAAGCCCTTACTTCCGTTTGAACCATCATCGGTTGTCACAAAAAGCCTGGTGCTGGCCTTTTCCATTTCTTCTTCAAGTATAATCAGGTCTTTATTCCTGAAGCCAATTATGGAATCTACCTCTGCCCCAAGCTGGTGAAGGGCTTTTGCCTGAGGGTATGCAATAGCGGTTCCAAGACCCCCGCCTATAACAGCAACTTTTTTGTACCCTTCAAGATGGGATGCTATTCCCAAGGGGCCTACAAAATCCAAAAGCGCATCTCCTGCTTCCAAAGCGCCAAGCTGTCTTGTTGTCTTCCCTACTTCCTGGAATATAATCGTAACCGTTCCGTTTTCACGGTCATAATCCGCTATTGTAAGCGGTATTCTTTCACCGTTTTCGTTAATCCTTAAAATGATAAACTGACCTGGACGAGCTTTTTTGGCAATATGTGGAGCATCAATTTCCATCAGCTTTACAGAAGGGTTCAGCACTTCTTTCCTTTTTATCTTATACATTGATTAACCCCCTAACTTATTTGACTAATCTTGAAAATCTGTTCATTAAAAAACATTTAGATATATTTTATCCCCACAGACTTTTTTAGTCAACACTTTTGAGCAGCCGGACCGGGTGGTGTCCTCTATCTGGGGTGCATTTTCTATGCATGACCCACATTATGGAATGTACATTGTAAAGAAGCATAGAGGCTGTTTATTGGAAGCTTTTGTATTCTACGGATTGTATATAGTTGTATATAGTTGTACTTGACAGAACATAATTATGTTTTATAATAATATAAAAGTACATTGTATAAGGAGGTTGTTATGAGAATAATTGATATGTTTAAAAATAAAAGACCTGTAGTATCCTTCGAAATTTTTCCGCCGAAGCTTGACACACCTATTGAGGCAATATACGACAAACTGGATAAATTCAAGTGTCTAAATCCCGACTATATAAGTGTAACTTACGGCGCAGGAGGCAGCAAAAAGGACAGGACAATAGAAATAGCAAGCAAAATAAAAAAAGACTACGGTATTGAAAGCATGGCCCACTTTACCTGTGTTGGCCACTCAAGAGAAGAAGTTGAACATCTGCTGGATTCCATGCATGAGCAGGGGCTGGAAAACATACTTGCTCTAAGGGGTGACCCTCCAGCCGATCAGCCTGACTTTGATTTTTCCAAAAGTGAGTACCGTTATGCAAGTGAATTGATAAAGCACATTCGGGGTAAAAATAATTTTTGTATTGCCGCCGCCGCATATGTAGAAGGCCACATAGACTGTAAAAGACTGAAAGAGGACCTGTACCACCTTAAAGAAAAAGTGGATGCAGGAGTGGATTTTCTAATAACACAACTGTTTTTTGATAACAGGCTTTTTTATGATTTTTTGGATAAAGCTGCTTCAATAAACATAAGATGCCCTGTTTTACCAGGTATAATGCCTATATTCAGGGCTGACCAGATTAAAAGGATAACCTGTCTGTGTGGTGCATCCATACCCGCCAGGTTGGTAATAATGATGGATAAATATCAGGATAATGCTGAGGACCTAAGGAAAGCCGGAATAGAATATGCCAGTATGCAAATAAAAGACCTAATCGAAAACGGAGCGGATGGTATTCACCTCTTGACAATGAACCGCCCCGAATCCAGCAGGCAAATACTTAAGAACATAGGATTATAGATTGAAGGGCATTATTTCATACCCTTCTTCCCTTATAGCTTTTATTATTCTATCCAGCGCTTCAGCATTATCCTTTGATACGGCGTGAAGCAGTATTACCGCGCCATTATGCAGATTATCCATAACCTTGTTGTAAGCATAGTCGGCACCCTTTTGGTCATTTACGTCCCAATCCTTATAGGCAAAACTCCAGAACACGGTTTTATATCCAAGTTGTCTGGCCGCTTCCAGTGTACGTTCACTGTATTCTCCATTTGGTGGCCTCATGTACCGCATTTGTACTCCATATTGGGAATACACCTTTTCTTCCAATTCCAGTATTTCCTTCTCAATTTTCGCATTATCAATATCAGGAAGGCTGGGGTGGTTTACAGTATGGTTGCCAATTTCATGCCCTTCCTCTGCCATCCTCTTCACCAGTTCAGGATTCCTGTCAACGTATGAACCGGTTACAAAAAATATTGACTTAACATCATTTGCTTTCAGTGTATCAAGAATCTTTGATGTGTATCCGTTTTCATATCCCTCGTCAAAGGTCAGGTATACAACCTTTTGTGATGTATCTCCTGTGAATATGCCGTCATATTTATCTATTAATTCATTCACATGGGAAGGTATCCCAGGTGTTGTATGGTCATTGTTAAGTCTAAGCCCCCATCCAAACTTGGTATTATCAAGCTTATCCAGGACATCACAGTCCAGTTTATTCGCCTTAGTCTGCGGCTGAGACTCAATATCCGGTGCTTCCTCCTGTGTTTCCTCCTTAGTTTTATCAGCAGGAATGTCAATTTCACTGCTGTCTTGATTCTTGTTATAAACAGGTTCTTCCTTTGGTACATCCACCGTCTGATTTTCATTATCTGTTTCCTGTACCCTTTCTCTGTTAAAACTATCCCGTTCCTTATTACTGTTTAATACTAAAAAACTGCATCCTGTAATTATAAAAGCAATTAAGAGTATTAATAGAATCCTTAGTTTCTTCACTCTCCACCTCATCCTTTGCAAAAAATTGATATCATAATTCGACTAAACTCAACATAATATTATTATACTACTTGTCCATAAAAAAGCTAGATTATCTAGTACTGCTAATTAATTCATCAAATGTCATGCCACCCTTATTATTAATCATAGCCTCTAAAAGCTCCTGTTCGGTAAATACTTTTATGACCCTCAGATTGTCGTCCAGTACATGGATAATATGAAACTGGTCGAAATCCATGTTTTTTATAGTATCTCTCAAAAGTGTGGATTTAATTACCACCAAATCCCTTACAGGGTATACCCCTTTTTTTAATAACCTGGAACGCCTGTTTACTATTCTTTTTATATTCATTAAAGATGCCTCCGTTTTATCTGATTTCAAAGAAAACAGCAGAAAAATGCCAATAAGAATCAGGCTGAAATTGGATGGATTATGATAAAACTGCAGAACGCCCGTTAATATTATTAATATGATTATAGCCAGTGAAATTCTTATAGTGTGTTTTGCCGCCGAAAGCAAACCTATCCTGGTGTTCAGCATTTCATTTAGAATTCTGCCCCCATCCAAAGGTAGAACCGGCAAAATGTTAAAAACCGCTAAATATATGTTGATATTGATAAGAAAACGAATATAATATGATTCAGCAAGACAATACGAACGTAGAGTGAAAAAAATCGCAGACAGGAGTATATTGGTTACAGGGCCTGCTAAATATATTAGTATATATTTCCATTGTCCATTCATGTCTATTTCTATATCAATATTCAATCCAAGCGGGAGTATTCTTATTGAGTATATTTTTTTATCAAACAAAGAGGCAATAACCATATGCCCTGCTTCATGTACTGATATTGCAGAAAAAGCAATCAAATATTCCATAAAGTAACCAGTATATACCGCAAGGGCAAAAAACGGTATAAGCAGCCAGCTAACATGTATAACAAAATAGTTCTTGTTATTCTTCAACTTTAATAAATCTGATATAATCCGCCGGATTTACCGGCTGTCCATCCTCCCATATTTCAAAGTGAAGATGTGTTCCCACAGTAGTACCTGTCTGGTTTATCTGAGCTATTATATCACCCTGTCCAACCTTCTGCCCCTTTTCCACCATAAGGCTTGAACAGTGAGCATATACAGTCTCCAGTCCAGGCTTGTGCCAAAGCTTAATGTATTTCCCATACAATGGGTCAGAGTCCGATTCCAGAACTACACCGGAGAGCGCTGCTTTAACCATGCCTGTATTTTCAATTCCAATGTCAATACCACTATGAAATTCAGCAATATTCTTCATAGGATGCAACCTGTTACCAAATTCTGTTCCCAACACGCCATTTAAGGGGGCAATAAATTCTTCGCCAATACAATAATCCCTGTCTAGCCCTTCAACATTCACGCTATCAATTGCAGAGATTCCACCAGTTACCTGAACTGCTTCTTCATCAAATCCGGCTTCATCCTGATTTGTTTTTTCAGCTTCTTTTCCATTACTAAATCTTCCTTTTATGTCTTGATAAATTTCTTTAATTTCAATATTATAAAAAATTGCCTCTTGAATTTTCTTTGACAAATACTTTGTAACCGAGCTGTCAATATTTTTTACTATTACAATAACCAGTAGTATAAGAATAGAAATAAAAACCTGCCTGATAACTATTTCTGATATGGTTGGATTTGCTCTTGTATTTTTCTTTCTTCCCCGGTAGTTAACACTGTGGCGAGGATATCTGCTCCGCTGTATAATATCATCCATATGCTCACACCCTTTTCCCCTGTATTTAGACCATAATTTTACTCTAGTGCCTTATTTAATACAGTTTTCATAAAATATTACTTTATTATGATTATATTTTTAAAATACAGAAATTATTACAGAATAGATTTTTTTCTTAAACAGATAATAAACTTGGAGGTGTATTATAATGAATCAAAGAATAGCTATCGAACCTAATTTGACGCCCATTAAGGAATATCTCAGCAGGAGAGGATATAATGTGGATCAAATAAGTTTTAATGAGCTAGCGCCTGCTGAAGGCAACAATTATGCTGCATTTATTGTGTCAGGCATGAATACTGATTTTATGGGGATGAATGATACAAATTCAAAAACGGTGGTTATTGATGTGAAAGGGATGACTCCTGAACAGGTATATGACCAACTAAAATCACAAATTCAATAACAATGCAGGGATAAGGGGACAGGTTTATCGCCCTGAAAAAGGGACGATGAACCTGTCCCCTTATCCCTGCTGTCTCTTATCTATAAAGCGGGTTGACCAGTTCCCTCCATTCAAGGTCTCCGCGTTCAACTCCTTTAACAAGCATTTCAGCCGTTGCAATATTTGTAGCAAAAGGAATATTATTAATATCACAAAGCTGCAAAAGTGAATCTCTGAATGGATCATTTTGTTGTACATTAATAGTATCGCGAAAATATATTACAAGATCTATCTCATTTAACCCTATCCTTGCTGCTATTTGCTGTTCTCCTCCTGTAGAACCCGGTGAAACCTTGTGAACTATTAAATCTGTTGCATCCTCAATTATAGCTCCGGTTGCTCCGGTTGCAAATAGAGTATGGTTTTTAAGTATATTGCCATATGCAATACAAAAATCTGTCATAAGCTCTTTTTTTTCATTTTGTGCAATAAGTACTATATTCATAAAAACCTATCCAATGCTACTTACCGCTTTTTTTAACGTTTTTTATCGGGATATTCGCAATAAGTGCAGGCACTACCCTGTTACCATCGTCACTTTTAGTTCTTGTCATTTGAATGTCTAACGACTCTTCGTCTATATCCATGTAGTTGGTTATAACCTTAATTATTTCGCTCTTAACCATCTCAAGAAATTGGGGTGAAACATTTGCTCTGTCGTGTACCAGAACAAGCTTCAGCCTGTCTCTTGCCATATCTTTTGATGATTTGCTCCTTCTGAAAATACTTGATAAATCGAGCAGCATAAGCCCCCTCCTTCCTTTATGTCCTTAGGCCGAAAAGCCTCTTAATTTTACTGACAAAGCCATTATCAACGTCAAGATCCAGAATGGGAACCTGTTCGCCAGTTATTCTTCTTGCTATGTTGTTAAAAGCCTTGCCTGCCAGGGATTTGCTGTCGGTAACAGCAGGTTCACCTCTATTGGTAGACACAACTATTGCTTCATCATCCGGCACTACTCCAGCCAGCTCCACTGCCAGGATATCAATAATATCGTCAATAGTCATCATGTCTCCTCGTTTTACCATTTCTGCCCTGACCCTGTTAATCAGTAGTTTAGGGTTTCTCAGTTCATTTGCTTCCAAAAGCCCAATTATTCTGTCGGCATCCCTTACAGCTGAAACTTCAGGCGTAGTGACTACAATTGCCCTATCTGCACCAACTATTGCGTTTTTAAAGCCCTGTTCGATACCCGCAGGACAATCTATTATTATATAATCAAATTCTTCTCTCAGTTCATCACAAAGCTTTATCATCTGCTCAGGTTTAACTGAGGTCTTATCTCTGGTTTGTGCAGCAGGCAACAGGAATAAACCATCGAAACGCTTGTCCTTTATTAAAGCCTGTTTAATCCTGCATACTCCTTCTACAACATCAACCAAATCATAAACTATCCTGTTCTCCAGTCCCATTACAACATCAAGATTTCTAAGCCCGATATCTGTGTCGACCAGAACTACCTTTTTCCCCATTAATGCAAGTGAAGTTCCAATATTAGCAGTTGTAGTAGTCTTCCCCACTCCACCTTTTCCAGAAGTAATTACTAAGACCTCTCCCATTCATATACCTCCTGTAAAACATTTGGTTATAGCATTTTCTTATGTAAAATATATATTTATTTTTATATTTTGTCAATTAAGACACATATTTGTTGCATTTTCATTATACACCCTGCTTTGTATTGGGAAGGAACCTTTCTATATATACCATATCCTCCTTAACATAAGCCAATTCAGGTATAGGGATGCTATTACCACTCTTTTCATCAGGTGAGCGTGTAATTACATCAGCAATTCTAAGTTGCATAGGCTGAAGATTATAGGCAACCACAATTGCCTCCTTATTTCCATCCGCCCCTGCATGTACAATGCCTCTCAGAGCTCCCATTACAACTACATTTCCTGCTGCCTCCACTTCACCCCCGGGGTTTACATCTCCAAGAACAACAATATTACCATTATAGCTTACCAACTGCCCTGACCTGACTGTTCCCCTATAGAATTTAGTATCCCCCTCATTTATGCCTTTAAAATAAAGCTGCTTCTTAATCTTCATCCTTCCTAAAGACTCTACTTGGTTTTCAGTTTGCATCTTAGGAGGTTCTGTTTCACATTCTCCAAAGCTCTTTATATCAGCACCTGTTTTGCTGACCAATAGCTTCAGTATCCTGCTTTCTTCATCCTCATTAAGCTTCCGTCCCCTATACTTGACCGAAATAGAAGCCCCCTTAAAAAAGCGACCTGCTGAAGCCAGCTTTTTCTCAATTTGCTTAAAAACCGCTTCAAAGTCCTCTTCTTCCCTCAAAACCAGGATTAAGCCATCTACTGAAGCCTTAAAGATTACATCACCCTCACTCATGTTACCCCCCAAAATCAAGAAGAATCGCTTTTCTTATAACCTTCAGAGTTCAATTGCAAAACAATATATATTAATTATTACATTACTTAAGGAATAAAACAAGCCTATTTTTAATATTCCATCATCGTCCTCATGATGTGCCTATCTAATCAATACAGGCACATCCTGCACAACACTGTCTTCAGATCCCGCCGTGCTTTTTAAGTTGAAATACTCTTCCAGAATGTCACGGGCTATCGGAGCTGTATATGAACCCCATACACCCCTCTCAACAACTACAGCAATTGCTATTTCAGGCTTTTCGGCGGGAGCATAACACACAAACAGGGCATTAGAAGAATGATTTGCTTCCTTTCCAGTTTCGGCAGTACCTGTTTTTCCGGCTACAGTAACAGGAAAATCTTTAAATACCCTTGCAGCCGTTCCATCTACTGAATGGGTAACTTCAACCATACCTGCCTTAACAGCTTCTATAGTCTCATTTTTTACAGGCACTTCCTCAAACTGAGTTTCAGTCTCATTAACTATAGAGCCGTCATGCTTTATTACTCTTTTTATCAAATACGGTTTATACCTTTTACCCCCATTTGCAAGTGTACTTATATAATTTGCTATCTGAAGAGGCGTATAAGCATTGTCAAACTGTCCTATTGCCGTCTGTGCAGTATCTGCAGGTCTCCAAATATCATTATGGAGTTGCTTTTTTGACTCCTTGCTTGCACGTATCCCCCTTTGCTCTCCGGGTATATCTATGCCTGAATATTCCCCCAGCCCAAAATATCTAGCCCACTTGGAAATATTGTCGATACCCGTCTCATAGCCTATCTGGTGGAAATATATATTGCATGAAGTCTCAAGTGCCTTTTTTAAATCCAGGCGTCCGTGTGCGCCTAGTCCCTGCCTGTATTCCAAACACCAGAAATCCCATCCTCCTATATTTAAATGGCCACTATCATACACTGTCTTTTGAGGTGTAATTACGCCCTCCTCCAAAGCAGCAATAGCTGTAAGGGGTTTAAATGTGGAACCAGGAGCATAAGTTCCGGCTATTGCCCTGTTAAATGCCGGCCTGTCTTCATTTTCTTCAGAATATAAACTCTCTATTGCTTTCTGTGCTTCTGTATTCTCAGATCCTGCCAGAAAAATCGATGGGTCATAACTCGGATAGCTTGCCATTACCAGAACCTCTCCACTATTGACATCCAGAGCTACAACCGCTCCCGCATTAGCATCCCCAAAGTTGCTGCCGCCACCTTCGCCGCTCTCCCTTATATGTTTTATGTTCCTTTCAAGGGATTCCATAGCCACTTTCTGAAGCTGCATATCCAATGTAAGAACTATATTGTTTCCAGGTGTAGATGGTACGCCATTCAACTCATCGGTCAATCTTCCTTTTGTGTTTACTTCTACCCTTTGATAGCCATCTTTGCCTCTTAAATACCGTTCAGCAGCCAACTCAATTCCTTCCTGGCCGATTATATCATTCCTGTCATAGCCCTCATCCTTTAAAGCTTCCAGTTGTTTCTCATCAATGCCTCTCACATATCCCAGAATATGTGCTACATATTGTCCTTCAATGTATTTTCTGATAGGCTCAATATCAGTAATTACACCTGGAAATTCATGATGCCTTTCCTCTACTTCCGCTATTGTTTTCTGGCTTATATCCTTTGCAAGGCAAATTGTTCCCCCTGTGTCAAAAGTCCACTGGTTTTTGAGGATTTCATATCTCATTTGCATTATTCTATATGCGTCACCATCAGAATAATCTCCGCTTATTTTAAATTTCTCATCCCTGAGAAATTTAAAAAAGGCCTCAGGGGTATCCATTACTTCGCTTTCATTAATGGCAAAAGTATTCTTGTCAGTTTGCCAATTCACTATCTGTTGGGCTGTCCTGCTGCCAAAGGATAACGGGTTGAATGTGAGGTATTTATTAAGGCTGTTATAATAGCCATCTCCATTTTTCTCAAGAACTTTAACCAACCTTAAAAGCATGTCATTTAGTTCATCATTGCTTAACCCGGTGTTAACTATATTTACTGTAAAGCCTTCCCTGTTTACCGCAATGGGTACACCTTTTCTGTCAAGTATAACCCCTCTAGGCGCAAGAATTTCCCTTTCCTTAAGCACACGCCGCTGCGACGCTTCATCCAATTCCTTGCCGTGTACAATCTGGAGGTTTATCAGCCTCAATATGATAATAACACCCAGCAATATAAAAAACATTGCCAGAATTATATACCTGTTTTTTAGTTTATCAGTTAAATTTTCTCCCATTACCCTACCCCTTCGGTTGTTCTTGGCTGTCATACCACAGTATAGCTAATATTTTCTTGCTGACCTGTCCATTTCCTCAAACCTGAAGTTAAGCTTTATCACGAATATATGGACAAGAACAGAAATCAGGCTATTATAAATGGCCTCAGGCAATATAACCTTAACAAAAGGAAAGAGTATGCTAACCTGACCGCTTATCACAGTATTTATTGACGTTAAAACAAACACACAGGTTTCATATAACATTGTAGAAATAAATGTAAAGAAAACAATAATAAACAGATTTTCACGGTACAGCTTTTTATTTACCATTCCTACAAAAAGACCAAGGTACATACCTAGCAAAGCATAAAATCCAAGCAGTGTACCAAACAGCATATCCTGGAGCAAACCTGTAAAGAACCCGACAATAGTTCCTTCCGTACTGCCTCTCAAAAAAGCAACACATATAATAAATACAATCATCAGATTTGGCTTTACACCATAAATTTCAGTATATTCCAAAATAGTAGATTGAAGCAACATAATTAACAAAATACACAGTGTATAGATAAAAACCTTAATTTTCATAATTTATGTTCACTACTTCCTGCTTTTTAGAATTAAAACCTCTTCTATTCTTTTAAAATCCACTACAGGTTCAACTATTGCATATCTGTCCATCTCACTGTTAGTCTTGCCAATTTGGACTATTTTGCCGATTATTATCCCTTTAGGATAAATACCTCCCAATCCGGAGGTTTCAACAACGTCGCCCACTTCTACATCTGCGTCAAATGGAAGGTAATCCATACGGCACATTCCCTCCTCCTTAAGCCTAAAATCTCCTCTTATGATAACATGACCTCCGCCGGGTTTTGAAATGGTGGCACTCACAACACTTTCTTCATCAATCAGGGATACAACTCTAGATGAGGTTAAATCAGATAGCTGAACCCTTCCCACCAGGCCTTTTTCATTGGTTAAAACCGGTGCATTATTGGTAATTCCATCCTTTTTCCCTACGTCTATTTTAAAAACATTAAACCAATTTCCAGGGTCTTTTGCGATTACATTTGCTCCAACCAAGTCATAACTTTCAAAATTATCCTTCAACTTCAAAGCCTTGCGCAATTCCTCATTTTTCTCCTTAAGCCCTATCAGCTCCCTGTTTTCCCTTTCAAGTTCGCTAACCCTGGCCTTTAACACTTCATTCTCTTCCTTAAGGGATTTTATGTCACTAAAAAAAGACAAGCCTTCTTCAACCTTCTGTCCCGTAAAAGATAGAAATTTCTGAACAGGTGAAAGAGGTATACTGGCTATATTGCTAATCCAGTTAGCACTACTGTTTTGAGTGGATGAAACCCCCATTACAATAAAAATGATAATAGTAACTAATATTAATATAAATACCTTATTCTTTAAAATGCGTAGCAAAGGAAGAATCTCCCTTCTACCTTATTTTTTTAGGGGATATTAAGACCTTCTTCAAGGTCTCAATTTCTTCAAGAACTTTGCCTGTGCCCATAACAACACAATCCAGAGGATTATCCGCTATTGAAACCGGCATCCCTGTCTCTTCATTAATAAGCTTGTCCATTCCGCTTAGAAGCGCTCCGCCGCCGGTAAGCATAATACCCTTATCCATAATATCCGCAGCTAATTCAGGCGGTGTTTTTTCCAGTGTAAACTTTATAGAATCTACTATCGCGTTTATAGGCTCTTTAAGAGCATCAGTAATTTCACCGGAAGTAATTATCAGGTTCTTTGGAAGCCCGGTAACAAGGTCCCTTCCCCTTATTTCCATCTTTTCTTCGTGTGTCCTGGGGTAAGCTGCTCCAATAGTTGTCTTTATCCCTTCTGCAGTCCTTTCTCCTATCATTAGATTGTATTCTTTTTTTATATAATTTACAATTGATTCATCAAGTTCATCTCCAGCAATCCTTAAAGACTTGCTTGTAACAATCCCACCCAGGGATATGACAGCAACTTCGCTTGTCCCACCACCAATATCCACCACCATGCTCCCGGAAGGTTCTTCAACTGGGAGATTTGCTCCTATTGCTGCTGCCATAGGCTCTTCTATCAGATATGCTTCCTTTGCTCCGGACTGCAGCGTAGCCTCTTCAACAGCTCTTTTCTCCACTTCGGTAACTCCTGATGGAACACATATAACAACTCTGGGCTTAGAAAATGAAGATTTCGTAACGGCCTTTTTTATAAAATATTTAAGCATGCTCTGGGTAACGTCAAAGTCAGCAATAACACCATCTTTCATAGGCCTTATTGCAACAATATCTCCAGGGGTTCTGCCTATCATTTCCTTTGCAGCGTCTCCCACAGCTAGTATGCTGTTTGTTTTCCTGTTTATAGCTACTACAGATGGTTCCCTGACAACTATACCCTTCCCCTTTACATGTACAAGTGTATTTGCTGTTCCTAAATCTATTCCAATATCTCTTGCAAACAAGCCCATATTTCTGTCCTCCGTTTTTATTAAGGTTAGGTTGTATTTGTTTTATTCTTCATATTTTAGTTTTTCAATTCTTTATTGTCAACTGTAAACATTTACTCCTTGTTTTCAATGCATGCTTTACACAAGCTTTTCATATGAATCCCTTTTCTTTCAGGCTTATATACTTCCCATCACCTATTATTACATGGTCTAGTACCTTTATACCTAAAATATTACCTGCCTCCACCAGTCTGGCTGTTGTCCCTATGTCTTCACTGCTTGGCTCAGGGTCTCCGCTTGGGTGGTTATGCACCATTATTATGCTCGAACAGCCAGATTTTACAGCTTCGGCAAATACTTCTCTTGGGTGGACAATAGAAGCGTTCAGGCTTCCTACAGATATGTTAATATGCTTTATCACCTGGTTTTTAGTGCTAAGAAGTATAACTTTGAACACTTCTTTTTTTAAATGCCTCATCTCCTCCATCAGCAGCCTGCTTATGTCAAGCGGAGATTTAACAACTGCCTTGTTATTAAGGCCGTATGAAGATATCCTTTTCGAAAGCTCCATTACTGCTTTTATCTGCACCGCTTTTACTCTTCCAATTCCGCTTATGCTTCTTAACTGCTCCAGAGAAGCATTGTGCAGTGACACCAGGCCTCCCTGCTCCTTTATTACCCTTTGCGAAAGGGATACGGATGTTTCAGTTTTATTCCCGCTCCTAATAATTATTGCCAATAATTCAGCATCCGATAGCATTTCCGGTCCGAATCTTTCAAGCTTTTCATATGGTCTTTCATTTGATGGAAGATCCTTAATTTTTAATCTATCCGCCAAAGGCCTCATGTTTACCCCCAAATACTATAGAATACTTATATTAAAATCTTTGAGCATTAAACTCAGCTTTGTCAGTGGAAGTCCTACAACATTGAAATAGCAACCTTCAATTCTGTCTACAAGAATCGCCCCAATTCCTTGTATTCCGTAAGCTCCCGCCTTGTCTTCGGGTTCACCAGTCTTTATATAGGATATTATTTCATCATCTGACAGTTCTCTGAACTTTACCCTTGTTTTTTCATGTCCCTTTATGGTTTTCATACCTGGTGTTTCAATAACCGTAATCCCTGTAATAACACTGTGCCAGCTTCCCTGCAATAACTTCAGCATGTTAAATGCCTCTGCACAACTCTGAGGTTTACCTAGAATTCTGTCCTTAACTACTATTGTGTCAGCGCCAATAACAATTGCGTTAATATCAAGTTTTTTTGCCACATTTTCTGCTTTCAGGAATGAAACATTTTCAGCAATTTCTCCGGCATTAAGCCTTAAATCAATATTCTCTTCTAATTTGGAAGGTAAAACTCTGAATTTTAAACCTAACCGGCTTAAAAGCTCAAACCGCCGCGGAGATGCGGATGCAAGTATAATCTCCTTCATAGCTGCCTCCTTTTTCACGGAAAGAACCAGGAGAAATTAAATACGCAAGTACACAATTAACCCTAATATCATTCCTAAGATACTTCCGCCGTTTATACTCACGGCAAAATTAAATCCCAGTTTCAATATACGGGCATCAATTAAAGGATCCATTGAAAAAGCAAAAAGATTCCTATACCCGTTTACTCCCCCAAAACTTATCCAACTAAAACTTTCATTTTTCGCAAGAGCTTCCCCTAAAAGGCCGCCAGCAACTGCTCCTGCCAACAATAGTACAACAAGCAGCCAGGGACTTTTTTTGCCTCGCATAATACCACCTCATAATAAACATAGCCATCATTTTTTCCCTGCTATTCCTATTATAGTTATACATACTTCAATTTTCAACAACTAAAGTGACAAGATTTTTTATAATGGTGGCTCAATTCAAATTTTCCCCGGGCAAAGACTGCTTTATTTTTGGAACTATCTCGTTTACACAGTCAATCACCCTGCTCATATCTATTGTGCTTAGTTCATTTAAATTGCTTTTATCAAAACCACTTTGTCTCATTAGCTCTCTTATAACTACCTCACTTTCAGGATTCAGTCCAAGGTTTTTTATCCTGGCTTTAAGATAATTTATCTGCCTTTCAGTAGCACACCTCTGATATCCCGGCCTTCCAACATTCCTTTTTTTTCCCTCTGCTGCTATTCTGGCCTGTACATCATTAAATTCCTCATCCAGTAATCTTGCTTCTTCAGGATACAGCCAATCATTCTCACCCATAAGTTTTCTTATTACCCTGTCACATGCACCGGTTATAGTCTTTTCTATTCCGAACTCTTTATCTTCTACCAGGTTCTTCCCGATTTCAAATCTTTCCCACTCAGTAAGGGACATTTCCAAATTATTTCCTGTTTTTTCGGTATCCTCATGTTTTTTATTACCGCCCTTTTTATACGTAGAGTTTTTATTCTCTATCCTCTCTGCAATAAATTTTTGATACCGGTTGAAATAATCTAAATGCTTGCCATCAGCCATAACCTGGCCGCTGTCATTTTCCCTGCCTCTTACCTTGACAATATACGCAGGCAGGTCTATAACACCTATTCCAGGGAATTCAACCTGACTCTCCCTTAAGGTATCAATACTTATTTCTTCTATGGAAATACCTTTTTCCTTTGCTTTTTTAAACAAGCCTTCTGCTTTCAACCTTAGTTTGCCTCCTATCCCCTTGTAAAAATCCTTATCAGGATCATATATGATTTCAGGCGTCCTGGTATTTCTGCCCTCGGAATTAGTTTTTCCTTCCATCTCTTCCAAATAAAATCCCTCCCGAAATGTTTTTAGATACAAACCAACGGCAGGCCGTTTAATATCCTTTTAAAGTATAGTATTCGAATAATAAAACAGAATTAGTATGGCTATTCTTTCATGATATGTTTATAAATGAGAAGCTTTCCACATCAAATAGTCCCCTGTCTGTTAACCGTATTTCAGGAATAACAGGGAGCGCCAGAAAGGAAAGAATCATAAATGGTTCAAATTCTTTGTTTACACCCATTTTGTATACTATATCCAGCATTTCAGCCAGTTCACCGGCAACCTCTTCAAACGGCCTGTCGGAGAGCAGTCCTGCAATTGGCAGCGGAAGGGTTTTAATTACCTCGCCCCGGCTGCATATTGTAATACCTCCTCCTTTTTCATAAAGCTCCTGTACTGCCGCCAACATGTCAGCATCATTGTCGCCTGCAACAATAAGGTTATGGGAATCATGTGCCACTGTAGAAGCAATCGCCATGTTTTTTATATTAAGGTTTTCAAGCAAACCCAGCCCTATATTGCCTGTTGCCCTGTGCCTTTCAACTACAGCAAGTTTTACAACATCAATGCTGTCACTGCATACAAAAAGTCCTCCATCAGTTTTCACCTTTCTTATTTCTTTCCGGGTTATTAAACTGCCGGGCTGAACGCTAATAACATTTGCATTTTCCGATTTTAGCTTTATATCAAACATCTCTTTGCTTATTTTATCAATTCGGACAGTGTTGTGCAGCCTTCCTTTTTGCGCAAAGCATATTTCTTCTGTAAGAATACCGTTTTCTGCCACCAGCCTGCCGCTTTTAATCACCTTGATTATATTAAAGTCCTCCAGGTTATCGGTAACAACAATATCAGCCGCATATCCGGGGGCAATTGCTCCAAGCTTTTCAAGTCCGTAACATTCCGCTGTGTTTAATGTTGCCATAATAACAGCTTTGACTGGTTCCATGCCATTTTTTACAGCCTGCCTGATGCAGTTATCAATATGTCCTTCTTTAATAATTGCATCCAGATGCCTGTCATCAGTACAGAAACTGCACCTTCTCATATTCCTCTCATTTACACCTTTTATCAGCGTTTTAAGATCCCTTGCCGCCGAGCCTTCCCGTATCTGGATATGGAGCCCGGATCTAATCTTTTCAGCCATTTCCTCCACTGTGGTGCATTCATGGTCGGTCCTGATACCTGCAGATATATAAGCATTCAGGCTTTTGCCTCCAAGCTGTGGAGCATGCCCGTCTATAATCTTTCCGTTTAAAGAAGTGAGCTTTTCAATTATAGCATTGTCTGCTGAAACAACTCCTACATAATCCATCATTTCACCCAGGCCTAAAACTCTTTCATTTTCCAAAAGACTGACCAAATCTTGTGCTCCAAGCCTGGTGCCCGAGGTTTCAAATGGAGTTGCAGGTACACATGACGGTAGCATAATATAAACATTAAGGGGTAAATCCCTGCTTCTTTCCAAAATAAAGGATATGCCGTCCAGACCGCAAACATTTGTGATCTCATGGGGATCTGCAATAACTGTGGTAGTACCTTTTGGCACTACAGCCCTTGCAAATTGTTCCGGCACTATCATAGCCGACTCAATATGCACATGGGAATCTATCAACCCCGGAATGGCATAGCAACCATTAATGTCTATTTCATGTTTGCCTGAGTAATCCCCAATCCCTGCAATTTTATCCCCACAAATAGCAATATTACCCTGAACTATTTCCTGGGTAAAAACATTAACAATATTACAATTCTTTAGTACAACATCTGCTTGTTCCCTGCCTGCAGCTACATCAATGATTTTACTGATCCTGTCAGTCATTTGCATTCCTCATCCCTGGTTTTTTATAGAATCATGCTCTCCAGCACTAATGCACTTTTCTATTACAACCATCCTTTGGTTTACGGGTTTCTGTATGAAGGTGTTTCCGCTCTGGTAATAAACACTGTATCCTATAACTGCAGCAATAAAAAGCAGCCATATAAGCGTATTGGCAACCGCATTTTCCCCAAAAATTATATTTAGGCCAATAACAACAAGCAATAGGGGCCAAAGCACCCTCAGTGAATCAAATATCATGCTGACTTCTAAATATCCGGTGTTTATTAAAAGCCAAATTGCGCCCGCAGCAATAAAAAATATACCTAATCCAATATTTCTGTTTTTCATGGTTTTTTCCTGCCTCCCCTATAGATTATATAGGCTCCTATACCTATAAAAACCAAAGGCCACAGGTATTTTGTATTAATAATAGCAAATTCCTTTGCAAGAATAAGGGCACCCAAAAAAATCAGCACTCCTCCGATAAACAGCCTGCTTCTCTGTGGGTCTGCTTTATCAGGTGTATTAGAATCATTATATTGGCTACAACCATCAGCTCCACTGTTTTCTGCGCCTGCGCTATCCATATTATTACTCTGCGACCCGGTCCCGGGAATGGTTACTTGTCTTTCAGGTATTACAACAGCAGCTATAATATATGCAATAATACCTCCAGGTAAAAAAGCTAATGTAATTGCCGCCCATATTATTCTAACAATGGTAGGATCCAATGAAAAATACTCCGCTACTCCTCCGCATACCCCGGCAATCATTTTGTTCTCTCTTGAGCGGTGTAACTGTTTATCCATATGACATTCTCCTCGTCAATATACTAATTAAATATTTCTTTTCACCCTATTGTACGAAAAAATCCAGTCTATGTCTTATATTTTATCACAATATAAAAGAAACCCTCCGGTTTAATTTGTTAATTTGAACTAACTAAACCAAAGGGAATACTTTTTTGATGATATAATTCAGAATTTTATAATCGTTTGTTTAATCAATTAATTCATTATCCAGCAGGAATTGTCTGGCTACTTCTTCAGGCTCTTTCTGGTCCACGTCTACTTCCTTGTTCAAGTTTGCAAGAGTATCATTATCGAGCAGAGGAGGAAGCTTATTAAGCACTTCTGCCAAGTCAGGGTATGCGTCAAGGATTTCCTGCCTAATAACTGGTGCCGGATTGTATACAGGGAAGAATTTATTATCATCCTCAAGGTTGGCAAAATTAAAAGCAGGTATTCTTCCGTCAGTTGCAAACCCCATGGCCACGTCCACTTTATTATCCCTTAAAGCTCCATAAGTTAACCCGACTTCCATTGTAGTAACTCTATCCCTATTGAATTTAAAGCCATACTTTTCCTCAAGGCCTGGAATACCATCAACTCTTTCTAAAAACTCTAATGACGTCGCCAGACCTATTGCATCCGAGTTTTCATTAATGTAAGCAGCAAGGTCTGATATTGTTTCAATTCCTAGCTCCTGTGCATGTTCCTTACGCATCATCAGTGTAAAAGTGTTATTTGCAGATGCATAGTCCAGCCATACTACATTATTCTCATTCTTGTCCCATTCCTTCACAAGTTTGTATGCTTCCTCAGCTTCTGTAACCTGCTCATATCCCATCAGTGTCATAAGGGTTGTGCCGGTATACTCCCAATAAAGATCTACTTCCCCGGAATGCAGGGCAGCACGTATCACAGGAGATTCTCCCAGGCCGGTTCTGTCCTCAACCGGATATCCATTAGCTTCTAATAATTGAATGAACATATTGCCAAGTATTAGCTGCTCTGTCCAGGCCTTTGAAGCAACCCTGATTACAGGTCCGTCCTTTTCTCCGCTTTTTCCGCATGCTGTAAATGCAACAAGCAATATAAAAACCAGTGAAATACACAATACAATGTTAAACTTCTTAAAATTATTCATAATCCTATCTCTCCTTTGTCTTTTCTTGTTTTTAATCTCTGTAGGCAGAAGTTAATCTTCGTTGGATAAACCCTATCCCCTGATCCAAAGCAATTGCAATAATTGCAGCCATCAATGAACCCAGAAAAGTTATATGTGGCTTATAGCTGCTGATTCCCATAAAGATTAGTCTTCCCAGCCCTCCGGCGCCAATAAGCTGGGCAATTGCTGCCGTACCCACTATCAAGACTGCAGAGGTCTGAATCCCTGCAATAATTACAGGCAAAGCTAATGGAATCTCAACCTTCCGAAATATTTGCCCTGCCGGCATACCCGTGCCTCTGGCAGCTTCTAATATATCAGGGTCTATACCTTCAATACCCGCTATAGTATTCCGTGCAATCGGCAACAGCCCATACAATGTCAGAGCTACTATTGCAGGAAAAACCCCTATTCCCATTATTGGCAGGAAAATTGCTACTACTGCAAGACTAGGTACTCCCTGAGCTGTATTTAAAAAAGATACTACTTGTGGCAGCCACTTCTTTAAAGGAAACCTTGTCACAGCAATTCCCAGTATCAAAGCAATTATTATAGACAGTAAAAGGGAAATGCCTACCAGCTTCAAATGCTGCCCAAGAAGCTTCCATCCCTGCTCATTCAATACTTCAATGATATCTTTAATTTTCAACTATCACACCTTCTTTCCAGAGATATTTGAAGGTATTTCTGCAGACAAACCCGGGGAAATGACTATCTTCTGAATCCTACCCATGATGTAATCTACTGCAACAGCCATTAATGATACAAGTATAGCACCTACTATTATCATAACATCATGTGTTCTGACTATACCCTGCTGTATGAGTCTGCCGAGGTTTCTTTCTCCAATATAAACTGCAAGAGTGGCTATTCCAACCATCATAACCAAAGCTACCCTCACTCCGGCCATAATTACAGGAAGTGCGAGGGGGAGCTGTACTTTAAAAAGCACCTGCCTTGAGGACATACCCATACCTCTTGCAGCTTCCAGAATGCTTTTGTCCACCTGGTTTAAGGCTATATAAACATTTCTTACTATTGGCAGCATTGCATATAGAAGCAAACCGAATACCGCACTTTTCCGGCTCAGGCCAAATCCGGGTATGCTTACAAGTATCCCATATAATGCTATACTCGGAATCGACATTACAAAACTGCCTATGCTTAGTATACCCTTAGCCAACCCAAGCCTGTTCCGTATTGCAATGCCCACTGTTGTCCAGACAAGCAATGAAAGAAGTATAGCCATAATAATGAGTATAAAATGCTCAATAGTATAGGTAGTGATTTTTTCAATATGATTGACAAAATACAATACTATACCTTTGAAAAAATTAAAAACAGCCATGCATATCACTCCTCTTCATCCTGACCAAATTCCTGGTATGCCTCTCCTATATGCTTACGAATCTCATTCAAATCCACAACGCCTACAAAGGTGTTATCGTCTTCTACTACAGGAACCGCACTCAGATCATATTGAAGCATTTGTGCCAGTGCATCCCTTAATGTGGCCTGTATCGGAAGAGTAACGGGAATAGGCTTTATTATTCTATTCCACCCTCTCGCACTGGAGCCTTTAGGCAGGTCATTGCGGGACACAGAACCTGCAACCCTGTTGTTTTCATCTACTATTACAGCACGTTTTTTCTTGTTGTTTTCAAAAAAATTGTGCAGCACCGATATATCGGTATCCATTCTTACAGTTTTCACATTTCTTTTCATAACTGCTCCAATACGCAGTAAACTAAGTACTTTAAGGGATCGGTCGGATCCTACAAACTCTTCAACAAACTCACCGTTTGGATTAAACAATATATTCTCGGGGGTATCATATTGAACAAGATCTCCCTCGTTCATAATAGCTATTTTATCTCCCATCTTTATTGCCTCATCGATATCATGAGTAACAAAACAAATTGTCTTCCTCATTTTCTTCTGGACTCTTAGAAATTCATTCTGAAGCTGGGTTCTTGTGACAGGGTCAACAGCACCGAAAGGTTCATCCATCAGCATTATGGAAGGGTTACCTGCCAATGCTCTTGCAACACCTACCCTTTGCTTTTGTCCTCCTGACAATGCCTTGGGGTATTTAAAACGATTCTCTTCCGGATCTAATCCGACTATTTCCAGCAGTTCATCCACCCTTTCTTTTATTTTTTCATCTTCCCACTTAAGAAGCATCGGAACGATAGATATATTTTCATAAACAGTCATGTGAGGGAACAGGCCGGTTTGCTGAATAACATATCCAATATTCTGACGAAGCTTGTCAGGATCCTGTTTTAATACATTTACTCCATTTACATATATAGCACCGGATGTAGGTTCAATAATTCTGTTAATCATCTTTAGTGTGGTAGTCTTTCCACAACCTGATGGCCCTACAAAAACACATATCTCACCTTCCTCAATATTCATCGAAAGGTTATTTACCGCAGGCCGTTCCATTACAGGGTATTTTTTTACCACATTTTCAATTTTTATCATATTATTCTTCAACCCTTTCCAAGAAAATATAACCGCAGTGTTAATAATCAATGTTAGCATTTTTTTGCTCATTATACTAAGAATCCCCTAAATATATACCTTTTTTATATTCAGGGGAGCAGATAATTGTATGGTATAAACAAATAAAGCAACAGGATGACCTAATTCTACCATAAACATCTTATTATTTAAAATATGATAGGATCTGTTCTCAATATATCATTTTGCCACACAGTTGATAAGGGTATTTTACGAGACAATTACCAAGATATCCTCCAAATTCAAAGCATATACTCAATAATTGAATGATATTATTATTAATCTGTACACATTACTTTGTTCTGGTCATAGATGGCCTTTATTTTTTTGCCCGGCGATACTATCAGATAATCCCTGTCATTCCAATTACCCTGGATTAGTCCGTTAATTAAAGCCATATCTCCCTTAAATACCTGAAGAGTTTTTCCCTCTTTTTCAGCTAAAGACTTTATTCTGCTTAAATACCCAAGGTGAGCCAACTCCGGAACCTCAATAAAAATAATCTCATTATTGTTCGGCTTAGGATGAAGCGTTTCCCATATAAACTCTGCATTTTCCTCTCCATACTGTTCCACAAGCTGCTCAAAATCTTTATCCATACCCAGGAGTTTTCCCGTGTCGGTATCCCTCAAATAATCGCTTCCTCTTTCCATATAGCCTACCGAACTCCACTCCGAACTCAAGTTATCCTTAAAGTATTCAATAAATTTATCCTTTGATCCAAGAAAAATGGTACAGCAGTCATGAGCTCTGGGTATTACCAGGGGAACAGTTCCTGCTTTTATGCCCACCGTACCGTTCCCGCATAAACCGTAGCCCAGCAGTATGGCATCATATTTCCCGCATGCATCGGCTTTATCCACCCTTTTCTGCAAATCGTCCCTGAGCTTTTCAGGATCTTCATGGGCCCCAAGCTCCGTAAACTCGGGATCTATTATATGAGGCGTGTGCGCAATAGCAAGGCACGCCATTCTCATAAACACTTCACAGCAAATCAATTTATAATTCATGACAACCTCCAAAATACATATACATATAATAATAATTGATAAACACATTTCCACTTATTGATGCTGTTTGTTCCATTTTAGCACTTCATTAGATTTACCTATAGTATTTTTTAGATATTATTAATACAATTTTATTCTAATCTGTTTTTAAGCGGCTTTTCAGGAGCAAAAACAGATATCAGCCCTCCAAATACTATATTTGAGTAATAGGTTATAATTCTCCATATCAGAATAACCGGTATTATTATCTCAGGCTTAAAGAACATTTTAAAAAATAAATAGCTCAGGCCTTCGGCACCACCGGTTGAACCAGGTGAAGGGACAAGCAAAGTTACCATTGTAACAACCGACTGGGCAGCCACTATGTTCCACATACTTGCTCCTCCACCTTGTACAGCCAGATAGATGAAGTATGGAACGGCAAAAAGGAGCGTAAATTGGACAGCTTGCAGTATAACTGCCCCGTAAACTACCCCTTTCTTGTTTCTCAGAAGTGAAACACCATCAGTAAAACTGATTAGTTCCTTTTCAACTTTTTTTATCAACCTGTCTGAATTTTTTAAAAACCTTATTTTTTTTAATAACTTGTTAACAAACATCAGCAACTTGTACGCTGCTTTTCTTTTAAATACAAACAGTGCATATACCAATATTGTAATAACATTTATTATTAGGCCTGTAAAATATAATAAATAAAACTCAGGTATCCTCTGTGCAAAAAAAGGACCCTTTGCAAAAACTACCACCAGGCAGTACAACATAATCACAACTTGATATAAAGCTGATTTTATTACAAATACAGATGCAGCATGCCCAGGTTTTATACCATCTTTCACCATTACATAAACCTGTGCTGGCTGTCCTCCTAAAGCAAATGGAGTTATCGAATTAAAGAAATTACCAATCATAGCCACCTTTAATGAATCCACCGGACGCTGCCTTTTGTGCAAGGCTGCTACAATGATTTGTATTATTGCGGAATCCACAAGCCAGTATACAACCATACATGCAAAACTGGCAGCTATCCACCGGTATTTTGCATTAACCAACATATTGACCAGTTCTTCAAAACCATCTGTAAAAAATATTAACAACATTAGTATTATAGCCGAAGATAGTATTACAAAAGCTTTAAAAAATTTTTTTATCATTTGTCCCTTTATGCTCTAAAAACTATGCTAAGTCTCCCCCGTTTTCGCCGCTTTGACGATTTTTCATATCTTTTTCAATATTAACCCCTAAAATATGGATATTTACTTCGACAACTGACATTCCAGTCATATCTTCCACTACATTTCTCACTTTGTCCTGAATATTTTTTGCAACTACGTGTATTCTGCATCCATATTTAACTATAATAGACAAGTCCAGGACTATTTGCTTTCCTTCCACTACAACCTTTATTCCCTTTGAAAAGTTTCTTTTGCCCAGCATTTCCGCAATGCCGTCACTAAGGTTTCCACTCATGGAAACTACCTCATCAATTTCCATAGCTGCAATCCCCGCTATGGTTGCTATTACCTCATCAGCTATTATTATCTTGTCTTCTCTTGCAACTTTTTTAATATCCTCTGTCATAAATACACCTCCCATAAAATATAAAATTATTTATTATGACTTTCCTTCCGGAAATATTTCATACTCATCACATATCTATAGTATATATCAATCTCTGCGTATACGTAAAGGAAAAGCAGGCTCGTAGGCAGAATTAATTTTAATTGCATAAGAGTTCTTTTCTTCAATATCCTGGTCAGTAACATAATGAACATCTAAAAGGCCGTCCGATTGGTATCCTGTTTTTAAATAATTAATTGCAGAAAGTGCCTTGCTCCATCCATTAAACCAGGTATCAAGCTTTTGCTTCTGCTCCCCGGACCCTTCAAAATGAACCAATAAATCAATATCGCTGTTAAGTCTGGCAGTACATGTATTTGTACTTCCAAACAAATAAATGCCTTTCACACCGAATGTTTCCATATCCATTTGGGAAGCGATTTGCTCAGCCATATAATGACGCCATTTCCACCCCTCATTGTCAGCTTTTTCAGCCTCACTTTTTATTTCAAACACCCTTGAATCAATACTGGAGTTTGTATTGTTCTCTGATGGATTGTCAAGATAAGCTATTGCTTTTTCCAAATCAGCATTCATCAGAACAACAAGCTCTTTTCCATAATAGTTTTCCGGAACGCTTACTACCTTTATTACGCTGTCAAGATAGGAATACATAGGCAAAATCTTTCCCAACTCATTTGGACTCTGAGTAAAAAAGCTTTTATTGAATACTATTTCGTCATCTTCCGGATATAAAGGCAAATATTTTATATTCTCCTCAACAAGATCCTGGAAAAAATGAGTACCGAATGATAATTCCGGATGGTATTTGGATTTCTTTTGTGCAATCTCGATAAGCATGGAAGTATTATTAATATCAGAATATGTTACCTGCACTCCCAGTTTTATATCTCCCCGGCTACCCCAACGTCCAGGACCCATTAAAATAAAGCTGCGGCGCGGCAGTATCCTGTTTAATTCACTCACTGCAATGCCTACATTTACCATATCCTGAAGGTTTTCCAGCTTTCCGTATTCTTCAGGATCAACATACACAACTGTCTTAATGCCTACAACCTTTCCATTAGAGATATACCTGTTTGCTGTAAAAACCGTACTCTGAGATGAAATATTTGTTGGAATGGCAACAGGCATACTGTCGTGGTTTATGCTTTGCGGGCGGCATTGCAGCAGATAAAAATTCTTTCCGTCACTTGCGAATTCAATATCTACCGCATAGCCAAGTTTTTCTTTCAAAAGCATTAAAACTGACCGTATTTGCCTAATAATTGAAGTATTATTAATTAGACCATCAAAAGTAATTACTATATCATCATTTTTAAAATCTGTAGTTATTCTATTAAGTCCGGTTATAAAATCATTTTTTAGAACTGATGCAACATAATTAAGATAGGGTATTTCATTTCCGTAATCCTTTATTAGCTCAGAAATCGGGACTGTTAAGAACCGGTCATTTTCAATATCAATAACATCCATCATCTGTGGTGAATATTTCTTTAATTCCTGCGGCGCTTGATTAACACTAAGATTTGGCTGTCCAGGTGAAATTAGTATAGGGTAATCATTTCCTATCCTGTCCACCGCACGTGTCCCCAGCCCCATGACCATACGCAGAAGCCCGTCCTCACGTTCGATCCGGGGTGACCACCGGAATTCATTATTGCTGAAGGCTACTCCTGCATATAGCGGGAAATAGTACGGTCCCACCTTACAGCCAACAACCTCCTGTATCATTATTCCCATCTGTTCGTTACTATCAAGTAAATTACGCTCTTTCCGGTACTGAATAGAGTCAGGGCTGAAAATAGATGCATAGACCTCAAGAATTCCCTCTACCAGGCTTTGAAGGCGTTTAGCTCTTGTTCCTGTATTTGTTACAAACAGGCTTTTATATTTTCCGGAAAATGCGGAGTCCCTTTGATCCTCCAGCAAACTTGATGACCTTATTATTAATGGTTTGTCCTCAGTTTGGTCGAGAATTTTGTTAAGCTCATTTAAAACATAGGATGACATCCGGGAGTTCTTTAGTGTTTGAATTACTTTAGGATAGCACAAGCGAATTTCAAAAAGGTCCCCGGTA
The DNA here is from genome assembly GCA_050953835.1 of Acetivibrionales bacterium. GTDB lineage: Bacteria > Bacillota > Clostridia > Acetivibrionales > JBMNNH01 > JBMNNH01. The sequence continues at coordinate 177,211 of JBMNNH010000027.1, read as the reverse complement.
CTTATGCTCATTCAACTCGTCCAAGCCATTATCGTGAATTAAATTTGACAGTTCATCAGAGGAAATATACCATGTTCTTGGTATCTTAACACTTCCCAGTTCGGGATTGTTAGCAGTATGGTACTTGATAATCTGATAAGCAATAAAAAATCCTGTGGCCTTCCCTCCGATTTTTCCTATGCTTTGCGGAGAACAAATAAAAGTGTCCAACAGTCCATAAATATCTTCAACAGAAACATACTTCCTTGCATTTTCAATAAACTTGGGATTGTCGGTTAAGAAGCGACGTATTAACTCTACAGTCAACCACCTTTGCGTAGCCTTGCTTGACATTTCATTGGACTTGACAGCCTTTAGATACTGGGCCAGCGCTTTTGATATATCTTTTACATCGGAATCCCTTTTATCTACAAGTTTTATCAGCTCATATGTTTTTCCCTGGTATATCCATAGATTTATATAATCTAGTATTTGAGAATCTTCCAAATAAGTACTTGCAACTTGGAAAAGGCTTTTACTAAGCCGGATAACATCAACAGATGGTAAACTTTTTAAGGGGAAATTGATTTCGCCCTGGTATTTATATATCGCCCAGTCCATTTCAGTGAAAATATCCTTAATCAGCTTTGGATTGCTGGCTGCCAGAAGAGCAAACATTTTTTCACAAACACGCAGCAGCATTCCCTGGTCCGTGTTTTGCAAAAGCTTTATAATTGTTTCCCAGCTGCTTCTGTTATCATCAACTGCCTGAATACTTCTTTGATAGATATATTGCGATATCCTGTTACTTATGGTGTTCAATAGTTTTACTTCCTGGGTTAAAAACACAATATCATCTTTAGGAAATGTATCTGAAGGATAGGCAGCTGTAATGAAGCCCCTTTTACTGTCATTAACAACAATTTCAGACCGGATCTCACTGCCATTCGCTATAACAGGTTTAGCAGCATAGGTTACACCGTCTAATTCAATAGCCACAGTGCAGGCTTTCACATTGCGGAACCCTAATGGAGTAACCCTTGTGATTTCCATCAGCACATCCGGAAGTGTATTCCCGGTCAATGCTTCATCTATCAGGTAAAGGCACTCTAGTTCCTTCGCCCGTTCCATTAAAACCGAGATGTCTTGATATTCTTCCACCAGTGTTTCCTCCCCTGTTTATTATAGACTATATCCAGTAAAGGATATAGTCTATAATGGTTTACTATATTACACCCAACCCCGGAGTTTAACAGCTTCCGCAACACGGTTAATTGCTATTACGTATGCAGCATCTCGCATATATAAGCCTTTATCCTGTGCAAGCTTGTATACGGCCTGGAAGGCTGATGTCATTTTTGAGTCAAGTTTCTCGAGAACCTCTTCCTTTGTCCAGAAATAATTCATATTGCATTGTACCTGTTCAAAATAACTGCAGGTTACTCCACCGGCGTTGCAAAGGAAATCAGGAACAAGGAAAATGTTCTTTTCCTTAATCAACTCATCACAGTCAGGCGTCGTAGGGCCGTTAGCACCTTCGCAAATTACCTTAACCTTATTGCTGATTTTAGCAAATGTTGTAGGGGTAATCTGGTTTTCAAGCGCACATGGTAGAATAATGTCAACATCCTGCGCAATCCATTCATCCCCTTCCAGAAGTTCACATCCGAATTCCTGGGCCTTTTGCTTGTCAATCGTACCGAATTGATCCTTGATGGTAGCCATATGTTCTATATCAAGTCCGTCAATTTTGCGGAAAGTATAGGCTTTCTTATCATTCTGATCCCAACATGATATTGCAATTATTTTGCCTCCCATGCTTGTATACAAACGTGCAGCATATTCAGCAACATTACCAAAGCCCTGTAGACTTGCTGTTGTATTTTTGATATCGATACCCAGCACTTTTAGAGCTTCACGGAGGGTATAAATAACACCATAGCCTGTTGCTTCAGTACGTCCAAGAGAACCGCCCATGCCAACTGGTTTTCCAGTAATAACACCTGGATATCTACCTCCGTAAATGGTCTCAAATTCGTCCATCATCCATAGCATATGCTGGCCGTTGGTCATAACATCGGGCGCCGGAACGTCTGAAACAGGGCCGATATTTTTTGCAACTTGCCTGACATATCCACGGCAAAGCCTTTCCTGCTCACCTTTTGAAAGATTATGCGGATCACAAATAATTCCACCTTTTCCGCCCCCTAGTGGTATATCTACAACCGAACACTTCCATGTCATCCACATGGACAATGCCCTAATCGTATCGATTGTTTCATGCGGATGAAAACGAATCCCGCCCTTTGCAGGCCCACGGGCATCATTGTGCTGAATTCTGAAACCATTGAAAACTTTTGTTGTTCCATCATCCATTTTTACAGGAATTGCAAAATGGTATTCGCGCATTGGCTGGCGTAATAATTCACGAACCGACTGTTCGAGGTCAATTACATCCGCTACATTGTCAAATTGCTTTTGTGCTGTTACATATGCATTATAAACTTGTTCACCCATTACATTAAAACCTCCTAGTTTTAGATATAGTAATTATTAAAGTAATATTTTATGTAACGAACTATCTCTGATTATAGAGTACATGCCCCAATTTGTAAATACAGATGGCTCCCTTCCATTTAGAACTCAGCATTCCTCGGCGTTCTTGGAAAAGGTATTACATCCCTAATATTAGCCATACCTGTCAGATACATAATCGTGCGCTCAAATCCAAGGCCAAAGCCGGCATGTTTTGTGCCTCCATACTTCCTTAAATCCAGATACCACCAGTATTCATCCCTTTCCATCCCAAGTTCATCCATTCTCTTTTCTAAGTAATCAAGTCTCTCTTCCCTCTGGCTTCCTCCAATAATTTCCCCAACACCAGGCACCAGAAGATCCATTGCCGCTACTGTCCTGTTATCATCGTTCATTCTCATATAGAAAGCCTTGATATCTTTAGGATAGTCTGTAACAAATACAGGCTTTTTGAATACTTTCTCAGTTAGGTATCTTTCATGCTCTGTCTGGAGGTCACTTCCCCATTTTATGGGATAATCAAAGTTCTGCTTTTCCTTTTCAAGGATTTTAATTGCTTCAGTATAGGTTATGTGATCAAAATCAGAATTTACTACATTATCCAGTCTCTCGAACAATGCCTTATCAACAAAGCTGTTAAAGAACGCCATTTCCTCTGGGGCATTCTCCATCACATAGTCTATGATATATTTCATCATACCCTCTGCCAGTTCCATATCATCCTTTAATTCAGCAAAAGCAATTTCCGGTTCAATCATCCAAAATTCAGAAGCATGCCGGGCTGTGTTGGAATTTTCCGCCCTGAATGTAGGTCCGAACGTATACACCTTTCCAAAGGCCATGCAGTATGATTCCGCCTCTAACTGACCGCTCACCGTAAGATTTGTTTCCTTCCCGAAAAAATCATGGGAAAAATCAATATTGCCCTTTTCATCCCTCTGCAGTGCATCCAGATCCATTGTGGTAACCCTGAACATCTCTCCTGCACCTTCCGCATCACTTGAAGTAATAATTGGGGTATGTACATATACAAAACCCCTGTCCTGAAAGAACTTGTGAATTGCATAAGCCACCATTGACCTTATCCTGAAAACCGCGGAAAATGTATTAGTACGCGGCCTCAAATGTGCTATGGTTCTTAAAAATTCAAAAGAATGCCTTTTTTTCTGAAGCGGATAATCAGGCTCACACAAACCTGTAATCTTAATTTCAGATGCTTTAAGTTCAAAGGGCTGCTTTGCAGCGGGCGACTCTACAAGTTCGCCCAGAACCTCTATTGAAGACCCAGCAGGAAGCCTGGATATGTTCTTAAAGTTTTCCAGCCTTTCCTCCTCAAATACTACCTGGAGGTTTTTGAAAAAAGAGCCGTCATTTACTTCAATAAAGCCAAAAGTTTTTGAACTCCTTACTGTCTTTGCCCAGCCGGAAATCCTGATCTCTCTGCCCATATGCTGCTGAGGATTATTGAAAATCTCTCTTAAAGTTAACTTTTTCATAAATCATAAACTCCTTTATTTCATTATCAACTTGTATATTAAATAACTTACATGTTAACCAATGCTTGTCCTATAATAAGCTTATATTTGCCTCTTCACATATTCTTATCATTTCATCCGGCCAGACTGAAGACTGAACCTCACCAATGTGTGCTTTATTCAAAAGGAACATACAAGTACGTGATTGGCCTATACCTCCACCTATAGTATATGGAAGCTCTCCTCTCAGCAAGTCACTGTGGAACTTTAGGTTTTTACGGTCTTCACAGCCTGCCAGCTTCAACTGCTTCTCAAGCGTCTCTTCATCTACTCTTATGCCCATGGATGAAACTTCAAATGCTCTTTCAAGCAACGGGTACCAGAAAATAATATCGCCATTCAATGTCCAATCATCATAGTCTGGGGCTCTTCCGTCATGTTTGATGCCTGATTTCAGTTCCCCGCCTATCTGCATAATGAATACTGCTTTTTTCTGCCTTGTGATCTTATCTTCCCTCTCTTCAGGAGACATATCCGGGAACATATCTTCCAGCTCCTGTGTAGATATGAAGCATATATCGTCAGGCAAAAACCTTTCCAGCCCAGGAAAGATATTACATATATATTCTTCAGTATTCTTGAATGATCTATAGATATTCCGGACAATATTTTTCAAAGTATTAATTGTCCTATCCTCTTTTTTAATAATCAGCTCCCAGTCCCACTGATCGACATAAATAGAGTGCAGATTCCCAAGATCCTCATCTCTCCTGATTGCATTCATGTCAGTATAAAGCCCCTCACCTACCTTGAACCCATACTTCTTTAGAGCCATGCGCTTCCATTTGGCCAGTGAATGGACAACTTCAACCTCTTTACCATCTATACCTTTTACATCAAATGTCACCGGTCTCTCAACCCCGTTCAGGTTATCGTTAATCCCTGTTTCAGGCCTTACAAAAAGAGGGGATGATACCCTTGTAAGATTTAATGCGATCGAAATCTCCTTTTCAAAAAAATCCTTAATTAATTTGATTGCCATCTCAGTTTCCTTAATCGATAATCTGGGGCAATAATTGTGCGGTATAATAAATCTGTTATGCTTTTTCATTGTTATAGCCTTTCCCCCCTGAGTACAAATAATATGCCTCCTTAACATTACAATATTAAACTCTGGTTGTACACCAGCAAAAAATATTAATTTTTGTAATAAAAAAAATTATATCACTTATTGAGGTCTTTTCCAACTATAAAACATTGCCTTTTTACCTTTAGGCTCCATAATATAATATTTGTAAATTCAGGTTTCAACATCCACCCATATGGTAAGAATTTCGAACAGGCTTATACGGGTTACCTTTAGCCTGTATTCCCTGTCATCAATTTTAAAAATCCTTTTATCTATTACCTCAACAGCTGTATTTAAGTCGATGCTTTTTACTTCTTTACCGAGGAGATGGTTAAATTTCTCCTTTATATGCTTTTCCAGGGTTATTTTATCAAATTCATCCTCCTTATCCCTTTCATTGAAACTTAAAAATACTTTAACCTCTTTTAACAGGAGCCTGTTCCGGTTTTCTGATTCTTCCAGCTTTTCATCAAGTATTTTTAATCTTGTGTCTTTTTCCTCAATTATTATTTCAAGCTTTCTTACTTCCTGGTAATACCTGTCCATCCTGGAGCTTATTAATATGCAAAAAACTGATATGCCAATTAAAATGCCGGAGATGACCCCCATTACAAAGCATAATATGAATTTTATGCATGTTCTTTGCCTATTTTCCATAGTACCGCCCCTTTCCTTTTACCTGTATTCGCAGCATGTGGAAAATATTCTTCAAAAGGTTCTATTTTCTTTTCCGGCAGCTTATGCTTTAATATGAAACTGTTTTATATTATTCTTTACAATTTTATAATAGGAACGCTGTGCCTTATATTTGGAGTCAATACAATGAGCGGAGGATTGGAAAAAATCAATCCCACAGCGATAAGAAAAACCCTCTCCAGGTTTACCGGCAGTATACCATCTGCCCTTCTCACTGGTACAGTACTTACTGCCCTTGTACAAAGCAGCACTGCAGTTACTGTAACAGCTGTGGGTCTTGTCAACTCCGGTTTAATGACCCTTGCCCAATCGATTGGAATAATATATGGAGCAAATATTGGCACAACAATTACCACCCAGCTTATGTCCCTCAGGATTACTGACACTGCCCTGCCTCTTCTGGCAGCAGGATTCCTGATTAAAATACTATCGAAAAAATCCTCATTTAGATACATAGGGCATGCAATCATAGGATTTGGCTTTATGTTTCTGGGACTTGGAATACTAAATTCCGGGGTACCCTATTTAAAGGAAAGCAAACAAGCCTATGAGCTTTTCAGGGTATATGGGGAAAACCCTATTATTGGTATAGTAATCGGAATGCTAACCACAATGCTGGTTCACAGCAGCAGTGCTACCGTTGGTATAACTATTGTACTCTTCAACTCTCACCTTATCAGCTTTAACGCCGCACTATGCCTGACATTGGGGGATAATATCGGCACATGCATAACTGCACAGATTGCCAGTATTGGAACCAGCGTTTCTGCCCGTCGTACTGCATGGGCGCATACGCTATATAATGTAATAGGCGTGCTTATAGCACTTGTACTGCTTCATCCATTCTCAAACATTGTACAATACCTCACAACTGTGCTTGGCCAAAGTGAAACCAGGCTAGTGGCAAATGCCCATACCATATTCAATGTTATCAGCGCAGTTTTATTCCTGCCTTTTACAAAACTGTATGTAAGGTTCATCGAATGGATAGTCCCGGAGAAAAAATAACAGGCAATCCATCTGTAAGATTTCGTTAATGAAATGATACCCCTTAGTATGTTATTATTATGTTGAGGTATTATCATTTTGGGAGGCGTTATATGGATTTTTTATTTAACCTAATGGGAAAACTCGATATGTCAGGAACTATAATAATCCTGATTATATTGGGTACATTTTTGGCTTCATTCATTATAAACCTGCTGATACACAGAAGATACATAACTATATGGAATAACCTTGAAAACAGACAGCAAAGGCGTGCCGGGATTTTTAAGATTGATTTGCTGAACAAAATAATTGAAGACTACAAAAAATCCGCACTCAACAGCCGCACTGAGGTAAATACCCAGGCTATAATAGAAAAGTGCTTTGATTCAAAGCTTAGCTCTCTTATACTGGGTGAAAGGTTTGTAAAAAGCACAGTCCCGATTCTTATAGTTTTAGGACTTCTGGGTACATTCCTGGGGCTTACCATATCAGTTGGCGAGCTTGTAAACCTGCTTCACACAACCTCCGGCTCAGAACTGATGAGTGACTACAGTTCGATTCTGGACGGACTTATATCCTCTGTATCAGGAATGGCAGTGGCCTTCGCAACCAGTCTTTTTGGTATTGGCTGTTCCATTATCCTTACTATTTTGAATATAATCATCGACGTTGAAAAAACCAGGGAAACACTTATGGTAAATATAGAGGAGTATCTGGACAATACAGTTGCGGTTGATGTCGCCAAAGACAAGGAAACTGAATACACAATGCTCAACAGGATACTGAGGGACACTTTTGTTGAGTTTGGCGAAAAAATACACCATACGCTAAAGGAAACAGTCGAAAACTTCGGGGACAAGCTTACAAATGTGGTTATGGATGTGAGTGTCTCATCCCAGGTACTTGACAACACTGTGGAAAGATTCGACCTCTCCCTTAAGAACTTTGCTGAGAATATCAGGGATTTCAGTGAGTTTAATTTTAACCTGAGAAATAATATTGAAAGAATGGATGTAAGCTTTATAAAAGTTACTGAAGCGCTAAAAGATACTTCCAAGATAATTGTTGACAACTACAGCCTGATTGAAAGCTTTTCAAAAGACATAAAAACAGCTGCTGACGAACTGACCGCTTATAACAGGCAGGTGCTTAACGATATAGGAAGCCTTGTAACAGAAATCAAAACAACCGTGTCAACCAGCAAAGAGTTGAGCGAAACCCTCATAAGGGATATGAATAACAGGGCTCAGGACATCCAGCAATACCAGGAAAAATTCAACAGTCTTATGACAAAACTGAGTGATGAAATAAGCGGGCTTGGACATCAAACAGCAGATGCATTTGCAAGCAGTCTTGAGGAAAACGGGAAGAGGGTATCCGATGGAATTGTTAATAACGTTAAGGATGCTCTAAGAGAAGTATTTGTGCTTCTTGATACTTTTAAGGAAAATGAGAGAAATCTTGCAAAAACAATAGCCATACTCCCCGACCAAACCCTGGCATATAATGAAAGTGCTGCTTTAAGGCTGGACAGGCAGCTATCAGAAATTAAAGAAACTATTGAAAAGCTGGACAGGGTGTGATAAAAAATGAAAAGAAGAAGGAATTTTAAAACTGTCAGGGAGCCTTTCAATTTTTGGCCGTCTTTTGCAGATGTCATGTCAACTATTGCACTTGTTCTTTTCTTTCTAATGCTCCTTGCATATATACAGAATATTATTACAGGCAAAAACCTTGAATTTGTGAGAAAAGAGCTTTCTGACAAGCAGAAGAAGCTTGATGCATACCAGATTCAGATTAGTGAAGCGGAAGGCGAGCTTCGACTGCTGCAGCAGGAGGTGGAAGAAACCCAGGCTGAAGTGGAAAGAGGCAAAAGGGAGTTGAAGCTGTCCCAGAAGGAAATAGAAAACCAGAAAAAAATTATTGCGGAAAGTAACCAAGAGCTTGGAAACCTGCGTACAAAGCTTCAGAATATAGCAGTTCTTAGAGTAGATATACTTAAAAAGGTTAAAGAGTCGATAGAAAAGGAAATCGGCAGAAAAAATGAACAGGGGGAAGAACTGGTTACCATCGGTGAAAATGCCAATATAGTAATAAATGAGAGTGTGGTATTTGACTTTGGATCTTCTACAATCAAGTATAGTGGCAAAAAACTTCTTGATCAGTTTGCAATTGCTTTTGAGAAAATTCTGGATGACACCAGTGTAAGGAATAACATTGATACCATTAGCATTGACGGCCATGCAGATGAAGTAGGCTCCGCAGACGATAACATGAAACTGTCCTCAGAAAGAGCCACCAATGTACTTAATTACCTCATGCAATCAAATCCTGACCTTGAGAGCAAATACGGCAAGTATTTCGCAGCAAGCGGTTATTCGGAATTCCGCCCAATAGACCCGGGCACTTCCGAGCAGGCAAGGCAGAAAAACAGAAGAATAGAGATATCTATAAATATTAAGGATTCAAATGTTCAGAACATAATCGAGGAATACCTTTCAGGCACAGATAAAATACTGAATGCAGATTAAGGGGGCGGGATGCTTGGCTGAAAAAAATTCAAAGGTTGGTTTAAGGATACTAAAGTATAAAAATTATATAAAGAAACATCCGCAAAAACCATACGGCTATTACTGCCTTGGGCATCTGTACATAACAGAAGGCAAGTACAAAACTGCAGAACAGTTTTTTTCCAAAGCCCTCTCCCTGAATAGCGGCTATACTCTTGCAAAAATAGGGCTTATTAAGTGTTTTATTTGCAGGGGAAAAATCCTGAAGGCAGTGCGTTTCTATAACGCCAATATGGAGGAAATAAACAGTAAACAAATATTTATTAAGAAGCTTATCAGAAATATCAGCTCATGCTGGGACAATAATTTGGCATTTTCACATCAAGGATTGTTTCCATCTATTATTCTTAAGTATTCAATAAAAGCTCTGGAAACCTTATATAAAAGTAAGCCCTGCAACATTGTAGCAACCCTGATACTATGTATTTATTACCTTGCCAAAGGCGATATTGAAGGGAAGGCCCTTTCAGTTTATAACAGCTGTGTCTGTATGGATGCTATCACTGATTCCATGCGGTGGACGCTGGTAAAAACATTATCAACCGCAAATCCGGACATATTTGAAAATACTGCTATAGCTGAAAAATTTTCCAGACTTCCTGAACCCAACTGTCCTCCTTTATATGCAAACAAAATTTTTGAAGCTGCCCTGAAATACAGGGGCAGTATGTCTAAAGCAAAAATAATATTTGAAAGCATGGAAAAGCCGGACAAGGTGATTTCACTATTAAATCTCTGGGAATATACCCGTCAGTGCTCCGAAGCATCCTTGTATGATGTGTCGGTTTACAGATGCTGTTCCATACTGTTGAAAGCCGGATGGGTGGATAAAGTGTTAGCCGGTGCAGTCAAAAGCATTAAGAAAATGAATATTGTACACGATTTAAAGCAGGAAGAAAGAATCCTGCACCTGTTCGGTTATATGGATTAAATGTTTACTCTCTTCCAGAAGGAAGGAAGCATAAGCAGCAGTATTGGATAAATCTCCAATCTTCCGATAATCATACACATGGAAAGAACCAGTTTACTTATAATAGACATGCCTGCAAAATTCCCCATCGGGCCCACAGCAGCTAGTCCAAGCCCGCTATTTCCTATTGAAGCTATCACCGATGTTACCGTTGTGGTTACATCATTCCCGTCAATAGACACAATCAGGACAGCAATTACAAATATAAAAATATACATAAAGAAAAAGGAAAGGATTCCTGTCAGTGTTTCCTCCTCAACTACCTTCCCTTCAATCTTAATTGTGTGGACTGCTCTCGGATGGATTATCCTTATAAGCTCCCTTTTCATTGTTTTTATCAGTAGTAGTACCCTGATACTCTTTATGCCTCCTCCTGTAGAGCTGGCACAGCCTCCAATAAACATAAGGGTTATTAGGATTACCTTGCTGAATACCGGCCACATGTCAAAATTTTGTGTGAAATAGCCTGTAGTTGTAATAATTGATGCCACCTGAAAGGTTGAATGCCTAACTGATTCCCATATATTATTAAACACACTCCCGTTTATATTCACAGCTACAAGTATCACTGACACCACAGTAAGCCCAATATATAACCTGAATTCTTCATTTTTTAAATATGATTTTATGTTACCCTTAAGTGCTTGGTAGTGCAGGGCAAAGTTTGTTCCAAATATGAGCATAAATACAGTGATAATAACCTCAACAGCCACATTGTTATAAGAACCCACACTGGCGTTCATATTAGAAAAACCGCCGGTACTAGCGGTCCCGAAAGCGTGTATTAGTGAATCATAAAGAGGAAGCCCTGCAAGAAGCAGCAGAAGCACTTCTACAAGGGTTATTCCGATATATATGCCATAAAGAATTTTTGCAGTCTGCCCAATCTTTGGAACAAGCTTCCCTGGATTTGGTCCCGGGCTTTCTGCCTTCATAATGTGGAAGCTCTTGGCTCCTATCATCGGCAGTATGGCAATGGTAAGCATGAGAACCCCCATACCTCCTATCCATATAGTAGAGCTTCTCCAGAAAATAATCCCTTTGGGAAGGCTTTCTATATCAGTTAAAAAACTTACCCCGGTTGTGGTAAAGCCTGAAACAGATTCGAAAAAGCTATCAGCCAGGGAAGGTATGTCCCCGCTTATAAATGCAGGAAGCGCGCCAAAAAAAGATACCAAAACCCATCCCATGGCCACAATTGCAAAACCGTCCCTCGCAAAAAAGTTTCTGACGGAAGGCTTTATAAACACTAAGGGAAGGCCAACAGCAAGCAATATAATTATAGAATATACAAATGCTGCTGCACTGGGTTCCCTGTATAGTACAGATACCAACAGCGAAGGCAGCATGGAAACTGCCTCATATACTAATAATGTTCCCAAACTTCTTAATATTATTTTGAAGTTCACTATGAATTCCTCCGGTGCTGATTACTTCATTCAAGTCAGATATATTCTTCTCTTTTGTTATAACAATAACTTTATCTCCGGCTTTTATTACATCGTTTCCATGAGGAATTATTATTTCATTGTTCCTCACAATTGTTGCTACTATTGCATCTTTCTTGATTTTAATCTTCTTTAAGGGAACTTCTAAAAATTTCCCTGAATCACCGGCCGAGAATTCCACTATCTCAGCTTTGCCTTCAATAATTCTGAATAATGATTCTATTTTATTACCCTCAGCATTTTTTAATCCTCTTACATATTTTAAAATGTGGTTGGTGATAACCTGCTTTGGACTTACTACACTTTCAATTCCAATACTGTTTACTATACCAATATAATTCATCTTGCTGATCTTGGGTATGACCTTTGGTACACCGTTTTGCCGCGCCAGCAGTGCAGACATCAGATTATCCTCGTCTTTACCTGTAATGGAAATGAATGCTCCCATATCACTAATGCTCTCCGACTGGAGAAGCTCTTCATCAGTTCCGTCACCGTGAATCACCAGTGTATTGGGTAAAAGTTCCGACAGCTCTTCACACCTTTGTATGTCATTATCAATTATTTTCACCTTCATTCCCATCTCTTGCAGCTGATTGGTCAGGTAGTATGCTATCCTGCCGCCGCCGACCACCATTACATTCTTAACCTTTGAGCAGTATTTCCCCATAAATTTGCAGAATCCAAACACGCTTGAAGGCTTTCCGATTATATATAGAATATCGTTTTCCTCTATCCTGAAGTCACCGTTTGGGATAATAACCTCATTATTGCGGACCACCGCTCCAATCAGCACTGAGGACAGCATATTGACAGGTATGTCCCTAAGCTTCATTCCCTTTATAGGAACATCATCAATTATCTTTATTTCAACCAGTTCAACCTTGCCCTTGGCAAAAAAATCTACATGAATAGCTGAAGGGAAACGCAGAATACGCGCTATTTCATCAGCAGCGGCCTGTTCCGGATTAATAACCAGATTAAGTCCCAATTCGGATTTGAGCACTGATAACTCATTCGCATACTCAGGATCCCTTATCCTTGCTATAGTCCTGACTGCTCCAAGCCTTTTAGCCATAAGGCAGCATACCATATTTATCTCATCGCTAGTTGTAGCCGCAATAATCAGGTCGGCCTCCTTGACCCCTGCCTCAATAAGCGTACCAACACTTACCCCATTTCCTCTTACACACATCACATCAAGGCTTTCATCGGATTTTCTCAACGCTTCAGGATCCTTGTCAATAATGGTAACATCATTGTCTTCGTTTGATAGGCTTTCTGCAAGGTTGTGCCCGACTTTTCCGTCACCAATAATTATTATTTTCATTGTTTACCTCCACCCGTATAAAGTACTCTGAAATTAATTATTGTAACCAAAATGTACATTTCAAAATATAATACACAACCTTTGTGTATTAATCAATATGTTTTCCATATTCCAAACCTATTTTATTTGATGAACCTTTAAATTATTAATGCCTGCCCCTAACGTCCACAGCATTTTTTATATTTTTTACCGCTTCCGCAGGGACAAGGGTCATTTCTTCCTACCTTTGTGCTTACTGCAATTTTTGACCTGTTATATTCCTTTCTTATTTCCTGTCTTTTTTCTTCAGTCAGGATATTTTCCCACTGTGGTAAATTATATAGCCATTCCGCCTTTGCATCCAGCATGTTCCAATAAAGCTTTTCGAAATCAATTTCAAGCTTTAATTCACTGTCCTCAGTCAATTTCTCAAGGTCTACCGGCTCCAAAAGGCTTGTATTTATCCCGTCGATAAACCCGGTAAAAGTAGCCTCATCCATATTATAGGATTCAGCAACCTCGGCCAACTTTCCACTAATAACTCTTTTCTTGTTTTCAAGAATGTCTTCATAGATATTCTTTTCTTTTTCAAGATACGTGTTCCAGAAACTATTGTATTCGTCCGGAGCCATTTTCCTGTCAGTAAGCTCCTTCCATTGTCCGAACAAATTCATAAATCCTTTCTCCTTTATTATAGTATTTATTATAGTATTTTTGCTTTTACATGCTCCTTAGTTTATTAACAAAAGCATTTTATGCATAGGAAAATCCTGTTCTTCCTTCTTGAATCTCATAATTCTGATTTAATAGATTTTATTATAACACATTTTTCTATCCTTGAATATTCACTGTAATTCTTTCTGAAATTCTAATAAAATCCAGGTTGAATACCATATAAACAGGGTATATATAGATATCAATTTTATTTTCCAGGAGGATACTGACTATGGCATCAAACAAATTGTCTTTTCGTGAAGCAGTTCAGAATCCCGATATGCTTTCAATAACCTGGGAATTGGTACCGGGCCGCGGAGCATGGGAAAAATCACAGGAAAACACGCTTAAAATGGCTGAACTGGCTGCAAAAGACCAAAGAATAAACGGTATTACCATTACTGACAACCCCGGTGGTAAACCAGCTATACTGGCTTATGCCCTTGCTACCGAAACAGAGAAGCTTGGTATAGAATCCATTATCCATTTCACATGTAAGGACAAAAATAGGAATGATATAGAAAGTGAACTATATGCACTTGCAAGGTCAGGAGCAAAAAATCTGCTGGTAATGACAGGTGATTATCCCTCGGAAGGTTATGAAGGCTTGCCCAAGCCAGTTTTCGACATAGATTCTGTCCAGGCTCTCAGACTGATAGAGAATATGAACAAGGGTCAGGATATTCCCTCATATAAAGGACGCATTACGCTAAAATCTACAAGCTTTTTTGCAGGAGCAGTTGTGTCACCTTTTAAAAGGAAAGAATCAGAGATACTAAACCAATACTACAAACTTCATAAAAAAGTGGAAAGTGGAGCAAAATTTATTATAACACAGCTTGGATATGATGCCAGAAAGTTTGATGAACTCAAAAAATATATTAGCCTGTATAATCTCAATATTCCTCTTATAGGCAATATATATGTCCTGACACCAGGAGCAGCTAGGTTGATGAACAGGAATGAAATTCCTGGGTGTGTAGTAACAGGTGATTTGATGAAGCAGATAGAAGTGGAAAAATGTAAATACGGAAAATCAAAAGAGCCAAGTCTTTTGAGGTCTGCAAAGCTGTATGCTATATTAAAAGGTTTGAAATATGATGGTATAAATATAAGTGGCCACGGAGTTAACTATGAAGACGTAGTATATATTATGGAAAAAGGCGAAGAGCTAAGTCCCAACTGGCAAGATCTGCTTGAAGAGTTCAATTATCCATTAAAAAGCGGCTTTTACTTTTTTGAAAAGGATAATAACACAGGCCTAAATTCCGACACACCTGTGGATAGGTCAAAAACAGGCTCAAGAAAATTTTCTTTAAAATACAGAATGTTTAGCCTCCTCCATAAGCTTGTATTTGAAAGGGAAGCACCTTTTTACAAGCCAGTAAAACTGGCAGCACAGATTATTGATAATTCAGTTCTTAAAAAACCATTCACATTGTTTGAATACTTGTCAAAAACAGTTTCCAATGAATGCCGGTTCTGCGGAGACTGTGCAATGCATGATCTTGGATTTATATGCCCAATGTCCCAATGTCCCAAGCAGCAGAGAAACGGCCAGTGCGGCGGCAGCTATGACGGGTGGTGTGAAGTTTATCCAGGTGAAAAGAAATGTATTTATGTTACAATATATGAATATTTTAAATCAGCAAACAAAGAGGATAAATTACAGGAAGGATATATACCTCCCTGTAACTGGAAGCTGTTCAGGACCTCATCCTGGCTTAATTATTTTAACGGCAGGGATTATTCCAGCATAAACAACAGGGAAAACATTAAGAAAAAGGATGAAAAAAACTATAAGGCTATATCGTGGAACTAGCATTAGGGATCTTTTATTTCGGTTTTATTTCCCATACTTCATTTTTCTGTTCCAATCCCTTCCTGCCCTACAGAATGCGTGTATATTCTCATGCGGCGTCTCAGTCGGAAGATCACAGCCAGTGCTGAGTATCAGATTTTGTACATCTTTCATATTATCAAGAAATTTAATAGTCTCTGAATATACACCCTCAGGCCCCATATTTATCATAACAGATACTGGATCAATGTTACCAATTAGAACAATATCTTCAGGTACAATTTCCGCTGCTTTTCTGAAATCAACAACTCCATCAAGGCTTAAGCCCTGCACTCCTGTTTCACACATTGCAGGAATAAGACTTGTTGTATTACCGCATATATGGAGTACTGCTGGTATATTAAGATGCTTTAGCAGTTTGGTAATAGGCGGGTGGACAAATTCCCTGAATCCGTCAGGTGAAAGCAATACAGCAGTAGGCTCCAAAAGAATAATAAAGTCTGCACCTGCTCTTTCCATTTCTTTTACGTACCTTCTTATTACTTCCGTAGTAAACTCCAGTGTCTTTTTTACAAAATCAGGTTCAATCACAGTATTCAGTGCAATCTTTTCTGCCCCCATCATTAGCCCCGCAAGCGTAAACGGAGCAGTCACCATCCCCCCACATACCTTATTTGGGAAGTATTGCTTCATAAGTTTTACAACAGCGAGGAAATTCGGCATTCTGGCATCTATTCTTGGATTTGGAATTATATAATTATTAAGCTGCTCTTCATTTTCCAGCGGATGGAACCTTACATCAGGAGATTCATTTTCTTTGAATTCTACCGGGATACCTAATGCCTCTGCTTCTATTGATAAATCCATAAAAGTCATAACAATATCAATTCCATACTCACCCACTATTTCAATAAGCGTATCCAGATGTGTAATAGGGTTTTTCAGATTCTCTAATGCGGTAGTATTTGTAAATTTAACGCCCGGATAACTGATAATAGGCGCTATTAGCCTTCTCTTTGCATCTTTTACCACATCAATTAGTTTTTTCATGTTTTCAACTCCTCCTGCCCTCTTAGTAAATTTATTATAGTGCTTATATATAAATCCTTCTATAAAAAATTTTATATTTGAAGCAATATTTTTTTATTATTTGGTCAACTAACAATAATACATGGTTCCTCTGCTACTAATGATATACCCGGCTGATAAGAACAGGAAACATTTTTATAAAGGTAGATAAATAATTACAAAAAATCAAAAAAGCATCTTATGTAGGATTATTATTAAGTAATAAAATAGCATTATCCACTTGATTTGAAGACAAACCCCTTTTAGGTGTATTCTCTATGTATACACCCAGCCTTTTCAACCATATGGATAATACTTTGAATATATATGTAATACTATTCAGCCAATAATCTCTTTTACCTTTGCTGCAACCGCCTTCCCAAGCTTTTCATGTTCCGGGGGATCAAGGTGGATTGCGTCAACCGGACTGGGTAAAGCAAATTCCGCAGCGTTCATGAATTCACATCCAAGTTCATCGGCTATCCTCTTATAGTTTTCAAAGAATTTTTTTGACCTTTCAACACTGGTTTTATTGTCAAACATCTCTGCAAACTCGGTTTTTTCAATATCACCTACCAGTATGGGTGAGATCAGGAGTACTCTAGGTGGATTGCCGCCGTACCCTGTATTGCTTTTCATTGCAATTTCCGCTAAAACCCCTGCTCCAGATGCAATATCATATGCTGAAAGAGAAAACCTTTTCTTTAGGTCATTTGTGCCAAGCATTATAATTACAAGATCAAGCGGCCTATGTGATTCCAGGCAGGGTATAAGGTACTCCTTACCATTTTTATAGCCTTCAATTGGATCGTCCCACACAGTAGTCCTTCCATTTAATCCTTCTTCTATCACCCTATACCCTGTGCCAAGTTCTTTAGCTAAAATGCCTGTCCATCTCACATCCGGAGAAAAACGCTCCTTTGTTCTTGCGTTATACCCCCATGTGTTTGAGTCCCCATAGCAAAGTATACTCTTCATTATTCAACCTCCCCGTATTAAAATAATTTATTACCCATTTATATTAATACTTTTGTTTTGATTAACGGTTTTTCTTGCGGCTTTTCTCCTAATTACCCTGTATCTAGTAATAAACCTGTCGAGAATTCTTATCTTCCCTTTCAGGTGTAAAAGTCCAAGGATTGAAAAAATCAGTCCCCCTATAGCATCAAATATCAGATCCCACATGGTATCAACAAGTCCGCTTTTCATCATATTGAACCCAAATATTGAGTCCATTGCGAATTCATAAAACTCCCATATCACACCAATTGTAAGTGTAAAACAGAAAGAAAAAACCGCTACAAAAACGGGGCTTAAGTTTATTGAAACCTTTTCATTCCTGTTTAAAGTATCCACAAGTGAGAAACCTACCGCACCCAGTATAAGCCCTGAAGAGCTGTGCAGCATTATATCCCACCACCAGAACTTGTTGTAAAAAGACTGCACCTCTCCTAAAAACATCGCGGCATAAATAAAAATTATTACAACTATTTCAAATTCGCTTGAAAAATCTAATTTTAGTTTTCTGTTTATTATAGAAGGTAAAAAAAATACAACAAGAGTTAATGCTGACATTGCTGTACTTGTCCAATCACCCTCAAGTGCTGATATTATTGCCGCCGCTGCAACCGTCAGCCGGAAAAAAATGAAAAGAATCAACTTAAATCTGTCTACTTTGCTCAAACACTTTTCCCCCCAACAAAAAAACAAACATTAATAATAATATTATATTATATGTCCACACTCTTAATTCTACCATAAAAACTGATATTAATTGCTTATCAAGCAACTTTGTTACCAGGTAACTTTTTACAATACCTTTTCCACATCATACATTGCGTTCAGCACCTGCCAGTTTTGCGTGAAGAAAGAGCCTATTGTCCAATAACTTACTCCGCCAAGGTTATACTCGCTTACAAGCCTCAACCTTGCTTCCATACTTCTTGCATCATCAAACCATACTATGTGCTGTCTGCCATTATCATCATAGTAGTTGAAATAGGGAGCTTGTGAAGTACGGTTATACTGTATTACCGCTCCTTCCCTTGCTGCAATATCTACTGCCCGGGTATTGGATACGGTTCTTGCTGCAGTACCTGGCGTATAGGGCAGCGTCCAATCGTATCCATAGTTAGGTATTCCCATAAGTATTTTTTGCCGCGGTATTGCCGTCACTGCATAATCAAGTACCCTTCTCACCTCGTTAATGGGTGCAACCGGCAAAGGCGGACCGTAAGTATACCCCCACTCATAGGTCATAAGTATTACATGGTCTACAAGAGCACCGTGTACAGGATAATCATGCGCTTCATATAATAAGCCCGGCTGTTCTGCCGCAATTTTAGGGGCGAGAGCAGTGGTAATGATATACCCTAAAGGTTGAAGCCTTTCTCTTACACTCCTTAGAAAATCATTATAAGCTTCCCTGTCTTCAGGATATATATACTCAAAATCTATACCCAATCCATAATAGTTTTTGCTCTGTAGTATTTCAACTATGTTATCCAGAAGGGTTTCCTGCACTTGTTGATTGGTAAGTATGGTATGTGCCAAATCACTGCTAAAACTCCCGCCTTCCTCAATATTTGTAATTATCATAAGGGGTGCAACATTTGCTGCCCTTGCTTCCTGGATTAGCTGCTGGTCATTTACATTACTCAAGCTTCCATCAGGACGCACCTCATAACTGAATATGCTCAGATATGTCAGGTACGGGAGCGTTTTCTGCAGCACTTCCATATCTATAGTTGGAAAAGCATATCCGTTTACTTGAATAGTTCCAATCTTGTAAATAGGCGGAGGAATATTTATTACCTGACCCGGGTATATTATATCATCTTCGGATATTTGAGGATTTGCATCCAATAAAGCATTAAGGCTGATACCATACTGCCTTGCTATTGAATAAAGCGATTCACCGGAAACTACAGCATGTCTTCGTGTTCCGACAGGTACTACCAGCGCCTGCCCAACAACCAAGCGGTCCTGTTCTTCCAACTCGTTAGCTTCAATTATATCCGTCATGGATACCCCATACTGCCGCGCAATTAAGTATATGCTGTCACCCGGCCTTACAACATGTATAATCAATATAATCACACCTTCTTCATATTATAATCCAGTATATGCTCATTAACATAAGCAGGTTACAAATATATTAAGAAAGGAATGATTGTTGAGCGGCCGGTATTAATCCAGACCCTGAAATTCCCTTACTCTGTTTAAACTCAGATTATATTTTCCGGATTCAATCATTTCAGTTACATAGGTAGGAAGCGCAAATGCACCTGCATGTATTTCTGCGTTGTAATACATGGTTTTAATACCCAATCTGTTCCAATTACTCGCATTAAAATCCTTTATAGGGTCCGGCCCCTTCGAAGCAAAACCAAAAGTCCAGTGTCCGGATGCATAAGTAGGCATGTGAAACTGATAAACCTTATGGATAGGAAATATTCTTTTTATTTTGCCAACAGCTCTAAGCATTTCTTTTGCATCGCCTTGGTAGTACGGACTTTCATTCTGATTTACCAGTATGCCGTTCTGTGTAAGTGCCCTATAACAGCTTTTATAGAACTTTGATGTAAACAGGCCTTCCCCCGGGCCTATCGGATCTGTAGAGTCCACAATTATCAAATCATACTGCTTATCCTTCCCCTGTATATACTGTATACCATCTTCAAAGTATATTGACACTCTCGGGTCATTCAGCTTTGAAGATGTAATCGGGAATAGATCCCTGCAGGCGTCTACAACCATTTTATCAATTTCAACCAGGTCAATTTTCTCTATTGTATTATACTTTACCAGTTCTCTTATGCACCCACCATCTCCTCCGCCAATAACAAGAACTTTTTTTATGTCCGGATTTACTGCGACAGGCACATGTATTATCATTTCATGGTAAATAAATTCATCCTTCTCCGTTATCATTACCAGCCCGTCAATCACCAGCATTTTACCGAATTCGTATGTATCAAAAATATCTATCTGCTGGAAAGGGCTTTTCTTTGAGTAAATATGCTTCTTTACCCTTACAGATATCTCCACATTTTTCGTATATTCTTCCGTAAACCATAACTGCATTCCATTTTCCCCCAGATATTAAAATATAGATTTTACTAATCTGTCAAACAGAAAGCCATATTTTAGACACTGTTTAAAACATACATATTAGAATTATGTGCTTTAAATAACATTATACTATTATACCTGATTAAGTCAAATTTGTGATAAGCATGAGTTTGATTTGACACAAAGGTTAAATTTACAGTCCCTTTAGATGATGTTTTCTTATAACTCTATGGGGTAACCAAAGCCTTACCAGTTGATACGCGGCTTTGATTACCCTTTATCAACAATTCCTTCATTCTTGTCAACAGACAGCTCAGTTGCAAGGGTAGGGTTAACTGCTTCATCTTTTGCTATTTGCATAATTTGCTCCAATGATGTGCCTCCGGTTATAACACTGGTAAACTCACTTATTGCAGAGCTAGCTTTACTATCATCCGAATACTTCTTAATCACTCTCTTCACTCCATTATACAGCTTATTCTCTTCAGCTGCATTAACTTCATCCTTAAACATTTCAGCAAACACCATTGGCAGGTTATTTGTGCTGTTTTCCATATTCTCAAGCTCTGTAACTGTGTTTAATATTTTACTATACGAATTAGAAATGCCCATGGTAATCCCTCCAAATATTTAATCTCGAAAAATTTAATGCTATGTTTTCGGGCTATAGTTTGTATAATAAAATATATTATTTCTTATAGTATCTATAATTATTTATTATTAATCTAGTATTTTTTTATATAATCGGTGCTAAAAGCATAGCCTCTTCATTATTCCTGTATATAGTGTCAAACTGGCTTATTGGGAGTGGATTCCTGCCAATGCCAACTTCAAATGTATACCCTGGCCTAAAATATTCTTCAATGAACCAATCCTTGTATCCTGCATAAGCAGCTTCATAAGGAGTATCTGAAACAGCATATCCGGTGGCGTTGCTGAATATTCTGGCTATTTCCAAGGCACGCGGCGGAATAATATTCTTATACAGCCAGTAGATAACTCTGCCCTGTGTATGGTATGCGATAACCAGCTTGAAGTTATGCTGACGCGTAAAGTTAACAACAGTAGAAGACTCCGGCTCTGAAAGTGGCGCAGTCCCTCCGAACCTGGTAGGCCCGGGGCCATCTATGCCTAACTCAGCTTCCTGGGCTTTCGCATCAGCCCAGCTTGCAGGGTAATTCCTGTTTAAATCTACTCCCCTTATATTTGCATTCCAAACTTGTGAAAAGGGCATTCCAGTATCGTTCCATTCCAAAAGTTGTTCATAGTAGGGATTATCAGGTTTTAACCCTTCCAAAACCAGATTCACTCCATCAGGATTAACCATGGGGATAATATAAATACTGCTTCTGTTAAAAATATCCTGTAGATTGTACCCTCCTATGCTTTGCCCCCTGGAATATGCCTGTGAGAAGTTTTCAATAAATTTCATCAAAAGAGGAGCTGTAATCCATTCCAGAGAATGGTGCGCGCCATTATAGAAAACCTCTATGGGCCCTCTTCCTATCCTGATATAATATAGGTTTTTACCAAGCACACTCTGTCCTGCAACTCCTGTCTCAAGAAAAGGATATCTGACCCTTAAGCCTCCTATGTCCCTCTCCATTATTTCGTAGGTATAGTCAATGTCTGTAAAGACAACATCAATTCCATAAGGCACAATAATACTCTGCCCTATCCTCAAGTTTAAGGGATTTATACCCGGGTTTGCGGTTTGTATCGCATTCACGCTGGTATAGTATCTTCCGGCTATGTTGTAAAGAGTATCTCCGGGCCTTATTGTATAAGTATCATATCCTATAAGGAATCTTCCAAATATGTTCCATGTATTCGGTCCGACAATTCCATCCGGTATAAGTCCGTTATCCCTCTGGAATTGTATAACAGCCTGGCGTGTCTGCTCGCCAAATATGCCATCTACCGGCCCGGGATTATAACCTATTCTGGCCAGCAGGCTCTGGATAAGCTTGACATTAGGCCCTGTGGATCCAATCCTCAATGTTTCCATATATATCACCTTACTCTTTCTATGGTTATACTATATTTTATTATTTTTTTACGGAATTGTTCCGAAAGTGTAAAGCTTATAATGGGTCATATATAGAAAATTCGCACTTAAGAAATTTATTAATTTGATACTGCTTTGTTAAAACCGGAATTATGGTATAATATCTAATGGTTATTATGATTTAATAAACCGATATGCATAGCAGATTTGGAGGCTTCTTAATGATTGAAAACAGCTTTAGGTTCTTTACAAGGATAGCAAACAGTATAACAAACTTTGATTTTTACAGGCACATTATTCATGAAAAAACCGGCAGGGCAGTTTCTTATTTGCTGCTGCTTACTTTCCTGCTTGGCATTATTGTTTCAATCAGGCCGGCTGTTGAATTCAACCAGGGCATATCTCTTTTCATTGATGCCTTTGAAGAAAAAATACCGGATTTCATTCTTGAGAACGGTGAATTAACTGTCCAGGGCAACATGCCCATAATAATAGAAGCTCCTGGGAGTGCCTTTATAATTGATACATCCGGTCAGACAGACGAACAGGTTATAAATAAATATGAAAATGTGATTTTCATTTCAAAGCATAAAATGGTTCAGAAGAATTTCTTTGATAAAACAAATGTGGATTTCCGCCAGCTTGGAGATGTAACTATCACAAAAGATATTGTCAAAAGCTGGCTCCCGCTTTCCAGGTTAACTACCATTTTGGTGTTTTTATTTGTACCGGTAGGATTCATTGCTTTCAGGTTTTTTACCACACTGCTGTTAAGTATAATAGGTTTGGCTGTTAATTCAGCAACTCATACCGGGCTTACATTTGGCAGCATTTTTAAACTCAGTGCATATGCGATTACACTTCCTATATTGCTGGTTTCTGTATTAAAGGCCGGTGCAGTGTATATACCCGGATTTTGGATTATATATATGGCAATCGGTACAGCATACCTCTGGAAGGCCTTAAGTCTTATTAAAAGTAATACTGCTTCAGGTTAGAACCGTGCTTTAAGTTTAAGTGTAGCTCTAACCTGAAAAAGCACAGTCTAATAGTATTCATGGATATATGCCACTGTCCCACTGTGAACTTCCCCCGGTGGCAGAATCATAAGATGCGCATTGCTAATTCCCTTTGCATAAAGGTTAATGGCATCAGTAGAACATGTCTGGGGCTCTATACAGAAAAACGGCTGCCCCTGTGGAGTGTATACCACCCTGTGGGTAAAATCACTGCTTGTTATTATATTTATTTTCATCTTCAAAGTCGTATAATCAATATATGTGTTTTCATCCTTATTGAGGTTTGTATATACATGATCAAGGTCAAGACTGCCAACAGGAACCGGTTTTTTTAAACTCACTCCGCAGTCATCCACATCAATTAGCCTCCCTGTTGGAAGTATGTTTGCCGTTTGGACATATTCACCCTTTGATTTGTTTAGGAAGGTCTTATCGGTATCCTTCCTGATTTCATACCAATGGTTGGCCGGCACACATATCAAAGTTCCGTCTTCACCTGACAGTTTGTTGAAATAAGGATGGATAGCAAATCCAAAGGGCATCTCCTCCCTGCCTTTATTCTCCACTGAGTACTCAATTGAAAACTTTTCAGAGGTCAGCCTGTAAACAATAGACAACATGCATTTGAAAGGATATCCCCTATAAATTGGATGGTCCTCATTAATATTAATAAATGTTTTAAGGCTCACACCGTTAATACCAAATTCCGGTTCATCATACTGCCAGGACTTCTCATCATATACCATTGAGTGTAACTGGACAGGTATGCCATTCTTTTTGTGCAGGTATGTTTTCCCCTTCCAAGTCCACATCGCATCCTCTATTCTGTTCGGGAAGGGAAACAACACAGGTGTTCCCTGTACATAATCGGCCAAAGGTAATTCGGGATCATAGAAAATTGTTTCATTATTTCCTATCTTGTAGGAAAAATGGTTGCTGCCTTCTTTAGGAGAAATTGTAGCTTCAAGGCACATTTGCGGATTCTCATCCTTATAGCCCAGGGTTATTGTAATGTAATCACCCGAATTATCTTTGCATACATAAAAAGCTTCATTCTCATTTCCACTTAAGATTTCAAACATAAACATCACTCCCCCTAATTTAATAGAAAGCCTTAAAAATCCCTGTTGATTCTTTTATGTGTAAAGCTTTTTTTCTTTTTAGCATAGTCTTCTACAATATGCCCATTGCCGATAAGTTTATATTTATATATCAAAAGGCCTTCCAATCCCACTGGCCCCCTGGCATGTATTTTATTAGTGCTTATTCCCACCTCTGCACCAAGGCCGTATCTGAAACCATCGCTAAACCTGGTTGAACAATTCCAGAACACGTTCCCGGAATCTACAAGATCCAAGAAAATATGTGCATTTTCTTTATTGCCAGTAACAATTGAATCAGTATGCCCCGATCCATACGTGTTTATATGTTCAATTGCTTCATGCAGACTTCCCACAACTTTTATTGAGAGCTTATAGTCCAGATATTCTGTTTTCCAATCCTCTTCTTCGGCCGGAACTACATCAATTATCCTTCTTGTTTCTTCACACCCTGCCAGTTCAACATTCTTTCTCTCCATTTCCTTCTTTAATAGGGGAAGATACTTTTTCGCAATATTTTTGTGTACCAAAAGGGTTTCGGCCGCATTACACACAGCAACATACTGGGTTTTTGAGTCAATGGCAATGTCAACAGCCATTTTGATGTCGGCATCCTCGTCAATATAACAATGGCATATTCCATCAGCATGGCCAAGCACTGGTATACTCGAATTTTGCATTATATACCGCACAAACTCATTGGAACCTCTCGGAATAATAAGGTCTATATATTCGTCCATTTTCAACATTTCATTTACATCATCTCTTGTTTCAAGAAGCTGTATCCATCCGGAAGGTATGCCCGCCTTCTCGGAAGCCTCTCTGATTATACCTGCCAAAACCCGGTTAGTATTTTTTGCCTCGCTTCCGCCTTTCAATAAAACAGAATTTCCACTTTTAAGGCACAGTGAGGATATTTGAACAAGCGCATCCGGCCTTGATTCAAATATAACCCCGATAACGCCAATCGGGCAGCTGACCCTGTAGAGCTCAAGTCCTGTATCTAATTCAGTTGCGGCCTGAATTCTTCCCACCGGTTCAGGCAGTTTAATTAAACTGTTTATACCATCAATAACATCATAAATTTTTTCCTGGTTAAATTTTAGCCTCTTTATCAGTGGGGAAGCAATATTAGACTTTTCACTTCTTATAATATCCTCCTGGTTTGCTTTGATTATCTCATCCTGCCTATCCATTAAACCGTCTGCAATTTCTTTCAAAGCATTGTTTTTCAAACCTTCACCTGCTGCAGCAAGCTTGATAGAAGCCTTTTTAGCTAAATGAGCAGCTTCAAAAATGTTCATTGTACTTCCTCCATTAAAACCAGACTGTATTTAAATAATACTATACACCCATTTTTTTCGCAATACTTCAGTTAGCCAAGCTTATTTCCCAATACACCCATTATTTATTACGACTGTTATTGACTATTTTAATATTATCAATTTTCGATTATATTTCCGTTGAAGTTTGAATCTTCATGTTATATAATATTCGCATATGTAAGCAATTCTTTTCCAAAGGGGGATGGTTATGTCAAAAGCAAGAGAGAATTGGGGTACCAAGATAGGTCTCATCCTTGCAATGGCGGGTAACGCAATCGGCCTGGGTAATTTCTGGCGTTTTCCATACCTAGCTGCCAGTAATGGGGGAGGTGCTTTCTTAATTCCTTATTTTGCAGCACTTCTTTTTGTTGGATTACCGTTAATGCTTGTTGAATGGAACCTTGGACGATATGGCGGGAAATACGGTCACGGCACACTTGGGTCTATGGTATACTTGCAAGCCCGTGAAGGCGTTAAGCCCAAAACAGCTGCAATACTAGGCGCATTGTGCGGCATGTTCGCTTTTTCCGTTACGGTGCTGGTAAACTCCTACTACAATCACATTGTTGGATGGTCACTTGGGTACAGCTTTTTGTCTGCAACTGGACAGTATATGTCCAAAGATGTTGACACAGTCCAGCTTTTTGTAAACTACATAGGTACGCCTTCCATGTCTTTCATATTCTGGATTATTGCCCTTGTGATACTCGGTATTGCAGTTATGAGAGGTATACAGAAGGGTATTGAAGCCTGGGCAAAGGTTATGATGCCTGCTATGTATGTATTGGGATTTATCCTTATCGTACGTGCTTTGACCCTGGGAGTTCCCGACCCTGCACACCCGGACTGGACGCCGATTGCAGGCCTGAACTACCTTTGGCAGCCTGATTTTAGTAAAATCACTTTTTCAAGTATTCTGAGTGCATGCGGGCAAGTATTCTTCACGTTATCACTCGGTATGGGAATTATTTGTAATTATGCTTCTTATCTTAAGTCAGATGATGATATAGTCCTTTCTGGTTTTACAACTGTATCCCTCAATGAATTTGCAGAGGTAATCCTTGCCGGAACTATTGTTATACCTATAGCCTATGCTTTTGGCGGAGTTGAAGGCTTGAGCCAGGGTGTCGGTCTGTCCTTCATGGCATTGCCGAATATCTTCAGGAATATGGGGGGCGGACAGATTTTCGGAACTATATGGTTCCTTATCCTCTTCTTTGCGGGATTTACATCCGCCATTGCTATGTATAACTACCTGGTAGCACTCCTGGAAGAGGACCTCGGTATATCAAGGAAATATGGCTCATGGCTGATATTCCTTTTATACATACTAATAGGCCTTCCTATCGGACTGGAGCCTGTATTCAACCCAGGCAATACTTTCTTCCTTGATGAACTGGATGCATGGGTTGGTTCATATCTGCTGGTTGTCCTGGGATTATTAGAAATTGCAGTTGTAGGCTGGATGATGAGGAAAAAAGCGTTTAACGAAATTAATAGGGGGAGCTACTGGAAAATACCCAGTTGGTTTTTCACACTGTTCATACAGATTCTCACTCCTTTGTTCCTATTGATAGTGCTTATTTCTTCAACAATTGAAAAGTTCCAGAATGGTTACTTTAAAATAATACCAACTTTTGTTGCTGACAAACCGGAGGCGATCGGATGGGTACAGGCAGCACGTATTGTTATGTTAGTAGTTCTCATCACTGGCTTTATAGAAGCCTACCGGTCTATAAAAGCAAACTATGGTACCGAGATAGCCGAAAATAAAGCTAATATTAATGTATAGGAGGAGGGGTATCATATGACTGGATCAGCAATTGTTTTTTTAGTAGTATTCTGGGCTCTTATTTTAGGAATGTGTATAATAACCTTAAAATCAATACTTAAACACGAGTCTAAACATTAGCAAATATATTACCCCCGCCCCCGTGTGGGCGGGGGAGTTTATCTTAAAGGGTGAAAGAATGAATACTAATAAATTGATGGACGTACTGTCCCAACTGGAAGAAAAAATTAATAACCACTGGATGGTATCCGGCTCCAAAAAGAACAGGTATTTGGTGAAGATTGGAAGAGTAAAGCAAACATATACCCATCTGGAAGTACCAGAACCTTTTGAAGACCTGTACAGTTCGCTGGTTAAGCGGGGCAATGATCTTCTTAAAGAACTTAAAAGGAGTAAAAACGCTAAGGAATTAAACCAGAAAGTATCATATTACCTTCGCTATGTTCAGGCTTCCACCTATGATTTAATGGGCAATATCAAGGGTATTAACTACTATACACGTTCATTCATTGTTGCCACAGTTTTATTCATGGCTTTAACCCCGCAGTTTTACGGATTTATACTTCCTGTATTTTTCATCCTGCCAATTTTCGCAGGCCTCAAGGGAATCCGAAAGCGTAATCATTCCGGATTTTTAATGACACTGGCAGTTATACCCATGGCACTTATGACAGGTATAACGTGGATTCGTTATATTTTCGCAGTTGTACTACCTGATTTCAGCGGAGCTGTTTCAGCAACTGCACAGATGTGGAATGTTCCGGCTTCAACCGCACAGCTTCTAATAATTGTGCCGGGCATATTGAGTGTTGTGCTTATTGCAGCTTCAGCCGCAGCATCGTATTTTGCCTATAAATACCATGATATGTTTGTATAGGGTAAAACAACTTTGGTAAAAGAAGGTTCTTGCCTTCTTTATCCTTTTCTTCTGTATAGGTTTTTATTGTTTATTAGCTGCATACATCTACCCATTCAGTGCCAGTTATTGTCTCCAGTTGTTCAATGGTCATTTTTACACAAGAATTTTTTGACCCTGCAGCAGGATATACAGTTTCAAACTGTTTAAGTGAAACATCAAGATAAACATCCATTGTATTTTTAAGCCCAAAAGGGCACACACCGCCTACGGGATGCCCGGTCAATTCCATGACTTCATCAGGGCTCATCATTTTAATCTTCTGACCGAATTGATTCTTATATTTTCTATTATCCAGCCTTGCATCACCGCTGGAAACCACTAATATATTCCTTCCCTTCAGCTTCAATGCTATAGTTTTGGCAATCAGGCATGGTTCCACGCCTAATGTCCTTGCCGCCAATTCCACATTTTCAGTGCTGTCTTCAAACTCAAAAATTTCAAAATCAAGACCCTTTTCTTTAAAATATTCCCTTACGCTTTCTAAACTCAAATCATTCATCTCCTTAGTGTTCAATCCGCCATATTTTTTAATGCCTCAATATCATTTAAACGGACAGAGGACATATGGAAATCAATAATACCCTCTTCCCTCATACGTCCCATCTCCCTTGACATTGACGGCCTTGATACATTTAAAAAATCAGCAAGCTCATGGCGTTTTAAGGGAAGCACAAAAGTTGCCTTACCTGTCTTATTATACTGCTCAAGCAGATATGTGCTAATTTTACTCCTCATGCTTTTTATTGAAAGATACTCAACCTTCCGATTTAACATTAAAGCTTTATTTGTTACTATTCTCAGCATATTCATAATTAGTAGCCTGTGGTTAATACATGCTTTTTCACAAAAGCCGACTATCTTTTGCGGGGACAGAAAAACAACAGTACAGTTCTCCTGAGCATAAACCGTTGCAGGCCACAACCCACTACCGGAAAACGCAGCCATTTCGCCGAACATATCCCCCGGCTTCAGAATTGTAATAATTATTCGGTTGCCAGCAGTATTTTCCTTGGTAACTGCTGCACTTCCGGAGAGGACTATTCCCATTGCTTCGAATTTTTCTCCTGCTACTGCTATACATTCATTTCTTTTAAAGCTATGCACCTTTGGCATCAAACAGCTAAAAAGTGTGTCAAGATCCTTGGAAGTAATATTACTGAAAAGTTCAGTTTTAGAAAGAATGCTTATCCATTTCCCATACATTATTTTTTCACCTTTACAATCTGCAGCTATATCCGATGGTAATTTTATCCTACTTAGTAATAAAAGTATTCGCCATCAATTATCTTGTACAGCTTATCGCTCCTGCTATTAAATGGAGCATTATTGAAATAAAGGCATTTATCAATGTTGTTAATACCTTCTAAAGCCATTTTTGCAGCTATTATGCAATCATCTGACGGCAGCAGCTCATTAAAGCCCTCCTTGTGTGCCGGAGGAAACTGAACACTGTTTCCCTTAGCAAAAATCACGTCATAAACGGTATCGGGAAAGTCGGGACTGGCTTTTCTATTTAATACCACATTGGCAATAGCAAGCTTTCCATCCATGGACAAGCCTGAGCCCTCTACACTCACTATTCTTGAAAGCCATATAATATCATCATCTGTGTAAGTCCTGTCTTGTATATTAGCAGCAGGAACAACAGCACCCTCCTTGTTTATAAGCACTGAGTAGGTTGGCTCATCCCATTCAACCGAACAGTCCAGGTTTTCCGCTGCAAACCGGACAGGCACCATAGTACGGCCTTCCAACACTTCAACTACTGTATCCATCAATTGCTTCTCCCCGTTAACCACCAATTCATTGCTGTCCTGAAACATCTCAATAGTCTTATCCTCACTGGTGATAATTACTTTTTTCTCTTCACCAATCCATTCAACATTTGCGTTTAATGCTTCAGCAACAAAACGTACCGGGACAAAAGTCCTGTTGTCTTTTACATAGGGAAGAACATCCATTTTAATAACATTCCCATTTAGCTTTACAGTTATGAATACTATCCTTTCAAGTGCATTTGAATAATGGGTCGAACTAAAAGCAATAAAAAATATAGTAATTATAGTCAACAAAAATTTAAATCTTCCAAATTTCCTCATTTTAACACCACCGTATCAGATTAATATGTTTTTTCCTATTTTATCATATAAACTTGAATTATGAAAACCTATGGCAACAAAACCTCTTTATTCAGAGAATGCTTCAAACACTCTATTAACCAAAGTAATAGCCTGTTCCTTGGATACGGTACTCCTTGGATACAATTTCGTTCCTGTCCCTCCAATAATCTTTTTTTCGCAAAAGTATAGCACCTGTTGCTGCGCCCATGGTTCAATTTGATTTGCATCTTCAAAAGACAATTCCCCAAGAGTATCTAAATCTGTTTTTGGCCTGGCAGCTTTTACAGTTTCATAAAGTGCCACTATCATTTCCTGCACTGTTATATAGCCGTCTTGTCCTTTACCTCCATTAGAGACAAATCTGTCAAAAGGCTTTAATGGTTTTCTGTTAGTTAGCTTCTTATAGAGATTGACAGCCAGAGAATTGAACTCGTCACGAGACATCCTGTTTTTAAGACCGGTAAGCATTACACTTTCAACCAAACCATATCCTTCAGCTTTTTCAATTTCTCCAACAGCCCACGCACTTGGGGATTTATCTTCAATACCTACTTTATGATCCGGTACAATAAAATCAGTATATATTCCGTCGACATGGAATTGATTTCTAAGTACATTTTGTTTTTTATTATCATTAACAGTATGGACATATGTATATACCCCCTTATGGTCAAGAACTAAGGGTAGGTACGTATATGCCCTGCTTTCAGGCATAGTGACAGCGAACAATTTATTCTTTTGTGCAAAATCAATAACACTTAAGTCATCATAATTGGCTTTATATAGTGTTAAAATAATGTTTTCATAACCCAGACCTTTAACAGGTTCATATTCATTAAAAAAATAAATCTGGGGGATTATTCTGTCAGTTATTTCCGGATATCTCTGTTTGATTATTTTCAGCGCATCAATGTTTCTTTCCTTTATATCAGTAATTATATATGCGTCAGGATAGTATTTCATCCATAAGGCAAGGTCATTAATGCTCATTTGTGTGAAACCGTCAATCCGTATGTTTGAATTGAACTCTCTCAAAGTAAATATCTTGTCTGTACCAAAGGTAGCAACTGTATGTCCTTCCCAATCGTGAAGCAATACAAGTTCCTCATCACCAGTCCATACAATATCTATTTCAAAAAGCCTAAATCCCGCTTCATAGTTGTTATTTAACGCTTCAAGGGAGTTGGTATAGCTTATTCCGTTTATCCCGCCGCCCCCATGGGCAACCAGATGCCTGTTGGCTATATTGATTTGATTTGTACCGTTTTCGTCAGACTCCATCCCAAATACTGGCATATATGAAGATACAAGAATTACTGCAGATATTAATAAAAGGTAACTCCTTCTTATGTAAAACTTAAACCTTTTATCCTTGTCTTTTGTAATATACATTATAACCTCCCCAAAAGAATATCATAAAATATAATAAATCATGGATTAATACAAAGGGATTAAGCCGGGATTGTTTCCGGTTATGCAGCGTCCTCCTTCCGGTTCTACTATAAAGGTATTCTCGATACCCACCATCCCAATATTCTCAATTCCTTTTTTAGGTTCAAGGGCAAAAACCATTCCTTGCTGTAAAGGCTGGTCAAAACCTTCAGCAATAACCGGCAGCTCATCAATCAGCAACCCAACTCCATGCCCTAAAAATTTTACTTTACGGGTTCCATACCCCATGAAATTCTTTTTAAATTCTTCATCAACACTATTCATTATGGATTTATATATCTCAGAGGGTATGGCTCCGGGTTTTAGCATTTCTGCAATCTTATTCTGTATTTCAACACATTTATTGTGTTCAGCTATTACTTCATCAGGAAGAGGCTTCCCAAACATATAATTCATGGTCTTATCAGTATGGTATCCTTCTACTCCGCAGCCCACATCAATGAAAACCAGGTCCCCTTTTTTTAGTTTTCTTTCACGGCTTCCAAGAAGAGGGACTGCAGGGCACATTCCATAGTTTCCTCCAGGGCCGTTGAAATAAGTAGGGTAGATAGAACTCTCCCCAAAACATATATGCCCTACGATTATTTCTGTATCAAACATACCAAAACGGGCTACTCCGTGGTGTCCTTCCTCTACCATAACGGAATATAAACGGGTGGCAAGCTCCGCTTCACTCATACCTTCTTCAAGTATTTCAGGCACACGCTCTTCCAGTATCCTCTGGTGTATAATGCCTGACTGTTGTATAAGAGACAACTCAAAAGAACTCTTTACAGCTCTCACTGATGCAATTTGATTGTCAACAGGTTTAAACGCCTTAAAAGGGAAGTATTTAAGGAAACGCTGGTACAATGCCAGGGGTACCACTTCGGTTTCCAAATATACTACATCAGGAAGCTTACAGAAAAACTTTGCAGCATCACGAAAACTGTTCATTGGTTTTATACCCGGGAATAATGATTCATCCATCGCCCTGTCAATATTCCGCCTTACCCAATATACAGGTTCGTCATTACGTGGAATAATTAACATCCCTTCCTGCATTGTTCCAGTAAAATAATACTGGTTTACCTTACTAAAGATTACAGTCATCTCCCAGGTGGGTTCTGTTTCATCCATTCTTGCCCTAAAACGGTTCATGCGTGTTTGTAATTCGTTTAAAGGTACTTGTGCTTTCATACTAAATACTCCAATATTATTTATTATTTGAAAAATCTATACTGTTTAAATTATTACATTAAATTTTATACAATTCAAGCAGTATATTATAAGGGGTATATTATCTATATGCTCCATATTATTCCATGTACTGGTATTCCGAGTCTAAGAGCTTGAAGCATCCGTTCCTTGAAGTATTTTCTACACATAATATATAAGCACCCTTAATAGGTCTATATTATCTGTATGACCCATATTATTTCACGGACTGATGTTTCGAGTCTAAGAGTTTGAAGCATCAGTTCCTGGAATCATTTTTTTCACATAATATATAATGTCCATTCCATAATGCGGGTTTGAAGAAATTAGCACCTATTATCAAGCGAAGTAGCTTTAATGCAAACTGTAGCAAGTTTACAAGCTTCACACCTTGTTACATCAACAATCAGAATAGGCCAGCTCATAAGTACTTAACTATACATTAATTCCATGTATTTTGGAAACAATGTATTCTAATGAGAAAAAACTTAACAAAAAGGAGGATTTCTAATGAAAACAAAAATAGTATTGTTAACACTGGTTCTAGTAATTGCTTTCTTTACAGGGTGCGCCCGGCAGCCTGCAGAACCTGAACCCCAACCCGATGAAACTCCCCCTGAAACAACTCCAGACGTACAGACAACGGCTTCAATAGTAGATGATGAAGCCGCATTTGAAAAAGCAATAAGTGACAATGGTACATGGATTATTTGTTTAATAAAAGATTTGACATTTGACAAGGATCTGGTACTGGATGGTGAATTCACAAACGGCAAGAAAGATGATGATGGTCAGGATATTATCCAGCGAAAAATTGCCCTTTATACACAGGATGAAAAGCGTAATGTAACTGAAAAGTTTACATTGACAGTGCCGAAATTAACTATTAACAGTCCAAATGCAAGGATTCAAAGTGGGACCTTCAAAGGTGACCTTTATGTTTCGGAGGAAAATTTCGAGTTAGTAGATACAAAAGTTGAAGGGAATGTATACTTTACTAATGAAGAGGCCGAAGCCACGTTCAAAATGGATGAGGATAGTGAAATAACCGGTGAACGTAAGCTAAAGGAAGAAGGAGAATAAGAAAAAGAATAGATTCCTAAACAAAGCATGTTAAACAAAAAGCAACTTAAAAAGCCACGGCAATTCTTAAGCCATGGCTTTAAATCAATTTAATATAAAAATAGTAATATGACTGTATTCCAATTTTATCATTATCTGTTGGACTTCTTCAACTTTGCCAATGCATCTGCGAGAGCTGTATTAATGTTATCGTTTTTATCCTGCCTTTTTAGGAAATTATTAACCTCTTTCTTTGATACCATATTTCCTTCCTTTCCCTTTCTGTCTTTAAATGCAGAAAGCTTTTCCCTGTAGCCGCAGGCACAGATAAATGTCTGTCCTTCACCTTCTCCGTACAGCTCCATTTTTTTATGGCATTCGGGACACCTGGCGTTGGATACCCTTGATACCATTTTGCGGCTGCCGCATTCCCTGTCCTGGCAGATTAACATTTTCCCCTTCTTGCCTCTTACCTCCAGCATAAACTTTCCACAGTCAGGGCATCTGTTCATGGTAAGATTATCATGCTTGAATTTCTCTTCACTCTTCTTTATCTCATTTACAATCTTAATTGTATAATTCTTCATCTCATTAACAAAACTGTCTTTATTAATAGTTCCCCTGGATATTGCCGCCAGCTTTTGTTCCCATTGAGCGGTAAGTGCCGGCGATTTCAAATCTTCAGGAACCAATTCAAGGAGCTGCCTGCCCTTAGAGGTTATATATATATCCTTTCCCTTCTTCTCAATCAGAAAGCTGTTAAAAAGTTTGTCAATAATGTCTGCCCTTGTGGCAACTGTTCCTATTCCGCCTGCTTCACCAATTGTCTTAATCAAATCCTTTGGTTGGTCATTCATATACCTTATTGGATTCTCCATAGCCGCAAGAAGGCTTCCTTCATTAAACCGAGCCGGTGGTTTGGTCTGGCTCTCGGTCTGGTTAAAAGAGATAACCTTCAGTATATCTCCTTTTTTTATATCCGGCAATGTCTGGTCTGGCATGTCATCTTCAATTTCTTCCTCATATGTGTTATCATAGATTTCCTTCCATCCTTTTGATATTATTCTTTTGCCCTTGGCATAAAACCATTCGCCATTAATGTCAGCTTTCAATGTTACCTGTTCATATTCAAAAGGCGGATAAAGAACTGCTAAAAACCTCTTTACAACCAGATCGTATACTTTTCTTTCCCTTTCATTCAAGTCTCCCAGAGAAACCGGTTGTTCGGTAGGTATTATTGCATGATGGTCAGAAACCCTTGCATCATCAACAAAAGTTTTGTTTACTTTAATCGTTCTTCTTAATACCATTGATGCCATTTTTGAATAAGGTCCTACACTGCATGCCTTAATCCTTTCTTTCAGGGTGTCTACAATATCCCGTGATATATACCTCGAATCGGTTCTGGGGTATGTCAGAAGTTTATGGGTTTCATACAGTCTTTGCATTATGGATAATGTTTCACTTGCAGAAAAGTCAAATATTCTGTTGGCATCCCTCTGTAGTGATGTCAAATCATATAGCTGGGGAGAAAAACTTTTTTTATAGCTCTTCAATACTTCCGTTACCTCTGCATTATTTCCCTTTATTGATTCAAGTACCTCATCCCGCTTATTCCTGTCAAAGGTTTTAATATCCTTGGTTTTGCTGTTCTGCCAAATAAGCTTTAATTTATCAGTCACAGCAGTAATTCCATAATAAGTTCTTGGCTTAAAATTCAGTATTTCTTCCTCCCGTTTCGCAATCATGGCCAGCGTTGGAGTCTGAACTCTTCCACAGGAAAGCTGCGCATTGAATTTACATGTTAAGGCACGTGTGGCATTAATTCCAACAATCCAATCAGCCTCAGCACGAGCAGCAGCAGACGCATAGAGGCTTTCATATTCCTTCCCATCTCTTAGATTTTTAAACCCTTCTATAATTGCTCTGTCAGTGACCGACGAAATCCAGAGGCGCTTAACCGGCTTCGCAATACCCACCTTTTGCAATATCCATCTTGCTACGAGTTCTCCTTCCCTACCAGCATCAGTTGCAATTACTATTTGCCCGACATCTTTCCTGTTTATCTGTCCTTTCACCGAATTGAATTGTCTGCTGCTGTTTCTGATAACAACAGTCCTGAAGCTGGAAGGAATCACAGGTATATCATCCAAATTCCATATCTTATATTTCTTATTGTAAGCTTCAGGATCAGCCAGTGTAACAAGATGCCCCAGTGCCCAGGTTACTATATGGTTTTTCCCTTCCAAATAACCGTTTCCTTTCCGGGTGCATTCCAAAACCCTTGCTATATCCCTTGCAACAGAAGGCTTTTCTGCTAACACTAAAGTTTTTTTCATTACGGCATTCCTTTCCAAAACAGCTATGATACTTCTAGTATATATGTTATTTTAGCACAAATTAAACAAATACGCATTTACTCCAAAACTTTGCTTTGTTAAGAGTTCAATATGTGATATTATATATAAATAGGGGGGGAAGTAACATGATGAATATAAACAATATGCTACAACAAAATGTATACAGCATAAGGCAGGCTATAGGCATAGCAAACATCAAGCAAGCCATGCATCAGGATGCCCAGAGTGTTGCTGCCCTTATTGAAATGCTTCCAGCATTAAACGCTAAAGCTATGGAAAACTCTATCACACCTCATAAAGGCAGCAACATAGACACAAAAGTATAATGCATTCGTGCTTGTAAGTATTTATTAACAGCTATACCGGCAGTTCCTCCAACAGTCTTGCAGTATGATAGCCCTGATGTACGGCGTCAATGACTTTTGCAGGCTTTACATAGTCGCCGACAGTAAATACCCTATCAATTTTCCCTTCCAGTTCGCTTACAAGGGTTTTATCTGTCTTGTATCCCACTGCTAATATAAGTGTATCGCAGGGAATAGTTTCTTCTGTGCCATCCTCCTTTGTGATTTTAGCAATTTTTTGATCCATAGATACAATCTGTGAGCCTGTCATTACTTTTATTGGTTCTACGTCAATTGTTGGGGTGGGGCTCAAGTAAAATAAAGTATTGATGATTTCCAGAGGATGACCATAAAAAGTTATTCTCTGGATTTTTTATACTTATCAGGCATTGAGGTACAGATGTCCGCAGCCGGTTCGTCTCAAACAGGCTGTATTTGACTTGGCTCGCTGCAATGCGTGCGCCAGCGAATCGGCATCCTGCCTTAGCGCTGGCGGCTTTGCCGTCCGTGGCAAACCTTTATGTTCCTGATACCGCATTTCAGCTTCGCCTGATAACAGCCTGTATTTGCTCCTCACAAGGCTGACGGTGATCTGTATCCCATGCCTGTTTCTATGACATAACGTGTAGTATCCTGTTTCTAAACCTTTTGAAATCCCTTATACCAAAAGCATTTCTCTTGATTACCTTAATCTTGTTATTGACACCCTCTGTATAACCATTTGAAAAGCGATACTCAAAGGAGTTAAGTATTTCTTCGCTCCAATTGACAAAAGTTCTTATGCATGCCTGGAACTCAGGTAGATCGTAACCAGTAGCAATCATGTTCCAGATTCCAAGTTGTTTTCTGGCATCATCTCTGTTTTTACAGTCCATAAGCTTGTGAAATTCGTTCTTTAATAAATAAGCTTGTCTTAGCCTCTCTGATATTTTTAGCATTGCTTCTATCTGGTCTGTTTCCTCTTCAGTTAGATTCTCTGGTTTTTTCAGCAGAACTCGTCTGTTTCTCTTGAAGTATTTCCTTCGGGAATCGTAAAACTTTACTTGTTCAGCTTTTCTTACATTTTCAAACGCCCACATCACTTGTCTTACAACATGGTATCTATCTGCTATTATTTTCGCACGAGGAAATAGACTTTTGGCAAGAGTGCGAAATGGCCCACTCATATCAATTACTACATGCTGAACTACCTTGCGATCTTTGTAACCAAGAAAATATTTAGCCATATCTTCTGTTTTCCTGTTGGGTAATATATCTATTACCTTCCTGTGCTCGGGGTCTGTTACTATACATTGAAACTTCTCCCCATCTGCATTCCCTCTGAATTCATCAATAGATATAACCCTTGGCAAAGAGGTATTAGAATATCCAACATGGTCAAATATCCTGGCTACTGTAGGTGGAGAGAGATTAACCAAGTTTGATACGCTTTTCATTGACCCCACATCTTTCAAGGATTTAATAACATAAGCTGCTAGACGGTTTGTTATGCGGTAATACCGTGGTAGGAAAGGGACGGTTTCATAAAACCTTTTACTGCACATAGGGCATACATGTCTTCGTTTCCGTAAATAAATGACTGTCATTTCACCAAAGGCGGAAATGTCTTTTATTGGCTGCTTCCTGTAATCATGTACCTTGCTTGTCCACTCTCCACAACGGGGACATTTATGTATCCTCTTATGCATTTCTATATGAATAAAGAGCTTGTTATCACACCTTTCCACATATTTAAGAGAAATATCTTTTAAACCAAGCAATTCTTCTGTATAATTAGGGTAGAGCATAGATTGAATCTCCTTTCAAAATGATTTGGTGATAACTTCATTTTACTTGAGATTTCAACTCTATGCTCATTTATTATATAAAAAATGTTGGAGAGTTAAAGAATTATCTCTTTAGCCACCCCAACATTTATTATAGAACCCTTTTATTTTTGAATCTGAAAGCAGTTTTTTTATAGCTAAGTCATTGTTTGTTGCATGATCGGCTGTGATAAGTACTTCATCCAGAATTTCGACAATTGTAACATCTTTTCCCATTCGTTCCAGATGAAGAGCACATTCGCACCCAACAATCCCACCGCCCAGAACAACAACCTTATCTCCAGGGCAGTTTCCTGTCTTTAATATCTGGTTTGCTTCTAAAACCCGATTTTTCTCCATTCCTGAAATTTCAGGTATTATATGTTGTGCACCACATGCAATAATTACCGCATCTGGATTTTTTCTCAATATTTCCTCAGCTGTAGCAACTTTGTTTAGCCGTACTCTCACACTGCTTTTATAAAGCTGAGTCTTTAAATATTCAACATATTTTGCAACCGGTTCCTTGAATTCAGGTGCACCTGCAGCAATAAGAGTTCCACCCAGCTCACTTTCTTTTTCCCAGAGTTCAACTTCAAAACCGCGTTTTGCTGCTGTTATTGCAGCAGTTATTCCTCCAGGACCTGCCCCGATAACTAAAACATAAAGCCTCTCAGGTGCATATGTTAGAGAGTAATCCTTTTCCATTCCCATGATTGGATTAACAGCACAAGCAAATCTTCTATTATTTAAATTTACATTTATACACTCATTACAGCCTATACATGGAAGGATGTCTTCAAATTTCCCATTTTTAGCCTTATTTGGCCAGTGTGCATCAGTCAGAGCCGGATGACCCAAACCGATAAGCTCAGCTATGCCATCTTGTATGACTTTTTCAGCAAGTACTGGATTTCCCAGTTTACCCTGGACAAGCAGCGGTGTTTTAATACCAGCTTTTTTTGCAGCTTGGGCTAGATAAAGCTGGTTGCCTTCTTCCTGATATACTGTAGTTACTGCGTTGTACCAACATTCATAAGTACCCAGATCTAGATGGAATGCTGTAAATCCGGCATTGTCCAAGGCTTTTAGCATTTCAATCCCTTCACTGAGGGTTCTTCCTCCTTCTATCTGGTGATCCGGAGTCAATTTTACAAGTAAAGGAAAATCTTTACCACAACTTTCCCATACCGCATCACGAAGCTCATACAATATACGCAGCCTGTTTTCCAGACTGCCGCCATATTCGTCAGTGCGTTTATTCCAAAGAGGTGTGAGGAATTGATCAATCAAATACCCACCATAAGCATGTATTTCAATTGCATCCGCACCTGCATTTTTAGCAAGTCGGGCAGCATATCCAAATTTGCTTATCAAAAACTTTATTTCTTCCTTAGTGTACGGTGTGCAAATTAGATCTGGAAAGAAAAAGGAAGGTACTTCGCTTGCGGATTTTGGCGCAGTAAAAGGATCAATAAATGAGACTCTCCCCAATCCCAATGAAAGCTGTACACATACTTTTGCCCTGTATTGATGTAATTTGTCACATAGAATTCCAAGTCGGGTTCCTTGAATATATGTTTCCAGCACATTTGGCATAGGGGCAGGTTCAAACCTGGTTGTAACCATTGTTGCTGTTGGATAAATTAATCCGAATCCACCTTTTGCCCTTTCCTCATAATAATCTATCTGCCGGTCGGAATAAGCCCCGTCCGCATCGGTATGAGAGAAGCCCATCGGATCCATTACCACGCGGTTTTTTAATTCTAAATTGCCAATTTTAACTTTTTCAAATAATGTTGCCATAACAGCCCTCCATGCGTTAATTTTTTACAATTTTCTACTGACAATATATAGTATTGTGCATAAAAGGCTATAATATTCAAAAAATAATAAAGACACCAGTGTTATAAATACTGGTGCCTTATTATAATACTCAGCTACAGTAATGTTACATTTGTTGCTTGTAAACCTCTTTGGCCTCGTTCAACGTCAAACTGAACCTTCTGGCCTTCTTCAAGAGTTTTAAAGCCATCGATTTTTATAGCAGAGAAATGTACAAATACATCTTCTCCATCTTCTCTTTCAATAAAACCAAAGCCTTTATCCGGATTAAACCATTTTACCGTGCCGTTCATTGAGTGCTACACCTCCAAAATCTTGTCAGGATAAAGAATATTTATTTTATATTCTTTCCCCATATTTATTATGTTAACGAATATTATAAATTATTCTTAAAAAAATTTACTTATAAGTATATATTATCTAAATGAAGAAAACTATATTACAACACTGGAAGTCACGACTGCCCTATTAAAAATGACAGTGGAAATAATTAAAATAGAAGTCAGATTTGCATAGAAATATCAAATAAAAAGTACAAATTTAAAAGGAGAGTTTAACCTCTCCTCTTTGAGTAAATATAAGCTGTATCTACATGTTTTCAAGAACAGTTTCCCTGTACTCGCTGGCTTCATCAGTTAACCTGTAGTTACTCTTTTCCAATATTTCAATAAAGCCCTGCAATTTCTCCATCAGTTTGCTTTCTTCTTGCTTCTCTACCGCTTCCAGGTAGATGCTTTTAGCCTCATCTGACATAGTCAAGGAATCATAGTTGAAAAGAGGTGTATTATTTAAACCGAATAATGCAAAGCGGACATACTTTTCATACAGTTGCCGTATATCATTAATTCTTTCTGATTCCGTATACTGATTTATAAATTTTTCCTGTATTAACGCCCTGTCCAGTACTTCATCCCATCCAATAACCAGCGCTGCATCCCTGGCAGGAGCTTTACCGGATTCAACCGCCATGATGTCTATATACTCCTTTATATCCTCCATAACATAAGAACTGTACTTCTTATAAAATTCATAATTGATTATTGGGAAAAACATGCCTTCCGCTGTTTCAACCTTAAACCCCACATCTCTTGTTTTCACGAGAAGATCCTTTAATTCCTTGTCATCTATACTGTCAATTTCATTTATATCTATTATATAACCCGGTTTATATGCATCGTTCAATTTTTCCTGTATACTGTCTGCATAATACTTCTTCTCTAACTCCGGCAGGTTATTTTCCTGAACTTCTTCAAACCTGCAAACCATAGCAGACGCATTTTCCTTTGAAACAAGCAATATGTTTTCATTTATAAAATTAATAATCTCATTTAATCCCGCCCTGTTATCAACCAGAGAATTAAACTCATCCATTATTCCTTTTTCCTGCTTACTATCGTGGTTAATTTCTGAATTCTCAGTTACCTTCTGATTGACATCTTTACTGCTGTCCGGGTTCTTTTGGCTGTTGTTCCCATAACACCCTATTTGTATAGCCAATGTTAATATTAATACCCCGCCAATAACTATTTTCTTTAGATACATTTAATACTCCTCCTGTAACAAAACTTTTGTCATTATTTCATACTTACTTTTATAGCTGTTTTAATACTAGTATGTGTAAATAGAAAAAATTATCTTTCAAAGAAGATTTGTTTTCCATTGTTAACTCAGCTAAGTATTTCTATAGACGAAAGACATTGCTCTTTGTTCCCTTAAAACTACCTCTTCACAGGATCATATCCTACTACTGTCCATATTCCCGTAGTATCCTGCCTTATCAACCGTTTCAGGTATACCCTTCCTATTGGTGTTATATCTCCGCCTACCTCGATAACTGCATCCTTTCCCGTATTTAGGATTATTTTTAAATCTTCCTGCTCTATGGGGTATTCACCTTTAATGCCCTCGGGATATATTTTAAGGCTGACAAATACCTGGGCGACAAAAGCTGGATCAAGCCTCCATGGTGAATGTCCTGCATCCACATTCTTTTGCTCACTTTCTTCTATAGCCAGGTCAACTGCAACATCCACTTCAGGCCTGTTTTTTATTGCAGATTCAAATGAAGGTATATCTATAGTTTCACAGGTTAAACCAGCAACAAATCCTTTTAGTTCCTCTAACCGTATATTGCCTGCTACAGCATATTCAAATCCATTCTGCTGCCAGCGGATAGAGTTAATGTCTGTCTGTCCTGCATAGGCTGTGCCGCCTCCAAGTATCCCCAAACCATTCTGAATTGGTGACTGTATTTCCGCAGTGTTGTTTCCAATCTTGCCTAAAGCTGCTGTTGAGGCAGGTTTGAATTCTTCGCTGGATTTTCCCTGTATAACCACAACCCTTTTTTGTCCACCCTGAGCAGAATAATATAGTTTTATAAGCTTTGCCCCGGTTTCTATTGCAATACTATCCAGGTTATAACCTTCAGGCACCACTTCAGGTACTTCAGGTACAAACCCTGCAGCTTCCTGTGCTTCCCCTATATTGGTTACCAGCTGTTCATACATTGCATCAACCTCCACATAACCCTTTGGAAGGCTGTAGGCAATTACATCCGCAGGCACAGCATCTTCAAAATCAATTCCTGTATAAGTCACTCTGTACTGCAATGCATTTTGCATACTGCTTTCTTTTTGCAGAGGAAGTTTCGTTTCCTTGTCAATCCAAATATGGTAAGACTCTCCCCCCTGTGGAGCCACCTCAAGAATGAAGGCCTTTCTTCCGGCAATTGTATCTTCTCCGACAATTTTGCTGTCCAATGCATTCCTAATATTTTCAACCTCTTTTCCCAGTTCAAAAATAAACCTGTATGGATCAGGAAAAGCCGGGAATATATAAACCTGATTCTGGCCGGGACGGATTTGCCACTTTTTATGGCCATTGTTTACCGTAACTAAATCTGACTGTGGCCCTTCCAATTCTTTAACATAATAACGCCCGTTTTTATCTGCCCATACTTCCAATTTTGCCTGAGTGGATTCTTTTCCTTCGACGTTTATTACCGTAATCTCAAGGAATCCATGATACGCTTTCACTTCCTGGAAAGCTTGTTCCATAGCATAAACAATTCCAGCCCTGTTAGATGGTAATATAAAATTTAATACAATTACTATTAGCATTATAGCAGCAATACCTGCAATACCTGCAAATCTCATCCTTTTGGTTTTTTTAGCACAACCCTTTTGGACTAATTGGCTGGCCACCTTCTGAGCTATCTCCTTTGGATAATTGTCATTTGGCAGGACAGGTTCTTTAAGGCTTCTAACCAGCCTTACCGTTTCAAACAATTCCGTCAATTCAGGTGAACCGGTTGAATATTCATGCTCTTCAGGTTTTTGTTCTGCATTCAGCTTATCAATATAATAAGATAGTCTCTTTTCATTATAACC
This sequence comes from Acetivibrionales bacterium, assembly GCA_050953835.1. GTDB lineage: Bacteria > Bacillota > Clostridia > Acetivibrionales > JBMNNH01 > JBMNNH01. Next base: position 132,716 of record JBMNNH010000027.1, on the reverse strand, counting down.
CATAAATCTACCGTCTCCTTCGCCTAACCATTATTCTTAAGGATATTGGCAAGGGTTTGCAGCGCACGGTATTGCAGTACGCGAATATTTGTTTCCTTTTTATTCACTATTTTTGCAACCTCGGCAACCGAATACCCTTTAATAACCCTTAACTCAACTACCTTACGCTGTTCCTCATTTAGCTTGTTTAGCGCATTTTCTATCAAAATTCTTTGTACACTGTTTTCAGCAAAATCTCCAAAAGTCGTATCCTCCAGACTCATTCTATCCAAACTGGCTTTTTTCCCCTGGCGCTTGTTTTTACGCCATTTATCACGCAGTACATTTAACGCAATGGTTTTTAAAAAGCCCGCGAATTTATCCGAGTTAATATCTGTCTCATTTACATGAGAAAGGGCTTTAGCATAAGTCTCCTGAATTATGTCTTCAGTTTCCTCCTGGTTTTGAACCTTAAAATATATAAAACGGTATAATGGTTTCCAGGTTATGGAGCATATTTCTTCTATGGACTTCAAATCACCTTTCTGCGCTTCTACAGATTTGTTTGTTTTAAACATAAGTCTAAACTCCTTCTTTCCCGTCCAGGATGCTTACAATAATAATAACGTTTGAACACTACAAAATGTTACAAGAAAATGTTGGCATTATTTATGTTTTTGTTGTAATATAAAAATGTATATATGCTGAAAACATAGCTGCACACCAGACAGAATTCTATGGTATATAAAAAACACCCCTAGCAAACATATTGTTTGCCAGGAGTGTTAATTAAACTACAATACTGGAATAAAGATAATTTAATTATTAGTATACTGTCTTCCACTCAGCTATGTTTTCAGCATCAAATCTGAAGGGGTCACCCAGCATAATCTGTGTTCCGTCTCCATCTTCAACAACCTCTTTTTCACCAAGCCTTCCGGCATCTAACTTGTCTCCAACTGAACCGGTAATCTTCCCTTCAACCAAAGCATGAGCTGCATAGCCAGTAAGGTATCCAACATCAATAGGATTCCAAAGATACATCCATTGGCATACACCATTTTCAATGTATTCCGCCATTTCACTGGGCAGTCCAAGGCCGGTCAAATGCACTTTACCCTGGAGTTGTTTATCAGTAAGAACCAGGCCGGCAGCCGCAATGCCAACTGTAGTCGGAGCTATTATACCCTTCAGATTCGGGTAGGATCTGAGCAGGCCTTCTGTTTCGGCAACACTTTTGTCCCTCAGGTCATCTCCATAGGCAACCTTCACGAGTTTTACTTTTTCATACTTCGGATCTTCAAGCTCCTTTTTCATCCATTCAATCCAGGTATTTTGATTGGTAGCCTGTGAAGTGGCACTTAAAACTGCAATCTCACCTTCTCCGCCAATCATTTCATAAATTGCCTGAATTTGAACACGGCCTATTCTTTCGGGATCTGCCTGATTGATATGCACTATTCTACTCTGGGTATTCACAGCAGAATCGGCAGAAAGAACCTTGATGCCTTGATTCATAGCCTTTGTAAGTGCTGGCTGCAATGCATCCGGATCGTTTCCTGTAATTGAAATACTATCGACCTTTTGTGCAATAAGCTCTTCAATCATCTGAATCTGTGCTTCAGCCGTCGGTTGATCAGGCGCCTTAAGGATGGCCTGGCCGCCAAGCTCATCTTCGATAGCAACCCTGAATCCTTCCATTTCTTTTTCTCCGTAAGGATTACCTGTGTTCTTGAAAATGAAAGCATGCCTCCTTACAGCGTTGCCTGCATCTTCTCCTGACTTTGCAGTATCAGCAGACTTTTCTGTTTCCTTTGGCTGAGCGGTTCCATTAGATGCCCCAGAACTTCCGGATGCAGGTGTTCCATTGGACGCGCCGCCGCCACACCCGGCTAACAGCGATAGAACCATTACAATTGAAATGGCCAATGAGAGTAACTTTTTCATTGCTACAATCCCCCTTTAGGTTTTATTGATATATAGTACAAGCAGTCTTTGACTGCTGTATATATAACTTCTTTCAACTATATTGCCGATTCGGCTTTGCGAGATTTGCCAAGCCTGCTTCTACTCAGTTTCAGATTTGGAATCATAACTGCGATTATCAGCAGCAGCCCTATAATTATAAGCAATACCTGTGCAGGAACATTTATAAGGCCAAGGCCGTACCTTAACATACCTATGAGGAAAACTGATATTACCGTTCCGGTAATCCTCCCCTTTCCGCCTGCCGTACTCACCCCGCCAAGAACAACCATAGTTATTACATCCAATTCATATCCCTGTGCAACGTTCGGTCTGGTGCTTCCCATTCTTGAAGTAAGAAACAAGGCTGCTACACCCGACATAAGGCCTGCAAGGGTGAATACAACCACCTTAATCTTATCAACCTGTACTCCTGAAAACCTGCTTGCAGTAATATTATTTCCCATTGCATACACACGTCTCCCAAAAGTAGTTTTATGGAGAAGGATTCCGAAAATTACTGTAAAGATAGCAAAAACTATAAGAATAAAAGGTATTTTCCCTACATACCCCCATCCCAGGTAGCTATACCATCCAGGGAACTTTCCGGATGCCTGGTCTTCAAGTATGATATAAGCAATTCCCCGGTATATAATCATAGTTGACAGTGTTACTATTACTGCAGACAGTTCTTTAAATTTAACAATCAAAAAGCCATTGATAAATCCGCAGATTGTTCCAACCAAAAGGCAAATCAACATAGCTATCGGCATTGAAAGCCCCAGATTGTATAAAACAGCCATCACAACAGAGGATAAGGCAACTGTTGATGCGACAGATATATCAATATCTCCAAGGATTATCACAAAAGTCATAGGAAGCACAATAAATGCTTTATCAAGAAATGTCATGGTAGCGTCTATTAGACTGTTAGAATTAAGGTAGTATGGTGACAGAAAGGAATTAATAATATTTATAATAATAAATATTACTATAAGCATCCACTCCCATTGGAAGAAAAAGCTCTTAAACTTAAACTCTTTCCTTGCAATAATACTTCTTTTTTCCATAGCTTATATTCTCCTCCTCATGAGATTATTTCTGTCTACGTTCCTTTTCACAAGTGCGTTAACTATAACCGCAACAAGTATAATGAATCCTTGAATAGCCTGCTGCCAGAAAGGAGAAACATTAACCAGCGGCAGTGCATTGCTCAGGATGCCCAAAAGTAAAGAACCTAAAATAATACCTGAAATCTTCCCTGAACCTCCGGCAATATTGACTCCGCCCAGAACACAGGCAGCAATGACATTCATTTCATAGCCCATTGCGGTATCACCCTGGGCAGAAGCATACTTTGAAACCCACAATACGCCTGCAAGTCCTGCTAAAGCTCCCATTATTGTATAAACCATAAAAAGCACTTTTCCTACATTTATACCACTTATTTTTGCCGATTCAGGATTGCTTCCTACTGCATATATCTGCCGGCCTGTTCTAGTATGGTTAATAAAATAATAAAATACTATATAAATAATTATTGCAATGAAAAACAAAGTATTTATCCCCATAACAGAACTGGTAGCTATTCCTTTAAAGCTTTCAGGCATCTGGTATGCACTTACCCATTTACCTCCGCTGACTACAAAGGTAATCCCCCTATAGACATTCATCATACCGAGCGTGGCAATGATTGGAAGCAGTCCTCCCTTGGAAACAAGCAAGCCGATAATACCCCCACAAACGATACCTATAAAAATACCAATAAGCATAGCTAACAGCGGATGAAGGCCGTTATTGGCACTAACCGCCAGGGCGGATATCATCCCTGCCAAAGCAAGAGTAGCGCCGATTGACAGGTCAATGCCTCTTGTAACTATTACCAGCATCATACCAACTGTTAGAATACTGAGAATTGCAGTATTCTTTATCATGTCATTAATATTCTCAAGCGTCATGAAATTCTGGTTACGCATTTGTACCAGTATAGAAAGAGCAATAATAAACACCAGCAGTCCTATTTCCCTGAATTTTGAGATGTTTGCAGCATTTACTGTTTTTCCTAAAGCTTTTTCAGCCATATACGTTCCCCTTCTCTTTTATTTATACAGCAGTTTCTTCTGCTACTGCAGCAGCTTTCTTCACCATTGCCGCTTCAAGAATTAATTCCTGTGTCGCTTCATTCCTGTCAAGGATTGAGGTGACTCTCCCTTCACACATCACCACTATCCTGTCACTCATGCCCAATACCTCCGGCATTTCAGATGAGATCATAATAATTCCATAACCCTGGGATGCAAGGTCGCTCATTATTTCATGAATAGCGGACTTTGCACCTACATCAACCCCTTTGGTAGGTTCATCAAGAATTATTACTTTCAAATCGGCGGTCAGCAGCTTGGCAACAACCAGTTTTTGCTGGTTCCCACCGGATAAAGAGTTTGCCAGGTTAAAAATGCTGTTTGTCTTGACATTTACTTTTTCGGACAGGCTTTTGGCTACTTCCATTTCTTTACCACTATCAAGCCACCCTTTATTTGAAAACTCGTCAAGTGACGGTAGGGTTATATTCTTGCAAATCTCCCATTGAAGTACTAAACCTTGCTTCTGCCTGTCTTCCGGAAGATATCCTATCCCCATGTTCATCGCTTCCATGGGGCTTCCAATTTTCACTTCCTTTCCCTCGAAATATATCCTCCCCTTATCAGGCTTAATAATACCAAAAATTGCCTGGCAAACCTCGCTTCTTCCTGCTCCTACAAGTCCCGTCAACCCTAGGATTTCACCTTTGTGTAGTGTAAAAGAAACATCTGCGAAATACCCGGTCTTCCCCAGTCCTTCAATACGAAGGACTTCATCACCGATTTTTATATCTTTCTTGGGAAACAGTTGGGTGATTTCACGTCCTACCATAGCCATGATAAGGTCTTCTCGTGAAAGCCCTTCAACTTCCCAAGTCCCAATATATCTGGCATCCCTTAATACAGTAACCCTGTCTGCAAGCCTGAACATGTCTTCAAGCCTGTGAGAAATAAATATTATGGAAGCACCGCTGTTCCGGAGCTTTTCAGTAATTCTGTACAGCTCCTCGCTCTCTCTCTTTGTCAGGGCTGCAGTAGGTTCATCCATAATAATGATTTTTGCCTCCATAGATAAGGCCTTTGCAATTTCAACTATTTGCTGCTGGGCAACACTCAATGCTCCCATTTGTGTTTTAGGATCAATAGTGGCACCTAATTGTTCCAACAATTTCTGTGCTTCAGAATGCATTTCATTCCATAGAATTCTTTTTGTACCTTTCCTGATTCTTTCGTGACCAATAAAAATATTTTCTGTAACACTTAAATCCGGATAACAGGTTACATGCTGATAAATCGCTGATATACCTATATCTTGGGCGTCTTTTGGGTTTTTTATCTCAATTTTTTCTCCATTAAGAAATATTTCTCCCTCATCTTGGGGATGCACACCTGTGATGATTTTGATGAATGTAGATTTTCCTGCGCCGTTTTCACCCATTATTGCGTGAATCTCACCAGCTTTCAGGTTAAAATGCACGTCATCCAGGGCTTTTATCCCTGGAAAACTTTTTGTTATAGCTTTGAGTTCAAGAATATACTCAGACATAAGCCTACTCCTGTCGATTTATTTTTATACACTCCTTATTACGACCCAAAGAACATACGGGCATAAAACAATAAATCACATATGTTTGTATTATTGTTTTCTTTTATGTTCTTTTGTGTTTCTTTTGTATATATTCGCTGTATTTTTAAAAAATCCTTCTTTTTTAGAAAATTTTTATATTATTTTAGAGAATACTTTTGAATTGCATGTCCCTCAGAATGCCTCAGACCGATTCTGTATGAAAAAAATATGCCTGCATGTCACTGTTAATCAGGTATTAATAGCCCTAGGTGTATGTTCTGTTTTGTTCTTTTTAGTTCTTTTTTGTCCATGCCTGGCTTTCCGCTTCCTTTCCACCTGATGCATAGTATAGGATTTTCTCCTGAGAGGCTTCTTCCCTACTGAATATTTTTGGTATTTCTCCATTGAACATGACAATAATCCGGTCACACATACCCATAACCTCCTGCAGATCAGAAGAAATCATTATAACCGAGGCTCCTGACAGTACCAGTTCATTTATTATATTGTATATATCAACCTTGGAGCTGATATCAATACCTGCTGTAGGCTCTTCAATAATTAAAACCTTGGCGCTGGCAAACAGCCATTTTGCAAATATTATTTTTTTCTGTTCGCCTCCGCTCAGATTATCTACGATTTCCTTTTCACAAGCTCCAACTTCAAGCCTGTCTATCAAATCTTTAGATAGATGAAACTCTGTCGACTTATCAATAAAACCCAGGTTTGATATTCTTTTTAGATTAGTGATTGTAATATTTGTACTAATTGGAGATCTGTTAATAAGCCCTTCTTCTGTTCCGACTCCCGTTACATAACATAATCCGTTCTCTATAGCCGTATTGGGAGTCATAGTTTTAAACAGCTTTCCATTCAAAAAGATCTGCCCTTCAAAAGGACTGTTTATACCAAAAAGAACTTTTGCCAGTGTCCTTCTGCCAGATCCGCTTAATCCCGTTATACCGAGAATTTCCCCTCTTCTTACATTAAAACTTATATCCCTTATTATTCCGTTGAACCCTAGTTTTTCAACTCGCAGCAGCTCTTTGCCCGTTTTTACTTTCAGCTTAGGATACCTGTCTTCAACTTCTTTTCCGGCCATTACCCTAATAATACCTTTAATATCCACTTCATCAACACTGCAAGTCTGAACTATTTCTCCATCCCTTATTACTGTTGCCATATCAGCTATTCTTTTTATTTCTTCAATCCTGTGTGATATATATATAACTGTAACTCCCAGCTTTTTAAGGTCACCGATAACCTTAAACAATACATCGATTTCCTGTTCCGTCAATGCAGCAGTGGGTTCATCCATTATCATTATGCTGGAATTCTGCGATAGAGCCTTTATAATTTCAACAAACTTCTGCTGACCCATGGTTAATGTGTTGATTTGCGTCCTAGGATTGATATTAAGCCCAAAATAATCCAGGTACCGGCGTGTTTCCTTGTAAGCCTTATCCCAATCAATAAATCTTATCCATTTCAAATCCTTTATTGGCTCTCTTCTAATAAAAATATTCTCTGCAATGTTTAAATCCGGAAATAGTCTGATTTCCTGGTATATCATAGATATTCCAAGTTCCTGGGCCTGCTTGGGGCTATTAATGTGAACCTTGCTTCCATTAATAAAAACCTCCCCGGAATCAGGAGTATATAACCCTGCCAGAATCTTCATCAACGTGGTTTTTCCTGCACCATTCTCACCAATAAGCGCATGGACCTTTCCCTTGTCAGCATAAAAATCAACATTATGCAATACAACATTATCATTAAATAATTTAGATATCCTTTTCATCTCCAAGTAATGGGCCAACCTACTTCCCCCTTTAAAACACTTCGGGACATTTAAGGAAATACAATATTTACTCAAATTCGAAAGCTGTATACAGCTTCACTGCCTGTTCAAAAAAATACTTTTTATACTCCGACGGAACCTGTTTGTTAGTAATTACTTTCTTAGCCATGGTTAAATCGCCCAAGCGGGCAAATGCTGTGCAGTTAAACTTGGTATAATCAGCAACCATGATAATTTCTTTAGATATTTTCCTTACTCCCTGAATAACCATTACTTCTTCATAGCTGCCAACTGTATACCCGTAATCAAAGTTGATCCCTTTTACACTGATAAATGCTTTGTTTATATGAATCCCATCAAGCGCTTGCAGCGTAAACCCTCCTACAAGTACTGTGGTAGATTGGATAAGGTCACCTCCGGTTACCATTACTTTTATTCCTGTGCAGTCCCTTAGCTCATATCCAATCAGTAAATCATTTGTAACAACCGTTATCTTCTTGTTCTTAATGTTCCGGGCGATTTCAAGGCAGGTAGTGCCAGGACTTAAGTAAACTGCTTCACCGTTTTCTATCATTTGGGAGGCAATTCTCCCTATCATCCTTTTTTCCTCGGTTATTTCTTCATCCGGCTCCGGCGCTCGTGATTTTTGAATCAATTCTTCATTCAGAACTGCTCCACCGTATGTCTTAATAAGAAACCCTTCCTGCTCCAGCTTATCTAAATCCCTTCGGATAGTGACTTCAGTTACGGAAAAAAGCTCACTGAGTTCGAAAACATCAACACGTTTTTCCTTAATTAATTTTTCCTTAATTTTATTCTGTCTTTCAATAGCAAACATTCCAAAACCCCTTATAGGTCAAAAGTCGATAAAAATTTTGTTTTTATTATATCACATTATTGTTCTTTTGTGTTCACTTTATTTTTTTTTAGATAATCCCCAGATTCATATAACCTTTTATTACAGAAATCATATAATAACACCATAAGTTGAATACAGGGGGGTGTATAATGTGCTTCCACTACAACTGGCAGGAATTTTACTGACCGGGCGTGCGGTATTATCAAAACAAATAACCAGTCAAAAATCAAATAAAGGAAGCATGCGTTTCAATAACCGTCCAAGGCCTGAATACAGCAGAAGAAAAGCTTTGACCATGGTAAGCCCTATTGAAACACTAATCAGAGGAGTTAAATCAATACTGCCTCAAATCTCCGTAAGACCTCAGGAAGAGGATTACTACTCTATTGTAAAAAGCATCCTGCCCGCCGGTAAAAATCTTATTAAGCCGCAATACCCGGAAAGGTCAGCTGAAATTCAATTAGCAGATTTGGATGGTGACTCGTATAATGAGATGGTGGCCTCATATAGGAGTGATAACGGTATTAATACCATCGCACTGAAAAAGATTGATGGAAAATGGCAAAAAATCACCGAGGTCAGCAATGCTGGGTTTGACACAATACATTTCAGGGACTTTGCTGACTTGACCGACCAGGGAAAGCAGCAGGTTCTGCTCGGTTTGGCCGCAAAGGAAAAATCTCCAACCCTTTATGGATACTCGCTAATTGACAACAAGTTCTATGAATTGATCAAAAAAAACTATCAAAGGATTGAAGTCATCAAAGCTAGAAATAGAAGTACAGGTACAAAAGAAATGGTAGCCCTTTGGGACAAAAGTGATACCGGGACATATGATGTAGATATTCTGGGATGGAATGGTTCACAAATTCAACCTGTGAAGGATACTATTCCCTATTACCTTAGGAAAGTAATCCCTTACTATGCTCTGAAAGTTAAACAGTCTCCCCATACTTCCTCCAACTGGTACCATTTGGCTGAAGCTTTATCTAAAGCCGGCTTGCGAAGAGATGCTTTAGCAGCTCTTGAAGTTGGGATGGCACAGAATAGGGATCTGGAACTTGAAGAGAGATTTATTGATTTAAAGAATAGAATAATGGAGGGGTAGGCATTATATCTATAGACAGTATTCTATTATCCTGAATACTGCCTATAGATGTGGGTGCATGTAAAATATGTGAAGAAAAATGATGGAAGGAACATATGCAAGAGCTTTAGAGACTGTTGTGAAGCAGATATACAGTCAAATCACTGTTTGAGCAAAATAATTGTCTTTTTATAAAATTAGATATTATTTTGCGAGTTTGATTTGACCTTAAGGCTTAACGCTACAGGCTCTTAAGCTTGAAGCATCAGTTTCTGGAATCATTTCTTCACATAATATATATGTACCCTTAATAGGGCTATGTTGTTTGTATGACCCATATTATTTCACGGACTGATGTTCCGAGTCTAAGAGGCTGTAAATTCAGCTTTTGTGTCAAATCAAACTCATCGGCATTTTGAATTAATGAATTATTGGTAAGCCGACTCAAACATGATTTGACCTTGCAATAGCTTCATTAAACAGCCTCTATAGCCTCTCCACAATGTCCATTCCATAATATGGGCATACATAGAAAATATGCCCTATTAATCATGTAACAAATGTGAAGAAAATGATGGAAGGAACGTATGCAAGGGATTTAGAGGCTGTTGTGAAGCAAATATACAGTCAAACCACTGTTTGAGCAAAATAACTTCCTATTCTACACATAATAATATATGCACCCTTGTACATTTATTTGAATCAACCTAGCAGCATTCTATCATTATCCAATTGCGTACCGCTTTTTTGTCCGAACTGCTCAATAAGCCTTTCCACCGTCATATTCTCTCTTTCCTTACCCTTTAGATCTAGTATTATCCTGCCTTCATGCATCATTATTGTTCTGGTGCCATATTGTAATGCCGCTTTCATATTATGTGTTATCATTATGGTACACAGTTTATTATCATTAACAATATCACAGGTAAGCTTGAGTACCCTTCTTGCAATGGACGGATCCAGTGCAGCAGTATGCTCATCAAGCAGGAGCAGCTTTGGCTTGACAATGGTAGCCATAAGAAGGGTAAGTGCCTGGCGCTGGCCGCCAGAAAGCAGTCCGACCTTCTCCTTCAGCCTGTTTTCCAGCCCGAGCTCCAAAAGCGACAGGCGTTCTTTAAACAGCTTCAATTCATTTCTATTAATTCCAGGTCTTAGCCCCCTTGGCTTTCCCTTGCAGTATGCCATGGCCAGGTTTTCCTCAATAGTCATATCGTGGGCAGTACCTCTTATCGGATCCTGAAACACACGTCCGATATACCTCGATCGTTTATATTCCGGCATGTTGGAAATATTCATGGAGTCCAGCACTATTGTACCTTCATCTATGTCATATACCCCTGAGATACAATTAAACAGGGTTGATTTCCCCGCACCGTTTCCGCCTATAACAGTTACAAATTCACCTTCATTAAGTGAAAGGCTGATATTGTTAAGGGCCCGTTTCTCGTTTACGCTTCCCCTTCCGAATGTCTTGCTTAGTGAATCAATTTTTAGCATCAGCCTCTCTCCTTTCTTTTACTGTCAACAATAGCCAGTATTTTTCTTACTACAATAGCCAGCCCTTTTCTTGCCTTAAATACCTTTTCCTTTATTACCGGTACCGATAAAGCTATAGCTACTATAGCTGCTGAAACTAGCTTCAAATCTGTAGGCGGCATGCCTAATTCAAGAGCAAATGCAATAATAAACCTGTAGAGTACTGACCCCAATATAACAGCAATTAGCCTGCGAATCAATGGCTTTACGCCAAATATCACTTCGCCTATTATTACAGAAGCCAGCCCGATAACCACCATACCTGTCCCCATGCTAATATCAGCAAATAACTGGTACTGGGCTATCATTGCCCCGGATAAACTTACCAGGCCATTTGAAAGGGCAAGCCCTATCAGCTTGGTAAAATCAGTATTTACTCCCAAAGCCCTGACCATATGATCATTATCACCTGTAGCTCTCAATACAAAACCAAGCCTTGTCTTCAGGAACAGGAATAGAACAATTAATATCCCCAATAGTATAAGGAAAGATGTTATCAGCCGGGAATAATCTTCTATTGCAAGTCCTTCAAAAGCGATGAATATTGTACTTTTATTTAGCAGAGATATACTTGGTCTGCCGCCCATCACTTTCAGATTGATGGAGTAAAGTGCCAGCATCATCAGTATTCCGGCCAAAAGAGGCTGAATCTTTAGCTTTGTATGGAGCAAAGCAGTCAAAGAGCCCGCAATGCATCCTGCAGCAAACGCAATAACCATTCCCAATATAGGCTGGCCTATACTGCACAACACTGTCGAAACAGCAGCACCCAGTACAAAACTTCCATCTACAGTTAAATCAGGCATATTGAGTGTCCTGAATGAGATAAATACACCCAACGCCATTATGGCATATATTATTCCCAACTCGGCAGTTGCTTGTATAGCCGTTAAAGTCATGTGGAAAACTCCTTTAATTATTCTTCAAAAACTTGTGCAGCCTCTTCCAGGACATCAGCAGGTATGGTTATCCCTATAGCATCTGCCGTGTTCTTGTTTATATATATATCCATCTCTGTCATCATCCTGACTGGTATATCACCGGCATTTTTACCATTTAATATTTCTACTGCCATATAGGCAGTTTCCTTACCTAAAACAGGATAGTTTATTCCATAGGTTGCAAGTCCTCCGTCCTTTACCATTGAATCAGCCCCTACATATACAGGGATTTTTTTCTTGTTTGCAACCTGAGTCACTACCGGCATAGCTGACGCAACAGTATTATCTATAGGCGAGAAAATCGCATCGGCTTTATCCGCCAGAGACAGGACAGCCTGCTGGACCTCCGAAGAATTGGTTACTGTCGCTTCTACCACTTCCATACCATTAACCTTGGCATATTCCTTCAAATCATTTATTACAGATATTGAATTGGCCTCACCTGAATTATATAAAGCTCCTATTGTTTTGATGTCCGGAGTCATCCTCTTTGCCAGATTCATTATCTGTTCTGCAGATACGGCATCGGATGTACCTGTAACGTTTTTCCCCGGCTTATCCAGATTATCTACTAATCCTGAGCCTACGGGATCTGTACACGCTGAGAAAAGAACTGGAATATCCTGTGTTTCACCTGCTGCAGCCAGGGCTGATGGTGTAGCTATTGCCACAATTAAATCATATTTTTTGTTAGCAAACTTTTGACATATGGTTTTTAGGTTAGTCTGATCTCCCTGTGCATTCTGGTAGTCAATAGCAATATTATCGCCGTCCTTGAAGCCTTCCTTCTCTAATTGACTGACAAATGATTCCCTTATAGTATTTAGGGATGGATGTTCAACTATCTGTACTATACCTATCTTTTTCACATTACTTTTGTCTGAACATGCAGATAATGACAGTATTATCCCTCCAATCAAAAATAGCGATACAAAAATTCTCAGTAGTTTTTCCATTTTCATAATTACCCTCCTCAAAATATAGTATTTAGTATTTTGCATAACAGGGTATTTTTACTCTGCAATCAATTCACATTTTTATACAAATAAAAACACCTGTCCTAATTATGTAAGGACAGGTGAAATTACCTGCGGTGCCACCTTAATTGATACAATATATGCATCCTCTTTGCAGAGTGCCATCACACCCTTAACCGATAACGCCGGTTGTGCGTCAAAAGCTACTAAGGCAAAAACCCTTTCGCCCTGCCCTCCGAGGCCCATTTATCCACACTGCACCTACCGGGTTCGCAGCCCCCCCCGGTTCTCTGTGAGGCCAGTCTGTGGTTTTACTTCCTCTTCATAGGTTTAATGGAATATTATCATACATAAAATACTCTGTCAATTATTTTTTTAAAAAACTCTTGACAAATATAATTCACTATTATATATTATTTAGTAGTGTACCACATTTACTATTGTTTAACGATTGGTGGAGGTGTGGGTATTGAATATACAATACAAAAAAGGCGTAATTGAACTGTGTGTGCTGTCTGTGCTATACCGCAATGATTGCTATGGTTATGATGTGTCAGACTATTTGTCAAAACGGATAGATATATCCGACGGCACAGTTTATCCTATATTACGCAAATTGAAAAACGAAGGATTGGTGACAACCTATCTGTCTGAAGAAAGTGGGGGTCCGCCGAGAAAGTATTATAAGCTAACAGATTTAGGACGGAAACAATATCTTTCGGATAAGGCCGAATGGCTTAAATTTATTAAAACTGTTGAGAATATATTGGAGGGAAATGACCATGAACAGAAATGAGTTTATTGAAAGGCTCACAAAAAAGCTGCGGGACAATCATATTAGTGATATTGATGAAATCATTGCTGAATACCAGGAGCATTTTGCCTTCAAGCTTGCCGACGGATATTCCGAAGAGGAAATCGCAGCAAAGCTTGGAAAACCGGAAGTGCTTGCAGAACAGTTTGTTTCCTGTGGGACTGATGTAAAATCAAGTGGCAAAAAAGCAATTACTGTCACAGGACTCTTCATTATTGACATTTTTGTAGGCGCATTTTTCATTTTATTGTGGGGTTGGGTCATTGTAATGAGTGCATTTTCAATTGCTTCATTCTCAGTCGGGATCTGTCTTATTGGTGGTTTTAACATTTACTCGCTCATTCCTGCTATACCGTATCACTGTAGTGTTATTTTTGCTGTTGCGTTTTTTGCTTTGTCAATTCTATCAGCAGTTGCAACTTTTTATTGTGCTTCATTTAGTCGGCAGCTAATGCGTGCATATGGGCGCTTCCATAAGAACTGTGTTGCTGCTGCCTCAGGCAATGCAGTCCTTCCTTCGCTTGCTGCCTATCCGCAATTTAAGGCTAAGACACATCGCAGGCTTCGTAATATTACATTCATTTCTCTTGCTGTCTTTGCTGTAGCTTTTATATCTGCTTATATTACTTCCATGATTACTGCCGGAGCATTTGAATTCTGGCATGAATGGAACTGGTTTGTAGAATAAAGGAGGATAGTATGAAAACAATAGTTGTGACAGGAGCAACTTCCGGTATCGGTCTCGCGGTCTGCCATGAATTAGCTGCGCTTGAATATGGTATTATCGGAGTTGGACGATGTGAAGAAAACTGTATAAAAGCTGCTGAACAGTTAAGCCTTAAGTATCCCGACCTGCCAATTAAGTTTTTCTGTGGTAACCTTTTAGTGCAATCCGAGGTTATTCGGGTAGGCAATGAGATTAAGGATTATATTGAGGAAAAATGTCATGGGAAGCTTTATTCGCTTATAAATAACGCCGGATGTGTCAGAAGCTATTACATGACAACTGAGGATGGATACGAACAACAATTTGCATTAAATCATCTCGCGGGGTTTTTACTTACGTTTATTCTGATGCCATACCTCATAAACAGCTGTGGAAGGATACTTATAACGTCAAGTGCATCTCACAAAATGATGAAAATGCATTGGAAGGATATCATGTTTAAACACAGATATAACCCGCTTCTGGTCTATAAGCAATCAAAACTTGCCAATATGCTGTTTGCATATGGATTGAATGACAGGTTTGCCGATTGCGGCATATCAGCATATGGTATTGATCCGGGACTTGTCCGGACAGATATCGGTCTGAAAAATACAAACGGCATTGTCAGGCTTGTCTGGAGATTACGGCAAAGAAGCGGAGTTTCACCGGAAGTTCCCGCAAAAACCTATTCTTTTATATGCAATGGAACCAAGCCTCCAAAAGGTTTGTATTACCGTTTTTCCAATGAAGAACCTTATAGTATGCAAGTAAATAAACAGAATGCAGACAGGCTTTGGGCGCTGTCTGAGCAGCTTTGCGGTATCAG
Source organism: Acetivibrionales bacterium (assembly GCA_050953835.1). Taxonomy (GTDB): domain Bacteria; phylum Bacillota; class Clostridia; order Acetivibrionales; family JBMNNH01; genus JBMNNH01. Next base: position 117,574 of record JBMNNH010000027.1, on the reverse strand, counting down.
TTTCCGAAAGGAGAATTTTTATGGCAGTATTGATTACAGGCGCTTCAGGCGGACTTGGCAGAGCCTTTGCTATTGAGTGTGCTGAAAGAGGATATGACATCCTGCTCACAGATATTAATGTCGAAGGGCTTGGCAAAGTAAAAACAGGAATAGAAAGGCAGTACGATGTTTGCGTTTATGTAAAACCCTGTGATATAACTAATGACAGCGAAGTTGATTCCTTAATTACTTTCGCAAAGGAAGCGGGTATTCAGCTTGACATGCTATTGAATGTAGCAGGTATTGATTACGAGGGTGGTTTTGTCGAACAGAACTTCGATAATGTTTCAAAAATTCTGCGTGTAAACATTGAAGCTTCATTACGGATAACTTACAAAGCATTATCTTTGCGTCGCAGGTCAGGAAGGTTTTATATCGTATTTGTATCCTCTCTGGCTTCGATGTATCCAATGCCTTTGAAAGCAACCTATGCAGCGTCTAAAAGGTTTTTGCTTGATTTTTCAATCGCTGTCGGTCAGGAGCTTAAACATAAAAATGTTTCGGTACTTGCTCTTTGTCCGGGTGGTATGCCGACTACTTCTGAATGCATAAAAGCAATCGAAGCACAGGGCTTTTGGGGCGGAGTAACAACAAACCACCTTGAAAAAGTTGCACACAGAACCATATCAAAGTCGCTGTGCGGAAAAAAAGTGTATATTCCCGGTACTATTAACCGTATATTCAGTATTGCCGGAAAGTTTATTCCAACGGGCATAACCGCCAGGCTTCTTTACAATCGCTGGAGCAAAGCACAACAAAAACATTAGGGATGGTTATTTTTGTTTGCTCAAACAAGAATAACCGCCCCGTTTTCATTCAATATTTCTATGTCTCTTTTCCATATCTTCATGGCGCACTTGCATTTCTTCTTCCAATATCATAATAATAATATCAAAGAGCATAAACAGGTGCTGTTCAAACAAATTTCCCATGGGCTGAATAGAAGGCACTGCTCTATCGTCAGTTCCATTGTATACACTTGCCGGAACAAAAAGAACTCCATCCGCCAGACGTGGAGTCTTTTCCTTCGGTGAACCTGTTACAACCAGGATAGTGGCTCCCGTTTCTTTCGCTCTTTCCACAACATAATGGATATGTCCTATCTGTCCAGACCCATTTGTTGCAATAAATAAATCGCCTTTCCCCATACCTGGTGTCGTATCATCCCATATCCAATGGACCTCTTTGCCCAAATGCATCAGCCGCATAGCAAACGCTCTGCTGGCAATCCCCTCTCTCCCAACTCCCATAACAAAAATTCGGTTTGCTGTTTTAATATAATCTATAAACAGCTTTAGTTCTTCTAAATCCTGCTTTTTAAATACTTCTACGTGTTCTTGCACAACTGTCTGATATAATTCCTCATATCTTTTTGCTATATCCATATTTCTCCTTCCCCCAATCTATTCTTTTATTTTTTCAAGAATACCATCTAAGTTATACTGCTTTCTTTTCAGGGAAATTCTGCCTAAAAAATAATTCATTCCCAATACCAGAATAAGCATTACACCCCAAATCAATTTCTTTGTATAAGGTGAAAGGGACATTATGGTAAATGCGCTTGACATAATCTGCATCAGAATAATTGCAATCACCACTCCTTTAACTTTTCCTCTTCCCCATTGGGATGAATCCCGCCAATAACACAAACAACCAATGTCTGCAGTAAATAAGAATCACCATATCCAACCTTGGCGGAATTTACCCTGCTCAAAATAATGATTCCGGCAATACCGGCAAAAAGGCTAGTCAATACAAATACGCTCTGACACATCCTTTCATTATTAATTGCACTAAATCTCGCTGCTACGGGATTACCACCATATAAATACAGTTTACGCCCAAATCTTGTATAACTCATAATGACTGCCAATATGCACGAAACTATCAGAAATACCCAGAATATAACCGGTATTTGTAAAAGTTTTGCCTTTCCTATGATTGAAAACTGGGGTACAATATTTCCTACGCTTGCACCGCCTGTTAAAGCCATTCCAATTCCTCGAAATAGTATCATGGTCCCCAATGTAGCAATCAATGATGGAGCTGAGGTTTTTGAAATCAATAAACCATTAAATACACCAAAAATAATGCTTACAACTAATGCGACCAATAATGCTAAAAGGACTCGTGCAATTCCAGCAGTTCCAAAAGCCCACTGACCATTTAATACATAGGCTGTAAAAATTGCGATAGTATTCGCTCCTACAATTATTGACAGATCAATACCTCCTATCAGGTTTGAAAGCATCATGGCCAGACAAAGGAATCCGAATTCCGGAATCTGAAAAGCCATGGACTGGATATTGGCCATTGAAAACATCGAGTTACCAAAGAATACTGCTGATAAAACCAAAACGAATACTGTCAGTCCAACTAATATGGCGAAATTAATATCCTCTGAAATAACTTGTTTTATTTTCCCCATATGTGCCTCCTATTCTGTAAAAATTAGGTTATTTCTGTTTCTGACTCTCTCCTGATAAGAGCTTACGGCAATTGAAGCTACCAGGATTGCTCCTACGAACAGATCATTCCAGGAGGAGGATAAACCAATCAGTATCAATGTTGAATTCAAAAGATATATTATTGTAACTCCCAGGATAACCCCCAGTATTTTCCCTTGACCTCCGGTAATCTTAGTACCGCCTATAACAGCTGCTGCAACTACCATCAGTTCATCCCCAACCAGTTTATTTGGATATAAGGCATTCACTTGAGCCACATAAACAATTCCCATAATTCCTGCCAAAACACCGGAATAAGCATACACAAACAAGCGAATCAAAGAGGGGCTGAATCCTGCTCTTCTAGCAGATTCCTCGTTATTCCCAATAGCAACAATTCCACGTCCAATCATTGTCCTGTATAAAATAAACCAGGTTACCAGTGCTACTATAACAACTGGTATGAAAGATGCAGTAAGGCCTATTTTCCCACTCTCGGTCTTAAAGCTGAAAATAGTAGACTGTCCGAATTTATACAAGCAGGACGGTAGAACACCTGCTCCAAAGGATTTGTCACTGATAAAAGTTGTCATGATTCCATGGAACAAGTTCTGTGTGCCCAAAGTAATAATAAAAGGTGGCAGCTTCAGCCAGTTAATAAGCAATGCATTTATTGTACCAAGAATTAGGCCAATTACCATAGATACAAAAAAAGCAAAGAATAGACTATCAATTCCAGAAGCAATCATAATGTTAATACATGAATAGCTTCCAAACAGCGCAATTGCCATAAAAGACACATCTATTCCGCCAGAAATCATTATAAGGAGCAGCCCTATTACGACAATCATTGTTGTAGATGATGTCCTTATAATATCAAATAGTGTTTCCACATGTAAAAAAGCAGGGTTCATAATTCCGACAAATATGCTGTATAAAAAAATAATAATTAGTAATATCCTCTGAAATTTATCTATTCTTATAGACTTCACGCTAGTACCCTCTCTCCTTCTTTCTGTACCTGCTGACTTACAAGTTCAGATATTCTTTTTTCCGCATCTGGCTGTCTTAATTCTTCCTCTTCCATTACTGCTACACATTTTCCTCCAGACAAAATCATTAGCCGGTTACAATTTGCCAGTATTTCCTGGATCTCATCAGAAATTAAGATAATTGCCATACCTTCATCTGCAAATTTATGTATCTGTTCATATATTTCTGCTTTAGAACCAATATCGATGCCAACGGTGGGAGTATCCATAATAAATACTCTAGGTTTGTTTGCAATCCATTTGGCAATAACCACCTTTTGCTGGTTGCCACCAGACAAAGTCCCTGCTATTGTATCTATCGAAGGTGTCCTTACTTTCAATTCCTTTACATAATGGCTTGCCAGCTCATCTTCTTTTTTGTTGTCTAAAAAGTTATTTTTTGAAATCTCATTAACTATTGCAGAGGTAATATTTTCTTTAATCTTTCTGTCCATAAAAAGCCCTTGAGTAAAGCGATCCTCCGGCAGTAAGGCTATTCTATGCTTTTTTGCGACCATAGGCGATGTGATTTTTATTTCTTTTCCATCTATTTTTATAACACCAAATTGTGCCGGATTTAATCCAAACAAAGACATCGCCAGTTCTGTCCTGCCTGAGCCCAGCAGTCCAGTTAATCCAATAATATCACCTGCTCTAACTGTCATATTAATGTTTTTATACTGACCTTTCCGTGTCAAATTATTTATTTCAATAATAGGTGTGTCATCCTTACAACTTCTGTAATATCTTGGATATTCGACTTCCCTTCCGGTCATATAGAAAGATAGCTTTTTTTCATCCAACTCTTCCCTTTTAAAATCTCCTATTTTTATTCCATTTCTAAAAACACTGATAACATCAGCCACAGAAAAAACCTCGTCAAGTTTATGGCTGATAAACACGATTGCCAATCCCTTTTTCTTTAGTTCCACAATTACTTTTAACAGTTGTGAAACTTCCTTTTTTGTAAGTGCTGTTGTTGGCTCATCCATAAACAAAATTTTTGCATCCTGCGCCAACGCCCTGCAAATAGCCGTCAATTGCCGGTTTGCCAGGGATGCCTCTCCGACAGTCTGGTTTAAGTCCATTTGCACTCCAACCTTTTGAAGCTGTTGGTCCGCAATATCATGTATCTCTTTCCAATTGACAAACTTCCTGTTTTCAAAACGCAATTTACTTATTGCAATGTTTTCTGCGATAGTCATATGTTGAAATAATGACAAATCCTGATAAATTACCTGCACCCCTTCTTTCATTGCTTGCCGAGGGGTTAATGAAGAATATACACGCCCATTCAAAAAAATTTTTCCGGAATCTGGTGAATATACGCCGGAAATGCATTTAACCAGTGTAGATTTTCCGCAGCCATTTTCTCCTACCAGACAATGTATTTCCCCTGGATAAACCATAATGCTAATATCCTTTAATGCATGAACACCAATAAAGGATTTATTTATATTTTGTGCAGATAAAACTGCTTCCATATACTACCTCCACATCCGCTTTTGTTTATTATGTTTATAAGGAAATCTGCCTGATAAACCATCAGGCAGATTTCTGCTACAAACATATAATTTAGAAATTATAATCATCAATATTGTCTGCTGTAAATTCCAGTGGGGCATTACCATATGCAATATTTCCCTTCACTTCCACACTATCATATCCGGTAATTTTTAAATCAGTTCCTGTACTTACACCCTGGCCGGAAGCAAGCAAATATGCAGCATAACAGGTTGCATAACCTGCATCGGCCGGTCTCCATGCCAGCCCGTGGGCCATAGAACCATCTTTTAGATAGGTGGCCGACATAGAAGGAAGGGCAAGTGATACAACTACTACATCCCCGGCTTTATCTTTTTCCTGAAGTGCCTGACAGATACCGCCACCATGTGCTGAACAATCAAAGAAGCCTTTAATATTAGGATAAGCTTTCAAGATTTCTAATGTTTTACTATATGCGCCGTCAACACTATTTCCATCTTCGTATGGTTCTTCTGTTAAGCACTTCATGTCCGGATAATTTTCTGTTATATATTTAACCGCTGAATTATACCAGGCCATATGAGTATCCATTGTAAGTCCGCCCACAAAACCTGCATATTCACCCTTTCCATTCATGACTCTAGCAAGGTTTTCGCCGAATAATTTCCCAAATTCTTCATTAACAAATGCCTCAACATCTAAATCTACGCTGTCTGCAATTCCAGGAGCTTCATGTGTCACCACAACAATACCCGCTTCGCGGGCTTTCTCAATAGTAGGAATCAATGCCTGCGGATCATTTGGAACAATGCAGATCGCATCAACACCCTGCGCAATTAAATCTTCCATAATGGAAATCTGACTGGCGGCATCTCCCGTCTCCGGTACCTGTACCGATGCGTTTAATCCAATATCTTTCTTCAACTGTTCTATTCCGGTTGCCATATCATCGAACCATGAATCACTCTGCTTCACTATCATGACTACCTTATAATCCGATGGATCTGCTGAGCTGTCTGAAGCAGATTCTGCTGTATTAGCAGCACCACTTCCGGATGTTTCTGTTGTTCCGCTTCCTGCCGGTGCGTCTTCATTTGCTGTGCTTGAACCACACCCCACTAACACGGAAACTAGCAAAGAAATACAAGCTAATAATGCAATCAGCTTTTTCATAATACTATCCTCCTTAACCTTTTTTATACTTATCATTAACGATTGTCTATGTTTTATTTTAATCACTATTTTCTTAGATTAAAACCGTATTTTCCGATATCATATTATAAAAATCCGGCAATTAATAACAGAAAAACTAGGGCTGCTTGCTGTATTCTTGAGTTTTAATTTTTAGTTGATTATAATTGATATATCTAGGTTAGGGGGGTTTACAGTGTTTCTTACCACTATAAAAAGCAGTGTAAAAAGTCGTTTCAATAACTACCCTTTAAAAGTAAAAATCATGGTTTTAATTCTTGGTATCATATTTTTAACGACAACTGCATCCTTTATTGGCATACATATTATTTCTAATTCTAACAACAAATTACTTTACAAAGCATTAGCCGGTTCTCTTTCCTACAGTGCCTCGGACATTTCTACAAAGCTTTCCAATATAGAGGCTATGTCCAGTGCCATTGTATCAAGTAAAGATATAAAAAAGAACCTCATTACCATCTCTGACGAAACAAATGAGATTAAACTGACTAATGCGCAAAATACCCTTGATTATATGATATTTGACTATTACCAAAGCAACAGGACAAATTGCATAAGCTATATCAATCTCTACAGTACGAAACATGTTACCTATAGTTTTGAAGCACAGAGCCAATCAATTCCTGATTCGGTTTTGGAGGATGTTATTGAAAAGGTTAATAAGAAAGACGGGTATCCGTGCTGGATAACTGATTATTGTAATGACTATGGATTATTTCTTGGAAGAGATTGCAGAAGGGTAGACCAAATGAGTTACAAAACTCTGGGAACCCTTGTAGTAAATGTCGATCTGGAAAAATTGATTAACTCTTCTACAAAATCGATTTTGTTTACTAATTCTGCACAATATATACTGTATGATAATAGCCAGATTATTTATCAATCTGTAGGGTTAAATGCTACTCCCATAAACAACATTAACAGCAGCCTGGCAAAGGACTATGATGTTTTGAAACTTGGTGAGAATGAATATTTTTGTATACGCGGAACTTTCGATAATATGGATTGGGAATATATCTGCCTGATTCCATATGATAATATCGCAAGTGCGCTAAATTTTTCCAGGTTTCTCTCACTATCTGTAGTCATGCTGATTGTAGTTGTTTCCCTGATAACTTCAAATCTGATTACAAATTCAATTACAGCACATTTTAGAAGGCTCTTAATTAAGATGGACAAATTTGGAAAAAACGAATACATTCTACCCTCACCAGCCTTTGACTATCATAACCGTAATGATGAAATTGGTGTTCTCCATAATCAGTTTGATAAAATGGTGCAAAAAATCCAGCAATTAATTGAAGAAAACTATGTTATTGAAATCCTTGCAAAAGATGCACGAATAAAAGCACTTGAGAACCAGATTAATCCGCACTTTTTGTATAACACCCTGGAATCAATAAACTGGCGGGCAAAAGCCATTGGAGAAAAGGAAATCTCTGTCATGATAGAAGCTTTAGGGGCCTTACTTCGAATTACTCTCAGCCAAAAAGAAACAACAACAACACTAGAGCATGAACTTCAGATTGTGAGAAACTATATTGCAATTCAACAGATTCGTTTTGAGGATCGGTTATCCTATGAGGAAGATATCGATGAAAATTTGCTGGAAATTGAATTACCTCAGCTTACAATCCAGCCTTTGGTGGAAAATGCAATTAATTATGTTTTGGAAGAAATCGTGGAATCCTGTTGTATTAAGATTGAAGCAACATCAAACGAAAAGCTGGTCGTTATAAGAGTAATCAATAATGGTTCTCAGTTCGAAGAAAACATACTGCAAAAGCTCCAAAATGGAGAAATCAAACCCCATGGATTTGGTATCGGCCTGTTGAATATACATAGGCGCCTACAGCTTATATTTGGCACTGACTATGGACTGGTACTTTACAACAGCGACGAAAACCATGCAGTTGCTCAAATAAATATTCCAAGGAGGCAGCTATGATAAAATTACTAATAGCGGATGATGAAAGAATTATAAGAGAGACTATTTCCACACTGATAGATTGGGGGAGTTTGGGGGTTAGCATAATCGGCCTTGCCCAGAATGGTTATGAAGCCCATGATATGATTCTGGATGAAAGCCCTGACATTGTACTTACAGATATAAAAATGCCCGGCTTTTCCGGACTGGAACTGATACAAAAGATATATGAAATAAACCGTAAAACGCGTTTTATTATTCTCTCTGGTTACAGTGAATTTAAATATGCAAAAACAGCCATGTGTTATGGAGTACGCCACTATATTTTAAAGCCCTGCAATGAAGAACAGATAATCAAAAGTGTAAAGGAGATCATCCAGGATATATCTAAACAAACTGCTTTTGAAAAAATTGAAGAAGAAAAGCAGCTACTTTTAAGAAACATGTATAATAATTACATTCTTAATATTATCAATGACAGCCTTGTGGTAGATGCCCCTCAAAAGAACCAAATGTATAATTCCATATTTAAAAAGTACCGTAAATTCCTTGATTTCGATTTTTCACCATATGAGATCTTTTACCTTTACAACTTAGAAAAGGTTCATCTAAATAGTGCCTTAGAACATTTGGAAAGCTATCGCCTGGAAAACTCCCCCAGTATTCTGTATAGTTACATTTATGTCCAAAATACCCTGATTTTCTTCTTCAAATCTTATAAAACAAATTATGAAGAAATTTTATCCTCTTTAAAAAACCTTTCATTTGAAAATCAAAAACTCACAACCTATTATGAGCATAAGAGCTATAAAAATTTACGCTTTTTATTAGATACGCTGTTAGCAGGCATCACGCAGTATGAAACTATTTATTACTCCGATGGAAACTCAATTACAACCATTTGTAATTATAGAAATATAATAGATGATATTAAATCCTACTCTATGAAACTCTTTGGCACTGATAAAAAGCAAGCCGACAATGCTTATGTCTCCATCGTTAAAATTCTATCGATGGTTACTGATATCAACCTTCTGAAACAGTTAACCTCTTCACTCATTATCTTTTCTACTTCGAAAAGTACGCTGTATAACTCTGTTTCAGCAACTGAGTTTTTGATTAAAGTAGGAAAACTGGAATCATGTGAAGGTATTCGTTCTTTACTTTTTGAAGAATTAAAAAATATTTATACTGATTACTACTCTTCAGAAATCAAAGGCGAATTAAGTATAAAAATTAAAGAATATGTGGAGGAACACCTCTCAGATGCTAATTTATCATTAAAGTGGATTGCTGAGAATTATCTATACATGAATGATGATTATGTGAGCAAAAAATTTTTAAAGGAAACCGGGCAAAAGTTCTCACAATATCTAACAAGCGTACGGATTAAAAAGGCAAAAGAACTGTTGGCCGATGCAAATCCTGACAAAATACAAAATATTGCAGAAATGGTTGGATTCAGGAATAACCCCCAATACTTCAGTCTTCTTTTTAAAAAAAACACCGGTTATACACCCAGTGCTTATATCAAACTTATACAAAGCAAATAATAATAGGGATGGTTGTTTTTGTTTGGTCAAACAAAAACAACCGCCCCTGTTTTCATCATATTTTTACAAATCGTATTTTGTCCCCGTTACTTATATTGCGTAGAAGCAGCTGATACTCCTGCGGTATCATTCCTATCACATTCACGCGCTCATCTGCAGGCAATGGCTCCTTAATTATCTGAATCTCACCGGAATACCTCTTATAAAGATTGTTATCGATAGTAACCACCCCTGTTTTTCTCTCAATAGAATTAAACGGTACGATTTCCTTGCCAAAACAGGAATATTCCCTGGATTCCTGCAACCGTAATAGCCACCTGGGTGAATCCGCCCTTATTGTATAAATCTGTTTAGAAAGATTGTCAGCTATCTTTTCAAACTTTACTGGAAGACTTATTATACCATCTCTTTCATAATCAGCAATGAGGCCTAGCTGAAACGGGCTTATTACTCCATCCCCGACAAAAACAGTATCAATAGAGTAATGATTAATAAGATCAATATATGCCGCATAGGGAGCAGCCTTGCGATGTGATTCCAGGGTAGGAAGTCCTTCATATAAGGGACCCCTTTTTTCCATATCTCCGGGTATGAAGGCAAGTACTTTAATGCCTGCCTGCCTCAAAACCTGATTGCTTTTTATAAATTGTACACAATCCAGGCCTGTTTCCGGGCGGGGATAGAAATTATGCATGGCATATAGTTCAACCGCATCCTTTGCTATTTTCCTTATGGATTCAGCTTCCAATGTTGTAGCATTTATGCATACAGGCATTTGCCCGGATATTTCTGCAATTTCCTCCACACTGTAACCATAATCAATCCTCAGTATATCAATTTTCATTCTCTGTGCTAATTCAACAATGTTATCGGTCTTAAACATCTTCAATGTCTTTCGGGACACATCAGCCATAATGCGGAATCCTGCGTCAAGCAGCCATTTACACATCTCCTCGGCTCGTTTTACATAGCTGTCGTCATACTCCTCAGACAAATGCAGAGAGGTAAATATTACACTATCTCCTTTACTCAAAGAGGAGAGCTGTTCTTTATTTTTTTCAAAATTGGATAAATATACCGAAAAACCAATCCTTTTAAACATTCAGCACATCCTTCTCCCTGATAACCAGCTTGGTAATTATAAAGCCTGCTATGTACGAAATAACCAACCCAATAAAATATTTCAACATACATTCAGGTTTCATTATTGCGATGGCTACTAGCCCCGAAGGACCCCATGAGTTTGACATAACATTCGTTGCCATAATGAATGCACCACCAAAACCTGCTCCAAGTCCAGCTGTAATGAATGGTTTGAACATCGGCAAAGTAACACCGTAAATCAGAGGTTCACCAACTCCAAGAAAGCCTGCAGGCAAAGCACCGGTTATTACTTTCTGAAGCCGTTTGTTATTGACACGCTTCGCAACAAGGTATATGGCAATAGCAGCTCCGACCTGCCCGGCTCCAGCCATAGCAAGAACAGGGAATAATGAAACCCCTCCCATTGCCTCAAGTTGTATTGCATAGATTGGTATAAGTCCATGATGCAAACCAAGTAAAACCAGAGGAAGGAACAGGGATGACAGAATATAGCCGCTTATTATACCAACTACAGGAATTGATGAACCAACCAGTATTCTTAATACGAATACAATTCCGTCAGATATGAAGCCTGAAATGGGCATAACAATAAATACATACAATATACCTGTAACAAGTAGCGTAAGGAAAGGTGTAAGCACAAGATCAAGCACATCAGGAATACGTTTACGCAGGAATTTTTCTATTTTGGACAGAATCCAGACACCTATAATAACACCAATAATACCACCTTTTCCGGTTGTCAGTATTGAATTCAGCGGAACTTCGTTGTCATACAGTCCGAATATTTTAGATATTTCAACTATATTCGCCCCGATAGAAATTGCTCCTATCATACCTCCCAACGCTTCAGTTGTTCCAAATTGTTTTGCTGCACTAATGCCTGTGTAGATAGCAAAGTAGCCTAAGAACGCTCCGCCTGCCAAGGAGAAGAACAGTTGAACTATCTTCCAGAAACCTTCACCTGGCAGACTGCCTTGTCCTTGCAGTGTAGAAATAAGGCTTGCCAGCCCATTAAACAAACCGGCTGCAATAATTGCTGGAATTAAAGGGATAAATATATCTGCTATAGTTCTGAGTGCTTTTTTAATAGGGCTTCCTTTCTGCATTGATTTCAGGGCTTCCTTGTTTTCCTTCCAATCAACCGTACCCATATCGGCTTTGGGAAGTCCCAGCTCGTTTATGCAGATATCTGTGACCTTCTTTGCCTTTCCGGGGCCAAGGACGATCTGGATGGCATTCCCGTCGTCAACGTACCCAAGGACACCTTCTGTATTCTTTATTTCATTTTGCTTTACAAGGGATGTATCTTTTACTTCAGCACGCATTCTTGTCATACAGTTGGCAACCCTAAGTACATTGTCTTTTCCACCCATTAATTCAACCAGCTTGTTTGCAAGTTCCAAGTTTGACATTGTAAAACCCCCTTATCATTTATTCTCATTAAGGGCAATACGTACTTGCCCATAAGAGCGTTTTAATTTTTCCAAGGCCTCACTTTTACTGCATTTCAGAATAATCATTACTATAGCGGTTTTTGCACTGCCGTCTGCTTGTTTAAGCACTTGCTGTGCAGTTCCGCGGTCACAACCTGTTGCCTCCATCACGATATTCTCTGCCCGGGCAAATAGTTTTTGATTGGTCTGCATTACGTCAACCATAAGGTTTTGATAGACCTTGCCAATGCCGACCATGCTCCCAGTGGATATCATATTGAGTACCATTTTTTGCGCAGTACCACTTTTCAGACGTGTTGAACCTGTCAATACTTCAGGCCCGGCTACTATCTCAACTGCAATATCTGCAATCTCAGCCATTTCGGAGTTTTTATTATTAACAATTGCTGCAGTCATGCAGCCGACCTCCTTCGCATATTTCAGTCCATATATTACATAAGGTGTGCGCCCACTGGCAGCAATTCCGATAACAACATCATGCTTGTTAAGATTTATGGCTTTAAGGTCTTCAGTTCCAAGGGTCTTGCTATCCTCTGCACCCTCCACCGCTTTTCTAAATGCCCTGTCTCCACCAGCAAGCAGCCCTATCACCAGATCATGGGGTACTCCAAAGGTGGGCGGGCATTCCACCGCATCAAGAAGGCCCAGCCTTCCACTTGTGCCGGCTCCCATATATATTATCCTTCCCCCATTTTTCAGAGCCCTTGTGCAGCACTCAATAACTTTGGAAATCTCAGGAAGTGCCTTGCGTACCGCAAGCACAACATTTTCATCTTCCTTGTTCATTACTTCAGCAATTTCAAAAGGGGTCATCATGTCGAGATTAATCGTGTTCTTATTTCGTGTCTCAGTGGTCAGCTTTGTTAAATCAATCATCTGACATCCTCCTCACAAACCAGCCTTGATAACATAAGATATTGAAATAATCCTAATTATTATTAACATTGGCTATATATAAGAGTAAACAATGGTGAACTGCGTGTAATATGTCTTCCTGTTTCAAAAATAATTTGATTATATGCTTCTGGATTCGTAATTATTACCGGTGATACCAGCGAATATCCTGCGCCCTTAATGCCATCGGCATCAAACTCCATCAGGAGCTGTTTATTCTTTATCCTGTCACCCTCCTTTGCTTTTGGAGTAAAATACTTACCTCCCAGGTTTACTGTATTCATACCTATATGAATCAGGATTTCAGCACCACTATCAGAAGTAATTCCAATTGCATGCCCAGTAGGAAAGAAAGATGAAATTACTCCATCGCACGGTGCTACAACCTTTCCTTCCTTCGGAAGTATAGCTACACCATAACCTAAAGCCCCACTGGCAAATACTTCATCCTCTGATTCTCTTAGTTCCTTTACCTCACCTGTTAGAGGGCTGTCAATAACCACTTCCCATTCATCATCTTTCTTTGTTGCCTTCTTCTTTTCTTGTATAGGAGGGGAGCCTTGACTGAAAATCCTTGATATCCTGTCAACCAGGGCTGTACGAATCCCCAGCTTATTCAGGAGCAGACCTGGTGTACATTCTTCATTAAACTGGCCTTCATTACATACTGCCTTATACACCTCTCTTACATTTACATTGCTTCCAACTGCCAGTTGTAACTGTCCCTCTCCCTCTATAACCTTAAAAATGCAGTCAGTTTTCTTTAAAAGATCAATATTTGCCTTTGATATGTCCTTTAATTTAAAATGAAGCCTTGTTATACAATGTGTAAAGCTTGTCACATTATCCCTTCCTCCTACACCGCTTAATATTATCCCTACGATTTCATCATAGCTACCTGACATAGTTGCTGACCTCCGAAATTGGCAAGTTTTCATTAGCCCCGGTCACCGATAAATCTATTTCCCTAACCCTGCTGCGCACCTCAAGTACCATTCCCGGAGATACGCTGAGTTCATCTATACCTATACGCAGAAACTCCTCTGTAAGAGATGTATCAGCAGCCAGTTCACCACATATACCTATCCATTTCCCCTCCCTATGAGCACTTTCCGCCGCCATCTTTATAAGTCTCATTACTGCTTTGTGATGCGGGTTATAGAAAGAATCCAGTCTATGGTTCCGGCGGTCAATTGCCAGGGTGTATTGCGTGAGATCATTTGTTCCAACACTGAAAAAATCGACCTCTTTAGCAAGATCTTCACTTATAAGCGCTGCTGCAGGTGTCTCTATCATTATTCCTATTTCAATCTCATCCTGAAATATAATACCCTCCCTGCCTAATTCCTCCTTTACCTCCCCGATAATCTCTTTAATCCTCAGAACCTCTTCCACCGAAGCAATCATTGGAAACATAACTGAAACATTGCCATACACAGCGGCTCTATATATTGCACGCAACTGGGTTTTGAATATATCAGGCTGCATCAGGCATATCCTGATTGCGCGGTAACCCATTGCGGGATTTTCCTCCCTATCCAGGCGAAAAGAGTCCGCTTGTTTATCTGATCCAAGATCCATTGTACGAATAATTACTTTTTTCCCGTTCATTCTCTCTGCGACCCTTTTATATGCTTCAAACTGCTGCTCCTCCGTGGGCAAGCCCTTATTCCCCATATACAAGAATTCTGTGCGGAATAAACCTATACCCTCAGCACCGCTTGAAAGAACCATATCTATGTCATTGCTTGTGCTAATGTTGGCTAGGATTTTTATCTTCTTGCCGTCAATTGTAATGCTTTCCAAGTCTTTTTGTTGTTCAAGAGTTTTCTTTCTTTTATATGTTTCAATTTGTTTTAGCCTCATCATATTCAAGGTTTCATCATCAGGATTTATATATACCCTGCCTTCAAACCCATCTATTGCAACAGGCATTCCATTATAAACACCCTTCAGCTCCTTCCCCAGCCCTATAACCGTTGGGATGCCTAAACTTCTGGCAAGAATTGCTGCATGAGAGCTTTCCGAGCCCTCCTGCATTAAAATTCCTAAAACCTTCTCCTTATCAATACTCACTATTTCACTGGGGGACAGGTCGTCAGAAACAAGAATATATGTTGCTTCGGGGGCATCATTTGCTTCCTTTTCATTCTTATCTGCTCCTGCATCTTTTTCTGAATACATGCCTTCCAGAATTCTTATAAGGCGTTCCGATATATCCCTCAAATCCGCTTCCCGTGCTTTCATATATGCATCATCCATCGAGGAAAACATTTCAGAGTATTTAACTGCTATAGCTCTCACAGCATATTCCGCGTTTATATGTTCAGAGCGTATTAGATTTTTAATTGATTCGTTATAATCAGGGTCCTCCATCATGACTATGTGTGTTTCAAAGATATCTGCATTCTCTAATCCGACTTCCTGCTTCGCCTTTTCATAAAGCTGCCGCAACTGCCTTACCCCCTCAGCCTGAGCTTTTCTGAACCGGTTTATTTCACTGGAGGGATCTTTTACTTTATATCGCGAGCCTTTCATTTCGCTCCTTTTAAATAATTTGATCCTGCCCGTACTAATACCTTTAAAAACACTTTTGCCTTTCAGGGTTATCATATCTCTTTTTACCTCTTATAAATTATTTTTAAGAAATACTTCCATTGCCAAAGTTGCTTGTGCCTCATCATCACCTTCTACTTCCACAGTTATTCTGTCACCTTTTTTTGCTCCTAATCCCATAATAGTGAAAATTTTTTTTGCATCCCCTGATTTATCACCATTTTTTAATGTAATTCTGGAACTGTATTTTGATGCTTCCTTTACCATAAGGCCTGCAGGTCTGGCATGAATACCAATCTTATCAGTAATAATATAATCAAAGCTTTTCATATCCTAATCCTCCTCTTTTGATAGATACCGAAAGGGAGTGTCATTGTTTGAACTCAATTATATCATTTTTAGTTACATATAATCAATTTTTATTAGCACAAATCCAAAAATTACTTGTTTTCATTGCGAAGCACATACCTCTTAAGCCCGATAAGGAACCTCAGAGCCCAGCATACCAAAAGTTCACTGTGGACAGGCTTCCCATCATTAAGAAGCCTGAAACACTTAATTTTATTCTTTTGCTTGATGACTACAGGGCTAAGCATGGTAAGGACCTAAAGCCTGTAAAACCCCATGATGGTCGTTGTGTTCCACCGGATACCGTTTGCCATCGCTGTGGGGCTCCCCACAATTACCTATATGACAACAACGGTGGACGTGGCCAGTTTTTATGCAAAGTCTGTGGACTGAGGTTCAACAAAGATAAAACAGATTTCAAAATCGGTGCTCTGGTATGCCCATACTGTGGAAATATCCTTGTGAAAAAGAAGGATCGTAAGCATTTCAACATTCACAAATGTGTGAACACAAAATGTTCTTTTTACCTGAATTCTCTCAACAAGCTATCTCCTGAGCAGAGGGCTGAATATGAGAAGGGAAAACACAAATTCAAGCTTCATTACATCTACCGCGAATTCACCACCGATTTCTTTAAGATGGATTTATCAACAATGCCAAAAGGTGCTGTTAATCTGACTTTTCGCAACTTCTCTCCTCATATCATGGGACTTTGCCTGACATACAACGTCAACCTTGGTTTATCCACCCGTGCTACTGCAAGAGCTTTATGGGAAATTCATCAGGTCAAGATCTCACATGTTATGGTTAGTAACTATGCAAAGACAGCCGCCGCATTGGTTAAACCCTATGTTGATAACTACGACTACCGCCCTACAAACTACCTTGCTGCCGATGAAACATACACGAAGGTTAAAGGTGTCCGTCATTACGTTTGGTTCATCATGGATGCTATCAAAAAGTCTATTCTTGGATACCAAATATCTAACACCAGGGATGTTGGCCCTTGCATCTTATCTATGCGTATGGCCTTTTCCAAATTTAAAGAGTTTCCGGGGAAACTTCTCAAGTTCGCTGCTGATGGTTATTCCGCCTATAAGCTCGCTCAACAGCAATTTATGCTGCAAGGGATGGACTTCAATCTCATTCAGGTTATTGGCCTTACCAATGATGATCCCGTATCTACTGAATATCGATGGCTTAAGCAAATCATCGAAAGACTCAACAGAACTTTCAAATTCTCTTATCAAGTGACCAATGGATATGGCAGTAGCGAAGGTTCAAACACACACGTTGCCCTCTTTGTGGCATACTACAATTTCCTTCGTCCCCACTCCTACTCCTACTGGAAACCATTAAACTCTATTCCTGAACTCGAATCTATTCCAAACATGCCTGCCAAATGGCAGAAGCTCATCGAGTTGTCTCAACTATTCATTCTCTCAAGACAGAGTGCTTAGCAGCGTTTATGCCGCGAAAGCCTCTTGATAATGAGTGCTGGCATGTTAGGCTACCTTGCCGGGCATCACCCCTCCAGCGCCCTGCTCCTGGTCCAGCTTGGTGATGGCCTTGATGCCTACAAACATGCCAGCAGAGGCTCATTGTCAAGAGGACCGTGGAATAAATGCGGACCACATGCGCTTAATCGGTATATTTTTCACTTTTCAAGGTTCAAGTTGATCTTTTACGTTCTTGTCGCAGTTTTCATATGTTACTTAACACTATCTTTGATAGATCTCTTGCAAAACCTTAACTAACCCAAATCTGCATGTTTTTTATTCACCGATGTCACTCTTTTTATGTGAATGGTCAGGTATGTCATCTCTTCCTCCGAAACCTCCGCATGGTATCTATCATTAATATATTTTTTAATCTTTTGAGCGCATTTATATTCATAAGGATAGTGGCTTTTAATAATACTGTTAAGCTCATCGTTTGCTTCAATAGCGTTTGTACCTGTCACAATGCGCTGTGAAAAGAATTTCAAATGCGTGATAAACCTTTCATAGCTGAGCGACTCCTCATCAAGAACTACATTAAAATGATATTTCACAATTTTAAGAACATCTTGTATGATTTTTGTAATATCCATTACTTCAGGCAATTCACTGCCTAATTCAGCATTCACAAAATGCATTGCAATTGATGCGGCTTCATGCTCAGTAAGTCTTGTATTAAACCTTGAATTTATTATGCTTACTGCCTTTTGCCCAACTTTGAATTCCTGCGGGTAGAATTTTTTTATTTCCCACAATAATGGATTGCTGAACTCAATGCCTTGTTTACAACGCTCAATTGCAAAGCCAATGTGGTCAATCAGGGTGATATAAAGATTTTTGTTCATTTCTTTGTCAATTGTCTTTTTCGCTTCTGAAATGATGCTGTTAACAAGCTGTACGTATTCTATTGGCATATCAGCAAGTAAACTGCCAAGCCTCCTGGCCTGTTCATTGGTTTCCATTCGAAAGACCTTTTCTACCTTGCTTTCGTCTATCATCTGACCAGACTTAGCCTGAAATCCCAGACCTCGGCCCATTACAACCAATTCATTCCCATTTTCATCTAACGAACTTACAATATTGTTGTTAATAATTTTAATAACCTTCATAGGCCACCAGCTTCTGAATTTTATAAATAAAAAAACCAAATTTTAAGAGAAACGTAATGTAACCTCAACAAATTTGGTTTTGCCTGCTATCGCAGTAACAATCCGTAATACAATATTGTCACCATATCCAGTTGTAATGTATTCAAATTTAACAATAAGCTTATATGTTTAGTTTATCAAAAGAGAAACCCTATGTCAATATTTTGATTTTTTCTGGGTGTGTTTCCTGTCAATTTCAATCCACTCTCCCCGTGTGGGGAGAGACCTTATGATCGCATATTTGGCCTCGATGTCGGAGAATTTCAATCCACTCTCCCCGTGTGGGGAGAGACACTACGATGCAGGTGCAGTACACGCTTGGCGGTGAGCGGTATGATTTCAATCCACTCTCCCCGTGTGGGGAGAGACCCCAATGCTGGATTGGGTTGTTAGGGTTCTGGATATTTCAATCCACTCTGCCCGTGTGGGGAGAGACGTTGAAGTCAAGATTTTTTGATGAAAGAAATGAAAATTTCAATCCACTCTCCCCGTGTGGGGAGAGACTTTACCGGATGTGTTAGTCTCCGGCCGGCATTGATCGATTTCAATCCACTCTCCCCGTGTGGGGAGAGACATTTGGGTGCCTTGGCGGAGTAGAATATGCCCTGAGTTTAATTTCAATCCACTCTCCCCGTGTGGGGAGAGACGCTGAAGAAAGCTTTACTCCATCAAATGCCCCTGCACAATTTCAATCCACTCTCCCCGTGTGGGGAGAGACGTCGAAGTCATGTTTCTACTTGTTGAATTGATTTGAGAATTTCAATCCACTCTCCCCGTGTGGGGAGAGACCTGGAAATATACAGTAAGGGCGTACTTCAAAAGACAACATTTCAATCCACTCTCCCCGTGTGGGGAGAGACGTACTTTGTTCTACTGCAACTATACGCTCTACAAGGATTTCAATCCACTCTCCCCGTGTGGGGAGAGACCCCCTATCTGCGGTTTTGCTTGGATTACATGGATGGATTTCAATCCACTCTCCCCGTGTGGGGAGAGACCCCCTATCTGCGGTTTTCCGGCATTACATGGATGGATTTCAATCCACTCTCCCCGTGTGGGGAGAGACGCATATAATCCAGTTTGACCTCCTATTAGCTTTATACTCTGATTTCAATCCACTCTCCCCGTGTGGGGAGAGACATACACCGTATTTTGACCATCAACGCAATCTTAGTTCTGGATTTCAATCCACTCTCCCCGTGTGGGGAGAGACATACAAAAGAGTACTTCCGGTATATACGAATGTACATGTAATTTCAATCCACTCTCCCCGTGTGGGGAGAGACTGAGCTATTGATGGAGCAATTATATATTTTAGAGTGAATTTCAATCCACTCTCCCCGTGTGGGGAGAGACATCATGCGCACTTTGACGGACAGGACGGCAACGTCAAGATTTCAATCCACTCTCCCCGTGTGGGGAGAGACACTGATGGATTGCCAATATGATACCCAAACCGCAGATAAATTTCAATCCACTCTCCCCGTGTGGGGAGAGACATAATACAGTAGCGTGATAATGTCTCAGATCGTGATTTCAATCCACTCTCCCCGTGTGGGGAGAGACGCTTCTGGGCGGCTACTGGGAGCCACCCCCGAAGATTTCAATCCACTCTCCCCGTGTGGGGAGAGACTTGGGAATTGTTCCTGCCGTTACAAGCCCATCCAATTTCAATCCACTCTCCCCGTGTGGGGAGAGACGTTAAAAGTAGTAAATTTATGGTGTATCAAGACAATTTCAATCCACTCTCCCCGTGTGGGGAGAGACACAGAGACTTTGAAAGCTTTGTAACAGGAGATACAGATTTCAATCCACTCTCCCCGTGTGGGGAGAGACCTATACCTTTGGGATAAAAACACTTAAAAAAATGGATTTCAATCCACTCTCCCCGTGTGGGGAGAGACAGCAAAAATTAATAAATTCTTTTATCTCTCTTTGTTTATTTTGCATAAATGTTGCATATAAGTATTGCTTTTATACAATATAATGAATAGTTTATTTACAATAATTCGCTTTATATCCAAATATTCTAGGTGCGAATCTCTTACGAATTCTATGTTCGCTTCACATTCGCACTAAAGTTATTCATATCATCAATACTCCCTCAATATCAAAACTCTCTTTTATCCCTATATGTTCAACTTTTCCTTTATAATTATTTCCTAAATAGTAAAATCGCAAGCTGTCCTTATTCTTGTCAATAATATTCTCCAGAAGAGCTTTAACTTCCCTTGCCTTTGCTGCATCCATTATACATTCAAATACTGAGTTTTGTACCCGTTGTCCATAGTCGGTGCATACTTTCGCTACTTTTCTCAACCTTTTTTTGCCGACCTCCGTCTCAGTGTTGACATCATAAGTAATTAATACTAACATTCTTTCACCTACTTCCACATAAATGGCGGATAATCATCCAAATCACCCCTTATAAACCTTGCTAATAGCAATGCTTGTACATATGGAGCCAATCCCCATTCTATCCTTTGCTCTAGAAATGGATGTTTGATTTTTTCTTGCCGTCTTTGCTGCCATTGTGTCAGAATGGTTTTCCTGGTATCGTCTGACATCTCCACAGAGCCATTTTCCCTTGTCATAAAGCCTTCTTCATTGACAATCCGTTTATTTATTAATGAAAGTACAAAACGATCTGCCATAATTGGTCTGAATTCTTCCATTAAATCAAGCGCAAGAGATATTCTTCCAGGACGATCAGTATGCAAGAAGCCTACATAAGGGTCTAAACCAACCGTTTCCAGTGCTGAAGCAATATAGTTCACAAGAAGAGTATAAATAAATGAAAGCATGGCATTTACAAAATCTAAAGGGGGCCTTTTATTTCTACCTTTAAAATAAAAATGGTTCTTTTGCTGCAGTATCATATCATTGAATACTGAGAAATATAATGATGCAGCTTCTCCCTCATATCCTCTTAGCTGCTCATTTGACTCACATTCCCTAATAGAGTAGATAAGTTTTTGAAGCTGTGAAGAAACATTTTTCAGTTTAATGGTGTCAATGCTTAGAGAATGATCTCTAATTACCCTTTCTATCACCCATCTTGCGTTAAATACCTTTCCAACTATAAAATTCCTTGCTATTCTGTGAGACAGGTTATGGTTATCTGAAATGCGGTATTGCTCTTTTCTTAACGTTACATTCCCATATACCTTTCCCGTTATTCTTGCTAAAAATCTGCCATTCTGTGTTAAAAAACATAAAGAGATGTTGCGTTTAGCGCACTCACCCATCAACGCCGGGCTTGCTCCGGTATAACCAAAGGAGACTATACCTTCTAAATTATGTAGAGGTATCTTTCCCAAAGCCTTATCCTGATTTAGTACAACCACTGTTTCACCATCCAATGAAATATATGAATCAGGGGTGGTAACGTATAATGTATTAAGTAACTTCTTCACCAGCGTCCTCCTTTACCATTCTATTAATAAAAGCCTCTGCTTTTTTGTTCTTACATAATACAGGCAAACAAATACTTTTCAGGGAGCAGGCATTGCATTGTTTTGTCGGTTTTACCTTGGGAGTGTATCTGCGGTTATAATACTGGTGCATTTCTTCGAAAGCACTTCGAACCTTACCCCGCAATTCACACGTTAAAGGCACTTCTACTCTGCGGCGGGTTTCTCCGTAATATAGGAAGCCTGATTTTATCTCACAACAAAGCATCTCCTCAAGACAAATAGCCTGGGCTGTAAGCTGGAGGTTATCCATATCACTCTTTTTGGGCCGTCCTCTTTTATACTCGATTGGACAGGGCAAATACCTGCCCTCTCTGCCAAATAAGATGACGCCATCATCGGAACGGTGAAATTCCACAACATCACATACACCATATATGCCGAGTTCCGATGAGAATACCGGCATACTGCGTGTAATGATAATATTCCCACGGCTCTCCGTCTTAAGGGAATCATGGGCACTCCTGTGCATCAGGTTTCCTTCCACTGTGCGAAGGTTTTCTTCCCATTGCTGTTCAATATGTATTAAAGCCCATTGTCTTCTGCAAAATTCAAAATGCTGTATACCAGACAGGCTTAGATAGTCCTCCTCTTTGTACGGCATTATACCAACCTCATCAAGGTAACACCTTGTGGTATTTCATCTTCATTAACCTCAATAAAATAATCCTGGAAACTTCTCGGGGTTATGACACCTTCCTTTTTCGCCGCACTCACAGCTTCAAACAACTTGTAAGCCGGACAGTTTCCATATATACTCTCATGTTTGAATACAAACAATGCCCTTGAAGCCATTTTCCCCCTGGCAGCCGCATGGTCAAATTCAAACATGTTAATTAATGCCTGCCATAAAAGTTCAAGGTCTTCCGTTGAAAAGCCGGTTCCTCCCGTTTCTTTGGAAGCAAGGCTTGGTGATATAAACCCGTCAGCACGATATAATGCATATGGCACAATATTTTTTCTTCCCATTTTGGAGCTTTTTTCTCCTTCATTGGCATATGTGCAGCTCGTAATCCCTATCTCTTGAGGTGAAATCATATCGATACTTTTTGCAAAGCCTAATTGAACCGGTCCCCTAACCTGGCCACAATTATAAGCCAGGGCCATTACTGCGCCAAATGCGCGTATATCATAGAAGTTGTCACACATAAATCTCGTCAGACGCCTGTACTCTTCTTTTTCGGGCTCAGCAGTAGTAACCTTGCCGTTCTTATCCTTTGGAGGCTCAACATTGCATTTTTCATAAGCCCACTTTCTATTGGTATCAAGAGGGATACCGTTCCTGACGTAAATTTTGTACCCTTCCGCATCCTGTTTTACAATGTCCACATAATTTCTGATTTTTCTTTTCAAGCATACATCCGTTACAATACCAAAGCCTGTTTCAGCATCCCTTCTAGGCATATTACCTGCATCGGGATCACCGTTCGGGTTTCCGTTTTCAACCTCAAAGAAAAGGCTGAATTCATATCTGTTTTTTATTATTTCACTCATCATAGCGACCTCCTTATTTTTTATTAAAGAATGAATTACGTTGATGATAAAAACCTAAGTAAAACAAGCCCTGCTCGTCCAATGATAAATTTTTTGGGAACGGATTATCATCTACATCCAGCTTACTCATTATTTCAGCAATTTTCTTATCAATCAGCACACCACAATTCGATTTTGAGATATGATGTTGGACAAGTGCCAGTAAAGTAGGGAAAGTACTGGCCGGTGTCGTGCTTGCAGAAGAAAAATATTTGTCACGTATCGTTGACTTCACTTCCGGATTCGCATCCTTTTGAGCTTTTTCCAGCACCGCAAACAACCTGCCTAAAACATAGGCCTTGTTTTTGCTATCTTCATTCAGAGCCAATGTTAAAACCTCCTTATATGATTCATATTTTAATCTCCTTGCTTTTCTTGAAAGGCAAGCCTTTAAGATGGCTGCTTTATAGTAATTTACATCCTGCTCTGCCCGCACTCTCAGTAGAATAGTTTGATACAAGGAAGAAGGATAATCTTCACCCAGCAGTATAGACCGCATAAGTGATGTTGATAAATAAGTTGAAACGGACCTGTCATCAGACTTTTTGGAAAGTGTCTCCCCCAGTATTCTCCATACGGGTATTGAATGCATATCAGTATCAAACTGTCTTTGAATGCCTAAATCCTTATAATACTGTCTTTGAATCCCTAAATCCTTATAATGCTGTATGATGCGATCTACAAAGCTTCCAAATGTTCCCTTAAGGAAAAAGCGCACTGATATCCTGGCCTCTTTGGGGGACATACCTAAAATATAAAACTTAATATTTCTATCAATAACGTTTTTATAAAACTCTTCAATATCAACAGCTTTGCCCTGTGCTATTCTATTTAGCAAACCCTTAACCATTTTTTCTGCTGATTCTGAACGGACATATTTTTTCTTTTCGGTTTCTGTGTATAACTCAGAGCAGTCCATGAAAATGGAAAATATATCCTGATATATTGGTACAGCGGTTTCAGCCCAAAATACCACTGTTGTATCTCCTAAAACAAGTTTATGGCTTGTATCTGCAAGAAGGGTATTAAGGGCAGTGCCATACGCAAAGGCCGCATACTCTCCTGCAGGAGCGTTTAGTCCTTGTCTTAACTCCTTTCTGGTTGTATATGATTCAAAAGCGTAACGATTAAAAGAAACCATCTTCATGGGCTTAGCATTGCCTTTACTATTATATAGACCTTTAATAGTGGGATGTATAATAGTAATAGGAGCCTTTTCCCCGGTAACCAAGCATTGTTGAACAGTACCATCCTTGCTGTTATTTTTATACTCCTGCCATGCTTTCCTGATTGCGGGGATATTGTGAACATCTTCCCTGCCATAATAACGGAAAATAAAAACCGCCCCTTTGTATATTTCATCTAAATTCTCTGTTATAGCCGGATTTTCCAACGCTTTCCCTGCATCCCACCTCTCCAGGAATCTGATAACAGCTTCAGCTTCCGTACATTTCGCTTTACTTAAAATGGATATGTTGAATTCCTTGAAAGACTGAAAACATTCTTTTGTTCTATCCGGTTTCCCTTTGTTGTCAAAACCCAAAACATAGCTTGAATTTCCAAAAAGAAAATCCGGTACAGCTTTTGTCCCAGTTCTGTCCTTGACAGGTTCCGGCACTGTCATAGGCCTCGCTGCCATTTTCCTGCCACTTTGTATCTTGCAAGAAGTTAAATTGAGCAAATTCCCATCATCATCGATATTAAGCGAAAAAGAGATGTTCGCCGTTCCATACCCGGGTTTGGGTATCGTACTGCCCTCTTCCGCAGCAAGAATTTCATAATAACGGACTAAATCCTGCAGCATCATCTCACCTCACTTTCTCAACATTAGTTAAATCTACAATGCCGTCTACCATTTTCGCTCTAAAGAATATAGGCGTTATATTATGCTTGTCCGAATAGTCCATGTCATAAAGCATCATCCCATAGTCCTGTTCGCCATTCAATTCACTTTTGGGGCATTCACCTTCCAGCAGAGTTACTTTCGCTGGGAACTCCCTGCATCCTAGATAAGCTTTGTGAAAATACTGGCCATTCCTTAGTCTCCTTAGTATTACGTTATAATGCTTTTCTGGAGTATCATCTTCTTTGCTGTCTATTCCTGTCATAATGAATTCTGCTTCAATAATATATTTTACATTTTTAAGAATTGTAGATGACCTTTGCTGAATTGATTTTGTAGTATCAAGATAGCCTTTGGCTGCTTTGCTGTTTTTCATCAGCTTTTTTGCTTCAGAATCAGAGATTTTGCTGTCTACTTCGTTACGAAGGATTGTTGTAAATTCAGGTTTTTTCAGCACATGAATCCTGTTAATCTTCCATTTTATCTGCGGCTTCCAGTATATTGATTCCAGTATTCCCCGAGCAGCTGACGGTGTGATGAAATCGTATGAATAACGCTCTACTTTTAGTTCTGGCCGTGTAAACAGGGCATAATCACCTTCGATAAGTACTTTAATGCCATAACCCAAAACCATCACCTCCTTTATACTCTCTAGTGTTGTGTAATTACTTCTTTATGATAAAATTACAAATGTCGTTGAAAACGCGGATTGAAATTAGTTATGTGTTATTACCAGTAAATTCCCACTTTAATAAACAAAAGGTGAGAATTCTGCTATACAAACTCCGCAATGCCCAATTGATTGAGTATAATGATTCCCGTTTTATCTGAGTAGTCTTCCCTGCTAAGAAGTATTCCTATGTTTTCCCCGTATTCTTTGATAGCTTTTATTTCTTTTAACTTGTTATATTCATATTTGTTTAAACTGACTGTATACTTTTGGAGGGAACGTAGGTTAGCTTTGCTGAGTTGCCCGTATTCCAATGCTTTTATCTTTCTTATGGCTTCATCATCGTATCCTACTATAACTGAACAGGTATCATCATCAATCATTTTAAAATCATGGGCAATATCCTCAAAATCAAAAATAAAATCCTTTGGCGTAGAAATGTCGTAGCCCTGGTTTAATCTCTTCACAATGCTCTTTTTATCCAATTCCGATTTGGCCATATTGTCGAACAACATATCAAAATATTCTTTAATTGCCTCCGGAGTTGTAACATCCTCATGTTTTGAAGCTATAATCTCAGTAATGCTTTGCCTTTGTCCTAAATAATTGCCATATGCAGAGGATTTATTTACCTTGTATTCCTCTTCCTCAAAGTCAAAAACATAAACATAGGCACAATCACGTTTTCTTTCGCGGTTACACCTTCCTGCCGCCTGGATAATAGAATCCAATCCGCACATCGCTCTGTAGACAACAGGAAAATCAACATCAACCCCAGCTTCAATCAACGAAGTTGATACAACAATACACCTCCTTCCGTCTTTTAGTCTCTGTTTTATTTCTTCTATTACGCTGTGACGGTGAACAGGACACATATAAGTTGACAGGTGAAATACCCCTTCTTCTGCATAGGTCTTTTCCAGTTCCTCATATAGCTTTTTGGCCTGTTTTTTTGTATTAACAATAATAAGACATTGATTCACTCCTTGGAGTTGTTCTATAAGACCATTGATTTTTTTATTGCCAATAAATCTGATTCGCGTTTTATTAAAAGAGCTATATAATTCTTCTGTATCGTTACAGATTTCGATGGCATTGGTTTTTTCTGACATAAAGCGCTCAACTTCAGGCTGAGTCGCACTGCATAGCACAACTGTGGAGTTATAGTTATGGACTAACTCCTCCAGTGCTTTTACGCATGGTATCAAATACTCTGCAGGGAGCATTTGTACTTCGTCCAATATTATAACACTGTTTGCTATATTGTGTAACTTTCTAAGTTTTGATGATTTATTACTGTAGATGGATTCAAAGAATTGAACATTTGTTGTGACTATAATCGGCATGTCCCAGTTTTCTGTTGCCAGTTTCTTTAAATTAAAGTCCCTGTCATCCTTGTCATTAAAATCATAATTAGAATGGTGTTCTAAAATGTACCTTTCTCCAAATATATCCGAAAATACTTTAGCATTTTGTTCAATGATGCTTGTAAAAGGAATAGCATAAATAACCCTTCGTAGTTGTGGGTTAAGCTTTATATGCCTTAATGCAAAAGCCATGGAAGAAATTGTTTTTCCTCCCCCAGTTGGAACAGTAAGCTTATAAACCCCGGGACAACCTTTAGCCTTTTCCAGGCATTGATTCAGTATCTGTTTTCTTTTCTCTTTTATAAAGGAGTCAATAACAAAAGTGTTTGTATGCTGAATAATTACCTCTTCTAAATTCACAAAGCTGCATTCTATGCCTCTTTCTATCGTTCCATCCTTCATAAATTCTTCCGTATCCAAAAAATCCGCATCAACCAGACATGAAAAAATCATCCGTATTAAAAATGAGAAACAATAGCCTCTGTCATGCTCATGGAAAGGCATTGTATTTGCAATTTGCCGGGCTAATCTAATGGTTCCTGGAAACTCGTTAATATCAATCTCTTGCGCATAACTGCTGTAATCAGGGATTTCTTTTTTTAATCTTCCGTATAAGCTTTTGTCATTGCATGTCGCACCCCAGCCGCCGCCGTTTAAAAGGCCTGAATGATGTCCTGTTATTACATATCCAAGTAATTTGCTGACCGCATCATTAATCTTTTTCAGTACTTTTGCACCTGCGGTCGAATGATCACATAACTTTCCGTCGTTCTTAATCCTGTTTTGGAACTCTATGGAATATTTCCCAATATCATGGAGTATGCCGCATATATATGCCAGATCTTCTTTTGCAAATACACGGGCATAGGTTGCGGCTCTTTGGGCAGTATTTTGCAAATGTTCAAGTAGAGGTTGCTCTTTGCCATCCTCTCTCTTATGCGCAATATACAATAATATCACCCTTTCATAAAATAAGGGGTTACCGCTAAGTATTATATGTGTTAGTTGATTATTTAGTGGATTATTTCAATTTGCCAGCTTGTTTTAACAATGTATCTTTCTACATGTGTAGTACTAGTGCAGATATTTTTTCATTATATATTAAATTTTACCATATAAAACATTATTTTTCTATAATATGATGATGTTTACTGTCTATAAATATTTATAAATTGCTAAAGCATAATTATAATAAGCTCTTATTTTAATTTTTTACACTAATTAATTATGCATAAGGGCTAATTCAAAAATTTATTCTGCCCTAAATAAAACTGTCCTCGTTTTCATAAGCTAGTTTATCAAGTGCCTTGCCATGTACTCTGTATATTGTCCACTCATCCATTGGAACCGCGCCAATGTTTTTATAAAACTTAATGGATGGTTCATTCCAATCCAGGCAGCACCATTCCAATCTTTTGCATTTTCTTTCAACAGCCAGTTTTGCAAGAAATGATAGCATAATCTTTCCAATACCTTTTCCTCTCATATCAGGCTTAACATATATGTCTTCCAGATAAAGGCCCGGCCTTCCAGTAAAAGTAGAGAAATTGTGGAAGAACAGCGCATAGGCAACCGGTTCATTCTCAAATTCGCCAATAATTACCTCAGCTACTTTTCGTTCAAACAAGGATTCAGCTAAAGATTCTTCAGTGGCTTCTACCTCATCTTGCATTTTTTCATAGAAAGCCAATTCCCTTATTAGTTCCAAAATCACCGGGACATCATTAATTTCTGCAAACCTTATTCTAAAATTATCAAGCTTCGTATTAATTGCCATTTTGAGTATTCCTCCCATTTTTTTCAATACTGATATAATTAAGTGTATATGAGTTGTTTTATTCTTTCAAGTTTTATCTATTTAAACAGTATCAAGCTCTCTGCTTTGGTAATCAATAACTACCAGGCTTTCATTAAGCAAAAAAAATTGCTGAAATAAATTTCAGCATAAGCTTTTTGATTCTAGTGTGTTTTTTCCCAATTAAATATGCTACTCTAAATTGCTTTATCTATCTTATTGTTTTAGTAAACACTTTTTATGGTATCTTCAACTCACCTCTATCTTTCATATCAAGCAGTGAATTTGCCTTTATCATGACGTTTGACAGGGTATAAAGCGTATCATCAATGTATAGTATCCGCTTTACATTCTTATCGCTTTCATACCATCCATTTCCTGCTTTTATATAATCCTCCTCAGACATGTGTGTAATTCTTCCTAATAACTTAAATCCATCAGTAAGATTCAGATTATACACATATGCACCCTGGAATGTAAACTGTCCATACTGAAGGAATTCCCACTCAGACTTGTCAACAGTGTTTTCAGCCTCCATGACTGTAACCGGAAATGCAAGGAGATTCTTTTCCTTTGAGAAGAGCAGGGCTTTGTGGTTACTGAGGAGTTCAGAGTCGGTGCCCCTTCCCCCGATTATTTCGGTATACTTCTGTATGGGGTTCTTTACATCAGAAACATCAAACAGCGCCAGTTTCATACCCTGGTAGTAAGCCTGGCCTTTTACTTCCACAGTATCCTTGCCAAATCCAATTATATGGTTTTCATCATACGGATGCAGGTAATCGCTGTATCCGGGTATTTTCAAAGCTCCGAGTACAGAAGGGTTCTTCGGATCCTTCAAGTCAAGTACAAACAGGGGATCAACAGTTTTAAATGTAACCACATATGCCCTGTTACCCATAAAGCGGACAGAGTATATTGTTTCACCCGGTGCCATGCCTTCAACCTTTCCGGTTATGTCCAGTACATCATCAAGGATGTACAGGTTATTTTTAGATGTCTGTTCATCTGTCCTCCAGACCTCTCCTGTGGTTGTCGCAATACGGAAGTAACCTTTGTATTCATCCATTGAGAACTGGTTCAGTACTCTTCCGGGTACTACACCCTTGCAAAGGTATGTTGCCTTTGCATCTTTAAGTGCAAATTTATATACAATAGTATTTTCTGCATAACTGGGTACTACCCGTAATTTCGGTGCTATTTGAGCCTCATCTGTATTACCGCCCATTGGTAAAATGTCTCTGTTTTCAAAGTCTATAGCTGTGATATAAAGGTTTTGCGCCGAAGCATATATATTTTGCCCCGCCCCAAGGTATGTACCTATATTAGCTGTACTATCTCCGTTAACATCTATTCCTGCCACAATCAAATAATTCGGCTGTATAATGCCCGGGAAATAACGAATTGAACCATAGTCAATACTTGTGAATTCATCCCTGTCCAGTGTGTCCCGGTAGGATGGTACTGGGTTTTCTCTACTATTTTGTATACTATAATAGTCAATATATTTATTGGATACTATGTACAGTTCTGAGCCAATTTTCCTTGAGGATACGTAATTACCTTCAATTTCTACTTCTCTCAGCTTTTTAAGCTTTTCTCTGTCTGTCATATCATAAATAATAGTCTTCACTGTGTTTTTATAATGCCGGGGTGGCGGGAATATGTTGTTGTTTTGCCTGTCTGGCCTCTACTTAGAGGTATATCCCCCCATGAAGACCCTATTACAATAAGTTTATTATTATCGAGGTAGAGTTCAATCGGCGAGAAATTGCCGTCATCATAATCCAATACACTCAGCAATTTCATTTCTCCGGGGGGATATACCTTAGACACAACTACTCTCTGTCTGTTCACCTGATATATGTGCTCCCCGTCTGTTTTTACAATATCGGCTTCATCAACACCCTGCACCTGGACGTTTGTTTTTGAATAATCTGCAGCAGTGCTGTCATTAGATAAAGCCTCTTTAGCCATTTCCTGGCCACTGTTTGCGGTTGATGCTGCTTTCTGGTTACCTTCAGCTTCATCCAATCCTTCTGATAACCTGTTACCCCAATACAGGTGCTTATTGTTGCCCATTGATTCGTCCAGAAGCTCCATTAACTTATCATAGGAGCCAACAATGGGGAGGTAAGACACTTTGGCTATTAATGCACTGATTAAGTCCCTGTCATCTTCAACATCAAGGAATTTCTCCTCTTTTGCTATTACAATAAGCCCCCTGTCATAGAATGCTTTCCTTCCCAAAACCTCTGCAAATTTGTCAAAAGGTACAAATGTCCTTCCTTTTATAGGCTGTGTCTCTGCATCCATCAAATGCTCAGTATTACCCACAGCCATTACTCTGCTGCCCTGTGTAAAGCTGATAGTCTTGCCTTCCAATACTATGCTGGCTGTTAATGTATCCTTATCCCATTTGACATCCGCACCATAGCTTTCAGCTATAAACCTCAAAGGAACCATCTTCACGCCATTTTTAATTACTGGTGCTATTTCTGGGTCTGAAGTATCTATTGGTTTTTCCACCCCATTGACTAATGCCACTGGACTTCCCACATACAATACTATAGCATCTTTCATTAAGTCCTCTACTCGGTCCGGGTTTGTAACTCTATTATCTGCCGGATAATGAGAGTTGTTTGCTGAAGGTCCAGGTACAGCCGCTTTTGGAAACAAAACAAATGGCACAGATGTGAATAATATTGCAATAGCTGCACATATACATATAAGCTTTGCAGTCCTTTTCATGTATACTTCCTCCTTTCATGATTCCACTTACAGGATTTCATCAATATCATTGACGTGAAAGGAGAATAAAAGTTCCATTTCCTGCTAGAAACACCTTTGTGAAAATACCACTACATATTTGTCAAAGAGCTTTATTTCCAGGCGAAAGACTCGGCAAAGGGCATAAAGAATCCTTGGGGATGCTGACAAACTCTGCAAACCTCAGGGGCTTCCTTTCCAACGTGAATATGTCCGCAATTAGTACATATCCAGGCAATTTCCTCATTTCTTTTAAAAAGAGTTCCGTCTTCCAGCTCACCTGCAAATTTACCGAACCTATCAGCATGGGTCTTCTCAATCTTTGCAATATCATCAAAAATGTTAGCGATTTCCGTAAAACCTTCTTCCTTTGCTACCGCACCAAAGCTCTTATACACCTCTTTCCATTCTTCAAGCTCATTATGCTGGGCTGCCCTCAGAGTCCTGGCAGTGCTGTCAAAGTAGTCTACTGGATATCCTCCAGAAATACTTATATTGTCGCCTGCAACCTCCTTTAGCTTTTGATAAAACACTTTTGCATGTGCCCTTTCCTGATCTGCCGTATAGTTAAATACAGCCCCAACTACATATAATCCCTCCTTTTTAGCCGTAGACGCAGCAATATTATATCTGTTTCTCGCCTGGCTTTCTCCTGCAAATGCTCTCATTAAATTTACATAAGTTTTACTTTCTCTAAAATTCATGCAACATACTCCTTCATAAACTAGTATTATTTAAGACAATAGTGAATGTATAATATCTTCAAGTATATTATTAGTTTTTGCTGCAAAAATATTCCTAGTAGTTAAATCTGAGCCATCACGGATTGATATTCCGCCTCTGCATAGATCATCAGAGTACCCAGTATATGGTAAGCATACTTCAAAGAGGTTAATGAAAAAAGGCTTAATCGATGTAGATTTTATACTTCACCCTGGATATATGTTCTATAAAACCCGCAACAAAAGCCTTTATCTGCTTTCCGTCGATAAATAGCAACGACAACCCGACTATCTGTGCCCTGTATCTATAAATAGTGTCCGGAACATTCTCAACAAGCAATGCGTTTATTAATATATAAGTAATTATATTTACTAATATACCGATAAAGCAGCTGTTTCTGCTTTTCAGCATGGTATATACCCCTGCAGGAATGAGTGCAAGTGATATATACCACATAAGCATATCTACCTGCACGCATAGAATCACTCTTTCCATACCCCTTATGTCTGCAATATTCATGTTCCCGGGAAGCGGCATGATAAGATAGTTTAAAACCGATACAAATAAATTTCTGCTTGAAACAATACGGCCTAAAACCACAAGCTTTTCCAGAATGTTCTCAAAAACATTATCGGTCTGGGATTCGGGGAAGTGAAGAGCATGGTGGTTCTGGATACCAGGATATACAGTAGTGAAAAAAATAATTACTGAACTTGCAATAACCGCTGCAGTTAGTACAAGGCATATTCTATTCCTGTCTTTTGCATACTGGATAAGCTGGCTGGCTACTATCCCCAGAACAATTGGAACAAAAAGGTATATCCTTATGAGGGTCGCTATCCATATAAGCAGGCATATTGTGACAATCTGTACATAACTGTATGAAGGCTTCCTTCTGCAATGCAAATTCAGTACAATATCCTGTACAATATACCAGATCAGTAAAGAAACCAGTATTATTAAAGACTCTTTACGTGTATCGGATGTCCATAGGATAATGTTGGGAAAATACAAAAACAAAATGGAAATGAATGCAGAATTTTCAAAGCTGTATTCTCGCTTTAGTGCAATTTTAAATACTAAAATTCCGGATAGGAATGCGATAAAAGCGTTTATAAATGAAGCATAATACCTGCACACACCAAATAAGTAGTATATTATTCCTATAAATACCGTATACCAGGTGTATGGATATTCTATCCTGAAAATTGAAATACCTTTGTCCAACTGGACAGCTATTTGAATGCCTGCCCTGTGATACAATAATCCGTCAGTTCCAAAAGCATCATAACCCTGCCTGTAAATATACATTACTACAGCAAATCTAATAAGCAAAGTTCCAAGTAATATGACAATAAAAGTAACTCTATATCTATGTGCAGGCGTACATATATAAGCTATCACCAGTGCCATCACACTTAGGATACAAATCCAGATAGCATTATTAAGCAAATTTGTTTCCCCCATAATCAGATTATCAAAAGAAAGTATAGCACTACCACAAAAAAATGCAATAAATTGTTTTATAAACGTGTGCCTTATACCAGTTTATCATCTATTCCAATTCTATCTCCCCGGTATTTAACGCATAGTAGCGGCCTTTTTGCTTCATAAGGCTGTCATGGTCGCCCCGTTCAATTATTTCCCCTTGTTCCAACACCATTATAGCATTGGCGTCACGGACCGTGGACAGCCGGTGGGCAATAACAAAAGTTGTTCTACCTTCCATCAGCTTATCCATACCTTCTGCTATTAGTTTCTCCGTTCTTGTATCAACAGATGATGTAGCCTCATCAAGAATAAGTATGGTCGGGTCAGCTACCGCTGCCCTTGCAATGGAGAGCAACTGGCGCTCGCCCTGGGACAGGTTCTGGCCATCCATTGTAAGCATCGTATTATAACCTTGAGGCAGGTTTTTGATAAAGTAATGGGCATTAGCAAGCTTTGCAGCTTCCTTTACTTCATCATCCGTGGCATCAAGCCTGCCATACCTGATATTGTCCGCAATTGTACCCTCAAACAGATGAACATCCTGGAGTACAATGCTCATTGTACTCCTCAGGTCATGTTTTTTGATGCGTTTAATATCTATTCCATCATAGAGTATAGTTCCTTCATTTATCTCGTAAAATCTGTTTATTAGATTTGTGATAGTGGTTTTACCGGCACCGGTGGATCCTACAAAAGCAATCTTTTGGCCAGGCTTTGCATAAAGGTTTATGTTTTTCAGTATCCTCTGTCCTTCCACATAGCCAAAATTCACATTTTTAAATTCAATAAACCCTTTAAGGGGTATTTCTTGATACTCCCCTTTTTCTCCGGGCACCCTCCAATAAGATCTGCCCTTTCCTTCACCATCCTTCACAAGGATGGCATCTCCCTGATCATTTTCTATTTCCTCATCTAATACGTTGAAAATCCTTTCGGCACCGGCCAGGGCTGCAAATAATATGTTCATTTGGTTTGAAACATGGGTAATTGGCCTTGAAATTGTTCTTGTGTATTGTAAAAATGATGCAATATTTCCAATACTCATTCTGCTTATCATTACTAACCAGGCACCGATAATTGAAACAAGTGCATACAGAACATAGGATAGATTGCCCATGATAGGCATAAGCATTACACCATAAGTAGATGCCTGGGTGCTTGCCTTGCGCAGTATTTCATTTCTCGTTTTAAAGTCCTTGATAGCACGTTCTTCATAATTAAACACTTTAACCACTTTCTGACCAGACATTATCTCTTCTATATAACCATTCATGTCAGCCAACGCAGCCTGCTGATTGCGAAAGTTTGTCGCAGATTTTTTCCCAACATATTTTATTGAGGCTAACATTACTACGAGCATAACTGCAACCACCAGTGTTAATACAGGACTCAGGTATAGCATTGTAGCAAATGTTCCAACAACTGTTACAATGGATATGGTAACCTGGGACGCACCTTGTTCTAATGATTGGGTCAGCATATCTACATCGTTGGTAAATGTAGACATCATATCACCGTGAGAGTGCTTGTCAAAATATTTGATAGGCAGCTTTTCCATATGGGTGAACATCTCTTCACGGATCTTGTGGACTGTCTTTTGTGAAAGTCTTGCCAAAAAAAGATTTCCCAGATACTGACCCAGAGCTATAAAAGCTACAAGTACCCCCATAATAAGAAGGTACTTAATAAACACTCCTATACCATGGCCTTCAATTAATGAATCAATAATAGGACTTAACATAGCATTAGTAGCTATCTCTGCAATAGAACCAAATATAATAAAAAACATTCCTCCAAAAAGCAAAGCTTTATTGAATCTGAAATAGCTGAACAGCCTTATCAGTGTTTTTTTTGTATCCTTCGGGCGTAGCTTCCGGCGCCTGTATTGATTTTTCATTCTCCCACCACCCCTTTTTGCTGCGATTCATAAATCTCCCTGTAAATCGGAGATACCTTTATTAAAGTTCCATGATTCCCGAATGACTCTATCCTGCCCTCATGCATTACAAGAATTCTGTCAGCATGAATTACGGATGAAATTCTT
Organism: Acetivibrionales bacterium; assembly: GCA_050953835.1. Taxonomy (GTDB): domain Bacteria; phylum Bacillota; class Clostridia; order Acetivibrionales; family JBMNNH01; genus JBMNNH01. Next base: position 81,166 of record JBMNNH010000027.1, on the reverse strand, counting down.
TGAGCAATTATTATCTTAGTGACATCTCGAAGTTCTTCCCTGAATGTTCGTTGGATTTTAATATCAGTAGCCACATCCACAGCACTTGTTGAATCATCTAGTACTATGATTTTCGGGGACTTCATCAATGCTCTTGCAATAGTGAGTCTTTGTTTCTGTCCGCCTGAGAAGTTATCTCCCCCCTGTTCAACTCTGTGATCCAACCCGTCATCATATTTTGATACAAACTCCCAAGCATGTGCCCGCTTAAGGGCTTGTATTATTTCCTCATCTGTTGCATTTTCCTTTCCCCACAGCATATTTTCACGGATTGTTCCTGAGAATAGGGTGTTTCTCTGCAGAACAAACGCTACCTGGTCACGTAATGCTTCAATATCATAACTTCTGACATCTTCACCGCCTACAGTGATTGAGCCCTCAGTAACATCATAGAGCCTTGGTATCAACTGAACCAATGTTGACTTGGACGATCCCGTAGAACCAATTATACCAATAGTTTCACCCGATTTTATACTAAAGTTAATATCCTTTAGTGTTTTCTCTGTGCTTCCGGGGTAGCAGAAGCTCACATGATTAAAACTTATCGAACCATCCTCTACCATTTTGAGCGGTTGTTCAACCGGTTTGATTTCCGATTCGGTATTCATAATCTCCAGAATTCTGCTTACAGATGCTGAGCCACGTAGCATTTGCATAAAAAAGAATGAAATCATCATAAGTGATATCAGCACCTGAGTGATGTAAGTGATGAAGGATACCAGTTCACCGCTTCCCATAGTGCCTGCAACAACCTGCTGTCCCCCAAACCACAATACTGCAGCGATGGTTGAATAAATTATTAGATTTAATACAGGCAAAATGATAATAACAAGGGAGATAGCTCTAAGGGCGGTGTCCCTCAAAGAATCATTCCTCTGCCTGAATCTTTCCTCTTCATATCTTTGCCTGTTAAAAGACTTTACAACACCTATTCCTGTCAAGTTTTCTTGAATAATTGCATTCACCCTGTCCACACGGGTTTGCAGCTTCTTAAACAGCGGCCTTGCTTTATACAAAACAACAGCCATTATTATTGCTGTTAACGGTATGGCGAACATAAACACCATAGCTAATTGCGCATTAATAGTAAGTGCCATAATAAGCGCAAAAAGCATCAGAAATGGCGCCCTCACAGCCATACGCAAACTCATCATAGTAACCTGGCCAATAGTGTTGCAATCATTGGTTAGCCTTGTTATAAGCGATGAAACAGTAAACTGGTCAAGATTTGCAAAGGAAAAACTCTGAACCTTTTTAAAAGCTTCCTTTCTAATTTCTGAAGCAAATCCAAAACCTGCCCTTGCGCCGCAATGAGCACTGATTATACCAAAAGCCATGCCGAGCAGCGCAGCTGCAATCATGATTATTCCAACCTTTACAACATAATCAATATCGCGGTTTGCTATACCCACATCCACTATTCGTGACATAAGATATGGGATGATTATGTCTGCCAGAACTTCTAGAATCATCATTATAGGGCTTAACACAGCAAACACTACATATTTTCCCATATATGGTAACAGTCTTTTCAATATATCCCTCCTGATCTGACAAGCTGTTAATTATCCTGATTATCTGCCCTGTTCATATTTTCCAGATTTACATTAATCTTTTTCAAATAACCACGCAAGTTTACCAACTCCTCATGGGTAAATCCATTAAACATATCCTTATATCTCTTATGAAAATAACCTCTGTAATCATTTATCATAGACTTACCCATCCTGGTGACAATCAATCTGTTATATCTCATATCTGATTTCAGGGATATCTGCTCAAGCATATTCAACTTTTGTAGCCTCTTAACAGCGCTGCTCATGGCTCCCTCAGTAAACCTCATTTCCTTAGCCAGCTCCTTTTGACTTGCATCAGGGTTCTTTTCTATGAGCATAATAAGATATAAAAGGCCAAAGGTTAGTCCATATTCGTCAATTTTCAACTGCATCATCTGAGCAAGTCTCTGATGTGTCTCCTTCATTTGCATAATAACATCCGTTTCAATCATAGTACTATCTCCTAATACTTTAACACTTAACTATATTCAAATAATGCTTTAATGCTAAACTAATAATATAATATTGTCAATAGAGGGTGAATATTTTTTTAAATGCACCCATTTAATGAGTTCGATTTGACACAAAGGTTGAATTTACAGTCTCTCAGACTCGGAACACACGTATATGGAATAGTATGGATTAGAGTTTGGCGACTGGCATACAATCAGCTATATTGGAATTTCCAATAAAGCACAGGCATTTTTCCATAAAATCAGTTCCTGTTCCTCCTGAGTCAGTCCCAGATTAAGGAACCGTTCAAGCTCCTTCTTATGGAACCACATTGGATAATCAGTCCCAAAAAGCACTTTGTGGACTCCATGCTTCCGTATAATCTCTGTAGCCTTCTCCCTATCCAGCATAAATAATGAACTTGATGTATCAAAATACACATTCCTTCCCACAAGGTACTCCATTGATTCATCCCACATGTGATATCCGCCCAGATGCGCAGCAATAACAGTAAGACCGGGAAACAGATCCAGCACCCTTTTAAGCCTTTTAGGGCTGGAAGAATTTCTTTTTTCATCACCCATATGTACCAGTACAGGTAACCTTCCCTCAACCGCTTTATAAAGCGGTATCATATACCTGTCATCAATATTGAAATTCTGAAAATCCGGATGAAGCTTGATGCCCTTGAGACCCATGGACACTATTCTTTCCACTTCAGCCTCCACGTCCGAAAGCCCCGGGTGCAGTGTGCCAAATCCTATAAAACCAGGGTTATCCCTTTGTATTCCCGCAATATAGTCATTAATGGATTTAACCTGCTCCACTTTTGTTGCAGTAGAATGAATAACATATTTACTTACGTTTATTTTCTTCCCTTCAGAGAGCAAATCAGGTACAGTCCCTTTTCCATACATCGAAACATTATAATAGTTTCCGATGGATTCCACCGCCCTTTCGGCAACCTTCTCCGGGAATATGTGACAATGGACATCAATTATTTTCATTTGCTTTGAATCTCACATCCTCAATTCCTGCTTAATGTATCTAAATATTTATAGCATAAAAAAGGAAGAAATTCAAATAAAATAAATTTTAACACACAATGAGCTATGTGAAATATTTGGAATTTATGAAACCTTTTTATAATTCCTACGTCATAATATATTAAACATATAAATAGGAGGTATTAGCATTGAAAAAGTGTGTATTGTTACTATTAATTGCAGCAGCCCTTGTAGTAGGCATGGCAGCCTGCGCTAATAAGGAAGTCACCTCAAAACAGCAAGATGAAGCTACTGCTGCTGGCACAACAGTTAATACAGACAATGAGAACTCAAAAATCGATATACAGGAGAAAGAGCCTATTTATAAGGCACGGTTATATTTCTCTGATATTGATGCAATAAATATATTACTGGAAGAGCGCGAAGTTAAAGTTTCAGAATCTAATCTTGATAATGAAAAAAAAGCAGAGCTCATTGTAAAAGAGCTTCTGCAAGGACCTCAAAGTAAAGAAGCTTCTGCTTCAATTCCAAAAGGAACCAAGCTTAACTCCGTAACTCAAGAAAATGAAACACTTATTATCGACTTATCAAAGGAGTTTATTGAAAATTCTATTGGAGGGTCTGCAGGTGAAAGAATGGCGTTTGCTCCAATAGTACTTTCACTGACTGAGCTTGAGGGAATAAACCAGGTGAGTTTTAAAATTGACGGTATCGTAGTAAAAGAATATGGCGGAAATTATACTCTGGATCAACCTTTTAATAGGGATGAGTTTATGGATTTACTTCCATAAACTCTCTCAAGGGTTACTATATTCATTCTAATGGCAGCCTGTCTTCATTTGAATGGCATGACTCTTTAAATCTTGCAAACTCTTTAAGAACTTCTGGGTGAGTTTGAAAAAATATATTTAATTGATTAATACTTCTAACAGTGTTGCTACTAACATTGTGCTCGATTAATTCTGTTTCTATCAGCAAATTCTCTTTAATTCCAATGTTTTTTAAAAACTTCTCAATAATATTATGCCTTTTTAAAAGAAATTCGCCTAATGACATTCCTTTCTCAGTCAAAAGAATTATCCCATATTTCTTATAATCTAAAAACCCAAGTTTAGCTAATTTCTGAACCATTTTTGTAGCGGAAGGGGGTTGTACATTTAATAGCTCTGAAATCTGATTAATGCGCATATACCCTTCTTTGCTGATATTTCTGTAAATCATTTCAAGGTAGTCTTCCATAGCAGGTGTTAAAGTTTTCTTTTTTTGTTCTAATATCTGATAGCCCCTAACTGTATGAAACTTATTGTCTTGCATAATATACACATCCTTATTAGTGTAGAGAAAAACTTTTTCTCTTACTTAATTTATATTCGTAACACTATCATTTTATATTTCATATATTAGTCATAAGAAACAAATTTACCCCACACTTGGAATGGAGATATAACACATGTACATAACAAATACAGGAGGTTTAACTTTTATGAATAATAATTACATGCCTTTAAACCATTTACCTTTGGGAGCAAAGGCAAAAGTAAAAGCCCTTACTTCCAGCGGAACCATGCGCAGAAGGATGCTAGACCTTGGCCTTATTTCTGATACAATGGTTGAAGCCTTACAAAAAAGCCCCTCCGGTGACCCCACTGCTTACTACTTCCGTGGTGCAGTAATTGCTTTACGGTCGGAAGAAGCAAGCAGAGTATTAGTAGAAACTGCTTTAAACTAACAATAAACAGTATATGGGGAGTGTTTAACAGATGGGTCTTACAAATAAATCAACCGGTGTAGGAGTGCTTGAAAGCGAACTAAGAATTGAGCGCACTAGACCCAATGACAAAGTAATTGCACTTGCAGGGAACCCAAATGTGGGAAAGAGCACAGTTTTTAACAGCCTGACAGGATTAAAGCAACATACGGGTAACTGGCCTGGTAAAACAGTTACCAATGCACAGGGAAAATACAAATACAAACATGAAAACTTTATTTTGGTAGATATACCGGGTACATACTCGCTTATGGCAAACTCGGTAGAGGAAGAGGTTGCGAGGGATTTTGTTTGCTTTGGGAAACCGGATGCTACTGTTGTGGTTACCGATGCAACTTGCCTTGAAAGAAACCTGAATCTTGTTCTTCAAACCCTTGAAATAACCGACAGGGTTGTGGTATGTGTTAACCTTATAGATGAAGCAAAACGAAAAAAGATAAACATTAACTGCAAAGAACTTTCAAAGCGTCTCGGGGTTCCTGTGATTCCCACAAATGCACGAAGTAATAAAGGGCTTGATGATTTAATGCATGCGGTTTACGACATTGCGAACAGTAATATGGATGTAAATCCTGTCCAAATAACATATGATAATATAATTGAGCAGGCAATAAGAATAATCCAGCCAAAAATCTGCGAGCTTCTTGATGGAAGAATTAATAACCGCTGGGTCGCTTTAAAGCTGCTGGACAGCGATGCAGCCTTATTGGAATCCCTAAACAACTACCTCGGGTTTAACCTTATGGAAAATGCAAGCCTTATGGAGCTTGTTGATAGCGCCAGAAACCATCTTAAAAACAATGGTATTGAACCTGAACAGCTTAGGGATAGAATTGTATCAAGACTGGTTGCCATGGCAGAGGACATCAGCAACGCCACTGTAACTTATGAAAATATCAAGTATAATAATACAGATAGAAAAATTGATAGAATAATTACTTCAAAGATATTTGGCATTCCCATAATGCTTGGACTTCTGGGACTGGTCTTCTGGCTGACAATAACAGGAGCCAACTACCCTTCACAGATGCTATCCGACATTCTATTCTGGATTGAAGACCAGTTAACTGACTTTTTCACCTGGGCAGGCACACCGGCATGGGTTTATGGCATATTGGTTATGGGCATATATAGAACATTGGCATGGGTTGTATCGGTTATGCTGCCTCCAATGGCTATTTTCTTCCCATTGTTTACATTGCTTGAGGATCTTGGATATCTGCCTAGAGTAGCTTTCAACCTTGATAATTTTTTTAAAAAAGCATGCGCTCATGGGAAACAGGCATTAACAATGTGTATGGGTTTTGGTTGTAATGCTGCCGGTGTAATAAGCTGCAGAATCATTGACTCCCCAAGAGAGAGGTTGATTGCTACAATCACCAACAATTTCGTACCTTGTAACGGCCGTTTTCCAACCCTGATTGCCATAATTACAATGTTCTTTGCAGGAGTTGTTACCGGCTCTTTTCAATCGGTATTCTCCACACTCCTTCTAACAGGAGTAATAGTCTTTGGAGTAATAATCACACTTCTGATTTCAAAACTACTATCAAAAACAATATTAAAAGGGCTTCCGTCATCTTTTACCCTGGAACTTCCGCCATATAGGAAACCTCAAATAGGGAGGGTTATTGTAAGGTCGGTTCTTGACAGAACAATATTTGTACTGGGTCGTGCCCTTATGGTAGCCGCGCCTGCTGGCCTGGTGATATGGATTATGGCAAATATAAAGGTAGGAAATACAAGTATTCTTGCGCATTGTGCAGGTTTTTTGGATCCCTTTGCAAAGCTGCTTGGCCTGGATGGCTATATTTTAATGGCATTTATCCTGGGTTTTCCTGCAAATGAAATTGTTATTCCCATTATAATAATGAGTTATATGTCTACAGGAAGTATGCTTGAGCTTGACAGCCTGAGCCAGCTGAGAGAGCTTCTTGTTTCTCACGGTTGGACCTGGCTTACAGCACTATGCGTCATGTTGTTTTCCCTTATGCACTGGCCATGTGGCACAACAATCCTTACAATAAAAAAGGAATCTCAAAGCTGGAAATGGACTTTTGTTTCATTCATCGTGCCAACAGTAACAGGTATTGTAATATGCTTCATCGTAGCAAACGTAGCGAATTTACTCGGATTGGTATAAATATTGACTTTGTGTTATTTATAATAAAACGGAAGTATCGGATATCCCTCTGGTGCTTCCGTCTTATAGATATCTTTTTTCTTTTAATTTTTCTCAAAAAACGGCTTCAAACACACTAAAAAAATATACAAATAAAAGCAAAAAGCCTGCTGAAATTCTTGATTCTATAGTAAAGAGAATGGATGTCAAAATGGGTGTCAGTAGTTCTGAAATCCTCTAAATTGTGGCAAAGGCACGAACTATTGATAAAATGCACAGCTCAGATTAAATCGTCTAAATTTGCACCGCTTTTGCACACCCCTCATTTGGAAGTATTCAATTTCAAAAGCAACGCACACTGATTACGGAAAACTAAACCCACATCCAAATTAGCCAATTATTTTTTTAGCTCTGTTCCACACTTACCACAAAATCGAGCACCAAAAACAACGCCGGAACCACATTTCGAGCAGAACTTTATCTGCGGCTCAGCTTGGTATGTCAACGGCAGATCCTCATTCTGCGCAGCGTCAGACAGAAACAGCCAGTCAATATCCTCTCCTTCGTTACATAAGCCGATAGCTCCGGCAGGCGATACCACATAAAAGCTGTCCTCATCGATGGGGTCTTCACTATCGCTTGTTTCGGCAAGCACCATCAAGCTCTTTACATCGTATCTATCATTGGAAGTGGCAAAGCTCCAGCTTGTGCAACGTGTTGCCGAAAACTCCGCAGCCTCCAGCAGCGTGTCAAATCTCTTCATTATAAAATCCTCCTTATTTGAATAACAGGTTATTACACCGCTTACAGCGGTCATTTTGTATTGGGTTCATCATGGAGCAGACATTGCAGTAAATGATACGGTCTTTAGATTTATCGTACTTCTCGTATGTACCGAATTTGGGATGAAATCGCACCCTGTCACCAACGGAGAGATAATCATACATATGCCGGCCGCTGTCCTTTTCCACGATGGTCTTTTTCTTGCCCACATCGGTGTTGATGATTGTGGTATATTCCGTATAGGTTCTGTAGTTATCATCCGAACCGCCCCTATGCTCGCTTTTCTCCTTGCTATACTTATTGACGACCACCCCCTCCCAAATGGGCTGCTTCGTTCTTCTCAACGCCAACAGATTAAAAACCAGCATGACGAGTGCAATACCCACACCAATGACAAGGGATTCACCTAAGGGGAAATCGTCCATCAGCAGACCGGCGAGGGGAAAACCGATGAGCGGTACGAAAACCAGTATCCACATACAGCCAATGGAGAATTTTTTATTTTTCTGTGCAGCGGCCAGTATCTCAGGTGAATTACATCTGTCGGAAAAGCCGACCAGCCCCCTGCCGCTCTGTGGAGGCGCGGGAGTTGCTACATGGTGTGATTGCATCGGCTCCGTCGTTGCCGGATTCACGGCATTGCCGCAGCCGATACAGAATTCAGCTCCCTCCGGCAGCTCTGCACCGCAGGCGGAACACACACCGGTGACATTTGCTTGTATTTTTGCGCCACAGGCCGAACAGAAAGCTGAATCCTTCGTCATTTTATTCCCACAGTTGGGACAATACATGTCCGTATCACTCCTTTGCTTGATAATTTGAGATTCGGCGGGCTTCTTCGCCGCCCGTTTCTTCTTTTTCCCACCTCTGGCTGTGCGTATGACAAGCAGCAGCAAAAGCAGACAACCGATAGGGGTAAGAATGAGGTAAATAATTCCTCCTTCGCCCATCTCGCTAAATTCGGACAGCATGGCTGGCTTATTCACATAAGGTAATACACTAAGGTAGCGGATTCGCTCGGAGCGCGTTTCGCCCTCGTCCAAGCTCGGCCATGCCTCGTCGCTGCTATATCTCACATAGCCCCGATATTCCTTGCCGTTCACCAGAAACCAATAGCCCTTGGAAACGGTACGGGAGCGGTTGACATCTGCGGCACTATCATCCAAGCGGTTGTGATAGCTGTCCACCGTACCCATTACACTGTCGCCCCATATTGCAAGAGCCAGAGTGGAGAGGCTTGAATACATGGCAAACAGCAACACGGCACAGATAAGAATGAGGATGGGCAGGGGAATGTTTTTCTGTTTTTTTCTCTTTTCCATCTCGACGCTCCTTTCATTGTTGTTCGGATCCATGCTTTTCACGCCATCCCACGCCGAACATATACAGAATGGTAAATAGAAAAAGTGGTGGTAATGTGAGTGCAGCATAGGTTCGAAGCGGGACAATCAGAAGAGCTCCCACCGCCAGTTGAATGAAGCCGAGCGTTCGACACCAGCGATGTCGGTGGAGGCTCTCGGCAAAGGCCAGCCCCGCGATGGCCGTTACCATGGAAAAGATGTACACGATTCCGGCAACGAAGCATCCGGCTCCGGCGTATTCGTAGTCCAGCGCCGCGTTGTCTATGAGATTCAAGCACCACAGCAGCATGGGCAGGGCGGCAAGCAGCATCAGCAGGGATGTAATTCTCAGAAAAACCTGTTTAGGTTTTCGATTCATATATATCTTCCTTTCAGGCAGCGATTTATGATATACTGCCGGATAAAAACCGAAATACTCAAGTGTGGAGTATATTCAGTTCCGCACAAACATACCCTTTATCCGTATCAAGTCTTATTTTCCCGTCATCTCAATGCCCCGTTATCAATCATATCCTTAGCCGTCATACATCTCCACGCCCATTTCTGTGGCAAATGAACGTGCCTCTGCGAGAAAGCTCTGCCCCGAAGAAGATTCTATACGTTTTGATTGTTGATCGCTGGCATCAAATGAATGAAGCACATATTCAATGGTTTCTCCTGTTTCGTTTACCTGCCATTTACCAGGAGAAAGGAGGGATACCGAAAGATATCTTATATATGTATACAGCGTTTCCCCAGTTTTCGCATCCTCCATCCCCCATTTACCCGGAAAATACTCAGTAGTAGTGCTGTATCCGCTTATAACCGTCCAATCTGCGTTAGGCTTAAGCTCGTATACATTGCAAACAGCAGTATGACGCAAATCAGCACCAGGACGGGCTAGGTGATATTTTTGCCATTTTTCTTTTTTCCCATGACGTTCCTATCCCCTTCAGCGGCAAGATAAGCAGCACTTCCGTTACAAGCTGCCTCATTTCTCATTTAGCGCGTTCGTAAATGGTACTGCCGCTGGTACGCTTGATTTCGATATAATCAACACCTTCATACACCTCACCGTAATACACAGTCTCCAACAGAGAAACCTGTCCAGGACTGTATGCCATCGTGAGCGTCGCAGTTGCAGGGTCGAAGACATAAGTTGTTTCATGGATAACTGCTTCACCGTCCAAGGTACCGATATGTTTACAATTTTGATCGTCTACTATCTCGATTGTAAAGGCAATGTTGTCTCCATAACGCCAACTGCCCTCAAACCATTTGGCATCAATCCCTGTGTTACCCAGCGGAATCACCGTGACCTTTTCCGTCACCTTAAAGGTCTGCGTCAGTATGGGTTCTTTCCTAAACTCGTCGTCGCCTTTATTCCACAAACGAAGCTGGGTGGGGATGCCTGCCTGCATATACCCCAGGATGGTGGCATCTATAGAAGCGCGTCCGTCCTTGTCCAGAACGGCCGTCCAGTTTTCGTCTACGAGGGCGTCGGGTCGGCAGATGTCAATGATACAGCCCGCGTATTTACTCTTTTCACCGTCGGGGATTTCCTCAATGATTTCAAACTCCAGCGGCGCGTTGAGAGCCTGCCGTAGCTCCGTAGCGTTTGCACTGAACGCCTTGCGACTGTCGTAGCGTATCTTCTTTATAACATCCTCCAGCACTGGCTGGAGATACTCGCCCAAGCGAGCCATATACTGCTCTATGCAATATTCTTTGGCGGCGTCCGTTTCGGGAAGAAGCCCCGTGGTGTAGGCGTGCAGCCCAGCTTCGTTGGTGGCTACAAGCTGCTCCTCCGGGTTGTCGAAGAAGTAACGAGAGCTGTAATTCTCCATAATACCGCGCAGAGCGGCGTTGAATTTCTTCGGGTCATCGCCGCGTGTTTTGTACAACCCCATGATTCTTGCGTACCATTCGGCCTCTGTCCACGGGTGTATTTCCTCGTTGTAGGCGATGACTACGTTAAACAGGGCGTCCTTATAGGTCTGGTCGGCTGCCACCATGAACTCGTTCAGAGAATAGTCGAGGGCGATCACACCCAGCATGGAGAGCTGTACCATGCCGGTGGTTATCTTTTTGTAATCCAACGCCGCCACGCCCACATTGTAGGACAGCTTATACGCTTCCGCAGCCACCGTTTCGGCGGATTCATTGCCCTTATATGCGTCAAACATCGTGTCGCCCAGCGAAAGAGCGGAAAGCCCAAGGAGCATATGGCCGATTTTATCCCAAACTCTTGCCACCTGCTTATTGCCGAGGCCCTGCTCCGCCAGCTCACACACGTCGGACGTCCAGCCTATCAAATCTTGGAGAAGCTCCACGTCGGCGTTGCTTAAGTCTGCTACCTCGTTTGGAGAAAAACGTATAGGAGAAATCAGCATATAAAACTCTTTCAACAAGCTGTCGCCCACCTCGCCGGGCTTGCCGGTGGCTTCAAACTCCCGCAGAAGGGCAAGGGCAGTTTCATCATCCAGACGCTTGCAGCTGAATTTGGACAACAGAGCGTAGGGCGAGCCTGCGTCCTGCAGGGTTACGGTGCAGTATTCCGAAAGATGGTCTGTGGTGATTGTAACGGTGTTTTCGGCTGTGTTTACTGTATAGTCCACAAGCTCCCATTCGCCGGTTTCGGGGTTGTAATACTCCGCAAGTACGGAGCCTTCCTCATCGGCAGAATCGGTTTCGCTCTCGTCATAGGGCAGCGTGATAGTCAAAAGACCGTCAAATTCGGTGCGTTCACCGGCTGAAATATCATATGCCGTGCGTGTACCGCCCTCTATGCTGTCGCTGTCGGCGGACAACTCCTTGACCGACACCTTTTCTCCCGTCATTGCGTTATATGGGCCGAAATCCACCGTCACGCTGCTGTCGGTCGAAATTGACGTCTGCCCCTCCTGCAAGGTAAAGCTGTCGCTTTTCTGTACGGAAGGGAGCTTGATGCCACCGTCCACCATAAAACCCGGCCAGCCGTAGAGAGCCACCGCCGCGATCTGTATGACAAGTAGCACTGAAAGCACGATGCACAGCGCATTGCGCCTGCTGTTTCTATTCGGTACTGCGGCACTTTTTCTTTTTGGCGTCGCAACGGGCGGAGTATATTCTTGAGGCTGTACCTCGGTTTTAGTCTGCGTCTGAGGCACAGGTTTCGGCTGTGCTGCGGGAACAGGATTCGCGGGCGCGTCAAGCACCGCAGCGCCGCATTTGGCGCAGAAGCGAGCGCCGGTATGAAGTTCATTGCCGCAATTCGTACAATATTTTCCCATATCTGCACCTCCTTATGGCCGCACCAGCGCAACAAGCGCCGGTGTCCCGTCGGGCGTATCCATTGTACCGACAGCGTATTGCTTCCCATTAAGCTCGTAGAACCGCGTCAGGCGAATGGTTCCCGCGCCGGACGCCCACAGGCCGCCGCTTTCCCACTTGCCGTTGAATATTCCGTCCTCCATATCCGTTTCGTCGAAGCTCTCTCCCTCGTTGGCCCAAAAAATCTGATACCAGTCGAGGGTGAGGCTCAAGCTCTCCGCCGTACCTGCAAGGGCGACATTGAGAAACTCCATTGCGCCCGAGTCGTGTTCGTTATTGGGGTCGTAAATAATCAGCGCTTTCCAGTTCCCGGTCAGCGAGCCAATATTGTCGATGATACTCGCATCAGATGGAACGCCGTTATAAGCTACGTCCTCCGTGTACCAGAGAAAGTCCGACAGATCGGGGCGTTCCTCCGTGGATAAGCTCACGCCTGTTTCCTCCGGCAATGGAGTATCGCCGCTTTCTGTGGTCGCGGGTGGGGTTTTTTCCTCCGGCGATGGTGTGACAGGAGGCGCTTCTTCCTCCGGCGTTAGCTCCGTCCTCGGTACAGGAGATTCTATTCCGCCGGCTGACCGCAGATTGGGCGGTATGGTGATAACACCTATCACAAGCATCAGCAGATTGGCCGCGATAAGCACGGCAATCAAGCCTTTCTTCAATTTCATCAGCCTTCCTTGATTCGCTTTGCCCTGGACAGTGCAAGCCTTGCCCTAATCAATTTTGGTGCCTTTTATATAGGTCGTCGACCTACCTTTTCCAACGGCAAGTATGGTGCCCGAAATACTTATTCTGCCATTTTCGGAAGAAAACACAAGCGTCTGTGTTATATAATCGCCATCATCAAATTTAATAGTATAGGTTGAAGTACCAGTTATAGGATCGTAGTCCATAGCAGCGCCATTGCGAACAAGCTGACCATTTTCATTTTTGGTGTAAACATTTTGGATTTTTTCCGTATCCCCATCATCATTCGATAGTACAATATCATACGTCCCCACGATCTCATCTATGGAAAGCCCGCCGCCAATCGTTACCTCCGTCACCGGCGCGGAGAGCTTAAAGCCCAGCGTCAACTCCGGCTCATCGTTATCCGGGTCGGCGTCCGGCGGGAACAGTTGCAATTCATTGGGACAACCGGCCTGCACATAGCCAAACAGGGTAAGCTTGGTAAACTTGGTGGAAGCCGCGCCCTTTAACGTTCCGCTCCAGCTCTCCTTCACCGCATTTTTGGAAAGCGGGGCGAAGCGCAGGGCATAGCCGTCATACTGCGACTTCTCGCCCTCTGGTACATCCTCCACGATGTTGAAGGTGATGCTTTGGTTAAAGAACTCCTTGACCTCGTCCAGCGCCTTGAGATACTCGGTCTCGGCCTTGCGCTGCATATACGTGCTGACGGACTGCGTTACCGGGTAGAGGCGTTCATAAAGATATGCCTTGTAACCGCCTACCAAGGCCTTGATCTCCGCCTCGGTAGGAGTGGGGATGGTAACGGAGCCTTTGCTGCTCTTCTCCTTCATTTCCGTAACGACGACGCCCATATCCACACTGCCCAGCGTCCAGAATACACGGGCATAGCGTTCTATCTCCGCTTCGACGGCAGCCTTGGCGTCGGCTTCGTTGGGGTTGGCTTCGGCTATGTCGATCAGCACCTGTCGCCAATCCTTCAGGCTGCGGGCCGTCCATTGAAAGCCCGTCCTCTCTTTTGCGCTGTATTCGTCGTTGAAATAGACATAAACCTCATTTAGCTTATCCATCTTCATCGCCAAGCCCTGCTCAAACATGCTGCTTATGGTGTAGTCAAAAATGAACAGACCACTGGCGGCAATTCCCCACGCGGCGGATTCGGCATAGGAAAGCGCCAGCATCGCCGTGTCCTTATACAAACCGAGGGTATCGGCGTCTGTCTTTTCCGTACTCAGCATCACCGCGCCGATCTTCACCGCCGCTGCTACCTTGCCCAGCTTGTTCATCTTTTTGTAGGCTGAATCAGCCAGCGCGGTATCAAAGGTCGGGCTGCCGATGGACGCCATGTTTAGAATCGCACCTGTGAGGTCAGTGGCAAAGCCCGTTTCACCGGCTGCTCCGGCCACGCCGCCCATAAATCCGTTATGCGCGGTGATCAGCCGCGCCGCAAGACCTGCCGCTTCCTCTCCGTCCGCGCCGCCGCCCGCCACATATTCCCGCAGCGTTTCCATAGCTTCCTGCTGGTCAATGCCGTAAACATTCGCATAAACACTTGTGATTTTCGCGTTTCGCATGCCTTCGTTTCGGACATGTAATGCGCCAAAGGTGGAGAGATGGTCGGTGTAGATGACCAGTTCCTTCGTGGCTGCGTCTACCTCGAACAGCACATCCTCCCACTCGCCGGTGGTTTCGTTTTTGTACTTTGCACCCACGCATTTTGCAGGGTCCTGCCCATCCTCGCAGTATGCGGTATCATAGGGGATACGCAGGGTGATGAAGTCCGAAAACTCGGACATTTCGCCCAGCTTGAAGTCGTAGGCTTCTATCTTGTATCCTTCGTCTTTGTTTTCCTCCACGGGCAACTTGGCCACGGTTAATTCTGCTTCACCGTCCAGCACATAATCGCCCAGCTCTATGCTGACGCCGTTTGACAGGGCGATGCTGGTGGCCTCCGGCGAAAGCGTTGCCGCGTCACTTTTGCCACCGCCCCCGCCGCATCCGGCAAGGCTGGTCAAAAGCAGCGCCGCCGCAAGTAAAATAGATAGTGTCTTTTTCATTTCGAATTCCTCCCTTTCATTTCCATCCGGTGATGTCTGCCGTTACGCCGGTTTCACGAAGCAGCTTTTGTGCTGCATCCAGTACCGCCTGCTTTTGAGTCATTCCGTGCAGCAAATCTACCCACATGGTCTGATCCTTATCGCCAAAGATCAGGTACATCCGCTCCTTATCAATTTGAACGGCGCTCAGACGCACACCATGTACCCCGTCGAGACCCCATCGGTAAATTTCGCTGCCGATGAGGATACCAAAGGTAGATACTACGGTTTCCTCGGTGTCTTTTTTCATTTGGCGGCCCGGCATGGAGATGAGAGCAGATGGCACTGCAAGGATGCGATTATCCCAAATGAGTGTTGCGTCATAGAGCAGACGGCTCTGCCTCACCAATAACAGGAGAGAAATAAGGCTGATAGCTCCAAAGGCGAAAACCATTTCTAACATAAATGTTGCACCGAGCCACACCGCCAAACAAATACTGGCTGCAAACAACAAGGCATATTCATTGCGCCGTTTGCAGATTGATTTCATTTGCACCAACCCTCCTCCTGTATTCATTTTAGGGAAGGATGTCTCAAAAAGCATCGTTCGAAAGGATGAATTTACAGAAAAAAGCCCCTCACCCTTTTGGGTGAGAGGCCGGTTAAACCCAGTATTTATGCAGTTTTATGTATCATCCAACCGTTTGGTTCTTCAACAGGGTGCTGATGAGCTCCGCCCGGCTCCCTACATCGTATTTTGAAAAAATACTTCTTGCGTGTGTTTTAACGGTATTCTCACTGATGAACAAAGCCCCGGCAATCTCACGGTTGGATTTGCCGGAAAGGATTAGCTGCAATACCTCCTGCTCCCGGACAGTCAGCGGATCAAGGGTTTTGACCTGCCGTACAATATCCGTTTGCTGTGACTGGCTCATATTGTCATAAGCGGCAATGATGTAGTATAATTATACTTGACACAATGACCTCGAACAAATAATCTAAAAATGAAACAAAAACGGAGGTCTAGTATGTCAAATAATGTAAAGAGAGTAACTAAAAAATATACAAAAGAGTACAAGCTAGAAGCAATAAAGCTAGTAAAGGAGATAGGGAACGCAAAAGCAGCAAAAGAGCTGGGTATAGCAAAAAGTACATTAAGTCAATGGATGCATCAGGCTGAGATAGGTGAAATGGATACCGGAGCAGGCACCCAAACACCAGGTTCAGCAATGACTCAAGCAATGGAGATACAGCGGTTGCGGGCAGAGATTAAAGCTTTGGTAAAGGAAAATGCAAGATTGAAGAAAGAGAATGACTTTTTGGAGGAGGCTTCCGCTTTTTTCGCCGCGAGCCGTCAGAGGTTGGCAAAGAAGAGCGAATGAAGCTCATCGCAATAAAGACCGAAAATGGTAAATTGACGGGAGATATTGCGTTTTATTGCAGGGTATTAAAGGTTTCTCGCCAAGGGTTCTATAGCTACTTAGAAAGCCTGAAGAAGCCTTGGAAATACGAAGCTCTGGCGGCTAAGATGAAGGAAATAATAGATGAAGATGAGTGTAATGATACATATGGGCGGTACCGAATGCAAAAGGCCTTAGAACTTAAGAAAGAAGCCGAAGGCGATGATTTTCCACATATCCCCTGCGAGAGGACTGTATACCGGATAATGGAGCGATTAGGCATTGCGCACACACCCAAGCGTAAGCCCAATGGAATAACAAAGGCTGATCGGGAAGCCATGAAGTCGGATGATAAGATCAAAAGGGACTTCACAGCAGAAAGACCGCTTGAAAAGGCTGTTACAGACATCACAGAGGTTCAAACAGCAGATGGAAAGCTTTATGTGTCAACAATCGAAGATTGCTTTGATAATGCGGTTTTGGGGCTTTCAATGGCAACCAACATGAAAGCAGGGTTATGTGTAAATACATTAAAAAGCGCAATTATGGCTTATCCGGACCTAAGAGGATCTCTGGTCCATTCAGATCGCGGAACGCAATATACCAGTGTTGAGTATCGCCAGGCGATAGAAAAATATGGAATAGTACAGAGCATGAACAGTGCCGGTGGCCGGTGCCACGATAATGCGAAATGCGAATCTCTGTGGGGCCGGTTCAAAGAAGAACTATTGTACGGCAGATATGATACAAAGAAAATGTCGATGGCAGCAGTCAAGAGCTTAATATGGCGATATTTCATGAGTTATTGGAACAATCGTCGAATATGTTCAGCCAATGGCGGACTTCCGCCGATGGTAAAGAGAAGGATGTTTTATGAAGGACAATACGCTAAAACGGCGTGATAATAGGAACGATCAGGCATAAATCGACAAATGATATGGCAGCAGCTTAAATGGGCAAAAACTTTTTCAAGAATCCAGTTGACAACGAGCCTCCCCTATATGATAAACAGCCAGCGAGCCATCCCTCCATTATCGAACCTGATGAGTTCGACGCCGTTCAGCTTGAAATAGCGCGACGTAAGAACCTCGGCAGACCCACAAGCAGCACGAGTATATTTGCGTCCCGACTTATCTGCGCGGATTGTGGCGGTCGCTTCGGTAAGAAGGTCTGGGGCAGTTATAAGGGCGATAAGACCTACCGCAAAGAAGTCTGGCAGTGTAATGATAAATACAAACGGCTCGGCAACCCCGGAAAAGGATGCCAGACGCCACATATCACCGAGGAAGTGATCAAGGAAAGGTTTTTAGCCGCATTCAATCAACTAATGCATAACCGCGATGGGCTGATTGAGGACTGCCGCCTTGCTCAAAATGTCCTTTGTGACACCACGGCAATTGATACAGAACTTGCCGAATTGTTCCGTGAGATTGAGGTTGTTACCGAACTCTCCAGAAAGGCAATTTATGAAAATGCCCGATCGGCAGTAGACCAAAAGGAATGGACGGAGCGTAACAACGCCTATCTCGAACGCCACCGTAAAGCTTCAGAGCAAGTCGACGAGTTGGAAGCGATCAGGCGAGAACGCCTTGGCAAGGGCAAAATCATCGAAGGCTTCATCAAAGACATCGAGAGCCGCCCGCTCGCCATCGCCGAGTTCGACGAAAAGCTGTGGCTTGCTGTAATCGATCAAGTGACGGTCAACCGTGACGGCATAATGACGTTCAGGTTCAAAAACGGCTCGGAAGTCACAGCTTAACATTCAACTATTTACGGCTCGCCAATCGGCGGGCTGTTTTTTTGCCATAACAGTATCTTTTAACGATTACAAGGCAAATCGTTAAAAGATGCACACCCCCAGAGGTCTAATCGTTAAAAATTAGCACTTGGTAGCCACAGGTTCGTGTCAAGTATCCTCCGAAAACGGCTACTCTAAAACACCAACTATTGCTACAAGGCAAAAAACACAAAGCCCGAAATCGGCTTAAATCAAGCACTTTCGGGCAAACAAAAAACCACCCGCTGACAAAATTCCTTTTATCAATAGATGGTATTTGATTTGGTGGAGGCGAGGGGAGTCGAACCCCTGTCCGAAACCATATCCACAAAAGCTTCTCCGGGTGCAGTCCTTGTTTTAACATTCCCTCACTGCAGCGCCCAGGGACAGGCTATACAGTTCAGTATCCTTTAAAGTCCACCGCAGCTCAAGGCTACCACCGCGGCAGTTCTAGAGTTTAACCTTCCCACCCAAAAGGCCTGACTTAATGACGCCAGCTACCCCAGGTGCAGGAACCCAGGACTGACGGGCTGCCTATATTAGGCAGCAGCTAAAGCGTAATTATCGTTTTTAGCGTTTATTTTTAATTTCTCGTTTTTTAAAGAGGCCAACGAGAATCCTCTACCCGCTGCTTTAGTTTCAACAATCCCGTCGAAACCAATACGCCCCCATATTAAATTTTCAAATGCCAGTCTTCCTCTTGTATACTTGAAGGAAATGGTTTAACTTAATACCTGGCGGTTTCCTTCATTTTCTTTTCAATTTCCTTCTGAGCATCCCTTTTTGCTATATCCTGCCTTTTATCGAACAGTTTTTTACCTTTTGCCACCGCCAACTCAAGCTTTACCCTGCCATTTTTAAAGTACACTTGTAAAGGCACTAGTGCTAATCCTTTCTGTTGCGTATAGCCAATTAACCTGTTTATCTCAAACCTGTGCAACAGCAGTTTCCTTTTCCTCTCCGGATCCTTGTTAAATATATTGCCCTGTTCATAGGGGCTTATATGCATGCCGTTAATATACACTTCACCATCGTCAATAGTAGCATAGCTATCCTTCAGGTTAACCTTGCCAAGCCTTATAGACTTTACCTCTGTTCCCGATAACGCAATTCCGGCTTCAATAGTCTGTTCGATAAAGTAATCATGCCTTGCTTTTTTATTCTGAGCTACTATCTTAATATGCTCCTTTTCCATCGCGCACTGTGCCTTCCATAAACTGGTTGCTATTTATGCCGATAAAAATAACCCTTCTAAGCAAAGGGCCTCTATAAATGTTATCAGCACAAGATTATTATACCACATTAAGCTTCTCTGTCAAGACACAGCACAGGGTCACTGAGGGCGTAGGTTTTATGTACGGTCCATATTATGGAGTAGATATTGAGAAATTTCAATTTTTCTATTGACATTTTGTTCTATTTTTTGTAAACTATGTATCAGTAGATTTCATATTTCCTCCTTTGATTGAAGTTTGCGTCAAGGAGGTTTTCTTTTCTCCACCATCCTGTTTCATGATTTCGTCCTATGCTTTTGTTTCGAGAGGCAAATTCATGTTGGGGTGATTTATGAGGTTAAATTCTGCCTCCAGTAGCATATACTGTAGAATTTAACCTCATAAAAATATCGGATGCATCATCAGCCTTCTGAATGGTGATGGACACCTTCTGGACAATGCCGTTTGTTCCTTGGATTCCTTAATTATTCGAACATATGAATCCAGGTAATTTCTTGTTCATCCAAGCCAGCTTTTCATATCTCATTGTTGGAATTACTATGGTTATCCTCTGGTTTAAATATATACTCTTTAAATACGGCAGTTAACCTGTGCATCTGTTCAATCTCCATCTTCCGGCTGATTGTAAACCAGTCTGTATTTCTTGCCCTACTGTGGTATCCAAACCCCAGGCCTTCAAGTCCGAGATAATACTTTGCATTTACCGGGTATTCCTGGCACTCTGCTACAGAGAAAAAACCCACAAAATCCTGGACCAGTTTTGCCTTTTCAGGTTCACTATTAAAGTTCTCACAAAGCCATACATACAACTCCGGATGGAAATTTGCCATGACTCCTGAATAACCCGCACATCCTAATTTGAGCGTTTCCAGAAGCGTTGCGGCATTGGCGTTGAAAAGCTTAAGTCCGGTTCCCTTCATTGCATCAAGCTTTGCACTCATCATTTCTATACTACAGCAGGTGTCCTTCAGGAAGCAAAATCTTCCCCATGAACTAATTTCTTGGATAATGTCAGGTGTAATGATGCGCTTGTATGGATACGGGCACTCATAAAATCCAAGCCCAATCCCATTAATCTCTTTAACCGCCTTCTCCAGGTTTTTTAAAAAGATTGCGTCACTTTCGCCCTCTTTTGCGAATCTGTTGGATATAAAAACATAAGCATCCATCCCAATATCAATATATGCGTTTGCTTCTTTTATCTGTGTATCAAGGTCATCCGCCGTGTGTCCCGATGCAACAACCTTCATGTTTGCAGGTTTATTTCTTATAATAAAACGCAGTAGCTCACTTTTTTCTTTAAATGAAAGGAAGAAAATTTCACTGGACTGGCAAATGGCAAAGACACCTCTGACACCCCTGTCGGCATACCACTCCAGTAGCCTTAAGACTCCATCATAGTCAATGTGATCATCTTCTGTAAAGGGGGTAAGCATAGTTGGATAAACACCATTTGGAATTTGCTTGTTCATATCTGCTCCCATCTTTCTACAGGTATTTTTACAACAACCTTAATTACTTCGCCAGGCTGCTTCAGCACTATACCGGGAAGATGCCCCTCGTGCGGAAGTATAACGGCGAATGTTCCTGCCTGCATATTAATCCAAGTCTGGCATTCGCCTTCATAAAAACCGATATCATTTTCAGTATCAAACTGACCGCTTTCTTTTAATCTTACTAATGGGGCATATCCTATACGCTCCTCTCCGCTTAGCAGGAACTGTACATCAATATAACATTTATGCGCCTCAGCTTTCTTTCCTCCTTCTGGTTGTGTCGTGTATTTCTCAATGTTAGCATACATGCCATCATCATCCAGAATATGCCGGCCATAGGCACAGTTTGCTGCATCAATGCCCTTTAAAAACCTATATACTATCCTTAAACTTTTATTTATTGTAAAATACATAGGCATATTTTCCAGGCAGTCAATAATCATCTCGTCACCTCCTCCCACTCATAATCCGGATCACCTCGTCTAAATCTTCCTGTGTATCAACACTTAATGCATTGTATGGAAACTTAGTCGGAACGACTCGTATTGAATAACCGTTTTCCATCACTTTCAACTGTTCCAGCGACTCGGTCTGAGATAATGGCGTATCAGGCAGTGTAATGTATTTAAGCAGGAACTCTTTTGTATAAGCGTATATGCCAATATGTTCATATGCAGCAAATTTTTCGGAATTGCGAGGGTAAGGAATTATTGACCGGGAAAATAACATTGCATTGAAATTCTTGTCAAAAACCACTTTTACAACGTTTGGATTGCGGGCCAGTTCCTCGTCTATCTTGTAGCAACCTGTTGCCATCACCTGTGTACTGTCTTCTACCAGGACCTGTGCAATTTCATCGATGATTTCGGGCATGATTAATGGCTCGTCACCCTGTATATTCACCACAATATCACACTCAAAACCTATGGCAACTTCCGCAATCCGGTCGCTCCCTGTAGGATGATCCTTCCTTGTCATATATGCCAGGCCACCAAATGCCTTTACTACATCAGCAATACGCTGATCATCTGTTGCAACAACAACCTTATCAAGCAGCTTTGCCTGAGAAGCACGTTCATAAACGTGCTGAATCATCGGCTTTCCGCAAATATCCTTCAAAGGTTTTCCAGGAAGCCTGGTAGAGGCATAACGCGCAGGTATGATTCCAATAATTTTCATTTTACACTTCCTCCCAACGTCGTTTAATACTTACTATATTTCCGGGATGTTTCCCTTACCAAATCCATATTTATTGGTTTAATATTATTAACAATGTATTCACGCATTGCCTTGCCCTTATCAGTTTGCTGCGGATAGCTCATGAAATCCAAAGCAATGCCCAATATGTCACAAACACGAGTAGCCACAATTGGCCACAAAACACCAATATCACCTATGACGGGGATACTGGTTTCCATACGTGAGAATGCGGACATCTCCATCCGGAATGGAATGCTAGATATTTTTGTTTTAGGCAGTCCCTTATCAATAGCAGCTTGTATATCACCGCTTTTCTTATCAAGTTCCCAGGCTTTTTTTAGATTCTCATCCAAATCAAAGCGGATAATGTGCTTTCCTTTAAGGCTGTATGTGTTATATCCGTTCCACATAGCCCATATTCCATGCCCAGTATAAGTCTCAAGCGGGCCGTCGTGAATTTCCTGTGTCAAGACTACAGCCGATTCAATTATGACGTCTGCTTCTCCAAGCATTTTTGCAATGCGCGCACAACGCTCGGAAATTGTTATACTGTCACCGATGGCAATACCAACATGCCCTCCTCCTACTAATTGAGGAATGCTGACCAGAACCGGCAGGTTTTTCTTTGCTCCCACGCCCAGCATCGTCTTCGGATCGCATCCCCAGCCTGCCACTCTCTCGAACGGCTCACCACATGCATGGGCAATATCCATGATAACACCTGCCAGCGTTTCAGTGCGAAGGCCCATGGGATATGCCATATTTCCCGCTGCTTTTATAATAACCTTACCGTCCGCTTCCTTACATCGGCGAACCAGTTCATCGTCAATAATCATTTCTTTTTTTATTTCTTCCCATTGCTCATCAGTCATTTCAGTCAACTCGAAAATATTTCCCCTGGGCATTTTCTCTATATCCAGCAAATCACCACCAATCAGTTCCGCATTGATACGTTTTACCCTGTCTAAAACTCCTGCCATTTCATGAGCGACCACAGCTGAACTGGTGGTTACCCCATCAATAATGCCCTTATCCATCAAGTGTGCAATCAAAGTGGTTACACCTTCATGTATGTTAGGGCCGCTTCCAGTTGCCACGACAACCTTGCCACCCTTTTGCTTTGCCTCCACAATGCGTTGTACAGCCATGTCAAGAAACTTTTGCGTTTCATGTGGGAGCTGCTCATAATAACCTTCGATTTCCTTGTTGTCAATCATTTTCTCACCTCATTTTACCATTCTAGAGTTTGAATATCCCCTGACATCTATCACATACAAGTTTTCCTTATGCTGCATTACCTTAAGTTCTTTATACTATCCCCTGTCATTTCATTAAGTTCGGAATAAAGGTAACTATCTCAGGGAATACCGTAATTGCTGCAAGAAGCAGTATTAGCAGGCCAACCATAGGCATTATTTCCTTGACTATTTTTACATATGGTGTCTTTGATATACCGGCAGTCACAAAAAGTAAAAAACCAAAGGGCGGAGTAGACAAGCCTATCATCATATTCAGACATATCAAAACACCAAAGTGTACCATGTCAATACCCAACTGCCTGGCTATCGGCAAAACCATGGGCAAAAAAACAAACTGCAGGACAGCAGTATCCAGGAACATGCCGAGTATCAAAAATAGTATATTAGTTGCAATCAAAAATACCACAGGGCTCTGTGAAATACTCATAAAGTACTCAGAAATCATATTGGGTATATTCTCCTTAGCCACAATATAGGAAAATACTGCTGCAGAACCTGTGAGAATTGTTATTTGACCGGATGCTTTCACAGTATCTTTTATTGCTTCCAAGAAATCCTTAAATCCTATTACCCTGTATGCAAAAATCGAAATCAGAAGTGCATAGAATGCTGCAACAGCACCAGCCTCGGTCGGCGTCATAACGCCTGTATAAATACCTGCCAGCAGGATGACAGGTGTGAACAATGCCGGCAGGGCTTTAAAGGTAGAGCTCCAGAACTCTTTGCCTCCGAATTTGTTGCCCTCAGGATAATTCCTTTTTTTAGAAATATACATGACATACAATGCCAGCAAAAGAGCTATCAAAAGCCCTGGCACCATACCTCCCATAAACAGCGCACCGATTGATGTTCCTGACAGCATACCATAAATAACAAACGGTATGCTTGGCGGAAAGATAGGCCCGATAGTGGCAGAAGCGGCTGTAATTGCACAGCTGAAGGGTTTGTCGTAGCCATCCTTATCCATGGCGTCTATCTCCATTTTCCCGATTCCTGCTGCGTCTGCAATAGCGGAACCCGTCATGCCCGAAAAAATCAGCGAAACAACTACGTTGACAAGCCCTAGAGCCCCTTTTCTCCTTCCAACAACTGCCTTTGAAAATTCAAACATCGCATCTGTCACTTTGCCGGAGTTCATTACATTTGCGGTAAAGATAAACAATGGCACAGCCATAAGCACATAGCCCGTATAGAGCATTCCCATGGTCTGGCTAATAACTATACCGATATCGGCCATATTGTACAGGAGATAAAAAGCTCCTGCCGCAAGCATTCCATATGTCACAGGAATATTAAAAACAAATGTTATAAGCATAACTATAATAGGTATCCATGTGGAAAACGGCATATTAAGAGCCTCCTTTCCAATCATCATTCAACTCCGCAGACAATCCTTCTTTCACAGCCAATTGATCATTTGCAAGGAACAGGTTTTCCTTACGTTTTTTCTCCAACTCCTGCAGTATTTCTCTTGGCATATTCAATGTTTTAACTGCCAGGACCATGTCACGTATGATATAAATGCCCGAAAAGGTAATAAACAAAATGAACGGCGCATATATGACGTCAAAGGGCACCTTTAAAACCGGGGTGGTTTTTATCCCGATAAACTTAATGTATTCCAGAACTGGTACATACATAATACAAAAAGCTACCAGTATGAATACATCTGCAGCCAATGTCATTATGGCTCTCCCCTTTGGGCCAAATCTGTCATATATAAGTGAAAAGGATACATGCTCATTTTGCTTGCTGGCATAAATAGAACCAAACACAACCGTCCACATGAACCCAATAACAGTATACTCATAAGTCCATTCAAATTGGTGGTTCAGTATATAGCGGGAAAAAATCTGCAGACAAAATGCGCCAAACATGATGATAAACGTTATTGAAGGAATGACGATGCCTAGTGTTAATTCAATAATACGAAATACTTTTTTCAGGATTGAAACCAATCACTACCACCCCCACATTTATATAATCTGTACAGTGATGCAAAATAAAGACGAGAGGGCTGAATCAATCAGCCCTTTTTATTCTCAAGTAGTGGAGGGTAATTATTCAAGGTTCTTTATCTTTTCAAAGAGCTCCATATCCCATTCCTTTGTGAATTCCTTATCTGCAAGATAATAATCGTTTACTTGTTTTTTAAATGCGTCTACATCAGGGGTTTCTACTACTAGTCCCTGCTTTTTGAAAAAGTCAACTAAAGATGCTTCCTTGTCAACCACAAGCTTGTTGTTGTATTCGATACCCTCTTTGAAAGCCTGAGCCACATGCTTTTGTAGTTCAGGGCCAAGCTCCTGCCAGAGCTTTTCATTGATGCATGGCCACACAGTACCAATCTGATGATTCGTCAGTGAAATAGATTTAGTAACCTCATAGAACTTACCCTCTTCAGTAGCGGTTAAGGGGTTATCCTGCCCATCCACTGTGCCCGTCGCAAGGGCGGTATACAACTCAGAGAATGCTATAGGGACAGGGTTTGCACCTAATGCTTTTCCAAGCATTATCCATGCATCAGAGTTGGGCATACGCAGTTTGACACCGGCAAGGTCAGCCGGAGTCATGGCTGGTTTTTCGCTGCGCAGGTTGATAGTTCTGGCTCCTATGTAGTAACTTGCCAGAGGCCGGACTTCAACAGTTTCGGCTACTTTTGCAAACAGTTCTTCTCCGATTTCCCCATTTAGCACTTTATTCATATGATCTAAATCCCTAAATATGTATCCAGCTGAGAACATGCCAGCAGAAGGCATATATGGGGACAGCCAGGAACCATCTGTATAACACATGGATGCATTGCCCTTTATAGTAGCAGGCAACTCATCATCCTGACTAAACAGTGAACTGGAGTCGTGAATCTCAAGAGTTACGCGTCCGTTGGTAAGTTCCTCAAGCCTTGGGCCGATATACTCATGCAGAACTCTGGTGTGTGCTTCCTCAGGTACAGATGGAGTGGTAAAAACAAGAACAAATGTTTTTTCTGGTTCAGTCGGTTCCTCAGGTGTTTCTACGCTGGTTTGCTTTGATGCCGCTCCGGTGTCTGTGCTCTTGCTTTCAGTTTCAGCGGGTTTTGTGCATCCCGAGAAAACCATAAAAACAAGTAACGTTGTCAATGCTACAGCAAGAAATTTTTTCATAATTGACTTCCCCCTCCTTTAAACTACAATGTTCCTCCATCCTGTCTGCGCCATCTTTTGTTAAGTACTTTTATTAAATATATTAATGGAACACTGCAGTTATATTTTATATCATTTGAATAAAATTGTCAATTGCAAATGTGATTAAATGATATTTTAATGTTAATAAAGTGTTTGCAGTACATAACATATATTTTCACTGCAACAGCAATGATAAGAATTCAACAAGCTTAGGCATGATATTTGTATATAACTGTAGAATAATATAGTTTTTTTTACTTTTATATAAATATAATAAAAAAGTCACAATAATTTGTGCAAAATTTCTGTATGTGTGGAAAATATATCTATTATATAGTATAATATATTTATAAAACATTGAAAGAGGAGCAACATGAAACCAAATAAACTATCACGCAGTGAAAATAATAAAATAGTGAGAAAAAAAAATATCCAGACCCTGCTCCGGTTAATCAGAAAACTTGAGCCTGTTACTACTGAAACGCTGGTGGAAAAATCTGGGCTTAGTTACCCTACTGTTTTTGGCATAATCAAAGAACTCATCAACGCAGGCATGCTGGAAAAACAAGGATATGCTTCTTCTACCGGCGGACGGCCTCCAGTGCTGTACTCAATCTGTGCCAACTGCAACTATACTATGGGGGTACACATTTATTCCCGGTGGATCAGCCTTACCATCAGCAATATATCCGGTGGCAAAGTTTATGAAACCAATGAACATAAGAATGTTTTGGATATGGACGGATGTCAAGTATTAAATATACTAAAATACAAAATATTAAAAGCCTCCCGTGATACAAATATTCCTTTTGACAAACTTGCCGGCATCTGTATTACCCTGCCAGAGTTCTTGCATAACCGGCTGTTTTCTACAACTTCCGGAGAATCCGCATCAGTGCTGGTAGAAACTGTAGAAAACCTGACCGGTGCCGAAACCAGTGTTGTATATGACTCTACCATGCTGAATTTTTTAGAGCGGAAAAAGCTTGCACATTCTAAACTTGATTCTTATATACATGTTGCATTCGGTTTGTCAATCGGTGTAACCGCTTACAGGTACACAAAGGGTAATGATTATATAATCGAAACGCGAGACATGTTTGAACACATTATTGTAGTCCCTGACGGTGCACTGTGCAGATGTGGCAAACGTGGTTGTTTGGAAACATACTATAATGGGCCTGCTTTGTTCGGTCATTATGCTGCTGAATGCGCCTTAAGAGGTATTGCGCCTTCAGATTATGACGAATTAGCTAAAAATGGTCTCTTCCGTACACTGTTGTTCAGGTGCCTTCATAATGATGAAGCAGCTGTTAAGGCGGTTAATGGGGCAATTAAAATGCTGGGTATTTCCCTGGCAAACCTTATTATTACGCTTGGTATATCCACAGTAGTGGTGTCAGGACTGTTTAACAGCAATGACATATCCTTTTTCAATGCACTTTCCGAGTATGTGCGGGATAACCTGACAGGTGCCATGAAGGAAAAGGCTGAACTTATTCTCGGTATGGCATTACCTGAAGATTGTTCTTATGGCGCATGCCTTATGTTGAATCAAAAATATTTTGACCACTATCACAAGGCTAATAGAACAAATTTCGAACAATAACTTTAGATAAAAGGAGTGTCTTAATGAAAACACTGGCTGTTATACCTGCAAAATATTATTCGAGTCGTCTCCCGGGAAAACCCTTGATGGATGTTTGCGGAAAAACAGTTATCCGCAGGGTTTTTGAAAGTGCAAAAAAAGCACGGCTTATCGACGAGCTTATTGTAGCCACTGATGACGAACGCATTCTTAGTGAGGTTGAATCTTTCGGCGGCAAGGCAATGATGACCTCCCCTTCTCACCAAACGGGCACTGACCGTGTAGCTGAAGTAGCCGCCCAGTTCGAATGCAGTTATGTTGCATGCATACAATGTGATGAACCGCTTATCATGCCGGAAATAATTGACGAGGTTATTACTACCCTGATTATGGATAAAAGTCAAGTTATGGTAACCTGCTGCCACTTGATAACAGATGAAGAACGTATTAATAACCATAATGTTGTAAAAGTTGTTTCCGATATTAATAATAATGCATTGGTATATACACGTTCTCCAATTCCTTATCCGCGGCATAGGGAGTACTATTCAGTTTATGAAAGTATTGGCGTCTTTGCCTTTACAAAGGAATTCCTGTTAAAGTACGTTACACTGCCTAAAACCCCGCTATCCTTAACAGAAGAAATTGAGGAGTTAAAAGCATTGGAAAACGGCTACCCGGTGAAGCTGGTAAAAACCAGATTTCCTTACACTCCACCAAGCGTCGATACTCCAGAAGACTTGGAAAAGGTACGTGAACTTGTTAAGAAGTTCGGACTTGTATGAGGTTCGTCTAACAGACTCCCTTATAACTAATTTCGTTTCCAATACTTTCTCTTCAATACTCTTATCTCGGTCTTTCAGCCTTTCAAGCATCATCTGTCCGAAATAAAATAGATGGTTATCCAAAGGCATATTGCTGTCGAATAAAGCCTTTGTATACCCGGAAAACCTGTCATAATTGGTTATTATATCACGCGGGCCACTGATTAAAGCAATCTTCCTGTATCCTTGTTCCAATAAGTATTGAAATGAATATAACCATCTAATTTTTTGTTACCATCCAGAAAACCAGAAAAGCACATTGGGCTTTCTGGTTTCTGAAAAACAAAATCTTAATCTGTCTTTTTCTTTTTCAAATAGTCCGTATAAACAGCAATAAGAATAACTAATCCTTTTACTATATACTGCCAGAATGAACTAACCCTCAGCAGGTTAAGACCGTTGTTCAAAACGCCTATAACCAGTCCGCCTATAACTGTTCCCCCGATTTTACCAACACCGCCGCTCATGCTTGTACCGCCAAGTACAACGGCTGCAATTGCGTCCATTTCCGCACCCTGTCCTGCTGTCGGCTGTCCGGAGAACATACGCGAAGCCAAAACAATGCCTGAAACGGATGCCAGAAACCCTGCGAATATATATGCAAAGAAAATCACCCTGTTTACTTTAATACCGGAAAACTGAGCCGCCTGTCTGTTTCCCCCAACTGCATATATATACCTTCCCAGTTTAGTTTTATACATGATAACAAAACAAACCAGCAATAAAATGACAAGATATATGATAGGCACAGGAAGTTGGCCTATGTATCCTGCTCCAATAAAATTAAAATGATCAGACATAACTCTGATAGGCTGGCCTCCTGTATATACATAAGCAGCACCACGGGCAATGTTCATTGTTGCCAGTGTAACTATAAAAGGCGGTATAGTAGTCTTAGATAAGATAAATCCATTAATAAAGCCAATAATCAGACCTGACAATACACCCATCATAATAGCAGAATAAACCGGAAATCCGTTAAAAGCTATTAGTCCTCCTGTTACAACCCCTGATAAGGCAACAACAGAACCGACAGATAGGTCGATTCCTCCCAATATGATGATAATAGTCATACCGAAGGCTATATAGAGGTTGGTGGACACCTGCCTTAATACATTCAAAATATTCTTCTGGGTTATAAACACCGGAGAAATAATGGTGAGAAAAACACATATTGCGAAAAAACCTATCAGTATACCCATGTTTTCTTTAAAAAATATAACAATACCATCAACAATTCTTTGGAAAATATTCTTGCGAGTAATGCTATCAACCAAAACCGGTTCGTTTGCTAACTTCATTGTCTATTACCCCCATTCCTTTAATTTATGTCTATGCCAAACTACATTTCTTTAGTTGCTAAATACATAATTTTTTCCTGCGTAAGATCATTCCGTTCCAAACAACCAGTTATATGTCCATTTGACATAACCACAACACGGTCACTCATATTAATAATTTCCGGTAATTCGGATGAGATCATTAATATGGATACACCTTGTGCTACCAAAGTATTCATAATTGCATAAATCTCTGCCTTTGCACCTACATCCACACCTCTGGTAGGTTCATCTAGAATAAGAAGTTTTGGTTTTGTTGCCAGCCATCTGCTGATAACTACTTTCTGCTGGTTTCCACCACTTAAATTGTTTACCTGCTGGTCCAGCCCCGGAGTTTTAATGGATATTTCTTCCACATATTTGCTTGCAATTGCATTCTCTTTATATACATCAACAGATATGCCCTTTATGAACTCATCAAGGACCTTAATAGTAATATTATACTTAACACTTTGATCAAGGAATAAGGCCTCTTGCTTACGGTTTTCGGGTACTAATACAATCCCGTGTTCCATAGCATCATTGGGGTTTTTTATATCAACTTTTTCGCCATCCATCCATATTTCGCCAGACGATATAGGATCTATTCCGAATATGCATCTCATTACTTCACTCCGTCCGGCTCCGACCAGCCCTGAAAAGCCCAAAATTTCGCCCTTTTTAACATGAAAACTTATGTTATTCAATATATCATCTCTGCATAAGTTTTTGACTTCCATCAAGGTTTCATCTGTTTTATTATAAGTTCTGGTATAATAGCTTTTCAATTCCCGTCCGACCATCATATTGATGAGTTCCTTTGTATCAGTCTCTTTGGTCACTCTTGTACCAATATATTCGCCATCACGCAAAACTGTCACCCTGTCGGACAACTCATTAAATTCAGACATCCTGTGGGAAATATAAATGATACCTACTCCCTTTTCCTTCAGAAGCTTGATGGTCTCAAACAATCTTGCAACCTCCTTTTCTGAAAGGGAAGAAGTTGGTTCATCCATAACAAGGATTTTTGAATTAAAGGATATGGACTTGACAATCTCCACTATTTGCTGGTTGGCTATGGTCAAATCCCGTATTTTCATATTGGACTTAATACCTGTGCCAAAGGAATCCAATAACTTTTGGGCATCATACTCCATTTTTTCCTTGTC
Organism: Acetivibrionales bacterium; assembly: GCA_050953835.1. Lineage (GTDB taxonomy): Bacteria > Bacillota > Clostridia > Acetivibrionales > JBMNNH01 > JBMNNH01. The sequence goes on along the minus strand of JBMNNH010000027.1, from coordinate 49,629 downwards.
TACAAATCTTTTGCGACGAACAGGTTCCCGTCCGAGGAATATGTTCTCGGCAACTGTCATATCCGGTACAAGAACTAGCTCTTGGTGAATAATACTTATACCGTTTTCTTGTGCATCTTTTACACTTTGAATATTGACTTTCTTTCCTTCGATAAATATTTCTCCTTTATCTATCGAATAAATGCCTCCAAGCACCTTGATAAGCGTAGACTTTCCTGCACCATTTTCCCCCAACAGGCCGTGAATCTCTCCAGCTTTTAATTCAAAGTCAACACCTTTTAAAGCATATACGCCTGGAAACCGCTTATGTATATCTTTCATGGTAAGGAGCATTTTCTGAGTCACCCGTTTCACCTGCTTTCAAAAATGATATAAAAGGAACAAGAAAGCTTGTTTACTTTCAAGTAAGCAAACTTTCTTGCCTTATTAGATTATGTTATCAGAGTAATCTCATCATACACTATAGCTTTACTGCCATCCATCAGTACCATATTCCGCTACGTTATCCTCATTAATCAGGAAAGTCTTAACTGGTGTCCTTTTTTCGTATGGTTCTCCGTTTAATACTTTATATGCTACTTCCACTGATTGAACTCCTATAGATATCGGCGATTGGGCACCTGAGCCAACAAACTGGCTTCCCGAAGCTATCTCAGCTTTCGCCTCAGGTGAACCGTCAACCCCGTATATTAATATATCCGGCAGGTTTGCAGCTTTACAGGCAGCCAGCGCTCCAAGAGCTGTGGGGTCATTGCCACCCATAATTGCTATGATATCAGGGTGCGCCTGAAGGATATCCTCAGTGATTTGGAGTGAAGTTTGCAGGTCACCTCTGGCATCCTGCTGTGCTACCACTTCAAAGCCCTTGCCTTCAATAGCTTCAAAGAATCCTGCAATCCTGTCATTGACTGAATTCATTGTCGGAGAATCTAAAACTACAATAGGGCCTCCATTTGGAAATCTCTTTACTAAATCTTCTCCACATACTCTGCCGGCATTTTTGTTATCCGAACCAACATATGCAGTTACAAATTCCATATCTTTCACTTCTGTATCAAAATTTATTATGGGAATATTTGCTGCCTTCAAAGCTTCAAGAGCTGGTCTGATACCTTCCCAGTCAACTGGGTTCAAGTAAATTGCATCTATACCCTGGGTAATCATGTCTTCAACCTGGTTGATTTGTTTAGCAACGTCCATAGCAGGGTCTGTGGTAATAAGCACGTCACCATTTGCCTCAACTTTATCCCTAATGGACTTTTCAAGAATGATAAAGAATGGATTGTTCATAGTCATACAGGTATAGCCAAACACATATTGTTCCTTTTCTGCTTTCTTCTCAGCAGTTTGTTTCTGTTCCGCAGCCTGTCCACCTGTTTGTCCTCCGGTTGCCTCCTTAGTTGCTTCCCCTCCGCCGGATGTATCCTTTGCTCCCGAACATCCGGCTAAGATTGCACCAAACAATGCAATGACCAGAATGATTGATAGAATCTTTTTCATAGTAATCCTCCTTAATCATTTTATAAAGTCATTATATAGGCAGGCGGACAACAAAAAAACTGCATTATATCACAAGTTTAATATTACAATTGTCATACAAATAATGACATTTGAGATAATACTATTAAAGTATGTTAATAAATGATGTTTTCTATTTCCTCCCTTATTTCTTTTATCCCTTCTCTTGTATCCAAATCCTGTGCAATTATCTGGAATATCTTCTGATCCATTAACTTTTTTAAGTGGCTGTAAAGTTTAAAATTAGGCTCCATATAGGAATGTTTAATTGCATTATTCAGGAAATCGGCATCAATAACTTTATCCTGAATCTCTTCTGTATTGGAATCATAGATATCCCGCACTACTTCTTTGTTAGCCGGAAGGGTATAGGTATAATCCCATATCTTGCACTGGACTTCCCGGTTGTTGGTCAGATGTTTTATCAACTCATAAGCCATTTTTTTGTTTTCGGATCTTGAACTCATGCCAATCTGAACAGCATAAAGCTTGGATGAGCTTCGCCCATTCGGCCCACTGGGAAACGGTATGGCTTCCCATTCAAATTCCTTATATTTTATAATACGGTAGGGATAACTTCCATATGCCCTGTATTCCGGCAAGGTGAAGATTTTAAATGCTACCTGTCCTTTGGCAAAAAACTCTTCCCTGACAACTATCCCTTTATTCAGTTCATACATTCTTTTCATAAACTCTATTGTTTCAAATAGTCTGTCATCATTAAAAGCAATGCTTTTTCCTCCCTGTGTAAATAAAGAATAATCATTGGTATAAAATGCATGTTCCCAATCATACCCATATACACCAAACTGGTCTAAATAGCCATTATTATCTATATCCTTTGTGACATCCTTGCATATCCGGTAGAAACTGTCCCATGTCCATTCATCAGGATCTATATGAATACCTTCCTGTTCTAATAATGTCTTATTTACTACCATAAAAGAGGGTGCAAGTTCAAAGGGTAATGTATATTGATTTCCATAATACTGCCCGGTATGTAAAGATTCAGGATAGAACTCTTCTATATTAAAATCCCTGTCCTTTTCAATGTATGGCGTTAAATTCTCAAATAATCCGATTGATGCATAAGTATTGAAATCCTCTTCCAATACAAGGAAGACATCCGCTTCCTCACCTTTTAATACTTGTTGGGCAAACCATTCGGAATAGTGCTGTATAAGCCTTCCGGTTTTTAATTCCACTTTTACATTTCTATATTTTTTTTCGAATAGCTTTACAGCCTCATCATAAATTGCGTATGCATGTTTTTGCGGGACACTCCAACTATTTCCCGAATGGACAGCAACTTTCAATACAACAGGTTTACCGGCATCGTACTTCAAATACCCTGCAATTCCAACCAAAACTAATACTATTAATATAATAATTATTTTACTATTTATTATTATTTCATTATTCTTTATGAAGATTCTCATGGTTCATCCTGTACATCCTTTAGCATAATATTTGACTGCAGGGCAAATATTGCAATTTGTGTCCGGTCTCTTAAATCTAATTTCCTGAGAATATTGCTAATATAGTTGCGTATAGTCCCCTCACTATAATTGACCTCTTTTGTAATTTCCTTGTTGGATAGACCTCTTCCAATCAATTGGATAATTTTAATTTCATTTTTTGTAAGGGAGCGAATATCTTGTTCATCTACTTTATTGATTATGCTTGTCTTTGCAAGCTTTCCAAAAAGTGTGAATACTTTTCTTGCCACTTCAGGGTCAATTGAAGCACCATTATTGTATCCAGTAATTATTGCTTTAATCAGTTCATTTTTCGATATGCCTTTGAGGAGGAAACCGTCTGCACCATTTTTCAGTGATTCATATATGTATTCATCGTCATCAAATGTTGTCAGCACTATTATCTTAGTGTTTTTATTATATTCTTTTATAATTTTTATGCACTCAATACCGTTCATACCAGGCATACGGATATCCATCAGTATTACATCGGGGTTGAACTCCCTTGCCATGGAAATAGCTTCACTTCCATTTTCGGCACTGCCTACTACTTCTAAAAGATTATGGGAATTCAGCATAAGTGCAAGGCTCTCCCTGATAAGCTCTTGGTCATCAACAATTAAAACTCTGATAATACTAAACACCCCCTCTTAACGGTATAAACAGATGCGTGGAAAAACCGTTACCCTTAACCGATTCAAATTTAACTTCACCGCACAGCATCTTTATACGCTCTTCTATATGCATTAATCCAAAGCCTTTATTTATGACCTCGCAGCCCAAACCATTGTCTTTCACTTGTATGGTAAGGCCATCATATTTAAAGGTCAGGTTCACTGTAACAAGTGTCGCTTTTCCGTGCCTTAACGCATTAGTAATACACTCCTGAATAACCCTGTAGACAGCCTGAGCGGCATTATCTTCTATTTTTAACTCCTGTCCTGTTATATTCAGTTCAATTTTTGTTCCGGAAAAAGTATTGAGTTCTTCAGTTAATTGCTTAATGGCTGGTACAAGGGCATACTTTTCAATGCTGTCAATTTTAAGCTCCTTAACTGACCTTCTTGCATCATTCAGTCCCTTTTGTGCAATATCCCTTATTTTAGCCATATGCTTTTTTACAATAGACGGATTCACATCAATAAAATCCAGGCATGCCTCTATTCCTGTAGTAATACTTGTGAGTGAGTGACCAAGTATATCATGGATTTCTCTTGCGAGACGGTTTCTTTCCTTTATTTTTGCCATTTCAACAGACTTTTGTGCATAAGCTTCAATCTTTTCATTAGCTATTTTTAATTCTTCCACTTTCTCTTTTAACTGGTTGTTCAGGTTCATGTATTCTTTGTTTTCTCTGATTTTTGCCTGAATAATCAGCGCAAAAAAGGAGACAAATAAAACCAGATTAAAAGAATCCATAATATTTTTAAAACTATAAAAATATGTTTGCATTTGAGAGCTGTAAAAATTGGTATAATGCTGGAAAGGTAAAAGATTTATCCTTACGTTTAAAATATCATAATCAAAAACAATAAAACAAATCAGTGTAATTGCAATAAACAAAATCTTTATACTCAGCAGGGGTATGTATAAAAAAACGCTGGCAACTAGAAATAAAAAAATACCTTTATAACTGAAATTAGTATTATAGGTTATAGTAATACATAATACTAAGTCTATTAAGAACAGTATTATCAACAACCAGCTGTTCATATTCTGAAGCTTGCTCTTAATAATATTGGATATGGCAATCAATACTAAAAACAATATACAATAAAGTGGTACCTTTATGGGTACAATAGGTAAATACTGAGCTGTTTCAAGGAATTGGCGTGCCTGGTAACTATCACAAATTTTATAAGAGGTGTTATATATAGTAAAAGCTATGAAACTGATTATTACAAAATTTACCAGGTACATACCTGCATATATTATCCTTATTCGAATTTCCTTTGTTATTTTTATACCCTCCTTTTACGTAAAAACTTTATGCAAAAGAACGGACATTGTGAACATATGCTGTTAGGTTTTATTCAACTCCTTGTACAATTATTTTGTATTAAATCAGTGACCAAAGCCACTGTTCGACCCATTAAAAGTCATAGTTAACATAACACTTCAAATTTTATTCTTTTCCAAACATCAAGCACATCATCCGGCTTCACATCTTAGCCATTATGCCAGCGTTTGTTGGCCTGAACTTTGACAATCATGTATAATATCTTTCGGACTTGGAAGGTGTGTGTTTCACCTCCTGGGACGGACCTTGGCGGGCCGATTACCCGTATGAAAGAGTATTTTTCCATTCCGGTAAGTCTACATGATTTGGCTGGTTGAGGCCAGCTTTTTAGCTGGTTCCTCGTGTCACATGCAAGGTTGTTTGCTTACATGAGAAGGAATGGAGGCTTTTAAGTCCATTAATTTTTTAAGGAGGCATTTTGATGAATTTCAGACCTATTGCAGGAATCGATGTAGGTAAATTCTTCAGTGAGATGGCAATTCTTTCTCCATCCAATGAAGTGATTGCCCGCATGAAGATCCACCATGATTCCAGTTCTGACGTTGAAAGAGTCGTTGAATTACTGAAAAAAACGGAAAAGGACTTTGATTCTAGGCCTTTCGTCGTCATGGAATCCACCGGGCACTATCACAAAATCCTTTTCCATTCACTTTGTAAAGCTGGATTGGAGGTCTCCATCATAAACCCCATCCAGACTGATTCTATCAAAAATATTGGAATCAGAAAAGTGAAAAATGATAAAGCTGATGCCCGGAAAATTGCCCTGCTATACAGATTTCAGGAGCTTAAAACTACTAATATCCCCGATGAGGATATTGAATGCCTGCGAAGTCTTTGCCGACAGTACTACAAGCTCTCTGACGAACTTACTGCCTACAAAAACAGGCTTACGGGTATTGTTGACCAACTCATGTTAAACTTCAAGGATGTATTCCCCAACATCTTTTCAAAGGCTGCTCTTGCAGTATTGGAGAAATATCCTACGCCTGCGCATATTCTTAAAGCGAACAGGAACAAGTTGATTGCACTGATCCAGAAGAATTCTCGCAGAAGCCTTAAGTGGTCAACTGCAAAGTATAATCTTTTGGTCTCCAAAGCCAGAGAGTTTGCGCCTTTGACTGTTCATAATTCCTCGAACATTGCTATGCTGGGTGTCTACATATCCATGATCAGAACTCTGGAAGATAACTTGGCGAAGGTCCTAAAAACCATTCATCTATTGATCGCTGAAGATATGGCAAAGGACATGCCCATGCTAGCATTAACTCTTGAACTTTTGCAGAGCCTGCCAGGTATTGGCCTTCTTACTGCTGCCACCATTCTAGCAGAAATCGGCGATTTTTCCGCTTTCTCTAAGCCGGGAAAACTGGTTGCTTACTTTGGCATTGACCCCTCTGTGATGCAATCCGGAGAATTTACCGGCACACGGAATAAAATGTCCAAGAGAGGTTCCAGGCTACTTCGCAGGGTTCTTTTTACAACTGCTCTTGCCAATATCCGAACTAAGCGGAATAAAGAGGCTTGCAACCCTGTATTACTTGAATTCTACAAGCAAAAGTGCCAGAGCAAACCTAAGAAGGTAGCTTTGGGAGCAGTTATGCGTAAGATCATCATTTACATCTTTGCTGTTCTAAGGGACAGAAAACCGTACCAGTTACGCAGTCCTCAGGAACATGCTCAGATGTTAGCAGCAAAGCATATAGCAGCTTAGCAGTACTTGCACTTGATGTTTAGTTTTCAAGGATCGGTATTTCATTTTAGACCAGCTATTTTATGTCTACTTCGTAAAGGTGGTCTTGTTGTTATGCATTTTTTCTATGTCAGGAGTTTTCAAAAATTCATAAAGCTTTTTCTTAAAAACTCTTGACTTTAATTAGCTGGTCTTTAATACTAAGTCTTTCCGTAACCAATTATATCCATAATATACTTTAAAGTCAATAATATACAATTTTTATGGACACTTTTATACTTGATTAGCTTTTCCCAGCTTGTTATTAAAGATAATATCTATATTTTAGAACATACTAAGATTTTAATTTCTCTAGAAGTTCGTATGGTATACAAAGACCACCGCGTCCTGTGCCTATTCTTATATCAGTCTTAAAATCTCCATGAAAGTCGCTTCCTCCAGTAACCAATAGTTCATGTTTTTGGGCAAGCTTAAGAAGCTTTCTTGTATCTTCTTTGGAATTGTCAGAGTAATATGCTTCTATTCCTGCCAGGCCCGCCTTCTTCAATTTGTATATCAAGCTATCCAGTTGATTATAGCCAAGGTGAAGATATATCGGGTGAGCCAGTACAGGAATGCCTCCTGCTTCAGAAATCAATTTCAGGCCTTTTTCCGGTGCAAGCTTTTTCCTTTGGCAATAGGCAGGTTTTCCAACTGAAAGGTATTTATCAAAAGCTTCCCTAATACTTTTTACATACCCCTTCTTATAAAGGACACTGGCAATATGAGGTCTTGCAACTATTTCTCCCTGCGCCTCTTTTTTTACCTCTTCCATGCTGATACTAAATCCTAGCCTATTCAGATTATTAACTATTTTGGGATTTCTCTCCTCCCTGCTCCTTCTTAATTCATCTAAAGCTGGTTCCACATTTAAATAATCATTATCGAAGAAATACCCCAGGATATGCATTTCAGTTTGATAGTCCACACTTATTTCTATCCCCGGAATAACTTCAAAACCAATAAGAGCAGCCTCATCAAGTGCATCTTCTATTCCATCTATGGTATCATGGTCTGTTAATGCTATTGCACTAAGGCCACATTCCTTTGCATGCCTGACCAGCTGCCTGGGTGTCAGTGTTCCATCTGAAGCGGTCGAGTGTGTATGTAGATCAATAGTTTTTCTCATATGCCCACCTAATAAAATATATTAATACTATTAGTTTATCATATATTACATAATATTAAATATTCGCTTATGGTCCATACATAAAATACGGACATATAATTTCCCATTAATTACCATATCCAGATTATTAATGGTATAATAAAATGTACTATTCTTTAAGGCGTTGTTTATAGATCAGGGAGGCACTTGATGATGAAACAAAAGAAATCATGCTCAAACTGTATAAAAGGATATCCTGTATCGGTAAATAATGATATATTCTGTAGGGAAAAGGGGATTGTCTCATCGGATTTTGTTTGTGGAAAACACAGATTCCAATCTGAATCAAAGTCTTTTAAGGTTCTTAATTTTAAATGCATACATTGTGAAAATTTTATAATAAATCCCGAAGCTTCATTCCCGTCTGAGACCACTGGCTTATGCCGTCTTTTTTCAGTGAGGCAGTTTAACGGGAAAGAAAGGAATGCTTGTTCCAAATTTGTCAAAAAGTCTGATGCTGTTCTTTTATAATGCAATAAATATAATGATAATGCAACAAAAGTATGGTATTATTTATTTAACAATCGATGCCGATAAACTATATGATATGGTTTAAAGTGTTGCTTATAGTTTATAATATTTTTGGGGTATTATTATTATGGTGATTAAGGTTTCGGATATCTTCATGCAAAAACTGAATGAAATCCAGAGTAAGGTTCCCCTGAGGATAAACAAGCCTCAAAAGGATGCCCCCCTTTTTCAGGAATACCTTGATCAGGCTGTCAGTGACAAAGATAAATCTGGCAGGGCCAATAATAAAACTGTTACTAAAGTAACCAATACCGAAAAAGCTAAATTAGCACTGTCTAAGAGCAATGCTTATATTCCTGAAAACTATGATGAGCTTATGGAAATAATAGACTATAATATAAGGTTAGCTTCCAGAAAATATGGCATTGATGCAAAGTTGATCAGGGCGGTAATTAAACAAGAATCAGGCTTTAACCCTCTTTCACTTTCCCATGCAGGTGCTCAAGGCCTGATGCAGCTTATGCCTGATACAGCGAATGCCCTGGGTGTAGATGATCCGTGGGATATTGCAAAGAATATTGACGGAGGCACAAAATATCTTAGGGATCAGCTCAATGCTTTCAATGGTGACCTTCAGCTTGCCCTTGCAGCATATAATGCAGGGCCATACAACGTGACCAAGTATGGGGGAATACCTCCTTTTTCAGAAACACAAAATTATGTTAAGAATGTATTAAAGTATTACAGTGAGTATTAAAACAACAGTTTTATACTGAATATGATTATTTCAAACTAATAATATATTGCCATTCTTGATAAGTCTGTCGTTAGTGTTCAGTTGCATAAATTTAACATTTAACAACAATGTACAAAAATTAATCCACATTATCCACACTGTTATCCACACAACAGAATATTACAAAATACAATGTTTCAGCACAATTTCCACAATATTCACACTTATTATTACAACAAAAATTAACACGCCCGGCACCACACATAATGGGACTCAAGTCCCATAAAACAAGTATAGAAGGCGCTGGCATATTACATAACATATAATCTTGTATTAAATTATTTGTCAGATAATGTTATATTTATTTTTTGATGATTTGTAAAAGCTTTTGCTAAATGTGCTGTTTTTTATGTTGATAACTCGGATTATCCACAGGTTATACCTGCACCCAACTTTAAGCCAGGTATTGCATTAAGGTATAAATCCGACCTATTTCCCTTTCTGAATTGGTAGTATGCACAGCATGCAATCATTGCTGCATTATCAGTGCATAACACCGGAGAAGGATAGTAGAAATTTATCCCAAATTTGTCGGCTTCGGATTTCATTTGCTGTCTTAAAAGTGAGTTTGCTGCTACTCCGCCTGCTATAGCAACCTTTTTTATTTTACTGTTTTGGCAAGCAATAATAGTATTATTTACCAGTACATCTACAACCGATTGCTGGAAACTAGCACTTATATCTCCAACAGGAATTTTTTCTCCCTTTTGCTCAATACTGTTCAAATAATTAAGGACTGCAGTTTTCAGCCCGCTGAAACTAAAATCAAGGCTTCCATCATCAAAGTACACCCTTGGAAAGGGTATCAACCTGCTGTTTCCCGCTTTTGCAGCTTTATCAATCAGCGGCCCTCCAGGATACCCGAGACCTAAAGCCCTTGCAACTTTATCAAATGCCTCGCCGGCTGCATCATCCCTTGTCTGGCCAATAACCTCAAAACTATCATAATCCTTTACATATATAATGTGGCTGTGTCCACCAGAAGCTACCAAACATATAAAAGGAGGCTCAAGTTCTCCATGCTCAATATAGTTTGCAGCTATATGCCCTTCAATATGATGGACACCGACCAAGGGTTTATCAATGGAAAAGGCTATTGCCTTGGCGGCCGATATTCCTACAAGAAGCGCTCCAACCAACCCCGGCCCACATGTTACTCCTACTACGTCAATATCATTCAGATGCAAACCTGCCTCTTCAAGTGCCTGGTTTATAACCGGAAGTACTAGTTCGACATGCTTTCTTGATGCAATTTCGGGTACAACTCCACCATATTTTTTATGAAGGTTTATCTGGGACGAAATCACATTGGAGAGAATTTCCCTTCCATTCTTAACTACTGCTGCAGATGTCTCATCGCAGCTTGTCTCTATTCCAAGTACTATAGTATCTTTCAATAATTCCACCTGCTTATAATATATTTCCATATTATATATTAACTTTATTATTCCCGTTTTTCAAGAAATATAGAAGAAAAGAAAAACATGGAGTCGTAACTCCATGCCCCCAATAGGAGAAATGCTAATGTTCTAAGTAAATGATATCAGAATACTGCCATTAATTACATAGGTTTTTTTTCCTTTTTTTCTTAGTTCCAGAGACTTTTTAATAGGTCCTCAGCACTAAACGCTTTATTATTATTATCAGAACATCTTTCCAAAGAACCTTCCAAAGAAAATCTGGTCAATTAATACTAATGCCCCTAAAGCAAACACATAGTATGAAAATACTTTAATTTTCCCCTTTTTTAGTATATTAATCATAAACTTTACTGCGAAATATCCTGAAACTGCGGCAGCAGCCATACCTACAAGAATAGAGGGTATCCCAATGGAAAGTTGCAGATTTCCCGGAGCTTTTACAAGATCATATATGTCCAGTACTGCTGCACCAAGAATGGCAGGTATTGACATAAGAAAAGAAAACTTTAAAGCAAACTCCCTATTAAGCCCTCGAAACAGCGCACCAGATATTGTAAGTCCGGAGCGTGATACAGCCGGAAGTATTGCAATGCCCTGCGCAATGCCTACCACTACAGCATCAAGAGTATTTGCCTCTTTCAGGCTTTTATTCTTTGTCTTGATGCTATCAGCATACCACAGAACCAGGCCGGTTACTATAAAACCAAATCCCAAAGTAATCCCCGAAGCATATACGCTTTCAAAGATATCCTTAAATAAAAAACCGATTATAGCAGTAGGTATAGTCCCGGCAACTATTAATAGCGGCAGTTTTCCAAAAGGCCTTTTCAGTATTTCCAGAATATCTTTTTTATATACAACAATAACTGCTGCAAGTGTAGCAAGATGTACTGCTATGTCAAATGTAAGCCCTCCTTCATCTATTCCAAAAAGCTTCTGCAACATGACCAGATGGCCGGAACTGCTTATTGGAAGGAATTCTGCCAAACCCTGTACAATTCCCAGTATGAAAGCCTGTATTACAGTCAAATTATTTTTCCCCCTTGCTTTATTATCTTCAACTCACAAGTTCACAATTATCTTATTACTTAATTAAAGCTTTGTAAATAGAAAACGGCATATGGGTGTATATTTCCTATATGACTCATTTTATGGAATGGATATTTTATATTGTGATAAACATTTCTTCCAAGATAATCAAATATCCAGTGTACCAGATGCTGTCACTACATTTACAGAAGTGCTTTGAACAGACATACCCTCTATTTTTTTATCAGACCGGTCAAACACAATATCAAATATTTCTCTAATCTCTTCTACAGGAATTATGTCAATATCCATATCATCAAACATTTCCTGCCAGTTTTCCTTGGGTATTAATACTTTTTTGATACCGGCCTGCTTTGCTGCCTCTACTTTTGCTACAACACCACCAACAGGTTTGACCTTACCCCTTATTGATATTTCACCTGTCATTGCTATGTCACTGCTTATTGGAATATTCATAACCGCAGAATACACCGCCGTTGCAATAGCTATACCTGCTGACGGGCCGTCAATAGGAATCCCTCCAGGGAAATTCAGGTGTATGTCATATTCTTTACAATCAATATCAAGAAACTTTTTCAGTACTGTAATCACATTTTCGACAGAAGCTTTTGCTGAACTTGTCTTCTTAAATTTTTGTCCTCTGCCATCCATTTCCTCTTCCTCAACTATCCCTGTTACCTTAATTATCCCTTTTCCACTGACTGCCTTTATTGCAGACACCTCAATATCAATTACCATTCCTGTGCTGTTTCCTACCACTGCAAGTCCGTTTATACAGCCCACCTGTTCCCCTGCACAAACTTTCTTGTCAATTCGCGGGCTGTAGTGTCCGAATTCCACAACCCATTCTATATCTTTCCTTGTTATTGCCTGCCTTCCTTCGACCTGGGCTACTCCGCCTGCAATTTGTATAATGTTTACAGCATCCCTGCCGTTTTGGGCATATTTGGATACTAATTCTTCAACCCCCTTTTCAACATCGAATCCTCCTCTTTTTGCGGCATTGAGGGCAATAACCGCTATTTCGCTTGCCTTTAGAGGCCTGAAATAGATTTCTACACATCTTGATCTGATTGCAGGGGAAATATCATCTGAAGTTCTTGTGGTTGCCCCTACAAGCCTAAAATCAGCTGGGAGGCCCTTCTGGAATATTTCATGGATGTGCAGTGGAACATTGCTGTCTTCAGAGCTGTAATAAGCGCTTTCTAAAAAAACTTTCCTATCTTCAAGCACCTTAAGTAGTTTATTCATCTGTATAGGATGGAGTTCTCCTATTTCATCGATAAATAGGATTCCCCCATGGGCTTTTGTAACTGCACCTGGTTTTGGCTGAGGTATACCCGCAACTCCATAAGCGCCAGCTCCCTGATAAATCGGATCATGCACTGATCCTAAAAGGGGATCGGCTATACCCCTTTCATCAAACCTTACTGTAGTAGCATCAACCTCAACAAACTTGGCTCCTTCCTTAAAAGGAGAAATGGGCATTTTTTTTGCTTCCTCAAGTATGACTCTTGCAGCGGCGGTTTTTCCCACTCCAGGCGGCCCATAAATGATAACATGCTGTGGATTAGGACCGCATAAAGCTGCTCTTAAAGCCTTTAAACCCTGCTCCTGTCCAACAATATCCTTTAGGCTGCCAGGACGAGTCTTTTCAGAAAGTGGCTCTGTAAGCCGTATTTCCTTCATCTTTCTAAGTTTTTCCATTTCCTTTCGTGATTCCTTTTCAATAGCACTCTTGTTAACCTGTTGAGATTTAAGCATATTTAAAAAATACAAGCCTATTACAATAGAGAAAAAAAACTGTATAATAAAAAAAGTGCTTGTAAGCATTCCATTGCCTCCTATACTAGAACTATCTCTAGTATTTGCGGTTAATTCAATTTTATGATATTTTCTCAGTAAGGAAATTTTTGTATGAAAAATGTATTTGGAATAAACTAAAGGAGAATGACATATCATTCTCCTTCAGTGCTTATACAGATTCAAATTCACTTAAATCAAATAATGTTTTACTATGATACTGATTCTCTTTTTACCCTGGATTTTTTTGTATTGGTTCTTCTAATAGGTTTCTTATTATCATTGATTATCATCTCAGGGATTAAATCCTTTTCAACTGTTTCCCTTGTTATAATACACTTTTCAATATTGGTACTGGATGGTATTTCATACATTACATCCAGCATAATTTCTTCAAGTATTGCTCTGAGTCCTCTTGCTCCTGTATTCCTCTGTATAGCTTTTTCAGCTATGGCCTCAAGTGCATCCTCATCAAACTCAAGCAATGTATCATCCATTTCAAATAGTTTCTGATACTGTTTCACAAGTGCATTTTTAGGCTCTGTCAATATCTTGACCAGAGCATCCTTGTCAAGAGAGTGCAAAGTTACAATAATAGGAAGCCTGCCTACAAATTCAGGTATAAGGCCGTATTTTAACAAATCCTGGGGTAGTATATCCTTTAGTATTCCACCTATATTCATATTTTTTGCACTTTCAATTTTAGCGCCAAATCCCATGGTCTTTTTGCCTATTCTGTTTTGAATAATTTTGTCAATTCCGTCAAAGGCACCACCACAAATAAATAGTATATTAGTTGTATCTATTTGAATAAACTCTTGGTGAGGATGCTTTCTGCCACCCTGTGGAGGAACAGATGCAACCGTGCCTTCCAATATCTTAAGCAGTGCCTGCTGTACGCCCTCACCGCTTACATCCCTTGTAATAGAAGGGTTGTCTGACTTTCTTGCTATCTTGTCAATCTCATCTATATAGATAATACCTTTTTCAGCCTTTTCAATATCATAATCTGCAGCCTGGATAAGTTTAAGCAAAATATTCTCAACATCTTCACCAACATAACCAGCTTCAGTGAGTGAGGTAGCATCAGCAATCGCAAAAGGGACATTCAATATCTTTGCAAGAGTCTGAGCCAACAGAGTTTTTCCTGAGCCTGTAGGCCCTAACATTACTATGTTGCTTTTTTGGAGCTCTACTTCTCCGGTGTTCAAATCCGAGTTTATCCTTTTATAGTGGTTATATACAGCAACTGCCAGGGATTTCTTTGCTTCTTCCTGGCCAATTACATATTGGTTCAATATATCTTTTATTTCCTTAGGCTTTGGTATATCATTTAACTCTGTATCATTCTTTGCTTCCTCAAACTCTTCCTCAATTATCTCGGAACAAAGTTCTATACATTCATCACAGATATACACACCAGGACCGGCCACCAACCTCTTAACCTGTTCCTGGGTTTTCCCGCAAAAGGAGCACTTTAATTGCTTCTTTTCATCATATCTGGACATCATTCCACCTCATTTATTTTCTTCTAACCATTATTTCATCGATTATGCCGTATTTTTTTGCTTCCTCTGCCGACATAAAGAAATCTCTTTCAACATCCCTTTCAACTTTCTCAAGTGGTTGCCCGGTTCTTTCACTTAATATCTTATTTAATTTGCTCTTAATTCTCAATAACCATTCCGTATGAATCTTTATATCTGTAGCCTGGCCACGGACTCCCCCAAGCGGCTGGTGTATCATAATCTCGCTGTTGGGAAGCGCAAACCTTTTTCCTTTGGCTCCTGCTGCCAGAAGAAACGACCCCATACTTGCAGCCATACCGACACAAATAGTGGAAACGTCCGGCCTTACATGCTGCATGGTGTCATATATTGCAAATCCTGAAGTTACAGAACCGCCGGGACTGTTAATGTAGAACTGGATGTCCTTATCTGGATCTTCTGCTTCAAGAAAGAGCATTTGTGCTACAACAAGGCTGGCGGTTACATCATTTACCTCATCACTTAATACAATAATCCTGTCCTTTAACAACCTGGAGTAAATATCGTAAGAACGCTCACCACGGTTTGTCTGTTCAACAACAATTGGTACAAGGCTCATAATTACCCTCCTCTATATATCTACACCGTAATATATAGTTATATACTATATATTACGGTAGAATTCAAAAAATGTTTATACTTCTTATATTCTTTCCCAAATGTTTTACAAAATAAACTACCATTATAATTATACAAGCTTCGCGTTTTCTACAAGCATATCCACTGTTTTTCTAACTATAAGGTTGTTCCTTATATACTCAATATCATCTTCTCTTAAGTTTTTCTTAAAATTCTCTGCTTCCTGCTTGTAGTTCTCTGCCATCTTCTTAATTTCTTCGTCAAGCTCTTCATCCGAAACTTCTACCTTTTCAGTCTTAGATATCTTTTCAAGCACTAGCTGAGTTCTGACTTCCTTTTCAGCCCTGGCAGCAAACTGTCCCCTGAACGCATCCATCTCCATTCCCATCATTTCCAGGTACCTTTGCAGATCCAACCCCTGGTAACGCAACCTTAAATCAAAATCATATATCATCCTGTCAACCTGTTTATCAATCATAACCTGGGGCAAATCTATTTTAGAATTTTCCACAACCTTATCTATTATACTGTCTTCCGTCTGGTTCTTAGCTTGCTGTTCTGCCTTTTCAGATAACTTCTTCTTTAAATCATCTTTGTATTCCTGCAGCGTATCAAACTCACTTACATCCTTCGCAAGCTCATCATCCAACTCTGGAAGCTCTTTTACCTTTATAGAATTTACTTTCACCTTAAACAGTGCCGGTTTCCCTGCCAGTTCTTTCTGGCCGTAATCTTCGGGGAAGGTTACATTTACATCAACTTCAGCTCCGGTATCCACACCCTTGAGCTGTTCCTCAAAGCCCTGTATAAACTGACCTGAACCAATTACCAGATCATAGTTTTCAGCCTTTCCTCCCTCAAATGCTTTATCGTCAATAAATCCTTCAAAATCTATGTTAACGATATCTCCCTCTTGAACTGGCCTATCATCAATAGTAATCAGTCTTGCGTTTTTCTCCTGTATTGACTTGAGCTCCTTTTCTACATCCTCATCGGTGACAGCAGCTTCAATCTTATCCACTTCAATACCCATATATTCACCTAGTTCAACTTCAGGCTTTACAGTAACTTTAGCAGTAAAAACCAGGTTTTTCCCTTCACCTATTTGCAATATATCAATTTCAGGCCTGTCTACAGGATGAATATCATGTTCCTCTACCGCTTTATCATATGCTTCAGGACATACAAAGTTAATTGCATCTTCATATAGCACCTGTTCACCATAGTATCTTTCTACAATACTCCTTGGCGCTTTACCCTTTCTAAAGCCCGGAACATTAAACTTCTTGGCGTTTTTAGAAAATGATTTTTTCATTCCTTCTTCAAATTTTGCTGCATCAACTTCTATTTCCAGTTGAACAACATTTTTTTCAACATCCTGCACTTTCACATTCATTGGATACTTGTCCTCCCATACTTTATTCATTTTTAATCTATATATTATATCAATAATAATGCATTTTAGCAAAACCAATTAAAAAAAAGACTTTTGTAACTTTTACTGGTATACTTAACGTAAAACACTATTATTAAGTTAATCCGAGTTTTCCTATGTATTATAGCAAAAACTATTATTAAATAAAAGCCTTTATGTTGTTTTTTTATTGTTATATTGTATTGGTTGGTTCTACAACAGTTGTATGGGGCAAAAACCTAAATAATCAGCCGATACAACCTTAAAATCAATTCCATCAATTACTCCCTGAACTGCGTTTTTTAGGCTGTCACTATGAAGATGTCCATATATGCATATTTCTACACCAAATTTTTTCATTATTTCTACAAAACCTGTAGGCTCTTTGCGGCTGTTAAACGGTGGATAATGCAAGGCTGCAACAATAATGCATCCATTGTCCTTATTATCCCCGCTAGCATTCATAAGCGAAATCTCCAGCCTGTTTAATTCCCTGTCGAATACTTTTTTATCTTCACTGCTGAATCCATCATCCCCGGGACTATTCCATCCCCTGGTTCCACATAGTATAAAATTCTCTAACCTGTAACTATTATTATGCATAAAGCTGATTGATGAAAAGCCGTTGAATTCCAGGAATTTGTTTAGCTTGCTCATGGTAGTCCACCAGTAATCGTGATTGCCTTTGGAGATTATTTTCCTTCCGGGCAGGGATTCAATAAACCTAAAATCTTCCACTGCCTGTTCCAGATACGTAGCCCACGAAATATCACCTGGTATAATCACATAATCATTTTCACTTACAGTCTTTTTCCATGAGTCCTCAAGCCTATCCATGTAGTTTGTCCACATAGGTCCAAATATGTCCATTGGTTTATCTACACCTAAAGAAAGGTGAATGTCTGATATTGCATACAATGCCATTGATGTTTTCTCCTTCATCCGTTAAAGAAATTATAAATATTCTCCGCCACAGCCTTGTTAATGCCTTCAATTTTAAGCAAATCCTCTATTTCGGCTTCCCTTATCCTTTTAATGGATCCGAAATGTGATATTAGTGCTTTTTTTCGCTTGGCACCTACTCCATCAATTTCATCAAGGACTGAACCTGTATACCTCTTTTTTCTCAATCTTTTATTATATTCAAGGGCGAACCTGTGCGCTTCATCCTGTATTGCAGTAATAAAACGCAGCAAATCAAGGTTATCTGACAGGTCAATTTCCTTATCCACTGATACCAGTCCACGAGTGCGGTGCTTATCATTCTTAACCATCCCCCACACAGGGATATCAAATCCGGACCTATTTATTACTTCCCTTACAGCATTAACATGTCCTGTCCCTCCATCAACCAGTATTAAATCAGGCCGTTCCCAGAAAGCGCCTGCTCGATTTTTGTTTTCTCCTTCAGCATGCTTAAGCCTTCTAAATATTATTTCTTGCATGGATGCATAATCATTCTGGCCTTCTACCGATCTAATCCGGAAGGTCCTATACTGTTTTTTTGCAGGCCTGCCCTTCTCAAAGACTACCATAGACCCAACCGATTCTGTTATCCCTGTATTGGATATATCATATGCTTCAATCCTTACTGGCAGACCCTTAAGTCCTAAAACTTTGCATAAGCCTTCCAGCCCTTTGCTCGCAATACGTTCATCCTCTTTTATTCCATCCTTTAACTTGTTCAATTCAATTAATGCGTTGTGTGCTACCATTTCTACCAGTCTGAGTTTTTCACCCCTTCTGGGAACTTTAATATAAACACGCAAATTCTTTTTGTCACTCAGCCATCTTTCAATAAGCTTTATCTCGTCAATATCCTCCTGGAGAATTATCTCGCTAGGTATATATGCAGCAGAATTATAAAACTGCTTTATAAAAGAAGTCATTAACTCACGGTTTTCTGTTTCACCTGTCCCCTCAAGTATAAAATGCTCCCTTCCAATAAGTTTGCCTCCTCTTATAAAGAACACCTGTATACAAGAATCAGCCTGGTCTCTCGCAAATGCTACAACATCCTGGTCTTCCATTGCAGTTGAAAGTACCTTCTGTTCCTCGGAAATATGCTTTAAAGCCGTCATTTTATCCCTTATATTTGCTGCCTGTTCAAAATCAAGCTTATTGGCTGCACTTTTCATTTGCTGTTCAAGCCTTTTAATTATTTTCTCATGCCTTCCGCGTAAAAAACTGCATATATCCTTCATCAGATTCCTATACTCCGTCTTATTTACACCCCCCTGGCAGGGAGCCAGACACTGGTAAATATGGTAGTTCAGGCAGGGTCTGCCCCTGCCTGTATCACGGGGAAGCACCTTCCTGCAGCTTTTAACAGGAAAAAGCTTCTTAAGAAAATCTATTGTTTGTTTAACAGCAGAAACATTCGAGTATGGGCCAAAGTATTCCGCTCCATCCTTCTCTATTCTCCTGGTCATGATTATCCTTGGGTATTCCTCATTCATGCTTACTTTGATATAAGGGTAATTTTTATCATCCTTTAAAAGTATATTAAACCTGGGCATATATTTTTTTATAAGGTTGCATTCAAGAATAAGTGCCTCCAATTCAGAATCCGTAACTATATACTCAAATTCCCGGACTCTGTGTACCATAGCCTGCACCTTAGGAGTCTGGTTTGATAGCGATTGGAAATACTGTCTCAACCTGTTTTTTAGTACTACTGCTTTCCCAACATAAATAATATCCCCATGTTTATCTTTCATAATATAAACGCCCGGTTTTTCGGGCACCTTTTTCAGTTCTTCCTGTATATCAAACATACGAATTAACACATCCTATATTTACAGGCAAATCCGGATTTTCATCCGGATCTGCTTTTTTGTATGGACTGATTTATGTATGGACTAACACTATTGAGTCGAAATACTTTCAGCCATATCTGAATTCAGATATTTCTCCAGTTCGCTTGCTGCTTTTTCCTCATCCTCACCTTCCACAATGACTGTTACTTTTGTACCATTACTGATACCCAGTGATAAAAGGCCAAGTAAACTCTTTGCATTTGCCTTCCTTTCATCCTTTTCAATCCATACTCTTGATTTGTAGTTAGATACTTTTTGTATAAATACTGCAGCCGATTTCGATTGTAAGCCGGATTCATTTTTTATAACAATTTCTTTTATAATCATAACTGTAAGCCCTCCCACAATTAACCTTTTTTCTTTATAATATACACGTTTATTATATCAAATATTATTATACAAATAAAATCTACTTAAAGGCTTTTTTATTAAATATTAGGAAAAATTCATAGATAATAAGATTTTTTCAACAGTGCCAGGCGCCATACATGTCTTCCCCGGCGCCCAGCACACTATTTACTCGTCAGTTTCACGGATTTCTACAGTTAATGAACTTTCATCAAGGTATGTCCTTATTTCTATTGTATTCTGCCTTGTATTAACAAACTTTAAGTCTTTTCTTCCATAAACCACTGTTGCATCACTGCCCCTTGGAACATACCCAACATCTTTTGAATGGCTATGCCGCTCAGTCACTTTAAGTCCTGCATCCTTTACGGCATTATACAGTGTTGAAGACAGCTGGCAAATACCTCCTCCAACTCCATATCCTTTTTCTGGCCCATCTTCGGTCGTTATAATAATTGGAGCTTTTTTATACCCTTTGGCCTCAGTCCTTTTCCCAAGCTGGCCGTTAAAGGAAAACCCATCCCCAGGTTTGATTTTTAATTTATCAAGCTCGTCACACGCTCTTTCAATATTTTTTATTCTTGACTCTGTTTTGTTTAACAGTGGTGTAGTTGCACTTCCTATCACAGCAGGGTCCCTCAGTTTTTCTTCTGTTTCCTTTTGTTCCAAATCTGTGATATAGGGCTGCATATTCTCTTGTTGTCCAATATTGATTTTTGCATTTTCCTCCTGCTTTTGTATTTCCATTTGCTTTGCTTTTTCCTGATTGCTGCATCCTGCAGGTACAAATGCAGCTAATGCTATCAAAATAACATACAGTATTATTTTTTTAATGGCTTATGTCACCTCCCAACATGCTGCAGCTAGTATCCTAATATAAAACCTCGGATCAAGAAAAAGCTGAAAACCATATTCAATACTGCCAGTACTATATTAGTAATTATTACTGCATTTCCGCTACCACCTATCCTTCCGTTGGCTAATACACCAAATACTATTCCGGCAATTGCAAATAAAGGAGATATAAAGGCAGTAAAAGCTGCACTGACCCATCCAAGAATAAGAAAAGTCCTGGCATTCTTTCCTATTGCAGCAGCAGTGTTTTGCCCTCCACGCAAATTTCCGGATTCATCCATAGAGAAGTTTTTTATATCTGTTTCTTTACTCTCTGTAATATTATTTTCATAATTTTCATCCATAAAAAAAACACCTCCGTGTTTTTAGTATGGGTGTTTAAAAAACTTATATGCCTTGTGATTTTTACAAGGATATATAGTTGTATGTTTAATCTGGCTGTATTATGCAGCATTAACATTATTTTTATTTTTGAAAATGTTTAGGTAAAACATAATACCAACACCAAGTGAATAAATAAAGACAGAAAATACTGCAAACAGTATACATCCGGTTATTAAACTGCCTTGTGGAATAAGATAAAGCAGCAGTATCTTAATAAGAGTTATTGTAATAAACCCTGTTATAAAATCCAGGTATACATTACCATTTGCATTAAAAGTCTTTAGCAAAACCCTTCCAAAATAAATACTTGTGGCTACTGTGGCTGCCATTAACAATAATATATATGCAACAGGCGCTATAATAGTGATTAACAATATTAACAGTACTATAGTTGATATGACTAACAGCACAAACCCTGTTGCAATCTTCCTTCCAGTATTGCATTCAATTCCTGACAGCATTTGGTTAAGTCTGTGTCTAAAGAGAAAGATTAATACTGTTCCAAATAAAAAAGTTACAATAGTGAGAGCTATTATGTAAATCATAGCTGCCACAAACAGAAATCCTGAATCCAATTCTCTTGCTGTTATAGTTATCTTCTCTCCGTTTACAACGGCCGCCGGGCTTTTTTCAATGGAGCCAATTGCAATCACATCTCCATCTACTCTCGCAGTATCAGTGAGTTTTACAGTACCTAACACCGATATGGCTTCTCCGGATACCCTACCGTTTATGGTTATATCCCCCAGCACAGATAGAACATTTCCATTCACAAAACTATCAACAACTACATCTCCAAGGACTACTACAATATCTCCCGAGACTTCTTCGCTGATTGTAACGTCCTCCATTATGCAGACCCTGTCTCCCCCGTCTGATTCAATATTTAATCCTACTGCATATACTGCAGTTGCTGATAGCAATATACAAACAATAATAAGCAGCAATAACAATTTTTTCATCAAGCGCTTCTCCTGTTTTGTTTAACAATTATTGTAAAAGCTCTTTGTATTATTATTACCATGGATGAAACCGCTACAATGTAGAAATAATACATTTTAATAATAATTGAACCTGCCTGGTACAGTAAGTTGGCCATACCCGTCGCAAAGCTATAAACACCTTTAAACAATCCATATAAATAAACCAGGATAACAGAGAGAAAATTGAGTTCTGAACCTTCCTGTCCGGTATCAACAGGAACATTTGCCGATAAGGCCCTGACCAGAAATACCACAAGCATGACTATAGAAACGAGTATAGCTGTATTGTACAAAAAAACCAGTGCCTTGGCAGTATTTTTTTTCTCTCTTGTTCTCTAAAACACCGATTTTTTCCATTACTTCTGTTTCGAAATTCTCTGGAGGTTGAACCTGTGTAATTGTTTCCAGAATATCAAACACCTTTTTCATCTCTTCAAATTCTTCCCTGCAGTGCTGACATGCCTTCAGATGTTGTTTAAAGTAAGCATCTTCAATGTCATTATGCTCTCCGTCAAAGCATTTCATCATATGGTTTCTGGATAAGCTGCAGTTCATAAAGCCTCCTCCTTCCTTTCCGGTAATAATTTTTCCCTTAACATTAATCTTGCCCTGTAGAGCCTGTTTTTTATTATTGTCATTGGCTCATTCAAAATATTGCACATTTCTTCATATGATAATCCGTTTTCATGAAATAAAATAATCGGTATACGATATTTATCAGGAAGCTCATCAACAGCTTTTTTTATTCTTTCTTTCCGTTCCTTACTTATATACCTCTCCTCAGGCGTACCAATGCTGTCTGGCATTGCTTCTATTTCATCCACAGGTATGGAATCCACTTTCTTTTTTCTCAGTATATCAAGGCATAGGTTTGTAGCTATCCTTACGGCCCAGGTAGAAAACTTATATTCACTATTATAGCGGTTGAGATTCTTATACAACCTTATAAAGACTTCCTGGGATACATCATTTACCTCCTGCTTATCAGGCAGCATATTATATACAACACTGAATATTAACTTTTTATACCTGGCAACAAGTTCTGAAAACACTTCCTTATCGCCATTCAGGCACTTCTCTACAAGTTCATAGTCAGATATCTCCAATTGACTATCCCCGCTCTGTTTTTCCAAAAAATTTACTTCATATCTATTATACGGCAAATAAATTATTATGTCTTACTCTTTAGGTATTAGATTCTTTATTTCTATTGATACATCTCTTATTGCTCCAGTTTTCCAAAACTGCTAACTGTTTGAGCGAACTTCTTGAGCTTTTCATAAACCCTGTAATTAATAGTTCCTCGGGCATAGGTTCCATTCTTTCTTCTGGTTCCGCATTTAATACCCGTTAGTATCTGAATTCCTTCATCAATAGTCTTTACAGGGTAAATATGGAACTTGCCTTCTTTAACTGCTTCAACCACCTCATCATTGAGCATCAGGTTCTTAATATTCTGGTATGGTATTAGTACTCCCTGTTCTCCGGTTAACCCCCTTAGTTTGCATAGTTCGAAAAACCCTTCAATTTTTCTGGTGGCACCGCCAATAGGTTGTATCTCCCCCTTTTGATTAACTGAACCGGTTACGGCAATGCCTTGATTTATCGGCGCGTCGGCAAGGCTTGATAATATAGCATATAATTCAGCACTTGAGGCGCTGTCTCCGTCGACCCCGCTGTAGAGCTGCTCAAAACACAGGCTGGCTGAAAGTGATAGGGGAATTTCCTGTGCATATTTCTGCCCTATGTACCCGCTAAGTATTAGAACACCTTTTGTATGGGTTGTCCCGCTCATTTCTACTTCTCTTTCAATATTTACAATCCCGCTTTCTCCTATAAACGTAGTTGCTGTAATTTTTGAAGGCTTACCAAAAGAATAATCACCCATATCTAATATTGACAAACCGTTGATTTGTCCCACAACATATCCTTCGGTATCTACCATCAAAGTCCCGTCTTCAATGAGTTTTAGAAGCTTTTTATCATATTTGTTTGAGCGGTTATTCTTTTCCTTAATAGCTTTATTCACATGGTTGCCACATACTAGGCTGCTTCCTTCAATTATCGCCCAAGTGCTTGCTTCACTCAGTATTTCAACAATTTCATTAAATCTGGTGGTCAGTTTGCGCTGGTCTTCTGCAAGCCTTGAACTATACTCTACAACCTTTGCAACCCCGCTCCTGTCAAAATGGGGAATTGCTTCCCTTTTGCAAAATGAGCCAATAAACTGAGCCAGTTTGAAAATATTTTCCTCAGTTCTCTCCATTTCATCATCAAAATCTACTTTTATTTTGAACAGTTTAGCAAAATCTTCATCATAGTTGTATAGGAGCTGATAAAGGTATTCACTACCAACCAGTATAATTTTTATATCTACTGGTATAGGCTCAGGCTTAAGCGTTGAGTAGTTAACCAAGCCCAGTTGTTCCTTTATATTCTCAATGGCTAATTTCTTTGTTTTTAATACCCTTTTGACCGCTTCCCAGGACTGTATATTGCTTAGAACATCTCTTGCTTGAAGAATCAGGTAGCCTCCGTTTGCCAAATGAAGCAGCCCTGGCTTAATCATTGTAAAATCAGTTACTACAGTCCCCAATTCATTCTCATATTCCAGTTTTCCAAGCAGGTTATAATAGGTAGGATTATAATCTACAATAACAGGAGCCCCGTTTAACTTACTGTTGTCAACTATGATATTTACTTTGTACTTGTGTAAGTGGGATTCCGCACTTCTTTTAAACAGGAAAAGAATTCTCTGCTGCTGGCTGTCATCATCATCCTGCTTGAAAACCTGAAGGTTATCAAGGATATCCTTCTGTACTTTTTCAAGGTAATTGGTGATTTTTTTTGTAATCTTTGTATTTATCTTTTAAGTTGCTTATACCTGTACTTACTGCTATTAGTGCTATCTGGTTCTCCCATTCGGCAATATCCTGCTCTGCTTCTTTTTCTACATTTTTTATCTTTTGCACAATATCTATAGTTTCTATTTGAAGAGTGTTACTTTTTTCATTAATCTCATGTCTGGTTTTTTCATCAAGCTCGCCAAATTCCTGCTCATTTATAGTCCTTCCATCAATTATAGGGAGAAAGTATATGCCAGTGTTTGTTGTTTTTACCTTAAATCCCTGCTTTTCTGCATTTTCATTAAGCTCTTCCAGAAATTCATTTCTTTCTTTTGATATTTTTTTATAATATCAGCTTTTCCTCTTGATAATCCTCACCGTTAAATGCACTGGATATTTTGAGGCCTAACGTCTTTATCAGTTCATCCATATCATTTTGAAAAGTTTTTGCACAGCCTGCCGGCAAATTTATAGCTGTTGGCTGACTTGGATTATCAAAGTTATACACATAACACCAGTCATCTGGGCTTTTTCTCTCAGCAGCCACTTTCCTTATATATTTTTCAGCATATGAAGTCTTACCTGTACCTGTCCGTCCTGCCAAATACAGGTTATATCCCCTTATATTAATCTTAAGCCCAAACTCCATAGCCTTTACTGCCCTGTCCTGGCCAATAATCCCTTCAAAAGGTTCAATCTCGGAAGTGTCATTGAATTTTAAACTGTTGGCATTGCATTCATTTCGCAGCATTTTATAGGTCAATTCATTGTTACTCCGCATTGTGCAACCCCCATAAATACAATATGCTTAATTATGATTATTCTTTATAACTGTCTATACACGGTTTTTCCACATAATAATAGCATCTTCACCGTTATCCGAATAGTAAGATTTTCTAAAGCCACTGATTTGGAAACCATATTTCCCATACAGGTGCTGTGCAGCAAGATTGCTTTTTCTTACTTCCAGAGTCATTCGTAAAATCCCATCTTGTCTTGAAACTTCTATCAGTTCTCAACAAGCTTGCTCCCTACCCCTTTGCCCCTGTATTCGGGATGTACTGCAACATTTGTAATATGGCCTTCATTGCAGACATTCCACATGCCTGCATATCCAACCACCTTATCTCCGCACTTGGCAGTGAAATACATTGCAAACCTATTACCTGTTATCTCCTGAACAAAGGCTTCTCGTGACCATGGAATTTTAAAGCATAGGTTTTCCACTTCTATTATACCATCCACATGTGATATATCTGCTTTTACTATCTCAATTCCCGCCATTAATTCAACCTTCCTAACATCAGGTCTTGTCTCCGGCTTTTTTTCTCAAGTTCTCTTTCTGCCTGGGATTTCTAAGATAAAATGGAACCATGTCAAAAGCGCTTTCAACTTCCCCTTTTTTTGCCTTCAGCATTGCAAGCCCTGCAACCGAAGACGCCTTCTGAAGCCTTAGATTTGAAGGAGCAAACCCACACCTTTCACCTAACTGATTCCTTTAGGTACTCCCTGTGGATATCGACTCCATCTCCAAGAAAGATTACCTTCTGGTTCCTTCCCTTCAATATCTCTACCAGTTCTGAAACAGGAACGCCCTTATACTCAGTTATATTTACCTGATTGCTGTTTTTCCATTTATATATTGATGTATATACCTGATTGTTTCCTCGCATCCATTATAGGACAAACAAGCGCATCTGTCATAGGTATATTATATGCGAGAGAGTCCAGAGTAGGAACAGCCACAACTGGTTTCTGAACAGCAAAAGCCATCGCCTTTATTGTAGTGATGCCTATTCTCAGTCCGGTAAAAGAACCCGGGCCGCTTGAAGCCGCAAATACATCAATATCCCCGGGTAACAGTTCAAGACTGTCCATTATTTCTTTTATCATAGGCATAAGCTTTTGAGAATGTGTTTTTTTGTTGGTTCAAAACATATTCTCCAAGCAGCCGCTCATCCTCCATAACAGCAACAGCCGCTACAAGTGACGAAGTATCTACCGCAAGCACCTTCATATGTATCCCTCTCTTTTTTATACACTAAAAAGTTCTTCCCTCTCCTTGTATTTTCTACCCTTGAAGACAATGGTAATTATTCTGGCATCCTGACCTGCACTATTGTCCTTTTCTATAGTCACCCATATATGTTCAGCTGGCAAAACTTCATTTACCAGGTCTGCCCACTCAATAACCGATATACCATTTCCATATATATATTCTTCAAAACCAATCCCGTATACATCTTCAGGCCCTTTCAGCCTGTAGACATCAAAATGGTACAGGGGAACACGCCCGTTATATTCGTTTACCAGTGTAAAAGTGGGGCTTGTTATATGGTCTGATATTTCCAGAGCTCTTCCAATGCCCTTAGTAAAAGCTGTTTTTCCTGCACCAAGGTCTCCCAGTCAGGCATACAACATCCCCTCTTTTCAGTATGCCGCCCAGCCTTTTGCCTGTATTAACAGTCTCTTCTGCTGAATTAACCCTTATTACTAATCATATACTATTTCACCATTAATTATAGTCATAATTACCCTTGATTTCAGTTCAAAAGGATGCCCGTCAAATATTGCGATATCTGCATCCTTGCCGACTTCCAGACTTCCCACTCTGCTGTCAATACCTGAAATAAATGCCGCATTAATTGTTATTGCCTTCAGTGCATCCTCTTCATCCATACCTTCCCTGACTGCTATTGCGGCACATAAAGTAAGGTATTGTATCGGGATGCATGGATGGTCTGTCATTATAGCTACCTTTATTCCTTTTCTTGCAAGTATTCAGGAGTCTTAAGGCTTTGATTCCTTAGCTCCACTTTTGACCTGTCAGTTAATGAGGGACCAATAATAACAGGTATACCTTCCTCAA
The DNA here is from genome assembly GCA_050953835.1 of Acetivibrionales bacterium. Taxonomy (GTDB): domain Bacteria; phylum Bacillota; class Clostridia; order Acetivibrionales; family JBMNNH01; genus JBMNNH01. The sequence continues at coordinate 21,531 of JBMNNH010000027.1, read as the reverse complement.
GAAGTATATCCTTTATTAAATGCCCTTCTGTGCAATGCTCTATTGTCAAACCGATATTAAATTCCCTGGCTATCCTAATAGCGGTTAGTATATCGTCTTCCCTGTGTGCATGGGCTTTTATGGGAATCTCATTATTCAGAACCTTTACAAGGGCTTCAAGTTTTATATCATACTCAGGTTTATCATTTCCTTCCCTGTCTGCCTCATATTTTTCCATTAATTCTTTATATTCTTCAGCCTTCTTAAGGTTCTCCCTTAGTATAGCCGCCGTTGCCATACGTGTCATTGGGCTTTGCCTTTTTTCATTATACACTGTCTTGGGGTTTTCTCCAAAAGCAACTTTCATTGCTACAGGCTCTTTTAGGATCATATCTTCTACACGTCTTCCATAAGTTTTTAATGCAGCAAACTGGCCTCCTATAACATTTGAGCTCCCCGGACCGGTTACTACTGTAGTAATTCCATTCTCCCTTGCTTCTTCGAATGACCTATCCGAGTGGTAAACACCATCAATTGCCCTGAGATGGGGAGTTACCGGATCTGTCATTTCATTACCGTCTTCTCCCTCAAAACCCATTGAATCGTCCCAAAGGCCCACATGGCAATGTGCGTCTATAAGTCCCGGCAGAACATATTTAACTCTTTGCATCAATAATACTAATTCCTTCTTTGCTTAACAATCCATCTTCATCCAACTCTCTGCTGTCACTGCCTATTTTTAATATTTTCCCATTTTCAATCAGAATATATCCGTTTTCAAAATTTATTCCGGCCATAGTAAGGATTTTCCCGTTTTTTATCAGTAACATTGCAACCTCCCTTATTATAATTCACTCCTGCTATTCTATTATATTTTTTCTTTACATACAACAGGGAACGGTTTATAGGGAGGTATATTTTCTACATTATCCATATGTATTTTTACAGCCTCTTGGACACGGAATACCGGTCCATGGAATAATAAGGGTCATACATAGAAAATACGCCGTGTCACTGGCGTCACCTTACTTTCAGAACGGGATACAGGCGGCAGGCTTACGCCCGCCCGCTGTGGATAGCGGTGATAAGCTGCGCTTATTTCACTCCACACTGGTATAGATTTCTCCGCCTGCCGATTCAAAAGGTTGCAGCAGCGGAGTAGGCAACATTGCCTTGACTGTCCCACATGGCATACATCATGATAAATAACCGGATCTTCTATTGCCTTAGCCAGAGCTTCCTTGCCAAAATCATCATAGGCTGCAACAAGGTCTGACACCTTTGAAAGATCGGTTACCGACAGGGTGATATTGTCCTCTGTACCAACCTCCTCGCAACCTTGTGCATAGCTATCGCAGATCACTTTTGCCAGCTCCATTGGTTCCATATCCGGCGTTTGGCCAAGTGCTCCAAGCCAGCCGCTGTAAAGCCAACCGTTTCCCGGCTCTACCTCCTGTGAAGCCACAAGGTATTTTCCGATGTCGGAGAAGGTATAGGCCGTATCCACAGTTGCCATCAGGCATAGTGTCAAAGCCGATAATGTCCACCAGCTGTTCCTGCGGATTTTCTCCGAAGGCATTCAAAAAAGGCCTGATACATTTCCGCAAGGCTCAGGGAATCCATCCCATACAGCTCGTCAAAGGCCGCACCTGATACCGAGCCGCCGCCGTGGTTCCAAAACACCACAGCGGTGCGTTTGGCAGGGTAGTTTTCTTTCCCGAAGGCGAGAAAAATCTTCCAGCGTCTGCGCATCGCCCATACTGGCTGAGGGAAGCTCTTCAATGAGCTGTAATCCGTTATGGTCATAGACATAGCGCCCTAGTGTATCTACGTTGACAACATCATTTTGCCAGACGGATGCTCCGCCGGTTTGAATGACCACTTTTACGGGTTTCCGGCATCTCCACATCCATAAGCTCTGCAAGATCATTGGTGGCTGCGCTATAATTGCTTTCCAGGTCACTTCCGCACAGATACCAGTAGACCGCCCATTCGGTATCGGTCGATACACTTTCCGAAGTGATGCTTTTTTCTGATTCCGTTGTGACGCTTTCTTGTGTACCGCAAGCCGTCAGAGCCAATAGTATCATCAGTGTCAGCAAAGTGCATAAATGCTTTTTCCATTGCTGTCCCCCCTAATTTTTTTTTCATAGCGTTTGTTCCTCCTTAACCCGTAAAGTTGATTTTTCTCGTTCCAGAAGTGTCTGCAACCTTTGGATTTCTTTTTTGGTAGCAGTGCGTATATGGTTTTTCTCACAGGAGGGGCATTCCTTTACCTCTCCTGTCCTACAGAATAAAAATCCGCATTCCTCACAAAAATAAGTCATACTGTCCCCTCCTTTTCACAATGAATCCTTCTTCCATGAGCGTACTGTATTTTTGATTTCCTCGATGGCGTCAGCAGGAGATGCTACAGTTGTATGTACTATCTGTGCTCCCCACAGTATCAAAAACCAATGGACTGCTCCGGTGCGTACGGAGAGGCCACTGTCTTGAATGCAGCAACCAGTTTTTCAATTTGCTCAATGTGGCACTGGTAGTCCCGGAGCTAGTAGTTCACGCAAAGGCGGGTCGTTGGAAAATCTGGAGCCGTCCGCTCTTTTTCGCATAGGGCACCTCATTTCATACGGGGCAAATCTACCTTGCCATCCTGCTCCTCCAGATAGTCTCTTTGCTTAAAGCCCAACATCCAGGCAATCATGGAAACCGGGAACATTCGGATTTCACGGTTGAGCTTGGCCACACTGTCGTTGTAAATCAGGCGGCTGGTACGCACCATGTTTTCAAAGGTTTTTACTGCATCCATGGTTTTGATGAAGTTTTGGTTTACCTTCAATTCGGGGTATTGCTCTGTTACCATGGCGATCCTGCCCAAAGCTTCGGAAATTACCCCTTCCTGATGCAGCACATCATCTGGTGTGGATTTTGCCGTAATCACACTTCGTCTGGATTTAATTGTTTCTATCAACCTTTCGCTTTCGTGCCTGGCATAGCCCTTTATCAAATCTAAAAGGGCTGTCAGAGCATCAAAACGGCTTGACAGCTGCACCCCGATCTGACTCATGGCATTGCTGATATTCTCGTCAAGCACAACCAGCTTGCGCTGCATAGATATTGTCCATAGAACAATGGCCACAGCAATTGCGATAATTGCTATAAAAGTTGGCAGCATGGTATTTACCTCCATTCTCTTAAGTTGCATTGCTATTCCTATCAGCAGGTTTCTATATCGGTACTGTCAGTTAACAAAGGCGAAATAGTCTTCTCCCTCTGTAGCCTCAAGAAATAAATTTGCCCAATAGAATCTAATCTTTTTCTATAGCAGCTTTGACCCTTTCGATTTCGTCTAAAGCAGTCTCAGTGACGTCAATAAATTTGTGGACTTCCTCAACGGCTGCTTTCAAGTTATCCATAACCTCAGGCGTGAGCATTTCGGGGCTGGCAAAGTTTTCGTCTGCTGCAGTAATTACATCGGCAAGTTCATTAAGGGTTGTGGAAATCTCCTCATCGTCCAAAAGCTCGGGGGTTGCATTTACCCTGTCGATCGTTTCATTAAACCTTTCTACCATATCTGCAAATTCTTTTGCAAGAGCTTGCTGCTCTGCTGTAAATTCCGCTTCCTTGGCTTGTGTAGGTGTTGACGAAGACGCTGAGGGATCAGCATTGCTTCCTCCGCAGGCTGCAAGGCTCAGTGTCATCATAACCGCCATCATTAGTACCAATAGTCTTTTCATAGTAGTTCCTCCATCCATGTGTGTATAATGTGCAGGGAACACTCCCTTGCATTCAATTTATCATAAATTATTCCTTAAAAACCATCTGCTGCATGAAACACGATTTTTTTGACATGAAACATGTTTTCAGGTATTAGGTTTTTATGTTAAACTTAGATTGAGGAAATAGAGAGGTGGAGGAATTCTTATGCTGCAGATTGCGGTCTGTGATGACAGTATTGATGAGCTATCCAATATAGTACAGCTCATAAACCTATATAGAGCATCAAAAAATTTAAATTGCGAATATGCCGCCTTTCCAAACGGATTTGAACTGGTTTCGGCCTTAGAAAAAGGAAAGCGGTTTGATATATACTGTCTGGATATTATTATGCCAGGCTTTACGGGCATTGATGTTGCAAAAGCGATTCGCAGATTTGACAAAACCGCTCCGATTTTGTTCTTTACCTCATCGCCTGAGTATGCTTTTGAAAGCTATTCGGTAAAAGCCATCAACTATGTACTAAAGCCTATCTCAAAAGAAAAATTCTTCTTCACCATTGATGATTTGCTGGAGCACATAAAAGTGAAAAAAGATGAAGATGCGATTATCGTAAAGAGCAATGAAGGTATTCAAAAAATACTGATCTCTAATTTAGTTTATGTCGAGGTAATTGGCAGATATGTGCTATATCATCTGCTGTCCGGCAAGGTAATCGAATGTATAGATTCCTTTTCCTCTGTCTGTAATAATCTTCTGAAGTATGGGTGTTTTATTAAAATACACCGTTCCTATCTTGTTAATATGCAGTACGTGGATACCATTGAAAACCATAAGGTGATCTTACAGACCCTTTCGTCTGTTCCTGTCGCACAGGGCAAGGCCCGGGAGATTAAACAACAGTACCTGGATTATCAAATGGAGGAGGAATAAGCGAATGATATCAACTGTCATTGAATTCTCTCGTTATTTGATTGCCCTGCTATTCGGCACGGCGGTTGCGGTCAGTTTTGCCGGAATGACACGCACACGGAAAAATTATCTGCTGTTTGGGTGCTTTACCATCATTTTATTTATTTTACAAATCGTCTGCTTACTTACATGGGGTATGGCTGTGACGATAAAAATATATCCGCTGTTTTCCCATTTACCGGTTGCTGTTTTTATCGCCGTATACTTAAAGCACCCATGGCTGATTTCACTAACAAGTATGTTTGCCTCCTTCCTGTGCTGCCAGCCTCCCCGTTGGATTGGCACTGTTGCAGGGGTCGCTTTTGGCAGTGCTTCCATGGATCACGTCGGTTATATTGTGACTGCATTTGTGATGTACTATTTTCTGCAAAAATATGTAGTGAAATCTGTTCAGCATCTGATGGAACGCTCGGTTAAATCCTGCCTGCTGTTTGGCGCCATGCCAGCTTTTTACTATCTGTTCGACTATGTCGCCACTATTTACACCGACTTTATGTACAGCGGAAAACGTGCAGCTGTACAATTCATGCCCTTCGTAACATCGGCATTCTATTTTGTGTCCGTCCTCCTTTACTATGCTGAAACGCAAAAACAGGCAAGTATCCAAAGGGAGCGGAATATACTTGATACACAACTCCGGCAAGCGCAAACAGAATTGACTTCTCTACGGCAGATGCAGCAAAATGCTGCGGCTTATCGGCATGATATGCGCCACCATTTTGCTCTTTTACAGGGTCTGGCATCCGAGGGACGCATAGATGAAATAAAGGAGTATTTACATACTGCCCAGTCTGACATAGACGCCATCACCCCTATGCGCTTTTGCGAAAATGAAACCATCAATCTGATTTTGTCCCCTTTCGCCTCTAAAGCAAAACAATCAGGAATCCTATTGACGGTAGAAGCAAAGCTGACTGGCTCGCTTCCCTTCAGCGACACCGAGCTTTGTTCGCTCTTGTCAAATGCTTTGGAAAACGCTATACATGCCTGTGAAAACATAATCGACAGTAATGAACGCTGTGTCAAACTGCGTATGTATTCCAAGAATAATAAACTGTGCATTGACATTCGCAACAATTATCAGACAGAACCAGTATTCCATCAGGGCCTTCCTCTATCGAGAAAATATGGGCATGGCTTTGGTACAAAAAGCATGGCACATATCGTGGAAAAGCATAGTGGTATATTCCAGTTTTCGGTCAAGGATAACTGGTTTATATTTCAGGCTACTATATAAAAGATTGTTCTTCCCTATAGTGTCCATTTATAAAACATTCCGACAAAACATATTAGCTACCTGTGAATACGTCAGACTTCGCTGTGTGGTATAATACTTTTAATGATAGAAGTTTGTCGATGTAATCTACAGTGTTTATTATACTGTGACAGGAATTATACTTGTTTGCAAGGGATTATAACCGCAATGGGATAACCTATTTATATATGTTATATATAGATTTTTGTATACAAAAAACCGCCAAAGGTTTTTAACCAATGGCGGTTAGCGCTTGCGATAAGCAAACTTTGTAATTGTAAACAAACTATGGATCCATGATTCCTAGTGTGTTTGTGTGTCGCTGGAAATCAAGAGCTCCACAAAACGGTGCAGAACCGCTGAAACCTCAGCGCGGCTAGCCGTCCCCTGTGGGTCAAAGAGGTTGCCGTTCTTGCCGTTGAGAACACCTGCCATCTGCATCTGCTTCACAGCCTCCTTGGCGTAGGCGCTGATTTGTTCACTGTCTGTGAAAGTTTTTTCTTCATGTGCCTCAGGCAGCTTTAAGCCCATAGCTTTGGCATAGTTCGCCAAGATGACCGCCATTTGTTCACGGGTAATAGACTCATCAGGAGCAAATATTTCATTGCCTATGCCCTTTATGATGTTGTTTAATCTTGCCCATTCTACATAGCCCATGTAGTAAGCTTCCCCTTTCACATCGGTGAAGCTGCTCTCTTTGTATCCGCTGACATCAGCCTTGGCCAACCGTCCCAATACTGTAACGAACATTCCCCTGGTCATGGCGGTGTTAGGGCTGAAGGTGGTTTCAGAGGTCCCTCTAAATAGTCCTTGCCTTACCACAAATTCAATATCTTCCTTGGCCCAGTGATTTGCAATGTCTGTGAATACAGGCGTCTCTTCCTTGTAGCCCACACCATATATGGAGAAATGATTTGTGCTAAAGCGTAGGACCTTATTTTCAACGTCATAGACAGAGTCATTGAGCCAGTGTACCTTTCCATTGTCATCTATATATACAGCATAGATATTCTCAGCTTTCTCATTTGGGCCGAGGGTGTAGGGGATAGTTACTGTTACCCTTCCATCTCCAAAGTTCTGTACCTGTCTGCCGCTGCCATAGTTCACCTTGAGGTAGAATACCGGGCGGCTGCCGACAGCTTTTTGGGCTTCATCGGTCAGCTTAGTGCTGTCGGTGGGGGCAGCTGTAACATTTACATCTGAATTTGCTTGGCTGTTAATCTCCTCTACCGCTCCCAAATCCATGTCTATTTGAATATTAGGATTATCCACCACCACAACGGTACTTACTATTCTCTTGGCAATAATGGTGTCCTGCACTGCCTTTGACAGATTGACCGTAACATGGGAGACGGTCTTGTTGCCGGTGTCCACACGGAAAACAACCGTGATACCATTTTGCTCGTTGCCATTTTTCTTAGCTTCCGCCAGTGCCTTATCATATGCTTCTGTCACGTTTTGACTGGTTATGTTCACTATCGCATTGTTATTAGCGTCTACAGTTACAGGAACCTTGATTTCAGCCTGTGTTGGTGAATCCGTGTTATCTGGTGAAGCTGGAGTTATGTTAATAATACTGCTGCTATTTGCAGGACTTCTGTCTCTGTCATTATCTGAGGAACGTCCGCCGCTACCGCCAATGTAGCTGAAGGTTGCAGCAATGGAGTGATTGGTGTTTACATCACTAAAGGTATAGCTTGCAATTTTGCCTTGGCTCATGCCATCTACTTTCACATCCTCAATGGAATAATTGCTGCCCGGTGTAATGGTGAAGGTTTGGCTTTCGCCTTGATTCACCGTCACGCTGCCATTTGGGGATATGCTGCCCCCTGTGCCTGTCGTTGCGGTGATGGTGTATGCAACTTTTGCAGGTGTGGCATTTATGCTGATGGATTCCTCACCTTTGCCTACGGCATTAACCGCCCGCACCTTGATGGTGTAGCTAGTTCCATTGGTCAGTTCAGTCACAGTGTAGCTGGTTTCTGTACTTTTGGTGGATACCCATGTACCGTCATTAATAGAATATTCATAGTCGGTGATAGGGCTTCCTCCGGTGTCAGCCGGAGCCGTCCATGCCAGGGTCAGCTGCCCGTCGCCAGGGGTAACCACAAAGTCAGTTGGCGCACCGGGCTTCACAGCATTTACAGTAAAGCTACTGAGTTACTGGTTCTGCCGCCAGATATGCTGCGTTGCCCTCTTGACTCGCTTTAATGGTTGCCGTGCCGACTTTCAGGAAGGTCACTTCACCATCACTGGTAACGGTGCAAACCTCCGGGGTTTCGCTGGTATAGGTGACTGGCAGCCCGGAGCTTGCGGTTGCGCTAAGTGTCAGTTCGGTTCCAAAATCCTGATCTCCGGGATTGATAAAGGTGATCGTCTGATTACCTTTCGGTGTTACGCTGTTGGACTCCGAAGATGCCAGGCTCTCACCAACACTGTTGGTGGCTGTCACTGTAAAGGTGTAGCTTACTCCGTTGGTAAGACCGGTTACTTCGATCTCGGTTGTTGTTCCTGTGGCAGTGATGCCGCCGGGATTTGATTTTACGGTATAACCCGTTATTTCAGAGCCTCCGTCGAAGGCAGGTGCCGTAAAACTAACAGTTGCCTTGCCGTCACCCGCTGTGGCTGTTACATTGGTTGGCGCGTCAGGAACAGTAGCAGGTTCAAACCTGAGGTATTTGTAGTTGGTAATGTTGCCGCTAGTAAGTGCCTCCGCATTAACAGGATATACATTGGTGCCATCAGTATGTGAGGTGCTGGCCATAATTCTTAATTCACCTACCAGTACAGTCATTTCATTCATTGCCTTGCTTTTGCCCCAAATGATACATGTACCGCCTTGTATGGAGATTTTTCCTGAGGCGTTGTTATAAATCGCAGTACCATAGTCATAATCGTTTGATATCGTTCCGCCTGTGATTTCAAGAACAGTATCATCGGCTGTACCTGCAATTAGATAAATCGTACCATAACTACTTTGACTTATGATCTCAGCTTCGCCGCTGATAGTGATTTTACCAATTTTATTATTGTGAATTGCTCTTCCCAGGTATGCTTCTACAGTGCCTCCGGAAATACTTACATTACCATTTTCAGCGTTATAAATTGTTGATTCATACGTTGAGTCAGATAAGGATTTCACAGTACCTCCGGAAATAATCACATTGCCATTTCCATTGTTTGCAATTGCATTTCCAGCTAAGACTTCCACAGTTCCTGCAGAAACAGTGACATCCCCGTTTGAAGCGTTATAGATCACACGCATGTTACTGTCATTTTTATTACATTTTACCGTGCCGCCATCCACAATAACGTCACCCGAACCGGTGCTATGGATAACAGCCCTTATTGTATACGAATTATTAGAATAATAAGTGTTATCCACCGTGCCGCCCTTCACTTCTAAACTGCCTGTGGAGTTATGATGTATAGTGCTGGTCCCTTTGCCTGAATGACTTATTGTACCACCAGTAATAATCAACCTGCTGTCATTCGTAAGCTTGATTGTGCTGTAAGCACCTTTGCTCGTGATCATACCGGTGCCAACATTATCTTCGATGGTCATAGTACCGCCGTTTTGCTCGATGGCTGTGCCATTTTCGCCGTCCATTATTTTGCCATTCAGATCGAGGATGAAGCTTTTACCTTCCGTGTCAATCGTTTCCTTTTCATCAAGAGCGATGTTCTCCAGAAGCTTAATGGTGGTATTATCATCGACCACATCGATTGCTTCTTGTAATGAAGTATAGGTATCGCCGCCGCCGACCTGGGCAACGTACTTTGGCTCAAACTTTAAGAACTTATAGCTGTTGATTTTATCTGCTGAATAATCCTCTTGGTCATCCCCATCAAAATCTGAGCTTGCCATGCCCTTCATGCCCAAACGCACAATCGGCGCAACGCCTTTTATAGCCAAATTACCCCCATAGATGAGGTTATTGCCGTTTCTGATGTTAGCCTTGATAGAATCTCCACTGAAAATAGCATTTCCTGTACTACTGGTGTTCGTCACTGTTGCACCATAGAGCTTAAATGAGCTTCTCTCATTCCAAACATAGATCGTGCCGCTGTTTGGGTCTGGATTCTGACTGGTGATCACGGCACCACCGCTTATGGTGATGTCGGATACGGAGTTAACAGTGCCACTTTCTCCAGGATCTTCAAAAATTGCACAACCGTTCCCTGTATTTTCTATTGTTCCTCCAATTATATTGAGTGTAACTTTATCGTTCGCACAATGTATTGTCGCTTCGTTTCCCGCTGATTCCACCGTGCTATCTGTAATGGTATAGGTACCCCACAAGGTTCTTATTGCAATGTCGTCTGATCTTATAATACTCCTGTCTATATTCATGACGCTGCCGCTGAAGTCGTTTTCAATTCCCTTTTCGGTACCATACACAGTACTATCAATTACGTTTACAACAGACTTTGTTCTGATGTATAAGCCTATGTTGCCATCTATATTGCTGCCATTTATTCCAAGAGTGCTTTCAATGCTAAAAACTCCATTTTCGTTAGATCTTATAGTGCTGTCGTTTATGTTTAACGTCCCTTTGTTGACATATATAGCATCGCCTTTGTTATATTCAGCATAAGCTTGTGTGTAATAATTTTCCAAGGTAACATTATTAATTTCAAGTTCAGCGCCTTCATTTTCCATAGCGATCGTATACTTACCAGCGCTGAAGATCATACCGCCGCCAGCATCATCTTTAATAGTCAGTTTACCGGCATTGTGTGCGATGACTGTGTCCTCTTCGCCGTCAATTATTTTGCCGTTCAGATCAAGGATGAAGCTTTTACTCTTAGTGTCGATGGCTTCATCAAGGGCAATGTTCTCCAGCAGCTTTATGGTGGTATTAACATCGACTGCATCGATTGCTTCTTGTAAAGTTGGGTAGGTCATTTCGCCTATCTGAGCAACATCTGCCGTATTTGGCTCAAACTGCAGAAATTTATAGCTGCCGATATTATCTGCCTGATAGTCCTCTGTATCTTCCCCAATATAATCCCGGCTTGCTATGCCCTTCATGTTTAAGCGCACAATCGGCGCTAAACCTTTGATCGCCAAATTGCCACCTTTGATTTCGGTATTGCCGCTTCTGATGTTGGCCCGAATGGGATTTTCACAAAAAATCGCATTACCTGTTTCGCTTGTATTGACCACTTTTGCGCCAGCGATCAGCAATGAGCCTTGACTACCCGAAACATAGATCGTGCCGCTGTCACTATCAGGATTATTGCTTATTATCTCTGCATCGCCGCCGATAGTAAACGAACCATTGGTGCTCGATAAACTTGATGAAATAGCAGGGCCGCTCCCTGTGTTTTCTATTTTCCCTCCTGAAATATTCAGTTTTGCAGAACCTCGCTGGTCGATTGTCGCTCCTGTTCCCACTGCTTTCACTGTTCCGCCAGTAACTGTTACTTCGCCTGTCGTATAAATCGCATTGCTTGTTTCATCTGTACCCTCTATAGTACCGCCATATATTTTTAATACGGAGTTTGTGTGGATACCTCGCTTGGCACCTTTTATAGTTCCATCGTATATATTGATGATTTTATTATTATAGGCGTAAATACCATTCCCCTTAAGACAATTTATAGTGCCCCCGTTTATGTCTATCGTGCTGTTCATCATGTTATCTGCAAAATATAATGCAGCTCCGTCATTGGACCCGTATTGATTTTCTACAGTACCGCTGTTTATTACAAGCTGGGCATCTCTGTTATTCACTGTAATTGTATAGCCTGCAGCCGCGAGGGTTTTGATCATACCTTTACCCTCTTCCCCGTTATCTTCTATGGTCAGGGTGCCCGTGCCATTGTGTCTTACGGCCTCAACCCTGCTGCTGCTATAGGTTTTATCGTTTAAGTCGATGGTAATGTTAATACTTTTGGTGTCAGGGATCGTTAGCGCTGTCGCGCCAGTGTAGTCAATGTCAGCGGTTAGCTTTATATTCAAGTCTTCTGTAGCATTGTTTATGGCATTTTTAAGTTCGTCAAAAGAGCCGACTTCAGTTGGAGCCCCCATAGAAAGCATCATCATGGGTGCCATTTGGGCCTCAACCGTCACATTGATCTGCGGCAGTTCTGCACTGACCGTATAGCTCTCAATTACCGGCGTAAAAACATAATTATCCTCGGTGTCCATATCATATTCCGGTTGGGAAATCCATGTCACTGGAATATCAACAGTAGTTTCTTCTTCAAAACCATATACGCTGTCAGTCACTGTTTCGGGATTTGTCCGAACCGTGACCGTCAAGGCTTCAGGCAGTTCTAAATCTTCAAGGGATGTGCCCACAGAAACTATTTTTTCCGTTTCGTCAAGGGACTCAAATGCAATGATTTCTTCCCTTATGTCATTAGTCGTATTTTCTTCCTGTGCCATGACCGTCATCGGTAGCATAGTCAATAACATGCTCAGTACTAAAAGCATACTCAGTATTTTTTTGATCATATTGTTCCCCCTTTCGTTAGGATAACTCCTATATCTGGATATGTTATATTAAATTTACTTATATTAAATCTATCAAAAAAATCTCTACTATAACCATCTATTGCATGAAACATGGTTTTTTTGACATGAAATATAATTATTCGGCAAAAATAGGAATTCTCTTTAGGAGAGCTTATGACTTGGAGAATCCTATAGACCAGCTTTTTTGTAAACTGATATAAAACAGTAGACACAAAAAACCGCCAAAGGAGTTTACCCCCTGACGGGTGGCGCTTATGATAAGCAAACTTTGTAATTGTAAACAAACTCGAGTGTAAAGAAACAGAGAATATTTAATCGCGTTCTTAAAATATTCGGTTTTTATTTCTATAAAAATCTTCTACATTAGATACTATTCAAAGAGGTAAGTTAAATAGTATGAAAAAAGACCTCTAATAACAGAGGTCTTTCAGAATATTTCATGGTAAGTTGTGGCTGGTCTTACGTTCTCACTGCCCTATCCACCCATTTACTTTTATAATATGCAATAAAAATAAATTTATGTGCTAAAAAGAAAGAAAAAAGGCATTGCCTTTTTCTTAAATAAATGTGGCTGGATTTACGCTTTCGCTACCCTTCCACCCATGTCATTTGTTTGAGACTGGATTTACGCTTTCGCTACCCTTTCTCGCTTTCATTATAGCACAATATAATTCTCTGTCAACTATTTTTACTACTTTTAATAATAATAAATTCATCTAGTTAATTGACAAAGTAAATGCAACCCCTAAAAAGAGAACTGGTTGCATTTAGTCTTACAATTCTTTGGTTGCACTTAGTTTTTCCAAAAGTATTCATTCAATAATTTGTATCTCCCCTATAGGGGAGATGGTCGCATTTAGTCTTGCAAATAATATCAGCTTGCAGCATATTAGTATTGTATCTTTGCGGTAATATCAAACTGAGGTGATTTCCATGGCTAAAAACAAACATCTTACTAACCCCGAACGCCAACAAATTGAACAATTGCTTAATCAGCGCGTTTCTATCAAAAAGATTGCTTTAAATCTCGGAAAAAGTACTTCAACCATAACCAGAGAAGTTATTAAGCGTGCTGTAGAAAGCAATCAAAAACCACCATATCGTATCCCAAACAGATGCAAGCATCAACATAACTGCGCAAAACGTTATTTATGTGAAGACAAGCCTGACTGTATTAAACTTTGTAGATCATGCAAGTTTTGTAACCAGCTGTGTGCTGACTTCGAAGAAGAAATCTGCCAAAAACTTCTTTCATCACCTTATGTCTGTAACGGTTGCTCTAACGAATACAGATGTGTACTAAGAAAAAAATATTACAAACATCGCCAGGCTCATAGGGATTACTGTGAGAAATTAGTTGAATCAAGAACTGGTGTTAACATCTCTGAAGATGAACTGCTTAAATTAGACGAATTTATAAGTCCTCTGATTAAAAAGGGCCAATCAATTCATCACATTACGGTTAATAACCCTGATGAGTTTACTATCAGCGAGAAGTCTCTTTACCGTTATGTTGCAGGTGGCCTGCTTAAAGCCAGAAACATTGATATGCCACGTGTTTTACGTCTGAAACCACGTAATCGGAAGCCGATTGAGCACAAGGTAGATAGTAAATGTCGAATTGGCCGTACATACGACGATTTTAATTCTTTTTTACAACAGCATCCGGATGTTTCTATTGTAGAAATGGATACTGTAGTAGGCCGTGTTGGTGGTAAAGTCCTGCTCACTCTTTTGTTTAAATCTTGTGATCTCATGCTTGCCTTTATCAGAGACAGAAATACATCACAGTCAGTTATCGATGTTTTCGATTGGTTATATAATGTGCTTGGACATCAGACATTTTGCATATTATTCTATGTTATATTAACTGACAACGGTTCAGAGTTTTCTAATCCGAAAGCATTGGAATTTGATAGTGAAGAACATCGTCGTACTAATATCTTTTATTGTGATCCGCGTGCTGCCTTTCAAAAACCCAATGTTGAATTGAATCACGAATTCATAAGGAAAATCTTGCCTAAAGGTAGTTCTTTCGATAACTTGACACAGGCTGATATTAATTTAATTATGTCCCATATTAATTCTTACTCAAGAGCAAAACTTAACGATAGATCTCCATTTGAAGTATTTTCTTTCCTCTATGGGGAAGGCATACTTGAAAAATTGGGGCTTAGACGAATTCCGTCAAACGAAATTATCCTAAAGCCCCAACTGCTAAAATAATAGCAGATTTAACCCTATTTTAATATTGTACCGCAAAGATACAATAATATCTACCACAAAATAGGGTGGCATTTACTACTTCTAAAAAATTGTACTAAAGGCCACCTTCTGGTTAGTGTACGCTTTTTTTAATTATATTTACAATATTTTTAATTATTTACATCCATAATATACTTGTAATTGTATTTTATGGTTATTTTTTACCTATTAAATGCAACTCAGTCGCATTTACTCTTTCAAAGGTTGCATTTACTTTGTCTATTCACCTAATAAATTCATCTTCTATATTAACCATAGCATTTGGGTTATAAGAACTCTTTGCAATCTCTTTTAAATCTGTCAAAGACAACCAATAAGCCTCCTTTTTTCTACATTTCAAAATTATTTCATTTTCATTTTCTATGATAGTAAATATATTTTCCCCACTTTCTTTCTCTTTGCAAATATCATCTAAATATGTAGTTATTCTTTCATATTGTTCGCAATACTTTTCATATTCTTTATATGCTTTTTGGTTAGATAATCTGACGTATTCTTCAATCTTTTCATTTAATTTTTTAAACTCTTCAGGTCTAATCTTAATTGACGTAGCACCATCTTTCCATCTATTCTTTATATCAGTTCTATGAATTATTTGATACTTATCTATCCTAGCGATTGAATTTGTAGAATGTAAACGAATAGCAAACCCTTTTCTTTTTACCTTTTCCATTCTTTCCTTTGTATATGTTGTTAGAGGAATAACCATATAAATCTCATTTTCTTTCAGCGTTCTTATTACTAAAGCAGGATGTTCACCTTTGAATTCAGAATCATATTTCCCTTTGAAAATTACCCTATATATACCTCCATTTACTACAATCTGCAAAAAATCCACCCCTTTGAAATATGATTGTTGAAACATTATTGTATGATAATGTTTTTAATTCCAATTGCATCCGACACACTTCTATTACAGTCTCAATATAATCTATAAATGATTATACATTACATATACAATAACTTCCATTAATTTTGTTTTCATTACATACATCGACTGAATTCATACCAAAAATCGCATATATTTGATAAGGTTTCTTCCCAAAACAAAAGGCTATGTTCAATTCCATAGCCATAAATATTAAAATACTATTTAGACCTATAGTTGGCTCATTTTGTATTTAATTGCCTCTCTACTCGGATTCAAATATATAAGCGTTGTGTGAATGTTGCTGTGACCTGCTAAATAGGCAACCTCATGAACTGATAACCCACCCTCCAATGCAATTGTGTAGAAAAAATGTCGAAGTGCATGAGGAGTAATCTCGGATAGACCCCCTTTGTTTGGAGAATTTGACCGATAGCTCAATATATCTCATGATATCTTAATTTTTCACTTTACTCATACCGTCCGCATTTATTCCACAGTCCTCTTTACAATGAGCCTCTGCCGGCATGTTGTAAGGCATCACGGGCACCACCCATTCTGAACAGGAGGAAGGCCTTCGTAGTATGGTTGATGCCTGGCAAGAAAGCCTAACATGCCGGACACTCATTGTAAAGAGGCTTTTGCGGCATAAACGCTACTTCCTACAATGTTATCACTAAAGAGCGTGCAGTTCCGTTTAGGGTTGCCTTGTGGAACTCTGCCGGGTTCATGTTAAATATGGATCTATGGATCCTCCGGTTATTGTACCGTTGCATGAACTCATGCACAGCTTCATATGCTTCTTTATAAGTTTCAAACTCCCATCGCCCCAAGCATTCGTCCTCCAGTATCCGGTGAAATGATTCAATATGAGCGTTTTTGTTCGGGGTCTTGCATGGAATCCTTTCATGCTCTACTGTAGCTGATGCACACTTGTCCTCGAATTTATGGCTGATAAACTGTGGCCCATTATCAGAACGTATTACTGGTTTTGAATCTGCATCAAAGAGATTCCGCCGCATAAGGGCTCTAACCAATGTTGCAGCTGCGTCCTCTCCCTCACAATGCAGGCCTATGTGGTAATCAATAATTTCTCTGTCATATACATCAATAATGGACTGTATGTAAAAGAATCTGTCTTCTCCGACGATATAGCCGTATTTTATATCTGTTTCCCACAATTGGTTCGGTGCTGTTACCACACGGTTTATTGCGATTTTTCTTGGATATTTAGCTTTGACTACTCTTTGCGGCCGCAGCACCCCCAACTCTTTACATAATCTATATACCTTCTTCTTGTTGATAATCAATTTATACATTCTGCGCAGCTCAATCGTCAATTTATAGTAACCATATGCAAAGCAGTCTCCTGCAATAAGAGCCAGAATCCATTCCTTGATCTGCATATCACAAATCTTCTTGCCTTCTGTAGTATAGGAATAGCCTGGTATTGGCCTTCCGCCGTTTTCTACTTTTTCTTCATCGGCTCTCTCTACAGCGTAGTAGTATGTTGACGGATTCAAGTTTACGGTTTTCAGAACAAAAGTTGCCTCATACCCTTTGCTAATCCACTTTGTGGCAATTTCTACCTTGGGGGTAACGGAATTTTCGTTTTTTTTAAAAGATCTCTAAGAATTTCTATTTCAAGTTCTTTTTCTCCGAGTAATTTCTTTAGCTGGAGATTCTGTTCAATAGCTTTTTTTACTTCTTTTGGATCTTCTAACAGACCTGGAGCCGAGTAAAGAGCCTTCTTGGTCATTTTCTTCATCGGATCAGGTTTTGCCGCCCTAACCCACCTTGCAACAATTGATGGACTAATATCGTATTTTCTTCCTACAAGACTTGAGTTTCCCGTCTCTAAAGCTTCTTTCACAACTTGCCTTTTAAATTCTTCCGGATGTCTTTTTGCTCCCATTTTCTTTCTCCCCTTTGCTTATTTATATTATATAAGCTTTGGGTCTAATTGTCCAAGGTGATTAGGGGGCTTATGAGGTCTATGTGTATGTAATCAAGGTATGGTGTGTCTATCTGGTTTCCTTCGATTACAAATAAACAATCTGGTAGTACTCTCAATAAACCATAAATTAAATCTTGCTTATCAAATGTTCTGTTGTAGTCTTCTCCCTGTATTCTGAAAAATATTGTGCCACCATTAGATATTATAGTGTGGTCTACTTTTTCTATACTTGTAGGTAAACTGCTAATTGACTCATACCAATTGATTGTGCCTTCTTCTAAAGCTGCTCCCATTATTCCATCTATGTTATCTTTGGTTATGTGCAGCTCTTGGGTGAAATCTACCTTTGTTATATCTTCATTTGAAGTGCTTAACTCATCTTCAGAACCACCTAAACTTAAATTACCTTCATTGCTTACCTCATTTATAGCTATAGAACCCTCGGACCCTTCACGCCTACTATGTTCCTGTCCTTCAATATCAATCAACTCTAGTAGTTCATCTAATCCCTCGTACCCTGTTATTCCAGCTGATGTCTGTTCATCTGAATCCCCAAATTCTACATAATCACCTATGATTACTAAGGCTTCATTATAGCTTTTACTATTGGTCACTCTGTTCCACATCTCAAGTGCATCATTGGTTTTATTGCTACTGATTAGACTATTCCTTGCTATACTCAATAGATTAAATATATTTCCATTTGCACCTATTAAAGGAACTACTGGCTTTCTATCGTCCATATTTCAAAACTCTCCCTTCCTTCTATATTGGGAGGGTATTATATATCACCCACGATTTGTATTGCAAGGTCTTTCTTATTTATTTTTATATTATAATTTGAATCTACATCTTTTTCAGTGTGTGAGGTATGTTTGGTAAAATAAAAATCGAGCGGTGCGGAACTTAAAAAATAGAGCGCAAAAATGGAAACTCCATTGCCAACACCCAGAAAAAATATTACCCTTTTAGTTGTCCACTCTAAAGGGGGTAAAGAAAGGATGCTTTCAATGGAGCAAATATATCATATCAAATATCTGAAGAATCATGAAGAGAAATCACTTAGGGAGATTTCAAGAGAAACGGGACACCACTTTGATACTGTTAGAAAATACGTTGAAAAGGAAGACTTCAATATTGCGATGTCCCAGAAACAGAAAAGGAAGGGCAAGCTGGAACCATTCAAACATCTGATAGACCAATGGCTCAAAGATGATTTATCATCCTGGCACAAGCAGCGTCATACAGCACAAAGAGTATATGACCGACTTAAAGAAATATATGGTGATGAGTTTGATGTATCGGACCGGTCTGTAAGAAAATATGTAGCAGCCAAGAAAGAGGAACTCTACAAAGGGAACGAAGGCTTCATTCCACTTATGCACTATCCTGGTGAGGCTCAGGCAGACTTTGGGCAAGCACAGTTCATAGAAAAAGGAATCAAATATGACGGGTATTACCTTACCCTATCCTTCCCATATAGCAATGCAGGGTACACTCAGCTATTCAAATCCGAGAATCAGGAGTGTCTGTTAGAAGGACTAAAAAGTATATTTGAACACATAGGCGGCTCTCCGAGAGAAATATGGTTTGATAATGCATCAACCATAGTGGATGCGATCCGTAAAGAAGGAGAAAGAGATCTCAACAAAGGCTTCCAGCGCTTTATGTTGCACTACAACTTCATAAGTAATTTCTGTAATGCTAATTCAGGCCATGAAAAAGGCCATGTAGAAAACAAAGTAGGTTATATAAGGAGAAACCTCTTAGTACCGATGCCGGAGTTCGATGACATAAGGGAATTTAACAGGGTGCTTTTAAACAGATGTGAGTTGGACATGCACCGGAAGCACTACAATAAGCCCGGAACCATTGCGGAACTATTCAATGAAGATAAAGAAGCCTTAATCCGGCTGCCTAAGATTCCTTTTGAGGTATTCAGGCTTCAAGCTTCCAAAGCAGATAATTATGGCAAAGTCAAATACGATAACAGAATATATTCCAGTTCTCCGGAACAAGCAGGAAAACAAGTGTGGGTTAAGGCTGGAGCATATGAAGTAGCTATACTGAATAGTGACTACAGAGAGATAATCAGGCATGATAGACTCTATGGAGAACAGAAAGAATCCATGAAATGGGTGCCGTATCTTGAGATAATGGCAAAACGGCCTAATGCACTAAAATATACAGGATTCTTTAAAGAACTTCCTACTACTCTTCAAGACTACTTCAATAAATGTAACTATGAAGAAAAGAAAGCTGCACTAAAAGCATTAGCCAGAATGATTGGTAACAGTGATATAAGCTTTGCAATCAAGGCATTCGAATATACAATAGGTAAAGGTCTTTATGATACAGACAGCATATGGGCGTATTACTGCCGGATAATATCCAAAGCTGCAGATGTAATTGATGTTAAAGTTCCAGATAAGGTTCCGGAACTTAAGGGATATCATACAGATACAAGTATATATGATAAGCTTCTTTCCGGAGGTGGTAACGGATGGAGGCAATGATAGAAGCATACTGCAAAAAGCTTAAGATAGGCAAAGTATTTTATGAGGGATACAAGGATATACAAGCAAATACCCATGAGGAATTTCTATTGGAGCTGCTTAGAAGAGAACTTGAAAACCGTGAACTGGTAAGGAAAAACCGTTACATAAAAGGAGCAAATTTTGACGTACTAAAAACCTTTGAAGGATACAGCTTTGATAACATACAGATACCACCTGCAATAACTGTAGAAGATTTGAAAGCAGCAAAGATCATAGAAAAGAAGGAGAATCTGATACTTTATGGACCCGTAGGAACCGGCAAAAGTCACCTTGCTACTGCAATAGGCATCGAAGCCTGCAACAGAGGCAAACGAGTAAAATTCTTCAGGACGGCGGCTTTGGTGAATATGCTAACAGATGCTAAGGTAAATGGGGAACTAAGAAAGTTAATGAAGCAGATAGAAAAGAGTGATCTGCTGATATGTGATGAATGGGGCTATATACCCTTTGAAAAGGATGGAGCACAGCTCTTGTTCCAGGTAATATCGGACTGCTATGAGAAACGGAGCGTTATCATAACTACGAACCTGGAATTCAGTAAATGGAATGGTATCTTCTATGATGAAAAGATGACCAATGCGATCATCGATCGGCTGATACACCACAGTCATCTGCTGGTATTCACCGGTCAGAGCTACAGATTAAAACACTCTACCATGAATTGCTAGAACTGGAATCTGGGTGCTACAAAAATTAAGTTCCGGAATGCTACAAAACGATGTTGCCAAAAACATGAGGTTATATACATTTTAAGTTTACTTGTAAGCATACAATTTTTATACTCTTTGTTATATTTCTTTTAGTTAATGTAGTGGTCATGTTTTAACAGTATTTTTCTCTTTACTATAATGTCCTTATAGTAAAAAAATCAGCACTACAATATGTAGTACTGATTATCTAATTATTTTATTTCATTAATATGGTAGTCTTATTTTACCATCATCAATGTACTTTAACATAGCTGCTGCACATTCTAATGTTTCTTCTGGCACTTTATTAGGATTAGTTTCCTCAATAATTATTTCTAATGCCTCTTTAACTTTTTTAGATTTAACAATTCTTATCATACCATTAACTTTGGCTGTCGTTGATTCTAATGAAATGTCTCCCCCTGCCGCATATGCTTGAAGTTTAAATATAAAATTCTGCTTATACACAAGATCTTGTAAATCATTATAGTTTTCTAAAATATCCGAAATAAATGTAGCTAAATACCAAGCACCTATGGTTTTTATTTCTCTTTTCAATTTTTGATAATCCATATCCCTACCTCCTATATTTTATACCCTTATTATAACAGAACTTATGTAGCTTGTATTTGATGAAGATATCTTTTTACATATAATTTTACCACAATAAAAAAAACGAGGTTTTTAATCTCGTCTCTCAATGTGCTATGCTTAACTTCTAACTATTTTGTATAAAAATAAAAGGTACTATGAATCTCAATTAAATCCATAGTACCTTTTATGGTGA
>JBMNNH010000026.1:0-92219 GCA_050953835.1 Acetivibrionales bacterium | reverse complement strand
AGAGACTACGCTGTAGAGAGAGCCGATGAAGAAAAAGTAGAAAACGGCGGAAGGCCAATACCAGGCTATTCCTATACTACAGAAGGCAAGAAGATTTGTGATATGCAGATCAAGGAATGGATTCTGGCTCTTATTGCAGGAGACTGCTTTGCATATGGTTACTATAAATTGACGATTGAGCTGCGCAGAATGTATAAATTGATTATCAACAAGAAGAAGGTATATAGATTATGTAAAGAGTTGGGGGTGCTGCGGCCGCAAAGAGTAGTCAAAGCTAAATATCCAAGAAAAATCGCAATAAACCGTGTGGTAACAGCACCGAACCAATTGTGGGAAACAGATATAAAATACGGCTATATCGTCGGAGAAGACAGATTCTTTTACATACAGTCCATTATTGATGTATATGACAGAGAAATTATTGATTACCACATAGGCCTGCATTGTGAGGGAGAGGACGCAGCTGCAACATTGGTTAGAGCCCTTATGCGGCGGAATCTCTTTGATGCAGATTCAAAACCAGTAATACGTTCTGATAATGGGCCACAGTTTATCAGCCATAAATTCGAGGACAAGTGTGCATCAGCTACAGTAGAGCATGAAAGGATTCCATGCAAGACCCCGAACAAAAACGCTCATATTGAATCATTTCACCGGATACTGGAGGACGAATGCTTGGGGCGATGGGAGTTTGAAACTTATAAAGAAGCATATGAAGCTGTGCATGAGTTCATGCAACGGTACAATAACCGGAGGATCCATAGATCCATATTTAACATGAACCCGGCAGAGTTCCACAAGGCAACCCTAAACGGAACTGCACGCTCTTTAGTGATAACATTGTAGGAAGTAGCGTTTATGCCGCAAAAGCCTCTTTACAATGAGTGTCCGGCATGTTAGGCTTTCTTGCCAGGCATCAACCATACTACGAAGGCCTTCCTCCTGTTCAGAATGGGTGGTGCCCGTGATGCCTTACAACATGCCGGCAGAGGCTCATTGTAAAGAGGACTGTGGAATAAATGCGGACGGTATGAGTAAAGTGAAAAATTAAGATATCATGAGATATATTGAGCTATCGGTCAAATTCTCCAAACAAAGGGGGTCTATCCGGTTTGCCATCCTGAGCCAGTATATCGGTACCTACCACTGTTCTCCCTTTTGTTCCAGGCATGGGAGGAACCAGTGTACAAAGCACCTGGCCTTTTGACACGCTTTCAATTAGGTCAAGAGACCTAAAATCAACTCTTCCATCTTCAAGTATAGCAGGTTTCATATTCTTCTTGATGTCAAAATTAAACTCAATTTTACCGTTTTCTCCTTTTATAGGCTCTGTTCCCTCAGCTACGCATATCATCTCGTTATATACAGGAAACTTAACTAAGTCTTCCAATACAGTCCTGTTAATACCAAAAACCACACCATTTTCTTTTAACTTGTTAATTATTTCTTCAATAGTAGCCATTTTGCCACCATCTGGTGGTGTAATCGAAATAAAAGCTTTCATTTTATCAGGGGCAATCATTACATTTACGTTAGCATCCAGCTTTACCTCTTCCTGTGGTTCAGCAACCTTTACCGGTATCTTATTTGGGCTTTTAACTATACTTTCTATGACTGAGCTGTTATAATGCTTTACTTGTTTTTTGTCCAACCTGCTTATTATATCTTTAGCCTCTACAAAACGGCTTTTCCCTATAGGAGGATAAACTGTAACATATACTCCGTCTTCCAGGTATTGTACTTCAAAAAAACCATTATTGATATCGTCTTTTGAAACATTCACCTCTTTTTACCCCCTATGCGAAATACTACTGCTCCATTAAAACTGACTTCATACGCCCCAGTTTCCCCCTCATCCGGAGCAAAGCTTTTGTGTGCAGCTGGGAAACCCTGGACTCCGATACCTTCATTATCGCACTAATTTCTTTTAGTGTCAATTCTTCAAAATAATACAAAGATATTACATTTCTCTCTTTTTCAGGCAATTTATCTATTACATCAGAAAGTATTTTTGTAAGTTCCTTTGACTCAATACTGCTTTCAGGGCTTTCTTCTTTACTGGTATTATGTGATACTATTCCCAAGTCATAATTTTGTTCGAAGTACTCTTCAAGGGAAACCAATGAAGTTAGGTTCACATCATTCAAAAGCTTATAAAACTCATCCTGAGACACGCCCAGTTTTTCGCATACTTCCGTATCAGTTGCAGATCGTCCTAAATGGTTTTCAAGCTCAGAATAAGCTTTTTCCAATTCCTTGCTTTTCTGGCGCAATGACCTTGGAACCCAGTCCATCTCTCTGATGCTGTCAATAATAGATCCCCGTATTCTAAGGGATGCATATGTTTCAAACTTTACACCCTTGTTTATATCATATTTATCTATTGCATCAATAAGACCAAACACTCCGAATCCAACCAAATCATCATACTCAACATTTGAACCAAAGTAAATGCTCAACCTGCCTGCAATGTATTTTATAAGATATGAATATTCAATAATAAGTTTATCCCTTGTTTCAGGATCTTTATTTTGGCTATACTGCTGCCACAAATCATGAGGCTTCTTTTCACTAGAAGACATAATATATCCTCCATTTTTTCTTATGTGAAATCATTCAACTTATTCTTTTAGTTTAGTTTTTATTACTTCACTTACTTCCAAAGGTGAAAGCTCATCATCATAACCAACTTTATAATCAACAGTAGAATGCTGCTGGTTTTCTATCACTGCTTCCTCAAGTTCTTTTAATTCATTTTCCTTCTTTTTTTGCTCTAACTCTTCCATTGTTTTATTAAGTGAGTATCTTATGTAAACACCTATGAAATAAAATACCACCATGCTCACTATCATTCTTAAATATAAGGTCTGTTCATTTGTATTACAAATATATCCTGCAACACCCGTAATTATTGCTGCTGCTAAACCAATAACAAATGGAAGTCTGTGGATATAATCCATTTAAGCCCCCTATTATATGTACTTTACTCCTTTGCCTATTGTCCTTATAAGCAATCTGCCATCTTCAGAATACAGCTCAATTGTTCGTCCGTGATTTCCGCCAGTATCTTCTGCAACTATCCTAATGCCCAGTTCATTCAACTTTTCCCTTGCAGAAGCAATATTTCTGTCTCCTATTCTCATTATATCACTTGAGTTTGCAAAAGCAAACATCTGGGCTCCTCCTGCCAGCTTTGCCACGATACTCCGTCTATTAGCACCTCGTTCCATCATATCTTCAATTAGTTTCTCAATAGCTGTGTCGGCAAACTTTGCAGCATTTGTCATATTACGTGCCTGATGGCTATAAGGCAACATAATATGTGCCAGTCCAATTACTTTCTTAATTTTATCATATAATGCTATACCTACACATGAGCCTAAACCCAATGTAGTTAACATTCCCGGATGATTTAACACATGTAGGTCAGCCATTCCTACTTTTACAATATTCTCCATCAATTTTTTACTCCCAATGCCTTTAACATTATATCGAATGAGCTTATGTCCGGCACAAGGAAAAAGTCACCTATAACCTTTGTAGTGCCTTCAGTAAACTGCGTTTCTATATATAAAACTGTGTCTCCTACCTTTCCAAATTCTATTGCCGGTACACTCAGGATAGCCCCTGCCATATCTATTGCCAGAGCTGGTACAGAAGACTGAATTCTCAAATTAGTCAAAGTGGATAAAGAAGACAAATAAGCTCCTGCAAGTATGTTGCCAACTTCTCTGAGTGCTGAAAGTCCTAATTCATCAAGCTCATTTTTATCCTCAGCAGGTCTTCCCATAAGAATATTTACCAGTGTACGGGCAGCCTCATATCCCAGAATAAACATAATATTTCCTTTAATATCGCCTGTTACGCCAAGGAGTATCCCAACAACCTGGTTCTCAGCACCACCAAGAATCTCACTGACATGCTTGAACTCAAGAATCTTAGTCTCGGGAACATCCATATCAACTTTTTTGTTTAGCATTTTTGCTAAAGCGGTAGCTGCATTCCCTGCTCCAATATTTCCTATCTCTCTAAGCACATCAAGGTGCAAATTATTTAAGTCATTAACACTTCCATTCATGGCAATATCTCCTATGATTCATTACTATCTTGCAGTATAATAAGCTTGTCTAGATTAATAAGTGTAACAATACGGTTTTGAAGCTTAGCGGCACCAAAAACATAATCCATTGATAGTTCATTACTGAAGCTGGCTATGTTTTCTATTGAATCATCCGATAACTCAATAACCTCAGATACTGAATCAACTATTAAGCCCAAGGCTATTTCCTCTACTTTAATTATAATTATTCTTGTGTCTTCAGTATCATCAACCTGTGGTAAATCAAATCTCTTTCTCAGATCCATTACGGGTATTATTTCTCCTCTCAGGTTAATAACACCTTTAATGAAATCAGGTGTCTGAGGTACCCTAGCAATAATCATATTTTTTTCAATGATCGTTGTCACTTTTCGTATATCCAATCCGTATTCTTCATTCCCAAGCTTAAAAACCAGGTATTGCCTGCTATCTGTGCCCACACTTGCTTCCATTCATTACAACCCCCTTCTTATATATTAAGCTAAAGAGTTTACATATTATGATTTACTAAGCAATAGAGTTTACATCTAATATCAAAGCCACATTTCCGTCTCCAAGGATTGTAGCACTTGTTATTGTCTTTATGCCCGATAATAATTTGCCCAGCGATTTTTGCACGATTTCCTGCTGCCCAATAATACTGTCTACTAAAAAACCTGATAGTTTGTCACCTTTTTTTACAATCACAACAGTCAGCTGCTTTTTTTCCGTCTTTTCTTCCCTTGGAACCTCCAGTATCTCATCAAGCCTTACAATAGGTATTACTGTATTCCTCAATAGAATTACTTCCTGCTTTTGTACCATTTTTATTTCTTCAGGCGCAATTTTAATAATCTGATGAATCGCACTTAACTGAATTGCATATTTTTCATTCCCAATCATTACCAACAGTGCCTGTATTATTGCCAATGTCAATGGCAGCCTTATAATAAACCTGCTTCCCTTACCTTTGCCGGTTTCAACCTCTATAACTCCACCAAGCGCCTCTATTTTTGTCTTAACAACATCAAGCCCTACTCCCCTACCTGATATATCGGTTACTTTATTTGCAGTGCTAAAGCTGGGTAAAAACAGGAAATCAATTATATCTTTAGTAGACATATTGTTAATAACTTCCTTGTTTATCAGCCCCTTTTCTATAGCTTTCTTCTTAACTGATTCCAAGTCAATTCCCTGTCCGTCATCCTGCACCTCAATTACTACACTGTTACCATCCTGGTATGCCCTCAGATTAACTGTGCCTTTAGAAGGCTTTCCAAGCTTTTTTCTCATTTCAACTGGTTCAATGCCATGGTCAACAGAATTCCTCAAAAGGTGAATCAAGGGGTCTCCTATTTCGTCAATAACCGTCCTGTCAAGTTCTGTTTCTTCGCCGGACATAACTAGATTTACCTCTTTCCCAAGTTCCTTTGAAATATCCCTTATCATTCTAGGAAATCTATTGAATACTGTTTCCACAGGAACCATTCTTACCTTCATTACCGCATCATGGAGGTTTGTGGTAATCCTCTCAAGATACTCCAGAGTTTCATTGAATGTCTGAGACCTTTCAGCCATCTGGATTTCACCAAGTCTTGTTTTTTGTATTATTAGTTCACTAACCAGGTTCAAGAGGACGTCAAGCCTTGCAATTTCAACCCGGACGGTTTTGCCGGTCTTGGTTTTCTTTGTGGCTGTACCTACAGCAAGCTCATCCATCGTTTTATCCATATCGCCATTTTCCTCAGTTTCATTGCCTGTGCTGTCATGTTCGTCATTACTTGCTTCATTATTAGGATACAGGTTAGATAGTATTACTTCTTTAACCTCTGAAATAGAGTTTAATTCACGAATAAAAGTCTCTTCGCTCTCCCTGGATATGACCACAACAGTAAACTCGGATTCAAATCGCTCGTCTTCAATATCCTCGACTGCCGGATATGACTTTATTATTTCCGAATATTTTTCAATAGTCTGGAAAATAAGAAATGCCCTTGCCGATTTAAGGACACACCCCTCTCCAAGCACAACGGTAATTTTGTATGCCTTATAGTTTTCATTATATGCCTTGTTTATTATGTTCTGCTCGTACTCGTTTATCTTAAAATTACGGGTTGTGTGCACTGAAAAATCCTCCGGCAGCTTTTCCTCTTTGCCTACCTGAGCCTCATTTGCAGGTTTTTCTTGATTATTTCTTATTACACTGTTTAACTGGTCAATTATATCTGAATATTCTTTATTGCCTTCTGTTCCTGATTCAATAATACTATTTACATAAAACTCTAAGGCATCCAGGCACTTGAATAACAAATCGATTAGTTCTGTATTAACCTTAATCTCTTCACTCCTTAACAGTTGTAAGACGTTTTCCATATCGTGGGTCAAGGTTGACATTTTATTAAATCCCATTGTACCTGACATTCCCTTTAATGTATGGGCTGCCCTGAAGATTTCATTCAGCATTGCTTCATCCTGTGGATTTTTTTCCAACTGAAGCAATGACTGGTTTAAATGTTGTAAATGCTCTCGTGATTCTTCAATAAAGATTTCAAGATACTGGTTCATATCCATTATCAATACACCCCCACAATTCTCATTATTTCTTTTGATATATCCTTTAGTGTTACTACTACATCTACTGCGCCTGTCAAATAAGCCGCTTTTGGCATTCCGTAAACTACGCTTGATTCTTCATCCTGCGAAATTATATAACCATTGTTATTGTGTTTAATTTTTTTTATGCCTTCACTTCCATCCGCACCCATTCCTGTCATTATCACTGCAATAATATTGTCAATTTTGGTATTTGAAAGTGAGTCCAACATTACATCTACCGAAGGCCTGTGACCTCCAACCGGTAAACCATTGGATAGCTTTATCTTAATTGTATACTCACCTAACCTCTCAAATTTCATATGATAATCACCCGGAGCAATATATACAAATCCAGGCTTGATTATTTCTCCATCCTCAGCTTCCTTAACAGTCAACTCACTAATACTGTTTAACCTCGTTGCCAGTGATTTGGTGAACCCCGGCGGCATATGCTGTACTACCAAAAAAGCTGCAGGCACATCGCCCGGAATTACTGGAATTACATCTTGAAGCGCCCTTGGTCCACCTGTTGAAGTTCCAATAGCGACAATTTTCCTGATTTTGCTGCTTCTCCCTACATCACTCTTTGGTTTTACTTGAAGTCTTGGGCAACAAAGCTTCTTTCTTTCTGCAACACTATTTGCCACTTTTACTTTATTAATTATCTCCTGCTTCTTTTCATCACCTGTTACATGAAAAATGTTCGTAGGTTTTGTTATGAAATCTATTGCTCCGTTTTCCAGTGCTTCTATTGTCGCCTTTTCACCTTCCCGGGTAAAGCTGCTCAACATAACTACAGAATACTGTTTTATTTTATTTAGTTCTTTTAAGCAAGTCAACCCATCCATAACAGGCATTTCTACATCAAGGGTAATAACATCGGGATTAAGCTCTTTCGCTTTTTTAACTGCTTCATTACCATTTTTCGCAGTGCCTACAATTTCTATCTCATCATCACTGCTTAGAACGTCAGAAATCATTTTCCTCATAAATGCTGAGTCATCTACTATCATTACTCTTATTTTCTTTGCCATATCTAAATCAGTCCCTTTTTACGCAATTTTCTCTGCTGCTCAAATATGTACTTTATTACTTTATCTCTGGATATAGGATGTATTTGGGTAAACTCAACCCCTATCTCATAATTATATTTTTCTTCAGGTCCATACTTAGTAAGCCTCAGAACTCTGCCAATAAAAACAATTTTCCGTCTTTCCCCCAGTATTAGCTCACATTCAACATACTTTTTCCTTTCTACCGGTTCCATCAACTTAATGCTTAGTCCGCCGCCGCTTAAGTCTCTTGAAAAAGTACTGATATAATCTTCATTTTCAAATTCAAGCGGCTTCATGGATTTAATAACCCTGTATCTGACCGGCACTGAACATTCAAATCTGAAAAACTGCCTTCTTTGTATTTTAATTATTTCACTCTCAACTCTAATAAGTAATAGCTCAACATTGCCCTCTCTGAACCTGTACTGAACTCTTGCATTAAATTTATATAAACTAGCAACCATACCTGCCACTTCATTTCCTAAAAAAGAAACTGCAATAAGTGTATTCCTGTGAATAGGGTATAGTATTCCTTCATAAATAGGTGCTGCTATACAGGCAGTTTTCTCATCATCTGCCCATTGAAGTTCACTAACACAAGTAAGCTTTATTTTATCGTCCAACTCATCATATATCTGCAATTCAAGCTTTGTTCCTTCTTTCACCTCTGTAATTAACATCAGAGTTCCCATCCAATCTTCATTATGTTTTCATAAAGTTTACCAGTCTGTTAATAAAGCCTTTCACACCGCTATCTTCTCTGTTAGTATTCCATGTGTCATCCTCAACAAGTTTCCTGGAGATTTCTCTTATATATCTTGAAGCCTGGCTTTTTGGATACACTATTGTAAATGGCTGTTGCATTTTTACTGCCTTTATAACAGTATCATCCTGCAAAATGTATCCTATCGGTATCAGATTAACTGATAAGAATTTCTCAGCCACAAGTGAAAGCTTTGCCAGTATGTCATTAGCTTCTTTAGTACTTTCAGCCCTGTTTACAATAACTTTAATAACCTTATTCTTATATCTGTTAGACACCATTTTTACCAGTGCATATGCATCGGTGATAGATGTAGGCTCAGGGGTTGTAACCAAAACTACTTCATCCGCTGAAGCCACAAAGCTCATTACACTTTCTGAAAGCCCTGCTCCGGTATCAATAATAACAATATCCGCTATTTTGTCCAACAGAGCTATATTATTAATAAACCTCTCAACCTGGACCCTGTCAAGCCTGACAAGTTCCTCAACCCCGGATCCTCCTGAAACAAACTTGATATTATTCGGTCCATTTGTAAGGACCTCGATTATATTCTTTTTGTTTCTGATAACATCAACTAATGTATATTGGGGTGACACTCCCAATAACACATCAATATTTGCCAGACCGAAGTCAGCATCAAGAATTATTACCCTATAGCCCATTTCGCTTAAGGAAATCGCTAGGTTTATAGTTATATTTGTTTTCCCCACACCCCCTTTACCGCTAGTTACCGTAATAACCTTTGTAGAAGCTTTATTTAAACTACGATACCGGTTGTCGTAATACTCAATCTGCCTGCTTTTTAATTTATCAATCACCTGTCTAAGTTTATCAGCCTGGTCTTTCATCTAAGCCATTCTCCCCAACAGTTTTTTCGTAAGTTTGTCTGTATCGGCCATCTCTATATCGTCAGGCACGTTCTGACCGGTAGTAATATACGATAGTTTCTTTCCCGTCAAGTATTTAATGTTCAGTATTAGTCCTAGTACAGGTGCCTCATCAATTTTTGTAAAAATCAGCTTATAGTTTTTTAAAAAGCTATAAGTCTTTAGAATCTCCCGGCTACTCATAATGCCTGTTGTAGTACTTAGTACCAGGTATACTTCATCCGGATTTGATACTTCAATCAGGCTTTTCAATTCCTCCAACTGAGCTTTATTCCTCTGGCTTCTGCCAGCTGTATCAATCAAAACCAGATCCTTGTCCGAAAAATTGCTTATTGCATCCCTCATATCAGCAGGTGAATAAACAACCGTTATTGGGATTCCAAGTATTTCTGCATATGTTTTTAGCTGTTCAACTGCTGCTATTCTGTACGTATCCGCTGTTATCAACCCTACACTCTTTTTCAGGTTTAAAGCATAATTTGCAGCTATCTTGGCAAGTGTTGTAGTTTTCCCAACTCCTGTTGGTCCAACAAAGATAACTGTAGTCGGCTTCTCTGCTTCTTTCAGTTTAATGGTTTCCGGTTTTCCCAGTATGTCAGCTATCATATTATGTACAGCCGATTCATAATCATTCGTATTCTCAGTTTCACTTATTCTACTGCTGGCTGTTTCCAGTATTTGTTTTACTATACCAGCTTCTATCTCATTTTTTAACATATTACTATATATTTTCTTAGCAGCATTCGGCACAGCATACTGTTTTTTTTGGGATACTTCTATCTCGTTTTTTTCACTGCCAGTCATAAGCTGCATATACATTTTTTGAATCAGTGATTCCATTCCCTTTACTTTATTCTCCAAATTACTTATCTTTTCCTCTTTTTCATTCATAAAGGTTGTATTATTACTATTATTGTTTTCATGTGTTGCCTGGAATTTATACTGCCCGGGTTTTTCTGTCTCCCTATTAGCCGCATATTCATCCACAGCAGCTAATACTTCCACCATTGGTTTTGAAAAAATTTTAAATAGTCCCTTTTTCCTTACTTTTTTTGTGTTGAGTATTAATGCTTCACTACCTAAATCCATTTTTACTTTCAGCATTGCTTCCTGTATATTGTTAGCCCTGTATCGCCTTATTCTCATCTTTAAACACTCACCATCCCAACAGATTCAACTTCCACGCCTGGTTCAATTTCATTATAAGACAATACAACCAGTTGAGGGATAATACTTTCAGTTAGTCTCCTGAAATAAATTCTTACACCGGGTGACGCCAATACAATTGGTTGCTGTCCGAGCCGTGCCATCTTTTGTACTTGTTTTGACAGGTTACTAATTATTTTATTGGTTATACCGGGTTCTAAAGTAACATAGGCGCCTGTATCTGTTTTTTGCACTGAATCCATAATCATCTGTTCCAGCTTTGGGTCAAGTGTAATAACATTTGATTTGTTATCAGCAAAATATTTTTTGGATATGGCTCTTGACAGCGCCTGCCTGACATATTCAGTAAGCATGTCCGTATCATTGGTAACAGGGGCATAATCTGCAAGAGTTTCCAGTATTGTAACCATGTCTCTTATAGATATTCCTTCCTTTAACAGATTCGCCAGAACCTTTTGCACTTCACCGATTGTCATAACCTTAGGGACTAATTCCTCTACAATTGCAGGGAAATTCTGTTTTACATTTTCAATAAGCGTTTGTACTTCCTGGCGTCCAGTCAACTCATGGGCATACAGCTTAATTATTTCAGTTAGATGGGTGGATATTACCGACGGGGAATCCACTACAGTATATCCAAGCATCTCTGCCCTGTCCCTCTGTTCTTCAGTAATCCATATCGCTGGTAGCCCAAATGCAGGTTCAATAGTTTTTATCCCATCAATTTCTTCTTCAACAATACCTGGATTCATCGCCATATAATGATCGAGCATTATTTCACCCTTTGATACTTCAACCCCTTTTATCTTAATTATATATTCATTTGGACTAAGCTGAATATTGTCTCTCAGCCTGATGATGGGAACCAGCATCCCTAGTTCCAGTGCCAGTTGCCTCCTGATCATGACAACCCTGTCCAAAAGATCTCCTCCCTGGTTAACATCTGCAAGAGGGATAATTCCGTATCCAAATTCCATCTCTATTGGATCAATATGCAATAGTGAAACTACATTCTCAGGCTTGCGAATTTCTTCAACCTCGCTTTCTTCTACATCAACCATTTCCTTTTTAATAGCTTCTTCCTGCTGTTTCATCAGAGTATAACCAATAAAAGCCAATATAGCTGCTAGAATAATAAAAGGGATCCTGGCAAGAAAAAATGAAAGCAACAGGCTTAAGCCGGATGCAATAAATAAAACCCTTGGATTGCTGAATACCTGTTTTAATAAATCCTGGCTTATATCTGAGTCCGAGGCTGCCCTGGTAACAACAAAGCTAGTTGCTGTTGAAATCATAAGGGCTGGTATCTGACTAACCAATCCATCGCCTATGGTTAGTATTGTATATGTTTGCATGGCAGAGCTCAAGTCTTCGCCTCTCATGACCATTCCAATTACCAACCCTCCGATAATATTTATGAATGTAATAATTATACCCGCAATAGCATCGTTTTTAACAAATTTACTGGCACCATCCATTGCTCCGTAAAAGTCAGCTTCTCTTTGTATCTTCTTTCTTCTTTCCTTAGCTTCGTTCTCGTTGATTAGGCCTGAATTCAGATCCGCATCTATAGCCATTTGCTTACCAGGCATTGCATCAAGCGTAAACCTTGCAGCAACTTCAGCAACCCTCTCAGAACCCTTTGTTATAACAAGGAAATTCACAATCATTATAATAAAAAACATGACAAAGCCAACAACCAGATTTCCCCCTGCAACAAATATGCCAAACTTCTCGATTACTACTCCTGCCTCCCCATCCCGAAGTATAAGCTTGGTTGTAGCTACATTAATCGAAAGCCTGTATAGTGTTGTAATTACAATTAGTGAAGGAAAGATAGACAGTTCCAGTGGTTCTTTCAAGTAAACCGTATTAAGCAGTATAATACCTGAAACCATAACATTTACAGCCAGAAGGAAATCAAGCACAATTGACGGAATAGGAATAATAAAAGTCAGTATAATAGCAACAAACATTATTGGAACAGTTGCTTCTTTAAATCTCATATAACACTTGACCTCCTTTCCTATTTTTTTAAACTGTACACATATGCCAGTATTTCTGCTACCGCCTGATAAAGTTCAGGCGGTATCACTTCCCCAATATCCACTGTTTCATAAAGGGTCCTTGCAAGCGGCTTATTTTCAACTGTCTCAATTCTATTCTCTTTTGCCACTTCTTTTATCCTCAAAGCCATAAAATCCAGCCCTTTTGCAAGCACAACAGGCGCCTCTGATTCATTGGCATCATATTTCAGAGCTACTGCATAATGAGTAGGGTTTGTAATAACTACATCTGCTTTGGGTACATCCTGAAGCATTCTTCTCATGGAAATCTGTCTCTGTTTTTGTTTTATTTTTGATTTCACCTCAGGATTTCCTTCTATTTGTTTATACTCCTCCTTTAGTTCCTGTTTGGACATCCTCAAATTCTTTTCATATTCCCACCACTGATATCCGTAATCCAGTATTCCTAGTACCACTAAAACTGCACATATACGTAATGCCAGGTTTATAGATGCAGCGGCTATATACGTAGCTATGGCAGGTACAGTCATATCCATGGTATTTAATATATTATTTGCCTCCCCCTTTATAAACAGGTAGGCTACATATCCTATCACCCCTATTTTAAAACAGGCTTTAAGCAGTTCTACTACACTTCGGAAAGAAAAAATCCTTTTTAAACCGCTAACTGGGTTTAACCTCTCAAGTTTAAATGCCAGCGTCTCAGTTGTAAAAAGGAAACCGACCTGTGCATATCCAGATATAAATCCTGCTGCAACAACAACTGCCAGTGTGGGTGCAATTGCTTTTAATACTGCCATCATGGTTTCTATATATAATTTTATTATGTTATTTACCGTATATAATTCATCTACATCTACTGAGTACTGAAGCATATACGTTGTAAAAGTCTGTAATCCAGCATATAACTTCTTCCCATATACTCTAAGAGTAACAAACGCCAGCATAAGTATCAATGCTGATGTTACCTCCCTGCTTTGGAGTATCTGACCTTTCTTCCTTGCTTCCCTTCTTTTCTTCGGAGTAGCTTTTTCAGTTTTATCTTCTCCACCAGCTGCAAATAACTGGAGATTAATCAATAACAATTTGCTCATTTTGGCGCTAAGTCCCTCATAAATCTGGTTACCTCGCTATCCATGGTGCCCATTATAGCATTCAACAACATTAAAAACAAAGGAACGGTCAACATCATTATAATTATTCCCACTACAATTTTCAGCGGCATTCCCACTACAAAAACATTCAGCTGCGGAACTGTCCTTGCAATTATTCCAAGAGCGACATCAGATATTAATATTGCTGCAGTAACAGGAGCCGCAATTCTGAATCCAATAATAAATATACTCCCAAAAACTCCAATAATATCACTAACTACAGCTTCCCCAAACCCTGCTTTTCCCAAAGGAATAAGCTCAAAACTGTCAAACAGCCCCTTAATCAATAAATGGTGCCCGTTAACCGAAAGGAAAACCAGCATACTCATGATAAAATAAAAATTTGCTGTTACAGGTATCTGAATATTACTCATTGGATCAAGCACATTGACCATTCCAAATCCTATTTGCATATCTATCAACTGCCCTGCCAGGTATATCCCTGTAAAAATCAAATAGGCCACAAAACCCAATGTTATTCCCGTAATAAACTCTTTAATAGCCACAAAAGCATACTGGTAAAGGTTTTGATAAGAATCCTGTTCAGGCATTGCCACCACATTTATTAATATTAATGCTGTTATAAAAGAAAAACCAATCTTTAAATATCCAGGAATATTCCCCCTTCCAAAAATAGGTGTTACTACAAATAATCCTGTCATTCTGATAAAAACCAGAAGGAACACTTCTATTCCGTTCAGTAAAAGTCCAAGAGGATACTCCACCTAATCAACCCCGTCTACCAAATATACTGGTTTATGTTCAAATAAAGATCCTGGGTGTAGTCTATTAAAACCCTTAACATCCAGGAGCCAAAAATCGCAATTGAGGCAATTACAGCTAAAATCTTAGGTACAAAAGTCAAGGTTTGTTCCTGAATCTGCGTTGTTGCCTGAAAAATGCTGATTGCAACACCTACAATAAGGCTTACTCCAAGCATAGGTGCTGCAACGTATATAACTGTTAAAAGTGCTCTCTGAGCTATATCAATTATAGTACCTGTATCCATTCTTTCCTCCCTAAATAAAACTGCCTAATACTGTTTGAGTAATCAGGTTCCAACCGCCTACCATAATAAATAGCAGTATTTTAAATGGCAGTGATATCATAATTGGCGGAAGCATCATCATACCCATGGACATTAATGTGCTTGCAACTACCATATCAATAACAAGGAACGGTATATATATTAAAAAGCCAATTTTAAAAGCAATAGTCAATTCATTTATTATAAAAGCAGGAATTACAACGGTCAAAGGAAGCTCCTGAGGGTCTACAGGTGTTTCAATTCTTGCAAGGGAAACAAACAGTGCCAGGTCTTTCTCATTGTTTCTAAACTGTTTCAGCATAAAACCCTTTATTATATCTGTTGATTCATCCAATGCCTCCTGCTGTGTCATCTCTCCGTTAGTAAACGGCTGGAACGCTTTATCATTTATTTCATTTCCAACCGGAGCCATAATAAATAAGGTTAAAAATAAAGCCAGCCCTATTAAAACTTGATTTGGCGGCATTTGCTGTGTTCCTATTGCATTTCGCAAAAACGATAATACTATTATTATTCTTGTAAAAGCAGTCATCATTATAAGTATCGAAGGTGCAAGAGCCAATACAGTCAACAATAGTATTATCTGTACACTGGTAGCTGTTTCCTCGGGCGTTTGAGCCGGCTCAACATCAAAACCAAATTTAAAAGGAAACAACGGTTCTGCACTGACAACTGACGAAAGCAACACTACTGCTAATAGTAAAATAATAAATGCAAACAATCCTTTAATTTTCATCTATGCTTTCATCACCATCTTTTCTTTTCCGGTTAGCAAGCTTTCCGGTTATTGACTTCAATCTACTCAGGTTAGCACTAAAAGTACCCTCCTTAACTTTACTATCTGTATCTTCATTATTTTTTTGCTTTTTTCTATACGATAAATCAACATATTTTTCAAATATACTTTTGAAATCAAATGGCTTTCCTTTTTCTTCATCCTGTTCCAAGTTCATCTCGTCAATGTTGACATTACATAAGAAATCAATCCTTTTGCCGCTTACAGCAATCAGTATATACTCATTTCCTGCCTTAACCAGACAGAGTCTTTTGTCCACACCGAGGCTAATCGCCTCAACAATGCTTAAATACTTTCCATTAAAACCAATCCTGGATTTACCTGCAATATATTTTGTTGTAACATAAGCTAAAAACAATATTGAACCAAACCCTAACAGCATCAATATTGCAGAAAAAACAGTCGTATCACCCATCCTAAACCTCAATCTCAATATAATTATGTTAACACAAATAACAAAATTTAAAAAGCTAACCTATAACCTTTTTAACAGCTTCCAAAACCCTTTCTGCCTGGAAAGGCTTTACAATAAAGTCTCTAGCTCCTGCCTGGATAGACTCTATAACCATAGCCTGCTGCCCCATAGCAGAGCACATAATAATCATTGAATCGCTATTAATCTTCTTTATTTCCTTAACTGCCTGTATTCCATCTACTTCAGGCATTGTAATATCCATTATAACAAGATCGGGAACCAATTCTTTGTATTTTTCAACGGCACGGGCGCCATTTTCTGCTTCTCCCACTACCTCGTAACCATTTTTGGTCAAAATATCCTTAATCATCATCCTCATAAACGCTGCGTCATCCACAATTAGAACTGTTTTTCCCATCACTTTACCTCTCCTTATTCAAATTAATATTATGTAGTAGTTTACATTATATCAGTAAAATTCCCTGTAAAAACACGAAACCAGTGCTTTATTAGGAATTTGCACAGCATTATAATCTTTTTGAAGGATGTATAATATCTGTTATCCTTACACCAAAGCTCTCGTCTATTACTACAACTTCCCCTTTTGCAACCGGTTTTCCGTTTACAAGAATATCAACTGGCTCTCCTGCAAGCTTGTCCAGTTCAATAATTGAGCCTGTACTAAACTCAAGAATATCTTTAATCAGTTTATGTGTCCTTCCCAACTCTACTGTCACCTGCAATGGCACATCCATAATTAGGTTGATATTCTTCTTCTCTATTGTAATAATATCGTCTTCAAAGGATTGGAACTGGGCAGGCTGCACGTTAACAGGCCTATTGCTCCTATGGGAGCCGTTGGGTTGGTAATCTTCTCTATTATACCCTTCTTCCCTATATTCTTGTCTGCTCGTTTCTGGCTGCACTGCCTGCTGCTTCTGTTCACTTTTATTTTTAACCTCTACATTTACATTGATGTCAGGTGACTTTTCCATTTCTTTTCCATCATCGGATTTTAGGAGATTTGCAACCATTTCTTTTGCAAATGATATGGGTATAAGCTGCATGATTTCGCTGTCAACAATATCACCTATCTCCATCTTAAAAGCAATTTTTACAATACTACCTGAACTGGATATTTCATTTTGCGGACTATCAGAGCTAAACTTGATAGTGAATGCTTTGGGCGGAGAAATATTAATCCGCTTATCAAACATGGAAGACATGGAAGTTGCGGAAGAACCAATCATTTGATTCATTGCTTCACTGATTGCACTA
Organism: Acetivibrionales bacterium; assembly: GCA_050953835.1. Classification (GTDB taxonomy): domain Bacteria; phylum Bacillota; class Clostridia; order Acetivibrionales; family JBMNNH01; genus JBMNNH01. The sequence continues at coordinate 74,953 of JBMNNH010000026.1, read as the reverse complement.
AGATGCAGGTCACTGATTTCACCTTCGACAGCACTCCCGTCTCCCCCCATCATCAGATCTGTGATAATTTTTGTATCCTGTTCCTGTAAAATCAAAAAGTTACTTCCAATAAGCCCGCTTGTATATTCAACCTTTACTGCGACATAGGGAAGGGTATACTCTTTGCACATTTCTTCCCAGGTAGTAATACTCACATTTGGTGTAGTAATTTTTACTCTTTGTCCTAACAACGTAAAGAGCGTAGTTGCTGAAGTGCCCATGCAAATGTTCCCTATTTCACCTAAAGCATCTACTTCCTGTTCAGTGAGACCATCATTATTGCCGGTGCTTCCTGAATCTATCTCATCTATAGAAGTACCCTTCAGTAAGGCATCTATTTCTGCCTGCGATAGCATGTCACCCACTCTAATCATCCTCCCTTTTTATAATTTCAACAATCTTCAAGGAAACCTTATTCTTTCTTACTCCAGGTTTTGCACGGAATTTTATTAATTCTCCAACCATCACATCAAGATCTCCATTAACATTTGTATCCAAGGGTATTACATCCCCTTGTTGCAGCTCAAGGAAATCACCTACAGTAATGGATGCCTGCCCCAGTATAGCCCTGACAAGAACTCTTGTCTTTTCAATCCTGTTTTCAATAGACCTTTTAGTTTCCTCTGTTACTTCCTTTTCAGTACTTGCAAACCAGAACTTGGTACTCAGCTTGGAAACAATCGGTTCAACCACCATATGTGGGATACAAATATTTATTAACCCTTCAACTTCCCCGACTCTGGCATTTAACGTAATCAGTGCAACCATTTCATTGGGAGAAATTATCTGGGCAAATTGAGGGTTTGTTTCAATCCTTTCCAATCTTGGCCTTATTGAAATCACATTTCCCCAGGGCTCCCTCATTAGGTTTAAAACCTGGGTAATGATTCTTTCAATGATCGCCAGTTCTATTTCAGTAAACTCTCTTATTTTTTCCATTGTATTGCCCTTTCCTCCTAGAATCCTGTCAATAAGGGCATAAGCAATAAGCGGTGCAATTTCATATATTATTGAACCTGATAAAGGATTAAAATCTACTATACCCAAAACCGCAGGGTTGGAAATAGAGTTGCCGAAATCGCTGTATGCCAAGGTTTCGACACTAACAACGTCTACCTGTACCAAAGTCCTTAAATAACCTGTAAGAAAATTTGTTACCAATCTTGCATAATTGTCGTGAATAATATTTAATGTCTTCAGGTGGTCTTTTGCGAACTTACTAGGCCTTCTAAAATCGTGAATCCTGATTTTCTTTTCCCGGTTGCTGCTCTGTATCTGCTGTACATCAATTTCTCCAGTATTAAGTGCATTCAGGAGCTCGTCTATTTCATTTTGTGATAGTATATCTCCCATCCCATACCACCTCCTACTGGTAGAACCATTCATCAAATATAGTAGTATATATTATTGCTTTTTTCTTTTCTTCTCCTTTATTCAGTAATTCATTTATTAATTGTGTCAGTTCAATCTTTGATTTTTCCTTAAACTCGGGCTTGCTAACCTGATCCACGGTAACCTTCTGAAAATACGTACCGAATAATTCCTTTATCTCACTGTCATACAAAGTTATCTTTTGCTGGGTATTCTTTATTCCTTTGACCCTTTTAAAATACTTTAGCTTTGCAGTCATTTGCAATACATGAATTCTTCCGTCTTCAGACATAAGATTAAAATTAGTTTTTTCAGTATACAAATCATAGTATGCAAGTTCATTATCATTAGGTATTTTCTCCTGGTTGGCAGCCATCATATCAGCACTTTCCGGATTATTCGGTGCATCCGATACAACAAAAAGATATCCAGCCATCAAAGCAAGGGATAATGTCAGAATTGCAACTATAATCAAAAGGATATAGAAAATTCCTTTATTCTCCAACAAACTATGCCCCCTTTATCTTTCGAATAAATGTATTTTAAGTATAATCATAATAAATCAAATCTAAAGAGCATTTTATATTTTATTAATTAATAAAGCTTTCTGCTTATATTTCAATACTTCTTCAATAATTTCTTCAATAGTTTCCATTACTACAAACTTCTTACCATTTACTGTTGAAATAACTGTGTCCGGTGTCTCCTCTATTGTTTCAATCAGTTCGCAATTCAGTATGTAACTTGTTCCATTCAGCCTTGTTAATCTAATCATAATATTTTTACCTCAAAAACTCAATAGATTTTAACAAATTAATTGTCATATTTACACTTATTATGCATTTATTTCGTTAAAAATACAATTTTACCGCAGGTTGCTGTAATTTTTCGTTTCAGCAACCCGCGGCAAACCATTACCTCTTAATATTTGCCAGTTCCTGCAGCATTTCATCAGTTGTTGTAATAATCCTGCTGTTTGCCTGGAACCCTCTTTGCGTAACTATCATGTCGGTAAATTGCTTTGCAAGGTCAACATTGGACATTTCCAAGGTGCCCGGATTAATTGTGCCAACCCCTTCTGAACCAGCCTTTAAGGCTCTTTTGAAATCACCGGAATTGGTGGTAGGTGTGTATGTATTGTCTCCGGCTCTCATTAAACCGGCAGGGTTTTCAAAAGCAGCCATTGCTATCAAGCCAAGGGGCTGCTGGCGTCCATTGCTGTAGATACCAGAAATTACTCCGTCTGCCCCTATATTGAAGGATACAAGTGAGCCTGTGGGGTATCCGTCAGTAAATGTAGGCTTCACAGAAGAATCACCTGCGAACATTGTCAGTTTTGAGAAGTCTATGGTGGCATTGAAGCTGCCTGCCCCTACATCTGCAGAAGGAATAAAGGTCAAAACACTTTTTTCACTACCGTCCAATATTATATTACCTTCATGATCAAAGGTTAATTGTCCATCCTGAACACCACCGCCACCATCAATATCATCAATTTTCCAATCCCATACCGTTGTTGGCTGTGTTGGTGGTGAAGCACTAGGGTCACCAGCATTTACAATATTCTTTCTAAATTGAACGTTTATTTTGTATTCATTCCCTAAGCTGTCGTAAACAAATACCGGTACCGTAAACTGGTAAGGACCGGCTGCGTCCGCTTTAAGACTCGCATCCAGGTTTCCTGAAAGCTCAATATTCTCTGTAGATTTTGCAGCTATTATCCTCTTATTTTTATTATACTCATCTGAAAAAAGATTTATGGGTTCAATATCCCTTTCGGTATCAAAAATATACTCCCCTGAATTTGGATCTCTTGTGTACTGGTGCCATCCATATACATTCAGTCCACCTGAAGTAACCATATTACCTAATTTATCAATAATAAAATCTCCGGCCCTTGTAAACTTATATGTATCACCATCGCCCCCCCTGACAATGAAGAAACCATCGCCTTCAATGGAAAGGTCAGTAGGATTCTCAGTTCTTTGCAGACTTCCCCTCGTGGTTATAGTATCAACAGATCCCACTCCGGTGCCAAGTCCTATTTGCATAGGGTTGGTTCCACCCCTACCTGTTGCTGAATCAGGAGCACCTGCACCCCTCAGTGTTTCATTGAATACTTCCTTGAATGTAACCCTGCTTGCTCTATATCCTATGGTATTTACATTTGAAATATTGTTACCTATTACATCCATCATGGTCTGGTGTGATTTTAATCCCGACACACTCGCAAACATTGATCTCATCATAGTTAATCGACCTCCTTTAGTAGATTTCCATCCTTTCCGTCATTCCAGGATGGGCAGCCTCCCTAAAGGGTCCAGCTGCATGTCAAATCCAAATTATGTATCGTCATTTTTTTACAAACATTTAAGTGAATACTGCCCCATCTATGTTAGTGAAAACATTTTCCTTTAATTCATTGCGGTTTACAGCAGTTACCACAGTTCTGTTCTTTACGTTAACTACAAATGCAATATCATCTATCATCACCAGAGAGTCCCTCACACCCTTTTCTTCGGCTTTCTGAACAGCCTCACCTATCCGTTCCAGTTGATTGGCTGAAAGGCGGATGTTTCTGCTCTGGAGCCTCATTTCAGCATGCCTTGAAAACTTTAAACCAATCCTGCCGCTTACCTGCTGATGGAGTATCCCAGCAAAGTCTCCTGATTGTGTTACAGGTCTTTTGTTGATTTCTGGAACCTGAGTGTTTTTTATTCTGTTTACACTGGTTATGTTCCTGTTATTTATTATCATACAAACACCTCCTATCCGGCAGTCTTAATCCTCAGGCTCAGTTCTTCAAGTTTACTATCCTTCCGGCTCTTCCGGCTCTCCAGGTTCTTCCGGCACTTCTGGTACTTCATCCGAACCAGACAGCCTTTCAAGGATTTGCAAAAGAAGTGCCTGATCCAGAGTTAGATCCCCATGTGGAGTAACCCTGTCAATATTGTCCACAGGTACATTTAATCCGTCCAGAACAGCATAGATTTCCCCGTCTTCATTAAGCTCATACTCTCTCAAAACAGCCTTGACAGGAACTTTATGCCCTGAACTGCTGTCGGTAATAAAAACATTTACTGTATCCCCTTTATGAAGCTTCAGATAGTCGGTCACAAAATCAGGGTCTGCAGAAGTGGTTCCATCAGCTACCCCAGATATCTCGGCATATACTCCATCCAGCACTGCGTAATTAATATCGCCGCTTCTGAGAATTTGCATTACGACACCGCTGACTCCCACAATATTGCTTTGGTCACTATCATACAAATAACCCTTTGCATTGTACCCAATCATATTTGTATAAGTTGAAGGACTGAGTGCTTTAGTATTCTTCGAACCCTCGGCAACTTCTATTATCCTTTCTACAGGAACGTCCTGGCCGTCAACCACAACATATGTATTGCCATTGGCAATTTTTACATTGGTTACGTCACCTTCAACATACCTTACTGTACTTGTTTCACTATCAACAAAACTTGCGGTAACATATTTGCCGATAAGGCTGAAAGCTTTTGAATCTGCAAAGCTTTTGCTCATATTCTGGAGCTGCTCCAGGGAACTGAACTGTGCCATCTGACTTATGAATTCTTTGTCATCCATTGGCTCCAATGGATCCTGGTATTTGAGCTGGGTAACAAGCAGGTTCAGAAATTCATCCTTTCCAAGCTCACCTGTGTTTCTTTGCTGTGTTTTGGAAGCTCCTTCTTCAATTATCTGTTCAATTGTTTTCTGGTGACTTACTGATTCTATTCCCATCAAGCTCACCTCCTCTTGATTCTAATTATATGGTGTTTACTTCCCTTTATGCTGTCAGATCAATACTGCTCCCATTCCACTCGTATGGGCTGATTCTCCTTTCAATTTCTGCAGCTTCCGCGACGCTTGTATTCTCTTGATATATCCCTGTTAAAGCTTTTCTGTCCTTTCCGGCCTTATCATTCCAGCCGTTTCCTCCGGAAAATTGCGACCTTTCTTGATTCACCGAAACACTAAACCCCTGTATAAACATTCCTTGCTTTTCCAGTGAATCCTTAAGAATCTGCATGTTGGACTCAAGTATTTGTTTGACCTGAAGATTCTCAGCAACTATCCTCGCCGATACCATACCATGCTCTGTCACTATCTTTAATGAAAGCTTCCCAAGATGGTCAGGTTTTAAGTGCATAATTATTTCAGACTTATCCTCACTTAAAACTATCTTTGCCTTGTTAACTATCTGGCTTATAACCTCGTCTTTGTGTATTAGAGCATTTTCACCATCCCTGGCAACTGCTGCAGTACTATGCTGATCCAAAGCCGTATCGTTAACAATGTTCCGGAAGTTTACTACACCGTTTATATTTGTTTCCTGGTTGCCATTTCCGTATATACTGTTAGCATTCTCAATGCCCGGCAAGCGGCTACCCTTGGATTCTTCTCCATCTCCTTCTTCCAAGAAGTGTAGCTTTTTCTCATTCCCATTTTTTTTCAGGTCATAACTGTCTCCTGCCTCCGATGCAGTACTTTCTATGTCTTTAGCATACTTTGCATCTTCTGTTTCAATAGTGCCAGTTGCTATACTGTCAAAGCCCTGCGCTTCAGTAGTACTCCTGTCTATCCTTCCAGCTACTATTTGTTGCCGGTCAGTTCTCAAACCTTCTTGATTTGTCTGCAGTTCCTCATTAAAAGTGTTCTCTTGGTTAATAGTGTGAATGATTTTTTCAACAATGCTTTTAACTTCTATACGGCCTTCTTTTCCTGGCTCCAGTTGCAAAGCTGTACCTTTGTCATCTAATAAAGCTTCAATGTGTTTGTTCACTTGTGTTAACAAGCTTTCAAGCATCTTTTTTTGTTCAGGATTAATCTCCAAAGAATTTACAAGCTTATCAACAAGCCTATCAAGTCCCTGCCGGCTTAACAACTCATCAGCATCAATTCCTGCTTCTTGCAAAACTGCTATTAATTCCGGCACTTCCATTCCTAATAATCCTGCAATGCATTCCACTGCTATACCCTTTTTGATGTCATCCTCGTCATGGAAAACTGTTTTCTCAAAAGGAATATCCATTGAAACAGGTTCTGTATCACTGTTGCAATCCGCCTTCAATAGTTTTTTGCTTTCACCGGCATCAGCTCCTTCTTTTAAAGAAAAGCCATCTTTGGTTATGTTCTTGCCTGTTTCGGTGTATTTTTTTGAAGCGTGTTTTTCTGGCAGCTGTTTTATTTCTTCACTTCTCAGGTTATTTTCCAATACGTTTTTAAACACATCAGAGGACCTGACAGCTGTTTTTTTAGCCCCATTATCCTTTACTCCTGACTCAAAGGCGTGAGCCAAATAATTAACTGCAAAACCCTGTGCATACATTCTTCCACCCCCTTTCCCTACAATTTTTTATAATAAAGAGTAAAAGAGAATGTCTCTTTTACTCTTCATTTACTTTATTGGGCATATATGCTTCAGAAAGCTTTTCTGAAACCTTTGAAGCAAAAGATATTTCCATGGATTCGAGTATTTCCGAGGCAGTTTTCTGTTTCATAGTTTTTAATATGTCTATTATCAGATCCATTTGTGAATCACCCATTTGCTCAAATATAGCTGCAGCTGATTCGGGTTCCATATTCTCATATAATTGTACAAACCTTCTGGCATCCTCATCAGCTTTCTGCTGCTCTAAAATTTCTTTATAAAGGCGTTCCGCCGTCTCCCTGTCAATCTTTTCAAAAAACTCAGCGAACCCGGATTTATCTTCGTTTACAACCATTTCATTGAACTTCTTTATGTCCTCTTCCAGTTTTGTTCTTTCTTGAAGTATTTCCTGCTTTTGTTGCTCGAACTTTTGAATGGTTTTATCTTTTTCCTCCAGGGAAGTCTCCAGCTCCCTGATCCTCTCAACAGAATTATCTATCTCTTCTTGATTTTTTTTTGCCATATCCCTGTATTCTACATACTTTAGTTTTATTTGTTCTTCAGTCATATACTTTGGGTCTTCAGGATCCGGCGGTACAGGAAGTGCAAGCCTTAAAACGGGGATTGATTGTATGTCCTCCCTAAATTTCTCTGCAATGCCGTTAACATTCTTTTTGATAATAATAAAAAATGTTCCTCCCAGCACAACAGTTATTATCAAGGCTATAAGTAATATCATCAGTATACTGAATATGACTCCGGAGCCCTTTTTATTCTCCTTTTTTTGGGTGCTTTTCCGGGTGTTGGTATCATCTTTCTTGCTCTTTGCCATCTTTTGTCTCCTATAAGGTATGGGACACCCTATTCCCGGGTAATTGTATCCATTTTTGTTAAGGAATGTCCCCGTTCGTGCTATATTTGAAACTCACTATTTCGTCAATTAATTTGTTCTCTTTTCTTAACTCTTCTTCCATAAAGTGCTTGTATTTTTTCTCCTTTAACTTTTCCAGCACTTCACGTTCCTGCATAACTGCAAGCAATTCCTCTCTTACTTTATCGACATTTTCTTGGGCAGATTTAACATTTTCTTTTTGAAGCTTAATCTTATGTTTTAAATAAGATATGTATACAATGTATTCCTTCAATTCTTTTGGAACAAACTTACCCCTTGCTTTCAAGCTGAGCTCATTTAAACACTTATCCTTTTCTTTCTGAATCTCTTTTAATATCTCCTTGTTCTTTTCAAGCTCCTGTATCGCCTTTCCCAATTCATTCTTTAAGCTGTCTTCCATTTGTTCTTTAATATTAAGAAGAGCCTGGAGTTTAAAAACAAACTTCGACATTTATATCAAAACCTTTCCAAGCATTTCCAGTATTTCGTCATATTCAAGCTTGTCATAAACTCCCTGGTTTATAAAATTATTTATATTATCAATCACACTAATTGCATAATCGATTTTTTCACTGCTGCCTTTAACATAGGCACCTACATTTATCAAATCTTCTGCATCCCTGTATACAGCCATTGCTCCCTTTATCCTTCTTGCAATATCCATATGTTCCTTTTGCACAACATCGGGCATAACTCTGCTGACACTGGCAAGCACGTCAATTGCAGGATATTGGTTTCTATTAGCCAATTCACGCCTTAGTATAATATGGCCGTCCAGTATTCCCCTTGCCGTATCTGTTACAGGTTCTGTAAAATCATCTCCATCAACTAATACAGTATAAAGCCCAGTAATGGAACCATTTTCAGAATTCCCGGCACGCTCCAGTAATTTTGGCATAGAAGAAAAAACAGATGGAGTATAACCTTTTGAAACGGGAGGTTCACCGACAGCCAGTCCGATTTCTCTTTGAGCCATTGCAAAACGTGTCAGGGAATCCATCAAAAAAAGTACATCCTTTCCCTGATCACGGAAGTACTCAGCTATAGCTGTCGCAACAAGTGCACCTTTTAAACGTATGAGAGCCGGCTGATCTGAGGTTGCAACCACAAGAACTGACCGATTAAGTCCTTCCTCCTTTAAATCCTTTTCAATAAATTCCCTGACTTCTCTGCCCCTTTCACCTATTAATGCAATAACATTTATGTCGGCTTTTGTATTTCTGGCTATCATGCCCAATAAAGTGCTTTTACCCACGCCGCTGCCCGCAAAAATACCTATTCTCTGCCCTTTACCTATTGTCAGCAGTCCGTCAATTGCTTTTACTCCAAGGGGAAGAGGTTCAGTAATCCTGTTTCTTTTTAATGGATGGGGTGGATCGTTATGAACAGGGTACTTTTTTTCATAGTGCAGCGGACCTTTTTGATCTATAGGCATACCTATTCCGTCCAGCACCCTGCCTATTAGCTCTTTTCCTACACCTACTTTCAAGTATGCTCCTGAAGAGGATACTGTATTTCCAGGGCCTATACCACTCATATCACCCAGAGGCATCAGAAGCACTTTCCCGTCTTTGAACCCTACAACCTCTGCATTAATTACTTTTCTGCTTTTTGAAACACTGAGCCGGCATAACTCACCTATATTCACTTCTGGGCCTTCAGACTCAATAGTCAGCCCAATCACCTTGGATATTTTTCCCGTATACTCAATAAAATCATTTTCCTCAATAATTCTATGGTATTTGCCAAAGTCAATAACTGACAAAGCTGCCCCCCCTATCAGCCGGCTATATTAATTCTTTAAATGCTTCTTCAATCATTTTCAATCTTTTTTCCATGCTGCAATTTACATTTCCATATGGTGTTTTAACAAAAAAATCTCCACTCTTTAAAGATGGATCCATTTTTATTTCCAGTTCATTCAACCCTTCCACCATTGAAATCAGTTTCTCTTTATTTTCCTTTGCTATCTCAAACTGATGGGGATTAATATATAAAACAGTGCTTTCTTTATTTGTTGATTTTTCAAAAGCTTCTCTTACCATGTTTAAAATACAATCCCGGTTAGTTAGAATCTCGGTACACATGACCTTCCTTGCTACATCAATAACCAAGGACATAACGTCTGTTTCCATACTGGAGAGGATTTCCTTGTATTCCCTATCTGCCTGCTGTTTTATCTTTTCAGCTTCCTTTATTATTGTTTCATACTGTCCTTTACCTTCATTAGTACCTTTTTCGTAACCTTCCTTCCAGGCATCCTCAAGTACGGACTTCCTGTCCTCTTCAGCCCTTTCCTTTGCAGTCTCAATAATCCTGGACGCTTCATATTCAGCCTCCTTAATTATCAGATCCGCCTCTTCCCTTGCATTGCGAATAATACTCTCATGGTTATCTTCATCGGTCTTTTCATTCCGGTTACCTTCAGCATTATCGCCTTCATCTTCATTGTCAACGCTTATATTCCTTAAACCTGGCGGAATCTTGACCTGAAACGGTATTCCAAGATTCACCTGATAGTTTTTAAAAACCCTGTTAGACAATTATTTCATCTCCTCCTCCTCTTGAGATAACTATTTCACCCGCATCTTCCAACTTGCGTATTATATTGACAATCTTCTGCTGAGCATCCTCTACATCTTTCAATCTTACAGGACCCATAAATTCAATATCTTCCCTTATCATCTCAGCCAGTCGTTTGGACATATTAGAGTATATCACATTCTTCACTTCATCCGTAGCGCCCTTAAGCGCAATAGCAAGCTGGTTGTTGTCAACATCACGCAGGAACCTTTGTATTGAACGGTTGTCAAGGGTAAGGATATCTTCAAATACAAACATTCTTCTCTTGATTTCTTCTGCAAGGTCTGTATCTTCAATTTCAAGTGTCTCCATGATATACTTTTCGGTTCCTCTGTCAACATTGTTTAGAATATCAACAATTGCCTGGACACCGCCTGCTGCGGTGTAGTCCTCAGTAACCAAAGAGGATAGATTCTTTTCAAGTATCCTCTCAACTTCTTTAATAACTTCAGGTGAAGTCCTGTCCATTACTGCTATCCTTCTTGCTACATCCGCCTGCTTTTCCTGAGGAAGTGCGGAAAGCACGGCAGAGGCCTGCTGGGGCTTTAGATAAGCGAGAATCAGGGCAATTGTCTGGGGGTGTTCCTTTTGAATAAAATTCAAAAGCTGAGAAGGGTCAGCTTTTCTTACAAAGTCAAAAGGCCTTACTTGAAGTGATACAGTAAGCTTATTTATTATATCCAGTGCTTTCTGAGTACCCAGGGCTTTCTCGAGTATATCTTTTGCATACCCTATACCGCCCTCTGCAATATATTCCTGTGCAAGACATATCTGGTAAAACTCCTCAAGCACCTTTTCTTTCTCTTCAGGCGTTACAGACCTAATATTTGCAATTTCAAGGGTCAACTGCTCAATTTCTTCCTCTTTTAAATGCTTAAAAATCTCTGCAGATCTTTCAGGCCCTAAAGTAATCAAAAGCATTGCAGCTTTTTCTCTACCTGTGCGCTCACCTTTAGCTGTACCTGTACGAGCCAAATCATATCAACCCCCTATACATCCCATTCATCTGACAGCCAGTTTCTGAGCAATTGTGCGACAGACTCAGGTTTTTGTCTTACAAATTTCTCAATTTGCTTTTTGACTTCAGATCTTTCCTCTAAATCAATCTCTGGAATGCTAATTTCTTCATGCTCCGGAACCCCAAACTTTGAAAGCATTGCAGCAGCATCGGCAGCCACAGCAAGTTCCGGCTCTTCTTCCTTTTTCTTTCTGGGTAAAGCTGCTATTAAAAAACCAATAACAAGCAGAATAATAATTGCAAAGAAGCCGTAATCAGAAACAAGCTGCCTGATTCTTTCCGAAGCAGAAGGTTCAATAATCTCAGGTGCCGCTAGCTTTAATTTGTTTACCGTAATATTATTTGCCGGTATACCTGTTGCAAGGCTTGCGGCAACTCTTACCTCATTAATAAACTCATCTGTAAGACTGCTGTCATTTTGAACCTTCTTACCATACCATAGTGAAATAGCCATACTTGATTCATCCGGCATCAGCTTGCCTGTAGCCTTTTCCCTTTCACTCAGTGTTTCATCATATCCAAAATTCTCTATATTATGCTGCTCACTGTATGAAGAATTACCATCTTCACCTATTTGATACGTAGGTGCCCCTTCATTCCCCGGATTGGTATCCATCCCCGGAACACCACCCTGAGCAGCATTCTCAAGTTCAATACTCTTTGTTTCTCTGCTGATTATTGCACCTTCATCCATTCCGTCTGGATTTGCTATAGATTTTATCTGGGACTTCTCCTTGTCAAAATCCAATACAACGTTTGCAACAACCCTCAATGTATCAAAGCTGTCAAATTCTCCACCACTAAAGTATTCATACACTTTCTTTTCCAGATCTCTTTCCCTCTTGAGGCGCAATTCTTCCTGGCTATTCGCCGTGTCGATAAAATAATCGCCTGACTGGGTGTTGAGAATATTTGAATTATTGTCAACTACTGTAACATCCATGGGATCAAGATCTTCCACACTCCTTGATACAATCATAATGATACCCTCAACCTGCTTTGGGGTCAGCTTCTCCTTTGGCTTGACCATAACATAAGCTGTTGGTTTGGGCTGTTCATTATCGGAAGTAATAAATATTGACCGTTCTGGAATAGCAAGATTTACTGTAGCTTGCTCAATATTGTCCAACATCTCCAGTTTTTGGGCTATATCTGAAATCTTTTGTTGCTTCCATATATGCTTTTTATCACTCTCTGTTGTGGAAATACTTATCAACGAAATAGCATCTTCAAAAGTCATCCCACCTTTGGGATAACCCTCTTGTGCCAGCGCTATCTGTGCTGCATTATTGTCTTTGGTGTTTATAGTGATACTTGTGCCGTTATTCTCAACCCTGCTCCAAATGTTATTTTCAGATAAAATTGAACTCATTTCTCCAACCTCTTTGGGGTCGGCATTTCTAATTAGAGTCATGTAATTGGGCCTGGTAAGAAGAATCATACCGGCTGCAACCGCAACAATAACCACGGCTGAAGTGATTATAATTCGCGTTTTTTGAGATTTTTCAAGATTATTCCAGAAATCTGTAACTTGTTGCTTCAACCTTGAAAAAAATTCAGGCATGATACTTACCACCTCTCATAAAGGATTTATCTTTAGTAATAGTCGTAGCTTTATCTAATAATCGTTTCTATATCTGCATTCTCATTATCTCACTATAGGCATCCATGATTTTATTGCGTATCTGTAAAGTAAATTGTAAAGCAATATTCGCTTTTTCAGAAGCAATTAGCACCTGATGAATATTATCAGTCCTGCCGGCTGCAAAATCTTCGGATAATTTGCTTGCTTCATTAAGCAATTTATTAGTACTATCTAATGCATTGTTTAAATAGTCTGCAAAAGGAATTGTTATAGCTTCATCTCTATCTGCATTTCCTGGTCTAAAATAAGAAGGTATTGTAAAATCAATCGAATTAATACTATTTACTGGCATTCAGACACCCCTTTCTGCAATGCATTATCTGCCTATTTCCATGGCTTTCATAGCCATGCTTTTTGTAGTGTTTATCGAAGTCACATTTGCTTCATAAGCACGTGTGGCTGAAATCATATTGACCATTTCAGTAATAATATCAACATTGGGCATTTGAACATATCCTTCTTCATCAGCATCAGGATGCCCGGGATCATAAACCGTTTTGAATGGGGCATTGTCCTCAACAATTCTTGATACTCTTACACCCTTTCCAACAAACTTCTCTTTGCTGCTTTCAGAAAGATAGCTGGAAAACGGCCCTGACGGATTCCTTTCTTCAAATACTACAAGCCTTCTCCTGTAAGGTGTTCCATTATCAGTCCTGGTTGTATTGATATTTGCAATATTCTGAGAGATTATATCCATTCTCAGCCTCTGTGCTGATAGTGCTGATGCACCTATGTCAAGTGATCTGAAATACCCCACTTATTATCTTCTCCCTTCGCTAATTGCTGATTTGATTCTATTGAACCCTCCACTAATAGTCTGTATTAAGAAGTTATATTTAATACTATTTTTTGCCATTGAAGCCATTTCATTTTCAATATCCACATTATTCCCATCCAGGCGCATACTGAGAGATTTATTGTCCTGTGTTACATTTATGGGTACATCTTCAATACTTTTTTTCCCGATGGGTATATGTCGTCTGTCGGTCCTTCTTCCTGTCAGCTGGGTACTAATCTCCTGAGCAAGGTGTTCTTCGAAAGTTACCGTTTTTCTTTTATATCCTGGCGTATCCACATTTGCAATGTTCTGAGAAACTGTTTCATTCCGAAGCCATGACGCATCAAGAGCCTTCTCAAGAATTTTCGTTGTATTTCCGGTAAGCTTGTCAATCATAGCATACCCTCCTATATTACTTGCCTGCTATTCTATTATTCGACATAATAACTCTGTTTCTTTCATAATTTTATAAAAAACTCTCAATCTTTTCAACTAAAACAGCATAAAATTACAAAACTCCTTATTAAATATTAACACAATTTGTATATAAAAACAACTATAGGTAATTTCAGAGCGCATTTTAGTATTAAGTCTGATTTATATGGACATGGAAATGTTTCTAATTTCATCAAGGGACCTTTTCACAATTTCAGACCTTTTCTGTTTTTTATCCCTTGTTCTGGCTTTTATACCTTCCATTATTCCAAAATTAATATTCATAGGCTGAAAATCTGTTACTGTTGGATCCGATATATAATTGCCCATTGCACCTATTGCTGTTCTTTTTGAAAAAACTACTTTTCCCCTGCCCAATAACTCCATTGCAGCATTAATACCGGCTACCATCCCTGACGATGCAGATTCAACATAGCCCTCCACCCCTGTTATCTGTCCAGCAAAATATACCTTTGGCCCTGACTTGATTCTATATGTAGAATCCAGGATACCGGGAGAATCAATAAAGGTATTTCTATGCATAACACCATACCTGATAAACTCTGCGCTCTCCAGACCGGGTATAAGCCTGAAGACCCTTTTTTGATCGGTCCATTTAAGCCGCGTTTGAAAACCAACAATATTGTACAAAGTTCCTTCTGAATTATCCTGCCTTAATTGAACAACAGCATAGGGTTCCTTCCCTGTTTTTGGATCAGGCAAGCCCACAGGCTTTAGAGGCCCAAATCTTAAAGTTTCGGATCCTCTCCTTGCCATGGTTTCTACCGGCATACACCCTTCAAAGATTACTTCTTTTTCAAAATCCTTTATATCAGCAAGCTCCGCATTAATCAACTCACTCCAAAACGTCTCATACTGCTCCCTGTTCATAGGGCAGTTTATATAATCATTCGTTCCCTTGTTATATCTGGAAGCCCTATAGGCAATACTCATGTCTATTGACTCATATGTTACTATAGGAGCAGCAGCATCATAAAAAAACAGATAATCTTTCCCGATCAGCCTTGCCAGATTTCTGCAAAAAGCTTCGGTAGTCAGCGGCCCTGTAGCAATCACTGTGATGCTGTTATTAGGCAATTCAGTAACCTCGCCGTTTAGAACTGTTATATTAGGGTGATTCCTTATAGCATCTGTAACCATTTTGGAAAATTTCAGCCTATCTACTGCCAGAGCCCCTCCCGCAGGAACTTTTGTTTGATCTGCACACTTTATTATAATGGAGTCTAGCAGCCGCATTTCCTCTTTCAATAGCCCGACAGCGTTTTCCAGGCTGTTTGATCTAAAGGAATTACTGCATACAAGTTCAGCAAAATCCTCAATATGGTGCGCCGGTGAAAAGACATATGGTTTCATCTCATACAGTTTCACCCTGATGCCTCTTTTAGCTATCTGCCATGCAGCTTCACTACCTGCCAGGCCGGCACCAATAACATTTATGTATCCATTATTCTGATTAACCTGCATTTATTCACTCCACCTGCTTAGCACCCTTCTTATCATTGCTCTCATAATCACATTCTTCATTGCTGCATTTTAGCTTGCCCTTATTAGTAAAGCCCTTTGATAGCAGAAAATTTCCGCACTTGGGGCATTTCTCCTTAACTGGTTTATCCCATGTCATAAAGCCACATTCGGGATAGTTTTCACACCCATAATATTTTTTCCCTTTCCGTGTCTTTTTTATTAGTACCTTTCCGCCGCATGCAGGACAGTTGACACCAGTTTCTTCAAAAATAGGCTTTGTATTCCTGCATTCTGGGAAACCTGGACACGCAAGGAACTTTCCATACCTGCCAATTTTAATTACCATATTTCTTCCGCATTTCTCACATACTATATCCGTCTCTTCGTCTTTGATTTCTACCCGGCCAATCTTGGATTCTGCTTCTTTAAATACACTTTCAAACTGTCTATAAAATTCACGGATTATTTCAATCCACTTTTTTTCTCCTTCTTCCACATCATCAAGCTTTTTTTCCATCTCTGCAGTAAACTTTATATCCACAATTTCCGGAAAGTTGTTTTTCATTATGTCGTTTACAATTCTGCCTAATTCTGTAGGAAAAAGTGTCTTCTTTTCCTTTTGTATATAACCTCTGGCCAGTATTGTTGTAATAGTAGGCGCATATGTACTTGGCCTTCCTATTCCCTTCTCTTCCAACTCCCTAACAAGGGAAGCCTCTGTATACCTTTGAGGCGGCTGGGTAAAATGCTGCTTTGGTTCTGTTTTTAATACCCTTAATATCTCATTATCCTCAAGATCTGGAATATTTGAAGTATCTTCCTCAGTTTCTTCATCCCTGCTTTCCATGTAAACTGCTACAAAACCAGGAAATTTTATTTTAGACCCGCTTGCTTTAAAAATATAACCATTGGCCTCTATGTCTGCATTAATTGTATCATACACGGCTGATGACATCTGGCTAGCAATAAACCTTTCCCATACCAGTTTATATAACTTGTACTGGTCTCTGCTTAATGAATCCTTTATTGAACCAGGCTCCATATCTACATATGTCGGACGGATTGCTTCATGGGCATCCTGTGAAGCATTCCTGTTTTTAAATATTCTCTGTTTAACAGGTACATATTCATTTCCATACTTTCCCTTTATTAGCTCCAGAGCAGCCTTTTGTGCTTCAGGTGATATTCTTGTTGAGTCGCTTCTGATATAAGTTACTAATCCTACAGCTCCAACCCCCTTAATGTTTATGCCCTCATATAATTGTTGAGCCACTATCATGGTTTTCTTTGTGGAAAAACCAAGTTTTCTTGAAGCTTCCTGCTGCATAGTGCTTGTGATGAAAGGCGGAGCAGGTGATTTTCTTTTTTCACCCTTTTTTACCTTGTTTACAACAAATTCCTGTCCCATGATTCCGTCTAAGACTTTATTTACCTGTTCTTCACTTCCAAGCTCAATCTTTTCGTTATTTCTGCCATAAAATTTTGCTTCAAAGGATTCCTTTGTATCTATCTTTGCAAGCATAGCAGTAATTGACCAATATTCCTTTGGTATAAACTTTTCTATCTCCTCTTCCCTGTCACATATCAGCCTGGTGGCAACCGACTGTACTCTGCCCGCACTTAATCCCTTCTTAACATTCTTCCATAGCAGAGGGCTTATCTTATACCCTACAATCCTGTCTAGTATCCTTCTTGCCTGCTGTGCATCAACCAGATTCATATCAATCGCCCTTGATGCCTTTAATGAATTCTTAACCGCACTTTTAGTTATCTCGTTAAAAGTAATCCTGCATCTTTCTTCTTCATCAATGTTCAACAAATAAGCAAGATGCCATGAAATTGCTTCTCCTTCACGGTCAGGGTCAGTTGCAAGATATACTTTTTTTGCATTCTTGGCTTCCTTTTTAAGCTTTGCAATTATATCACCCTTACCGCGGATAGTTATATATTTGGGTTTGAAATCATTATCAACATCTACACCCAGCTGACTCTTAGGCAAATCCCTCACATGTCCAACTGATGCAATAATTTTATAATCTTTCCCAAGAAATTTCCCTATAGTATTTGCTTTTGCTGGTGACTCCACTATAACCAAATTATTTGCCATTATTGTCCTCCAATATAGTACCTAAGAATTAATACGCAAATGCACTTGTAGCTTATGCATTATATTAACAATACTTTTTAATAAAACCTACAAAAATTTATTATTAATCGTATATATTCTCCCTGGATACTGCTCAACCAAGCCTTTCAGTTCCAATACCACAAGTACTGAATTAACTGCATTTATAGGTAATCCTGACTTTCTGGCAATCATATCAATATCCATAGGCTCTTCTAACAGACACTTTACCACACATTTTTCCTCTTTGTCTAGTCTGCAAGAGTCCAAACTATTTATATTATTATTTATTTTATGTAAATTATTTGCGTTTTCACTTGAAAAAATTCTGATTTCTTCAAGAATATCATCAAGCCCGGTAACCATTTTTGCTCCTTCTTTAATAAGCTGATTAGTACCTCTGCTGTTGGTGTTGTTTATGTTTCCCGGTACTGCAAATACTTCCCTTCCCTGCTCCAGTGCAAAATTTGCAGTAATCAGCGAACCACTCTTCTCTCCAGCTTCTACAATAATCACTCCCTTTGAAAGACCGCTTATTATACGGTTTCTTGCGGGGAAATTATGCTTCATAGGCGGTGTGCCGGGTGAATACTCGGATATTACCGCTCCTGAAACAGAAATATCCTCCATGAGTTTTTTATTCTCAGGCGGATATACTATATCACAACCACATCCTAATACGGCTATAGTACTTCCTCTGGCTCTTAAAGCTCCCAAATGGGCATATTTGTCTATTCCCCTTGCCATACCGCTGACAACTGTAAAGCCCATGATAGAAAGCTCATATGATAGTCTCTCTGCTATGCTTAAACCATATTGGGTTGCTCTCCTGGAACCAACAACTGCAATGAAATTATCATTTTTCCTTACTTTTCCTTTTGTAAATAAAACGATAGGAGGATCATAAATTTTTTTTAAATCTGCCGGATACTCATCATCATTCAGGCAGATAACAGATATGCTATTTTTGTGGATACTATCAATATATGCCTGTAATTTCTTCCGGTATTCTTTATTAATAATATCTTCGTATACAGCAACGTTTATTGCGGGGACTTTCCTTAATGCATCTTCAGATGCATTCCAAATTTCATAAGGTTCACCAAAAAAATCCAACAACTGCCTGCATTTTGCCGGGCTCACCCTCGGCAGCGAACTTAGCCATATCCAATAAATTATATCCTTGTTCATACACTGCTCCTTGTCCCCATCAAATAACATACTCATGGTGTGCAGTTGCCATAATATATTATTTATAACATAAATTTCCCTATTTTTCAACAGTACACCTTTTTGCCTTTCAGTACGTCACTTATCCTTATCATACTTAATATCCTGCCGGAAATGGCAGTCGATAGATTTAACGTATTAGCCTTGATGTAGCGAATTATATTTCTCATTGTTAAACATGTCGTTTGTAACAATACCATCTATAATTTTAGGCTGGAAAAAAGCGTATAGAAATATTGCATCAACTGTTTGAGTGAAGTAGATTTGATGCAGCCTGAAGCAATCTTACTAGCTCCATGCCTTGTAACAACAGCAAACAGAATCAACTTGTACAACAAGTTGATTCTGAGCTTTCTATCTTATAATATACTGAACAATTACTTTGAAAAAATAAGCTAATGCGGCAATAAGCCCCGGCATAACAAGTATGACAACAGTAAACCATATCCTGTTACGTCTTTTTCTATCGTACTCCTGATCCAGTCCTTCAAAATCATCCTCATCCTGTTCAGGCTCTTTACCGAATATTGAGGGCAGATGCAATCTACTGTCCCCGGTTTTAGAATCCATTTAATCTCCCCGTTTTACTTATTGATTTAATAATACCAAATCTTTTTGAAGTGTTCAACTGTTTTTATTTTATTGGGCTCATATATATTTTATGAAGAATAGGAAGTTTTTCAGTGCCTTATATTAAAAAAATACTATTGCGGAAAGGAAGTAGGGTCCGTTGATAAATAAGAAATCATGTCAAATCTTTGTTTGAAGCATTACGGACTACAAGGTGGGTTATGATTTGACCGTAGGGTGAATGTACAGGCTTTTACATTTCCCAGAACCTCCTGTCCAAACTTCTATACTGTATAGCTTCTGCCACATGATGATGCTTTATGTTATCGCTTTTATCCAGATCTGCAATTGTTCTTGCAACTTTCAGTATTTTATCATGTGCTCTGGCGCTGAATCCCAATTTTTCGAATGCATCCCTTAACAAAGCCCTGCCTTTATGGTCAAGCCTGCAATGCTTTTTTACAAGCTGCGGAGTTAGTTGTGAATTGGCAAAAATACTGCTGTTTCTATACCGTTCCAATTGTACTTTTCTCACCCTGTTAACCCTCTTTCTTATTTCTGAAGATTTTTCCCCCTCCCCCTCTTTCTCTAAATCTGAATACTTTACAGAAGGAACCTCGACATGGATATCTATCCTGTCTATCAATGGTCCACTTAACCTGCCAAGATACTGCCGTACCTGTCTTGGAGTACAGGTACATTCCCGTGCAGGATCCAGGTAATTACCACACTCACATGGATTTGCAGTGCATATCAGGGTTGTACTGGCCGGGTAAGAAATACTGGAATTAACCCTTGAAATTGTTACAATACCGTCTTCCAGCGGCTGGCGTAAAACTTCGAGAGCTTGCTTATCAAACTCAGGAACCTCATCCAGGAACAAAACCCCATAATGCGCCAGGCTTATTTCTCCCGGCTTAGGATATTTGCCACCTCCTACAAGACCGTTTGGGCTTATAGTATGGTGCGGTGATCTAAAAGGCCTTCTGGTAACTAATGGAGTGTTTCCCTTCAAAATACCGGAGATACTATGGATTCTAGTCACCTCCAGTGCCTCTTCGAAAGTAAGATCGGGGAGTATAGTCGGAAGCCTTTTTGCAAGCATCGTTTTTCCACACCCCGGTGAGCCTACCAACAAGCAGTTGTGTGAACCCGCAGCAGCTATTTCCAATGCTCGTTTCACATTTTCCTGGCCCTTTACATCAGAAAAATCCACATCATACTCAATACTTTTACCAAAAAAACTATCAACATTTGATTTGTAACTTTCTATTTGTTCTTTACCGTTTAGATGGTTTACTATTTGGATTATATTCTTAACAGGGAGTACATTAATACCTTTAACAACAGATGCTTCATCGGCGTTATCAAATGGTACCGCCAAATTCTCAACACCGGAATTTACAGCACATAAAGCCATTGACAGAATTCCTTTTACCGGGTTGACTTTGCCATCCAGGGACAATTCCCCAATAAACATAAAGTTTTCAATCATGCTAATGTCCAGTTGTCCTGATGATGCTAATACCCCAATTGCAATACCCATATCAAATCCGGAGCCCTCTTTCCTTACACTGGCCGGCGACAGGTTAATTGTTATTCTTCTGGTTGGAAATTCAAGCCCAGAATTTCTTATTGCAGACCTCACACGTTCTCTTGATTCTCTTACTGCCATATCTCCAAGACCTACAATATCAAATGCAGGTATGCCGCTACTTATGTCGGTTTCTATTTCAACTGCGTAGCCGTCAATGCCAGATAGTCCACAGCTTTTTAACTTAACCAGCAAAATGCAACCTCCTTATTTACATATTTTAGTGTATTAATTAACATTATACTGGTAATTATTCCATTTTTCAACATTATTTTTGCCTGGGTTTCATATTTGCTTTATTTTATTGACAACCTATACTTTTATATTTATCATTTAATATATATTCTAAAGTATTTATTGTATTATTTTGCCTAATACTGTAGAATATTTTTCATCTCATGAATAGAGCTGTTATTAGATAAATCCGAGAGGAAACAAGTATATGAGGTATGTTTCTGTAAACTCTATAGAAGAGGGAATGGTTATTGCCAAACAACTTATTGGTAAAAACGGTGAGCTACTGTTGAATAGCGGAGCAGTATTGGTCAAATCTTACATTAACAAAATCAAGGCTTTGGGCTACTCAGGAGTTTATGTTGAAGATAAGCTTTCAACCGGCATAGAAATCTCTGACGTTATAGATGAAAAACTTAGGCATGCAGCCGTTAAAGAAATCAAGGATACTTTTATTAGTATTAATAATGGCAAAAAAATATCTTTAAAGTATATAAATGAAATAAAGAAGGTTGTAACCAGTATTATTGATAATATTCTGGCAAATAAAGATGCTATGGTAAATATTATTGACCTGAAAGTATTTGACGATTATACTTATTTCCACTCGGTTAATGTATGTGTGCTTTCATTGGTGATAGGCACATCTTTAAACTATAATAAAGACCAGTAATATAAGTTGGGACTTGCTGCTATAATGCACGATATTGGTAAAGTATTTGTTCCAAAGAAAATATTAAATAAAAACGCAGCCCTTACCAAAGATGAATTCGAAGTTGTTAAAAAACACTCCTATTTGGGTTATTCTTATATTAAGGACAATACTGAAATACCTTCCATGTCATATGTAGGTATTCTTCAACACCATGAGAAATTCAACGGTACAGGGTATCCCTTTAACCTTAATGGTGATAAAATAAGCCAGTTTGGCAGGATAGTTTCCATTGTGGATGTGTATGATGCCTTAACGTCAAATCGTTCTTACAGGAATGCAGCCAGCCCGTCAGAAGCAATTGAATTCATTATGGGTAATAGTGGCAACTCATTTGATCCCGTATTAGTGGATATCTTTTGCAAAAAGGTCGCTCCATACCCTATCGGAACAAGTATTTTATTAAGCGACAACCGTATAGGGCTGGTAATCCAAAACTATGAGGATTGCTGTACTCGTCCGGTAGTCAAAATATACAAGCACGGAAATAAAAAGGTAAAACCTTATATTATTGATTTAAAAAATGATAAAAATGCAATGAGTGTAACCATTAAAAACTATGCATAAATTTATTTTTCATTTAACAGCTTTCTTAATTCATCCATAAATGTATTAATATCTTTGAACTGACGATAAACTGAAGCAAATCTAACATACGCAACTTCATCCAAAGTCTTTAGTTTCGACATGGCAATTTCCCCAATTTCTCTGGTTGTTACTTCTCTTTCTAAAGAATTGTACAGTTGGCTTTCAACATCATCAACAACCTTTTCAAGGGTTTCTATGGAAACAGGCCGCTTTTCACATGCCCTGAGCAGCCCGTTCAATAGTTTTTCCCTGTTGTAAGGCTGTCTTGTCTTATCTTTTTTTATTACCATTAATGGAATACTTTCGACTTTTTCATAGGTAGTATACCTTTTCAGACATTTTATGCATTCTCTTCTTCTTCTTATTACTGCTCCCTCATCAGTAGGCCTGGAATCAATTACACGATCCTCTATAAAGCCGCAATACGGACACTTCATTAGCATGCCTCCTGTATATGTATGTTTAGATGAAATTCTAATACCATTATATCAAATAACTTGTTCCCGGCAAGGGCAAAAAAGCTCTTAATCAAAATACTTCCTTATAAACCTTTCATCCATATCCACCAGTATAATATCCTCACCAATCTTTTTTATCCTTTCCCATGGTATTATAAACTCACTATCTTTGCCAATGAGGCCAAACAACCGGCTGCCTCCCGGAATAATAACTGCATCAATTTTCCCATTTTCAAGGTCTATTTCAACGTCACATACAAAACCAAGCCTTCTGCCATCAGATATATTAATTACTTCCTTCTGTCTTAGGTCTGAAGATCGGTACATAATTCACACGGCCTTTCAGAAAATCATAGATTAATATAAATATATGCCATACAGTTTTCTGATATGAAAAAGCCGGAATTCATAAATGCTCAAAAGATATGATCAAATGAACTCCGGCTTCTTTCAAACACTGTATTGTTATTAGCCTGTCATATGTATTTTCTCATATGCATGAGCGCAGTTTTTTCCAATCTGGATACCTGTGCCTGGGAAATCCCAATTTCTTCAGCCACTTCCATTTGGGTTCTGCCTTCAAAAAATCTTAGATTAAGTATCAACTTTTCCCTGTCATTTAATTTTCTCATTGCCTCCTTCAAGGATATTCCCTCCAGCCAATTCTCATCATTGTTTTTCTCATCTTTAACCTGATCCATTACATATATTGCGTCCCCGCCATCATGGTATACAGATTCAAATAATGATATCGGATCCTGGATAGCATCAAGGGCAAAAACAACCTCTTCTTTAGGAAGTTTAAGTTCCCTGGCAATTTCTGATATTGTCGGTTCCTTTGAATTCTGATTTGTCAGCTTTTCTTTTGCCTGTAGGGCTTTATAAGCAATGTCTCTTAAAGACCGGCTTACCCGGATTGAATTGTTATCACGGAGATATCTTCGGATCTCTCCAATAATCATAGGCACTGCATAGGTTGAGAATCTGACATTCTGACTAACGTCAAAGTTATCAATTGCTTTTATAAGGCCTATGCAACCTACTTGAAAAAGATCATCAACATACTCTCCTCTATTGTTGAATCTTTGAATTACACTAAGTACCAACCTTAAGTTTCCATTAATGAACTCTTCCCTTGCCGAGCTATCACCTTTATGAATTCTTTCAAAAAGTGCTTTCTTTTCTTCATTCGATAATACAGGTAATTTAGAAGTGTTAACGCCACAAATTTCAACCTTATTGACTAACATTGAAAAACCTCCCGGCAACTAAAATTCTGTCAATATCATTATTGCCATAGAGGTTTTTTTTATACTGCAAATGCCTTCAAAAAACAAGAGAAAATTTTAATAAAACACCTTGACAAATCTATATCATTCTGTTAATTTCCTTTTTCAGCCTGCTAATAATCCTTTTCTCCAGCCTAGAAATATATGACTGGGATATGCCCAGCATATCTGCAACCTCCTTCTGGGTTTTCTCAACTCCGTTGGAAAGTCCAAACCTTAACTCCATAATCCTTTTTTCACGTATTGACAGCTTCTTTAATGCGGTATTTAACAATTCCTTGTCTACCTCATCCTCAATACTTCTATGTATTATATCATTATCGGTTCCAAGAATGTCTGAAAGAAGAAGTTCGTTTCCGTCCCAGTCAATGTTTAAAGGCTCGTCAATAGAAATCTCTGTTTTGATTTTATTGTTTCTTCTTAAAAACATTAATATTTCATTTTCTATGCAACGGGACGCATAAGTAGCCAATTTTATATTCTTTGAGGGATTAAATGTGTTTATAGCCTTTATCAAACCAATAGTTCCTATTGAAACCAGGTCTTCAACCCCTACTCCGGTGTTTTCGAATTTTCGCGCGATATATACAACCAATCTTAGGTTCCTTTCAATTAATATGGATTTTACTCCGTAATCCTTCTTCTCAAGCTTATGAAGCAAATAGCTTTCTTCATCGTTGCTTAAAGGTGGTGGTAAAGCCTCACTTCCACCTATATAATAAATAGTATGATACCTGTGTATATTTAACATTCTTAGTAGATTCAAGTACCTTATTTGCAGGCCCAACCATATTCTGTTAATAGTTTTCACATCTGCATCTCCCTTCGTCACCATACCTGGAAGTAAAATATTAGCCTTTGTTTTATATTAGTTCAGGACTTAGTAGTGCTTTATAACTTTCGCTTTTTGATAATGCGCTGTTATAAATACCTACTATTACATCCTTTATTCCTTTTATATCATTGTCCTGCCCTATCTCAATATAATCGGGCTTAAAACCAATCAACATACCGTTTTCCTTTCCCAAAGACGTATAGGGTATAAGCCTGAATCTTGAAAACCAATTAGAGTTTGAAACAATTCCTGTTATAGCAGGCAAATCATTTTCCTTTGACTCTTCAAAGATATTCTGAATATCTGAAGGTAATATTTTTTTGATGGCATTAAACTCAACTATAATTACAGGCATATTTGTTAACGGGTCGTGTAATGAATTGCCGGTATCCACCAGGGCTGACAAATCAATTATCTTTTTCTCAAAGACAATTTTTAATTGTATTAATTGCCTTTGTTTAATAAATTTTTGTTGGATTATGTCCCAGAATATCCTTGCCAGTATCCCAACCATTATAATTGAAAAAATAAGCAATGTCCATTTTGACTGCCAGAATACATACACTATACCATTTCTAATAAATCCGCCATTTTGGTTAAAGTACATGAAAGCAAAAGCAGCGCCTGCAAATATAAAAGTTGATACATAAAAGATGGCCAGCGTTTTAAGGAAGCTATTTATCTTCTCCGGTGAGAATGCAACTGCTACTATGGCAAGAGATAAAACAATTTTAGCAAAAGCAGAATAGTATACTTTCATTCCTGGTAGCAACATAATCACAACATAGGATGCCCCTACCACAGCTCCCAAAAATAGACGGAGGTTAGATGTTTTACTTTTAGAAAACTTCGCTGTCATAGCCAGTATTAAATAGTTCATCACTATATTCTCTAAAATCAGAACATCTACATATATCTCCACAGAAAGTCACACCTCAACCAGACAATCCCCTATTTTACTTATATTCAAATACCTTTTCTTTTATGCATAATTAAATAAAGCATTGTTATTATGCTTTTTATGATTAATAACCTATTGATATCATTTTAGAATAAAACTAGTCAAATTTTTGTCAAAAGCTCTTGTAGAATAGCAAAAACAATATGACAAAAAAACACCAGGTTGAACAACCTGATGTTCTATCCAAAGAATATATTATTTATTCCTAACGGAATCTGTTCCTTCTCAAAAAAGTAGGTATATCCAATTCATCACCTGTATTGCGTTCACGGATGGGCCTGCTGTTCTCAGTAATACTCTTAGCAGCATTATCAAGAATCTTATCCGCCTTCTTCAAAGACAAGCCCTTATCAAAGCCGGTAGCTATTACAGTAATCAACATCTCGTCATTCAGGTTCTCATCAATTACTGCTCCGAAAATAATGTTTGCATCAGGGTCAGCAGACTTTTGAACCAGTTCTGCCGCCATGTTCACTTCAAACAAGCCAAGGTCTGCTCCGCCTGTAATATTTAAGAGAACACCTCTTGCACCCTCAATGGAAGTCTCAAGCAATGGGCTTTGTATTGCTTGTTTTGCTGCTTCCTCCGCCCTATTCTCACCTGAAGCTCTTCCTATACCCATATGGGCAAGTCCGGTTTCCATCATCACAGTCTTAACATCAGCAAAATCCAGGTTCACAAGGCCGGGAACCGCTATTAAATCTGATATACCTTGTACACCCTGCCTTAAAACATCATCGGCTATTCTGAACGCATCTACAATTGAAGTCTTCTTTTCTGCCACCTGAAGCAGCCTGTCATTTGGAATGGTTACAAGGGTATCTACAGTATTTTTTAGGTTCTCTACTCCTCTTTCAGCATGCTGCATTCTCTTTCTACCCTCAAACATAAATGGTTTTGTTACAACTCCAACCGTGAGTATACCCATTTCTTTGGCAATTTGTGCAACAACTGGTGTTGCTCCGGTACCTGTTCCTCCGCCCATGCCTGCTGTAACAAATACCATGTCCGCACCTTTAATTGCCTGGCCTATTTCATCTTTACTCTCTTCTGCAGCTTTTTCCCCTATTTCCGGGTTTGCCCCTGCACCTAATCCTTTAGTCAATTTATCGCCAATCTGAATTTTAGTATTTGCCTTGGATAGAAATAAAGCCTGTTTATCTGTATTAATTGCAATAAACTCAACACCCCGAAGACCTGACGTAATCATTCTATTGACTGCATTATTTCCTCCGCCGCCAACTCCGACTACTTTTATCTGGGCAAATTGTTCCATGTCGATGTCAAATTCCAACAACTTAAGTCCCCCTTCTTCATTCGTTTACGTGTACAAACATACTGCTGGTATTGATTTCATTATATCAAAAGCACTTATTTCACAAAAGCCTCTATGAGTACTTTTGACGAAATGTCCCTAACGGAAATCTTAATATTAAGGAATAAATATGATTTCCTAAACATTATAACGTAAAAAAGTACAAATGTATATCAAAAAAATTCTTATTCTCATAGGTTTTGTTGTCAGTATCGTCTATATTATATTATCCTTTTTTGATAATTTATTCAATATGTATCTTCGAATAATTGCAAAATTTAAAAATATTCTGTTACCGAATGCAAAAATTGCAGCAAGATAAATTTGAATACCCAACTGATCCCCTAAATACGCTAAACCAGCAGCAAGCAGTGCATTACCAAAAAAGCCTGAAATAAAAACCTTCATGCTGAACTTTCCCTGAGCTGTTGCAGCAATCCCTCCAAATACGGAGTCCATAGCTGCTAAAATTGCAACTGCTACATAATTGGAATACTGCTGTGGTATATTATACGGTATAATTATACCTAAAATAATTCCAATAATTAACCCAAGTATCGGTATCATTGCTTTTCCCCCTACTTTTCCGGAATAAAAACCGGATTTTCTCCTACAGTAAAATCTATCAATCCCTTGTCGTCCTCTTTAATATTGTTTAAATAAATATGCTTTAAAACATTAATTCGGTATCTTAAGTCTTCAAGATCTCCTAAATTAACTACCAAACGTGAATCCATAAACAAACATATTTTTTCCTGATTGCTTACATCTATGGATTCAATAATACTATACAGCTTAAATCCAGTAGCCTCATCAGAGCTATTAATTGTCTCAATAACTTCAATTGCATTTCTGACACTTTCCGGATTTTTTTGTACTTTTATTCTTTGTCCCAATTCATAATTATCAAATACTATTCCTTTGATTACCGGCAGACTGTGTTCTTCTTCAGTTTTTACAGTATCAACTATGTATCCTTCTTCATCAATAATAATGCTTGTCCCAAGGTAAGGGACAATTCCCACAGGATTTCTTTCCTTTATGTCTACCAATACCTTTGAAGGAGGATAATACTGTACCTTTGCTTCTTTTATATAAGAGCAGTTTTTTTCAATTTTCTCTTCAATACTATTGTACCTAAAAGTAAAAATGTTGGTTATATCTTTCCCCATACACTTAAAAGCGTTACTGCCTGTAGATATATCCAACATGTCAATTATTTCCGACGCTTCATAGTGTGCATTTCCTCTTACCTCAATCACCTTGATGTTAAACAGGGGAGAATAAGCCATCAAAACCACTGTTACACCAAATAATATAAAAACTAATAAAGATTTTATCCATTTAATAGTTCTTTTAAACTTCTTGCCTTTTTTCCTACGTATATTTCTCTCATATGCAGAAATACTCATGTGTATCTTTCAATTTCCTCCTGAAAACCCCCAGTTAGCTCTCAATCCTTTTTATAATAGCTCCAAGTTGTGCAAGCTTGCCTTCCAGGTTTTCATATCCTCTATCAATGTGTTTAAGCCCATTTACTATCGTTTCACCCTCTGCTGAAAGTCCCGCCAGTACAAGAGCCGCTCCGCCCCTTAAATCCTTTGCAGTCACGTTGGCTCCAAACAGCCTGGGTACTTCCTTTATTACCGCAATTCTACCTTCAAGCTTTATATTGGCACCCATCCGCAACAGTTCCTCCACATGCTTGTATCTGTTTTCAAAAACAGTTTCTATAACTATGCTTGTTCCTCTTGCTATTGTTAACATAGCAACCATCTGAGCCTGCATATCTGTTGGGAACCCAGGATATGGAAGGGTCCTGATAGTATCTATTGCACTAGGCCTGTCTGGGCCATTTATACTTATCTTGTTCCTGTTTATGCTTATTCTGCATCCAGCATCTCTTAGATTGTATATTATTGAACTCATGTGTTCCGGAATAACATTATTTAATACAATGCTTCCTCCTGTTATACCTGCAGCAACCATATATGTGCCTGCCACAATCCTGTCAGGCATAACCTCATGCTTTATACTTTTTAGCCTTTTTCTGCTGCCTTTTATAGTAACTGTACTTGTCCCTGCTCCTGTGATATCAACCCCAATACCCCTTAAGTAACTCTGAAGGTCAAAAATCTCAGGTTCTTTTGCTGCATTATGTATACAGGTGATGCCTTCAGCAAATACCGACGCCAGCATTATGTTTTCGGTTGCTCCTACACTTGGATAATCAAGCTGAATATCACATCCTTCCAGTTTATCTGCTTCACAGTATATAAAGCCCCGTTGGACATCCTGAACCCTGGCGCCCATATTCCTAAGTGCTTTAAGATGAAGGTCAATTGGCCTTGGGCCTATTTCACACCCACCCGTGTATGTTAGTTTATTGGCACTGCAAAAACAAAATATCACTTAATATCAATAAATAAATATGATATATTAATCATCATATGTTATATTGTATCACTTCAAAAATAAGGTAGCAATTATTAATTATATATTACTAATAGTTTAACATCAAAAATGTTACTCTACTAAAATATTTATGCAATACTTGTCCAGTTGTGCTATAATGTCTAGGAAATTATTAATGTTCATTAATATTAGTAATAACTGAGTATTTCTGGTTTGTTGAAATACCTGAGGAAATTATTAATCGGGGTGTTTATGAGTATTAAGAATATATTTAATAATATCAGATTATCTGCAACCATTGCTTTTTCAAAAACGGTGATATTAGGATGCAGGCTGTTTAAATTAGGGGGTACGTCTCTTCCGGGAAAACTTGCCCTCAAAATATACCCTCAAATATTAGCTGTTTTAGCACAGGATTTCAAAATCATTATGGTTACCGGTACTAATGGTAAAACTACTACAACAAGAATGATTGCCCAAATACTTAAAGAGAATAATATTGGATACATTACAAATAAATCCGGTGCAAACCTTCTTAGCGGAATAACCAGCACTTTTATTGAAGCAGTAAATTTATTCGGTGTATGCACTGTATCTACCGCCCTCATTGAAGCTGATGAAGCAGCTTTTAACCAAGTCACAAACTATCTTGAGCCTGATGTGCTTATTGTAACAAATTTTTTCAGAGATCAGTTGGACAGATATGGAGAACTGTACAGCACATTGAAAAGTGTAAAGTCGGGAATTCAAAAAACAAAAAAAACAAAACTCATATTAAATGCGGATGACTCTCTTTGTGCTTCACTTGGCAAACAAATGCAGCATGAAATAATTTATTATGGCATTGCAAAAGATGCTTATAAAGAAGCAGAAGAAATTATAAACAGTGATGCAATATTCTGTATTTACTGCAAAGAAAAATACCAATACAATTATCATACATATGGACATCTCGGGGGCTTCAACTGTCCTGCATGCGGTTATAAAAGGCCCGTTACTGCCGTGACCTGTACTGATGTTCAGGAACTTACTTCTTCATACACAGAAATCAGCCTCTCATTACATGAGAATTATAAAGTAAAAATAGACTTACCGGGTTTGTACAATGTATATAACGCCCTTGCAGCAGCGGCATGCGGGATGGCTCTGGGGCTTGCTGATATAAAAACTTTAAAAGCCCTTGAGAACTTTGAGTGCGGCTTTGGAAGAATGGAAACAATCAAGGCATCAGGCAAGAACATAAAACTTATACTTATAAAAAATCCCACTGGTTTTAATCAAGTGATCAACTACCTGCTAACCGTACCAGATATCTATCAGCTTGCTTTTGCAATAAATGATAAACTGGCTGACGGAACAGATATTTCATGGTTATGGGATGTTGATATTGAAAAGCTGCTGCAAATTCAAAACAAAACAGGCAACATTTACTCTGCCGGAACAAGGGCAGAAGATATGGCAGTGCGCCTGAAATATGCAGGCATAAACACAAATAAAATCTCAATAATTAAGGACTACAAAACTTTAGTAAGCACAGGACTGTCCAGGACTCCTGACAACCACAGTTTTTATATTCTGCCGACATATACCGCCATGCTTGAAATAAGAAAGGTGTTAAAAAGAATTTATAAATTAAAGGAGTTTTGGAAATAGAAATTGGAGGAATAATCATGTACGTGATTAATATATGTCATCTGTATCCTGATATTTTGAACCTATATGGTGACAGGGGAAACATAATCGCACTTGAAAAAAGATGCAAATGGAGGGAAATTGATGTAAATATATTGAATGTATCCCTTGGTGACAGTTTTGTTCCTGAACAATATGATATTGTGTTTTTAGGTGGAGGCCAGGATTATGAACAGGGAATAATCCAAAATGATTTAATGAAAAATAAATCAGCCGAGATAAAAAATGCTATTGAGAACGGCAAAACATTCCTCTGTATTTGTGGGGGATACCAATTGCTTGGCCAGTACTATAAAACTTTTGACAGCAAGGAAATACAATGTTTGGGAGCACTGAACCTTTGGACCGAAGGCAGTAAGGAAAGGATGATAGGAAATACAGTATATGAATGTAATTTTTTAGCTCATAATGATAACAATGACCGCAAAATAGTTGGTTTTGAAAATCATTCCGGTAAAACCTATTTGGGACCGGAAATAAAACCCCTTGGAAAGGTATTGAAAGGTTACGGGAATAACGGAGAAGACGGTTTTGAAGGTGCTGTTTATAAAAATGTCTATTGTTCTTATTCC
Source organism: Acetivibrionales bacterium (assembly GCA_050953835.1). GTDB lineage: Bacteria > Bacillota > Clostridia > Acetivibrionales > JBMNNH01 > JBMNNH01. The sequence continues at coordinate 42,725 of JBMNNH010000026.1, read as the reverse complement.
CACGGAAGCCTTCTTCCAAAAAACCCTGCATTAACAGATCATTTGATTACCATTACACTTAAAGAAAAATACAAGGACTTCATATCCCTTGAGAAACTAAATGATGATTTTGAGGAGTTGGCACACAATTCAATGCTATCCAGGTTAATTAAATGATTTTGGATACCAGGTATAGATCCCCTTCTCTGTTTTTTTGTTTATTGAAAATGTATATTAATTGGTTTAAAATATAAACCATGTGAATTTATTAATTGCGTATTATTTTACCATGTTGTTATCAGGAGGTAGACATTGAAAGAAAGTTCATTTGCAAATAACAAAAAAAACCAGGCATTACTTTTTGATATTATATTTTCTATATGGTTCCTGGGATCAATAATGGTAAAATGCTTCTATTTTCAATTTACCACCAGGTTAAATGAGCGGCCTTTCATTTCGCCCCACAATCTGTATATGCTGGCTGCTTCCTTTGGAGAAGTACTTATTATTTTTGCAATTTCATTCCTTTTATTCAATAAAAGGAGAAAAACAAGTTTGATAGTAATTAACATAGTGCTTTCACTTTTGTTATTTGCAGATACTCTGTACTTCAGGTACTATTACAATGCCATAACAATACCTGTACTTCGTCAGATCGGACTGGTAAGCTCTGTTGGGGACAGTATAGTAAGCCTTTTGAAGGTCAAGGATATTGTTTATATAATAGACATACCTGCCGTGATTGCCACAGTCATTATACTCAAAAGGTTCAAAGTTTTGGCACAATGCAAAATCGACTTGTTAAAGAGGGCAGTTTTTTCAGTGCTGCTTGTTGCAGTTGCTATAGGGATATTCCAGGTTTCTTACCATAAAACCGACACAAGTACTTTCCCTTATGATAACAACTATGTTATTAAAAAGCTTGGGATAATCTACTTTCATTACTATGACACAAAACGCTTTATAAATGAAAAAGTACTGTCAGATCTAAAGCTGACACAAGAGGAAATAAATCTTGTAAACAATTTTTATAAGGATAAAACAGATGAAGGTGACAAATTTGAAGGGATAGCCCGGGGTAAAAACCTCATAGTAATTCAGGTAGAAGCACTGCAGGAATTTGTAATAAACAGAGAGTTTAATGGCAGGGAAATAACACCTAATCTTAACAAATATATGTATGAAAGCATCTATTTTGACAACTTTTATTACCAGATTGGAGGGGGAAACACATCCGATGCTGAACTACTATGCAATGCTTCCTTGTATCCTGTAAAAGAGGGGGCGGTTTACTTCAGGTTTCCGACAAACACTTTCTATACTTTGCCACGGCTTTTGGAGAATAAAGGTTATAAGACATATGTTTCCCACGCCAACAATCCGAGTTTCTGGAACAGGACCGAGGCATACAAAGCGATAGGCTTTGACAGATTTTTCAGTAATAAGGATTATATTCTTGATGATATAATGGGCTGGGGACTTTCTGACTCTTCAATGTTCAGGCAAACACTTGATTTAATCGATACAAAAGAGCCTTTTTACTGGTTTGCAGTTACACTTTCCACTCACCACCCCTTTAACTTTTTTGAAACATACAATGAATTTGATTCCGGTGAGTTTGAGGGCACATTCCTTGGCAACTACCTAAAAGCCGCACATTACGCAGACAAATCCATAGGTGAGTTGATACAGCTTTTGAAGGACAAAGGCCTGTATGATAATTCCTTAATAGTAATATACGGTGACCACTCAGCAGTACAAAAAGATTACATCGACCAGTTAGAAAAGTTTCTGGGCAAGCAGATTAATGATTATGAATGGACAAAACTCCAGAAGGTGCCCTGTTTTATTCACTATCCGGGACTTGAGGAAAAGGGTATAAACAACACAATAGGCGGGCAAGTGGATTTATTTCCTACTATAGCAAATCTAATGGGCTTTGAAACAACTTATGCTATGGGAAAAGACCTTCTTAATACTGACAGAGGTTATGCAGTATTAAGAACAGGATATGTTGTAACAGATGAATACTATTACATTAATAGTACAGGACAAGCTTACAGTATTGAAGGTGTTCCTTTGAATACAAGCAAATACACGGATGAAATCAGATCATTCCAACAGCAGCTTCTCGTTTCAGATATTATTGTTAAAAAGAACGCTTTTAAACAAATGGGCTTTGACCTCTATAACGACTAGAAAGCGGCTAAATTAGTTTTTTATGTATTCAAGCACCCTGAATAGGGTTGACTCACAGCGTGCTTGCACTGCCTCAAAATCCATGTTAGGTATGTAGTAGTTCTCCATTTTATCATGGCTCAGCTTTGCCAAACAAATGGTCTCCACCGCTTTATTTAGAAGTTCTTCAAATTTTTCCATGTCGTATTTCAAAGGGTCGCTGTTTTCCTCTAGCACATCATCCCTGACAAAATCCATAAAGCATATGCGTTCATAAGCTTTTACCTGTGCGGTATGGTATTTGTTTGAAGTTGTGAGGGAAACACCAGCCTCCGGTATTACAACATGTTCAAGTCTTTCCGGATACAAGGCGCAGTAATAGCACTCAGTATTATAGCCCCTTTCCAAAGCTGAATTGTTTATCATGTTCAACATACTGCTGGTACAAATACCGGGACAGCTTTCCAGCACATAAACCCTATAATCACCCAGGATTGATTCCAGATAGTGTTTGAGTCCTGTTGGAGTAATTGCACTAGCAAACAGTTTGCGCTGAATTCCTTCATTTTCTGTCAGAACATTGTGTCCAAACAGTTTTCTAACTATGCTATGTGCCTTAGCATTTGCTTTTGCATTATCCAGAGCCATATCATAAATGGTGATCATATCATCATATATACAGGCTGCTGCTTTCAGATATTTGTAAGCCCTTACAAAAAGCCTGCTAATTTTCATGTTTTCATGCATTATTACTTCTTTGTTTTCGCGAATCCCGCCTTCATCCCAAAAATCTCCCAGATAGATTATCTCATCAACAGCGCCAGGATTTTTAGGGTCAACAACATGTGGCGCTGTTCCATCAATCAAGCCTACCTTTGCAGCAGGGATTACCATACCGTCAAGGCTGTCAGAATCACTGGAACAGTGCATAAATTCAACATCAAAGCCCATATCTGATATTTTGTTTCCAATATTTTTCATGAATGTGGATTTTCCCACCCCAGGACCACCCTTAATTATAAAAATCCTTGCCGCACTGCTTTGGTCAAGTATATAGCTGTAGTAACTGTAAAAACCTCTTGAAGTGTTTCCTCCGGGAAACATATGCCTAATATTGCCCTTTGCCATAGCCAATCCCTCCATTGAAATCTAATCATTTATTAGCGCATCTATTTACTGGGTTTAAACTCCAATACCACTATATGCAAATAATCCGATTATGTGTACGCAGCAAAAGGGTCAATTGAAACATATTAACCTTTTCATTTATAAAATAATCCTTTATAATACCCATTAAGGATGTGATAAACATGGATCAGGAAAAAATAGAAAGAATTAATGCACTTTCCAGAAAAGCAAAAACTGTTGGGCTTTCACCGGAAGAAAAAAAAGAGCAGCAACAGCTTCGTGAAGAATATATTAATAATTTTAGAAATAATTTAAAGTCTACCCTTGATTCAATTGTGATTGTTGATAAAAACGGTAATAAGTCTCCCTTGAACAAAAAGGGAGTCTGATTTGCCATTACCAACTGTCATAGTGCACTCTTTCCTCATTATACCTGTCTGCAGGTTCCTTCCTCTCGCCTGGATATCCAATTGATATAAGTGAAAGAGGGACTACATTCCCTGGCAATTTAAACAGCTTCTTAATGCCAGATATCCTTTCTTCTCTTGGGTATACCCCCAGCCATACAGCTCCAAGTCCTAAGGCATTAGCAGCAATCAAAATATTTTCCGTAGCTGCTGAACAGTCCAATACCCAATATCCCGGGCTTAATTCAATATCAAGATCACCACAAACCAGTATAGCGGCTGATGCTTCTTTCAGCATCTGAGAGTAAGGATGTATTTGTGTAATTTTTTCCATAACACTCCTGTCACGTATAACTATAAAATGCCAGGGCTGCTGGTTTCTCGCAGAAGGGGCGCTCATAGCCGCTTTAAGCAGTTCTTTTATCATACTGTCCGGTACTCTCTCTGCAGTATACTTTCTGATACTCCTTCTTGTAAGTATTACATCCATAATTGATTCCCTCCTGAAAAATATTTGTATTATTCATCCATTATAACTTCCTGCTTTTTGTCAGAAAAGACTTCCTCATCTATAAAATCTTGTTCCTGATCTACATACGTATCAATCCAGTGTATCGGCTCAAAATAATCCGTATAAACACCGAATACCCCTTTTTCTCTTAAAGCCTCAACTGTTGACAAAGTATTTATTGTATGCACATACATCCTTGTCCCACTCTCGCTCATCATTTCGGGCAATCCGGAAAATCCCTGCTCGATATCCATTGTAACAGCAAAAAGTTCATTTTTACTAACAAAATTCACTACATCCATATAATTAAGTTTCATCATATACAAGGTTAAAATAATGTTTTTATAACCCATCCCCTTTGCCTTATCATAGTCTTCAAGGAAATGTATCTGAGGTATTATCTGGCCATGTATCTCCGGATAGTTTTCTTTTATATATTCAAGCATTTCCAAATTTCTATTTTTTATATCTGTAATTATGTATACATCCTTATGTTCTTTAAGCCATTCAGAAAGGGCTTCCATATCCATAAGGGTAAGATTCATGAACTTTCTTCCGTTCCTAAATTCTTCAATAGTCAACACTTTTGGCTCAATCATAAACAGTCTTTTAACCATGGCATTCCAATCGTGAATAGCTACAGGATATCCATCAGATGTCCACTCCAAATCAATCTCAATAAATCTGAACCCTTTATTATAACTGCTGTTTAAAGCTTCAAGGGAGTTTGTATAGCAAAAACCGTAAATTGCTCCGCCTGCATGTGCAATAAGCTCATGGGGAGTAATTCGTTCCGGTTCTATATCCTCTCCCTGTGATTTTTTTGTTTCTTCCTGTGTCTCTGTTAATTCTTTAGTTCCTATAGACTCATTCTGAGTTGCTATTGACTCTTCCTGCCAATCCTTAGAGTCCATCGCAGCCGGATACGCCCATACATTCTGTATGCCTGAAATGACCGATACTAAGAGAAAAGCTACTATAACAGTAAATATAATAATACTTAATTTATGCATATATAATAGACGTTTCAAAACAACTCCTCCTGTATTGTTTATATGATTACCATTCCATATTTTTGATAATTAATTATACCATAATAGAATTTTTTTGTATTAAAATAATGTTAAAGGAATTAAAGCATTTATATAATAATAGCAATGGGCCTCCGATGATTGCATCAGAAGCCCAAGCTATATATTAAAGAATCCACAGCGGCCGGTATGCCTTTATTCATCAACCAATACGCACAACCAATTTAAACCTGACAGCACTGCCTGAAGAATCTATTCAATTTTAACATGCCTATTCCAGCCAAGCCGCTGTGAACCCTGCTTAATTATTATTAGTAATAGTCTGATTTTCATGCGCGTTAATATTTTCACCCTTTGAAAATTAATGAAAATGCCTATAATTGTTATACAAATTCCCAAACTTGTACAGAACATAACAATTTTAACATACAATAAGCAATAAATACTGGATTTTTATATGAAAAAGTTGCATAATAAATAATTAAGAATAAAATATAATTGGACACGCAAATGCTTTACATAATACAGATAATATTTGGGCGTTCAATAGTAAGACAGATTTTAAGGAGGTCGTTGTTATGTCTAACAAAATAAGTATTGAAAGAGCTAAAACTTTGAAGCAAAAACCGGATCAGAAAAACCTGGGATTTGGCCAGTATTTTACGGATCATATGTTTGTGATGGACTATACTGAGGGCCAGGGGTGGCATGATGCCAGAATTGTTCCCTATGCTCCTCTCCAACTCGACCCCGTCTACTATGGCTTTGCATTATGGTCAGACTGTATTCGAAGGGATGAAAGCATATAAAGCAAAAGATGGAAGGCTGCTCCTTTTCAGGCCTGCTAAGAATATGGAAAGGATTAATATATCTAACGACAGGTTGTGGCATCCCTCAAATAGATGTGGATTTTATGGTTCAAGCTCTAAAAACGCTGGTCAAATTGGAAGAATCCTGGATTCCTGAAGAGGAAGGTACTTCACTGTATATAAGGCCTTTTGTATTTGCTACTGATCCTTTCTTAGGTGTCAGGCCATCTAGAACCTATAAGTTTTTAATAATTCTTACTCCTGTAGGAGCTTATTATCCTGAGGGATTGAATCCTGTAAAAATTTTCGTTGAAAACAAGTATGTCCGCACAGTAAAAAGGCGGAATCGGTTTTGCTAAAGCCGGCGGTAATTATGCTGCTAGCTTGAAAGCACAGGAGGAAGCAAAGAAAATTGGATATACACAGGTGCTTTGGCTTGATGGCCTGGAAAGGAAGTATATAGAAGAAGTAGGCACAATGAATGTGTTCTTTAAAATTAATGGCGAAGTTATCACTCCTTCTCTGGAAGGGAGCATACTACCGGGTATTACCAGGGATTCAACTATTGAACTCTTAAAATCATGGAATATGAACATAGCTGAAAGGAAAATCACTATACAGGAAGTGTTTGAAGCACATAAGAAGGGTACTCTGGAAGAAGTATTTGGAACCGGTACAGCTGCAGTAATATCCCCTGTTGGAGAATTGAACTGGGATAATAATGTAATTACAATAAACAATGGTGTCATTGGTGAATTGTCATCAAGGATATATGAAACTATTACAGGAATACAATATGGTGAAATTGAAGACAAAATGGGATGGACTGTTGAAATAGAATAGCATATAATAATACCCCGTCGAAAGTTAACCGGGGTATTATGCTTTCTCCAATTATTCCTGAGTCAGCAAATTCTCATACCTGGTTAATTTTTGGTATTTATTTGTCATATTTCCCCAAAATAATAATAAAATCATTACAGAACATTATTTAAATCATTACAGAACATTATTTAAATCATTATAAAATATTATTATTGGGGTTTAATCAATGAATACTTTAATTGTTAGCAGCCTGATCCTGTTCCTGCTTTTATATTTTCCGAAAAATGGCATGGTATAAGAGTAATAAACCTGAAAAAGTATATTTTGCCAGCAATGACAGTATTGTTTATTTTCTGTTTGATTATTTTTTCCAGGACATGTGTGGATGCAGCCTCCAGAGGTTTAAATCTATGGCTCAATGTAGTATTCCCATCCTTGTTTCCCTTTTTTATTGCATCTGAACTCTTAAAAGGATCAAATCTGTTCAACGCTTTTGGTGTGCTGCTGGAACCATTAATGTATCCACTATTCAAAGTGCCCGGCAGTGGGGCTTTAGCTTTTCTTATGGGCACAACAAGCGGTTACCCTGTAGGAGCCAAGATCACTTCTTCCCTCAGAAAGGAAAAGCACCTGTCAAAAATACAGGCCGAAAGGCTGATCGCATTTTCAAATAACTCAGGCCCTCTTTTTATTGCTGGAGCTGTTGCAACAGGCATGTTCAATTCGCCGCAGTTGGGTCCTTTTCTCCTGGCTTGCCATATTACCGCATCTATAACAGTCGGAATAATATTCAGGTTTTATGGCATAAAAAAAAATAGCTATGTACCAAGCCGTTCAAAGGGTAGACTTCTGAAAAAATTCAGTATGGAACTCAGTGCCGCAGGCAATGCCAAATCCGCTTTCGGGAGTTTGCTTGGTGAAGCAATCAGAAATTCGATAATGACTATACTGACTATTGGAGGTTTTATTATCCTGTTTTCAGTCATTATAAGCATTTTGCTGGAAACAGGCTTTATAACAACTACTGCAGCCTTTCTGTCCTTTTTGCTGGCTCCGCTAGGATTGAGCCCAGAGGTTCTGACATCACTAATAAGTGGTTTTTTCGAAATTATAACGGGTATAAAAATGATATGTTCTGCTAGTAATGTCGATTTAATACAAAGACTTATATCAACAAGCACAATAATCGGTTGGGCTGGGCTTTCGGTACATTTCCAGGTGCTTAGTATCATACGTGACACCGATATCAACCCGGCTCCTTATATTGTCGGCAAGCTTATCCATGGAGTGATTGCAGGAGTCTATACATTTATTGGCATTCTTATTGCAGGACCGGATATCCTCAAATCAGTTCCGGCTTTTTCTCAACATAACCTATCCCTGATATTAGACTGGCAACATAGTGTAATGGTATCAATCAAATACTTTATATTTACAGCATTATTTTTCATTGTAGCTGCTGCAGCCGCAAAAATAATTGATTTTTTATTTGGTTCCAGAGCCGTCTGTTCAAGGAAAAAAAACTTATTTTAATTCTTCTCTGTTCATTTTTATTACGTCTAATGTGTCTTTAAGAATCTCCTCAACCTTATCTAATATACTATCAGCATATTCACGTGTTCCCAGCCTTATTTCCTTTGCATTCTGTTGTGCATTGGAAATAATTTCATCAGCACGTTCATAAGCTTTTTTGGTAATCTCATGCTCATCTATAAGTGAAGTTATTCTATTCTCAGCATCTTTTACTATACTATTAGCCTCTTTCTGGGCTTCCATAAGGATCTTTTGCCTTTCTTCCTTGACCCATTTAGCCTGTTTGATGTCATCAGGAAGTTTCAATCTTATTTCCTTGATTATCTCAAGAACCTCTTCCCTATCTATAAGGCACCTCCCGGAAAAGGGCACACTTATACTTCTTTCGACAACGTCTTCTAATGTTTCCAAAATCGACAAAATCTCCATATCATTTCCTCCCCACTAAAGAATTCCAATACAACAGCAGTAAATTTCGTGCCCGCAAAGGGCAGCAAAGATTATTTCCTAAGCTTCTCTACAACCCTATCTTTTATACATTCGGGAACAAGCCCGCTAATATCTCCGCCAATCCGTGCCAATTCCCTGACTGCACTGGAGCTCAAATATGAATACTTGATATTGGTCATCATAAACAGGGTCTCAACGTTTGAATCCAAATGCTTATTTAATAATGCCATCTGCAGCTCATATTCAAAATCAGATACTGCTCTTAAGCCTTTTATTATAGTGTTTGCATTCATCTTATTTACGAAATCTATAAGAAGCCCTGTAAAGCTGTTAACTTCCACCTCAGGATAGTCCTTTAAACAACACTTTAAAAGTTCAATCCTTTCATCTAAACTGAATGCGGCTTTTTTGCTTTGGTTATTGCCTATGGCAACTACCAGCTTGTCACAAATTTTTGCAGCTCGCTGAATTATGTCCATATGTCCATTTGTTACTGGATCAAAGCTTCCCGGATAAACACATATTTTCAATATCTTGCTCCTACCCCATTTCCTTAATTATGCACGGCCTTGGCTGACAGCCGATTCCCTGTCATAGAAATCAGCTGCATATTACTCATGCCCGTTCCCTATCTTATAGAAAGACAAAACAGTATTTCCGTACTTACCATCCCTCAGGAGCCTTAACCTTCCAACTTCCTGAGGTATTTCATCTTTTATGTCCCTTTCTATCACAACAATGCCATCATTTTTGATTATACCATTATCCGACACAATTTGTAACGTGTCTTTAGCAAAATTTTTGCAATAAGGGGGATCCATAAAGACTATGTCGAAGCTTCTCCCCTCTCCAGCAAGTTTCAATAATACTCTTATAACATCTCCTGTCAGAATTTCCGCTCTGTCCATCAACTTTGTATGTATAAGGTTTTGCTTAATAATATTATGGCATTCCATGCTCTTATCAACAAGTACAGCAGATGAAGCTCCTCTGCTTAGAGCTTCTATACCCAGATTTCCTGTGCCGGCAAATAAGTCCAACACATCAGCTCCTTTAACATATTGGGAAACAATATTAAACAGAGCTTCCTTCACCTTATCTGAAGTAGGGCGGGTTGAAAGCCCCTTTAATGTTTTAAGTTTGTGGCCTTTCGCCGTACCGGAAATAACTCTTAGTATTATTAATTCCCCCTTGCACTGTTTTCACAATGTAATTCTATATAATGTATATTTATTGTCAATAAATATTTAAATATTCAGTTAAGACTGAGCTCCTTAAGCTTCTTTTCAAATTTTTCAGTTATCATTTTTTTCAATCCTTTATTTTCCTCTTGTAACAAGTATTTATCTCTGCTTAGTATTTCACTGGCTATTCTTTGAACAGTTTTTAATATATCAATGTCCCTGTAAAGGTTTGAGATTTTTAAATCAGGCACGCCATGCTGCCTTGTACCAAAGAATTCCCCCGGTCCTCTCAGTCTCAAATCTTTCTCAGAAATTATGAAACCATCATTTGTTTCCTGCATAATTTTCATTCTTTCTTTAGAAATGTCTGACTTGCTTTCATTATACAATATACAATAAGACTGGTATCCGCCCCTACCTACTCTTCCTCTTAACTGATGCAACTGTGCGAGTCCGAATCTTTCAGCATTCTCAACAACCATTATACTCGCATTTGGGACATTTACCCCCACTTCAATAACTGTAGTGGAAACCAGTATATCTATATTCCCCTTAACAAAATCACTCATGACAGATTCCTTTTCCTTAGGCTTCATACGTCCATGTACAAGGCCCACCCTCAGGTCTTTGAAATCATTTTTTGCAATCGATTCTGCTGTATCAAGCGCAGACTTTGCATCTATGGTATCAGAATCTTCTACAAGAGGGCAGACAATATACACCTGTCTGCCTTCATTAACTTCTTTCCTGATAAAATTGTTTATCCTTTGCCTCATTGAAGCATCTACTGCATAGGTCTTTACAGGTCTTCTTCCTGGCGGCAGCTGGTCAATTATAGATATATCCAAATCTCCATATAAAATCAAGGCGAGTGTTCTTGGTATAGGTGTAGCTGTCATTACCAAAACATCTGGGTTGCAACCCTTTTGGTATAATGCAGCTCTCTGCCTTACTCCAAACCGGTGCTGTTCATCAGTAACCACAAGCCCAAGTTTTTTAAAAACAACGTTTTCTTCTATCAAGGCATGTGTCCCAATTACTATATCAATTTCCCCTGACTCAATCCTTTCTAATATAGACTGCCTGTGCTTTTTTGTCTGGCTTCCTGTTAATAGTATAGTTTTTACAGCTTGTCCGTCAATGAATTGCCCGTCAGTAAGTTGAGTAATTGTAGCATAATGCTGCTCAGCCAGAATTTCAGTAGGCACCATAAGAGTCCCCTGATATCCGCTTATTACGGCTTTAAGCAGCGCCAGTACTGCTACTACGGTCTTACCCGAACCTACATCACCCTGGACAAGTCTGTTCATTGTCTTGCTGCTTTCCATATCTTCTTCTATTTCAGCAAAAACTTTTTTCTGGGCATTTGTCAGGGTAAAGGGAAGACTCTTTATAAACTCTCTGATTTCCGGACAACGCTTAAACTTTATCCCGGAATTCTCATAGCTTAATGAATTCTTTATACTCAAAAGTCCCAACTGCAATATTAAAAGTTCTTCAAAAACAAGCCTATGCCTTGCATTATTTAAGTCATCCCAACTTCTGGGGAAATGTATGTTCCTAAGACAGTAATTGATTTCACTTAACTTCAGTGAAGTTCTTACCCATTCCGGCAATATCTCCTCCATGCTGCCTTCCAATAATTCCAATGCATTGCTTATAGCCTTGCGCAGAACATTCTGGCTCAGCCCGGCAGTTAAAGGATATATGGGTACTATTCTGCATATGTCCTCTATATTCCCGTTTTTTATCTTTTTATACACAGGGTTCTGGGCCTCAATCTTTCCAAACTTCCTTTTAATATTACCAAAAAAAAATAACTTCTCCCCAGTTTTTAAGGCATTCTTAACAAACCTTTGGTTAAACCAGGTACATGTTATTACCCCTGTATCATCTTTAACCAGAACCTTATATATTGAGAGTCCCTTCCTTAGCCTGCTTTCTATTACAGGACTTGAAACAACGCCTTCAAAAGAACAGGCCTCACCATCAACCAGTTTATCAAGCTTCCTGATGTTACTCCAATCTTCATAGTCCCGGGGGTAATATGTTATTAAATCTTCCACACTATAAATGTTCAGCTTTCTAAACAGCCTGCCCCTTGACTCTCCTATACCCTTGATATATTCAACAGGCTGCTTCAATATATTATTATTATGATTCATAACCATACAATTATTGTAATACAAGTGTATGAAAAAATAAAGCTTGCGTAATTTGCCTTTTATGTGTTAAAATTAGTATTGTTTTTGTTATTTGATAAAAGGTATTCTTTTTTACAAGAAAATTCTCCATTTCGAAGGAGGTGTAACTATAAATGGCAAAATGTGAAATTTGCAGTAAAGAAACAAAATTCGGAAACAATGTAAGTCATTCTGTAAGGAGAACAAGCAGGTCATGGAAACCTAATGTGAAGAAAGTAAGGGTATTAGATAACGGAACTGTTAAAACTACTAATGTTTGTACCAGATGCTTGCGTTCCAATAAAATAACAAGAGCAGTGTAATCCATATGTAATATACTTATACAAAAAAGTGGCATTGCCACTTTTTTTCATTGCATTACATCCCAAGGACTGCTTTAATTATTCTACCAAAAAACCTTGGCATCTTAACAACAAAAATCTTCATTATAACACTCCCCTTGATAAATAGCCTCAACACTATCAGTATATTCATTACTTATCTTTTCGTGATTATTTGTCATATATGAATTCATATAATTTTTATATACACAAATATAGTCTTAATTATTTTTTTTTGAATAAATATATAATAATTATGCTTAAAGGTAGTGTGATCCCGCTTGCGTGTTATATTTATTAAGAATTATAAGAAGAAGCTTGTTCTTTTTATGGCAGTATTATTACTATGGCTTTTCATGTTTCTCATATCAGATATAATAATAGAAAGTCAGCTTGCTTTTAATATAATAATTGATGATTATCTGGTTTTTTCTTACCCAATATCATATCAGGTGGACAATATATTTGTAAGCAGCTATCTGAAAGAAAACACCATAGAAACAAATATTTCCTTAAAAAAACCGGAAAAGCAGGAATTCAGCAGTTACAAATCCTTAAAAGGAAAATTTAGTTTTAATTATCCGTCTGCATTTTACCTGGATGAAAAAGAATTTTCAGGAACGGACATATTATACCATATAGATTTCCGTGAACAATCAAAAGAAACATTCGGTTTTGTGCAGGTATGGAATCTGCCCTACGATCTCAAAGATTTCCTGGAAAAATCAAAACAGTCATCAACTCTTAATTATAAGTATTTTGAAGCAAAGTCTATCAAAGTAAACGGATTGCCAGGATACTACTGGAACTATTCATTACAGAGCGGTGATGACAAGTACTATAAGGGTAATGAAGTGTTTCTGAGCAAAGGGGACCTAATGTACAGGATAAGCTTCTTCATGCCGGAAAACAATTGGAATAAAAACCAATCAAAAATATTCTGGCGCATGGTTAAATCATTTAAAACTATTTAATCGGCTTGTCAGACAAAGTATCCGCAATTTTTACACAGTCTCTCCCTGAAGCCTTTGCATCATACAGCGCACTATCAGCTGTACTCAATAAGTCAGCTTCATTCAATGCACATTCCGGGTAATTGGAAACTCCAATACTAACTGTAACTGAAGCAGTCACAGATGTATCGCTGACAGTCACTTGAGTGATCTTTTTTCTTAACTCTTCGACTCTTTTATATGCATCCATTAAGCTTGCCCCGGGAATCATAATAATGAATTCCTCACCGCCGAATCTGGCAACAATGTCATTGCTTCTCAGTGACACTTTAATCAAGTCAGCAATTTTTTTTAGTATCTCATCACCAAATAGGTGCCCAAAGATATCATTAAACTTCTTAAAATGATCAATATCAAGCATTGCAATGGAAACAGTATAATAGTTTTTCTCAGCCATTTTTAATTCTTGCGCTAACCTCTGCTGGAAATATAATCTATTATATACACCCGTTAACCCATCAGTATTCGCCATCTCTGTCAGTTTCTGATACAGCTCTGCATTTTCAACAGTCATACCGACCTGCTGGCCAATTATTGAAAGAAGCCTTACATTTTCTTCATCAAAAGCATTTTCAATTTTATGCTCAACTAATATAAGTCCAAAAGTACGTGACTTAGATTTGAATGGAACACTGATTAATGATTTTACTCCTCTTTCCTTAACAAATGGATACTTTTCAGGATCAGCGTGGTTTTCAATAAGTGGTTTGCCGCTAAGAAGCACATTAAAAGCACATCACAATTAACCCTTTTGCTAAACAAAATTATCTCATCACAGTCGTTAAGATTTGTAGTGTGAAGTCTCAAGCTGACCCTCTTTTCATCATAGAACAGAATGGTTGAACTATTTGTACCCATAACACCTAGAATAATATCATTTACACACTTCAGTAATTCCTGTATATCAAATATTGAATTAATAGCCTGGCTTATTTGTTGTAAGGTATAAAACTCAGCTACAGCACTTGCCAGTTTTTTATTTGATTGAATTAGCCTGGCATTGGCTTCACTTAGATTCTTATAGTTGAACTTTATTTCATCCTGGGCTACCCTTAGTTGATGGTACTTTTCTTTTACCTTTTTCAAAAGCCTTTTTTTCTGATCTCTGCTTATCGATAAATCAATATATATGTTGCCAGACAGTACCACAAAGCATGCTAAGATTATATATTGGAAAAGTATGTGCAGATATTCAAATGAAATAATTTCAGAAAAGAAATTGACAGCCTTTCCTGCTGCTATTTTACTTAATAACAGGGATAATGTAAATATCTTAAAGGAAAATGTCAGTAGCAAGAGTCCAGTTTTTTTACCCTTAGTCAAGCTTGTGATAATTATTTGGTATACAAGAAACAAAAAAGCCCATTTGGCTAGTGGCATTAATGCCAAAGCAATAGAAATCACATAAATCTCTATGGCTCTTGCAACTAGGTAAAGTAAATGGATATCATAAAGCCTTTTGTGAATTAAAATGCTTTTTAAGCCGTTTAGTATGAGGAGGATCGGGAAAAAAGCTAAAAGCAACGCCTTATCTCTGTTGCAGGAAAACTCTTTACCATTAATAACTACATATAATGCGAAATATATGGTACCAAGAATAATTACAGCCCATGTAAACCAGTTAAAAATAAACTCATATTTCAGTGTTTTTTCAGGGCTGCCTCTGTCCCTATGATTTTTTATAAGGCTGCCCTTTAAATAACTGCACATATGAAGCAAATCCTATTTCCTCCAGTAAACTTCAATAACATCCCCATTTTTTATGCTATCAGTAAAGGCAGCCTGTTTACCGTTCAATTTCAGTATAATACTGCCTTGAGGCTTTGACAGGTCAAATTCAATAAAATTGAATATATCCACAAAGATATGCTGCTTTTTTTTATCTTTTATTTTTGTAATTTTTCCGTTTACTGTCAACACTATTTCATCTGTTACACGACTATCAGTTACATCTTGATAATGCTTATCGTCTTTATTATCCATTATATCTCTGCTATCATAAAAACCTTCTTTGGACTGGAATTTGTTATCCAAATTTGAACAAGTAATTTCTAGATTGTCATTGTCTGATAATAAATAATCATATTCTACAGGCTTGCCGTTAACAAGAATATTATTTTCTGCCAGGTTTATTTTAAGATAGTCTGCAACATCCTTAACAGTGTTTATTTCCTTAATTTCCACTCTATCACCATTATTTACACTGGTGATTGGTTCTGCCGTTTGGCTGTTTATATAAATCACTGGTTTCAGCTGTATTTTCTCACCGTTAAAAAATATTGTGATTCCATTTTTATCCTTCAACAAATGACCTGCCTTTACTTCAGCATCTTTCCCGTCACATGCAGCTACCACTTTAATATTATCCCCTATACTAATTTCAGTATCTAAGCTTGCAGCATTGTCATTGACATATATCTCAGCTGCAGTGCCATATTCGCCCCTAACAACCTTCTTCTCACCATTGAGATAAAAGGTAATGCTTTTTCCCGTCCTTCCAATCAGTTCAGAAGGATTAAAGCCAATTAGTAACAGTGCGTCTAAAACCAATAGCTTCTTGGTATTAAAAAGCCGCACCTTCTTTCCGTTGACAGTTACATTAAAAAAATCCTGCCCATTTCGCTGCAATGCAGTGACAGCTATCCCAATGGGCGTAATTGACTCAGGCCCTGACAGCTTTCTTCCTTGGTACCTGATATTCTGTATAATTTGCCTTCCTCTTACAACCACCCTATCTTCAGGCAGACCTAATTGCTCTGAAATATATTTTCCAATTCCCGGTATACGGCTGCCGCCACCTATAAGAAAAACTGCGTTTGGAGACTTATGGTTATATTGAAGGATTTCCTTTGAAATTGTGTCTGCCAAAAGACGTACTGGCTCATCAATCACTCTGGCAATGCTTTTCTTATCCACCACGTGCTTTTTCCCGAGAATATCGGTAAAGGTTATGTTTTCAGCGTTGGATGAAAGGCTTGTTTTGATCCTTTCTCCAGTATTGAAATCAACAAGGTAGTGATGAGCAATTCTCTCAGTGATTTCATCACCAGCAATTGGCGCCATAGCATAAGCTGTCACACTTCCATCCCTTGTAATTGCAATATCCGACGTACCTGCCCCTATATCAACCAAAGCCAGGTTCAACATCCTCAAATCCTTTGGTATTGCCACATTTATTGCTGCAATAGGTTCAAGTGTGAGGCTTGCCACTTCTAGTCCAACCCTGTTCATTACAGTATACAGGCTGTCGATTACTATATGCGGAAGAAAAGTAGCAAGTACGTCAGCTCCAATTCTGTTTCCTTTATGGCCTTCCGGTTCAGAAATAACATAGCCATTTAAATAGTAATTGATTATACTATACCCAATACAATAAAAGCGTGAATAATTTTTCTCTCCAGTGTTGCTATCCTCCAACACTGACTGGGCTTTTTGGATGCCTTCTATTTCGAGGCTGCTTATCATTTTTCTGTCAATTTCCCTTGTTGAATCAATCTCTCTCTCAACAGTCGCTTTACAGGTTCTTAAAACCCTGCCTGCAGCCGCAACAGCCACTTTTTTAAGCTCCATGCCAATACTTCTTTCAAGCTTCTCTTTTACCTGGTTCACAAGCTGGACTACTTGATTTATATCATGAATCTGCCCGTCAATCATTGCTCTGTTTTTATGCTCAACTACCTCAGCAGATACCACCTTGAGTGAATCCTTTTCCTTTACGCCTACTATTCCAATAATTGTCCTTGTTCCTATATCGAGAGCAAAAATCACTTCATCTGGCTGATATTTTTCAATAACAATTTTTTTATTTGTTTCCTTATCGTTTAATCTGATAATCTTGTCCACTCTTCCGGTTTTTTTTGCTCTACTCGCATTTGTAGGAATAATAATGCGCCTCCCTTAAGCAAAAATATTGCACTTAGCCATTTTGATAATATATTCGACAGTAAAATATCAAATCCTGCTTTATTTATTTTGATTTTTGTCCATAAGCACAATAATCCCTTATGCCACATTCAATACATTTGGGGCTTCTTGCATTACAAACAGCCCTTCCGTGAAGCACCAACCGATGGCTGAATCTATTCCACTCTGTTTCAGGAACCAGTTCCATTAAATCATACTCAATTTTCACTGGATCAGTGCTTTGTGTCAGGCCAATTCTATTGGATAGCCTTTTTGCATGTGTATCTACAACAATTCCAGGAATACCGAAAATATCCCCCAAAACAAGGTTTGCAGTCTTCCTTCCGACTCCAGGGAGCATAAGCATTTTGTCAAGGCTTTTTGGTATCTCTCCATCAAATTTCTCAATAATCATTTTACAGCAGTTTATTATGTTTTTTGCCTTGTTGCGGTAAAATCCCGTAGATTTAATTTCTTCTTCCAACTCTCTGATATCAGCATTTGCAAAATCATATACATTCCTATATTTATTGAATAAAGTTTTTGTAACAATATTCACCCTTGCATCGGTACACTGGGCTGACAGTTGAGTTGCAACCAAAAGCTGAAGAGGGTCTTTATATTCAAGCGAACAGGCAGCATCAGGATATAAACTTCTTAAAATATCAATAATTCTTTCTGTTCTTTGTTTTTTATCCATTCCTTTTCTCCACCGCTGCATGATATAAATCAGTATACTTAACTGCTGGCTTATTCCAAGAAAAATCAAGGTTCATAGCCCTTTTAACCAGTATATCCCATTCTGCTGAATTCTTGTATAGTTTTATTGCTCTTTTAACAGCATCCAGCATCTCATCTGATGAGAATTCTTTAAATGAAAAGCCATTTCCTTCTTCTTTATTGGAATCGTAATCTATTATTGTATCAGCTAACCCTCCTGTAGCCCTGACTATGGGTATTGTACCATATCTAAGGCTTATAATCTGCCCCAATCCGCACGGTTCAAACCGTGAAGGCATAAGAAACATATCACTTCCTGCATATATCCTCTGTGCCAGTGAGGTATTAAACCCAATATATATTCCAACCCTGCCTGGATACCTCTCTTTTATATCCCTGAAAGCATTTTCATAGTATTCATCTCCTGAACCCAATAAAACAAATTGCACATCATCGTTTTCCATAATACTATCTATTTGCTCTATAATGAGATCAAGGCCTTTTTGACCTGATAACCTTGATATTACACTCATTAAAGGGACCTTTCTTACAGTAAGCCCCATCTCCTGTTGAAGAGCTTTCTTATTGTCCTTTTTCAGTTCAAAACTATCCACACTGTAGTTTTTAACAATTCTCGCATCAGTTAAAGGATTAAACTCATCATAACTTATCCCGTTCACTATGCCGTATAAATCTTCAGACCTCTTTTTCAAGATCCCTTCCATTTTTTCTCCGTACTGAGCTGTTTGAATCTCATTGGCATACATACTGCTTACTGTATTGATAATATCTGAGTAAACAAGGCCAGCCTTCATAAAGCTGAACATGCCGTAAAACTCTGTCTTTTCTGGTATAAAAACTTCGTATCCTACATCAAAAAGCCTTATTGTATCTTTAGGGAAATTCCCCTGGTATTCAAGATTGTGTATTGTATATACAGTTGCAATTCTTTGATAGAATGAGTTGTCCGCATATACTTCCTTAAGTAGCATGCATATTGGGCCTGTATGCCAATCGTTGCAGTGGATAACATCGGGTTGGAAATTAATCCTGGGAAGCATTTCTAGAACAGCCTTACAGAAAAAAGCATAACGTTCTGCATCATCAAAAAAACAATAGATACCATCCCTGTCATAATAATTGTAATTATCAACAAAGTATACAGGCATATTCCTACTTTTATTATTATATTTGAAATTCATTTCAGTTTCTCTGATTATACATGTCTCTACTCTGTCACTTATTTTGAGGGGAAAATCCGAAAGATAATTCATATTGCTTTTTATGGATTTATATCTGGGCATAACCACCCTGACATCGTTACCCATTGAAATAAGTGCCTTGGGTAAAGAACCTGCCACATCTGCCAGCCCACCCGTTTTGGCAAATGGTGAGACCTCAGCTGAAACGAACAATACCTTTAAGCCTTTTTTTTCATACATTACACTACCTCCAACTATTTGAAATACTTTTGTTCAACATTAGTATTCTGAACTAACTTACCATATTCAAATACAATTTTCAATGATTCAGATGTGGTAATTTTATCATTTTATGTGTGAGAATCTGATGCTATATTGAATCATATTATCTAAAAGAGTTTAATAAGCTTAGAAATTCTTTTGATATATCCGGATCAAACTGTGTCCCAGAACACCTTTTTATTTCGTTTATTGCCTGCTCAACAGACATACTTTTTCTGTACGGCCTGTCAGATGTCATTGCATCAAAGGCATCTGCAATGCAAAGAATTTTGGCCAGCAAGCATATCTCGTCCCCTTTTAATCCGTTTGGATACCCTTTTCCGTCGTATCTTTCGTGATGCTGAAGAACAATATCCAATCCTTCTTTTAAAAATTCAATATCCTTTAATATATTGTATGAAATTAACGGATGCTTTTTAATCTCATCGCGTTCTTTTTCACTCAATGAGTCTGTTTTGTTTAAAATTGATGCGGAAATACCTATTTTCCCAATGTCATGAAGAATTGCCGAATACTTTAAACTCTGCATATCTCTTTTACTCAATCCCATAAAATCTGCCAATTCACAGGCTATTTCCATTACCCGCTGGCAGTGCCCCCTTGTATATGGATCCTTCGCTTCTATAGAGTTTGCTAGCGCCATCACCGTCTGTAGGTAACCCGTTTTTATCTTTTCATTAAATATGATAAGCTCTTCATTTTTTTCCTTCAGCTCTTTTTTTGTTTTTTTTATCTCACAAATGAATTCATTGAGCTGTGCATTAGCTGCTGCGGTCTGCTCATAAAGCGATTCTATCTCCTGTTTTTGACAATAAGTGCTGTAAAACAGTTCAGCATTATTAATGGCAATGGCAGCATAATTTGCAAGACTTTCAATAAATCTGACACTAATTTTCTTAAATCTGCCGGACTTCCCGCTTTCAAGAAAAATGACCCCTATCAACTGGTTTTGAACAATTAACGGAATAGTAATTTTATCTCCATAGCAATTCCTTACTTTTATAAACACATTAATCCTTATACTTGTTTTACCTTTATTAAAGCACTCTCTAATAGAAGATGTTTCTTCTTTGTACAATTTACCTACTTCATTGTATGTAACCTCACCAAATTCGTATTTGCACATTAATTCTTCCTTTTCTTTGTCAAAGAGACAAATAAAACATCTATCACAACCGGTAAATTTATTAAATATATGGTACAGATTTTCTGTTATTAAATTGAGATCAAGAGTGGATGTAATAATTTCTGAGACACTCCTGAGGATATTTAGTTCTTCAGTTTTCAGTTTTAGCTCATTTTCAATTTCTTTTATTTTTCCTGATGTAAAATTTGTTTTTGTTTTATCACCCCAGGACGTTTTATTGTTCATATATGCCCCCTAATAAGTATAATAAAACACCTTTAGAAATATAATAGTATTACTATTACTTTTTATCTCAATTGACAAAAAACATCAAATTAAATATACTATAATAAACTTTAACATAATAAAATATACTATAATATACTTAAATATACTTTAAAGAAATATTCTACATTAATATAAAAAATCCTCTTTTTTTATCCAAATTTGAAGTATATTGTTACTTTTTTAGGTTCTATAATAAATGTTGGGGTGGCTAAAGAGATAATTCTTTAACTCTCCAACATTTTTTACATAATAAATGAGCATAGAGTTGAAATCTCAAGTAAAATGAAGTTATCACCAAATCATTTTGAAAGGAGATTCAATCTATGCTCTACCCTAATTATACAGAAGAATTGCTTGGTTTAAAAGATATTTCTCTTAAATATGTGGAAAGGTGTGATAACAAGCTCTTTATTCATATAGAAATGCATAAGAGGATACATAAATGTCCCCGTTGTGGAGAGTGGACAAGCAAGGTACATGATTACAGGAAGCAGCCAATAAAAGATATTTCCGCCTTTGGTGAAATGACAGTCATTTATTTACGGAAACGAAGACATGTATGCCCTATGTGCAGTAAAAGGTTTTATGAAACCGTCCCTTTCCTACCACGGTATTACCGCATAACAAACCGTCTAGCAGCTTATGTTATTAAATCCTTGAAAGATGTGGGGTCAATGAAAAGCGTATCAAACTTGGTTAATCTCTCTCCACCTACAGTAGCCAGGATATTTGACCATGTTGGATATTCTAATACCTCTTTGCCAAGGGTTATATCTATTGATGAATTCAGAGGGAATGCAGATGGGGAGAAGTTTCAATGTATAGTAACAGACCCCGAGCACAGGAAGGTAATAGATATATTACCCAACAGGAAAACAGAAGATATGGCTAAATATTTTCTTGGTTACAAAGATCGCAAGGTAGTTCAGCATGTAGTAATTGATATGAGTGGGCCATTTCGCACTCTTGCCAAAAGTCTATTTCCTCGTGCGAAAATAATAGCAGATAGATACCATGTTGTAAGACAAGTGATGTGGGCGTTTGAAAATGTAAGAAAAGCTGAACAAGTAAAGTTTTACGATTCCCGAAGGAAATACTTCAAGAGAAACAGACGAGTTCTGCTGAAAAAACCAGAGAATCTAACTGAAGAGGAAACAGACCAGATAGAAGCAATGCTAAAAATATCAGAGAGGCTAAGACAAGCTTATTTATTAAAGAACGAATTTCACAAGCTTATGGACTGTAAAAACAGAGATGATGCCAGAAAACAACTTGGAATCTGGAACATGATTGCTACTGGTTACGATCTACCTGAGTTCCAGGCATGCATAAGAACCTTTGTCAATTGGAGCGAAGAAATACTTAACTCCTTTGAGTATCGCTTTTCAAATGGTTATACAGAGGGTGTCAATAACAAGATTAAGGTAATCAAGAGAAATGCTTTTGGTATAAGGGATTTCAAAAGGTTTAGAAACAGGATACTACACGTTATGTCATAGGAACAGGCATGGGATACAGATCACCGTCAGCCTTGTGAGGAGCAAATACAGGCTGTTATCAGGCGAAGCTGAAATGCGGTATCAGGAACATAAAGGTTTGCCACGGACGGCAAAGCCGCCAGCGCTAAGGCAGGATGCCGATTCGCTGGCGCACGCATTACAGCGAGCCAAGTCAAATACAGCCTGTTTGAGACGAACCGGCTGCGGACATCTGTACCTCCATGCCTGATAAGTATAAAAAATCCAGAGAATAACTTTTTATGGTCATCCTCTGGAAATCATCAATACTTTATTTTACTTGAGCCCCACCCCAACAATTGACGTAGAGCCCTTTTTTATAATTATAGTTAAAGAATAACATAAAAAGGTGGCGTAAGCCACCCTTTTTATGTTCACCCGTGAAAGCTGCAAAACTACATGTCAGTTTTTATCTTCAGTAAGCTCAACCTGTAAAACCTTTGTATCACCGTCACGGTAGATTTCCACAGAAACTACATCACCTGGTTTATACTTGTTCTTTATTTCGTTCAGTTCATCGAGTGAAGTAACTTTTTTACCGTCAAACTTTGTTATTATGTCTCCTCTTTTTATGTTGGCCTTATATGCCCCGCTAAGTGGAATAACTTCTTCAACCAGTACTCCCTCCGGAACATTATAATACTCTGCCATATCCTTATTGAATGATGGATTGACACTGACTCCCAGGAATGGCCTTCCTTTCACGTAATTATGCTCCATTAGGCTGTTGACAATTTCCATCGCCTCATTTATTGGTATTGCAAAGCCCAGTCCTTCAAACCCTTGAGCTACTATCTTAATACTGTTTACTCCTATTACTTCACCTTTAGAGTTCAATAGGGCTCCTCCACTGTTGCCGGGATTAATTGCAGCATCTGTCTGAATGAGTTTAAACTCTTCCCCTCCTTCAGACTGAATAGTCCTGTTCAGCCCACTGATAACTCCCGCTGTCACTGAACCCATATACTCAAGTCCGCCTGGATTGCCTATCGCAACTGCCAGCTCACCTACTTTCAATTTGTCTGAGTCACCAATTTCAACAGCCGGGAGATTTGAAGCATCAATCTTCAATACTGCAAGATCCGTTCTCCAGTCCGTCCCTACCACCTGCGCAGCATATGGTTTGTCCTTTTGGCTTGGCAAGAATACTTCTATTTTAGCAGAACTTGTTATCTTACCGGTCGTTTGATCAAGGGCTTTTTGTATAACATGCCAGTTAGTCATTATATAGCCATCCGGTTTAATAATTATTCCTGAACCAACTCCAGAGCCTTCAGCTTCCCCAAAGAAAAAATCCCTTACCCTTGTAGTTACTCTAATACCTACAATAGACGGGCTTACTTTCTCTGCAATAGCAGTAACTGGAGAATCATACTTTTCAATCTCCACCTTCTTATATACATTTACGTTTTCCTGTTGATCAGCCTTTTCTACATATGCTACTTCTCCCTGGAAAACCCTCCCTAAATAGCTGTTTATAGATGGTTGAACCGATGGAGCCACAAACTGGAAGGCTGTAAAAACAATCCCTCCGCCAAGGATTGAACTCAATAATGCTACAAGCACCAGATGGAAAAGTCCAATTCCTCTCCTCTGTTTTTTCTTTTTATAACTTTCACTGTAAAAACCCCGTGTATTGATTTCTTGTTTTGCGTAGTTTTTGCAGCTGTCATTTCCGTTTCCGGTATTGTTAAAACCAAAACCATCCATAGGTCTCTCCCCTTCTTTTTATTATTATCTTTACTTATATTTTAGTTTAACATTTTGAAAAAAATATGAATATTTTGTTAACTTTAATAATTGTAACATCAGGCTTTTTCAAGTGTGAAAGTAAATTTTGCTCCCTTTCCGTACTCACTTTCCACCCATATGCTTTGTTTGTGGTCATTTATTATATTTCTGGTAATAGCCAGCCCAAGCCCTGTACCACTTTTATCCCTGCTTCTTGACCTGTCTGATTTATGGAACCTTTCCCAAATAAGATTAATTTCATGTTTCGGTATCCCCACTCCGCTATCTTCAACAGACACAAAGGCCTTATCCTTTTGATACCATGCGCAGATTTCAATTTTCCCTTTCTCAGGTGTAAACTTTATCGCATTGTGTAAAAGGTTATAAACAACCCTTTCAATACTATCAATATCCGCCTTAACATATAGTTCCTCATCCTCAAAATTTACCTGTATCTCAATACCCTTCTCTACTATTAAGCTTTCAAGCTTTATTATACTTCTCCTGATAAGTTCATTAATGTCAAATTCCCTGAACACAAGGGTTACTTCCCCCGCTTCCATCCTTGCCAGATCAAGTAGATTGTTAACCAGCCTGTTTAATCTGCTTGTTTCGTCCCTGACAATACTCAGATATTCATTATGTTTTTCTGGTGGAATAGTACCGTCCAGAATACCTTCGATAAAACCTCTTATGGAAGTCATTGGCGTCCTTAATTCATGTGATACATTTGCAATAAATCCCCGGCGCATTTCCTCAAGGTTTTCAAGCGCATTAACCATTTGGTTGAAACTCTCAGCAAGCTCTCCTATCTCATCCTGTGATTTTATATTCAGGCGTTGTTTAAACTCTCCTCCAGCAATCACTTTTGCAGCTTTGTTGATTTCCTTCAAAGGTTTTGACAGTCTTAAAGAGAATATATAAACAAGAAAAACGGAAATAATAATAGATACCGCAACCGAAATTATAAAGAACCTGAATAACAGGTATCTGGCTCTCTGAACTTCAGGCAGCGGCGTGTGCATATAAACGACGCCGGTAATGTCTTCAGAATAGTTACTAATACTGTACCTAAAAGGTATTTTTACCGTAAGCCATTGGAAACCCGTGTCCTTGAACAAACCGTTAAAATCACCAACTTCCCTGCTTATTCTCTGGCTAAGCAATATCTCCTTATGTTGTTGTATGTTAGGTAACTGAAGGTTGCCTGATTCATTTCTCAGGTTTCTCAGTATATCATTTTGAATCCTGCCTATTTCCGGCCCGCTCTCAACAATGAAACCATCCTTATTTACAATAAAAATTAGTGAACTGGTATTTGAACTATATAACTGCAATATCTTTGACAAATACAGCCTTGCAATTGGATTTCCCTCGTATTCAATATAAACTGATAAATAGCTGCTTATCGACTCCCCTGCCTCTATTAGTGCATCAGCCTTCTCGTCTGAAACAAAGTCTCCCAAAAAATAGTAAAGCAGTATACCTGTAATGGTGAAGCCAATGATTAAAATAAGTAAAAAAATTGCAACCAGTCTGCTAAAAATAGTGCGGAACATTACTTCACCTCAAACTTATATCCTACACCCCATACAGTCTTCAACTGCCAGTTTTGGTTCTCATTGTTAAACTTCTCTCTTAATCTTTTTATATGGACATCTACAGTTCTCGAATCTCCATAAAAATCAAACCCCCATACATTTTCCAATAGCTGCTCCCTGGTAAAAACCCTGTTTGGGTTTGATGCCAGGAAAAATAGTAGTTCAAGCTCTTTTGGTGGAAGCTCAAGCTTCACTCCCCTAAACTTCACAGTATAGTTTGATTTATTTATTACAAGATTGGGATAAACTATTTCCTGAACATCCCTGTCCTTGCGTTCGTACCTTCTCAATACAGCCTTTATACGTGCAACCAGTTCCTTGGGTTCAAAGGGCTTTACAATATAATCATCCGCACCAAGCTCCAACCCTAGAACTTTATCGAAGGTTTCGCCCTTTGCGCTAAGCATTATTATCGGGATGTTGCTGACTTTCCTAATTTCCCTGCAAACCTGCCATCCATCTGATCCCGGCAGCATAATATCTAGTACAACTATATTAGGGGCAAACTCAGTAAATGCCTCCATGGCTTTTGCCCCCGTCATATACAGACATGGTTTTGTAGCCTTCCTTCTCCATATAAAGCCTAATAAGTTCACAAATATTTATGTCATCGTCAATTACCAATACTTTGGTTTGATCTAGCATTACATCCGCTTACCTCCCAATATATAACTCTTTTATTTAATAATAACATATAATGAATAAAAATGTGAAGCAAAGCTTCACTAATGATGTTTTTCCAATGTATGCCCATATTATTCTATGGGCTGGTGTTCCGAGACCATAAGAGTCTGTTTAATAGGGGGAATATATTATGCGATGAAAATGATGGAAGGAACATATGCAAGAGCTATAGAGACTGTTGTGAAGCAGATATACAGTCAAATCACTGTTTGAGCAAAATAATTACCATTTTATAAAATTTGTTATATACACCTTATTATTTAGCCTCTATAGCCTCTCCGCAATGTCCATTCCATAATATGGGGTACTGAAATCTACTTGTTATATTATTTATCTTGCACTCTCTCTTACTCCTTCGAATAATGCTTCAATATTCGCCGGGTCAACATCGGGCAGAACAGCCTCATGGCTTGGGGATATAATAAGGCCTGTCGGGAAAATCTTCTTTAGTTCAAAGACTTTTTCCTTTACTTCACCCGGCTTACCCATTACAAGCAAATTCTGAGCATCAACTCCACCACAGAAAGAGATTTTGTCTCCAAAATCCTTTTTCAGTTTATAGGGATCCATTCCTTTAGCTAAAGCCTGTATAGGATGTATAACATCAACTCCGCATTCTATTAGGTCAGGAATAATATCATAGATTGCCCCGCAAGAATGGTGAATTACTTTAAGACCATATGATTTTGCCTGTTGCACGAGTTTCCTGGTCCCTGGTATAACAAACTCCCGTATTGCCTCGGGAGACAACATAAGTCCAGTCTGGCTGCCAAAATCATTTCCAATTAAAACTGCATGAACTTTTCCCTTTGTAGCGCTATAAAAAATCTCATTGGCCTGAAGATAAAACTCAGTGATTCTATCAATTACAGCCCTGTACATTTCAGGTTCCATCATCATCTTTACAAGCGCTGTTTCCATTCCAAAAGCCGAGCAGGAATCCTGGAAATGTGCTGACCAAAGAACCGCCATAACAGGATATCCTTCTAAAGCACCTTCAACAACTTTCTTACATTCCTCAGGGTTTATATTTTTTGAAGGATCAGGCCAGTCAAAATCGTTTATTTTTGACGGATCCGAATAGTCCTCAAAAAATCCGGGAGCTGTCAATGTTCTTTCATCTGGGTCTCCGTTCTTTTCTTTAGCAAAATCAAAAGCTGCATAAATTGCATCACTTGTTGGTGAGTGATATGGCATTTCAACAGGGTATATATCATCATCCAGCTTTAGTTTTAGTTCATCGATGCTGTTTACTTTAAAGTGGTCAAACAATCCTTTATATGCACTTGGCACAGGAAGGCCAAGCCATGATGCAGGTCTGTCTACAGGTTTTCTTTCTACCGTTGCATAAAACCTTTCCATATGATTCATAATCAGTCACTCCTTAATTCTATTATGTGTATTTGCTTTCTTTAAATTTAAATTCCTATTTTAATTTAATTTTTAAACCAAATTTAACTGGATTTTACTTAGTATTATAGCATGATTTAAAAGGCTTGCACAACTTGTAATTTTTTGGGGGCGTATATAGGAAATGCGCCGCACTTTTGTTTGCATTGGAAATGTATATAATATATAATTTACATGGCTTAGATTATTGAAAGGAAAGATGAATCATATGAGAATGGGAATTGTAGGGCTGCCTAATGTCGGGAAAAGTACTCTTTTTAATGCTATTACAAAAGCCGGTGCGGAATGTGCAAATTATCCCTTTTGTACAATAGAACCAAATGTCGGTACTGTAGCTGTTCCTGATGAAAGGTTGGACAGGTTGGCTGAGATGTACAGTCCTGAGAGGATTGTCCATACTACTATTGAATTTGTAGATATTGCAGGCCTTGTTAAAGGTGCAAGCAAGGGGGAAGGTTTAGGCAATAAGTTTCTGTCCCATATAAGAGAAGTTGACGCTATTGTACATGTTGTCAGGTGTTTTGATGATGGAAACATTGTCCACGTAGATGGCTCAATAAGTCCTGTGCGTGATATAGAAATAATAAATCTTGAGCTCATTTTGGCTGATTTGGAACTTCTTGAAAAAAGGATGGATAAAACAAAAAAAATGCTTAAATCCGGGGATAAAAAGTTTCAAATAGAATATGATTTTTACAGCTATATTAAACAAAGTCTGGAAAGGGGCATACCTGCAAGAAATATGGTATTTAACAGTGAGCAGAGAAACTTATTGGATCAGCTTTTTCTTCTGACATCAAAACCTGTATTATATGTTGCCAACATTTCCGAGGATGATATACAGGCTGGTAATGATAATCCGTATGTTTCTGAATTAAAAGTTTATGCGAAAAAAGAAAACTCCGAAGTGCTGGTAATATGTGCGGAAATCGAAGAAGAAATAGCTCAGCTGGACGATACCGAGAAAAATGAGTTCCTGCTTGAGCTTGGATTAAATGAGTCCGGTCTTGACAGGTTGATAAGGGCTAGCTACAAGCTTCTGGGCCTTATAAGCTTCCTTACCGCTGGCCCAAAAGAAGTAAGGGCATGGACAATACCGGAAGGTACCAGGGCTCAACAAGCTGCAGGTAAAATACACAGCGATTTTGAGAAAGGTTTTATACGCGCTGAAATAGTTGCCTATAAAGACCTAATGGAATCCGGTTCATATAGCGCAGCAAGAGAAAAGGGGCTGGTTAGATCTGAAGGCAAGGAATATGTCATGAAGGACGGGGATGTCACTTTATTTAGGTTCAACGTATAAAAAACGGCCTATTGAAATGGCCGTTTTTTATTTTATTTTTTCTACTACTTTATCTACTTCATTTTCAGAGAGGATTTTGCTTAAATCAAATATCGAAATAATCTTTTCATCCCTTTTTGCGATACACTTCAAATACCTGTTCATTTGATTATAAATAATGTCTGGCGCCTCTTCAATATCCTGCTCTAAAAACTTGATAATTTCAGTAACATCGTCAACAACAAAACCGATATACCTGTTTTCAATATCAGTTATAATTATTTTTGTTTCATTAGCAACCCTTAACTGTCCAAGTCTAAACCTTTTATGAAGGTTTATGATAGGAATAACCCTTCCCCTTAGGTTTATCATACCTTCCATAAACTCAGGCATTCCTGGAACCATTTGAATATCCTGGTACCTGATAATCTCCTGAACCTGTGAAGTTTCAACCCCAAACATTTGTTCATCCAGCTTGAAAACTACAGCCTGCAAATCACCCATAGGTATATTCCCCTCCCCCGTGTACTCTTTCCGTATGTTCTTAATTTATTTTACCATATCCTGACTAAATCCGCCAATTTTTTATCAAAAAACAAGAAATTAAGTTTCATTAAAGGCGCATTTTCTATGTATGCCCCATATTATGGAACGGACATCGTGGAGAAGATATAATGGCTAATTAATAGGGTGTATATTATGTGAAGAAAATGCTTCCAGTAACTGATGCTTCAAGCTTAAGAGCCTGTAGCGTTCAGCCATAATGTCAAATCAAACTCGCAAAATAATATCAAATCTTATTAAAGGTAATTATTTTGCTCAAACAGTGATTTGACTGTACATCTGCTTCACAACAGTCTCTAAAGCTCTTGCATATGTTCCTTCCATCATTTTTCTTCACATTTGTTACATGCAGTCCGTTTAATGGGTTTGATTTGACACAAGGGTTGAATTTACAGCTTCTTAGACTCGTAACATTAGTCCATGGAATAATATGGGGCATACAGAAAATATACACCCTTCATCAAAATAATATCTTGACAATACAACCCATATCATGGTAGTATTTAAGAAATTTAATCTTAAAAAGCAATGATAAGGGAAAGTAGGTTATACGTCCTTTTTTAGCGAACCAGAGACAGTGTAAGCCTGGTAAAGTAGTATAATTGAAGTTCCCCTTAGAGCTGTTGGCTGAAACATATTTAAACATTAGTAGGCTTAACCGGAGCTTTCGCCGTTAAAAGAAAGAATGTATCGGATTATATATTGACTGTCCCGTACATTAGAGAGGGCTTAACGCCAAGCAGGGTGGTACCGCGGAATACAACTCTTCGTCCCTTATATATTAATAAGGATTTCGAAGAGTTTTTTATTTGAATTAAACATATTACACCAATTATATTGTATAAGGAGGAGTATGAGAATGATAATAATAATGAGCCAATGCGCAACCAGAGAGCAAATTGACAATGTAGAGAGTAAGCTGTCCCAGTTAGGTTTCAGAACACATCCGATATATGGAGAAATTAAAACTGTTATAGGAGCCATAGGTGATAAGAGGGATTTGAATACTCATATCATTTCTTCTATGCCTGGTGTTGAGAATATAGTGCCAATAATGAAACCTTTCAAGCTTGCCGGAAGAGAACTGAAACAGGTGCCGACTATAGTAAATATTGGAGATGTGAGTATAGGCGGTGAAGAAGTGGTTGTAATGGCAGGGCCTTGCGCGATTGAAGATGAAGATACTTTTATAGAAACTGCAGTCAAAGTAAAAGAAGCAGGCGCTAAGATACTTCGGGGAGGAGCATTCAAACCGAGGACATCACCCTATTCATTCCAAGGTCTTTATGAAGACGGCCTGAAGATCATGTCTTCAGCAAGGGAAGTTACAGGACTTAAGCTTGTTACTGAAGTAATAGATACTAGGGATGTCGAGCTCATTTCGGATTATACTGACATCATACAGATAGGAGCACGGAATATGCAGAACTTCAGGCTTCTGCAAGAGGCAGGAATATCAAAAAAACCTATACTTTTGAAAAGAGGCTTGTCAGCTACAATAGAAGAATTGCTAATGGCTGCTGAATACATTATGTCTTCTGGCAACTATAACATAATTCTATGCGAAAGAGGTATCAGAACCTTTGAAACAGCGACACGGAATACCATAGACATAAGTGCAATACCTGTTGTTAAGGAGCTATCCCATCTTCCCATAGTAGTTGATCCGAGCCATGCCGCGGGAAATTGGAAATATGTAAGTGCCCTTTCAAAGGGTGCTATTGCAACTGGGGCTGATGGTTTAATTATTGAAGTACATCCGAACCCGGCTTCTGCATTAAGCGATGGTCCCCAATCTCTAAGGCCTCATAAATTCGTGCAGCTGATGAAAGAACTTAAGCCGGTTGCAGCCGCTGTAAGGAGAAGGCTTTAATCCAAAGCTTTCTCTTTCATACTCTCCTCATATATTACCACAATGTTTTTACCATTTTTCTTTGCATGGTACAACGCTTTATCAGCGCACTCTATTACCTGCTTTATTGCCTTTGCATGTTTAGGATATTGAGCTATTCCACAGCTAACGGTAACTTTATTTTTATCTTCCTTTTCTCCTGTATATAAGCTCTTCTTTTCCAACTGCCGCCTTATCCTGTCAGCAATACTTTTAGCTATCACTATATCAAGGTCTCTTATTAATATTAGGAATTCTTCTCCTCCGAATCTAACAGCCATATCCGATTTTCTGATGTTCTGCCTGATAATATCTGAAAAAAGAACTAAAAGCTTATCTCCATAAACATGTCCGTAAGAATCATTGAACATTTTAAAGTTATCAAGATCAAGCATCATAATGTTCAGGACGCTCCCTGTGGAATCAGCATAGTGTGTTTCTTCTTTTATTCTATGGTCAAAATAATGTCTGTTTGCCAGTCCAGTTAGTTTATCTGTCCTTGCAATCTTAAACTCTTTTATTACCAAGTCGTTGTACTTCCTGATCTCGTTAGATATTATGCAAATGCCAAATGTATCAAATGCTAAAAAGAAAACCCTGATTGCCAGTCTCAGATAATTAATCTGTTGAGAAGCAGCATTTGCCGCATAGATGCAGGAAGCTGAATAAATAATAATACAAAAAGCACTCAGGATTAAAGTGCGCGCAGGATTGTAGACGGTACCGCAATAAGCAATTATTATGAAAAGCATTATGAATATATCCGATTCAATTCCACCGATCTGTGAGGACAGCAAACAAATAAGTACTGCATCAATGAATAAGACAGGAGATGAAATCACTATGCTGCTTTGTCTGTCTTTCAAAGAGTTATAGGTCAAGAAAATATTATAAATAAAGACACAAGACAGAATATATGGGAGTAACCTTCCTATGGGCACACCCTCAGGCTTTGAGATTGAAAACAGTACAGTAAATACAACTAATAACCACCTGAATCCTATCAGTGATATTATTTTTTTTTTACTCTTGGCACTAAATATTTTATTTGCATTTACTCTTTTTCTGATATTACTCATTTTGCCCCAACTCTTTTACAACATTAAAACCTATATTGCATTAATTCTACATTATTTTCAAAATTCCTTTATTTTCCGCAATGGTTTATTACTTACAGTAAAAAAACGAAAATAGTCCTTTTTTACCACTTAAAGCAGGACCACTAATTGATAAATTAAGCCTATATATTTATTAACTTTTATTCAACACAGAAGTATAATTGTTTATAGGGAATGTTTTTTCTATGTGTGAACCATATTATTCCATGGACTGATGTTCCGAGTCTAAGAGGCTGTAATTTGAATAATCGGAGGGAAATTATGCTTAAGCTTAGAAGGATAAACTGTTCTATATGCGGAAAATTATCCGAAGCGTATGGATTTTCATCTACATGTCCTGACTGTTTTCAGAAGGATATGCAGACTTTTGATAGAATCAGGCAATACCTCTATGAGAACCCCCATGCACATATGTTTGAGGTTGCAACCAACCTGCAAATCACCATTAGTACTATAAAAAGGTATCTTAGGGAAGGAAGGCTTGAGATAGTAGAGGAAAACAACCTCTTCTTGCGGTGCATAATATGCGGAGAATCAATAAAAGCCGGTTATTATTGTGAAAGCTGCTTAACAAAATCAAACCATGATTATAAATCGTACTTTACTGGCAATGCTAACAGAAAAATTAAATCCGAAATAAACTATCTGACTGGAAGCAGAAAGTAGCGGATTTTTATCATATAGGCTCGTCTATGCCCTCAAAATCAACCTTTTCATCATTGAAAACCAGTTTTATATACATTTTGCCATCAAAGCTTTTTTCGTCTGCTTCTCGATTCAGAACATATATGTTGCAGTTTTTTCTGGCATCTACAAGTATCCTTTCAAGAATATCATTCTGTATTATTTTGAGTATAGGATCAATATATTCCAATGGTGAATGATCTGTTTTCCCCTCTATAACAATGGGAATCCTTTCACTTTTGTCAGGATTTAGAATATCTACATGCACACACCCGGGCTCATATATGTTTCCAGTTGGATACAAAAGGTCTCTGCTTAATAGTATACTGCTTTCCATGTTAATACCCCCTCTGAAAGGAATAATTACTATATAGGTAACATACCACTTTTTTTAAGCTTCGTAAAGCCCTCTATATACAGAATAGTATGTTTTTACCTTTCTTAAATACAGCTCGGTTTCCTTGAAAGGAATCCTTTCAAGATATGAACCTGAACTGCTGTAATCTTTACTTTTCAACCACTTGTTTACGTTTCCGCTCCCTGCATTGTATGCAGCAATAACCAGATCCAAATTATTATTGAATTCAGTCATTAATGTGCTCAAATACCAGCATCCAATTTGAATATTAATCTCAGGTTCAAAAAGCATTTCAGCGCTGAAGCCATCAATACCAAGAGATTCTGCAACCCAATTCCCGGTAATTTCGGAAATCTGCATTAGTCCTCTTGCTTTTTTTGGTGAAACAGCCCATGGATTAAAACTGCTTTCAGCTTTTATAACAGCAAAAACAAGGTATGGGTCAATATTGTTGTCAACAGAGTATTTATAAACATATTCCCTGTATTTCAACGGGTAAATTATTTTTACGGCATTATTGAGCACAAAAACTACAACAATAATAGAAATTACAAAAACAATCACAAACTTCAGTTTCGCTCTAAATGCAGTATGCAAAAGAATCACCCTGAATTCTCTGAAGTCTTAAAAAACAATTTAACAACCAACTTCTCTAATTCTTCCATTGAGCCATCATTTCTTATAACTTCATCAGCTATTCTTAAATAATCTTCGTCCTTCCACTGTGAATTTATCCTGTCCGATGCCTCCTCATAGCTTAAATTACTTCTTTCCATTACTCTTTCAACCCTTGTCCCAGCATTAGCAACCACCACCCATATTTCATCCGACAGGTCTAGAAAACCTTGTTTCAAAGGAAGTGGAGCATCAATAACTATAACATCTGCTTCACCTTCGTTTTTAAGCCTTTCTACTGTTGTTTCAATATTTTCTGCAATATACTTGTGAGTTATTCTGTTCAAGGCTTCAAGTTTATCTTTATCTTTAAATACTATACCGGAAAGCTTTTTTCTGTTCAAATTACCCTTTTCATCAAGAATCTCTTCACCGAAAAAATCCAGAATTTCCTTATAAGCTTTGCTGCCCTTGCTGGTAGTCTCTCTGGCTATCATATCCGCATCTATTACC
Source organism: Acetivibrionales bacterium (assembly GCA_050953835.1). Taxonomy (GTDB): domain Bacteria; phylum Bacillota; class Clostridia; order Acetivibrionales; family JBMNNH01; genus JBMNNH01. The sequence goes on along the minus strand of JBMNNH010000026.1, from coordinate 7,664 downwards.
TTTGCCCCCAAATCATAAAGAATACGTGAGACAGTGCTTTTCCCACTCCCAATACCACCTGTAATGCCAATTATTCTCACTCTTTCACATCCTTTCGGTGACATTTGAATCTATTTTGTCTCATACCATGTACTTCCTGCTCTTATATCTATATTCAGAGGTACATGAAGCTTAACAGCATTTTCCATGCATTCTTTCAGAATTGCCGCAACCTGTTCCTTTTCTTCAATAAATGTCTCCACAATCAACTCATCATGCACCTGCAGAATCAGCTTTGATTTCATCTTTCGTTTTAAAAGCTCATTATACACCTTTACCATTGCAATTTTAATTATATCAGCAGCACTTCCCTGAATAGGGGTGTTCATTGCTATCCTCTCTCCAAAAGACCTGAGATTGAAGTTGCTGCTCTTCAATTCAGGCAAATAACGCCTTCTATTAAATAACGTGGTTACATAACCATAATCTTTTCCGTATTCCACAATATCGTGCATGTATTTTCTCACACCGGGATATTTATCAAGATACTCATTAATATATTTTTTCGCCTCTCTCCTTGTTACTCCTAAGTCCTTTGAAAGGCTAAAATCACCTATTCCGTATACTATCCCGAAGTTTACAGCTTTCGCTCTTGCTCTCATCAGCGAAGTTACATCCTCCCTTGGAACTCCAAAAACCCTGGATGCAGTGTTAGTATGTATATCTTCGCCGTTCCTAAAAGCTGAAATCATATTTTCATCCTCTGTAATATGTGCCAGGACCCTCAGTTCAATCTGTGAATAATCTGCATCTGACAATAAATAATTATCTTCAGAAATAAACACCTTACGGATCTTTCTTCCCATTTCGAGCTTTACAGGTATGTTCTGCAAGTTTGGTTCAGTACTGCTTATCCTGCCTGTTGCAGTAACAGTCTGGTTGAAGCTTGTATGGATCCTCCCTGTTTTAGGATTTATCATATTTAGCAGCCCTTCAACATACGTAGATTTCAGTTTTACCAACTGCCTGTACTCAAGTATCTTTGAAACTATTTCATGCTGTGGTTCAAGCTGTTCGAGTACTTCAGCATTTGTTGAATAGCCTGTTTTTGTCTTTTTTAGAGCCGGCAGTTGCAGTTTTTCAAACAAGATAACCCCCAACTGCTTGGGTGAATTTATATTAAACTGTTCTCCTGCTATATCAAATATTTGGGATGTTATTAAGGCAATTTTTTCTTCCAATTCTGAAGAAAAAGTCTTTAACCCATCTATATTCACTTTAAATCCTCTATATTCCATATCTGCAAGAACTTCTACTAATGGAAGCTCAATATCATAATACAACTCAAGCTGACCGTTACTGCGGATATCTGAATCCAGGCTGCTTCGAAGCCTATAAATAGTCTCTGCATGAGCTACTGAAACCGGGGCTATTTCTTCTACAGGAATTTCGCTATACCGTCTGAAACTTTTGCCTTTCCCTTGAAGCTGCTCTATAGCTTGGATCTGCTTGTGCAAATGCTCCGCACAAAGCCCAGATACTGTATATGCAGTCCGGGTTGGATTGATAATATATGCGGCAATCATTGTATCGAAAACCAGACCATCAAATTCAATGCCCTTTGTCTTAAGGTACAAAATAAAGTTTTTCATATCATGGCCAAATTTCCTTATTGATCCATCCTCCAATATGTCGCACATCTCACTAAGGAAATCTTCTTCCGTTAAGTCTGAATTAATTAAAACATACGCTGATTTATCCATATCCCATGCAATAGCTACTCCCGTAAGTTTCCATGTAATGCTGTCTATTGCATCAAGCAAATAGAATAAACAAAATTCACCTTTTTCCATCAATAGTTGCTTCAATTCTTTAAGGCTGTTAATACTTTTTACATAAGAAACCTCCTTTTTACTTGTACTGTTTTCATCAATGATACTCTTTAGGTTAAACTTTTCAATATAACTATTAAACTCAAGCCTTATAAAAAGTGAATACAGCCTCTCTTTATCAAATTCACCCCTTTTTAGCTGATGGATATTGCATAAATGTGGCATCTCCCTTTCGATGGCAGCAAGCCTTTTACTCATAAAGGCCATATCCCTGTTTGCTTCAAGCTTCTCCCTGATGCTCCTTTTACTTAATTGATTAATATTTTCATAAATGCCCTCGATACTTTTATATTCCCTGATGAGAGCAAGCGCTGTCTTCTCACCAATACCTCTGACTCCCGGAATATTATCAGATGGATCACCCATAAGCCCTTTGACATCAATAAACTGATACGGGGTGATACCATAAGTTTCTACAATCCTATCATAATCATATTCCTTTGTTTCGGTTCTTCCTCCCCTTGTGACAGGAATCTTTATTCTTGTTTTTCTACTCGCCAGTTGGAGGGAATCCCTATCTCCTGTAACTATTATCACATCCATTCCCTCTTTTTCAGCACATAACGATACTGACCCGATAATGTCATCAGCCTCATATCCTTCATACTCCAGCCTTTTTATATTCATTGCGTCCAGTACTTCTTTCAATACAGGGATCTGAACTGCCAGTTCATCAGGCATACCTTTGCGTTGAGCTTTATATTCCTTGTACTCCTTGTGCCGGAAAGTAGGAGCTTTCACATCAAAAGCAACACAAAGGTACTCCGGTTCCTCTTCCTCCAGATATTTACTGAGAATATTAAGGAAACCGTAAACTGCATTAGTATATAGCCCATCCGAAGTGGAAAGAAGCTGTGAGCCTTGCAGACCATAAAAGGCTCTGTTAATAATACTATTACCATCGATCAGCATTAGTTTAGCTGGATTCATAAACAATCACCAACCATTCAAGTTGTACTAATCTATTTTACACAAAAAAATTGCAGCCGTAAACGGCTGCCGCATATTTATTTCCCAATACTTAATTTCCAAATTCTATTAACACAAGCACAAATTCATTGTCTTGCCGGACTTTATCCAGCTCATTCTTTAAGTATTCATGCTTGATCTCTAAGAATCTATATGTTTCAGGATTGGAGATATCTTTATCTTTTTCAAGTTCCTCTATTTCCGCTTCAATATTATAAATCTCAGAATTCAGACTATCAGCAATAGCTTTTTGTTCTTCTGCAGTCAGTACATAAGTCTCTATTTTTTCCTGGCCGAACTCCAATAACAATTCGCTTTCAAACTTCTCATAGAAGTTATTTGGAACACTGAAGCTCAAACTGTTAATAGTGAGGTTTAATTGATCACCAGTCTGATTATTAATGGATCTCTCATTTTCAAAAAACTCAGCACCATATTTCCTTGCAATGTTCTTTACTGCATCCATCTGCGCACCATGATTTGAATCTATTCCGTCAGACACAACAACAATCCTTGAGTTCTCAATTACTCTTTCTGCATCAGAGCCATTCCTGCCTGCACCAATTGGTTTTGCTTCTACACTCTCCTGTAACTTTTCTGCTTCTCCTTCTATAAAAGCTGTAATTTGGGAATTCTCCCCTGCAGCAGCAAATTCAAATTCCTGACTTCCTTCTTCTACTTTTGAAGCAGCTTTTGTATCAGCTTCCGATGGCGCATAGCCACTTTCATCACTTTCAAGCATTTCTCTTCCAGTATTTTTATGTATGTCAAAAACCATATTTCCGAATAATCCTTGCATTATAAATACAAGCAACAATCCTGCAGCTAAAGCAGTAAATATTTTAACATACTTTTTACCCAGGGGGGTCACCTTTCTTGCAGAGCTTTCCTTCTCCTGAACCAATTTTTCATGCAGTTGGTTTTTAAAGCCCTCAGGAAGGCTTAATTCAGGAATATTCCTGCATAAACTGACTATCTCCAAAGTATCTTCATACTCTTCTTTACAGTATCTACAACTTGCCAGGTGTTCCTCAAACTCATTACGCTCATCCTTACCAAGCCTGTTGTCAATATACAGCGTTATCATATCCATTATTTCATTGCAGTTTTTCATTTCCAGCCCTCCTTCCCGGATTATTTGACGGGTTCTCCGGTTAAAAGTTCCCCTTTTGATTTCAATTTTTGCTTCAAAGCTTTCCGTGCCCTGTTAATTCTGGATTTTACAGTGCCTTCAGGACATTCAATTATTTTGGAAATATCTTCATAACTGAACCCCTGTATATCCCTAAGGATTATTACAATTCTATGCTCTGCGGACAAATCATCTATAGCATTATTTATCAGTTCTCTGATTTCTTTTTTTTTCCGCGAGCATCTCGGGTGTATCATCCTTGCTCTCTATCTGGCGGACAACCTCCCCATCATTCAACTTTATTTCCTCATCCAGGGATATAATATGTTTATTCTTTCTTTTTCTTAATTCATCAAGACACACATTCTTAGTTATTCTGAAAATCCAGGTAGAAAAAGATGATTCTTCCTTGAAATTTTTTATATATCTATAAACCTTTATAAAGACTTCCTGGGCAAGGTCTGCTGCATCATCATGATTCCTTATCATTCTGTAGGCAATATTAAAAACTCTTGTTTGATAACCTTCTATCAAGCGTTCAAAAGCTTCAATGTCTCCGCTTTTTGATTTCTTAAGTAGGTCTTTTTCGCTTTCACTCATGCGCAAGCAGTCACCTCGTTCCTTTACATTCAAACCCAAAAAGAAATAATGGCGGTATACATACCATCCATACTAAAATATTATACATTTATTCAGACTTATTTTAAACTATCATTGACGATTTTTTATATAAATGTAATAATAAGACGAAACAGGTACTAATATTTAATACTCAGCGTAACAACTATACTTCTTTTTTCCCTATCTATTGAAATGCTGGTTACATTATTAATTGTAAGGAAGTCTTTTATTATACTGTTAATAAACCAATCGATTGCGCCTTTTTCAAGGCCTTTATCTATCGTTGCATTCTCCTTGTTAGCAAAACCTGCTCCCATTTCTTTAGCTTTTTTTTCTAATATACCATTATAGTTGCTGATTCCCTCTTTCAGAAGTATCTTTTCAACATCCCCACTGGCATGTGCTGCCATGTCTTTAATACTTTCCAACTTTTCAGGGCTAATTAGTCCAGCTTTCAACAATATTTCCTCAATATTGTTGCCATCATTATTATACATATTGATACCCCTTCCCCCTGATTATTAAGTCAATACCTATTATTATTAGTTATGTTAATTTGTGTATTTGTAATATTATAAACATACGATGTGCAAACTGTCAATAAAACAACACACACACCTGGGTAGCTTATAGTCACTTTTCTGCAGCGGGCCAGCATTGGCCCCAGAAAAATTATGGATGATCTCATTTCAGCAGCCAGATCCACTGGTATATCTGTTTTATTCAAAGAAGATGAATCTATTATTACTGCATTTTCTTCTATTTTTACACGGCAACCAATACTTTTTAGAATTTCAAGTGCAATTTCAACATCCCTCAGTTTTGGGCAGTTTGTTATTATACTTATATCACTATTTAGTATTGATGCTGCAAGTATTGGCAGAACTGCATTTTTTGACCCTTCTACATCTATTTCCCCCTTTAATTTTTGTCCACCTGTCACAATCAACTTGCTCATAAAAAAACACCTCGCACTCCATTATTATTCTATGCGAGGCTGTAAAAAGTGTTACATAGTACACTTTCATGACTTATTTATCAGTTCTTTAACCAGTGAATATATATTATCCGCGGCATTTGTAATACCTATCTTCTTTGAATTCTCAGACATCAGCTTCAATTTTTCCCTGTCTGTTAAAATACTGATTATTCTATTGTACAGGGACAATCCGTTTAGATCTTTTTCTAGCAACACAATTGATGCCCCTTCTTTTTCAAGGGCTCTTGCATTATACTCCTGATGGTTTGCTGTTACATTAGGTGACGGTATCAGAATTGAGGGGGTTCCCAAAGCAGTAAGTTCGCTGACTGTTATCGCTCCTGCCCTGCAAACTATGATATCTGCCGCTCTCATTACAGTTGCCATATCATATATATACGGTAAAACCTCTACAGTATCAGGCTTAAAGCTAGCTATCATTTCCATAACATCATTGAATTGATGCCTTCCCGTACCAAATATAATCCTGCAATCAGTTCTTTTATAGTACTTCTTTATCATATCAACAACTGCTTCATTAATTCTTTTTGCACCCAGGCTTCCTCCGAATATAACAACCAATTTTTCATCATTTCCGATTTCTAGTTTCCTTCTCGCACTATTCCTGTCAATACTAAACATCTCACATCTTATGGGATTGCCTGTATACTCGAGCCTTTTTGCACCTTTGAAATAGCGTTTGGAATCCCTGAAGCTAATTGCGGTTATATCTGCAACCCTTGAAAGCAGCTTATTTGTTATTCCTGGCAGTGCGTTTTGCTCATGTATCAGAGTCGGAACCTTCAGTCTTGACGCACTTAAAACTACAGGGCCGCAAACATATCCACCAGTTCCTATTACAATATCCGGCTTGAATTCCCTGATTAGCTTTCTTGCCTCCATAATCCCCTGGAACAACTCTTTTAATGTAATAAAAACTTCCAATGACAATTTGCGTTTAAACCCTCTGACCCTGATACACTTTAGCTCAAAACCTTCCCTTGGCACAAGCTCTGTTTCCATCCCTCTTTTAGTACCAATAAAAAGAATGTTTGCATCCGGATATTTTTTTCTGATATTTTTTGCAATAGCAATTGCTGGGTTTATGTGGCCAGCGGTACCACCACCAGCAAGCAGAATGTTCAATCAACTCACCTCAGATTCTTTCATAATTGGCATACCTTGATATGTTCAGGAGTACACCAACCTCCGCAAGAAACAGTACCAGCGATGAACCACCTGAGCTGAAGAAAGGAAGCGATACTCCAGTAGGTGGTATTGACGAAGTAACAACTCCAATATTCAGCAGGCTTTGGACTGCAATAAGCGAAGTAATGCCCATAGCGACAAGGCTCCCGAAAGTATCTGGCGCATTCATAGCTACCTTTATTCCTCTCCATATAAATATGAGAAATAAAAACAAAACAGCTATTACACCTATAAATCCCAACTCTTCAGCCAGCACCGAAAAAATAAAATCATTGTGCGGCTCGGGAATGTAGAGGAACTTTTGCATACTTCTTCCCAGACCTCTTCCAAACAATCCTCCCGAACCAATTGCATATAGTGATTGTATTGCCTGGTACCCATCACCCATCTTATCTTTCCATGGATCTGTAAAGGACAATACCCTGTCACGCATATAAGGGACAAAGGCTACTACTGTAGCGAGCGTTCCAAGCGCTGGAACCGAAACAATTAAAAAGTGTTTGATTTTGGCGCCTGCACTGAACATAATAATAAACGATACCAGAATAATAATAATTGTGCAGCTTAAATGAGGTTCCAATAACAAGAGAACTGCTATTATCGCTATTAGAAGCAGATATGGTGCAAAACCTCTGAAGAAATATTGCAGCTGTTCTTTTCTCTTGGAAAGGCTGTATGAAAAATAAAGTATTACTGCAAACTTGGTAATCTCCGACGGTTGAAACTGGAATGAGCCTATATAAATCCATCTCCAGGTGTCTTTGGTTTCACGCCCTATTCCTGGCACCAAAACAAGTATCAAAAGAATTATATTCACTACAAACAAAGCAGGAGCTAATCTCCTGAGTTTTCTGTAATCAAAGTTTGCAGCAGCAATCATTGC
>JBMNNH010000025.1:0-84322 GCA_050953835.1 Acetivibrionales bacterium | reverse complement strand
GGTGAAATCCAGATGGCTGAAAGGTCTCAGACATTCAATGAAACTCTGGAGTATCTTGAGAGGATTACCACAAACCTCCATGATGCGGTAATGAAGGTAAGAATGGTTCCTGTGGAAACAGTATTCAATAGATTTCCTAGAATGATAAGGGATATTTCAAAGGAACTTGGGAAAGAGGTAAATCTAGTTATGTCCGGCGAAGAAACAGAACTTGACAGGACGGTTATTGACGAAATAGGAGACCCCTTGATTCACCTTTTGAGGAATTCTGTTGACCATGGCATTGAACCAGTTGAAATGAGAAAAAAGCTTGGAAAGCCTTCTAAAGGCACAGTTAATCTGAGGGCATACCAGGATGGTAACAGTGTAGTAATTGAGGTGCAGGATGACGGACAGGGAATTGACTTGGAATCAGTTAAGAAGAAAGCTATAGAAAAGGGGCTGATAAACAAGGAAGTTATTAACAATATGTCTACTAAAGATATAATTGATTTCCTGTTTTTACCCAGCTTTAGCACTGCAAATAAAGTAACCGATATATCAGGTAGGGGAGTAGGGCTTGATGTTGTTAAGACAAAAATAGAGGCGCTTGGTGGAGTTATAGAGGTTGAAACCGGCAAAGGTAAGGGAAGCAGGTTTATTATAAGGCTGCCATTGACATTGGCAATAATACAGGCACTGTTGGTAATGATTGGGAATGAAAAATATGCAATTCAGTTAAGTGCGATTCATCAGATTATTAAAATTGCGCCTGAAGAAATAAAAATGGTACAAAAGCAGGAAGTAATTCTATTGAGGAATACAGTAATACCTATTGTAAGGCTTGATGAGATACTGGAGGTTCCAAGGGAAGAAAAGACGGAAAAAAAGCAGCTGACTGTTGTGATTGTAAAAAAAGGTGACAAACTATCAGGTTTTTTAGTAGACAGTATTATTGGGCAGCAGGAAATCGTGCAAAAATCGCTGGGCAAATTATTATCGGGCATAAAGACAATAACAAGTGCTACAATCCTTGGAGACGGAAATGTGGCTTTGATATTAGATGTAAACTCTATTGCTTAGTAAATCATAATATGTAAACTCTTTAGCTTAATATATAAGAAGGGGGTTGTAATGAATGGAAGCAAGTGTGGGCACAGATAGCAGGCAATACCTGGTTTTTAAGCTTGGGAATGAAGAATACGGATTGGATATACGAAAAGTGACAACGATCATTGAAAAAAATATGATTATTGCTAGGGTACCTCAGACACCTGATTTCATTAAAGGTGTTATTAACCTGAGAGGAGAAATAATACCCGTAATGGATCTGAGAAAGAGATTTGATTTACCACAGGTTGATGATACTGAAGACACAAGAATAATTATAATTAAAGTAGAGGAAATAGCCTTGGGCTTAATAGTTGATTCAGTATCTGAGGTTATTGAGTTATCGGATGATTCAATAGAAAACATAGCCAGCTTCAGTAATGAACTATCAATGGATTATGTTTTTGGTGCCGCTAAGCTTCAAAACCGTATTGTTACACTTATTAATCTAGACAAGCTTATTATACTGCAAGATAGTAATGAATCATAGGAGATATTGCCATGAATGGAAGTGTTAATGACTTAAATAATTTGCACCTTGATGTGCTTAGAGAGATAGGAAATATTGGAGCAGGGAATGCAGCTACCGCTTTAGCAAAAATGCTAAACAAAAAAGTTGATATGGATGTTCCCGAGACTAAGATTCTTGAGTTCAAGCATGTCAGTGAGATTCTTGGTGGTGCTGAGAACCAGGTTGTTGGGATACTCCTTGGCGTAACAGGCGATATTAAAGGAAATATTATGTTTATTCTGGGATATGAGGCTGCCCGTACACTGGTAAATATTCTTATGGGAAGACCTGCTGAGGATAAAAATGAGCTTGATGAATTAGGACTTTCAGCACTCAGAGAAGTTGGCAACATACTTGCAGGAGCTTATTTGTCTTCTTTATCCACTTTGACTAATTTGAGAATTCAGTCTTCTGTACCAGCTCTGGCAATAGATATGGCAGGGGCTATCCTGAGTGTACCGGCAATAGAATTTGGAAAGGTAGGAGACACAGTTTTATATATAGAAACGCAGTTTACTGAAGGCACTACAAAGGTTATAGGTGACTTTTTCCTTGTGCCGGACATAAGCTCATTCGATATAATGTTAAAGGCATTGGGAGTAAAAAATTGATGGAGAATATTGTAAAAGTAGGAATGGCTGACCTACATGTGTTAAATCATCCGGGAATGTTAACTACATTGGGTTTAGGCTCATGTGTAGGTATAGCATTATATGATAAAATTAAGAAAGTAATTGGACTGGCACATATTATGTTGCCTTATAGCCATCAGGCACGTAATATGACAAATGCTGCAAAGTTTGCCGACACAGCTATTGAGAAACTAATTGAAGATATGATGGAACGAGGTGCTAATAGACGGAGTATCGTGGCAAAGCTGGCAGGAGGAGCCCAGATGTTTGCTTTTGCAAACTCAAGTGATATAATGAGAATAGGAGACAGAAATATTGCTTCTGCAAGGGAAAAGTTGAATGAACTGGGCATTAGGATAGTTGCAGAAGATACTGGCGGAAATCACGGACGAACAATTGAGCTGTATTCTGAAGATGGCAGATTGCTTATAAGGACAATAGGCAAAGGAGTAAAGTACATATAATAGGGGGCTTAAATGGATTATATCCACAGACTTCCATTTGTTATTGGTTTAGCAGCAGCAATAATTACGGGTGTTGCAGGATATATTTGTAATACAAATGAACAGACCTTATATTTAAGAATGATAGTGAGCATGGTGGTATTTTATTTCATAGGTGTTTACATAAGATACTCACTTAATAAAACAATGGAAGAGTTAGAGCAAAAAAAGAAGGAAAATGAATTAAAAGAACTTGAGGAAGCAGTGATAGAAAACCAGCAGCATTCTACTGTTGATTATAAAGTTGGTTATGATGATGAGCTTTCACCTTTGGAAGTAAGTGAAGTAATAAAAACTAAACTAAAAGAATAAGTTGAATGATTTCACATAAGAAAAAATGGAGGATATATTATGTCTTCTAGTGAAAAGAAGCCTCATGATTTGTGGCAGCAGTATAGCCAAAATAAAGATCCTGAAACAAGGGATAAACTTATTATTGAATATTCATATCTTATAAAATACATTGCAGGCAGGTTGAGCATTTACTTTGGTTCAAATGTTGAGTATGATGATTTGGTTGGATTCGGAGTGTTTGGTCTTATTGATGCAATAGATAAATATGATATAAACAAGGGTGTAAAGTTTGAAACATATGCATCCCTTAGAATACGGGGATCTATTATTGACAGCATCAGAGAGATGGACTGGGTTCCAAGGTCATTGCGCCAGAAAAGCAAGGAATTGGAAAAAGCTTATTCTGAGCTTGAAAACCATTTAGGACGATCTGCAACTGATACGGAAGTATGCGAAAAACTGGGCGTGTCTCAGGATGAGTTTTATAAGCTTTTGAATGATGTGAACCTAACTTCATTGGTTTCCCTTGAAGAGTACTTCGAACAAAATTATGACTTGGGAATAGTATCACATAATACCAGTAAAGAAGAAAGCCCTGAAAGCAGTATTGAGTCAAAGGAACTTACAAAAATACTTTCTGATGTAATAGATAAATTGCCTGAAAAAGAGAGAAATGTAATATCTTTGTATTATTTTGAAGAATTGACACTAAAAGAAATTAGTGCGATAATGAAGGTATCGGAGTCCAGGGTTTCCCAGCTGCACACAAAAGCTTTGCTCCGGATGAGGGGGAAACTGGGGCGTATGAAGTCAGTTTTAATGGAGCAGTAGTATTTCGCATAGGGGGTAAAAAGAGGTGAATGTTTCAAAAGACGATATCAATAATGGTTTTTTTGAAGTACAATACCTGGAAGACGGAGTATATGTTACAGTTTATCCTCCTATAGGGAAAAGCCGTTTTGTAGAGGCTAAAGATATAATAAGCAGGTTGGACAAAAAACAAGTAAAGCATTATAACAGCTCAGTCATAGAAAGTATAGTTAAAAGCCCAAATAAGATACCGGTAAAGGTTGCTGAACCACAGGAAGAGGTAAAGCTGGATGCTAACGTAAATGTAATGATTGCCCCTGATAAAATGAAAGCTTTTATTTCGATTACACCACCAGATGGTGGCAAAATGGCTACTATTGAAGAAATAATTAACAAGTTAAAAGAAAATGGTGTGGTTTTTGGTATTAACAGGACTGTATTGGAAGACTTAGTTAAGTTTCCTGTATATAACGAGATGATATGCGTAGCTGAGGGAACAGAGCCTATAAAAGGAGAAAACGGTAAAATTGAGTTTAATTTTGACATCAAGAAGAATATGAAACCTGCTATACTTGAAGATGGAAGAGTTGATTTTAGGTCTCTTGACCTAATTGAAAGCGTGTCAAAAGGCCAGGTGCTTTGTACACTGGTTCCTCCCATGCCTGGAACAAAAGGGAGAACAGTGGTAGGTACCGATATACTGGCTCAGGATGGCAAACCAGCAGTATTGCCACGTGGAAGAAATGTAGAAATCAGCGAGGATGGGCAGGCTTTGCTTTCTTGTATTGAAGGTCAGGTCACTTATGTTGACGGGAAAGTAAATGTGTTTTCTACTTATGAAGTTCCTGCGGATGTGGATAATTCTACAGGTAATATTAAATTTGTAGGTAATGTAAGAATCAACGGAAATGTCTTATCCGGTTTTTCTGTTGAAGCAGGAGGAAGTATTGAAGTCTGGGGAGTGGTTGAGGCCGCTGTACTGAAAGCCGGCGGAGACATAATACTGCGCAGGGGTATGCAGGGAATGGGAAAAGGGCTACTATCAAGCGAGGGAGATATTGTTGCGAAGTATATTGAGCACAGTAATGCTGTAGCTAAAAATAATATTAAAGCTGAGGCTATTATGCATAGCAATATAAAGTGTGGCAACAAGCTGGAACTTTCCGGAAGAAAAGGGTTGTTGGTCGGAGGTACTTGCAAGGTAGGAAAAGAGGTAGAAGCAAAGGTAATCGGATCTTATATAGCTGCTACTCTTACTGACATAGAAGTAGGGGTTGATCCTTCATTAAGGGAAAGGCACAGAGAACTCAAGAATGAATTAACCCAGGCGGAAGACAGTATTAAAAAAGCCAATCAAGCAATCACCCTACTAAAGAGACTTGAAGCTGCTGGAGCGTTAACACCTGAGAAGCAGCAAATACTTGCAAAAAGTATCAGGACAAAGCTATTCTTCACCAGCAGGATAAGTGAATTAAAAGAAGAAATAACCGGTGTGGAAATGAGGCTTCAACAAGATGCTAATGGTAAAGTAAAAAGCCTTAATTATATTTACCCTGGAACTAAAGTTGCTATTGGTACTTGTGTGATGTATGTTAAAGAGACTTTACAACATTGTACTCTTTACAGGGATGGGGCTGATATAAGGGTAGGACCTTTGGTATAAGAAAAACAAACATAGTTTACTATGAAAAACATGGTAAACTAATACAAGGAAGTGAGCCAAGTGTCAATTAAACCGGTTGATTTTCAGGTAATAATTCCAAAAGCATCTGAGGTATCAAAGATATCCGGGGAATACGGCCAGAAATACGCTGCATCACAGCAACAGCAAGCTATGTCAGTGCAGAATAAAGCAGAGAATAATCTTAACCAGGTGTATTCTCGTGACAATGCACAGAATGCAAGAATCAGGGAGAAACAGGAAAAAAACCGAGGGACCGGGAAGGAAGGCAACAAGAAAAAAAACGAGGATAATGGTAAAAAGAAAAAAGGTAATTCCAGAATAAGGGAAACAACTATTGATATTAGATTATGAATAGATTTTACAAAAGAAAAAGAGGTGTAATAAATGAATCAGTTTTATTCAAGCATAAGCATTATAGGTATTACGCTTATAATTTTATCCTTATTATGGATTGTAATTGACAGAAAAAAGTCTGATAATTATGAAAAAAGACTAGATAGAAAGAAATATGAGCTTTCTGCAATTATCACGGATGCTGAAGAAATGATAGAGGAGCTAAATAAATTCTCGGAATACATTGTAACACAAATAGACATGAAAAATGAAGAGCTGCTTAAAAGTCTGAAAAATATCGAAGAGCGTTTAGAAAGCTTGAATGAAAAGTCATATAATCAGAATGATAGAAGGGAACCTGAACAGGGTATTTCTCCAAAACAGTCCCAAACATTAGAAAGTGATAAGGTTATTCCTATTGACGGAAGGTTTAGGAGGGTTCTTGCTCTTGCACAGGACGGATTAAGCCATACAGAAATAGCTAAAAACCTGAATATGGGTAAAGGAGAAATTCAGTTGATTCTTGGGATCAACAAATAAGTATGAGGTGGCAGGAATGAGTAACTTTCACATAAAAAGCCTACTTCTTGGTATTGGTATTGGAATTGTAATTACTTCAGTTTTGGGTAAGGTTTATTGTTATGGAATTAAGCCTGTACACAGTATAAGTGAAAAAGAGATAAAAGACAGGGCTCGTGAGTTGGGGATGGTTGATAGTGTAGAGCTTTTTAAGAATAGTGGACAGATAGAAGATGATAATGGGAATCTGCCATAGAGTGAGTAAAAATATTTTTATTATTACTTTTTTTTGCTATTGATTTCTTAAAAGCTATGTGTTAATATAGTTAAGCAGTTATTTGCCGAAGTGGTGGAACTGGCAGACGCGCTGGACTCAAAATCCAGTGATGGCGACATCGTGTGGGTTCGAGTCCCACCTTCGGCACCAAGGCTTCCGGAGATTCCCGGGAGCCTTTGTTTTGGCTCTACGTCAATTGTTGGGGTGGGGCTCAAGTAAAATAAAGTATTGATGATTTCCAGAGGATGACCATAAAAAGTTATTCTCTGGATTTTTTATACTTGTCAGGCATGGGAGGTACAGATGTCCGCAGCCGGTTCGTCTCAAACAGGCTGTATTTGACTTGGCTCGCTGCAATGCGTGCGCCAGCGAATCGGCATCCTGCCTTAGCGCTGGCGGCTTTGCCGTCCGTGGCAAACCTTTATGTTCCTGATACCGCATTTCAGCTTCGCCTGATAACAGCCTGTATTTGCTCCTCACAAGGCTGACGGTGATCTGTATCCCATGCCTGTTCCTATGACATAACGTGTAGTATCCTGTTTCTAAACCTTTTGAAATCCCTTATACCAAAAGCATTTCTCTTGATTACCTTAATCTTGTTATTGACACCCTCTGTATAACCATTTGAAAAGCGATACTCAAAGGAGTTAAGTATTTCTTCGCTCCAATTGACAAAGGTTCTTATGCATGCCTGGAACTCAGGTAGATCGTAACCAGTAGCAATCATGTTCCAGATTCCAAGTTGTTTTCTGGCATCATCTCTGTTTTTACAGTCCATAAGCTTGTGAAATTCGTTCTTTAATAAATAAGCTTGTCTTAGCCTCTCTGATATTTTTAGCATTGCTTCTATCTGGTCTGTTTCCTCTTCAGTTAGATTCTCTGGTCTTTTCAGCAGAACTCGTCTGTTTCTCTTGAAGTATTTCCTTCGGGAATCGTAAAACTTTACTTGTTCAGCTTTTCTTACATTTTCAAACGCCCACATCACTTGTCTTACAACATGGTATCTATCTGCTATTATTTTCGCACGAGGAAATAGACTTTTGGCAAGAGTGCGAAATGGCCCACTCATATCAATTACTACATGCTGAACTACCTTGCGATCTTTGTAACCAAGAAAATATTTAGCCATATCTTCTGTTTTCCTGTTGGGTAATATATCTATTACCTTCCTGTGCTCGGGGTCTGTTACTATACATTGAAACTTCTCCCCATCTGCATTCCCTCTGAATTCATCAATAGATATAACCCTTGGCAAAGAGGTATTAGAATATCCAACATGGTCAAATATCCTGGCTACTGTAGGTGGAGAGAGATTAACCAAGTTTGATACGCTTTTCATTGACCCCACATCTTTCAAGGATTTAATAACATAAGCTGCTAGACGGTTTGTTATGCGGTAATACCGTGGTAGGAAAGGGACGGTTTCATAAAACCTTTTACTGCACATAGGGCATACATGTCTTCGTTTCCGTAAATAAATGACTGTCATTTCACCAAAGGCGGAAATGTCTTTTATTGGCTGCTTCCTGTAATCATGTACCTTGCTTGTCCACTCTCCACAACGGGGACATTTATGTATCCTCTTATGCATTTCTATATGAATAAAGAGCTTGTTATCACACCTTTCCACATGTTTAAGAGAAATATCTTTTAAACCAAGCAATTCTTCTGTATAATTAGGGTAGAGCATAGATTGAATCTCCTTTCAAAATGATTTGGTGATAACTTCATTTTACTTGAGATTTCAACTCTATGCTTATTTATTATATAAAAAATGTTGGAGAGTTAAAGAATTATCTCTTTAGCCACCCCAACATTTATTATAGAACCTTTGTTTTGATTTGACACCATTTTAGACACCATGTAGTTATAATAATTCAATAATAAAAACAGCTTAAAATAATTATAAATATACAAATATTGTACTAGATTAGGACTTTACAATGTGTTAAAATTAAAAAAAATTTAATGGCAGAGTAGGTATTAGTGCGTTAAGTGCCAATCGGATGGGAAGTTGCCGATGGACGAAAAATCATTATGATTTGCGGTACTATACTGCGTCCGCTGTCACAAGAGGGTTTATCTCCTTGATGTGGCACATGCCGTTATACGAAAGGAGATTTTTTTATGAAAAAAACTAGAAATCTAGTATTTTTAGGTTTGCTTATTGCTATGGAAATCACTTTTACCAGGTTTTTTGCATTCCAGACTTTGACAATACGTATTGGATTTGGATTTATTCCGCTTTCATTGACATCAATGTTCTTTGGTCCAATAATTGGGGGCATTGCTTCAATGCTGTCAGACATTGTTGGAATGATAATTGCGCCAAGAGGAGCTTATTTTCCGGGGTTTACCTTAAGCGCCCTATTAACAGGGGTGATATATGGATTGATGCTCTATAAAAAACCGAAGACCATTTTCCGTGTGGCTCTATCTGTATTAATAATTACACTTTTTATTGACCTTGGACTGAATACATTATGGATTTATATGACAACCGGAAGAGCTGCAGTGGTACTTCTGATGGAGAGGGCTTTGAAAAGCGCTGTTCTTTTTCCGGTACAGGTAATAATGATTACTGCTGTCTGGAATTATGTTGGACGGTTTGTTGAAAATAACTTCCTGAAAAGTGAAAAAACCACATAGCGAGTGGAATAATACAGAGCGAGGACCTGTGATTTGGCAGCCTCGCTCTTTGTGCTGTATTTGGGAAGAATCAGCTTATATCAAACGAATAGTTACTGCCTGAGTTGTTGTCCCAATTATTTGCACAGTCTTTGAAGCATATATTCATTGTATCTGCTTTTGTAACAGGCACAGTAGTTTCAAATCCCATTTCGGTTCTGGACATAGGGTAATCATAAATGTTCTCCCATGATGAGTTGAATCCTACATGAGCATATACATGTGCTGCGCCACTTTTTGCAAGCAAACCATCATATTTTATTTTAACCTGTTCGCCTGATGTTGGCACAGCAGGGGTTATAGTAACACCATTTGAAATATAAATATTATTACTGCTAGCAGTTTTACGTGCTCTAGGCATTAAAACTCCTCCTTGTACAATTATTTTGTATTAAATCAGTGACCAAAGCCACTGTTCGACCCATTAAAAGTCATAGTTAACATAACACTTCAAATTTTATTCTTTTCCAAACATCAAGCACATCATCCGGCTTCACATCTTAGCCATTATGCCAGCGTTTGTTGGCCTGAACTTTGACAATCATGTATAATATCTTCCGGACTTGGAAGGTGTGTGTATCACCTCCTGGGACGGACCTTAGCGGGCCGATTACCCGTGTGAAAGAGTATTTATCCATTCCGGTAAGTCTACATGATTTGGCTGGTTGAGGCCAGCTTTAAAGCTGGTTCCTCGTGTCACATGCAAGGTTGTTTGCTTACATGGAAAGGAATGGAGGCTTTTAAGTCCATTCATCTTGTAAAGGAGGCATTTTTAATGAATTTCAGACCTATTGCAGGAATTGATGTGGGTAAATTCTTCAGTGAGATGGCGATTCTTTCCCCATCCAACGAAGTGATTTCTCGCATGAAGATTCACCATGATTCCAATACCGACGTAGAAAGAGCCGTTGAACTGCTTAAAAAAACGGAAAAGGAATTTGCTTCTAGTCCTTTCGTCGTTATGGAATCCACCGGGCACTATCACAAAATCCTTTTCCATTCACTTTGTAAAGCTGGATTTGAGGTTTCGGTAACAAACCCCATCCAGACTGATTCTATCAAAAATATTGGAATCAGAAAAGTGAAAAATGATAAAGTGGATGCCCGGAAAATTGCCCTACTCTATAGATTTCAGGAACTTAGGTCAACCAACATCCCCAATGAGGATATTGAGTGCCTCAGGAGCCTATGCCGCCAGTACTACAAGCTGAGTGATGAGCTTACTGCTTACAAAAACAGGCTCACAGGCATTGTTGACCAGTTGATGCTTAACTTCAAGGATGTCTTCTCAAATATATTCTCAAAGGCTGCTATGGCTGTCCTGGAGGAGTATCCTACTCCTGCCCATATTCTAAAGGCTAGCAGGAATAAGCTGATTTCGCTAATTCAGAAGAATTCCCGCAAAGGACTTAAGTGGTCAACTGCCAAGTATGAGCTTCTGGTCTCCAAGGCTAGAGATTTTGCACCTTTAAGCATTCACAATTCTTCAAATATTGCCATGCTCGGTGTGTACATCTCCATGATCAGAACCTTGGAAGAAAACCTGGAGAAAGTCCTTAAAGCCATCCGTCTACTGATTGCTGAGGATATGGCAAAGGACATGCCCATGCTGGCATTGACGCTTGAACTTTTGCAGAGCCTGCCAGGTATAGGCCTTCTCTCTGCTGCCACCATTCTAGCAGAAATCGGCGATTTTTCCGCTTTCTCTAAGCCGGGAAAACTGGTTGCTTACTTTGGCATTGACCCCTCTGTGATGCAATCCGGAGAATTTACTGGCACACGGAATAAAATGTCCAAGAGAGGTTCCAGGCTGCTTCGCAGGGTTCTTTTTACAACTGCTCTTGCCAATATCCGAACTAAGCGGAATAAAGAGGCTTGCAACCCTGTATTACTTGAATTCTACAAGCAAAAGTGCCAGAGCAAACCTAAGAAGGTAGCTTTGGGAGCAGTTATGCGTAAGATCATCATTTACATCTTTGCTGTTCTAAGGGACAGAAAACCGTATCAGTTACGTAGTCCTCAGGAACATGCGCAGATGTTAGCAGCAAAGCATATAGCAGCTTAGCAGTACTTGCACTTGATGTTTAGTTTTCAAGGATCAGTATTTCATTTTAGACCAGCTATTTTATGTCTACTTCGCAAAGGTGGTCTTGTTGTCATGCGTTTCATTAACGTCAGGAGCCTAAAAAAATTTCTCAAAATTTTTATTATAAACTCTTGACTTTAATTAGCTGGTCTTTCATTACTTTTTTTATTATTCTCACAAGATTATTAAAAAATACATTTACAAGAGCATTGTTACTTGACAACATGTAAGTATACAGGAATATATTTTTATACATTGTGCATACTAAAAAATTCAGAGTAGATATAAAACCAAAGAAAGACAAAATCAACAATTCTTAATATAAGGTTAAGTGAATTAAATTATTGTATTGTACAAAAACTCTGAATGTAGAAAAAAACTTTATAAAAACATGAAAGGATGAAATAATACATGAAGGCTGTTATAATGGCTGGTGGGGAAGGAACGAGACTCAGACCCTTGACATGCAACCGTCCGAAACCAATGGTTCCAATTGTTAACAAACCTGTTATGGAGCATATAATTGAATTACTAAAAAGGCATAACTTTAATAAAATTGCAGTTACACTACAATATATGCCTGAGCTTATAAAAGAGTATTTTGATGACGGGAAAGAATTCAATGTAAGCATAAAATACTTTACAGAGCAAGTTCCGCTTGGAACCGCCGGAAGTGTAAAAAATGCTGAAAGTTTCCTTGACGATACATTTCTTGTGATTAGCGGGGATGCTTTAACAGATGCTGATCTTTCCGCAGCGGTTGAGTTTCACAGGAAAAAAGCTGCTATTGCAACTCTTGTATTAAAGAAAGTTGATATCCCTTTGGAGTATGGAATAGTCGTAACTGATGATGATGGAAGGGTTACACGGTTCTTGGAAAAACCGGGCTGGGGAGAAGTGTTCAGTGATACTGTCAATACAGGTATATATATTCTTTCTCCGGAAGTATTAAATTATATCTGTAAAAATGAAATATTCGATTTTAGTAAAGACCTTTTCCCATTATTGCTTAAACACAAAAAACCTGTATTTGGATATGTAACAGAAGATTACTGGTGTGATATAGGGGATCTGAAAGCATATATTCAGGCACATAAGGATATTCTGGACAAAAAAGTAAAGATAAACATACCCGGCAGGGAAGTCAGGGAGGGAATATGGGTTGACGAGGGTATAGAGTTAGAACCAGATTCAACTGTAATAGCACCATGTATTATAGGAAAGCATACAAGGTTAAAAAAGGGAGCATTAATAGGAGCATATTCAGTCATCGGGGAAGGCAACATTATTGGCGAAAGAAGCGGAATTAAAAGAAGTATTATATGGAAGAACTGTGTAATGGATAAGAATGTACAGCTAAGAGGCAGTGTATTATGCAGTAAAGTACATTTAAAAAGCAGTGTTTCCGCCTTTGAGCATTCCGTCATAGGCGATGACACAATTATCAGGGAAAATGCAGTTATAAAGCCAAATATAAAAGTATGGCCAAATAAACTGATAGATACAGGTGCGGAAGTAAATTCAAACCTTGTATGGGGCTCTAGGTTTATGAAGTCAATTTTTGGAAACAGGGGAATAGCAGGGGAAATAAATATTGACATAACACCAGAATATGCCTCAAAGCTTGGTACTGCATATGGGGCACTGCACAAGGGAAAAGCAAGAATCGGCATTAGCTGTGATGAATCCAACACAGCTAATATGATAAAAATATCCTTTATAGCGGGCCTTATGTCTGCTGGTATGGAGGTCTATGATTTAGGGAAGATGCTGCTTCCTGTAACAAGATCAGCAGTCAGGTTTTACGGGTTTACGGGAGGAATACACATAAGCACCTCTATAGATAATACAGCCAGGCTTTCTATTGACTTTTTGGATAATACCGGGGGCAATATAAATAGAGCTGTTGAAAGGAAAATTGAAAATACCTTTATAAGAGAAGATTTCAGCAGATGTGAAGGGGAATGTATCAAAGGTGTAAAATTTATTGCAGATTACAGCAAGTTCTATTTAAGAAATATTATTAATAATGTAAAATCAGAAAAACTTAAATACAGGATTGCATTAAATACCAGATCAGCATTTATTGTAAAAACAATGAGTACATTGCTCGAAGAGCTTGGCTGCCATGTAGATGCCACAGACATTAGACTTATGAATACCAGGACCATGAAGGAAAGTAAAACATCAAGCGATGTAAGGTTTTTTACCAGTCAGGTAAAAATGGGCAACTATGACCTGGGAGTAACAATTGAGGATACATCAGAGAAAATGATGTTGATTGATAATAATGGACGGATAATAACTGAAGATATGTTTATTGCCCTTATATCGTTAATACTTTTTAAAAAAATTAAAGGAGGAACAGTGGTAGTACCCTTATCTGCTACCCATATAATTGAGAAGATTGCAGATGAATACAATGGAAAAGTAATAAGGACAAAAACCTCTTCGCAGGAAATCATGGGAAAAATCCTTGAAAGCGGAATCAAAGAAGAAATGCTGGAACAATTCACTATGAACTTTGATGCCATAGCAGGCCTCGTAAAAATACTGGATTTTATGTCATTGAATAACTACAAACTCTCACAGCTTGTAGATATGATACCTGACTTTCATATAAACAGAAAGCAGGTTGAGTGCCCGTGGAATGCAAAAGGCAAGGTAATCAGAGAGATAATACAGGATAAGAATAATCAGATTATGGAAACTCTTGAGGGGGTAAAAGTATATAATGACAAAGGTTGGGTTCTGGTTCTTCCTGATACTGAACAGCCTGTTTGCAGTGTTATAAGTGAAAGCAGTTCAGCAGAGTTCGCAGAGGAATTGACTGACATATATGTTAGTAAAATACGTGAAATAAGCAGGAAATGAACAGGGGAGAGGAGGCATATTAATTTCACTTGAAATTCTTATATATAAAAAGTAGAATTAGAATTGAACACTAAACACTTGTTTGACGGTTATAGAATTAAATAATGGGTAATATTACTTATAAAGATAAAGGAAGTATGCAATTGAACGGATTGAAGGATAAAAAGTATATATTTTTAATGATTTTTTTGATACTGGGCTTATTATTGTCTCTTCAATTCAGGAGCACTCTTTCCGCGAGCAGAGAAAGAGTCTCTAATACGCTTGATGTTGAAGAAATCATAAACCAGATTGAAGAAGAGAAGAAGATTGAGAGCCAGCTAAAAGAGCGTATAGAAGCAAGCTTGAAACAAAAGGAGGATTTTATTGCGGCCTATTTTGAGAAAAGAAATGATGTTGATTTGAAAGGCGAATGGGATAGTATTAGGTTAAAGGCGGGGCTCGTGGATGTCAAGGGGCCAGGAATTATAATTAGGCTGGATGATGCAGAATCCAGAATTGAGGGTGATCCCCAGTTCCTTATTATCCATGACCAGGATATCAGGATAATATTAAACGAGCTTAAAAATGCTGGAGCACAAGCCATATCTATTAACGGAGAACGTATAACCGGTATGAGTGAACTGATTTGCGCCGGCCCCACAATTTTGATAAACAGGAACAGATATGCAGTACCATATGTAATAAATGCTATAGGTGATCCGGATGTCCTGTTTAAGACTGTAGATAGCAGTGAACGTATTGCACTTATGCGGCATGACCGGATCAGAGTAGAAATAAAGAAAGAAAATGAGGTGTATGTTCCCAGATTCCGGGATATTGACCATATAGATTTAATTAACGCAATTTCAGGGCTGGAGGTTGTAAATAATGAAAATAGCTAGAACAATAGCTTTGACACTGATATGTATTATTTTAGGGACAATGATTGCATGGCAGTATAAAAGCATAAACTATAATCAGGAAGCTTTGACTTATCAAAATAGAAGGGTAGAGGAGTTAAAGAACGAATTAATAACACTTCAAAAAAACAATAATGATTTAAGTACAAGGCTACAGGAATTGACAGAGGAAAACAGGGAGCTGGAAAATGCTAAGGCAGGCGGAGATGAGCTTACTCAAGCACTGCAGAAAAGGTTGGATAGGGCCAGAGTTTTTGCTGGTTTTACTGACGTCAAAGGGAAGGGTATTATTATTACAATTGAAAATACTGAGTTTGCTTCAGTTGATATGTATGATATTTTTGATGTAATTAATGAGCTTAGAGCTGCCGGTGCACAGGCAATATCTGTGAATGATGAAAGAATTGTGGCGACCAGTGAAGTACGTGAAGCAGGAAGCTATATTATGATTAACGGCGTTCAGATGGAGGCTCCGTTTGTCATAAAAGCAATTTCAGACCCGGACAAGCTTGAAAGGTCACTGACCTTAATTGATGGAATAGTTGAAAAGCTGGAAAGATGGGAAAGAAAAGTAAGTATAAAGAAGTCTGATGAAGTGATAATCCCAAAGGTCAGGGATGATGGGTCAGTAATTAAAATAGACTTGCTCACTCCGGTTGAAGAATAAATATGTAAAAACCTGATTGAAGCAATATGTAAATATGAAAATGTGGCATAGCCACATTTTTTTTTTAATATGAATAATGGAGGGAAGTATTTTTTTGGAGGTGCAGGTATGTTAGAGAAAAGAGCGATAATGTTAGTTTTCTCTATTATTATAATAGTACAATTATGTGGTTGTGCAAGCGAGATAGAAACTTCCAGACTCAGTGACCTTGGAGGCGTATACTTGTCAAATATTGAGGATGTGGATTTTTCAACAGAGATTACAGGCAGCTTACCGGAAGACACTTTAAACCAAATAACCGTGAAGGTAGAGCAGATGGCAGAAGAGGCTTCAGCAAACACTCAGTTCAGTAATACATTGAGAAGCTGGGGATTAAAAAGAAACCCCGATAACAGAATCCCTGATGCTGATCCCGGTGCCCCGGAGCTTCTGAAAAAGTACGGGGGATTCTACCTGGGTGATACTACAAAAAAGGTTATATATCTGACCTTTGACGAAGGATATGAGAATGGCTATACACCTAAAATATTGGATGTATTAAGGGATAACAAAGTAAAAGGTGTCTTTTTTATAACTGGCCCATATCTTAAAGAACATCAGGATCTGGTCAGAAGAATGGTAGAGGAAGGGCATATAGTAGGAAACCATACAATACACCATCCAAGCCTTCCATCATTGGATGACAAGCAGGTTGAAGAGGAAGTACTTGGGCTTGACAGAGTATTCTATGAGAAGTTCGGTAAGCACATGAAGTATCTAAGGCCACCAAAAGGAGAGTATAGTGAAAGGACTCTCGCTTTGACCAGTAAGTTAGGTTATATAAATGTGTTTTGGAGCTTTGCATATGACGACTGGTACAGAGACAGGATACGCGGACCTGAATACGCTTATAGTAAAGTTATGGATAATCTGCACAATGGAGCCGTGCTTCTTTTGCACGCAGTATCAAAAGACAATGCAGATGCCCTTGACAGGATAATTAAAGGAGTCCGGGAGAAAGGGTATGAAATAGGCAGTTTGGATGATATAAATGTGGCCGGTTCTTGAGAATAAACGTAAAGAGGGATTTGTAAAATTCTGAAAGCATAGATTGTATATAGATAAGTTATCTCGGGTTTAGAGGGGATTATTTATGCCTGCAAAAAGGGACGGAAGAAGCAGAAAAAGCAAAAAAAAGGATAAGAAGCAGGGATTAAAGGAAAAAGTGACAGAATTACTGGAGCTTCCAAAAGAAATTGTATTGAATGTACCCAAAATTACCATGCTTGGAACAAGAGACTTGATAATTGAAAACTATAAAGGCATAATTGAATACTACGATGGCAGAATCAGGGTGAATACGGGTGTGGGGATAATAAAAATAACCGGTTCAAGCCTTGTAATTAAAGAGATTACTTCAGAAGATATTATGGTAACCGGAGATATATCATCTCTTGAGTTTCTCAAGTGACTGAACCGGAAATGTTTGCTGCGTTCCTTATATACGGAGGTAGTTGAATGTTGCTTTTTAGGTTATGGAATTATATTAGAGGATATGTTATTATATTAGTCGAGGGGTACTTCTTAGAGAAATTTATTAACATATGCACCCATAGGCAAATGCTGCTTTGGGATATAAAAATGCAAAAAAACTGTATTATGACCCTTAGCATCAGTATTAAAGGTTTTAAGATGTTAAGGCCTGTTGCAAAGAAGACCGGTTGCAGGGTCAGAATAATAAAAAAGAAAGGTATGCCTTTTATTTTAAACAGGTACAAAAAAAGAAAAACCTTTGTTTTGGGTGCAGTTGTATTTATTATTTTAGTTTATTTATTAACCTCATTTATATGGGCAGTTGAGATTATGGGAAACACTGTCCTGGAGACGGCGATTATAAGAGAAAAGCTGATTACCCTGGGTATAAAACCAGGAGTGCTTAAGTACAAAATTGACCCGGATCATATTGTGAATGAATTGATGCTCAGCATCGAAGAATTATCCTGGGCAAGTGTGACAGTAAAAGGCACAAAGGTTAAGGTACACATTGCAGAAAGAAAGAAGCCGCCACAGTTGATTCCCAAAAATGTACCATGCAATATTGTTGCAAGAAGAGATGGGATAGTTAAATCAGTAATCATCAAAAATGGCCAGGAAATGGTAAAAGCAGGGGATACAGTTTCTAAGGGACAGATTTTAGTTTCGGGGGCTGTGGACATTAGGAATGAGGAAGAAAGAAAACGCCTTGTTCATGCAATTGCTACTGTAAAAGCGAGAACCTGGTATGAAAGCGAATGGCCTGTAAGCATGAAAATTACCGAAGAGCTAAGGACGGGGAGGATAAAGGAAGTTTATTACCTGGAAATCCTCGCAAAGAGGATAAAACTCTTTTCAGGGAAAAGTGAGTTCCAGAATTTTGAAAAAGTAGAGATAGAAAAAAGAGTTTCAATTGGTGAGGATCTGGTATTCCCATTAGCTCTGTTAATTGAAAGGTATTATGAAAACAATTTATTTGAAAGGGTAATAAATGAACAGACGGCTAAGCAGCTTGCTGCCAGTAATGCTTATAAGAAGGTATTGAATAGTATACCTGAAGGAGCTGAAATAATAGCAAAGGATCTTGCCTTTATTAGAAAGAGCAATGGTGGAATTGTAGCTAAAGTGACTATAGAATGCCTGGAAGATATAGGAGTTGAACAGAAGATTGGAGGAGAATGATTGGAGCAACTCGTTGAAAAAACCATAGGATTTGACTCGATTGAGCAAGCAATGAATTTATTTGGTAATTATGATGAGAATATTCGAATAATTGAAGAAGCATATAATGTAAAAGCGGTAATAAGAGGTGAAGACATAAGGATAACAGGTTCGGTTGGAGGTATAGATAAAGCTGAAGTAATTATTAGGAAACTTCTCGAAATAGCCAGACAGGGGGATTTAATAACCAGACAGAATGTAAGCTATCTTGTGCAAATGAGTAATGAAGAAAAGCTTAACAAAACTAGTGACTTTATGAGTGAGCATGCATGCATCACTGCAAAGGGCAGACTCATAAAGTCTAAAACTATTGGGCAAAAGCAATATATTAAGTCTATACGGGAAAACACAATTGTTTTTGGTATAGGGCCCGCAGGGACAGGAAAAACATTTTTGGCAGTAGCTATGGCAGTTAATGCTTTCAAGGAGAAACAGGTAAACCGGATAATTATCACAAGGCCTGCAGTGGAAGCCGGTGAAAAGTTAGGATTCCTACCGGGGGATCTGCAGAATAAAGTCGACCCGTATTTACGTCCTTTGTATGATGCCTTGTACGAGATTATGGGTGTAGAAGCCTACCAAAAGTATCTTGAACGAGGCATGATTGAAGTTGCCCCCCTTGCATACATGAGAGGGCGGACACTGGATGACTCGTTTATTATCCTGGATGAAGCCCAGAATACTACTCCCGAACAAATGAAAATGTTTCTGACAAGGATTGGATTTGGCTCGAAAGCGGTTGTTACTGGGGACATTACCCAAATTGACCTGCCAGGAGATAAAAAATCAGGATTAAAAGAGGTAATGCAAATTCTTAGGAATATTAAAGGAATAGAATTTGTATTATTATCTGAGAAAGATGTTGTAAGGCATGAACTTGTCCAGAAAATAATAAAAGCATATGAAAAATTTGATAATAAACGAAATTGACTGTTGTACTAAAAGGGGGAAGTATAGTGTTTTTCCCGAAGAAAGAGAAAAGAAGCAAGAATAAAGCTTTCAACAAATACTTCAAAAATATATCCTTCCAGAGGCTATTAATTGGAATTGTTATTTTATTGATTTCATTTATTATAATAGAAAATGGGGCAGCACCCAGGAGATATAAACTTGAACTTGGTAAGGAGTCCCCATATGATATAACCGCTCCCAGGGATATAGAAAACAAGGTTAAAACAGAGAATGAGGCTGCGGCGGCTGCCGAAGCCGTAAAACCTGTTATGATAAAACTGGATGACGTACCTATTCAGGTACTTAATACAGTTTTAGATTTTTTTGATATGGTTGAAACAGAGAGAAAGGATGTCCAAAAGCGGTTAAACAGTATTAGTATGGATAACAGGACAGAGAATCTTCCCCCTGGCATAGAGGACATAATAACCGATGGGGTTGGCAGGCTTCAGAGCAATATGGGAAGGACGGGCATAGATTTAACTGAAGAACAGCTTAGGTATATGATTATTAAAGCAACAGATGATGAACTATTACAATTCAAGAATATAACCAGGGAGCTTATCAGCAGTTTAATGAATGAGGATATTAATAATGAAAACCTGGCCAATAAAATAGATAAACTTCAGAATAATTATCATAATGCAGATATCACCCAGGATTTTAAAAACATTGGCATCCTTCTTGCAAAAGCTGTAGTAAAACCTAATAGCACCATAGATACTACTTTGACGGAATTAAAAAGAAAAGAGGCTTATGAAAAGGCACTTGAAAGTAAAAATATTATACCGGAAAACTCCAGAATTCTGAGTGTTGGTGATATTGTTACCGAGGATAAGCTGCAGATGCTTAGTGAACTCAATCTTTTGGAAACAGGTAATTTTGACTATGTTTTTGCGTCAGGGGTATTGGGAATACTGATTTTATTATCAGTGGTACTGATACTGTACATGCGCTTTTTCGCAAGCAAAATTTTTAATAGCCGTGGTGACTTAATACTTCTGGGATTTATTATCGTATTGACGCTTTTGATGTCCAGGGTAGCAATCGTTTATTCGGTGCTTCTGATTCCAATTTTTATTGTACCTATGCTAATATCAATTTTACTGGATTTAAAACTTGCAGTGGTAGTAAACATTGTTCTTACAGTTGCTATTTCGCTGATTACCAAGGCGATTTGAGGTTTATTTTTATGGCTGTAATTTGCGGCACAATATCTGCATTTGTTGCAGCCAGAGCAAACCAAAGGAGCAAGTTATCTGCAGCAGGTTTGCTGATAG
Organism: Acetivibrionales bacterium; assembly: GCA_050953835.1. GTDB lineage: Bacteria > Bacillota > Clostridia > Acetivibrionales > JBMNNH01 > JBMNNH01. Next base: position 63,489 of record JBMNNH010000025.1, on the reverse strand, counting down.
CTTTCATAAATGTATTAATAATAATTTGTATGGGAATAATAAATAAAAGCACATTAATTACTATTGCAAACGATTGCTTTGTTGTGTCAATTAACGGTATTGGGTCTATGGTATTAACAATTGGCCTGTTACCTTTTTTCGAAAGTACATTTAATATTATAACCCCATTAAAACTCCTTGAGCTAACAAACCCAAACCAGCCTTTAATTAAGAGGCTTTTAGTTGAAGCACCGGGAACATATCATCACAGCCTTATGGTAGGAAACCTTGCGGAGGTTGCAACAGAGTCAATTAGAGGAAATGCTTTGTTAGCAAGAGTAGGTGCTTTTTACCACGATGTTGGAAAATTGGAAAGGCCGAATTTTTTCGGTGAAAACCAAATGGCTGATAACCCACATGACAAAATGACACCAAGCCTAAGCACTCTTGTTATAACTTCACATACAAGTGACGGGGTTCAGATAGCTAAGCGTTATAAAATACCAATGATGATAAGAGATATTATTAGTCAGCACCACGGCACTACCCTGGTTGCCTATTTTTATCATAAAGCTAAAAAGGGAGAAAAAGGTGACGCAATTGATCAGAATGATTTCAGGTATGAGGGGCCCAAGCCGTCTTCAAAGGAAGCTGCAGTAGTTATGCTGGCAGATTCTGTAGAGGCAGCTGTGAGGTCAATGGCAGATAAGACAGAGGGTAAAATTGAGGGATTGGTTAGAAAAATAATTAAGGACAAGCTGGATGACGGGCAACTGGATTTATGTGATCTCACACTAAAGGATCTTGATGATATTGCAAAAAGCTTCATGAAGGTGTTCAGTGGTTATTTTCACCAAAGGGAGCAGTATCCTAATGTCAAGATTAAGTCTGTTGAACAGGAAATGAAAAGGGATATTGATCCTCTGGAAAAAGCAATTGGACAAAAATAGGAGATGACGGGTTATATGGCTGTAATAATTGAAAACATACAGAGTAAGGTACAATTCACGGAAAAAACCAGGGAACTTATTGAAAAAGTAGTTACATCCGCTGTGAATATGGAAGGGCTTGAATTTAACTATGAAGTGAGTATATACTTAACTGACGATAGAAGAATAAAAGAAATAAATATGGAGCAAAGAAGTATTAACAGGCCGACAGATGTGCTTTCTTTCCCAATAGTGGACATGGTTGAAGGAAAGCTTGGCAGTTATCTGGGAGATATGGATATGGAAAGCCGACAACTGTTGTTAGGGGACATTGTTATTTCATTGGAAACCGCTGCACGGCAGGCGGAGGAATACGGGCATACTTTTGAAAGAGAGCTGGCTTTTCTTGTATGTCATGGAATTTTTCATTTGCTTGGATATGACCATCAGGATGATATCCAAGAGAGGAAGATGATATTAAGACAGGAAAATGTTCTTAGCGGTTTGGGGCTGAACCGGGAATGAAGAACAAGAATCTTGTTGAAAGCTTTAACAATGCAATAAACGGAATATTATATGCTATAAAAACCGAACGCAACATGAAGCTCCATATTACTGCAGGGTTGTTAGTAATTGTATTGAGCCTTTTTTATGAGCTTACAAGGATTGAGTTTATTATAGTGTGTTTGACCATATCAGTTGTTATTATTTGCGAGTTGTTTAATACTGCCATAGAACTTATTATAGACCATTTAATAAATGAATACAGTTTAAAAGCGAAAATAATTAAAGACCTGGCTGCAGGAGCAGTATTTATATCAGCGCTTGCATCAATAGTAGTTGCGTATTTTATTTTCTTTGACAGGGTAAGTTCCGGATTAAAAATGGGAATAATAAGGGTTGAAAGAATCACCTATACATGTTACAATTATTGCTATTACTGTTACAGTTATATTTGTGTTGATAATAAAAGCTTTTTTCAAAAAAGGAACGCCTTTTAGAGGTGGAATGCCGAGCGGTCATGCTGCTGTGGCCTTTTCTGTTACTACAGCAATTGCCTTATGGACAGGTAATGCAGCAGTTACATTATTATCCCTGATGATGTCCTTACTGCTTGTTCAAAGCAGACTGGAAGGCAAGATACATAGTGTTTTGGAATTAGTGGCAGGTTCACTGTTAGGCTTTTTGGTAACACTATTGCTTTTCCAGCTTCTGTATAAGTAGAAATTTAAGTTTGAAAAATAGAGAGGTGAAACTAATGAAAGATGAAGAACTGGTAAAAACTAGCAAAAGAATCTAAAGAAAGAGCTTATGCCCCATACTCAAAGTTCAGAGTAGGCGCTGCAGCCGAAGCCGGCAGTGGGAGGGTTTATTCAGGGGTTAATATTGAAAATGCTTCTTATGGGGCAACAAATTGTGCTGAAAGGACAGCAATTTTTAAAGCAATATCAGAAGGTGAGGACTCAATAAGAACTATTGCAATAGCAAGTGACAGCAATGAGTATATTTTTCCATGCGGTATATGCAGGCAGGTTATTTCGGAGTTTGCTGACAGTAAGACAAGAATTCTTATAAGCAAAAAAGATGGAGGCTACAAGGCTTTTAAAATTGATGAGCTATTGCCTCATGCTTTTAAAAAACTTGATGATAGTTTGAATAGAGGTGAGTGAATATGCCTTTCAAATCCGGATTCGTAGCAATAGCGGGCAGGCCAAATGTAGGAAAATCTACTTTGGTTAATAGTATTTCCGGGGAGAAAATTTCTATTATATCACATAAACCCCAGACAACCAGAAATACAATAAGGACAATCTACACCAGGGATGACTGTCAGATAGTATTTATTGATACACCTGGAATGCACAAGCCAAAGAATAAGCTTGGTGAGTATATGGTCAACATAGCCCGGCGTACACTTCAGGAAGTTGACCTAGTACTGTTTATCATTGAAGCGACAGATATAGCTCCTGGAAAGGGCGATATGTTTATTATTGAACAGTTAAAAAGTGTTACAACACCGGTTTTTTTAATAATTAATAAAATTGACCTTGTAAAGAAAGAACAAATTCTACCATTAGTATCTGCATATACGGAAAAAGGGAATTTCAAGACAGTAATTCCATTGTCAGCAATCAACGGGGAAGGAATAGACATATTAATTGATGAAATAAAAAAAACACTCCCGGAAGGTCCGCTTTATTTTCCAGAGGATATGGTTACGGATCAGCCTGAAAGGATGATAGTATCAGAAATAATAAGAGAAAAAACTCTTAACCTTCTTGATGAAGAAGTGCCCCATGGTGTTGGAGTTGAGGTTATAAGCTTCAAGGAAAGGGAAGATAAGAGAATCATTGATATTCAGGCAAATATCTATTGTGAAAGAGATTCACATAAGGGAATAATAATCGGAAAACAGGGGAAGATGCTGAAAAGGATTGGAAGCCAATCAAGGGAAGAAATTGAAAACCTTCTTGGGTCAAAAGTTTTTCTTGAGATTTGGGTAAAAGTAAAAGAAGATTGGAGAAACAGCAATACTATGCTTCGAACTCTGGGATACCAATAGAATGAAAATCGCCCCATACGAACATATAAATTTTAAGTATACAAAATCAATTTTTGTGAAAGCTAATAGTATAAAAACACAAGGGGGATTTATGTTTATGTTAAGAGACTTCGCATGGAAAGCTTTTGAAAGTACCGGAGATATTGAAGCATATAAATTCTACAAGGAAATTCAGAAAAACGCAAACTCAATAAACGAATCAAAAATTGCAGAAGAAGAAGCAGCTACTACTAACGGACAGTAAACACTTATAGAGTATTTATTCAAAGAGTAGGTAATCATGTAATGAGTTATGTAAAGGTGAAGGGAATAGTCATTAGAGAGGTAAATCTGGGGGAAGCAGATAAGATACTCACAATTATTACAAAAACAAAGGGGAAGATTTCCGCTGTTGCAAAAGGTGTAAGAAGGTCACGCAGCAAGCTTATTGCTGGCAGCCAGTTGCTATGCTATAGTGATTTTGTACTTTTTAAAGGGAAGGGAATGTATTATATAAACAGCTGTGAGGTAATTGAACCTTTTTATGAAATACGTAATGATATAATAAAACTGACATACTCAGCTCATATGGTTGAAATACTATCAGATGTGGTTCAGGAGAACCAACCCTCGTCAAAAACTCTGCAGTTCTTTCTGAATACTTTGTATTTACTTTCCAGGGGTGATAGAAACCCTGAACTTATTGCGAGAGTGTTTGAATTAAGGTTGTTGTCAATACTTGGCTATGCACCATATGTAAATGGGTGTATGATATGCGGCAGTGAGGACTTGCGCAGTCTATCTTTCAGTTTTAGTAAATGTGGGTTTATATGCAGCAAAGAAGGCTGCCGGACAAAGGATGAATTTTCACTTAATATCCTTCCCGGTACGGCAAGGGCTGTAAACCATATAGTGAATTCCAGATTAGAGGACCTTTTCCGATTTGAGACATCCCCGGAAGTGCTGGAAGAACTGAAAAAAATATCCTTCCGGTATTTAAGTGACAGGCTTGAGAGGGACTATAGGAAACTGGATTTTTTGAAAACATTATCATAGTAATACAACAAATCCATCGGTTGTTTACCTGATGGATTTGTTTTTGGTGTCGAGAGTGGGACTTGAACCCACACGGTCTCCCACACGCCCCTCAAACGTGCGCGTCTGCCTGTTCCGCCATCCCGACATTTGTAATCAGCGTATTTTATTATACTAGCATAGATGATGTGTGTCAAGTAATTTCAGTAAAAATTGTTGATGGGATTATGTAACTTCTCAACTAATTATATGAATAAATGATGAATTTACAAGCATTAGGATTGAACAAGCTTCTTCATACTGCTAAAATAAATATAACTAAAGCTATTAAAGGGGAAAAGAGTATGGCAGGATTTTTTGGATTTATGGATTATACCAAACCAGGGCCTGGAGTTCCTAAGGATGCTCCGCCAAAGGCAAGGATAATTGTATTCTTTGAAATATATTTGCGGAAATTCTGGAATCTTGTGAAGATGAATCTGCTGTTCAATCTTTTTAATATTCCGGCGGTTATAGCAATGTTTTTCATTTCAGGCTTTTATATCAGAAATATTATAGCTAATGAACCATTGGTTGATCTTCTAAGCAGGTTTTCTGTCGGGACGGTATTCCTCTGCATACCATTAATTACATTTGGCCCTGCTCAAGCAGGATTAACCTATGTAATGAGGAACTATGCAAGAGAGGAACACGCATTTTTATGGTCAGACTTTAAAGAACACGGCCTGAAAAATTTTAAGCAGGGCTTGATCATTTCATTGATTGACTGTCTGGTCGTACTGGTAATGGGCATCGCAATGAACTTCTACACATCAATTGAAGGTGGAGGGTTATTGCTCTCGATACCTACTGGCATTTTAATAATTTCGTTTATTCTATTTTTAATGATGCATATGTACATTTACCCTATGCTTGTAACATTTGAGCTTACTATAAAAGATATTTATAAAAACGCTTTTATATTTTCAATTATTAAGTTTATTCCAAACCTTGGTATTTTACTATTGTGTGCGGTACTGGTATTTGCAACCTTTTTCTTTTTTCCGGTTGTGGGAATGGTCTTATATTTGTTTATTACAGTTAGTACAATAAGTTTATTGATAAACTTTTTTGTTTATCCCAGTTTGAAGAAATACATCATGGACAAGATAGAGGAGGACTGCTCCCAGTAGATGGAATAGGCCTCCTGCTTTTTAATTGCATACAGAATAGTTGAAAGGCTTATTTTATGTCGAACTTGGTCTTTATTGCATCAATCGCCCTGTCAACGTCCTTATCATATATAAGGTAGGATATATCTACCTCCGAAGTGGTTACAAGCTTAACTTCAATGCCGTTGTTTGCAAGCAACGTAAAAAGTTTGGCGGCCACGCCGGGAAGGTTTTTCATACCTTCTCCATAAACCGAAAGCTTGGTATTGTCTGCGTCAACTTCAACAAGAAGCTCGGGAACCTGTTTCTTAAATTTATTTAAAGAACTAATGGCTTTAACAAGGTCCTGTGAAGGCAGACTAAAGGACAGATTGATAGTTCCCCTATAGGGGGGAGCCTGACTAATCATATCAACATTTATATTTTGTTCTGCAATAGTATTAAATATCTGAGATATTAGGCCCATATTATTGGGCAGGTTGTCAACAGTGACCAAGGCAACATTATATGTTGTTGTTATATTGGTTACAGCCTTTTCAGACATAATACACACCTCTCATTTCCAGGCAATTTTTTTTGTTCGAATACCCTTATGTATTCCTTAAAGCAGCAATAAGGTCTGTCATGGTATATAAACCCGGTTTTTTCCCACAAAGGAACTTAGCAGCCTTTAAAGCACCATTGCCAAAAATATCTTTAGACATAGCTCTATGATTCAATTCAATGATTTCATCATTACCAGCAAAAATAACCGAATGATCTCCGACTATGGATCCGCCCCTTACTGAATGCAGGCCAATTTCATTTTTACTTCTTTTTTTTCTGCGCGAATGCCTGTCAAATACATATTGCAGTTTTTCGTCCAGTATAGAGTTTATAGATTCAGCAATTGCAAGGGCTGTACCACTGGGGGCGTCAATTTTTTGGTTATGATGCCGTTCAACAATTTCAATGTCAAAGTTTTCTTCTAATACACGGGCGGCCCTTTTTACTAGGTCATACAATAAATTGACCCCAAGTGACATATTGGCTGAGAAAAACAAAGGGATCTGCTTTGAGGCATCAATAAGTAGTTTTTGCTCGGATTGTGACAAACCTGTTGTTGCCATAACAAGGGGAATTCCCCTTGACGTGGAAAAATCCAAAAGTCTCTTTAATGCTGCGGGATTGGAAAAATCAATAATTACATCAATCTCAGTATTACAAGAACTAAGATTGTCGAAAACAGGATAAGGAGTATTGTTGCTGTTTACTATATCATATCCTGCAACAATGGCAAGACTTTCATCTCCGCTGGCAAGGCGGGTTATTACCTGGCCCATTTTCCCATTGCAACCGCTTAAAAGTATCTTTATCATTTGAATACACATCCTATCTAAGAAAAGAAAACAAACCGTTCTCCGTTCTCTGCTTTTTCTATATCAATCCATATTCCTTCATTGCTTTTTTAAGGAGGTTGAGGTTGCCTTCACTCATATCAATAAGCGGCAAGCGGCATTTACCTACATTCATTCCCATTAAGTTCAGGGCTGCCTTGACAGGTATTGGATTTACTTCTGCAAATAAAGCTTTTATAAGGTTGTTTGCACGTAATTGTATTTTTCTGCTACCCTCTATATCTCCGTCAAGGAACTTATGTACAAGATCATGAGTATCCTTTGGTATAATATTTGCCATAACAGAAATTACACCTTTTCCACCCAAAGAGAGTATTGGAAGCACAATACCGTCATCACCAGAATAAACAGAAAAGCTATCACTGCAAAGGTTTATTATATCTACAACTTGATTGAAATTGCATTCCTTTATAGCTACTATATTGTCTATTTCAGATAGGACTTTTACTGTTTCCGGGTTAATATTAATACCTGTTCTTCCCGGGACGTTATATAGAACAACAGGGATTTTTACACTCTTCGCAATAGTTTTAAAGTGTTCAACTAGTCCTGCCTGCGTTGTCTTATTATAGTACGGTGTAACGCTCAAGATAGCATCAGCGCCAACATCTTCAGCATACTTACTTAATTCTATTGCATGGAGGGTATCATTGCTTCCGGCTCCTGCGATAACAGGTACTCTTTTGTTTATCTTCTCTACTGCAAACTTTATGGCTGATTTGTGTTCATCATCCGGCATAGTTGATGCTTCACCCGTGGTTCCACAAATGACAATGCAATCAGTTCCTTCCTTTATCTGATACTCTATTAGCTCTTCAAGTTTTCCGAAGTTTATACCGTTTTCTGTAAAAGGTGTTACTATTGCTACTCCTGAACCGGTGAATATAGGAGTTTTCATAATGTATCACACATCCTTTCAAAATTATTAAATAATCTGGTTTATTTTAAAGAAAGGGAAAGGAATTTTCCCTTTCTAAAACCCAGTTACTCGTTCCACCATTTTATTAACTCCTGAGCAATCTGGACAGTGTTTGTAGCTGCACCTTTTCTGATATTATCGGCTACAACCCATAGATTGACACCACTTTCAACGCTTTCATCCCGACGTATCCTTCCAACAAAGGTTTCATCCTTGCCTGAAGCAGAAACTGCCATGGGGTACACATTGTTTTCTGGGTCATCCTGCACAACAACCCCAGGAGCTCTTTTAAGGATTTCCTTTAGTTCTGCAATATCAAATTGCTTTTCAAACTCAACATTTATAGACTCACTGTGGCTGTTGAACACCGGTACCCTTACAGTCGTAGCAGTAATTCTTAGATTAGGTATCCCCAGAATTTTTCTTGTTTCATTTACCATTTTCATTTCTTCTTTAGTATATCCATTTGGAAGAAAATCATCAATATGAGGAAGACAATTTCCTGCTATTGGATGGGGAAATTTTTTAGGAGGAAGACCTTTAATACCATCTTCAAGATCCTGATATCCCCTCATTCCTGCCCCCGAGACTGCCTGGTACGTAGAATATACAATTCTCTTAATAGTATACTTATCATGCAAAGGTTTTAACGGTACAACTGCTTGGATAGTAGAGCAGTTTGGATTTGCAATTATTCCTTTGTGTTTTTTTATATCATCGGGATTGACTTCAGGTACAACCAAAGGGACTTCAGGAGCCATTCTCCAGGCACTGCTGTTGTCAACGACTACACAACCTTTCGAAGCTGCAATAGGTGCAAACTGTCTACTCACTGCTGCTCCGGCTGAAAACAATGCGATATCAATCCCTCTGTCAAATGAAGTCTCGGTCAGCTCTTCCACTTTATATTGCTTACCTTCAAATGAAATACTAGAACCAGCAGACCTGCTTGAAGAGAAAAAGTATATGTTTTCAATTGGCAGTTTTCTTTCTTCCAATACTTTGATAAATGTACCTCCAACCATACCTGTGGCTCCAACAACAGCTAATTTTATTTTCTTCATTATAAAAACCTCCATTTCAAACATAAATAAACCGGGTATTTTTTAAAACAAAAAAGCCGGTAAAGAGTACCAGCTGTTCTACATTAATTGTACATTGCCTTTACGGCTTTATCAAACTTAGAACAGATAGCGCTCCATCAAATAATTGATGACAGTTATACAGTTCTTAACCGTATAACCAGGATACCTGCATATGGGTCCAAATATCCTTCGGCACTTTCCCCTTTCAGACTGCTTCAACAAACCCCATAATTCTCTGCAGACCTACTGATGAAAAGTGCACCTCTATCCTTTGTTCAGTATTTTTAATAATAATAACATTCATATACCCTAAAGTCAAATACTATTTTGCCGTATTCATTATTGGGCGCGTATTTTCTTAATTATCCATATTACTATATGGGCATTTGATTCATTATTATAATATTAAGATTATATTGCATATATGTATAATAATATTACAGCAATATTAAATTTGTTGATTGTGAAGGAAGAAAACAACCTTTTGTCGAATTATATCAGTGAAAATTTTCCTTAATGTATATAACATAAAATGCACTAATGACAAGCGGGGGTAGAAATGGTTAAAGGTTTTAAAAAGGTTATACCAGTATTTATTCTTGTATATATACTTATTTCAGTTCCTTATTATGTACACGCTGATATTGAGATCCCTTCAAGTATAAGAATAGGACTGTATTTTAGATATCCGGCCCACAATATTAATACAGCTGTTACAAGTTTCAACGTCTGCGCAGAGGACGGATTGCAACTGGGTTATGCCGAAAAGGATAAGTTTATTAAACTCTATGAAATAAAGGGATCTGATGTTGTTACAATAGCCAAGGATTCAGTAAATGGAAGGAATGATTCTTTTCATATACAGATAGGTGGCAGCTTCAAAAATCTCAAGTCAGCTGAAAGGGAGATTGATGAAATCCATGATGAAGGTATAGAGGCATTCCTCGTTTTTGAAGGCAAATGGCGGATATGGGCCGGCAGCTATCAGAATGAGGAGGATGCTGAGAAGGAACTGTCTAAAAAAATAAAAAAGCGGCTGGGAAAAGGGGATTATGAGATTATAGAGCCCAATAGAAACAGAATTGCAGTAAGGTCAAAGGATGGAGAAACTCTGTTTATGTTTGGCAGTAATGAAGGGGCGTTTCAAATATATCCTGATAAAGACAACAAACCGGAAATTTTTAAGATAAACGGCACCAGTTACAGGGGAGGTTTAGAAGTCAGAAGGCTGGAATCCAGCGATATGACAGTAATAAATATACTTCCTCTTGAAGAATATTTGTATGGTGTGATTCCATGTGAAATTGAGGCAAATTCAAATCCCGAGGCTTTAAAAGCCCAGGCAGTTGCTGCCAGGACATATACTCTGAATAATATGGGTAAATACCAAAGCTTATATTTTAACCTGTGCAATACTAATTATTCCCAGGTATATAAAGGCTATGCCGCTGAAAATAAGTCAACAAATAATGCTGTTGACGATACAGAGGGTGAAGTAATTACATATAAGGGAAAGCTGGCTCAAGCATACTATTTCAGTTCAAGCGGTGGATGGACTGAAGACAGTGAGAACGTCTGGGGATATGAATACCCTTATCTTAAAAGCGTAAGAGACAAATATGAATCAGGCAAGTCAAACAATTATAGCTGGGAGGTTACATATACTGCAGAAGACATCAAAAGGATGATGTTGGAAAGATCCTATAACCTCGGGGATATTGTTAGCGTAGAGATAACAAAGGTATCTGATGCAGGAAGGCCCATCGAATTGGTGGTTCAAGGTACTAAGGACAGGGCTGTTTTCAAAAACAGTCAGTGCAGATCAGCCTTTAATTCATTATACAGCCAGTGGTATACTATTGAAACTGGTAATACGGCTTATATGGCAGGTGCTGATTCTAGGCCCAGGAATTTACAGCTTTCAAACAAAAAAGTAGTATCTTCAAGGGGAATGAAAGAGCTGGAAGCCACCAAAAGAGGGTTAACAATACTTGGGGCAAATAATAAATCAAAGTCTCTGGATTTTAAACCTTCTGCATATACCTTCAAGGGTAAAGGCTGGGGTCATGCAGTAGGTATGAGCCAAGAGGGCGCTAAGGGTATGGCAAATGCAGGATTTGATTATGAAGAAATAATTGAGCACTACTTCCAAGGTACTAAAGTAAAACGGTTATAAAAGCCTTTGTTACAGCAGGTTAAATTATAGGTGCATTTTCTTTACACAAAATATACACCTATTAATAATGGGCGATTATTTGAAATATGGCCTATATTATTCCACGGACTGGTGTTCCGAGTATCAGAGGATGAAAATCCAACCTTTGTGTAAAATCAAACTCATTAAACGGGTGCATGTAATAAATGTGAAGAAAATGATGGAAGGAACATATGCAAGAGCTTTAGAGACTGTTGTGAAGCAGGTATAAAGTCAAATCACTGTTTGAGCAAAATAATTACCTTCTTTAACTGTGTATTAGTTGCAATTTGCATTTTGATAATGTATTATTTCTAAAAGGATGGACAGAATTGTACACATCCGGCTTTTTCTTATACACCGAAGAAGCTATGTGTGAAAGCAAAAGTATTAAGAAGCTTATTTTATTATAGTAAAGTTTATTGTAAGTTGGTGCGAATGAAGTGAAAACAAGTGATTTTTATTATAAACTGCCCGAAGAACTAATAGCACAGGAACCCTTGAAAGAGAGGCATCTTTCTAGGTTGCTGGTGCTTGATAAAGAGACGGGGGATTTGCAGCATAAACTATTCAAAGATATAATACAATTCCTTAAGAAAGGCGACTGCCTGGTTTTGAATGACTCCAGGGTGATTCCTGCCAGGCTTCTTGGGAATAAGGAGAATTCAGGGGGAAAGATAGAGTTTGTCCTTTTGAAGAGAATCGGTAATGAAACATGGGAAGTAATACTGAAGCCTGGCAGACGTGCGAAGCCTGGCAGCAGATTTGTTTTTGGAGATGGAGTGTTGAAAGCTGAAATCATAGATGTGGTTGATGACGGCAACAGGCTGGTAAGGTTTGAGTACCAGGGTGTATTTGAGGAAATACTGGACAGGGTGGGTATAGTACCCCTGCCCCCTTATATTACCAAAAAGCTTGATAATCCGGAAAGGTACCAGACAGTATATTCAAAATACAAGGGATCAGCAGCAGCCCCAACTGCAGGGCTGCATTTTACTGGACAGCTTCTGGATGAGATACGAAGTAAAGGTATTGAAATTGCATTTACAACCCTGCACGTTGGCTTGGGCACTTTCAGGCCTGTTAAAGAAGAGAATATTACTGAGCATAAGATGCATTCCGAGTATTACACTATAAACCAAGAGTCATGTAATAAAATTAACAGGGCAAAGACTGGCGGCTTTAAGGTTATTGCAGTAGGAACAACCAGCTGCAGGGTATTGGAGACTGTGGGAAATGAAAGGGGAAAAGTTGATCCGGGTGAAGGCTGGACAGATATTTTTATATATCCGGGTTATAGTTTTAAAGTAGTAGATGCCATGATTACTAATTTCCATTTGCCGGAATCAACACTTATTATGCTTGTCAGTGCATTTGCAGGCAAGGATAAAATACTTAAAGCATACAAGGCTGCGGTAAAAGAAAAGTACAGGTTTTTCAGCTTTGGTGATGCAATGCTTATTAAATAGCTATATAGAAGCAATAATAAGCTTTTATCTATAAGGTAAAGCAATAACTATTATTATGGTGAAGGGAAAAATTATGAGCGCAATTAGGTATGAGTTAATCAAAAAATGTAAGCAAACCGGAGCAAGGCTTGGAAGGGTACATACTCCGCATGGTTCATTTGACACTCCAGCTTTTATGCCTGTCGGAACCCAGGCTACCGTAAAAGGTATGTCTCCGGAAGAATTGAAAGAAATTGGCGCACAAATAATACTTAGCAATACATATCATTTATACATGAGACCTGGTCATGATATTGTAAGGGAAGCTGGAGGACTTCATGGATTTATGAGCTGGGACAGGCCCATACTTACAGACAGTGGGGGATTCCAGGTTTTCAGCCTAAGCAGTTTGAGGGATATAAAAGAGGAAGGGGTTATATTCAAGTCTCATATAGACGGCTCAAAGCACTTGTTTACTCCGGAGAAGGCTATAGAAATAGAAAACGCTCTTGGAGCAGATATAATTATGTCATTTGATGAATGTACTCCTTATCCCTGTGAGTATGACTATGCTAAAAGGTCAATGGAAAGAACTACAAGGTGGGCCGAAAGGTGCAAAAGAGTGCATAAAAACACAGATAAGCAGGCACTTTTTGGAATAATTCAGGGTGGGACATTCAGTGACCTGAGAAAAGAGAGTGCAAGACAGTTGGTAGGATTGGGTTTTCCAGGTTATGCCCTGGGGGGACTAAGCGTAGGTGAGCCAGCGGAGGAAATGTATGCTATGCTTGAATGCACTGTACCCCTCCTACCAGAGGATAAACCCAGGTATTTAATGGGGGTTGGAAGCCCTGATTACTTAATAGAAGGATCAATCAGAGGAATAGATATGTTTGATTGTGTTCTTCCCACCAGAATAGGCAGGAATGGCACAGTTCTTACCAGCAGAGGCAAACTTATAGTGAGAGATGCAGCATATGCAAGGGATTATTCCAGTATGGATCAGGAATGCGACTGCTATGCCTGTAAAAACTTTTCAAGGGCATATATAAGGCATTTGTTAAAAGCAGGGGAGGTTCTGGGAATAAGGCTTACAACCTGGCATAACTTAAAATTCCTTTTAGACTTGATGAAAAAGGTAAGACAGGCTATAATAGATGATAGACTTGGGGATTTTAGAAAAAATTTCTTCGAGAAATACGGTTATAACGAAAATAATAAGGTTAGATGTTAACCTGAAAAAAGATAGGGAGGAGTATTATGCAAGAAGGACGTAGTATGCTGTCGTTGTTACTGCCATTTATAATTATGATAGGTGCAATGTACCTGTTGATTTTCTTGCCGCAGAAAAAAAGGGAGAAGAAAGCAAGGGAAATGCTATCTGCTCTCAAGGTTGGAGATAATATAATTACAATTGGTGGGATTGCAGGCAAAATAGTTAATATTAAGGACGATGAAGTTACAGTTGAGACAAGTGTAGAAAAGACAAAGGTTAATTTCAAGAAATGGGCTGTTAAAGAAGTCATTGAGGAGATTAAGTCATAATTGTCAGGTTGGTAATAAATGCGCCATTTGAGGCGCTTTTTATTATTAATAAAAAAGAGTATATTTTGCCCTTTCTGTTCTATTATGAATTGCACAAAAATAGATTATATTAAGGTATTCTTTTGGAGGTGCTTTTATGATAAGGCAGAAGGAGCAGGGAGGAAATACTGTTTCGGGTGAAAGAATAACTCTTGTTGCTGTTATAAAAGGAATTGTCCTTTCATATGTAATTACTATTCCAGCTTTTATAATATTTTCGATAATACTTACATATGTAAATTTTCCTCAAAGAATAATCAATCCGGTTGTCGTCGTGATAACAATTATCAGTATACTTGTTGCGGGTATTTCCGTAACAAAAAATGTAAGAAGTAAAGGTTGGCTTAATGGAGGTTTTGCAGGGCTTATTTACATGATTATTCTTTATATACTGGGTAGCGTGGTGTATAATGATTTTACAATTGACAGGTATGTAATAACAATGCTGATAATAGGCGTGCTTACAGGATGCATAGGTGGCATGTTGGGAATAAATATGAGGCCAGGTCCTAGAAAAAGAATACGCAGAGGAAGGCCGCAAATAAAAAACTAAAGGGTGAATAGACAAAGTAAATGCAACCTTTGAAAGAGTAAATGCGACTGAGTTGCATTTAATAGGTAAAAAATAACCATAAAATACAATTACAAGTATATTATGGATGTAAATAATTAAAAATATTGTAAATATAATTAAAAAAAGCGTACACTAACCAGAAGGTGGCCTTTAGTACAATTTTTTAGAAGTAGTAAATGCCACCCTATTTTGTGGTAGATATTATTGTATCTTTGCGGTACAATATTAAAATAGGGTTAAATCTGCTATTATTTTAGCAGTTGGGGCTTTAGGATAATTTCGTTTGACGGAATTCGTCTAAGCCCCAATTTTTCAAGTATGCCTTCCCCATAGAGGAAAGAAAATACTTCAAATGGAGATCTATCGTTAAGTTTTGCTCTTGAGTAAGAATTAATATGGGACATAATTAAATTAATATCAGCCTGTGTCAAGTTATCGAAAGAACTACCTTTAGGCAAGATTTTCCTTATGAATTCGTGATTCAATTCAACATTGGGTTTTTGAAAGGCAGCACGCGGATCACAATAAAAGATATTAGTACGACGATGTTCTTCACTATCAAATTCCAATGCTTTCGGATTAGAAAACTCTGAACCGTTGTCAGTTAATATAACATAGAATAATATGCAAAATGTCTGATGTCCAAGCACATTATATAACCAATCGAAAACATCGATAACTGACTGTGATGTATTTCTGTCTCTGATAAAGGCAAGCATGAGATCACAAGATTTAAACAAAAGAGTGAGCAGGACTTTACCACCAACACGGCCTACTACAGTATCCATTTCTACAATAGAAACATCCGGATGCTGTTGTAAAAAAGAATTAAAATCGTCGTATGTACGGCCAATTCGACATTTACTATCTACCTTGTGCTCAATCGGCTTCCGATTACGTGGTTTCAGACGTAAAACACGTGGCATATCAATGTTTCTGGCTTTAAGCAGGCCACCTGCAACATAACGGTAAAGAGACTTCTCGCTGATAGTAAACTCATCAGGGTTATTAACCGTAATGTGATGAATTGATTGGCCCTTTTTAATCAGAGGACTTATAAATTCGTCTAATTTAAGCAGTTCATCTTCAGAGATGTTAACACCAGTTCTTGATTCAACTAATTTCTCACAGTAATCCCTATGAGCCTGGCGATGTTTGTAATATTTTTTTCTTAGTACACATCTGTATTCGTTAGAGCAACCGTTACAGACATAAGGTGATGAAAGAAGTTTTTGGCAGATTTCTTCTTCGAAGTCAGCACACAGCTGGTTACAAAACTTGCATGATCTACAAAGTTTAATACAGTCAGGCTTGTCTTCACATAAATAACGTTTTGCGCAGTTATGTTGATGCTTGCATCTGTTTGGGATACGATATGGTGGTTTTTGATTGCTTTCTACAGCACGCTTAATAACTTCTCTGGTTATGGTTGAAGTACTTTTTCCGAGATTTAAAGCAATCTTTTTGATAGAAACGCGCTGATTAAGCAATTGTTCAATTTGTTGGCGTTCGGGGTTAGTAAGATGTTTGTTTTTAGCCATGGAAATCACCTCAGTTTGATATTACCGCAAAGATACAATACTAATATGCTGCAAGCTGATATTATTTGCAAGACTAAATGCGACCATCTCCCCTATAGGGGAGATACAAATTATTGAATGAATACTTTTGGAAAAACTAAGTGCAACCAAAGAATTGTAAGACTAAATGCAACCAGTTCTCTTTTTAGGGGTTGCATTTACTTTGTCAATTAACTTAAAAAACTAAAGCCGGTAAGTTTGCTAGTTAGTGTAAAATTACTGTAGGAAAAATGATAAGAGACCACACCTTTCTGATAAAATGTTTTTTGAGAGAAAAACAAAAAAGAAGGGGGTCTCTTATGAATAACATTATACAACATTTTGCAGAAGTATGTATCAGAAAACTTCAAGAAAAAGTATTGGAAATTATAAAAAATGGGGAGGGTTTATCGGAAGTCGTTGCAGAAATCAAGAAAGAAACTGATGCTTTAGGACGAGGGATTTGTGTAGAAATGATAGAAGCCCTGGATGAAGCAATTAGGAAAGACTCGGGAAGAAAAAAGGATTGGCATGTCGAGCGCAGGGAAGATGAAAAAACAATCATCACAAAATTAGGGGAAATAACCTACAGAAGAACATATTACTGTTCTAAGGATAAGAAACGATACAGACATCTTGTAGATGAAATACTTGGGGTAGGGATTCATGAACGGATTGATGAGGAAGTTTATGCAGAGCTTGCGGAAGCTGGAGCAGAAATGTCCTATCGAAAGAGTGGGAAAATGGCCTGTGAGCTAGAAATCAGTGGACAAACTGTCATGAAGAGTGTAAGGAACTTAGAGAAAATAAAGCTTGAGAAGTTACCGGTGGAGAAAAAAGAAGTTGAAACATTGTATGTAGAAGCAGATGAAGACCATATAGCTCTTCAATCAGGGAAAAGTGCAATGCCCCGCCTTATCTATGTGCATGAAGGAATTGAGGAACAAGGCAAAAGGAGGAGCCTAAAGTCACCATATTATCTGGCGTGTTTGAGAGGAAGCCCAGGGGAACTGTGGCAGGAAGTTTATGAATACATAGAAGACAATTATGTAATAGATAAAATTCAGCAAATATACCTATCGGGAGATGGGGCTTCATGGATCAAGCAAGGGCTTAATTATCTGCCAAGGGCGAGATTTGTATTAGACAAATACCATATGAACAAGTATGTAACGAAAGCAACGGCGCATATGCGGGGATATGCAAGCAAAGTATGGGAATGCCTTAAAGAAGTAGAATTAGACGAACTGGGGCTTGTTTTCAATGAGCTGTACATGGCAACTGAAAGTGAATCAAAACGGAATGAAATAAAAGAAAGCTGGACATATTTCAAAAACAATTGGGATGGAATAAAAGTACAGGAAGAAGAAAGCAAACATATAGTTGGATGCAGCGCAGAAGGACATAATAGCCATATTCTTGCATCTAGGATGAGTAGCCGACCAATGGGCTGGAGCAGGGACGGAGCTGACAAAATGGCCAGACTAAGAGCATTTAAGGCAAACAAAGGCAGAGTGATTGAATATATTAGAGCAAAGAAAAAAGAGGAAAAACTCTATACAATAACGAAAAAGATAATGAAGGAAACATCACAAGGTTTGAAATCTAGAATTAATGAGAAAGTTTGTAATCTTGAGGTCTTTAAAATAGGAAAGTTGACAGGGCTTTATAAGGCTCTAAAAGCTATTTAGAGGAAGAGCAGCTAGGGTGTAGTCTCTGAATAGTTTTCCTACAGTAAATTGACACGATCAGTTTGCTAAAAAGCCCTTTTCATGGAAGTAATATTGTGCTATAATGTCTTATGTGTTTGATTACATGCAATAAGTTCAAAGAGAATGTTTTACTATTAATTATTACTTTTATTTTTATCTGATGGGAGGTAAACTGATGAAGCATATAAAAACAGTAAACTACTCTGTTATAAAAAAGGATATAGGGAAAGCCGGATGTGGTGAATGCCAGACTTCTTGTCAATCAGCATGTAAAACTTCATGCACAGTGGCAAATCAGAAATGTGAAAACAAATAATAGTTATTTGCACATTTAAATGGCTAATAACCTTATATTAATGCAGGGTGAAAAGAGAGAAGTTGTCTTTTCACTTTTTTAATGTTAAGAGGGGAAAAGGGAGTCAATAAAATGGTACACAGTTATGAACTATATGGAACTAAAATAGTAGTTGATGTTAACAGCGGATCAGTTCATGTTTTTGATGACATTGCCTACGAAGTTTTGAAATACTACCGGGAATTCAGCAGGAATGAAATACTTGACAGGCTTACAGACAAATATAGTGTAAAGGCTCTGGATGAAGCAATTGACGAACTCAGGCAGCTTGAGAAGAACGGTTTGCTTTATTCGGAAGATAATTACAGGGAGTATTTACCCATTTGGGAAAACAGATCTGTGGTAAAAGCACTTTGTTTACATATAGCCCACGACTGCAATATGAGGTGCAGGTATTGTTTCGCGTCTACAGGGGATTTTGGCGGCGGCAGAACACTGATGAGTACGGAAATTGGGAAGAAGGCTATTGATTTTCTGATTCAAAATTCAGGGAACAGAAAAAATCTTGAGGTTGATTTTTTTGGCGGCGAACCTTTACTAAATTTCCATACTGTAAAGGACATTGTTTCCTATGCAAGGGAAAAAGAGAAGCAGTACAATAAGCATTTCAGATTTACCATAACAACAAATGCGCTTTTACTTGATGAGCATAATAAAGAATTTATTAATGAGAATATGGATAACGTTGTATTGAGTATTGACGGCAGGGAAGAAATCAATGATTTAATGAGAGTAAGGGTTGACGGGTCTGGCACATATAAGCATATCATGCCCAAAATAAAGGATATGGCACAATCAAGAAACCAGGATAACTACTATGTCAGGGGTACCTTTACACGTAAAAATACCGACTTTTCAAAAGATGTGATGCACCTTGCAGATGAGGGCTTCAGGCAAATATCTGTTGAGCCGGTAGTAGCAGCGAAAGATACTGGATTTGACATCCGTAAGGAAGATGTAGAACTGGTTTGTTCAGAGTATGAAAAACTTGCGCATGAGTATGTCCAAAGGAATATGAAGGGCGATGGTTTTAACTTTTTTCATTTTATGATAGATTTGGAGCAGGGACCGTGCATAGCAAAGAGAATTACAGGGTGCGGCTCAGGACATGAGTACCTTTCTATAACTCCTGAAGGTGATATATACCCGTGCCATCAGTTTGTAGGTATGGATGAGTTCAGGATGGGAAATGTCGAAGAAGGAATTATAAGGGAAGATATTAAAGAACTGTTTAAGAAATCGAACATATATACAAAGAATGAATGTATGCAATGCTGGGCGAGATTTTATTGCAGTGGCGGCTGTGCTGCGAATGCATACCAGTTTAACAAGGATATAAACATTCCTTATGAAATAGCTTGCGAGTTGGAAAGAAAAAGAGTAGAATGTGCCTTGTGGGCAAAAATAAAGTTGATGGAGTTTAATGAATTAAAGGAATAAGTGCTATGAAAGTAATTACTTTGAAAGATATAAAAGAGAATGCTGAAGTTAAAAGTTTGCTTGAGATATCTGAAAGGCAGATGGCTGCCCGTGGTTATACTGAGCACTCATTCAGGCATGTTTCGCTTGTAGCAAAGACTGCAGGGGATATATTAAAGAATCTTGATTATAGTGACCGGGAAGCTGAACTGGCAAGGATATCCGGATACCTTCACGATATCGGCAATGCGGTGAACCGTATGGA
Source organism: Acetivibrionales bacterium (assembly GCA_050953835.1). Taxonomy (GTDB): domain Bacteria; phylum Bacillota; class Clostridia; order Acetivibrionales; family JBMNNH01; genus JBMNNH01. The sequence continues at coordinate 43,342 of JBMNNH010000025.1, read as the reverse complement.
TCATGCCCATAGTGGGGCAGTGCTTGCATACCAGATACTTACAAAGGCAGGCATGGATTACGGGGAGGCAGCAGAGATCATGATGGCCATCGGCAATCATGATGAAAATTCCGGAACGGCTGTAAGCAGTATTTCTGCCGCGCTTATACTTGCAGATAAGTCGGATGTACATAGGACAAGGGTGAGAAATAGTGATTTTTCAACCTTTGAGATTCACGACAGGGTAAATTATGCTGTTTTTAGCTCAAAGCTTTCTGTCAGCAGGGAAGACAAGCTAGCACTATTGAATTTGGAAATAGATACAAAGATCTGCCCGGTTATGGATTACTTTGAGATATTTCTGGGTAGAATGACTATGAACAGGAGGGCGGCAGACTTTCTTGGACTGAAATTCAGTTTAATAATTAATGGTACAAGCTTATTATAGAAGGTTTATTAGTATTGACTAGCAAAATCTATAGATATATAATAGCATCATGTGAAAAGACGATGAGGAGGAATTATACTAATGAAGGGCAGTAATGGGCTAAAATTTTTCCTGGTTATACTTGTTATTGGGATACTAACCTATTTGGCAGCATACGGATTTCCCGCATTGAAAATATCCAGCCTTAGAGATATAAGATACGGTATTGACATAAGAGGCGGTGTCGGCGCTACCCTGTATCCCGGTTTGCCGGAAGGAACCAAACCCACTTCCAAGCAGCTTGAAACAGCAAGGACGGTAATAGAAAAAAGGTTGAACAGCAAAGGTATATTTGATTATTATATTACAACTGAGGAGGAAAACGGGCGTATTATTCTGGAAATACCTTATAAGCAGGGAGAGACAGATTTAAACCCTCAAAAGACCATAGACGAGATTGGAAAAACTGCGCTGCTTACTTTCCAGGAAGTGGATGAGGATAAATTTGACGGATACAATGAATTTGGTTCAAAGAATTATCTTCCGACTGGAAGAATTGTAATAGAGGGCAATGATGTTAAAGATGCCGGTGTTGAAACAAATCCGCAAACTGGTCAGGTTGTAGTAACACTTGAACTGAACAGCCAGGGAGCGGATAAGTTTTCTGAAGCTACCGGAAGGCTGGTCGGACAAAAAATTGCAATTTTTATGGATGAAGAGCTTATAACAGCTCCTGTTGTAAATGAAAGAATCCCAGGAGGCAATGCTGTGATAAGCGGACAAAGGGATGCAAAGGAGGCAGGAGAGCTAGCGGCTACTATAAGATCAGGGGCTCTTCCCTTTAGCCTTGAGGCAAAGGAAATTAACTCAATCACTCCCTTATTAGGTGCCGGGGCACTTAGAGTTACTATAAATGCAGCTATTGTAGCTTTTATATTAGTATTCCTCTTTATGCTTATAAACTACAGACTTCCGGGATTAATCGCAGATATTGCATTGTTCGGATTGGTGGTACTGGAGCTCGTGGTTATTACCTGGTTAGGCATTACATTGACATTGCCGGGTATTGCAGGTATCATACTTAGTATTGGTATGGGAGTGGACGCAAATGTTATTATATTTGAAAGGATAAAGGAAGAGCTCCGCAGTGGAAAGACTCTTAGAACTTCAATAGATCTTGGCTTTAAGAGGGCTTTTACGGCAATTCTGGACTCCAATGTTACGACCGTTATATCTGCGGCAGTACTATATATTATGGGAACGGGTCCTATTAAAGGTTTTGCGGCAACACTGTTTATCGGAGTAATACTCAGTTTTCTGACCGCGGTTGTTGCTACCAGAATTATGATGAAAGCGGTATCGGATTTAGATATTGCAAAGTTCAAATGGCTGTATGGGTATAAGGAGGTGTAGGTATGGTAGATTTGGTTGGTAATAGGAAATATTTTTTTATGCTTTCAATATTGTTGGTATTGGCAGGTATTGTAGCGTTTATAATTAACGGTATCCAATTGGATATACAGTTCCAGGGTGGAACAATTATAAATATCCAGATGGACAATGACAGCTTTGATACTGCCGAAATAGAAAGCTCTGTAAGCAATGCGTTGAACAAAAAGGTTTCTGCGCAGAAATCTACAACTTACAATGTAAATGATCCTGAAAATATGATAGATATGCTTGTGCTGAAAGTATCGAGTGAAGAAACACTGACAGGGGATGAGCTGAACAAGGTATATGAAATATTGAGGACTGATTTTGGTGCTAATGAGGATGCAGAGGCCGATGTCCAGAGTGTGGCTCCATTTATTGGAAAAGAGCTGTTAAGCAAGGGGATACAGGCTGCTTTAATTGCTTCTGTATTAATCATAATATATGTCTGGTGGAGATTCAGTATTATGTCGGGGCTTGCGGCAGCAATAACAGCTGTAATTGCACTGTTTCACGATGTTGCAATAATGTTTGCGGTATATCCTATCTTCAATATACCCATTAACGAATCGTTTATAGCTGCAGTTTTGACTATATTGGGCTATTCCTTGAACGATACTATAATTGTATATGACAGGATAAGGGAAAACAGTAAGCTGTATAGAAAAACGCCTTTGCCGGAAATTGTAAATATGAGTATTATTCAGACACTATCAAGGACAATAAACACGCTTGTTACAACATTGATTTGCATAGTGACGGTTTTTATATTTGCTTCTGTTAACAATATAAGCTCCATTAAGGAGTTTAGCCTTCCTCTTTTGGTCGGGCTAATAAGCGGCGCATATTCTTCAATATTTATCGCTGGCCCCCTGTGGATGATGTGGAAGCAGTCACAGCAAAGGAAAAAGGTTAACAAAAAGCCCGCGAAGGCATAGGGCTTAGAAGATATGAAAAATAGAACACCCGGAATGGTGTTCTATTTTTTATTGAATATAAAATCAATAAGTAAACCGCCTATAACGGCTTCGGCCAGTATTGTAAAACTTGTTTTTACTAATGACATGGATACAAACTCGAAATACGGATCATAACCCAGGACAGTGCGATTGTATACAACCATTGCCGTTCCAGTAGCAAAAAGCATCAGGAAAGCGTGTGAGCCATATTTAATAATCTTTCTGGGAAATTTGTCTATGTTATTGAGTGCCGAAAAGACCTTCTCGATTTTTTTAGCCAAGTTTGTCTGCACGACTCCACAACACCCCCTTATATAGTTTCATCAGCTATTATATGTTAACATAAAGCACAAAGGTATTCAATCAAAAAGGATTGCTTTTATACAGGAAAGTTTTATGGATATTATCAAATATATGTTATAATGTAGAACAAAGGAAGATTATGCTTTTATTTGCTATTATTTTAAATATAAGGCAGGGGTTCTTATGAGAAAGATTATTATGAGTGTAGATTGCTGTAAAGTCGGAATGCGCATCGCAGAGACGGTTTATAACAATTTTGGTGTAGGAATAGTGTTAGAAGGTACTATACTTGACCAGAACATAATTAATAAACTAAAAGAACTCGGGATAGAGAAAGTCAGAGTCTATCCAAAATCAGTAGATCAAATTATTAATTATAAAGCAGAAGTCATTAAAGTACAGTATAGAGAAGACGTAGATGCAGTAAAGGAAGTTCTACATGAAATATCTTCGGGCAAGGCCTTAAATGCTGAAAAAGTAAAAAACATAACAGAATCCATTTTTGAAAAAATTAATGACAGGTGGGATATTATAAGCTGCATAAATGAAATGAAGGAAGTAGATGATTATACATATTCACACAGTGTAAATGTATCCTTACTGTGTATGATGACTGCTAAATGGCTGGGTTTTAACAATGTAAAGATGAAGTTATTGGTTCAGGCGGGATTACTGCATGATATTGGAAAAGCCCAGGTACCGGCTGATATATTGAACAAGGCAGATAAGCTTACTGATATAGAATTCGAAGAGATAAAAAAGCATCCTGTCTATGGATATAAAACTGCGAAAAAAATCCCAGGCATACATGAGTCAGTGCTAAAAGGAATACTGATGCATCATGAGAGAGAAGACGGATCAGGTTACCCGATAGGAATAAAGGGTGAGAATATTCATGAGTTCGCTAAAATTATCGCGGTAGCAGACATTTATGATGCAATGACTTCTCCGAAAATTTACAGAAGGAAAAAAACCCCTTTTGAAGTTTTCGAAATAATGGAAAACCATAGCTTTGGTGTACTTGATACAAGAGTCAGGACAGTATTTATTGAAAATATAGCAAATTATTATATCGGTGAGAAGGTAAAAATGAATACTGGTGAAACTGGAGAAATAGTTTTTATTAATTCCAGGCATATTTCCCAGCCTGTAGTTAGAATTGGCAACGATTATATTGATTTATCATTCAAAAAAAACTATAAAATAGTAGAAATGGTATAAAATGTAATTAAATAATCATTATACAACAGCAATCTGGTTTTTGGCCAGGTTTTTTATTGTCTTTATTTTCCAAAACAATTGCCGGTTCGACATATTTAATTAATAGCTTTAAAACAATAGATGCGAATATGTCGAAAAGCAATGAATCCTAAGATTTTTAGAAAAAATATTTTTTATTGAATATTCAGGCAATATCTTATAATTGAACTGTTGATAATTTTATGCAATATAAGCCAACAAGGGTTTTTATTGCACATGATTATATAAGGGGGTTAATAATATGGTAATTAAAAAATTCCTGGAAAGAAAAATAAAATTGGCACAAAGTGGGGAGATACAAGGGACTTACCTTCCATTACAGCTTGAGTATTATCTGACTGAAAGTAAAAGCGACGATTGCGTGGAATTGGAAGGAAAAACGGTTTATGGGATGGAAGTTGTTATGAGGAATGGAAGCAAAACAGAAGAAAGAAAATTGGTTAGGAATTTCTCATGTGATAAAGAAAGCACAAGAAGAGTACTGAACAGGCTTATTAGTAATACAGTTACTCCAGTTTCCCTTCTATTTATTCTTGATGATATTCTCGGAGAATGATATGACATGATGATATTTTGTTTCTGAAACGTAAAAAAACGTAACAGCTAAGTAGAATATTATAAAAAATATTTAATATAAGAAGGAAATTCTATAAACTATGTAGAATATATTTTTGAATTATTATTTAACGATTATCTCATCTCCTACTAATGGGATGAGTTTTTATTTTAAAATACCTGTTTAACCAGGAAAAAAAGAAGGAATATTAATAAATATGTCGAACAATATACAGGTAAATATAATAAGGTGCTTTTATCCCATTAAAGGGTAAAAGGGAAGTGTTAGGCTTTAAATGCATGTAAATTTTTCGGAAGAATTAATTGAGGAAGTAAGAATTGCTAATGATATATTGGAAGTTGTTGGTGAATATGTAAAACTGGAGAAGAAAGGCAAAGACTATTTTGGATTATGTCCCTTTCACAGGGAAAAAACTCCTTCTTTTAGCGTATCTCCAACAAAGCAGATGTTTTATTGCTTTGGGTGTGGAAGAGGCGGAAGCGTAATTCAATTTATTATGGACGCTGAAAACATAGATTTCATTGAGTCTCTCAAGCTACTTGCAGATAGGGCAAGAATAGAACTTCCGGAAGAAGGTAGTGGAAAAGAAGCTGCAAAAGCCAGGTTAAGACAGGCCATCATGGAGATGAATAAGGAAGCAGCCAGATTTTTTTATAAAATGCTGGAATCAAAAGAAGGGGAAGAGGCAAGGGTATATTTTAAAAACAGAGGAATTAATGATAGAACCATAATAAAGTTTGGACTTGGATACTCTTGCGGTGAGTGGGACAGGCTTTTCAGATATTTGTTGGAAAAGGGATATGATAAGTCTCAAATTGAGAAGAGCGGTCTGATTCTGCGTAATAAGCGTGGAGGTTATTATGACAGGTTCAGGAAAAGAATAATGTTCCCAATATTTGATTTAAGGGGTAATGTTATAGGTTTTGGAGGCAGGGTACTGGATTCTTCGACACCAAAATATTTGAATTCTCCTGAGACCCTGGTATTTAACAAAAGAAGGAATTTATACGGCTTAAATTTTGCAAAGAATTCAGACGCTAAGGAGTTAATAATTGTTGAGGGGTATATGGATGTTATATCACTTCAACAAAGCGGTATTACAAATGCGGTTGCAACACTTGGAACAGCACTTACTGAGAGCCAGGGACGGCTGTTAATGAAATACTCAGAAGAGGTAATTATATCCTATGATACAGATAAGGCTGGACAAGCTGCTACTACCAGGGGACTGGACCTATTAAGCAGCATAGGTTGCAATGTAAAGGTATTAATAATACCCGACGGAAAAGATCCGGATGAATATATAAGAAATAACGGTGTAAACGAATATCAGAAACTAATTAAAAGCTCAATGCCTTTGGTTGAATATAAGATAAAGTGTTTAAAAAAGCATCATAATACTGATACAACTGAAGATAAAGTAAAGTTTCTGAATAAAGCTGCGGATGTATTGGCAAAAATTGATAACAGTGTTGAAAGGGAAATGTATATAAAAAAGATAGCTGGAGAATACAGGATTACAGAAGATTCTTTATTCTCCGAAGTATACAGGAGAATAAAACGTAAGGCTAGTTACAAGACAGCAGCAAGAAGTTTTAATAGCCCTGTCAATAGTATCGTCAGGAATGTTGAAGGAAGTGAAGAGGATAGACTGACACACGATGAAAGGTTTATATTGGCCCTGCTATGTGTAGACAATAGTTTGTACAGGCTTATCAAGGATGAGTTGAGTTTAGAAATCTTTAGTGAAAAAAAGAACCGGGAAATAGCTCAAATAGTTTTTGAAAGGCTGGGAAATAATAGAGGCATAGTACCAGGTGAACTGCTTAGTATTCTAGATAAAGATACTGCTAATGATTTTTCCAGGATATTCAAAAAAGAATGTCATTGTGATGATAATAAAAAAGCCATTATGGGCAAAATTAGAAATATTGAATTATTAAGAATTGAAAAGCGTCAAAAGGAGATATTAGAGCAATTAAAAGATGAAGAGAGTTTGGCAGAAGGAGATGTTGAAAGATTAAAACTGGAATTGAGAGATTTGACTGTATTGATAAAAAGGCAAAAAAGTGGTTGAGCGCTATAATGGAAGGGAGGGGTGGCAGACATGAAATCAGTCAATGAAATTAAAAAAGGCATATTAAAAGAGCTTGTGGAGAGAGGTAAATCCAAGGGGACACTGACTTATAAAGAAATAATGGACGCTTTTGAAGAAGTGGAGCTGGAACCTGAACAAATAGAAAAAATATATGAGACAATGGAAAAAATGGGAATAGATGTTATTGGCGATATTGAGTCGGAACTGGAGGAAATACAGGTTTCCGAGGAAGATATGGATATTTCTGTTCCTGAAGGTATCAGTATTGATGACCCTGTAAGAATGTACCTCAAGGAAATAGGAAAAGTACCCCTTTTATCAGCTGAAGAGGAAATAGAATTAGCCCAGAGAATGGAAAAGGGTGACAATGAAGCTAAAAGGAGGTTGGCTGAAGCCAACTTAAGGCTTGTGGTCAGTATTGCAAAAAGGTATGTTGGAAGGGGAATGCTGTTCCTGGATTTGATTCAGGAAGGTAATCTTGGACTAATCAAGGCTGTAGAAAAATTTGATTATAGAAAAGGTTATAAATTCAGTACCTATGCAACGTGGTGGATTAGGCAGGCAATAACAAGGGCTATTGCTGACCAGGCAAGGACAATAAGGATACCGGTACATATGGTGGAAACCATTAATAAGCTTATCAGGGTCTCCAGGCAGCTGCTTCAGGAAAAAGGAAGGGAGCCTCTTCCTGAAGAAATTGCAAAGGAAATGAACATGTCTGTGGATAAGGTAAGGGAGATAATGAAAATATCCCAGGAACCTGTATCTCTTGAGACACCTATTGGAGAAGAAGAAGACAGCCACCTGGGAGACTTTATTCCTGACGATGATGCACCGGCGCCTGCAGAAGCAGCGGCATTTACTCTTCTTAAGGAGCAACTGATTGATGTACTTGACACATTAACTTCCAGAGAAGAGAAAGTATTGAAATTAAGATTTGGTTTAGATGACGGACGTGCAAGGACACTGGAGGAGGTTGGTAAAGAGTTTAATGTTACCCGTGAAAGGATAAGGCAAATTGAAGCAAAGGCATTGAGAAAGCTCAGGCATCCGAGCAGAAGTAAAAAACTTAAAGATTATCTTGATTAAAACTCGATTAAAAATCGAGTTTTTTTACACTAGTATCAATATTTACATGGATAAAATAATACCATAATTGAAAAAATAGTATATGACTAAAAAGGACAAAACGGAGGTAATATATCGGTGGAAAATACTTATGATTCTATTAATGAAAACGCCATAGAATACACTACTTACGACAGGCTTCTCAGAGCCTGGGAAAAATCAATGGAAATGGTAAGGGACTTTGAAATGTATTCCAAAAGGATACAGGATGAGCAAGTAAAACACATCTTTAAAGAATTTGCTGAAGACGAGGGAATGCATGCATCCAAGCTAAGGGAACTGGTGCGGGAGTACAGGGGTAAAGAAAACTAAAATAGTAGCAATAATAATTTAAAAAGTAGTAATAATGACTAATGGAACGATTGAGAAAGTATATAAAGGATAAATTTATTAGAAATGTTATTATAACGTTTAAAAAACTCTTGACCTTATGTTAATGCATAAGTATAATAATACTTGTGCTTATTCGTTCCTCAATAGCTCAGTCGGTAGAGCATGCGGCTGTTAACCGCAGGGTCGTAGGTTCGAGTCCTACTTGAGGAGCCATAAGGGCCTTTAGCTCAGTTGGTTAGAGCAACCGGCTCATAACCGGTAGGTCCGGGGTTCGAGTCCCTGAAGGCCCACCAATTACAGATACACGAGAACAGAAGACATAAACAGAATAAACTGTTCTCTGAAAGAGAGAGTTTTGTTTTATGGAGGACAGGGCCTATTTTATAGGTTCTTTTTCTTTATTATCTTCTTTTTTCAATATGCCCTTCAAAATTTTGGTCATCAACCTGTTGACCGGTTATACTTTGTTTTGAACCGGATTTAAGTCCGTTTATAAAACTATATAGATAACTTGAGCTTGATATTATTGTTTCAGAGGAATCTTCAATATCTTTATTGTTTCTGCTTTTGTGATTCAGAGCCATTTTTATCCTCCTTGCAAGGGTTTTTGATTATTAATATAATTAGTATGTACATATGCTAGTGTTTTAAATATAAATACTTAAAAGAAATTCGGTGACCAGGATGGAACTAAAAGGAAGACTTAAACTAATTGCCAGCAAGGTATCACCTTGCAATATAATTTGTGATATTGGCACTGATCATGCATATATACCTATATACCTTGTTTTAAACGGGATTAGTGCCAAGGCAGTGGCAACAGATGTGAAGGAAGGACCGGTTTTAATAGCTGAAAAAAATATCAGGAAATATAAGCTTGAACACGCTATTCAAACAAGGGTAGGATATGGGTTGGAATGTATAAATGATGAGGAGGCAGAGGTTATTATTATTGCAGGCATGGGTGGAATGATGATACATGACATATTGGAAGCAGGGATTGAAAAAGCAAAAAAATCTAATAGTATAATACTGCAGCCTATGAATGCAATTGAAGTAGTCAGGGAATGGCTCTTCAGCAATGGTTTTGATATTTACGACGAAGGACTGGCAAGGGAGGGGACAAGAATATATAATGTAATTGCCACGAGATGGACAGGAAAAGAAAAACATAAAGACATGGTCTATTATTATATGGGAGAGAAACTAATTGAAAAAAGGGACCCTCTTGCCGGTAAATATTTAGTTAATAAAATGGCCCAATTAGAAAAGGTTATTAAAGGGTTTGAGATGGCTGACAGTATGTCCAGAGATCTAGAAAAGTATAAATACCTCTATTATAGAATGAAGGACATAAGGGAAGAACTTGGCAAAGAAAAGGAGGAATTCATATGAGTATAGTATGTGGAGAAATAATCGATTTTTTTGAGGGCTTTGCTCCCCTGAGGCTTGCAGAAGAGTGGGATAATGTAGGATTGATTATTGGAAACAGAAATGAGGAAGTAAACAGGCTGATGTTATGCCTGGATGTAACCTCTGATGTAGTGGATGAAGCAGTTTCGAAAAAAATCAATATGATTGTATCACACCACCCTTTTCTGTTCAAAGGTTTGAAGCGTATTAGCGGAGATAGTGCGAAAACCAGAATAATCTATAAACTGATTAAGAATGATATTAACGTATACTGTGCTCACACAAATCTGGATGTTGCAAAGGGCGGGATAAATGACTGCCTTGCTGGGATTTTGGAGCTTACTGATGTAACCAGCTTGAATAAATATAGGGGAGAGAAATTCTATAAGCTTGTAGTATTCGTTCCTGAAGACAGTACCGATATAGTAAGGAATGCTATTAGTGATGCTGGAGCAGGGCATATAGGCAAATACAGCGATTGCACTTTTTCAGTTAAAGGCATAGGGACATTTAGGCCGTTGGAGGGTACAAACCCCTATATAGGCAGCAAGGGCAATCTTGAAAAAGTTGTCGAATACCGTATAGAAACTATTGTACCCTGTGGGATATTAGAAAAAGTAATTATTAATATGGTTAAAGCACATCCCTATGAAGAGGTTGCATATGACGTTTATCCCCTTGAAATGGAAGATGAGCGGTATGGTTTGGGAAATATCGGATTATTGAAAGAATCAAAAAGCTTTGATGAATTTACAAAAATAGTCAAACAAAAACTTGAAATTGACACAATTAGAGTTATTGGCAGCCCGCCGAAAAAGGTAAGGAAGGTAGCCGTATTTTGCGGCAGTTTTGACGGAAACTGGGCTTCTATAATGAATAATAAAGCAGATGTGCTTATAACCGGTGATATTAAATACCACACAGCAATGGAAGCTTTGGAAATGGGGCTTTGTATTTTGGACGCAGGCCATTTTGCGACTGAAAGAATCATAATTCCCAGGCTTGACAGTATGCTTAAAGAAAGATTTCCGACATTGGAAGTTATAAGGAATTCAGCAGAAAAAAGCCCATTTAAAACCATTTGACTAATAAAACACCAGGTAGTATACTAATATAACGGCTATAGGCCGTATTGAAAAAACAATACTTTTTGAGTAAGTCAGATGGTCGCGGATGCAGTACCGAAAGGTAGCATACGAGGAAAGTCCGGGCTCCAAAGGGCAGGGTGCCGGGTAACTCCCGGTGAAGGCAACTTCAAGGATAGTGCAACAGAGATATACCGCGTTCTGGGGAACAGAGAACGGAAGTATTACCTGTTTTTTTGGAACGTAAGGGTGGAAAGGTGAGGTAAGAGCTCACCAGCGGCATGGTGACTTGTCGGCTATGTAAACCCCACCTGGAGCAACACCGCAGAGGGACGATATGGTGGCCCGCCAGTCCCGAGTAGGTGGCTTGAGCTAATCAGAAATGTTTGGCCTAGATAGATGACCATCAAATACAGAACCCGGCTTATAGACTTACTCAGAACTATTCAACAAAAACACCCGCTTTCAAGGCGGGTGTTTTTGTTGAATAAACTGTATGAATTTTAGCATTGATAATAATACTAATAGTGTGATTGTTATTACGAAGTTATTATTCAAAATACATAAACAGGATGTGGTAATTTGGAGGAAGAGAACAGGGTTACATTTGGGAATGTTCCGGCTGCCAATGAAGAAGAAAAGCAAGGTGAAAGGACTGGAATACAGACACAGAATGTAAAAGAGTTTGGTGCGTCTACCATTAAAAATAGAAGAGGAAATATACACTGCCTTACAATAATTGGGCAGATTGAAGGGCATATAATTTTACCACCCCAGAATAAAACTACAAAATACGAGCATATAATTCCACAACTGGTTGCAATAGAGGAGAATGACGATATTGATGGTTTGCTATTAATTCTTAATACGGTAGGGGGTGATGTAGAAGCAGGGCTTGCTATAGCCGAAATGGTGGCCAGCATGTCCAAGCCTACCGTATCACTTGTTTTAGGTGGTGGGCACAGTATCGGTGTTCCTATGGCAGTTGCCACAAACTACTCTTTTATTGCGCCTTCAGCTACTATGACAATTCATCCGTTAAGATTGTCAGGTATGATTATAGGTGTGCCGCAAACCTATGAGTATTTTGACAGGATGCAGGAAAGGGTAGTGCAGTTTGTATCGAAAAACTCCAATATTTCAAGGGAAGCTTTTAGAGAGCTGATGTTAAAAACTGGTGAACTGGCCAATGATGTAGGAACTGTCCTGTTTGGTGAAGAAGCAGTAAAAAATGGGTTGATATGCCAGCTGGGAGGCTTGTCCGAATCATTGGATAAACTGTATGCGTTGATTGCTGTGTACAAAAATAATAAACGGGTTATTAACGGACAAGGTAGTAAGGGAGGAGAACTACAATAGTACTTTATTCAATAATACCTTCTGATGTGGTTTTTAAAGATTTTGACAAGATAAATCCCGGGAGTTATATAGAAATGGAATACTTAGGGGAAAAAGTCATAGTTTCCCCTCTCACAAACAACCGCTATGAAATACAAAGGTTAATAAGTAGTTCTCCCCAGGCCTACCTGAATCCTGAATTCCAGCCAGGGAGAATCATTCAAGGAGGATTTAGCTGATAAAAAGAGGAATAGGTATGCAAACATATTCCTCTTTAATAATTTCAGTGATAATAAAGCTCATTTTTATCTGGTTTTAAACTTGCTTATAGCCTCTGAAAGCTGGTTCGCTGCATCACTGAGTTCATGAGCATAAGCTGTTAATTCCTCAATGCTGGATGATTGTTCTTCAATAGAAGCTGTTACCTCCTCGGCAGATGCCGCAGTTTGCTCTGATACAGCAGAAATATTCTGAATGGACAACATTGTATCTTCCTTGCTCTGGAGCATTTGCTGTATTCCATCCGTTATCTTTGACACTATCTGCACCAGCTGTTCAGTGGAAGAAGTAATTTTGTTAAATACATTTATTGTTTCAACAACGGCTTGATTCTGTGACTTTAAAATTTCCTCAGCCTCTGAGGCCTTTAAAACAGCCTGTGCTGTTTGAAGCTGAGTTTGCTTAATTATTTCAGCAATTTCACGGGTTGCATTTACCGATTGCTCAGCAAGTTTTCTGACCTCATCTGCGACGACGGCAAAGCCTTTGCCCATATCACCGGCCCGGGCTGCTTCGATTGCTGCATTTAATGCAAGAAGGTTAGTCTGATCTGCTATACCGGTTATAACATTTACTATTTTGCCAATTGATTTGGAATGGGCATCCAGGGAGTCAATGACCACAACAATTTCCTGAGTTTTTGATGTAGTATCCTGGGCTTTTTTATCCAGGTTTTCAATTGAAGCTAATCCCTGTCTGGCTAAAGTCATGGTGTCTGTTGAAACAGATTCTATTAATTTTGTATTATCAGACACCAGATTGATGTTTTCAGCAAGTATATCCATTTTTTCAGAAGATTTTTCAGCATCGGATGCCTGGTCTGAAGCGCCATGGGATATCTCCTGTATTGCTCTGGATATTTCCTGTGAAGACATTGAAACCTGCTCAGAAGTTGAAGAAACAATTTCAGCGGAATCTGCAACTTTATGGGCTATTTCCGATGCTTGTTCAATAATGGATTTCATACCTGATATCATTGCGGCTATACTCTTTGTGAGTATTCCCAGTTCATCTTTGCGCCTGGATACCGGGTTAACAGTTAAATCACCCGATGAAGCCCTGCCTGCTACATTTATTATCCTGTTGATAGTCCTTCCCATGCCCATAGCCAGATACATTCCAATACCGATTGCCATAAGGCAAGCAATACACACAAGTATAATGGTTGCACTTAATATTGCCTTTGCGGATTGTAAAAGCTCTGAGGATTTGATTAGTCCAACCAATACATACCCGGTTCTTCCGACCTTGGAGAATACCATAAGGTATTCTTTGCCGTCAATGTTTATAATATCTGAGCCATCTGTCCCGTCTGAGTTTTCTATTGACTGGTAAAAGGGCAGATCATTAATATAATGTGAGATGTTAGTCGATTTCCCGCTTTCATCAACAGCATTATATATATCTCTACCATCAGGGCTTATCAGATGCACTTCACTGCCATTTCCCATATTTATTTCCTTAAGTATATCTTCAATTGTATTAAGCTTTACATCAATTATAAGAAGTCCATAGGTATCCATGTTGCTGCTCATTCTTCTTAAAACCCTGACAAGTGAGAGGGAATAATGCTGTGATTTGTTGTTACTGTTTTGGTCAAGCTCCGGGTGGTTTCCCATCCAAACAGCTTTACCTTCAGCCTCTTGTGCAATTTTAAATAACTGAGTATCCTTAAGCGAATCAAGATTAAGGTCGTACACTGAATAAACATCCGTAGAGATTGATTTATTTGTAGCAGCTATTAGTGTGATAGCAGAAATATAATTATTATTCAGGGTATAACTATTTAAGAGTTGTTCCACATTTCTTCGAATTTGTAACACATCATAGCTGTTTATTTCTTCCACACTGCTTGATAGATATGAAGTAAGGTTGTTGTTTGATAAAATCTGCATGGAAACAGCCTCGACATTTTCAAGTATCAGACTTAAATACTTATTGGATTTGTCCATTGTTTGTATGGTTGACTTTATAGCCAGTTCGTTTATAGCTTTTTTAGCCCTGTCATATGAAATCAGCCCAAGTGCAACTATTGGTATGATTATTACTAGAAATGCTGAAATCAGCTTAACACGAATGCTGGAAAATGATAACCTTTTTAGAGGACTGTTATCTTTTTTTATCTTTGCTTTTCGAGACTTATCCGTTGTCTTACCTGCCCTTTTTTTGATTAATGACATTTTCCTACCCTCTTTCCTGTTTGATAATATATTATAATTTTGAAAATTGCAGTTTTTAAAGATAACAATGAGATAATTTGACATTTATATATAATTTTCCTTTATTAATTGTTTTTATTGAAGAAGTTTGTAGAATATATACAATTTTTTACTAATAAATATATGACAAATGACAGTTGATTTATTGAATTTCATCTATGAAGAATTGAAAGCACACACCTTAAAATATGGAAAAGGAGCATAAAATATGATATATTAAATCTAATAGCAAGCCATAAATCAGATAGTTTTTAAAAATTCCGGGGGTGTGAGGTTTAAGCAATGAAGGCACAAAAGAAAAAAATCAAAGCAAAAAAGGGGAATACACGGGGGAAAAACAGAAAACCTGGAAATTACAATCATGAAATAATTGGTATAGTGGTATTTTCTTTTGGGATTCTTATTCTGTTAAGCTTATATTTTAATAATTTGATTGGCCCTTTCGGATTTTTTGTAAAAAGCTCTCTGCTTGGTATAACAGGTGTATCTGCATATTTGCTTCCTCCTGTTATAATTATTTATGGATTATTTATGATTATTAAAAAAGATACAGCAGCTTTTAAACTAAGAATATTATACAGCCTAATCCTTATTGCACTCATTTCTTCATTTATTCAAACAGGGCATTATCGGGCTGAGGACTACGAAGGGCTTAATGCTGCTTCAAGTCTGGAAAAGTTTTTCTATGAGGGGAAGAAGCTCACAGGTGGCGGGGTTGTGGGAGGATTAATCTCCATGCCTTTTTTATTATTGTTCAAACCTCTTGGAACTATTATAATACTGGCAACTGTTTCAACTATCGACATAATCCTTTTAACAAATATATCAATTGCAGGATTTATAAGAAATATAAAGAATTTGCTTATAGCTTCAGCAAAAAGTGCAAAGAAAGTAACTGAAAAGGTTTATAGCCAGGATAATGAAGATATAGAGGATTTTGAAGATGATTTATTTAGATTTGACAGTGAAGCTGAAATAAAGCCTCGCCCAATTGAAATAAAGCCACGGCCAAAGGTAATAAACTTTGAGATTGAGAAAAAAACAAGAAACATTAAAGATAATGAAGACATTTATGAAGAGTTCCGGGAAAATAGAATAGACAGGCCAGATCCTGTTGAACTGGTAGTTAACGATTTAAAAGAGGGAAAAAGGAAAAAAAGAACCAGCTCTATAGACGAAATACAGGAGGATATACCTATACCTAAGCGTATTCCGCATAAATATAAATTCCCACCTTTAAGCCTATTGAATTATTATGCCGGAAGCGGACAGAGCATGAAATCTTTCAGGTCTGCGGCTATTGAAAAAGCAAAAAAGCTAGAGGAGACACTTGGCAGCTTCGGAGTTGAGGCAAGAGTAATAAATATTAGCCGTGGCCCAACTGTAACCAGGTATGAACTTCAACCCAGTACCGGAGTAAAAGTGAGCAGAATAGTAAACCTTGCGGATGATATTTCTCTCAATCTTGCTGCTTCCGGCGTCAGGATAGAAGCACCTATACCTGGAAAAGCCGCAATAGGAATAGAAGTGCCCAACGATGAGGTAGCAGTTGTATCTTTAAGGGAAGTAATAGAATCTTCCGAGTTCAGGAACCATCCTTCTTTGCTTTCTTTTGCTATGGGCAAGGATATTTCCGGGCAATGTGCAATTGCAGATATTGCAAAAATGCCGCATCTTCTTATAGCAGGGGCTACAGGATCAGGCAAAAGTGTTTGTATAAACAGTTTGATTGTAAGCCTGCTTTATAAAGCTTCCCCGGATGAGGTCAAACTTCTTATGATAGACCCTAAAGTAGTGGAGTTGGGAATATACAATGGTATTCCTCATTTGCTTATTCCTGTGGTTACCGACCCCAAGAAGGCTGCAGGAGCGTTGAATTGGGCTGTTCAGGAAATGATAAACAGGTATAGGCTTTTTGCGGATAAAGGTGTCAGGGATTATAAAGGATATAATGATATAATAAAACATGATGATGAAGGGAATACACTTCCCCAAATTATAATAATTATAGATGAGCTTGCTGATTTAATGATGGTAGCGCCAAATGATGTGGAAGACTCTATATGCAGGCTTGCCCAAATGGCAAGAGCTGCTGGTATGCACCTTGTAATAGCTACTCAGAGGCCATCGGTAAATGTAATTACAGGAGTAATTAAGGCAAATATTCCTTCAAGGATCTCTTTTGCTGTATCATCCCAGGTGGATTCAAGGACAATACTTGATATGGGGGGTGCTGAAAAGCTTCTTGGCAAAGGTGATATGCTGTTCTACCCTGTAGGAACACCAAAACCAATCAGAGTACAGGGGGCATATGTTTCTGATGATGAAATAGAAAAGATAGTAGAGTTTCTAAAATCTCAGTATGATTCAGAGTATGATAATGGGATAATAGAGGAGATAAATAACGAAACTAATGAATCTGCAGACAGTACTTCGGATGACTGCGATGACCTTTTGCCTTCTGCAATAGAAATGGTTGTTGAAGCAGGCCAGGCATCAGTATCTTTGATACAAAGAAAGTTTAAGGTTGGGTATGCAAGGGCTGCAAGGATAATAGACCAGATGGAAGAAAGGGGGATTGTAGGAGGTTTTGAAGGCAGCAAGCCCCGTCAGGTTTTAATTACACGACAGCAGTGGCAGGAACTACAATTCAAGAATGAAAAATGAAGTAGGTGGATGACTTGTCATTGATAGTTGGATTTACCATTTTTTTAATGGTACTATTATTTATTTATATGACCTACAGGATTGTGCTTGCAAAAGGATTGGTTAATTTACTTGTTTTATGTCTTCAGTTATTTTCAATTACTATTGCGATTATTGCCTTTGTCAATAATGTAGAAGCAATTGGATATGTACAGGGCATTTATATTCTGTTTGGAATAACCTTACCAGTATCATTTCTAATATATGATTATCTCAATATGGTCAAAAGGGCAAGAAGTAGCGGATTTAATAGTGTATTGGTAGAAAGGCGCCGGGAGAAGGTTAATGAAAAAGGTTTTTCTCTAGGGGACAATATAAATTACATATGCGGGGAGCTTGAATCATTAAGAATTATAAAAGATTTGGATATTGACAAGGAAAAAATAATAAACAATATAAGCCATCAACTTAATGAAGCGGAAACGTTTTTAAGAAAAGAAGAGTATAAAAGGGCTTACGAAGCTTATGGGTCTATAGTAAAAATTATTAATGATAATACAGGTGTTTGGTATAACTATGCAAATATTTGTTACAGGCTAGGATTGTATGAAAAGGCTGAAGTAAGCTATAAAAAGGTTCTATACCTGTCCAGTAAGAATAAAGAGAATGGAAGGCCATTAGTGGAGAAGCATTTAGTGTTTTACAATCTTGGCAATACTCGGTTTAAACTGGGGAAATACCACCAGGCTGTGCAATCATTTAAAAAGGCCGTCCATTGTAATTCGGATTTTAAAGAGGCTATGGAGAACCTTCCTTTTGCAATAGCGTGTTCGGGGCAACCTCAGGAAGCAATTGAATGTTTCGAAAATATGGCTGGTAAGTTTGAGAATAGAAGCAGAGTGCATTTCCTCCTGGGCTTATTATTTTTACAAAATAGACAGTATGAAAAATCAATTGAGGAATTAAAGAAATGTATACAAAGGGATGAGGGTTATAAAGAAGCATATATAGAATTAGGGAAATTACTTGTAAAGACAGGAAATTACAAAGATGCAGTTGATATACTTGAAAAGTACACTATGCTTAAACCAAATGACAGTGATGGTTATTACTACCTGGGAACGTCGTTATACCGCCTGGGTCTACTGGATAAAGCAATAAAAAACTTTAAGCTGCTGGTTGATATTGACCCAAAAGGTTATAAAGGGTATTACAATTTGGGTATTTGTCTTGATGAGATTGGGAGAAGTGGGGAAGCTGAAAGAGCATATAAAAAGGTTATTGAAGTTAAACCTGATTTCGTAGGAGCATACAATAATCTTGGTATTCTGTTTTCTTCCCAGGGCAAGTATAAGGAGGCTGTAGATGTGTACATAGAAGCGCTTCGTATTAATCCTAAGGAATACAGCCTGTATTATAATCTTGGTGTGACACTAACTGAAACAGGAAAATATGCAGAAGCAGTGGACGCATATAGGAATGCTCTGAGTATAAAGCCTGATGAATATGAAATATGCTACCATTTGGGGAACGCCCTTGTTCAACTGAAAAGATTTGATGAAGCTGTAAAGGCTTATACAGCTGCACTTGAAATAAAGCCGTCTGAAGGTGAACTATTCTATAACCTTGCTTCTGTATATTCCCTTCTAAAAAAGAAGGATATTGCAATCAGCAGTCTTAAAAGAGCGGTTGAGCTTGATAAAGGTTTCAAGAGAGAAGCCAGGTTTGATAGGTCTTTCGACAGTATCAGATCCAGAAAAGAATTTAAGGAACTTGTATCGTAATTTATATATAATACATTTTTAACACAGCTTTTGGAAAGTGGAAGGTTTAGGGCGGCAGTTTTTGCTCAAGCTGTTGGAATGAAAATAATGACTTCATGGTGTTAGGACAGTATAATGTACTGTTCTGATTTCTTCAGGAGTAATAGATTCAAAGGTTAACCATTTGCAAACCTAAAAGAAGCAACAACTAAATGATTCTTGACATAAAAAATAAAAAAGATTACAATTAATCTGAGTTTCAATAATAATCGTATTTCTTTGGAAATAAATTGGCCATTGAAAACTGAATAATGAGGAGGTGTGCTATTATTGATATTCTAATTGGATTACTGATAGGTTTAGTAATTGCAATAATTGCTTCATTTATAATGTTCCGCCTTGGGATTAATCATAGAAAGAAAATTGCTGAAGCGGAAATAGGCAGTGCCGAGCAGGAGTCAAAGAGAATGCTAAGTGAGGCACAAAAAATTGCGGAAAGTAAAAAAAGAGAAGCTCTTCTTGAGGCAAAGGAAGAAATTCACAAAAGCAGAGTAGAACTTGATAGAGAGATCAAGGAAAGAAGAAATGAAATGCAGCGCCTCGAAAGAAGACTTTTACAGAAAGAAGAGACATTGGATAGGAAGGTAGAAGCTCTTGAGCAAAAGGATGAAGTTCTAAACAGAAAAACTAAGGAGATTCAAGAGACACAAGCGAAGATTGCTGACATTCAAAGAAGACAGATGGAAGAACTTGAAAGGATTTCAGGTCTGTCCATAGACGAAGCTAAGGAATACCTCCTAAGGAATGTAGAGAATGAAGTGAAGCATGAAATGGCTATTCTTGTAAAGGATCTAGAGTCGAAAGCCAAAGAAGAAGCCAATAATAAGGCAAAGGAAATAATTGCCTGTGCAATTCAAAAATGTGCTGCAGATCACGTATCAGAAACAACTGTTTCAGTAGTTCCTCTCCCGAATGATGAGATGAAGGGCAGAATTATCGGACGTGAAGGAAGAAATATTAGAACCCTTGAAACGTTAACAGGAATTGATTTGATTATTGATGACACGCCTGAGGCTGTTATTCTGTCAGGGTTTGATCCTATACGCAGAGAAGTGGCAAGAATTGCTCTTGAAAAGCTCATTCTGGATGGAAGGATACATCCGGCAAGGATTGAAGAAATGGTTGAAAAAGCCAAGAAGGAAGTTGAAAACACTATTAGGCAGGAAGGGGATCATGCAACATTTGAAACAGGTGTTCACGGTTTGCACCCTGAATTAATAAAGCTAATAGGGAAACTTAAATTTAGGACAAGTTACGGACAAAACGTTTTAAATCATTCTATCGAAGTGTCACACCTTTCTGCAATTATGGCATCAGAGCTGGGTGTTGATGTGAATCTGGCCAAGAGAGCCGGTCTACTGCATGACATAGGTAAAGCTGTAGATCATGAAGTAGAAGGTTCACATGTAATTATCGGTGCTGATTTAGCCAAGAAGTACAGGGAGAGTAAGGAAGTAACAAATGCAATATTATCTCACCACGGGGATATTGAAGCGACTTCTATTGTAGCAGTACTTGTACAGGCAGCGGATTCAATTTCTGCTGCAAGGCCGGGAGCGAGAAGGGAGACATTGGAGTCATACATCAAACGCATAGAAAAACTGGAAGAAATCGCAAATTCTTTCTCGGGGGTTGAAAAATCATATGCAATTCAGGCGGGCAGGGAAATAAGGATAATAGTGAAACCTGAGGATGTTTCAGATGATGAAATTGTTTTAAAATCCCGTGAAATTGTCAATAAGATTGAAAAAGAGTTGGAATACCCCGGTCAGATTAAAGTAAATGTAATTAGGGAAACAAGAGCCGTTGAGTACGCTAAATAGTGTATAAAATCGGAACAACATAAAAAGCGTGAGTTATCACGCTTTTTATGTTGTTCCGGCAGTGCCAGGTTTTTTAAGGAATAGGAGAGAAATGGAGGATATGCTTTGAGGGTTTTATTTATTGGTGATATTGTGGGCAATCCTGGAAGAAAAGCTTCCAAGTGCCTTATAAAAACAATAAGGAAGGAAATGTCAATCGATTTTTGTATTGCAAACTGTGAAAACGCTGCAGGAGGAAGTGGCATTACTTATGTGGTTGCCCAGGAACTATATAAATATGGTATTGATGCAATCACTATGGGAAATCACACATGGTCTAAAAACGAGATAATTAATTTTATCGACTCTGATCCGAATATTATAAGGCCTGCAAATTATCCTGAGGGTTTGCCGGGTAAAGGTTCAACAATAATTAAGGGTGAAAATACAGATATTGGAATTTTAAATCTTATGGGAAGAGTATATATGGAGAGTATAGATTGTCCATTTAAGGCTGCTGATAGGGAAATCCAGCACTTGAAGAGTTCTGTAAAGGTAATACTGGTTGACATGCATGCTGAGGCTACATCTGAGAAAAGTGCTTTAGCATGGTACCTTGATGGAAAAGTAAGTTGTGTATTAGGCACACATACCCATGTTCAGACAGCGGATGAAAGGATATTGCCGTTTGGAACAGCATTTATAACAGATGTTGGAATGACTGGGCCTAGAGACGGCATACTTGGTGTGAACAGGGAAATAATTATTGAAAAGTTTCTAACCCATATGCCAAAAAGATTCGAAGTTGCAAAGGGCAGTGTGCAGTTTAATGCAGTAATTGTTGATATTGATGAAAAGACAGGAAAGGCGCTGGAAATAACCAGAATAAATAGAGTATTGGATGTTTAATAAAATTATGTTATTTTTATATATGTGATACAAATTTTAGTAATTCTAGGGCAAAAAAAAGGGTTTTCTATATTTATGTAGAATAAATATACAGATAATCTAATGGGGGGTAAACTTTATGGATGTTTTAAAAGTCTCAGCAAGATCCAATCCAAATTCCATTGCAGGAGCTCTTGCAGGTGTAATCAGAGAAAGGGGTACTGCAGAAATACAAGCAATTGGAGCCGGAGCATTAAATCAGGCAGTAAAAGCGGTAGCTATAGCACGTGGTTTTGTTGCTCCATCGGGGATGGAACTGATATGTATACCTGCATTTACTGATATTATTATTGATGGTGAAGAAAGAACAGCCATAAAACTAATTATTGAACCTAGAAGATAAGTAAATGAAAAAATAAAAAGCATTAAAAGTGCTTTTTTTTTATGCAATGATATATTAGAATTAAATAAGATAATATGGAGGAATTTCAATTGGACACCTTGAAAGATTGTGGCAATGTTATTTTTGAAGAAAAAGGCGGCTTGAAGTATCTCAGGTTTAGGAATTTAGATAAATACTGCAATATAATAACACACTGCTTTACGACACGGATTGGAGGAGTAAGTACAGGAGAGTGCAGTGCACTCAATTTTGGGTTCAACAGGAATGATACAAAGGAAAATGTAAAGGAAAATTTCAGAAGGTTGTGCAGTGTTCTGAATATTGATATAAATAATCTTGTATTGTCTAACCAGGTGCATGGTAATAAGGTGAAAGTGGTTTGTGAAAGGGATAGGGGTAAAGGCATAAGCAGAAAAAGCGATATAGTAGGGTATGATGCATTGATAACTAATAAAAAGAAAGTGCCTATTGTGACCTTTTATGCAGACTGTGTCCCGGTACTGCTGTTTGACAGTGAGAAAACGGTTATAGGGACAGCCCATTCAGGTTGGAGAGGGACTGCATTGGAGGTTGCCGGAGAAGCAATCCGTAGCATGATTGAGAATTTCGGCTCTTCTCCTGATGATATAGAAGCAGTAATAGGGCCATCCATAGGAAAGTGTTGTTTTGAAACAGGAGAAGAAGTATATAATCATTTCAGGGAAAGGATAAACTGGAGTGAAAGCTTTTGCACAAAAGCTGGTAATGGTAAATGGTATATAGATTTGCAGCGTATAATAAAAAATTCACTGCTGAATATGGGGTTGAGTGAACATAAAATCCTAGTCAGCAATATATGTACAAAATGCAACAAGCATCTGTTTTTTTCCCATAGGGGCGATTGTGGAAAAACCGGGTGTATGGCAGCAGTTATGCAAATTAACTAGTACTGCTAAAGAAGTTTATTATTGTATACGGAATTATTTGGTAAGACAAAGGAGAGTAGAATTGAAGAAGACACTAACAGTTGTTATGACGGCTGTATTATTGAATATAGTGCTTGTATCCTGTCAAATATCTGATAGCTATAAAAAAAGTGAAGAGGATAATTATAATTACAGTATATATAATAGTTATGATATTATTGATACCGGTCCGGTCAAAGGAGGGGTGCTTAATATATACAGTACCAGCTATGATACCCTGGATCCCATTATGACTAAGAATCTATATGTTCAGAGATTTTCAAACTTAATATATGAGGGATTGTTTAAAGTAAATGAAAGCCAGCAAGCAGTTCCGGTTTTAGCGGATAGCTGGGAAGTATCGGAAGATAAGCTGATTTACTCATTCCATATAAGGGAAGGAGTCCGGTGGCATGATGGAACGCCATTAACTGCCGAAGATGTTGAATTTACCTTTGCGAAAATTCAAGATGAAAGTGCAGAGTCAATATACAAGAGTAATTTAAAAAATATTGTTACATTTGCTGCTATAAACCGGGACACTTTCAGGGTAGTGCTTAAAAAGCCGAATTCATTTACGCCGGAACTAATGACATTTCCAATAATGCCCCGGCATCTTGCTGATAACGAAGGACTTGTACGCCAGCCGGAAGGTTTAGTTCCTGTAGGTACAGGACCATATAAGGTTGAGACAATTGAAACAGAAGAGTATATAAAACTAAGCCAAAACAAGGAATGGTGGAAATCAGGGGAGAATCCGGACAACTCCCTGGTAACACCTTACATAGATAATATAAAGATAAACCTGTATTCTGGTTCTGTTACTGAAATTGAAGCATTCCAGACAGGTGATACACATATTGCATGTGTAAAATCCGAAGACTTTAGCAAGTATAAATCCAGACCGGATATAGTGCTGAAAAAGTATCCAGGCAGGGATTTTGACTTTATAGCTTTCAATACCTCCATACCGGCTTTGAGTGATAAGAGTGTGAGGGCAGGCAATTGCTTATACAATTGATAAAGAGCAGATTATTGCAGATATTATGCCAGGCATGGTTATAAAGTCTGACTTCCCGTTAATTCCAGGCTCCTGGCTGCATGAGGCATACGAAACATCCTACAGAAAGGATATGGATAAAGCAAGAAGACTTCTTGAGGACAACGGATGGAAAATTGCAAATAATGTATTATTCAAGAAAATCGATGGAAAGAACGTGTACTTAAATATTGAGTTATTGGTTAATGAAGATAATCAATACAGGGTTCTTATTGCTGAAAGGATAAAAGAAGGCCTGAAAGAAATAGGTATTAATGTTGAAGTAAAAAAAACAAGCTGGGATGAAGCGTCTCAGAGGATACATGAAAAGGATTTTGATATGGTTATTACGGGATACCGTACTACTTCAATGCCTGACATTACATACATGTATGCTTCCAAGTATTCATCCCCAAACATGGGGTTCCAGTTTGCAGATGGAATGAATCTCGCAAACTATAGTAACGACAAGGTAGATAGTTATTTTGAATATATATTCAGTGAACAAGACTATAATAAGAGAAAAGATTTGTATTATAAGCTGTTTAAAATAATTGATGAGGATGTTCCTTACATCGGGCTTTATTTTTACAATAATGCCATAGTATATAACAAGAGTGTGAGAGGAAATTTGTCACCCTTCACATGGGATGTTCTAAACAATATTGTAGAATGGTACATACCCGAAAGGTAACGGATTATGGTTAAAGAGGAGGAATGCACTTAATGATTTGGCTGATTCTGGCAGCTTTTATTGTTGCTATTGACCAGGCAACCAAGTACCTGGTTGTTTCAAATATTGAACTTGGTGAGAAAATTGTATTAATTGACAAGCTTTTTCACCTTACATATATTGAGAACAAAGGTGCAGCATGGGGAATATTTCAAAATGGAAGGTATGTTTTTATTGTATTAACAATACTTGTATCAGTTATTGTTGCCTATTTTCTTTTCAAGTCAGATAACAGGCTGTTGAAACTAGCCCTTTCCTTTATACTGGGTGGAGGGGCAGGTAACCTCATTGACAGGGTTTTAAGAGGAAGCGTGGTTGACTTTCTGGGTGTCTATATAGGATCATATGAGTTTCCTAAGTTCAACGTAGCAGATTCATTTATAGTTGTCGGTACAATAATTCTTGCGTATTATATGATTTTTGTGTATAAGGAAGGTGCAGAAAGCAACAATGGAACAAATAACGCTTAATTCTGATGTGGAAAACATAAGAATTGACTCATGGCTTTCTTCAAAACTTCAAAAATATTCCCGCACATATTTACAAAAGCTTATTGATGAAAACTGTGTAAAAGTTAATGGCAGATCTGTGAAACCCAATTATAAGGTTAAAATGGATGACGAGGTTATTGTCTCTATACCTGAACCTCAAATTCTTGAAGTAAAACCTGAGAAAATCAGCCTTGATATAGTATATGAGGATAATGACATATTAGTAATTAACAAACCAAAGAATATGGTGGTTCATCCGGCAGCAGGCAATTATTCGGGACTTTGGTGAATGCTTTGATGGAGTACTGTGGGGATACCCTTTCTGGTATCAATGGGATTATAAGGCCAGGGATAGTGCATAGGATAGATAAGGATACCTCAGGCTTATTGGTTGTGGCGAAAAATGACAGTGCTCATGAAGGTCTTTCAGCTAAGTTAAAGAAGCATGAAATTATGAGGGTATATGTAGCGCTTGTACACGGCGTGATAAGAGAAGGGTGCGGAAAGGTGGAGGCTCCTATAGGAAGGCATCCTGTTGATAGGAAAATAATGGCAGTTAACACCAAAAACGGCAAGAGAGCAGTAACCCATTTCAAGGTTATTGAAAGGTACAAGAATGCTACATATATTGAATTAAACCTGGAGACTGGAAGGACACATCAGATTCGAGTACATATGTCGTATATCGGGCACCCAATTATAGGAGACCGTACCTATGGGGGAGAAAGAAAAGCTTTTAACACCAATGGCCAAGCACTGCATGCCAAAAAACTGGTTTTTGAACATCCTGTAACTAGGGAAATGATGGAATTCGAGGCTGATCCTCCTGAAGAATTCAAAATAATACAAGAAAAACTCCGAATAGAATAAAAATTAGTAGACAATAAATATTAATTGTGATATTATTAGCTAGAATTGAATAAGCTACCTTTTAATTAGTCCGGAGAGGCTGGAAGGGTTAAGGCTGATTATTGATAGAATCATTGTAATGTTTATCTTGACTTCTTGCCATCTGGTGAGAAGTTTTTTGATTGGAGTTTGATTGGAGTGGGGATAATGAGAGATAAAGCTGAAATCATGGACGAAAACGGTATTAACAGGGCTGTAACAAGAATTGCCCACGAAATAATTGAGAGGAACAAAGGTGTGGATAACCTGGCATTGATAGGGATACAACGACGTGGAGTACCTCTTGCAAGAAGGATTTCGGACAAGATTGAGCATGTTGAAGGCAAGAAGGTTGAAGTAGGAATACTTGATATTACCTTTTATAGGGATGATTTAAGTACACTCTCAGAACATCCGGTAATAAATGGTACTCAAATAGATTTCTCTGTTACAGGGAAGAAGCTTGTTCTGGTTGATGATGTACTTTATACCGGCAGGACAGTAAGAGCGGCAATAGATGCAATTATGGATGTCGGAAGACCCAGCCTTATACAGCTTGCAATTCTAATTGACAGAGGACATAGGGAACTGCCCATAAGAGCGGATTTTGTAGGCAAGAATGTTCCGACATCAAGAAGTGAGGTTGTCAACGTCAAGCTTGCGGAAATTGATGGAGTAAATGTGGTTACATTGAGTGATATGCACTAATAACCAGGATAATAATGGAGGTCCATTTAATGAAGCTTCAGAATCATTATAAACAGGATTTTTCAAATTTTATACAGCTATTTGTTTTTTCTAAGTAGTAAGGAATCAATGCCTTACTATTTTGCTATAAAATGTAAATAAGGTGGGAATCTATATGAAACTAAAATCTAAAGACCTGTTGGGATTAAAGGATCTATCAGCTGAAGAAATAGAATATATTTTGGACACAGCAAAAACTATGAAAGTCATTCTTACTTCAAAGAATAAAAAGACGCCACATTTGCAAGGGAAGTCAATTCTAACACTCTTTTATGAAAACAGTACAAGAACCAGAATGTCCTTTGAATTAGCTTCAAAGTATATGAGTGCAAGTTCAGCTAACGTATCTGTTTCAAGAAGCAGTGTATTAAAAGGCGAAAGCCTTATAGATACAGGAAAAACAATTGATATGATGGGTACTGATGTAATTATTATCAGGCACCCTATGTCTGGAGCACCACATCTTCTCGCAAGGAATGTTGAAGCGTCTGTTATCAATGCCGGAGATGGCATGAATGAACACCCTACACAGGCTCTTTTAGATATATTTACAATAAGGGAGAAGAAAGGAAGCTTGAATGGCCTTAAAGTAGCAATTATAGGTGACATTTACCATAGTAGGGTTGTCAGAAGCAATATATGGGGAATGCAAAAGCTTGGAGCACAGATAAGCGTAGCAGGGCCAACTACTTTACTCCCTCCGGGTATGGAGAGAATGGGTGTAAAGGTCTTTAACACCATACAGGAAGCATTGATTGATGCAGATGTAGTTATGGGGTTGAGGATACAGATGGAAAGACAAAAATGGGGACTGTTCCCTACGTTAAGGGAGTACTCAAGATTTTTCGGACTGGATGAAAAACGCCTTAGTATGGCTCATAAAGATGCTCTTGTTTTGCATCCAGGCCCTGTAAACAGAGGGATAGAACTAACATCATCCGTTATTGACGGGGAGCATTCGGTTATTAACGAACAGGTAACAAACGGAGTCGCCATAAGAATGGCATTATTATACCTTTTGACAAGGAGGGGCAGTAATGAAGCTGTTAATTAAGGGTGGTCATTTAATTGATACTAAAACCGGACGGAACGGTATTTTTGATATACTAATTGAAAATGGTAAAACTGTTGATATAGGCAACGGTTTTGATGAAGTAAACTGTGATTTAATTGATGCAAGCGGAAAATATGTATTGCCCGGACTGGTGGATGCACACTGCCATTTGAGGGACCCGGGCTACGAATACAAGGAAGATATTGAAAGCGGTACTGCAAGTGCGGCAGTCGGAGGGTTTACTTCCATAGCCTGTATGCCTAATACAAACCCTGTAATTGAAAACGGCCAATTAATAAATTATGTTATTAATAAAGCAAAAACAGATGGTTTTGTAAATGTATATCCTATCGGCGCTATCACAAAAGGACTGAAAGGTGAAGAACTTGCAGAGATTGGGGAAATGAAATTTGCAGGTGCTGTGGCTATATCAGATGATGGAAACCCAGTCAAAAGGCCGTCTTTAATGAAAAAAGCCCTTCAATATGCATCAATGTTTGATATTACAGTTATCTCCCATTGTGAAGATGTGGACCTTGTTGAGGAAGGAGTAATGAATGAAGGATACCAATCAACTGTAATGGGTTTGAAAGGAATACCTTCAGCGGCAGAAGAAATAGCAGTATCAAGGGATTTGATCCTTGCAGAATATACAAATGTACCTATCCATATAGCACATGTAAGCACGGCCCTCTCTGTTGAATTGATCAGGAATGCAAAGAAAAGAGGTGTAAAGGTAACAGCAGAAACTTGCCCGCATTACTTTTCAATTACCGAAAATGCATGTGAAAATTTTAATACTTTGGCAAAAGTTAATCCGCCATTGAGGACAGCAAGAGATGTTGAAGCCATTATTGAGGGGTTAAAAGATGGCACAATAGATATTATTGCAACTGATCATGCACCTCATCATGCTGATGAGAAAAATGTCGAGTTCAACATTGCAGCAAACGGGATTGTTGGTTTTGAGACCGCACTACCCCTGGCTATTACCTATCTGGTTCAACCTGGAATAATTACTATGGAGGACCTGGTCAATAAAATGTGCGTGAACCCTGCTAGAATCCTTGGATTAAACAAAGGGACGGTTGACATAGGTAGAACAGCGGACCTTACTATAATTGACATAAATGAAGAATACACCGTTGATATCCGGAAATTCAAATCAAAAAGCAAAAACTCCCCATTTGATGGATTTAAGCTGAAGGGGAGGGTATATCATACAATAGTAAATGGAGAGGTAGTAGTAAGGGAAAAGATTTTACTATAATCAAGTAAGGGGGAATCAGATGTTTTTTATAGATAAGCTAATTAACAGAATACAGGAAAAACAAAATCCGACAGTAGTAGGTCTGGATCCGAGAGTGGAGTATATACCGGATTTTATAAAAGAGCAGGCTTTTAAAGAATACGGAGTAAATGCTAGAGGAGCTGCTCAATCTATATTGGAATTTAATAAAAGAATTATTGATGCTGTATATGACATTGTACCAGCTATAAAACCACAGCTGGCATATTATGAGATGTACGGACTGGAAGGCCTTAAGGCTTTCAATGAGACAGTACGGTATGCACAGCAAAAAGGTTTGATTGTCATTGCAGATGGTAAGAGGAATGATATAGGCAGTACCGCCGAAGCTTACTCCAGAGCTTACCTTGGACGTACAGCTATTGATGGTGAACTGTCAAGCCCGGTATTTGACGCTGATGCACTAACTGTAAACCCATACCTTGGATATGATGGTATAAAGCCTTTTGTTAATGACTGCATGGAATACGGCAAAGGAATATTTGTCCTGGTAAAAACTTCAAACAAATCGTCGGGGCAGATTCAGGATTTGTTTACTCAGGACGGCAAGAGTGTTTATGAGATTGTTGCAGAATATATAGAGGAGTGGGGAAAGAATTTGATTGGAGAAAATGGATACAGCAGCATAGGTGCGGTTGTCGGAGCCACTTATCCTAATCAGGCAAGAATACTAAGGGGAATTATGAGGCACGCTTATATACTTGTACCCGGATATGGAGCACAGGGAGGTACCGCCAGGGATGTAGCACATTCCTTTAATAATGGCTTGTTAGGAGCAATTGTCAATGCTTCCAGAAGCGTTATGTGCGCATATCAATCTGAATTATGGCGGAGTAAGTATAGTGAGAAAAGCTTTGCAGAGGCTTCAAGGTCCGAGGTAATAAGGATGAGGAATGAAATAATTGAAGCAATAAACGGTAAATAGTCTAACCATTTGATATATAGGTTTGAAAGGGTGAGAGAAAATGGTTGCAGCAATACTGGCGCTTGAAGATGGTACAGTTTTTCACGGAAGCAGTTTTGGAACAGATGGTGAGGTTATTGGTGAAATTGTATTCAATACTGGAATGACTGGTTATCAAGAGATTCTCACAGATCCGTCCAATTTTGGACAAATAGTTACAATGACTTATCCTCTGATAGGGAATTGTGGAGTGAATCAGGATGACTTTGAATCAAACAAGCCCTATATCAGGGGTTTTATTGTAAGGGAGCTTTGTAAAGCTCCCAGTAACTGGAGGTCTAAAGAACCGTTAAACGAATATTTAAAAAGGCATGGTATCATTGGAATAGAGGGAATTGACACCAGGGCACTTACCAGGATACTGCGTGAAAAAGGCGCAATGAGGGGAATTATTTCTACTGATGCTGACTTCAGGCTTAAAGATAAAATAAATGAGATTAAAGCTTATTCGATAAAAGACCTGGTAAGCCAAGTTACAACCAGAAGTGTCATCCATTATAAAGGTGAAGGCTGTAAAGTCGCACTAATAGACTTCGGGATGAACAAGAGCATAATCCGGTCATTGCTGAATAGAAACTGTGATGTATTTATATTCCCCTCAAATGTTTCAGAAGAAGTGCTCCTTAATATTAACCCTGACGGAATAGTGCTTTCAAATGGTCCTGGAAATCCAAAGGACTGCCTGGAGGCTGTAGGAGTTTTAAAAAAGATAATGAACAAGAAACCTGTGTTTGGCATATGCCTTGGGCATCAACTAATGGCTCTGGCAAACGGAGCAGATACTAAAAGGCTTAAATATGGGCACAGGGGCAGCAATCATCCTGTAAAGGATATAAACAAAGGCCTTACTTATATTACAACTCAGAACCACGGATACACTGTTGTTGAAGAAAGCCTGGACAGAAACAGAATGGAAGTAACCCATATAAACATGAATGACGGCACAATTGAAGGAATTAAGTACAAAGATGTTCCGGTGTTCACAGTTCAATTCTATCCAGAAGCTTCACCTGGTCCGGCTGATACGGCCTATCTCTTTGATGAGTTTATTAAGATGATGGAAGAATGTTAAGGGCAAAAACGGTAAGGGAGCAATGATATATATACATGTAATGATACAAGGAGGATAATAATGCCAAGACGTAATGATGTCAAGAGGGTATTAGTTATTGGTTCTGGCCCTATAATAATAGGGCAGGCCGCTGAATTTGATTATGCAGGTACACAGGCATGCCGTGCACTTAAGGAAGAGAATATTGAGGTGGTATTGGTAAACAGTAATCCGGCTACCATTATGACTGATACAAATATTGCAGACAGGGTTTATATAGAACCACTTTGTACAGATGTGGTAAAGAATATCATAAAAAAAGAAAGACCTGACAGCATTTTGCCGACTCTTGGAGGGCAAACCGGATTGAACCTTGCTATTGGGCTGGCTGAAGATGGATTTCTGGAGTCTCACGGAGTGAAGCTTCTTGGAACAGCAACTGAAGCAATAAAAATGGCTGAAGACAGGCAGTCCTTCAAGGATACGATGGAAAGCATTGGAGAACCCTGTATAGAAAGTAAAGTAGTGAATACCATTGAAGATGCATTAGCATTTGCAAAAGAAATTGAGTACCCTGTAATAGTCAGGCCTGCATATACCCTTGGTGGCACAGGTGGAGGGATTGCTTCTAATGAACAGGAATTAAGGGAAATTGGGACAAAAGGACTTAGATTAAGCAGGGTGAACCAGGTACTTATTGAAAAGTGCATTTCGGGCTGGAAAGAAATTGAATATGAAGTAATAAGAGATAGCAGGGGAAATGCAATATCAATTTGCAATATGGAAAATATAGACCCTGTAGGAGTGCATACTGGAGACAGCATAGTTGTCGCTCCTTCACAAACTCTTGCAGATAAGGAACACCAGATGCTTCGCTCGGCTTCACTGAAAATAATTTCAAAATTGGGTATAGAAGGAGGATGTAATGTACAGTTTGCACTTAATCCCTCCAGCTTTGAATATGCAGTTATTGAGGTAAACCCGAGAGTAAGCCGTTCATCGGCACTTGCTTCAAAAGCGACCGGATATCCTATAGCAAAGGTAGCAACAAAAATTGCAATAGGGTACTGTCTGGATGAAATAAAAAATGAAGTCACCAAGAAAACCTATGCATATTTTGAGCCAACCCTGGACTATGTAGTGGTAAAAATACCTAAATGGCCTTTTGATAAATTCGTAAATGCTAATAAAGCCCTGGGTACCCAGATGAAAGCGACCGGTGAGGTTATGGCAATAAGCAACACCTTTGAAGCTGCTCTTATGAAGGCAATACGTTCCCTTGAACTGGGATTGTTCACACTGGAGCAGGATATGTACAAAATCTTAAATAATACCCAAATTATGGGGAGACTAAAGAGTATTGATGACGAAAGGATTTTTATTATAGCTGAGGCCGTCAGGAGGGGCATTTCAACACATGAAATCCATAGCATAACAAAAATAGATGAGTTTTTTCTGAATAAGATAAAAGAAATTGTATTAGTAGAAGAAAAACTAAAAACAATAACCTTAAAAGAATTAGATGATCAGACGCTTAGAGAAGCAAAAAAGATGGGTTTCCCTGATAAAGCAATTGCAGGGTTTTGCGGGTGCAATGAAGAGGATGTGAAAAAAAAGAGAGAAGAATACGGCATTAATGCTGTATATAAAATGGTTGATACCTGTGCAGGTGAGTTTGAAGCAGCAACTCCTTATTACTATTCGACATATGATGACTACTCTGAGATAAAGGAATCTTCCAATAAAAAAGTGCTTGTAATTGGAAGCGGGCCGATACGCATAGGCCAAGGCATAGAATTTGACTACTGCTCCGTACATTCAGTATGGGCTTTAAAGGAAGAAGGCTATGAGACAATAATTGCTAACAATAATCCTGAAACTGTGAGTACCGATTTTGATACTTCAGATAGATTGTATTTCGAGCCGTTAACTGCTGAAGATGTAGAGAATATTGTAGAAACTGAAAAACCAACAGGGGCAATTATACAATTTGGAGGCCAGACGGCCATCAAATTGGCAAAACCGCTAAGCGATATGGGAGTTAGAATATTTGGGACAGAAGTTAAATACGTTGATGAAGCTGAGGACAGGGAAAAATTTGATGAGGTGCTGGAGAAATTGAACATAAAAAGGCCTATGGGCAGGACTGTTTTTACATTGGAAGAAGCGTTGAAAGCATCAAACGAGCTAATGTATCCGGTTCTGGTAAGGCCATCCTATGTTTTAGGTGGACAGGGAATGGAAATTGCATATAATGATAATGACATCGCAGAGTTTATACAGATAATAAACAGGGTAAAACAGGAGCATCCCATACTGATTGATAAGTATATGATGGGAAAAGAGATAGAGGTGGATGCTATTTGTGATGGTGAAGATATACTTATTCCTGGAATTATGGAGCATCTGGAGCGGGCAGGTGTACATTCGGGGGACAGTATTTCAGTGTACCCGGCACAAACTATAAGCCAGAAAATGAAGGATAAAATAGTTGATTACACAAGAAGGCTGGCAAAAGCATTAAAAGTAGTAGGACTGGTTAACATTCAGTATGTAGTATACAACAATGAGCTTTATGTTATAGAAGTAAATCCCAGGTCAAGCCGGACAGTCCCATATATAAGCAAGGTGACTGGAATACCCATGGTTAATATTGCTACAAGGATTATGACAGGGAGAAAATTGAAAGACTTTGGATTTGGTACAGGACTGTATAGAGAAGCTGAATATGTAGCTGTAAAGGTACCGGTATTCTCCTTCGAAAAACTGCATGATGTTGATATAAGCCTTGGCCCGGAAATGAAGTCTACCGGGGAAGTGCTGGGAATAGCAGGGACTTTTGAAGAAGCGCTTTATAAAGGAATAATTGCATCCGGAATAAAGCTGCCTAAAAAAGGCGGAGGCATATTAATGACAGTTCGTGACACTGATAAAAACGAGCTGATACAGATTGCAGAAGAATTTGAGAAGTATGGATTTGAACTATGGGCAACGGGTAAGACTGCAAACATCCTGAATATGCATGGTGTGGCCACAAATGCTGTAAAAAAAATAGGGGAAGGTTCTCCAAACCTGCTGGATCTTATTCAATCAGGGAAAATAGACCTGGTTGTTAATACTCCTACCAAAGGACGTAAACCTGGGAGGGATGGATTTAAAATCAGGAGAAAATCTGTTGAAATGTCTATACCATGCTTGACTTCACTGGATACTACAAGAGCTGTACTTGAATGTATAAAACTTGGAAAACATGAAAAAGATCTCGAAGTTATTGATTTAAGTATATTCAAGCCATAATGATGTCAGAAGCCGCAAATATCAACAGATGGCAAACACCGGCATTGGGGAGGTTTATATGTCAAAGATTTTAAATGAAATTATAATACAAAACAAAAAGATTGCACATACAATATTTAGTATGACTGTAAAATCCGATTATGTTTCTAAAAATGCAAAACCTGGGCAGTTTGTAAATATAAAATGCGGTGACGGGATAAATGCCTTACTGAGAAGACCTATAAGCATATGCAGGGTTGACATGGGAGAGGGTACATTTAATATTGTATATGAAGTAAGAGGCGAAGGGACAGCATTTTTATCCCAGAAACGTACTGGAGAGCAAATTGACTTTATTGGCCCACTTGGAAATCCTTTCCACATATCAGAAAGATACAAAAAGATTGCTGTTGTGGGAGGTGGTATAGGTGTATTCCCGCTTTTATTTGTACTGCAGGAAGCAATGGGCAGTATAAAGTCAGCATTTATTGGATTCAGATCAAAGGAATATGTGGTTCTGAAAGAGGATTTTGAAAAAGTATCAGAAAAGGTATTGATATCGACTGATGACGGGAGCATGGGATACAAGGGATTTATTACAGATATGCTCGAAAAGGAGCTTGAGTTAAATGAGTACGATATAATATACACATGCGGGCCGATGCCTATGATGAAAAGGGTAGTTAGTACTGTAAACAGAAGGAATATAAAATGTCAGGTATCCATGGAACAGAGGATGGGCTGCGGTATTGGAGCATGTCTTGTGTGTGCATGCAAGACCAAAAGAGGGGATGACTGGCAGTACAGCCATGTATGCAAGGATGGGCCTGTATTTTGGAGTGAGGAGATTATATGGGAAGACCGGATTTGAGTGTTAATATTTCAGGATTAAAACTAAAAAATCCCGTTATTGCAGCCTCCGGAACTTTTGGTTTCGGACGGGAGTACTCACAGTATTTGGATTTGAACAATATTGGAGGAATATCAGTAAAGGGCCTTACACTGGAGCCGCGAAAGGGTAACAGGCCACCAAGGATTGCACAAACCCCTGCCGGAATTCTAAACAGTGTTGGACTTCAAAATCCGGGAGTAGAGGCATTTGTGAAGGAAGAAATCCCGTTTTTGAGGAAGTTTAATATGGCAATTATTGCTAATATTGCAGGGAATACAATAGAAGACTATTGCAAAATGGCTGAGATTCTTAGTAATACAGATATTGACGCAATTGAACTGAATGTGTCATGTCCCAATGTGAAGGCAGGTTGTGTTGCTTTCGGGAATTCTGTCGACGGAATATCGGAGATTACATCAAAGGTCAAGAAATGCTGTAAAAAACCCCTTATTGTAAAGCTTACCCCAAATGTCACCAGCATTAAAGAAGTAGCTGCAGCAGCAGAAGCAGCAGGTGCTGATGCCATATCCCTGATAAATACTATTCTTGGTATGGCAATAGATATCCACAGACAGAAGCCTATTCTAGCTAATAACGTGGGAGGCCTGTCGGGACCGGCTGTTAAGCCTGTGGCGGTGAGAATGGTTTATGAAGCTGCAAGTGTTGTAAAAGTCCCTATAATAGGCATGGGTGGAATATCGAACGGTGATGATGCGGTGGAATTCCTGCTGGCAGGAGCAAGTGCGGTTATGGTGGGGACGGCAAATTTTATTAATCCGGCGCGTGTGTTGAGGTGCGGAAAGGTATAGAATCATACCTTACAATGTATAACTATAAAAGTGTTAATGACATAGTAGGAAGACTGAAACTTAATTAATAACTTTTTGTAGGAGGATGGTATGAAGACCCGGTTGATTTTTATAAGGCATGCAGAAGCGGAAGGTAACTATAAAAGAATTTTCCATGGATGGACAGATTCTGAAATAACAGAAAGGGGGCACATTCAGGCAAAAAAAGTAGCAGAAAGGTTGAAAAATGTTGATATTGATGTAATATATTCAAGCAGCTTAAAGAGGACACTACAAACGGCTGAGTATATTGCAGCGGAAAAAGGACTGGCTATAATCAGAACAGATAAATTGAAGGAAATAAATGGCGGAGATTGGGAGGGAGAAGAATGGAGTATACTTCCTGAGAAATGGCCCTATGAGTATGATACGTGGGAAAACAAGCCTCATATCCATAAGATGCCCAATGGTGAATCCATAGAGGAGATGCAAAAAAGGGTTGTTAAAGAAGTCAAATACATTGTAAGCAACAATAAAGGGAAAAACATTTGCATTGTAACCCATGGTACTGCTATAAAAGCTTTGATGTGCTATTTTTACAGGTGCGAACTGGAGAAAATGCTTACAATACCCTGGTATGACAATACAGCTGTAACAATAGTTGACTATGAAGATGATGAATTTAAAATATTATTGGAGGGCGATGCGTCACACTTGGGAAAGGAAGACAGTACTATTGAGAATCAGAATTGGTGGAAGGAATTTCAGAGAAAAATTAATAAAATAAAGGGGGAAGGTTGAATTGGCGGATAGGGAAGAAAGGCTTGTTTCTTGGTTATTTAAGACAAATGCAGTAAGGGTTTGCCCTCAGGACAAGCCTTTTTGGTATACATCAGGGAGTATCGGACCTTATTATATCAATACCCATTTTCTTATGGAAGTGAGAGAAAGGCTAACGGGCTTTTAGAAGTTATAAACGAAGAAAAAGGCAGCCCATTGACCTGTCCAATCAAGGTGTTGGAGCTTGCAAGGGAGAACTATAGAATAGACCCGATATACAAAGGCTTAATTGATGAAATGTGTACATTCATAAAAGAAAAGCTTAATGTCGAAAATATTGGTTTAGTTTCCGGAGGTGAAAGAAGGGACTGGTTTTTCTCCCTTTTGGTGGCCGAAATTATGGACAAACCTCATTTAACCATTTATAAGGATTTAAAGACTGTAGTATCTATAGGGAACAGGGTTGAGGAAACTGATAGCAAGGTTCAGGGTAAAAATCTTTTACATATTGCAGACCTTATAACAAAAGCGTCAAGTTATGAAAGAGCTTGGATACCTGCAGTTAAAAAGCTGGGTGGACAAATAAAGTGGAGTGTGGCTGTAGTTGACAGGGATGAGGGTGGGAAAGAAATACTCTATGATTATGGAATAGAACTCTTTTCAATGGTTAATATCTCAAAATCTCTGTTTGATAAGGCTCTTTCAATGGAGATAATAAATAATGAACAGCATAAAATGGTAACAGATTATATAAATAATCCCTTTGAGTCCATGAAAAATTTCCTCATAAGCCATCCAAATTTTATAGAGGATTCTCTGGAAGCAGATGAAAGAACCCAAAAGAGAGTAAGGCTATGTCTGGATAGCAATATTTACGGTTTGAAATAAGTTTATATGGAGGCATAATTGTATGAATCATTCTAAAAGACTATTAATTGTTGTTACATATACAGCAATGTTTATGCTTGGCTTATATTTATCAATGTACCAGATTACGCTGCTCAATATTTCAGAGGAATATTCGATTGATAGCGTAATACGTGGTAGTCTGGTAGCTGTCCAGTTTATCGGCATATGTATACCTCCGCTTTTTATTGCATGGCTGGCAGGCAAAACAGGAAAGAAAAATGTACTTATGTTTTCTATGACTATAC
This sequence comes from Acetivibrionales bacterium, assembly GCA_050953835.1. Lineage (GTDB taxonomy): Bacteria > Bacillota > Clostridia > Acetivibrionales > JBMNNH01 > JBMNNH01. Next base: position 4,841 of record JBMNNH010000025.1, on the reverse strand, counting down.
TTGTTGCCGGCCTATTATCAGTGTACTTAACCAACAACCTGCTTTGCTTTATAATAAGCATATTTTTTATTGGAGGAGGATTTAGCGTAACTGAGGCTACTCTTTCTGCTGCAATTTCGGACGAGTTTCCCCAAAATGCGCAAAAGCATATCAGCTTTTCACAGGCTATGTTCAGCATCGGCGCTTTTATTAGCCCATTAGTATCAGAATTTTTGCTTAATAGGGGAATCAGGTGGAAAAGTTTATTTCTTCTATGTGGTGTGTTTTTTGCACTTCTGCTTGTTATGCTAACCTTTATAAAGATAGAAAAAAGCGTAATAGAGTATAACGCATCAGGCTCTAAGGATATATTAGGTATAATAAGAGAAAAGAACTTTATATTCCTTGCTTTAACAATATTTGTTTATATTGGTATCGAAGAAATTATTGGCTTTTTTACGGATAGCTATTTCAATATAAGTGTAGGTGCCCCAGGGTTAGGCGCTGTTGCTCTTTCACTTTACTGGGCAGCAATGATACCATCACGTTTAATTACAGGAATAGTAAAAATGTCTCATAAAAAGTTTATTGCAATATGTTCTATAGGAATAACTATTTCTCTTGTAGCAGCAATGCTGATTCCTGTAAACGCTGTAAAGTTAGTGCTGTTTGCTTTTTCAGGGCTTTTTTGCGGGCCGGTATGGGGACTAATTATGACCTCAGTTGCACAGCAGAATTCATGGAACTCTGCAGCATCTATGAATTTTTTAGTATCGGTGAGCGGACTAGGCGGTGCTGTTTTTCCATTTACGGCAGGTATTCTTATATCTTTTTCTGGTGAATATTCTGCGTATTTTTTGGCAGCTGTTGCCGGCATTCTTATGCTAATTGCGTTTGGGGCATCTCAAAAGAAACAAAAAGGTTAGAGTTAGTTTTATTTTTATGAAGTTTGGTTATTAATAAAAAAAGCCTGTATAATTATAGGCTTTTTAATTACTGAAGCTTTTGTTATAATGAAATCTGTAAAGAATAATTGTAAAAAAGCACAGAGGAAGATTTCATTGAAACTCACGGGCGGAAAATGGCAAGGCTAAGGCGGGAATGAAAGGATAAGTGAATAAACTGATGAGAAAAGGAGAGAACATGGTTGCATGCCAGGATGATATAAACAGCCAGATGGAATATATTCAGCGCATGAAAGAACTTAATGTAGGAAGAATACTGAAGTACAACGTAATAACATTTGGCTGCCAGATGAATGAGAACGATTCGGAAAAGCTATCTGGTATGCTGATTGAGATGGGATATATTGAAGCTGAAAGCACTGAGGAAAGTGATCTTATAATATATAACACCTGCTGTGTAAGGGAAAACGCAGAGTTAAAGGTATTTGGACATATTGGAGCCTTGAAGAAACTCAAAAGGCAAAAACCTGACATGGTTATTGCCGTATGCGGTTGTATGATGCAGCAGGAGGAAGTGGTTAACCATATTAGAAAGGTTTACAAACATGTTGATTTGATTTTTGGAACCCATAACCTATATAAATTTCCTGAATTACTATTTAAAACAGTAGACTCGAATGAGAGCATAATTGACATCTGGGATTCCCATGGTTCGATTATAGAAGGTATCCCTATAGAAAGAAAAAATAGCGTAAAAGCATGGGTTACAGTAATGTACGGATGTAATAACTTCTGCACCTATTGTATTGTGCCCTATGTCCGGGGCAGGGAAAGAAGCAGAAAGATTCAAGACATAGTGGAGGAAGTGAAAAATCTGGCGCAGGAAGGTTTTAAAGAAGTTACCCTTCTAGGGCAGAATGTAAATTCATATGGAAAAGATATAGATGACGGCAAGGATTTCGCTGATCTGCTGTATAATATTGATAAAATTGACGGTATCGAAAGGATAAGGTTTATGACTTCACATCCCAAGGATCTCTCAGAAAGACTAGTATTTGCCATGAGAGACTGCAGGAAGGTTTGTGAACACCTTCACCTGCCAATACAGGCAGGCAGCACAAAAGTACTGAAGGAAATGAACAGGGCATATACCAAGGAAGAATACCTGGAACTGGTACAAATGGTAAGAGAGAATATACCGGGTATTGCTCTGACAACTGATATTATTGTAGGTTTTCCTGAAGAATCGGATGAGGATTTTGATGACACTATTGATGTTTTGGAAAAGGTAAGGTACGATTCTGCCTATACCTTCCTGTATTCGAAGAGGGCAGGGACTCCTGCAGCCAAAAGAGCCAGGCAGGTAGATGAAGAAGTAAAGAAGAAACGGTTTAACAGGCTGCTGGAAGTTCAAAACAAGATAAGCAAAGAGATAAATGAAAAGCTTATGGGAGTTGAAATGGAGGTTCTGGTTGAGGGTCTGAGTAAAAACAGTAAAAACACCTATACAGGCAGGACAAGGACAAACAAGGTTGTAAATTTCCCCGGTAATAAAGATATGATTGGGAAGCTTGTTAAAGTAAAAATAGATAAAATTCAGACATGGTCTTTAGAAGGCAGAGTGATAAATACTTTAAAAGGAGAAAATAATGGATATAATTGAAAAAGCAAGAGAACTGGGCAAGAGCATAGCTCAGTCCGAAGAACTGGATAGTTTAAAAAAGTGTGAGCAGGAAGTACAGAACGATTCAAAAGCAAAATTATTTATTAATGACCAAAGACAGTTGCAGGCTGAGCTGATTAAAGCAATAAGGAAGAATAATGATGCTGAGATAATAGAAAGCATAAAAAAAATGCTGGCTGACAAACAAAAAGAAATAAATGAGTATGATGTAACTAGGAGATTTATAGAGGCAAAACAGAGGTTTGATAAGCTGGTTAAAAAAATAAACGATGTAATAACATTTTCAATAACAGGAGAAGAGGGATGTTCTTCCGAAGGCTGTTCTTCCTGCAGGGATGCAAATAAAAGTGGGGTATGCAGATGTCTAATCTAACACCTATGATGCAGCAATATCTTGATATAAAGAAGAAATACAAGGATTGTATACTGTTCTTCAGGCTGGGAGATTTCTATGAAATGTTTTTTGAAGACGCACAAACAGCATCAAGGGAACTTGAAATAACACTTACCGGAAGAAATTGTGGGCTGGATGAGAGAGCCCCGATGTGCGGAGTTCCTTTCCACTCTGCGGAGACATACATTTCACGGCTTATAAGAAAGGGGTACAAGGTTGCTGTTTGTGAACAGGTAGAAGACCCAAGCCAGGCAAAAGGGATTGTGGAAAGGGATGTAATAAGGGTTGTTACTCCTGGAACAATAATTGATACTTCAACACTTGAAGATAAGAAGAATAATTATCTTATGTCAATTTACAAAAAGGATTATTATTACGGTCTTTCTATTGTAGATGTATCAACGGGTGAATTGACAACTTCGCAAATAAGCTGGGGTAACACACACAGCAAGCTTATGGATGAGATAGCAAAATTCCATCCTTCAGAGATAATTGCAAACACAGGACTGTTCCATGACCACAAGCTGTTGGGCACAATTAAAAACAGGTTTAATTCATATGTTTCATGCTTTGGAGATGAGTTTTTTGAAAAAGAAAGTGCTTACAGCAGAATTAAAGAAGCTTTTGAGGGAAGTGAAATACTGTATGGGGGTACGATTTTGCAGTTTGTGCTACCGGAGCCCTTCTCAATTACCTGGAGCATACACAAAAGACAAATCTAAACCATATTCAAAGTATAAACCTATACAGAATAGAAGAGTATATGGTTCTGGATGCGTCTACAAGGAGAAATCTTGAATTGACTGAAACAATGAGGGATAAATCCAGAAAGGGCAGTCTTCTTTGGGTACTAGACAGAACAATGACTTCAATGGGCGGAAGGACTATCAGAAAATGGATAGAACAGCCCCTTATTAAGATCCCTGATATAAAGGAGAGACTTGAAGCAGTTAGTGAGTTAAAGGATATGTTCATGGTGCGTTCTGAAATAAGAGAATTATTAAAAAGTGTTTATGATATTGAAAGATTAATGAGTAAAATTATATTGGGGAATGTTAATGGAAGGGATTTAATTTCACTGAAAATGTCAATCGGACAGGTCCCATATGTGAAAAACCTTATGGCAGGCTGCAAGTCAGTTTTAAATGTTAAAAACTATGAAAGGCTTGATCCCCTTGAGGATATCTATGAGTTGATAGATAAATCCATAATGGACGAGCCTCCTGTAACAATAAAAGAAGGAAAAATAATCAAAACAGGGTATAATGATGAAGTTGACAGGCTGAGAACCGCATCAAGCCAAGGTAAAAGCTGGATTGCTGACCTTGAGCAAAAGGAAAGGGAAAAAACTGGGATCAAAAACCTTAAAGTCGGTTATAATAAAGTATTTGGGTACTATATCGAGGTTACAAAGTCTAACTACTCCCTTGTACCTGAAAATTACGTGAGAAAGCAGACACTTGCAAACTGTGAGAGATATATTACCGAAGAGCTTAAGGTAATAGAAGATACCATACTTGGTGCCGAAGAAAAGGTTGTTCAACTGGAGTATGAAATATTCTTGGATGTAAAAAGCAGTATTATCAGCCAGATAGAAAGAATTAAAGAAACCGCCAAAAGTTTGGCAGAGATAGACGTGATATGTTCACTGGCAGAAGTAGCTGACAGAGAAAACTACTGCATGCCAGAAGTATCATCAGGGGATTTGATAGATATTACTGATGGTCGTCACCCGGTGGTAGAAAAAATGATTGAGCAGGGAGCCTTTGTCCCTAATAATGTTATGCTTGACATGAAAGAAAACAGAATAGCAATTATAACAGGCCCGAATATGGCGGGAAAATCCACATATATGCGACAAACAGCTCTGATAGTGCTC
>JBMNNH010000024.1:0-154655 GCA_050953835.1 Acetivibrionales bacterium | reverse complement strand
TGCTATTATTGGTATGTCTACCGCTAACAGCCTGTAACAAAAGCCCTGCATCTCAACCTGAAGCAGAAAAAACAAACAAAGCAGAACCTGCGACAGAAAAATCCACAGAAGCTCGGGTCCTGAGATTGGCACACAACATTACTATGGGCGGTACTGATGACCAGGCTGCAAATATGCTGGCTGAGAAAGTAAAAGAGAAAAGTGGCGGAACCCTGGAAATCAAAGTATATCCTGGTGGGCAGTTGGGTAATGAGAGAGATATGCTTGAAGGAATTCAATTAGGCTCAATAGATATGGGACTTAATACTTCTGCGTATATTTCTAATATAGCACCAGAATTTGGCCTATTGGATGTACCATTTTTGTTTTCTGATTTTGAAGATGTCAGAAATGCTTTATCAGGAGATGGGGGAGAATACCTAAAGGAGAAGCTACTGAAAGAGCAGGGTATAAGAGTACTCAACTGGTGGAATTCCAGCTTCAGGATAATGCTGACAAAAAGTGCTCCTATTAAATCATTAGATGATCTTAAAGGAAGAAAAATGAGAGCACCTGAGGTACCTGTATATATTGATATGTTTGATGCACTTGGCGCGAATCCAACACCAATTCCTTTTGGAGAAGTTTATACCTCAATTCAAACAGGCGTTGTTGACGGCGTAGAGGTATGTGCAGAAGAAATGTATGCTATGAAATTCCACGAAGTCGGAAAATATATAGCAAAAACCAACCATATATTCAGTACTATGATTCCTATTATAAATGAAGATGTTTTCCAATCACTTACACCTGACCAGCAAAAGGTGCTTCAAGAAGCAGTAGACGAGACAACAGATTGGCAATGGGATGCATTCCGTGCAGCCGATGAACATGCGCTCCAGGCGATGGGTGAAGCAGGGGTTGAAATTAATGAAATAGATCAAGCACCTTTGGCTGAAGCTTGTGCGGAAATGCAGATGAAATATGCAACTGATTATAACGCTGTAGAATTATTAGAGATGTTGAAAAAATAATTAATGTTTGAATAAGGAAAAATAAGTGAGGATAGCTAATCTTTAGCTGTCCTCAGCTTACACCATACTTTTATAAAATTCAAACTGGAAGACAGGGAGAATAGCGTATGAATTCAAAAAAAAGTTTACTTGAGAAATTAATGGATTTTTGCGAAACAATAATGAACAATGTTATCTTCATTCTATTTTTGACATTAATTGTTTCATCCTTTGCGCAGGTAGTATTTAGACGGGTATTTAATGCTTCATTGACATGGAGTGAAGAACTTGCCCGCTACACAGGTATCTGGATGATTATGATGTCGACTGCTATAGGGTTTAAACATCGAGAACATATTGCCATTGACTTTTTTGTAGGTAAGTTAAAGGCAGGAAAAAGGAAGCTTGTTACAGTAATTAATGATATGATTTCTGTAATAGTCATGATGTTTTTTACATATTACTCATTCGTTTTGCTACTTAAAACGAAAGCAGTTCCCTCACCTGCCATGCGTATACCTATGGGATTTGTATACACAGGTGTTGTAATTGGCGGATTTTTCTCTGTTGTTTTTATAATTACTGCACTAATAAAACTTATAAAAAGTCCAATTGAACAGCTTGATTCAAAAACTGTTGGAGGTGAATAAGGCATGACTATCACTATATTAGTAATTGTTTTCTTCATTCTTTTGGTTGGAGGAGTCCCAATGGGCATAGCGATAGCAGGATCATCCCTGGCTTCAATTCTAGCATCTGGAGACTTACCAGGTATTTTGCTTCCACAGAGAACGTTTGTTCAATTGGATAGTTTTTCCCTTATGGCGGTCCCTATTTTCATTCTTGCCGGTGAGGTAATGGCAGCCTCTGGGATTACAAACAGAATTGTTAAGCTGGCATCATCATTAATCGGGCATCTAAGGGCCGGTCTTGCACAAGCCAGCATATTAGCCAGTATGCTGATGGCTGGTATTTCCGGAGCTGCGGCGGCAGATGCTTCTGCTCTTGGCTCTATACTTATACCTGCTATGAAGGAGGATGGTTACGATGCAGATTTTGCAGTTTCAGTAATTGCATCTGCAAATACAATAGGACCAATAATACCGCCGAGTATTATGATGATAATATATGGTTCTATGACAGGTGTTTCTATCGGCAAAATGTTTGTTGGCGGAGTTATTCCTGGAATTCTTTTCGGACTGTGTTTAATGATACTTACAGGATGGCTGGCACGTAAAAGGAACTTTAAAACCCATCCAAAACAATCATTAAAACAAATAGCTATAGCCTTTAAGGAGGCGCTTGCTGCGTTAATTATGCCAATTATCATCATTGGCGGTATTCTTTCAGGACAGTTTACACCTACTGAAGCCGGTGTGGTTGCAGTTGTATATGCGTTTATTGTTGGCTTTGCCAACCGTTCAATTAAATTACGTGATATTAAAACAATATTTGTTAATGCAGCTATGGGAACAACTACTCCAATGTTTTTAATAGGTATTGCAGCAGTTTTCGGATGGATATTAGCTAGTAATAACTTGCCTGATATAATTGGTGGCGCTTTATGGGGGGTAACTACTGACCCCAATATATTCATTATTCTGGTTTGGGCACTTTACATTGTTATAGGTTGTTTCATGGAAGATACAGCAGCAATGATAATACTGACTCCTGTTCTGGCGCCTATTGCTGCACAATATGGTTTTGATCCTGTCCATTTCGGTGTGTTTACTGTTGTAACCTTATTAATTGGAACAATAACTCCACCGGTTGGAATGCTCCTGTTTATTTGTTCATCAATAGGAAAAGTCAAGCTTTCGGTGGTATCTAAAACAATTATACCGTTCTGTATTACTTTAATGATTATAGCACTCATTTTAGGTCTTGTTCCACAAACAATAACTACTTTGGTTAAAATTGTATTTCCGTAGTATATTGAGTTATTGTAGTATATTAGGTTATTAATTAATGGAAAGAATAATTTATAGGTAAAAACAAATAAAACAAATAAAATAGGGGGTTGATGTATTATGACTTTTAAGGAGCAAATACTGGCAGCAGTTCGCGGAGAACCGCTTCCCTGTTTACCATTCGTGCCCCGTTTAGACCTTTGGTATAACGGTAACAAGGCAACAAATAGTTTGCCGGACAAGTACAAAAATGCAACGCTTACTGAAATAGTAGATGATTTGGGATTAGGATATCATTGTGTTGTGCCAGATTTCAGTGCAATTGAAGATGATATGGATGCAGCAGATGTTGGGTTAGGTATTTTCAGGACAAAATCAATTTTGTATACCGTAGAATTAAATGTGGAAAAAAAAGTAAATAAAAACAACGGTGAGACTGAGACTATTTATATAACTCCATACGGTGAGCTTAAAACAAAAACAGTTTATACCGATGATATGAAACTTCAGGGTATCACCCAGCCACAAATAACTGAGCCCGCTGTTAAAACAGAAGCTGATTATGCAAAAGTTGGGTATATTTTCGAAAACGCTACTGTAAAACCAAGGTATCACTATTATGATGCAATACATGAGCTTGTTGGTGAAAGGGGTCCTATTGTAGCATTTCACTACGAGGGTGGATCACCTATGCATATATTACAAAAAGAGATGGTTGGTTTTGAAAACTTTTGGTATCACTTGCATGATAATCCTGAAGTAATGCTTGAGTGTGCAGAAAAGATTGAGGATTTCATGATTAAAGTATTGGAAGTCGTTGTAAAATCTCCTGGAGAAATAATATACTCAGGTGCTAACTTTGATGCTATGACTACTAATCCAAAGTTCTTCAAAGAACATATAACACCGTTCCTTAAAAGAAGAGCGTCTATTATACACGAAAACGGAAAATATTTATTAGCACATACAGATGGCGAGAATAAAGGATTATTACAGGAATATATAGAGGCCGATGTTGATATATGCGATTCTGTTTGCCCGGCGCCAATGACTGAACTTTCCCTACAAGAGTACAGGGATATTCTAAAAGATAAATCTACAATCTGGGGAGGTATTGCGTCAGTAAGTACTCTCCCAGATTCAATGAGTGATTATGATTTTGAGAAGTATATTGATAGCACACTTGAAAGTATAGGAAGCGGAAGAAATATAATATTAAGTATTGCGGATTGTACACCTCCGGGAGCGAAATTCGACAGAATTCTTACAATAATCAAGAAGGTTAAGGAATTTGGACCCGTAAAATGATTTTTGCATAATTTAATTATTCTGAAAACAAAAAACAGAGGATTTCTTCTTCCTCAGTTTTTTGTTATTTATTTTACTCTTCCAAATTCCTTAACCTTCTGTGCAATTCTTAAAATCCGCTCGAATTTTGCGTCTGGAGGAGTAGTATCCGCAATTGCAAAAATCATTTTCTTGCCATCACCTATTTGTTGCATGGTATTATCCAAGAAGCTTTCAAATTCCTTATCACTCATGGAGCTTTCAAGCAGAGCTGCTGAAGGAATTCCTCCCCAAATTGTAATTTTATCTTTCAGGACATCCCTTACTTCTTTTAAACTCTGAGAGGTCATGGGTGCAGGGCATATTGAGTCGGCAATATCAAATCCGCTCTTAACATATTCTTCAAGCAGGCCTTTATTTTCTCCGTCAGTATGGGTAATTAGATATTTATTTAACTTATGTAGGGCATCAGACTGCTTTTTTAACTCAGGGGTGATATAATCCCTGAAAAAATTTGGAGGAGTAATTCCAACATCATAGTTGGCTCCTGAGAGAATAACCTCAGCCGGAGAACTGGCAGTAATATCAAACACTTTTCTAAAGAAAGGCATAAGCTTGTCACTGAGCCATTCCATCTTTTCCGGATAATCAGCCATTGCATAAAAGAAGGCATCAAACGCCATAAGGTCCTTTGATATGTAATGCATAGGGCATACCCACACAAGACTGTACCCTGTACAAATGCCATTATCTCCTACAACATTCTCTTTAAACTCAAGGTATTTATCATACTTCGGCTGAACCTCAGCATTTTCGAAGATATAGGCTACCGCTTCAAGGTCATCTTCATTTTTTATTGCATGTTCTGTAACAACACTCAAAGTAAGTCCCATTTTCCTCATATCTTCATTATAGCTGAATGATGTTGACAAATTACCCTTAGGTGTCTTATATACAACGTGTACATGTCCGTCTGATGAGCGTTCTATCTCTCTTTCCACATTATGAAATGTGAAACTGTATGGCTGAGTATCAAATCTATATAGCCCTATCCCTACATCAATGTCTCCATCTTCACCTTCATAGTTTTTATAATCCGGAATCACATAGTGGTAGCCAAGATCCAAGTCTTCCACAATTTCCTTTAATGTTGCTTTTTTATATTTATCAGGCAGAGTTCCGCGAAACTTATTTGCATTATACCATATATCAAGTCTAGGTATATATGGTATCCTGTCGCACGGTTCTCCCCTGACTGTTCTTAGAATTCGTTCCTTGTTAGTCATTTCGTTAACCTCCCGCAGGCAATTGTAATAGGCTTTACTGATGCAGAACTTACCCGGCAACTTCTTTTATTATTGCAATATTGCCCTCAACAGCCTTTTCCATAAACTCAATTTTTACTCTGTCATTTGGACGGTGAGCGTAAATTTCCTCACAGCAGGAATAGCCAATGGTAGGAATACCAAGTACACGGGCCATATATGCCCCATCAGTACCGAAATTCCAGCATTTATATTCAGGGGTCTGTCCTATGCTGTTTAATGCTTTTGTTACCTTTTGAACATAGGCGTTATTTTCGTCAATCCAATATGCAGGCTTGTCTAAAAGGCAATCTGCCTCAACTCCTGTATAACTCTTATGATGCAGCTTACGTATTTCAACTGATACATCTATATCAGGGTTCACCGCTTTAAGCTTTTCAACAATGCACTTCATTTCAGAAATAATATCATCAGCATTTTCAGAAGGAACATAGCGCCTGTCTATGTTGACTGTACAAATATCAGGAACTGCGCAACACGAACCAGGCTGACAGCTTATATGGATGATTGCCTGTGATCCTTTACCGAGATTTTTATCATCAGGAAGGTTATGTTTTAATTTTTCTATCTCTGTTAGTACAGGAAGCATATTACTTACAGCATTTACTCCCAGCCATGGTGCACTTGAATGGCACATCCTGCCTCTGCTGACCAATTGGGCTTCAAGCTTCCCTCTATGACCCAAATATATATCAAGGCCTGTAGCTTCACCTAAAACAACCAGGGCAACGGGGCGGTCGAGCCATTCATCACAAAGCATTTTCATACCCCACATATCGCCCGGTTCTTCCTCTACAACAAAGGTTAAAATTATATCACCCTTTAGCTTAATCCCCATCTTCTTTACAAGGTATGCACCATATATTTGACATGCCATAGCCCCTTTTGTATCGCTGGCTCCTCTACCATGAATATATCCATCGGCTACAACTCCGTCAAATGGAGGATACTCCCAGTCTGCCAGGCTGCCTGTTCCAACCTGGTCCATATGGCAATTAAACATAATATTATCACCGGTGCCATCTCCCTTAATAATACCTACAACATTCCCAACCCTGTCTTTGAATACTTCATCAAATCCCAACTTTTCCATTTCTGCCTTGATGATTTCAGAAACAGGTCCCTCACAGCCTGTTTCGCTGGGAGTCTGTATCAACCTAGATGCGAAATCTATCATATCAGGTTTAATCAGTTCAATTTCCTTTGCAACATTACTTGCGTTATACATATTTCCTCCTCCTGTGCAAAATAGTGTTTTAGTACTTCATCCTAAGTACGGCTGCTCCCAGAGAAGGAGTTTTTGACCAATACCCATTTCCTTAGCTTTTTGATACAGCTCAAAGCCCCAGGCAACATCAAATACAGCCATACCGCATGCAACAAATATGATCCTTTGGTCATTGTCTTCTCTACCGGATTTCTTACCCAATATTACATCTCCGATACTGGTTGAATCAGTGAGGGCCGGAAGCTTTCCATCATCAATTAGTTTATATATTGGGCCGCCAATGACACCATTATAGTATTCTTGCTTATCTCCAGAAGCAATAGCCTCTTCCACATAAGCTTCATGCAGCTTGGTGTTGTCATAAATAATCTTGCCCTTTAGCCAGAAATCATCATCTGCTTTTGCAGGGCCTGTCAACATTATAGTTGCTCCCTTTTTGAACCATTCATCTTCAATAAATAATGGTTTTAACCTTGATGCTGCAATGGTAATAATATCACCATCTTTTACAGCTTCTTCTACCGTATCGGCTGCAAAGCCTTCAATTCCATATTCTTTTTTAGACCAATCTGCTAATTGCTGTGCTTTCTCTTTAAAAATATCATAACAAACAACCTTTTTTAAACCTTTTACCTGAGAAATGATATTTTGAAAACAAGACTTATTAATTGGTCCACAGCCAATTACCGTGCAAACTTCTGAGTCTTTGCGTACCAGGTGACGTGCTGCAACTCCGGGAACAGCACCGGTTCTTGCAGAACTGATTAAGTTTGCCGCCATTAAACATATTGGTTCTCCGGTGTCCTTATCATTTAACATCAGAGTAAGTACGGACCGTGGCAATCCTTTAGAAGTATTTGCAGCATTTGACCCATACCACTTATTTCCGCAGACATCAAATCTACCGCCCAGATAAGCAGGCATTGCAACAAACCTTCTGTCTGGACCTGCAACTGGCATATTGGGGAAGGGTGTCTCTTTCGGGAACACAATACCCAAGCCATGGCTGTTATGATTGCTGCCGCCCATAAGGTAATCACCTTTGCTGAGTAATGTAAACACCTCTTCTGCTACGTCGATACAACGTTCTACTTCCAGGACGCCTGCTTCTATGGTATCAGGCTCTGACAGATAAAGAAATTCCGTTTTTTTTCCCATTATAATCTCTCCTTTTATAATATATGATTAAGGTTAACATTAACAATATGTTATATTTCCTACAAAAAGAATATCATACTACAACCTTTGTGTCAATGAATTTTATTCCTGCGGATTGAAGCTCTTATATTATTGTAGAAAAGAGAAGCAGTTCCGAATTTATTGTTCCTTTGTTCTTTTTGAAATTACAGAGTTAGGATTATTTTTGCCCTGCATTCAAAATAGTTTTTATTTAAATATCGTGAATGTAATTGACAACAGAAAAGTAGGATGCTATACTTTTTGTAGGAGATAAAACAGGATTTCTTAGCTTGTACTTTGTAAATTAAATATTAAGCCTGTTAACATAACAGTATACGTCCGATTACCGGGAAATTGATGATTGGAATATGCGTGTTATGGAATAGGCTTATAATTAAAAATACAAGATAGAAAGAAGGAAAGCTAATGGTAGAAAAAAAGCAGCAAGTCTATTCTGATGGTTTGTACGAACTGACCGAAGAAGCGAAGGTGGATTTGCAAAGCAGTCCTTATTATAATGAGGACCTTGCGCCAATCCGTAAGAAGGACCGATCGTGGAACACGTATCACATTGCCGCGCTGTGGATGGGCATGTGTGTTGCAATTTCTACATGGATGCTGGCATCCAGTGGTATTGCTCTTGGCCTTTCCTGGTGGCAGTCCATTCTCAACGTTTTAATTGCAAATGCGATTATTCTGATCCCTATGCAATTGAACTCCCACGCCGGAACAAAGTATGGTATCCCCTTCCCTGTATTTGCACGTTTATCTTTCGGTATTAAAGGTGCACATCTCGCTTCTATAGCCCGTGGTATAGTTGGAGCCATGTGGTTTGGTGTGCAGTGCTGGCTTGGCGGCGCAGCCATGAATGGGATATTGGGCGCTATTATCCCTGGATGGATGGATTGGAGTGGCGGTATCTGGATATCCTACATTGTATTCTCTCTGATCTGTACAGTTGTTGCTTACTGCGGTTCTAAAGCGATCAAGTTCATGGAGTCCTGGGGTGTGCCTATCCTTGGTGTTTTAGGCATTATGCTTATGATCTGGGGTATTGTTGCGGTTGGAGATGCAGGCAAGCGTATTGCTGATGTATTTAACATGCCTGCTACCTATGAACCTGGGAAGTTCTGGGGAATATTCCTTGCTACCTTAACAGGAAACTTAGGCTTTTGGGCAACTATGGCATTGAATATACCTGACTTCAGCCGCTTTGCTAAAAGCCAGAAAACTCAGCTAAAAGGCCAGGTTATTGGTTTGCCCATTACGATGTTAGTAATTGCATTCATGAGTGTGTTTGTAACCGGTTGTTCTTTAATTGTTTTTGGAGAAATGCTGTGGGATCCTACTTCTGTAATAGTAAGAATTGGAAATCCGTTTGCGTCTGTTCTCGGATGCCTGGGTATTGTACTCGCACAGGTTACCACCAACGTAGCTGCCAACATTGTTGCACCTGCTAACGGCTTCAGCAATCTTTTCCCGAAAAAGATTTCATATAAGACCGGTGTTTTAATTGGGGCTGCGATCTCTGTTATCATTATGCCCTGGAGGCTGCTGGCAAGTCCTGAAGGCTATATATTTAACTTCCTGGGCACGTATGCAGTTTACCTTGGACCTTTAGCCGGCATCTATATAGCGGATTACTACATAGTGAAAAAGAGAAGGCTCGATGCATATTCCTTGTTTATTGGCGAGAACGGCCGTTACTGGTATAAAAACGGGTTTAATATGTCGGCCATCTGGGTATGGATCATCTCGATCATACCTCCAACTATAGGTCTCCTATTTCCGCAGAGTGCATTTTTCAAATCAATTTTCGACAACGGCTGGTTGTTTGGTTTTATCCTGTCCATAATTATTTATCCACTCTTTATGAAAAAGGATGACCCATCCATGCTGTCTGAGAAAGAAGAGGAATCCATTACGAGGCATATTGATGATAAAGAAAAGATGCCTGCGTAAGGGTGGAGAATATTAATAGACAACAATAAGAATTTATAGACAATAAATTATTAACAAATGAGGTATAATTATGAGTATAAAAACAAAGCCTGATTATCTTGAAGAAGTGATAAAGCCATATAATTCAAGAACAGCCATGGAGGAAGCATCCAGATGCCTGCTTTGCCATGATGCTCCTTGTTCCAAGGCATGTCCTGCATCAACAGATCCGGCAAAGTTTATCCGTTCCCTGCGATTCCGTAATATTAAGGGGGCAGCAGAAACAATCCGCAGTGCAAACCCGCTGGGTGGTATCTGCGCTCGTGTATGTCCTTATGATAAACTGTGCGAAGAAGCCTGTTCACGCTGTGGGATAGACAAACCTATCCAGATTGGCCGACTGCAAAGCTTTGCAACAGATCAGGAAACTCTTTTTAATATGAAGATTATGGAAGCCCCTGCAGAAAAGATTGGCAAAGCTGCCTGTATAGGTGCTGGACCGGCTTCCCTTACCTGTGCGGCAGTACTGGCGCAAAATGGTGTGGAAGTTACCATTTTTGAAAAGAAGTCAAAAGCTGGTGGTTTGATGACCTACGGCATTATCCCTTCCCGGCTTCCCAATGAAGTTGTAGAACAGGAAATTAAGCATATTGAAGATTTAGGTGTTAAGTTTGTATTCAATACTACTGTAGGCAAGGATATTACTTTGGAACAGTTAAAAGAACAAGGCTTCCAGGCGTTTTTCATAGGTATTGGTCTGTGCAAGCCCAAAATGCCTGAGCTTCCTGGTATAGAGCTTGATGGCGTTACGAATGCGCTGACTTTCCTGGCAGAAGCAAAGGAAGAACGCGGCAATATTAATCCAGGTGAAAATGTTATAGTCATCGGTGGTGGAGATGTTGCAATGGATGCTGCAGCAACTGCACGCCTGCTGGGGGCCAATGTAACTGTTGTTTACAGGAGAACTCTGGAAGAAGCACCAGCAAACATTAATGAAATAGAATTTACACAATCACTGGGTGTTGCTTTTTCCTTCCGTTTCAGACCAAAGGAGATTCTTGGTGAAAACGGTAAGGTAACTGCATTTAGGGCAGAAGGTACCGATGGTGTATCTGAACTGCTGCTAAAGGCAGACAAGGTTATTTTTGCAATCGGTCAGGAAAACGACTGTGTTGATACATTCCCTGGTGTTGTACTAAATGAAAAGAGTCTTATTATAGTAGATAATGGAGTGACAAGTGTGCCTGGCATCTTCGCAGCAGGTGATGTAGTTAATGGCGGACAAACTGTAGTACAAGCGGTTGCAGAAGCTAAGGCAGCAGCCTTAAAAATGCTCCAGTATATAGGAGGTGCAAAGTAAATGGCACTAAAGAAAAATCTTTCTGTTGAGTACTTGGGGGTTAAGTTCGAAAACCCATTCTGTTTGTCTTCTTCCCCTGTAGATGATAATTATGAGAAATGCGCAAAAGCCTTTGAATACGGTTGGGCAGGCATATTTTATAAATCATTCGCAAAATTTAAGGGCATTGACTGTTCTCCGCGTTTTGATTCAATAGGTAAAGAAGCAATGCCATGGATGGGCTTTAAGAATTTGGAAGTTCAGTCAGATAAGTCTCTTGAAGAGAATCTGGAAATCCTTGCAAAATTAAAGCGTAACTATCCTGAAAAGGTTATTGCAGCTTCCATCATGGGGACATCAGACGAAGAATGGACAGAACTGGCGCAGTTAGTGACTCAGGCCGGTATTGATATGATTGAGTGTAACTTTTCATGCCCTCATATGCACGTTAAGGGCATGGGCATGGACGTCGGACAAAGCGAGGAACTGGTACGCCAGTATACAAAGGCTGTACGAAAAGGGACTCACCTGCCGGTTATAGCAAAAATGACCCCGAACATAGGGCATATGGAGCTGCCTGCACAAGCTGCCATTGAGGCTGGCGCGGACAGTGTATCCTGTATCAACACTATACGCTCAATGATGTCCGTGGATATTGATAATATGGCACCTATCCCTGCCGTAAACGGTAAAGGATCTATCTCCGGGTATTCAGGCGCTGCCGTTAAGCCTATCGCATTACGCTTTGTCAGCAATCTGAAACAGTATGAGCCATTGAAAGACATTCAAATAAGCGGTATAGGTGGTATTGAGACCTGGCGTGACGCAGTTGAGTTCTTGCTTTGTGGTGCACATACCCTACAGGTCACAACTTCTGTTATGCAGTATGGCTCACGCATTGTAGAAGACTTAATCAGCGGGCTTTCCTACTACATGGATGAAAAAGGTTTTGACAGTGTACAGGATATGATTGGCCTGGCACTTCCAAACATTGTAACAACTGATAAATTAGATCGGGATTATGAGATAATTCCCAAGTTTGATATGGATAAGTGTGTGGGCTGCGGACGCTGTTATATTTCCTGCTATGATGCTGCTCATCAGGCTATTGACTGGAATGCGGAAACCCGCCGCCCTGAACTGAATGAGGAAAAGTGTGTAGGCTGTCATCTCTGCTTAAATGTATGTCCTGTACAGGGTTGTATTTTGCCAGGGCAAATTCGTTTTAAAGAGGGTGTTGCTCCACGTGATATTATCCATCAGGTCAAATACGAATAGCCAGTATATGTCCAGATTTTGGAGGTTAGAAAATGTTTGATTTGTTAATTAAAAATGGTACTGTAATTACAGCAAGCGAGACATTCCGTGCTGATGTCGCAGTAAAAGAAGGAAAGGTTGCGGCACTTCTGGAAAGCGGCTGCAAAGCAGAGGCAGGCAAAATTGTGGATGCTACGGGCAAATATGTACTTCCTGGTGCAATTGATGTTCATACACATTTGGCACTACCCTTTGGCGGAACTTTTACGGCAGATGATTATGAGTCTGGCACACGAGCTGCTGCTTGCGGCGGAACCACGATGGTATTTGATTATGCAACTCCACCTAAGGGTATGAGGCTTGCTGACTTTGTTCAGGAACGGCGTGATATGGCAGATGCCCAGGTTTGTATCGACTATGGTTTCCATATGGTTCTTAATGACCCTAACGATAAAGCGCTCGAACAGTTGCAAGAGCTTGTAGATGGCGGTATTTCCAGTTTTAAGGTGTATACGGTGTATGACGGCATGGCAGTGGATGACGCCTTTTTTGTCAAGCTTTTGGAAAGGTGCAAAGATGTGGGTGCTCTAGTTTGTGTACATGCTGAAAACAAAGACATGATTAACATGTACATTGACCGGTATAAAAATGAGGGCAAACTTTCTCCCTGGTGGCATTATATGAGCCGTCGGGAATTTATCGAAGCTGAGGCTGACAAAAGATGTATTCACTGGGCGAAGGCTGTAAATGCCCCTCTATATATAGTTCACCTTGCAAACAAGGAGGGTGTTGAGGAACTGGGAAAAGCACGTCAGGAAGGCTATGATATTACAGCAGAGACTAATGCATTGTATTTAAAGTATAATTGTGATGTATATAAGCGGGAAGATGGACGAAACTTTGTTTGCTCACCATCCATTAAGGGAGAAGATAGCAGACTTGCCTTGTGGGATAGTATCAGGAGAGGGATTATTGATACTATTGCCACCGACCACTGCCCTTTTATGCAAAAAGAGAAGGATTGGGGCATTGATGATTTCACCAAGATTCCAAATGGTTGTGATGGCGTAGAAGTTCGCTATCCATATTTGCTCAGCGAGGCAAATAGTGGCAGCATTACATTCAATAAGGCAGTTGAGGTGTGCTGTACTAATCCTGCCAAGATATTTGGATGTGCGCCCCGGAAAGGAAGTATCACTGTTGGTGCAGACGCAGATATCGTGGTTTATGACCCAGAGAAGGAGGTCACATTAACCAACAATACGCTTCACACCAAATCGGATTTTACAGTTTGGGAAGGTGTGAAGTTAAAGGGATATCCCGTTATGACATTCTCACGTGGTTCTCTTGTATATGACAATGGAGAGTTTGTTGGCAAGGCCGGTTATGGAAAATATATAAAAAGAGCTCCTTATAAAAAGGCATAATAATTTAATTAAATAACTTTTAGTGCGCTGTGGGAACACGAGCTGTGTTGACGACAGAAGGAAGACAGCTGGGAAACGGGTAAGAGGTATTAAAAAGCGCCTGTTGAGTTGATGTAGCAATTCGACAGGCGCAGCCCGATAATCTGATGTGAAGTATGAGCGATAACATAATTATGAGTGAAAACAATATATACTAATGCATATAAAACATGTTTAATATACATATAAATTTTGGAGGTGCAACGGGTGAGGGAAAAAATAAAGAATAAGGCACAACTGCTCTCCCATGGTGATATAGAATCCAGGAAGATTGTACTGGATATAACGGAAAAAACTTTACAAAGGCTTGATGCTTATGAACGCATTAAAAGTATCTCTTATATGGAAGGAGATATTTTACATATTGGCACAAGAAGCTGGGATCTGTCAAAAAAGAAAAATGTATATCTTTTAGGTGCCGGTAAAGCCTGTAATGCAATGGCAATGGCAATTGACGAGATTCTTGGTGATCGTCTCACCAGAGGCATAGCTATTGTTAAAGTTGCTGAGGATACTGATGTATTTAATAAAACAGAGGTTTATGTTGGCGGCCACCCTCTACCTAACGAGGCGGGCTATAACGCATGTAAAAAAATAATTAAGCTTGTTGATAGCTCAGGACCTGATGACCTTTTTATTGTTGTTATCAGTGGCGGAAGTTCTGCCCTTATGAGCTGTCCCATTGACGGTATAACTTTGCAGGATGAAATAGATACAACAGATGTTATGTTAAAATCCGGTGCAAGTATATACGAAATAAACGCTATCCGAAGGCATATTTCACAGCTTAACGGCGGTATGCTCGCAAAGCGCATTCAATCTGTTGGAGCTGAATTAATCGGTATTGGCATTAGTGATGCAGTTGGTACCCCAGCAACAGGTGATATTGGAATTCCTTATGCAAACTATAAGGGAACACCTATGGGGCCTGACCAGACTACACTTGATGAAGCCCGTGAGGTTATACGCAATTACCATGTTGCGGACAGGCTTCCTAAAAGTGTTGTAGAGTATTTAATGAATGTTGGTGATGAAGGAGAAACTCCCAAAGCGTTTCCAGAAAACACATATTTTATGCTCAATACCCTCCCCGATTCATGTAGATATGCTAAAGAAATAGCTGAGGGTATGGGCATCCGTACAGTGATTTTAACCTCATTTTTAGAAGGCGAAAGCAGGGATGCAGGAACCATTTTTGCTTCAATAGCAAGGGAAATCCAGACCTACGGCAACCCAATAAAACCGCCTTGTGTGATATTAAGTTCCGGAGAAGTAACCACCAAGATATTGGATAACTCTTCTATCAAAGGACACGGGGGTCCTTCTCAGGAATTAACGGCAAGTTTTGCTTTGACTGCCCAAAAAGTAAAAGGTGCTTGTATGCTTTCTATAGATTCGGAAGGGACAGACGGTACAACAAGCGTTGCGGGAGGCATTACTGATTCTACAAGTGCTGCTACCGCGAAACAAAAAGGTGTTGATATTTATGCAGCCCTGCGAGAACACGCTTGTTTTGAGGCTTTATCAGAAATTGGTGATACTGTTTTTACCGGTAATACTGGTACAAATCTGTGTGATTTTAACATTATGTATGTACCGGAATCAGATTAGGAAATTTCGAACTATACAATAGTTCAGACTATTAATTATACAATTAAAAGCGTTAGCAGAATGGAGTAATGTATGAGTATAACTAAAATCAAGGAAATTAAAGCAAGACAATTAGTTGACTGTAAGTGTCGTCCTATGGTTGAAGTTGATATAATTACTGAAGGCGGCGTATTGGGAAGAGGCTGTGCACCCACGGGTTTATCGGTAGGGATGTATGAATCTTTTGTATTGCGCGATAATGACCCTGATGAGTACCATGGCATGAGTGTTCACAAGGCTGTTGAAAATGTTGAAAAAATCATCGCCCCTGCACTTATTGGAATGGACGTAGTATGCCAGCGTGAATTAGATGAAAAAATGATTGCATTAGATGGAACAAAAAACAAATCGAAACTTGGAGGCAATGCTATCTATAGCACTTCGATTGCTTGTATAAGGGCTGCTGCCCAGTGTGCTGGCATACCATTATATGAGTATATCGCTAACGGGACTATTAAAACTGTACCTGTTCCATCATTTAATATTATTAACGGTGGACATTACGGTGATATCACTCAGGCATATAATGAATTCATTATTATGCCTTACAAAGCTTCCTCCATTTATGAAGCTGTTGAAATTGGTGTAAACACATTCCAGGAACTTGCCCGGGTGCTCCGGAAATATTTAGGAAAAGAACCTGAGGTAGCAAGTTCATACGGTTATGCTGCGCCTTCCGATGATCCTGAAGTTGTCCTAGACCTTATGCAAGATGCAGTTGATGCCTGTGGTTATCGTGATAAAGTTGCTTTTGCTTTGGATTGTGCTTCAAGTGAAGTGTATGACAGTAAAACTAAAACATATCTTCTTAAGGGTAAGCGTATTAATTCAGATGAAATGGTTGAATACGCCAAAAAACTATCAGAAAAGTATAATCTGGTTTTTATCGAAGATTTACTGGATGAAAACGATTGGGATGGTTATGTCAATGCAGTCCGGGAAATCAAACGAAGCATGATTATCGGTGATGACCTGATTGTTACCAATACTGAAAGAATTAAAAGGGCATATGAAGCTAATGCGGTACATGGTTTTATATTGAAACCCAACCAGGTTGGAACAATAACAGAAGCGTTGGATACGTATCACTTTGCTATGGAACATGGTATGATAGCAATTCCATCCGGGCGCTCAGGAGGCGTCATAGGAGATATAGTCATGGATTTAGCAGTAGGCCTTGGAGTTGGTTTTATTAAAAATGGTGCACCACGTTCCGGCGAGCGGATTGATAAGCTTAATTTTTTAATGCGTGTCTGCGACCTTACGCCCGGCTGCAAACTTGCAGACATATCAAATATAATAAGGTTCTGAATTTGGGGTATTCAGGACAAAATATAGTGCAGCATTGCGTTAAGTTCTCTTTTAGTACTAATTGACATGGATATTTCAATGATATATACTAAAATGAAAACAAAAGGTAATTTATTCAAATCAAGGAGATAAAGCAATGTCAGACTTTCTTAATAAGGTATCAGAAAAATTTGATATGTTGACGCATTCACAGAAAACTGTTGCGGCTTATGTTTTAGATAATTTAGACACAATTGCTTTTAATACATTAGAGGACATAGCATACAAGATAGGAGTGAGTACTACAACTATAATCAGATTTGCGCGGATATTAGGCTTTAATGGCTACTCTGACATGCAAAAGGAAATCCAGACTGTTATCCGCAATAAGGTGACTTTACCTGAGCGACTGAGTGTTGCCACTACGCATACTACAAAAGACAAGCTGCTTACTGACTGTTTTAAGAACGATATAATGAATATTAACAGGACTCTCAAAATGTTATCTGAAGATAACCTTAGCGTGGTTGTTGATTCAATTGCCAATGCCGGCAATATCTATATAGTAGGTATGCGTAGTTCCTTTGCCCTTGCTCACTATACAGCGTCAAGGCTTGGACAGATAAAAGAAAACGTACGGCTTATACAGTCTGTTGGCATGATTTATCCAGAAGAAATAGTTGGTGCTAAAGCCGGTGACATTTGTATTGCGTTTTTATTTCCAAGATACTCAAAGACAACAGCAAACATTGTATCATGGTTTAAAAAGAAAGGTATAAAAGTAATATTGATAACAAGCCAGTCCCATGTTGCGGTAGATTCCTATGCAGATATAATTTTACCTTGTGATGTCAGCGGTATTTCATATAAAAACTCATTTGTGGCGCCAATGTGTCTAATAAACTATATCGCTGCAGCCGTTGCCCTTAATAATTATGATGAATCAATTAAAACTTTGAAGCAGACTGAAGATATTCTGAGCCAAGGGTATTACTTAGGGCTATAATACCCTGAGTGGTACCTTAAGCCGTAACCTGGCTGAAAGTATTATGCTGTATCTATCTCAAGTTATATTTCCCAAGCATTTTTAACCGTTCATACTCTTTAATTATTATATCATACAGGTTTAAATCAAGGGTGTTGCATATTGAAGCAAGATAAAACAAATTCCTTCCAATATCTTTTTCTATCAAATCTCTGCAGTTATCACACAGAGTTCCTCTGACATGGGTTTCCATTGCACTGCGAATTTCCCCAAAATCGCCACCTTCAAGAAAGTTCTGCTTATGAGCATCAATACTTAAGCAACCACATTGTGTGACAGCTTTGGTGATAGAACGGTTAATCCTCCCATTAGAATCCTGAAATTTAGTTATTGAATCCAGAATGCTTTTATTCCTTACCAGAAGCTCTGAAACCAAATACTGGAACTTATCTATCAAAGCATCGTTTATACCCTTCAATCCGCATCACTCCCAATAGTATAATTATAATTGGATTCATGGTTCTTTGTCAATTACAAAAGTTCACTGGCGGGTGTACATAAATTATGTGAAGAAAATGCTTCCAGCAACGATGCTTCAATCTCAAGAGCCTGAAGCGTTCAGCAAATTGCTGTTGACATTATTATGTGAGTAGTGGTAAAATGTTTGTTTTTGACAATAAAACATATTTGTAGTATACTTAATAATAATATATGTTTTTTTAGTGTGGAAGCTTCCGGGAAAACTATGGTGGAAGTTTTATTTGTCGGAAGCATTATTATGTTCCATGCTTTTTGGAGGTTAATCATTTATGAACCAAATATGTTGGATTTTCACATTGATATTGTGTTAATACAGCTTTCCCAGGAGTATCGGCGAAGTTACTTTTGAGCGATGGTTTTATGGAGGCGTAGTTATGTTTAACGTGGGTGACAAAATTGTTTATCCTATGCATGGAGCAGGTGTTATAGAGTCTATTGAAGAGAAAGAGATACTTGGGCAGAGGCAGAGTTATTATATAGTTAAAATGCCAATAGGAGATATGAAGGTTATGATACCAATTGATAATGTGGATGACATAGGTATCAGGGAAGTAATAGGCAGAAGTGATGTGGACAAGGTATTGCAGATTTTGCAGGATAAGAATGAAAACATGACAAACAACTGGAACAAAAGATACAGAGAGAATATGATAAAAATAAAAAGTGGTAACATATATGAAGTGGCTGATGTTGTAAGGGTTCTTATGTTGAGGGAAAAGGAAAAAGGACTGTCTACAGGTGAAAGGAAAATGTTGAACAGCGCAAGGCAGATTCTTATCAGTGAGTTGGTGTTGGCTAAGGGCGTAAATGAGATGGAGATAGAGAGCATTATTAATGACTACCTTAGTACGTAGTATTGGACTGATGGGAAATATTTTTAATAGGGGAGTAGGGTGCTGTGTTAAACAATGTTATTAAATTCTCTTTTACAGCAGCAGGCGCTGTTACCGGATACACCTTGGCAAGGACATTTATTGCTGTTAAGGATGTTGAAATGGCCTTTGAACTAAGGATAGGAATATATATAATTGTTTCAATTTGTTTAGCAGTACTGTTTTATTCAACCAGCAATAAAATCATTCAATCACTTATCAAATTTTTGGACAAAGCAGAAAACTTTATTCAAAATATGACCTTGTATGAGATGATAGTGAGTTCCATTGGATTGATTATTGGGCTTATTGTAGCCAATCTTATTTCTATTCCAATAAATAACGTGGACATAATCGGAGTACCCATAGCAATTTCAGCTAATATACTGTTTGGCTGTATAGGCATTTCTATAGCGCTCGGTAAAAGAAATGAAGTGTTATTTGATTCTATAAAAAATAAGTATGGTATATCAAAAAGCAACAAAATGTCAATTTGTCCGAAGGTACTTGATACAAGTGTTATTATTGATGGAAGGATAGTAGATATATGCCAAAGCGGATTTTTGGAAGGGGAGCTTGTGATACCCAGCTTTGTACTGGAAGAACTAAGACATATAGCCGACTCATCGGATGTCCTTAAAAGGAATAGGGGCAGAAGGGGGTTGGACGTTTTAAACACAATCCAAAAGGATATAAAATATCCTGTAAGAATAGAGAATTCTGAACTCCCAGAGGGAGTAGAAGTAGACAGTGAACTATTAAATGTTGCAAAAAGGCTGGGTGGTAAAGTCCTTACTACAGATTATAATCTTAATAAGGTGGCAAGTTTCCAGGGTGTTCCGGTTATGAATATAAATGAGCTGGCGAATGCTGTTAAACCTATAGCATTGCCAGGGGAAGAGATGGTTGTGCAGGTAATCAAAGACGGTAAGGAAAACGGACAGGGAATAGCTTATATGGAGGACGGAACAATGATAGTGGTTGATGGTGGAAGAAGGCATATAGGTGAGAGTATTAATGTTATGGTTACCAGTACCCTTCAAACCGCTGCGGGAAGAATGATTTTCGCAAAGCCCAAGTGTTCAATAGAACGCGTTATTTAAAGCATCAATAAGGAATATAGGACTAAAGGCACTTATTTATGGAGAAATTTATTAAAAAACTAAAAAATTTATATATTAGTACTGTTGTTGTAGCTGCAGGAAAAGGGTCAAGGATGAACCTGGATATAAGCAAACAATATATCGAAATTTACGGAATACCGGTTCTGGCTAGAGCCTTATCGGTATTTGAAGAATGCGGACTGATTGATGAAATAGTACTGGTTGTAAATGAGAATGACATAGTATTTTGCAAGCAAAACATTGTTGATTTTTTTGGTTTTGATAAAGTAAAAGCCTTGGTAGCCGGAGGTAGTGAACGGCAGCATTCAGTGTACAACGGGTTGCTACAGGTCAATAAAAATGCAGATATTGTAATCATACATGACGGAGCAAGGCCTTTTATTAAAGAAAAACACCTGATAGAGTGTATACAGGCTGCAGACAAGTTTGGAGCATCTGGAGTGGGCGTCCGCGTAAAAGATACCGTTAAGAGGGTCAATGACAAAGGAATGGTGGTTAGGACTGTGGACAGAACCAATCTTTGGGCCATACAAACACCCCAGGTTTTCAAATACGGTCTGATAATTGAAGCACATAAAAAAGCACTGCAGGACGGCTTTCTTGCCACAGATGACGTAATGCTTGTAGAAAGGCTGGATAAAGAAGTTAAGATGGTAGAAGGGTCTTATGACAATATTAAAATTACAACACAGGAGGACCTGGCAGTTGCAGAAGCAATTGCTGCAAAATTTGATGGTGCTGGGCAGGACTAAATTATTCTACAGTAACACAACTGAACACCTGGATCCCTTCACCCCGCCCAAAGGCCGTTAAACCTTCTCCTGTAGTTGCAGTAATACCTACACAGCTTTCCGAAATAGAGAGAAGCCTTGCAATAGAGGTGCGGATTTCTGGTATTTTTGGTGTAATTATTGGTGTTTTGCACTCAATAGATATGGACACGTGGATTATTCTCATTTTGCCAAGATATTTAAGGGCTTCCAGTACATATTCCCTGCTGTCGGTAATTCCCAGATTCAGACACATATGGTCGCTTATTTTACCAAGTATATTTGTGCAGCTTACACCTGATATCGCATTAGTTAACGAATGAAGAACAACGTCTGCGTCACTGTTTCCGTATAGGGGAGGGTACCCATCGAAAACAACCCCCCCAAGAACCAGTTTCTTTCTTGAGTTATTAAAGTCAAACCTATGGCTGTCCTGGCCAATACCCACTTTCATTTAATGACTCCTCCGCAATTATCATTCAATAAAGCAATAAAGAGCTAAACAACCTTTAATTCTTGCATTTTATCGTATTAAATTATATATTATATATATGTTTTACACAAGAAGGAGGTAATATATGAGATTTTCGCAAATGTTTATACCTACGCTCAGAGAAATACCATCTGATGCTGAAACAATAAGCCATCAGCTGATGTTAAGGGCCGGACTAATGAGAAAGCTGGCTTCAGGGATATATTCATTCTTACCATTGGGTTACAGGACATTCAGAAAGATAGAACAGATTGTAAGGGAAGAAATGGACAGGGCTGGTGCACAGGAATTAATAATGTCGGCTCTTCTCCCTGCTGAAGCATACCAGGCATCAGGCAGGTGGGAAGTATTTGGGCCAGAGATGTTCAAGCTGAAGGACAGGAATGGAAGGGATTTTTGCCTTGGCCCTACCCATGAGGAAATTTTTACCTTGATTGTTAGAAACGAATTGAAATCCTACAGGTCTCTGCCGGTAACCCTGTATCAGATACAAACCAAGTACAGGGATGAAAGAAGGCCCAGATTTGGAGTAATGAGGTCCAGGGAATTTGTTATGAAGGATGCTTACAGCTTTGACCGTGACTGGGAAGGGCTGGATGTGTCATATAATAATATGCGTGAGGCTTATTGCAAAACTTTTGACCGCTGTGGGCTGGATTATATTATTGTTGAGGCTGATTCAGGAGCTATGGGAGGAAGCGGATCCCAGGAGTTTATGGTTAAGTCGGAAGTAGGAGAAGCAGTTATAGCTTATTGCGAGAAATGCGGCTATGCTGCCAATGATGAGAAAGCTGAATGCATACCTGATATAAGCTGCAATGAATCATGCCAACCGTGTGACCGGGAGCTTGAGATGGAGAAGGTGGAAACACCAGACGTCAGGACTATCCAGGAGCTTATGGATTTTTTCCAATGTTCGCCAAAACAGTTTGCTAAAACCCTTATCTACAAAGTCGATGATAAGGTTGTTGCAGCTATGGTAAGAGGGGACAGGGAACTTAATGAAACTAAGCTGCAAAATTATCTTGGATGTATAGAACTTGAAATGGCGGATGCGGAAACCGTAAAAATGGTTACCGGTGCTGATGTGGGATTTGCCGGGCCTATAGGGCTTAATACTGAATTGATTGTTGACCTTGAAGTGGCAGGTATGAAAAATTTTGTGACTGGTGCAAATGAAACAGGTTTTCACATGAAAAACGTCAACATTGGTAGAGATTTTAAGGAGTCTGCAATAAAAGACATAAGGAACATTGAAGAAGGCGACAAATGTCCAAGATGCGGCCATCCTGTGAAAGTTTCCCAGGGAATAGAGGTAGGGCACATTTTTAAGCTTGGCACTAAATACAGTGATTCATTGAATTGCGCATATCTGGATGAAAATGGAAATGAACAGGTAATGGTTATGGGCTCCTATGGGATAGGCATAAACAGGACTATGGCTGCCATTATTGAACAGAATAACGATGAAAATGGGATAATATGGCCTATGTCTGTAGCTCCGTACCATGTTATTGTTGTGCCTGTAAATCCAACAATTAGTGAGCAAATGGAGCTTGCGGAAAAGATATACACCAGCCTTCAGGAGAAAGGTGTGGAGGTGGTCCTTGACGACAGGAATGAGAGGCCGGGTGTCAAGTTTAAAGATGCAGACCTTATCGGTATACCAATAAGGATTACAATTGGCAAAAAGGCAGGAGAAGGTATTGTCGAGTACAAACTTAGAAAATCTTCAGAGATAAGGGAAATAAAGGTTGATGATGTTACGGCTGAAGTAAAAAAAGCAATATCAAGCCAGAAATAAGGGAGTGGGTGTCAGTATAGCTGTAATGCCCATACTATCAGGTGAAAGGATACGCAGTATCTTATAAAAAAGCGCATATTGCGCTTTTTTCATTTTAAAAAAATTATTCATTTAAGGAATATTCATGTAAATAATTCAAACAAATTTGTTAATACTATTATCAAACAATATAAATATTTGTAAAATGAACAATTTGGAGGGATTTCATGAAAACCAGGATAGTGCTATTAATTGTTTTGAGTTTGATTTTTACTACAATATCAGGCTTTATTCTTGCTGACGTTAAGAAAGTTGAAGCAGCGGAAGCAACCCCAGTTTTCAGGGCGGTTGATTCCCTAAATGGTACGGTGGAAGCTACATATCTAAACTTGAGACAAGGGCCTTCAACTGAGTATAACGTTGTCAGTATACTTAAAAAAGGAGATAAGGTAGAGATAATTGGCAAGATAGGGGAGTGGTATGCGGTTTACGAACCCGGTGGGGGATGTGTCGGAGCGGTTCACAGCAATTATGTAAATGTGAAGGAAGGTATAAGCCAGCCAGCAGCAAATGGGCTGGATGAAGGGAAAGAAGAGGAAGAAGCAGTATCAGTTCCTCCTTCCGATATTTCTGAAGATGAACAGAAATTATTAGATTTGATTAATGAGGCGAGGACAGAAGCCGGTGTTGCGCCTCTTGAGTTTGACAGTGAACTAATGGAAGCAGCAAGGCTGAAAGCGAAAGAAATGGTAGAAAAAAACTACTTCTCTCATCAATCTCCGACTTTTGGTTCGCCTTTTGACATGATGAAACAGATTGGAATAAACTTCAAAACTGCGGGAGAAAACATTGCTGGTAATAAGACGGTGGAAGGAGCATTTAAAGCCTGGATGAAGTCAGAAGATCATAAGGCTAATATTTTGAACAGTAAGTTTAATTATTCAGGGATAGGCGTTTCAGAAAGTAAAACCTACGGCAAGGTAATGGTGCTTCAGAATATTGGCAGATAGTATTGGTCGGACAGTAATATGTAGCTGGGCTGCATACTGAGCAGCCCTTTTACTCTTGTGGCTCAGGAATTTTACCGGGCAGTTCAAATGACTTGCTTGTTGGAAATATCGATTATAGATTTTATTCTATCCAAGTATTTGTCAGATATAGTCTCCGCCATTTCAGGCGTTTCACCTTCGGAATATACCCTGAACATTGGCTTATCCGCATCAGGCAGAACAAGTGCCCACCCTTTATCAGTGAAGAATTTGACTCCATCAAGAAGCTCCAGTCTTTCAGGCCCGTTTTCAGTGATAAGTGTCCTCATTACCCTGCCTTTAAGTTCCCAAGGACAGAAAGCCTCTCTTTTACTCACATAGAAATCTGGTATTTCCTTTACCGCAATCGGTTAATGTAGTGTTGAACAGGCAAAGGTATTCTATTATCTTGCAGAGTCCGGCAAATGCATCAAAATTGAGGAGAAACTGAGCCATGTTTTCCCTTTGCCTGTCTTTTAGAAGGTTAAAGCTCAACATTTGCTCCATTACTGCCTGTGAGGATGTTTTGGTTCTTACAACTTTTCCACCATACTTGGCTGCAAGATCCTCAATTATTGAAGGAGCAGTTATTGGGACTACTACTTTAGCTCCCGGCATACTTTTAAATATGATTAATGCAGTAAGAGACAGGAAAAGGTCATCTTTGATTGCGCAGCCTTCTTTGTCAAACAATACCAGGCTTTCACCGTTACTGTCAATAAATGCTGTAAAATCGGCATTTTTTTTTATTGCTTTCATCAACAATACTGTTAACATAGTTTGGAATTGATGAGGAAAAGCCCGCTACATCACAGCCCATATCTGAAAGCATAGGTATAACAACGGATATTACAAAACCTGAGGGGGAAACTACACTAATTTTAGGTTGCTTTTCCCTTACCTTTTCAATATCGATTTCATTCAATACTGAGCGGACATAATAATTCTTGAAGTCGGTAATATTGTTCAGCCTGCTTATTTCTTCCCCTGAGCAGCGTTTAAAGTCCTCCCTGAAAAATGCATTCTCAATTTTACGCTCTAAAACACGGCTTATTCCCGCGCCCTTGGAATCCATGAAGTCAACCCTAAGTTTGTTGGGATTGTCATTACATGTTTTAATATGTATACCGCCTTCAACTGATAAAAAGTTTATTGCATGCCTTGAGATAGGAGTGAGAATGCTGCTGAGGTTATATACCTCTACTCCGACAGAAAGTATGCCGGACATAAAAGCATGCTTGAACATCCTGGCTGAGTTCGATGTAGTTGAGCTTACTACTACCCTGGAGCCTTTTTTAAACATGGAACCGTAGGCTGCCCCCAATCTGGTGGCGAATTCAGGGGATATATCCACATTTATTATTCCCGAAAGCCCGTTTTCTCCAAATATTGATTTTGAATACCTTGAACCCCATATAATATTCCTGTCCACAATTGCCAGAGGGTCAACCACCTTTTGAGGCCATATTTTTATATTGGGTTTTACTATTGCCCTCTCATTAACTACGCAATTATCTCCTATTACAGCATCTTCAAAAACGGATACGTAATGTTTCAGGTTAACCTTGTTGCAGATAACTGCTGCCCTGATTTCAGATCCGAATTCAATGTAATTGTTATTCCATACAACACTCCTCTTTATGGATACATCATCTTCAATCACATTGTTGTTGCCAATTACACAAAAACTGCCTATTAAGGTCCCGTTTCCAATACGGCAATTGCTGCCTATAACACAGGGAGCTTTTATTTCAGCATTGTGCTCTATATGGGTACCTGCGCCAACCCACACACCTTCCTTGATTTCCCTGGCATTTGTTTTTATGTGTATCTTACCTTCCAGGACATCATAATGAGCCTGCAGGTATGCTCTTAAATCTCCAATATCGCACCAATAGCCTGACATAGTATATCCGAATAAGGGTTGTTTTTTTTCCAGAAGGAGAGGAAACAATTCCTGGCTGAAATCATACTTCTTATTTTCTTCCATATATTCAAGGACCTCCGGCTCAAGTATATATGTTCCTGTATTTACTGTGTCACTGAACACTTCACCCCAGCTGGGTTTTTCTAAAAAACCTGTTATTGCCCCGTTTTCATTTGTAATAACCACTCCATATTCCAACGGCACATCTACCTTGGTAAGTACAAGTGTTGCTTTTGATTTTTTCATTCTATGATACTGGAAAGCGCTTGAAATATCCAGGTTAGTAAGGCTGTCACCGCTTATTACAATGAAAGTATCATCTAAAAAGCTTTGGGCATTTTTTACACTTCCTGCTGTTCCTAAAGGGGTTTTTTCAGTAAAATAATGCAGATTTACCCCAAAATTTGAGCCGTCTCCAAAATAGTCCTTGATTTTTTGAGGCAGGTACATTAATGTAACCCCAATTTCAGTTATATTATGGTATTTAAGCAGTTCAATTATATGTTCCATTACCGGAATATTCATTACGGGCACCATAGGTTTAGGAAGGTCGCATGTAAGAGGCCTGAGTCTTGAACCCTCACCACCTGCCATTATTATAGCCTTCATAAAAATACTCCTTTCGTTAATAAGACTTGTAAAACTGCAAACTATTTATATTAATATTTCGATAAAAAGAAAAAAATTCCTTTGAGAGTTTTTAATTACCTGCGTTGATTCGATGTATCAGGTACCATAGTGAGAAGCTTCCATATATAGTTTTACTGCATTACATATAAATATGTAAATGTAAACAAAAGTTTATAAATTTCAGTGATTTTGCCTTTATTATGTAAACAGAGAATGCTATAATATTATGTAGTTAATTGTAAGTATTTGAAAAAGGAAGGGGGGTGCATATGAGGAAAAGAAAAGCTGCCTTTCTGCCATTATTGGCAGTTTCTATTGCTGCCAGTTTTTATTTAAGCTTTACTCCGGTTTCCGCTTATTCTCAGGTGTTAAAACCAGGAATGGAGGGTAGTGAAGTAACTCAGCTCCAGAACGATTTGAAGAAACTGGGGTATTTCAGCACGGAAAGCACCGGATATTATGGGGATATAACTGCGGAAGCAGTAGAAAAGCTGCAAAAGGACAACGGGTACATACCGGACGGGATAGCAGGCCCGGATACTTATTCACTTATTGACAAACTACTGAAAAGGCAGGAAGAGAACTCTGGCAGAAGTATTACATATTCATCGCCGGTTTTAAAAAAAGGTATGAGCGGAGATGATGTTGTACAGCTTCAAAAAATGTTAAAAGAGCTGGGGTATTTCAATGAAGAATGCACAGGATACTATGGTGATGTAACGGTTTCGTCAGTAAGGAGCCTGCAGCGCCAATATGGATACATTCAGGATGGAGTAGCCGGAAACGATACTATTTCACTGCTGCAAAGGCTATTGGATACACGGGATACAAATGGCTCTTATAAGATGGGAATGGAAGGAAAAGGGGTTGCAGCTCTGCAGAATGACTTAAAAAGGCTTGGATTCTTTAATGGGGATTGTACAGGATATTATGGAGAGCTTACAGAGGCTGCAGTAAAGAAGCTGCAGTCCAGTCACGGCTATATCTGTGATGGGATAGCAGGTAAAAATACTCTTGCGCTTGTAGACAAGCTTCTGGGAAGGACAAGCGGTACTGCGTCCAGAGGAATTTCCCGTGAGGACAATTATTTAGTGCCATGGTTTGGGGAAGTTGATAAAGTTTTTTCAAGAGGAAAAATTGCTACTGTTTATGATATAGATACAGGGCTTAGTTTCCAGGTCAAAAGGACATTCGGCACAAATCATGCGGATGTTGAACCACTTACAATAGATGACACAAATATAATGAAAAGCATATATGGAGGAAAATGGAGCTGGGACAGAAGGGCTGTTGTTGTAACAGTAGATGGCAGGAGCTTTGCAGGGTCAATGAACGGGATGCCGCATGCCGGGCTTGATAAGTATCCTGCAAACACCGTGGTAAAAGGAAGAAGCGGTGGATATGGCAGAGGACAAAACCTTGATGCTGTAAAAGATAACGGCATGGATGGGCAAACCTGCATACACTTTTATGGAAGTAAAACCCATGGTACGGCCAGAGTTGACAGCACTCACCAGGCTATGGTTAAAAAAGCGGCAGAATGGGCGAAGAAAAACAATTAGAAAATAAGAAAATTCAGATGTTATACGACTAATAAATGTACACCCGCCTAAATGCGGGTTTTTTAGGCTCTACGTCAATTGTTGGGGTGGGGCTCAAGTAAAATAAAGTATTGATGATTTCCAGAGGATGACCATAAAAAGTTATTCTCTGGATTTTTTATACTTATCAGGCATGGAGGTACAGATGTCCGCAGCCGGTTCGTCTCAAACAGGCTGTATTTGACTTGGCTCGCTGTAATGCGTGCGCCAGCGAATCGGCATCCTGCCTCAGCGCTGGCGGCTTTGCCGTCCGTGGCAAACCTTTATGTTCCTGATACCGCATTTCAGCTTCGCCTGTTAACAGCCTGTAGTTGCTCCTCACAAGGCTTGACGGTGATCTGCATCCCATTGCCTGTTTCTACGACATAACGTGCAGTATCCTGTTTCTAAACCTTTTGAAATCCCTTACACCAAAAGCATTTCTCTTGATTACCTTAATCTTGTTATTTACACCTTCGGTATAGCCATTTGAAAATCGATACTCAAAGGAATTAAGTATTTCTTCACTCCAATTGATAAGAGTTCTTGTGCATGCCTGGAACTCCGGGAGATTGTAACCGGTAGCCATCATGTTCCAGATTCCAAGTTGTTTTTTGGCATCTTCTCTGTTTTTACAGTCCATAAGTTTGTGAAATTCATTTTTCATAAAATAGGCTTGCCGCAATCTCTCTGATATTTTTAGCATTGCTTCTATCTGATCTGCTTCCTCTTCAGTTAGATTATCCGGCCTTTTCAGCAGCACTCGTCCTGTTTCTTTTGAAGTATTTCCTTCGGGAATCGTAAAATTTTGTTTGTTCAGCTTTTCTAACATTTTCAAATGCCCACATCACTTGCCTTACAACATGGTATCTATCTGCTATTATTTTTGCATGAGGAAATAGACTTTTGGCAAGACTTCGAAATGGTCCGCTCATGTCAATTACTACATGCTGAACTACCTTGCGATCTTTGTAACCAAGGAAATATCTTATCATATCTTCTGTTTTTCTGTTGGGCAGTATATCGATAACTTTCTTGTTCTCCGGATCTGTTATAATACACTGAAACTTCTCGCCGCCAGCATTTCCTCTGAATTCATCCAATGATAAAACTCTTGGCAGAGTTTTGGTGAATATCCAACATGGTCAAATATCCTGGCTACAGTAGGCGGCGAAAGATTAACTAACCTTGACACGCTTTTCATTGACCGCACTTCTTTCAATGATTTAATAACATAAGCTGCTAGACGGTTTGTTATGCGGTAATACCGTGGAAGGAAAGGGACAGTTTCATAAAACCGTTTACTGCATATGGGACATACATGTCTTCGTTTGCGTAAATAAATGACAGTCATTTCACCGAAAGCCGGAATATCTTTTATTGGCTGCGTTCCTGTAATCATGCACCTTGCTTGTCCTTTCACCACACTTGGGGCATTTATGTAGTCTCTGATGCATTTCTATGTGGATACAAAGCTTGTTTTCACGTCTTTCCACATTTTTTAGAGAAATATCTTTCAAACCGAGCAATTCTTCCGTATAATTAGTGTTGAGCATAGGTTGTATCTCCTTTCAAATGGTGTGTCGTAACTTCATTTTACTTGAGATTTCAACTCTATGCTCTTTTTTATACAAAAAATGTTGGAGAGCTAAAGTTATCTTTAGCCACCCCAACATT
Organism: Acetivibrionales bacterium; assembly: GCA_050953835.1. Classification (GTDB taxonomy): domain Bacteria; phylum Bacillota; class Clostridia; order Acetivibrionales; family JBMNNH01; genus JBMNNH01. Next base: position 124,382 of record JBMNNH010000024.1, on the reverse strand, counting down.
TATTATAGAACCGTTTTTTATTATATAAAGTGTGTAAGCGGGCAACATATAAAAAATGACAATACCTTTGCACTGGTTGTTAAAGCATACAAATAAATAAACTAAGATATAATAAAAGCGGTTATGTGGAGAAAACTATATAATGAGAAAAGCTTGTTGCGATACTTGAAAGAAAGACAGGAGTTATTATGAGGTTTAGATTAGGATATGTAGCAATGACTTTGAATCTGAAAGACTGTTCTCCTTCCAAGACAGTGACGGTTTCCAATTTGGAAAAATTGCCTGATGATGCTGCCAAATTATACAGACTCAGGAAAATTACACATAAAAATCTTGAAAACACCTTAAGGATATTAAGATACAATAAAGCGTACAATATAAAAGTGTACAGGCTTACTTCCAAGCTTGTCCCACTGGCAACACATCCCGGGGTTGCAGGCTGGGACTATAAAAGGGATTTTAAGGACGAATTCAGGGAAATAGGTGAATTCATCAAGGAAAACAATTTCAGGGTCAGCGCTCATCCGGATCATTTTACACTTATTAATTCGCCCTCCCAAAAGGTTCTTGAGGATGCAATCAGGGATTTGGATTATCATGTAAATGTATATGAGGCAATGGGCTTATCAGATAGCAGATACAAGCTTGTTATACATGTTGGGGGACATTATAATGACAAGAAGTCTTCATTGGAAAGATTCAAGAATAATTTTGTCAGTTTGCCTGAAAGGATAAGGAGCCGTATTATTGTTGAAAATGATGACAAGTCTTTCACTGCGGCAGATGTACTTTCGATATGTGAGGAACTGGGTATTCCCATGGTTTTGGATGTACACCATCATAATTGTGTAAATAATGGTGAGTGCATAGAGGAGTTGCTGCCAGCTATCTTCGACACCTGGAATGGGGAGTATTTCAACCCTAAGATACATTTTTCAAGTCCCAGGAGCTGCAGGGATTTTAGAAGCCATGCGGATACTATAGAATTAAAGGATTTTACAGAGTTTCTTAAAAAGCTAAAAAGGCAGGAAGAGATTTTGATGTAATGCTTGAAACAAAAAACAAGGATTCTGCACTGCTTAAGCTTTCTGAAGAACTTGAAGGGGTAATAGGAATAAAACGAATAAATGAAGGGGAATTTATAATGGAGGAGGAATGTTATGAAGGACAAGATAAGGAGGAACAGTAAAAAAGATAAAAAGGGGAACCCTATAGTGGCGCCCGGGTTCAGTGACGAAAGATTCGGCGAGGATGCAACAAAGGAAGATATGAAAAAGGGCAGCTATACAAAGGTTACAAGGGTTTTTCTTGATGAAAATGATCCGAGCTGAGTATGTACATATTTTTGGAGGATTTAGTAAATACTAAACATGAGTAAAGGATGGCTTTTATACAAATAATATAAAAGTGAAAAGGAGATGGACTATGGCAAAACAGAAGAACAAAAACAGGAACAGAAAAAAAGCATCAAGGAAAAGTCCGGCGCCAAATAATGACCAGTTGGGAGAAAACCCTGCTGAAGGGCGTTTAGAAAGGAAAAAGTATGAGGAGTACAGGGATATATGAGGTGTATCCATGATTCAAGGGACAGGTAGAACAAAAGTTAAGCATTCCGACGAGGTAATTGAAGCTATCAGAAAGGCAAGCAGCAATATGAGTTTTGAAGACTATGCGCAGGCAACCGGGCTTGAAAAAGAGTTTATATTCAAAATATTAAAAGGGGAGATAGAGGAGGTGGATGAAAACACACTAAAAAAACTTACACTGGTACATTAAAAACCCCTGCTATACCAGCAGGGGTTTTAATGTGCCAGAGCTTTTATATCCAGGATTTAAGCTTCCTTTCATTTAGAATTATCAGCATATCATTTTCCTCGGCTATGGATTTTTCCTTTTTAAATTTGCTTATTACCCTCGAAACACTCTCACGGGTTGTGCCCACCATTTCAGCAAGCTCCTGCCGCGAAAACCGTATATCTATCGCAACTCCTTTTTCAGTGGTTTTACCATTGTAATGCGCCAGCTTAAGTATCTGGGAAGCAGTGCGTGAAAAGACATCGTTAAAAGTAAGATCCCTCACTTTTTCCTGCGCAAAGACAAGCTTTCGAGACAGCAGTCTTATCAGGCTAAGTGAAAGATCAGGGTTTTCCCTTACAAGGCTTTCCAAATCACTATTCTTAATCATACCTAGTATTGCGTCTTCATGTACTGAAGCTGAAGCCGGATAGGGTATACCGCTAAAAAGCGTAGCCTCCCCAAACACATCACCTTCACTTAAAATATGAATAATGTGCTCCCTGCCGTCTTCATAGCTTCTGAATACTTTGACTTTTCCGGCTTTAATATAGTAAAACGCTTCACCGGGCTCGCCTTCTATGAAGATTATCATGTTCTTTTTGTAGTTTCTTTCGATGGAAATATCGGCAATTTTCTCCAAATCTTTCTCCGAAAGCCCGGAGAAAAACGATGCTTTTTGTATCACATCTGCATTTTTCATTTTGTACGCCCTCCGGCTATTATTGTATTGGTCTCAAAGCAATTATAACACAGGTACAAGCCAGACTTCTATCCAGTGAAACTAAGCGTGAGGATGTTGTAGAAATTTTATAGAAGTGTTAGAATGAGATTGTAATTAATAAAACTGACAAGGGTAATTTAGGCGAAATGAAGTTTAAAATACAAACAACTTTTAAGCATCTTAAATTTCATACTAAATTGTTATTTACCTATTCAATATTCATTATTACAATTTTTATCCTGGTAGCAGTTTTATTTTATAGTTATGCTTCAAAAATACTGGAGGATAATATTAAAGAGAGCTTTTACCAGAACAGTGTTACAATTTCAAAGCAACTGGATTTACAAATAAAAGAAATGGAAAATGCTGCAAACAGGGTTGTAAATAATTCAGAAATAAAAGAGTATTTGAACTGGTTTAAAAACAATAAAAACAGCGACTTAAGTGTTGCATTTATCTATGGACGTATAAGAAGCATATTGGAATTCCTTTTTCAAACAGAACCTGAATTATACAGGGGAAGTGTGATTTTGCTAGACGGTGATTTTGTATCATCAAGGTATACTACTTATCAAGGCAAAGAGAAGATAAAGAACCTGATATGGATAGAAGAAATGTTAAAAAGCCCGGATTCAAAACATGTTTTAAGTGCTCATTATGATCCCTGGATACAAGATAAATATATACTTGTTTATTCTGTAATAAAAGCTATTAAGAATGATAAAGGTGAGACCATTGGTTTTGTAGAAGTTCAAAAACGTTATGATACACTTCCGCAGATAATCCAGTCCATCAGCGATGATTCATTGGTAGCAATCATCAGAGATAGCAGGGAAGTATTCTATTCCAATGAAAAACTTACCGATAAAGCACAGATAAAGCATTATATTGATATATCTCAAAATCCCGGCAGTGAAGTGGCTTTTATCAAAAACCCATTCTCAAAGGTTGAGGAAATTGTAGCCTATACAAAGTCGGAAGATAATGGTTGGACAACATTTGTGATACAAAACAAGGATTTGCTTACATCTTCATTGGAAGAAGTGCGAAGCATAATATTTGTATCTATTATAATCATTATTATCATTTCAGTTTTTTATATTGCAGTTTTTTCAAAGAGGTTGACATTACCACTGACACAGCTTAAAAACAAAATTGAAAGTGTAAATATGAACAACCTTTTAGAGGATAGTTTTATTGATGATATAAAAATTGATGCAAATGAAGAGATAAAAGCGATAGACAATTCTTTTATGGATATGCAGCAGAGATTAAAAAACGCAATGGAAAGGGAGATTAGATCCCGTTCCCTTCAGGCTAAAGCATATTTTGATGCACTACAGGCTAAAATAAATCCGCATTTCATTTTTAATATGTTAGGTGTTATAGCCAATTTATGCGAGGAAGCGGATCAGGAGGAAATAGCAGGGGTATGCAGAAGATTTGCAAAGATATTAAGATACTCTACTACTGCCTCTGATTCGTTTACAACAATGAAAGAAGAAATGGAACATGCCGAGGATTACCTTTCATTGATGAAAACCAGATATGAACATAGGCTTGAGTATAAGGTGTCAATGGATGATGATGTTTCATCAGCAATCCTGCCCAAATTCATTATTCAGCCTTTAATAGAGAATTCATTCAATCATGGATTTAAGACAGTATATGTCCCGGTTATGGAAATTAACGTATGTGCAAATAAGAATGGTGAAGTATGGGAAATTGTTATTAAAGATAACGGCAGTGGTTTTGATAATGAAGTTATAAACAATCTGGATATGAAGATTAAAGAGTATGAAGAAATGCTGTTTAAATATCAAAAACCAGACGAGCTTTCAATAGGAGGTATGGGCATTACCAATACATTCGTAAGGCTTCGGCTGCTTTTTGCTGGTAATATAAAATTCAGTATAGGAAATGATGCGCAGGGTGGGGCAATAATCAGAATTTCTGGGCCAATTATTACAAGTTTGGAAGGGAGAAAAAATGTATAAGATTTTGGTTGTAGATGATGAACCTCCTTTTATTAGATCGGTTATCCGGGTGATTGAGAAAAATACTTCCGGATTTCAGGTGTGTGATTTTGCGTATAATGGAAAAGAAGCTTTGGAGAAAATCCATAAAAACAGGCCTGATGTTGTAATTACAGATATAAAGATGCCTATCATGGACGGTATAGAGTTGATAAAAAACATAAACAGGAATTACCCAGATATACAGACTGTTATTTTAAGCGGTTACCAGGACTTTGAATATGCAAAGCAGGCATTGAAAGCAAGGGCTGTTGATTATTTGTTAAAGCCTATTGAACCGAAGCAAATCACAAAATTAATGGAGTCCATATATGACAAGCTGGTTGTGATGGATGAAGCAGCAGAACAAAAAGCTTTATACAGTTTATCATTAGGAGAGAAAATTGAAGATGAGGTTATAAAAAAGTATTTTAACTATAAATATTTTTGCATTTCCATAGTTTTAGAAGGTCTCTATTTGAACAAAATAAACAGGTTTAATTTTCAGGGCATAAGCGTCGGTCATAGTTTGCAGGATATACTGGGAAAATATGGGAGCGGTTTTGATAAAACTTGGAGTATAAGGCTAATAGGAACTAAGGAGATATTAGTGTTATATGCGTATAATAATAGAACTATGGTTTCTGAAGAAATAAAAAAGATTTTTTATGAGCTTGAAAGCAGCCGCAATAATATTACACTTGGTTATTCTGAAAGTTTTGAAGACCTGAATCATTTGCCAAAGCATCTGAATGATGTAGAAAAAGCAATTAAGAACAGTGTAATTATCAATAAGAGCACTCTGGTATCACCCGGGTTAATCAATTATGACGGAACCAAACCAAAAATTTTGTTGGACAACCATGAAATGGCAAAGATTGAGGTTCTCACCCACTCCAAAATGACCAAAGGGCTGATGGATGAAGTGCAAAGCCTGATAAATCAATGGGAGCAGGAGAAAAATACCCAGATTAGTGTTGAACGTACGGTAAGGCAGATACTGACATGCTTCCAAAGGAATTCAAATCTGAACTTTGATTTATTAGACTATTTTGATGAAGTGCTGCCTTTCATTAACGGCTATGAAGACATATTAAACTTTCTAAATGACATAATTAATGAAGCAATAAGTGGTGAAGGCGTGGCCAAAAGCAGCAGATCCACCCAAGAACTGTTCAAATCTATTGAATTGTATGTCAAGTCCAACATAAATAAAATGATATCTATCAGTGATGTTTGTAGTCATATTCATATTTCACAGTCATATTTATGTAAAATAGTGAGAGAGAATAAAAACATGTCATTTAACGAGTATGTTACAAAAGAAAAGATTAATGTGGCAAAGAATTACCTGAGTAAATTTACTGACATGCTGATAAAGGATGTGGCAGAAATAGTAGGATATGAAGACCAGCATTATTTCAGCAGGGTATTTAAGCAAATAACGGGGTATTCGCCTTCAGAATACAGGGAAAAGTGTTGTAAAAACTGAATCGGTACTATAAAGCTTCTTTAAAGAGGTGTTCACAATAAAAATTGCATCATAAATCCAATTTCCTTTATGTGTTTCTTTTTGTGTTGGATAATCCACATTAATTCTATTAATATCTCCATGTACCATGCAATGGATAGTTGATACCATATAAGTGCAAAAGCTGGTTGTACAGGCTTTTGTAAAAAATAACTAGGAGGAAAGTTATGAAGAGAATTTTAGCGTTGGTAATTTGCCTTTTGATGATCAGCACTACCTTAATTGCATGTTCATCAGCTCCAAAAGGTGGAACGGAAGAGCTGTCAAAGTCTGAATCTGCAGATTCGGCAAGTACGTCCGACACACCGTCCGGTTCCGAAACGGTATCGGATGCAAGTAAAACAGTCAGGTTTACTTTCGTTACACCATTACTTTCACACCCGGTCTGGCTTGGCGCAAAAGACGGTATTGAAGCTGCAGCAAAGGATTTCCCCGGGTTGCAAGTAAGTTGGGTAGGGCCGATGGGTCTGGATGCAAATGAGATGATTAAGCAGATTGAAATCGCTATGGCAGAAAAAGTAGATGGCATAGCTGCATTCGGGCTTAGTGAAGAAGCGATGGAACCGGTTTTCAAAAAAGTTCATGAATCTGGTATCAGATTATATACAGCCGGCGGAGACACACCAAACCTTCACGAATACCTTACAGGTGGAGCTAGCGCGGATCCGATAAACTGGGGGTATAACGGTGGTAAAAAAGTAAGTGAAGCCCTCCAGGGCAAAAAAATTATTGCTGCCAAGATTCTTTATGCTATTGATTCATCATTGGCGTTAGATATCATGAAGGGCTATGAAAAGGCGTTTCAAGAGCATGATGCAGGATTTGAATGGGTTGCTACTGTAGAAAGCAAGAGCGATTCATTGGTTGCAGCACAAAGGGCACAGGAAATATTCACTACATACCCTGATTTAAATGCGTTTGTATGTTGCGGAGGAGAATGTGCCGGCGCAATAGCGCAGGTAATGAAGGAAATGGGCAAGGATCCTAAAGAACTCATCGTTTTAGGTGACGGTGTAATGGAGGATTGTGTGGCTGCAATAAAAGACGGATATGTTTATGGTACTATCGGCCAGAATTATTTCCAATATGGATATAGGCCTGCAATGTGGACATATATGAGTGCGATGTTTGGCATTGAGCCGGAAGGCGATCCTTTCAAAGATACTGGTACAACGTATGTAGATGCAAATAACGTTGACACATTTGATGAAAACTTTACTGACGGATCCCAGTGGTTTAAGGTTGACTATCCCAATGAAGAATGGCCTGTAACAGTAAAATAATATACAAAATATCAAACAGTAATTAATATGGAGTGCGGAAAAATCTTCCGCACTCTAATAATCCGGCTTTTAAACGCTAATAAGTATGGGATGGTGAAATAGTGTTGGATACAATTAAGAAGAAAGCCAATATAATCAGTATATTAAAGGGTATTGCGGGCAAGCAGGAGATGGGAATCATTATTCCGACTGTACTATTAATAATTATAGTTCAAAGCGTTAATTCGGTTTTTTTGTCCTATCAAAACATTATGAATGTTCTAAGGTCAGCAGGGTATATGCTTATAACTTCACTAGGTATGACACTGGTGTTGATCGCCGGGGGAATTGACCTTTCAGTGGGATCAATACTAGCGTTTGGCGGCTGTATTACAGGTATTGCCTTAAAGGCAGGATTGCCAATATCGATATCTATTTTGCTGGGGTTATTGGCCGGAGCCCTGTGCGGCTTTGTAAATGGTATTATAATAGTAAAATTCAGAATTCCACCCTTAATGATGACACTTGGTATGTATTATATGGCAAGAGGCCTTGTTTATATTATTACTCTGGGAGTACCTGTGTTCCCATTACCGCCTGAATTCCAGAGGATAGAACAGCAGGACATTCTTGGTTTTCCTTCAATTGTAGTGGTGGCTGCAGTTCTTTCAGTAATTTTTTATTTTATAATGAACCGGACAGTATTTGGAAGAAAAGCCTATGCGATTGGCGGTAACATTGAAACTGCAAGAGTATCAGGGATAAATATAGGACGCAATTTAGTCGCCCTGTATTCAATACTGGGCATGCTGGCAGGTATGACTGGAATTTTTATGGCAGCCCGCCTGGGTTCTGCACAATCATCAGCTGGTGTCGGGTATGAACTTCAGGTTATAGCAGCAGTGATTATTGGTGGAACAAGTACATATGGCGGCAGGGGTACACTACTTGGAACCGTAATAGGCGTTATTTTTATGAATATCCTTGCAAGCAGTATGACCATCCTTAAAATTTCACCATATTGGCAGAATTTCGTTATCGGAGCTGTGCTCGTAATTGCTGTCCTGGTTGATCAGATTAGACGTAACAGAATGGAAAGGGGCTAGTATTAACAGATAATTGAGGCGGTGGAGTGATGTGTGAAGTAAAAGAAATCCTTTCAATGGAAGGTATTTGTAAGAGCTTTTATAACAACGAAGTACTCAAAGATATAAACCTTACTTTGAATGAAGGCGAAATCCTGTCCATTCTTGGAGAGAATGGTGCAGGGAAGTCTACACTAATGAAAATTCTTAGTGGTGTGCACCCTGCACAAACTTATAAAGGAAGCATAAAAATAAAAGGCGAGAATAAAATATTCAAGTCTCCGTATGATGCCCAAATGGCAGGTATAGCAATGATTTATCAGGAGATAAATGTTGAACTTGATTTGACAGTTGCTGAAAATATCATGATTGGAAGGCTTATAAAGAACAGGTTCGGTCTGGTTGACTGGAAAGAGGTGCAAAGACAAGCGAAACAGATACTCAAGACCCTTGGCCTGGAGATAGACGTTAATACTATTATGAGAAATCTGAGCGCAAGTATGCAGCAACTGGTTTGTATAGCGCGTGCACTTGTGATTAAACCGTACCTGTTGATTCTCGATGAACCAACAGCTGCGCTTACAGAAACAGAAACTGAGTTTTTGATGGATACGTTGAAAAAGCTGAAGAGTAAAGGAATTTCATGTATATATATTTCTCATAAACTGAATGAGGTTTTAAAAATCTCTGACAGAATTGTAGTGTTAAGGGATGGCAGTTTAATATCGTCTTATACCAAAGAAAACTTTAATAATGAGAAAATAATAGAGGATATAATTGGCCGTAAACTTGAGGTGATGTACCCTAAGGTTAATAAAAAGATAGGGGAAGTTGCATTAAAGGTTGAGCATATTACTGTGCCGCATCCATATTCCAGTAAACTGAATATAATCAAAGATGTGAGCATGGAAGTTCGAAAAGGTGAAATATTAGGGCTTGCAGGATTGGTTGGTTCGGGAAGAAGTGAACTCCTGAAGGCAATTTATGGACTGATACCCAGGAAAGCAGGCACAATATTTGTAGAGGGCAGGGAGGTTAACATATCAAGCCCCATTGAAGCTCAGAAATTGGGGCTGTCTATTCTGACGGAAGACAGAAAAAGGGATGGATATGTAGGCTGTTTGAATGTAAGGATGAATATGACACTGTGCATATTGAATGAATTGAAAAAAGGACTATTTATTGACCACAGACGCGAAGATGACCTTGTGAATCAATACTACAATGGCTTGAATATAAAAGCTTCTTCTCCGGAGGCAAATATATTATCACTGAGCGGAGGTAACCAGCAGAAGGTGTTAATAGGAAAAGCGTTGATGGGAAAGCCAAAAATTCTATTTTTGGATGAACCGACCCGAGGGGTTGACGTTGGAGCAAAAAGTGAAATATACAAGATTATTAATGAACTGGCTGCAAATGGTATGAGTATTATAGTTATTTCGTCAGAGCTGCCGGAATTGATATCAATATGTGACAGGTTCCTGGTTTTGTCCGGCGGCAGGATAAATGGGATACTCAGTAAAGAAGAAGTCAGTGAGGCAAAAATACTTGGTTTAGCTACGTCAAATTAGTCTTTTTATGGAGGAATTTTATTATGAATTCAAGAGAAAGAGTCTTAAAAGCAATAAATCATGAGATACCGGATAGAGTACCTATTGATCTGGGAGGAACCAAATCTTCGGGTATTCATGTGGATGAATATATACAGCTAGGCAAAGCCTTAGGGATTGACATAGAAATGCCTAAAGTGTATGACCAGTTTCAAATGTTGGCCAGAGTAGATTTTCCTATAAGATCCAGGTTTAACACGGATGTTGTATTGCTAGAAAACATTTGTGAAAACTGGGATGTCAACAATGTCGACTGGAAAGTTTGGGAAACAGGCAATTCCCAGAAGGTTTTGGTACCGGACGACTTTAAACCTGAAAAGGGTGATGATGGTTACTACTATTTGAGAAATAAAAAGGGCACTGTAGTTGCATATATGCCGGAGGGTGGTTTATATTTTGAACGGTATATAGACAGTAACTACTCGTCCGGAGATGATATGATGCCTCCTGAAAAATGGAAAGCATCCATTGAATTATATACAGATGAGGAACTTAAAGTGCTGCAAAAACGTGCAAAGCTATTGCATGACTATACAGATTACGCAATTATTGGCAACTATTCGAAGTTAAAATTCATGACTGCGGCTATTTTGGCAGGCCATACGCTGACAGAATGGCTTTGCAGATTAATAACAGATCCGGATTATGCTTATGAAATATTAAGCGCGACTGCGGAGCGCAACATTGAAAACCTAGAATTATATCTACAGGCAGTTGGAGATTATATTGACATAATATTTGTTTCCACCACCGATTATGGTACACAGAAGGCTGAGATGTTCAACCCGGAAATTTTTAAAGAAATATACAGACCAAATCTTAAAAAAGTGAATGACTATATACATAAAAACAGCAAGGTAAAAACAATGTACCATAGCTGTGGTTCCATTTCAAACATTATTGGATACATGGCTGAAGCCGGCATCGATATTATCAACCCTGTACAAACGACAGCCGATAATATGGATCCGGTGGAATTAAAGAGTAAATACGGAAAAGATATAGTCTTTTGGGGAGGCGGAGTGGATACACAGACCACGTTGCAATTTGGAAGCAAAGAAGATGTAGAAGAACAAGTCCGTGAAAGGCTGAAGATTTTTGGCGAGGGCGGTGGATTTGTGTTTTGTCCCGTACATAACATCCAATATGGGGTGCCTATAGAGAATATTATTGCTGCATATGATACTGCATTTAAATATGGTGTATACAAATAATGAAAAGGATTTGATGAAAATGAAAACGTTGGATTCAAAGTATACAATCGGAATTGATTTTGGGAGCCTTTCAGCAAGGGCGGTTCTCTTCGATGTCAAAAATGGTGGACAGATAGGTGAAGAAGTATATAGTTATAAACATGCTGTTATTGATACACATTTGCCCGGATCAGATTTGCCATTGCCTCCCGGCTCAGCGCTTCAGGATGCATGCGATTATATAGAAGCATTGGAGAAGTCTGTTAAGGGATTATTGCGCAAGACTGGTGTATCAGTGGACGATGTTATTGGTGTTGGTGTTGATTTTACTTCATGTACACTTGTGGCTATTGATAAAAATGGTGTGCCGTTATCATGCAAACAGGAATTCAAAAATAACCCCCATGCTTATGTTAAGATGTGGAAGCAACATACTGCTGAGAGGGAAGCTGAGTATATAACAAATGTTGCGCATAACCGGGGAGAGAAATTTCTCAGAAGATATGGGGGAAGGATATTCTCTGAGTGGGGGATACCCAAAATATTGCTTACCCTACGTGAAGCACCTGAAATCTATAATGAAGCATACAGGTTTATAGAAGCCGGAGACTGGATAGTGATGCAGCTTACAGGAGAAGAATGTACAAGTTACTGTACTGCAGGATATAAGTTTTTATGGGACTACCGGGACGGCTATCCGTCTAAGGATTTTTTTGCATCGCTACACCCTGGACTTGAGAATGTAGTACAGGAAAAACTAGTTCCTGAAGAAAAAATTCTTCCTCTGGATACCCGTGCAGGTGTTATAAACAAACGTGGAGCACAGCTAACAGGATTAAGAGAGGGTACTCCCGTTGCAGTCTCCAGGATAGACGGACATTCGGCTGCCAGCGCAATTGGGTGTAATGATGAAGGAAAGCTTCTTATGATTATTGGAACAGGGACAGGCATGGTCCTATCAAGTAAGAGGGAGGTTCTGATTGACGGAATATGCGGGGTTTGCTATGGAGCGGTGATACCTGGATACTATGGTTATGAAGCAGGTTTATCATGCTGCGGGGATTTGTTTGAATGGTTTGTAAATTCAAGTGTATCCAGTGAATATATAGATAAGTCAAAGTCCAAGGGAATGAATATTTACAGTTATATTGAGTATAAAGCCAATACACTAAAACCGGGACAAAGTGGCCTAATTGCGCTTGACTGGTGGAATGGGAACCGTTCAGTCCTTACTGATGGGGATTTATCAGGTGTGCTAATAGGTATGACGCTTTCAACAAAGCCGGAAGAGATATACAGGGCTTTAGTCGAGGCAACGGGATTTAGTACAAAGATGATTGTTGATACTTATAAGAATAATGGCATTGATATATGTAGTATTTTTGCAGTTGGCGGAATACCACAAAAAAGTAATTTTTTGATGCAAATTTATGCAGATATTTTAGATTGTGAGATTACTGTTCCTTCCCTGCAGCAAGCATGTGCATTGGGATCTGGAATTTATGCCGCAGTAGCTGCCGGAAAAGAGAATGGCGGTTATGACTCTATAGATGAAGCGATATCAAAAATGAGCCATTCCGAAGGGAAAGTATACAAACCTAATCCAGATAATGCAGCTGTGTATAAAGAACTATACAGTGAGTTTGTAAAACTGCATGATTACTTTGGAAAGGGTGGGAATGACGTACAAAAAACACTCAAAAAAATAAAAATGAAACATTATTAAGGACTATATGATTGGGAGAGTGAGCTTATGGATCTTAATCTAAGAGATAAAGTAGCAATTGTAACAGGCGTTTCGGGGAAAAACGGTGGTTCCGGAGTTGGAGCTGCTATTTGTGAAGAATTTGCAAAAGAAGGTATTAATGTTGTTGCAAATTATATAGTCGATGAAAAGGATACAATAGAATTCATTGAGAATATTAATAGAAAATATGGTACCAAAGGAATAGCTGTATATGGAGACATTAGCAGTACTTCTGACATCGACAATATCCTGGAACAAACTGTAAAGACTTTCAAGAGAATTGATATTCTTGTAAATAATGCAGGCATTTTGCCTGTTACAGATATATTAGACATGCCGGACGAAGAATGGGAGCGAGTTATAAAAATCAATTTGAACGGCACATACTTTTTTTCCAAAAGGTTTGCTCAGAAACTGGTCAGTATGAAGCGGCCGGGAAGAATTCTGAATATTTCTTCAAAATCCGGTATTTCTGTTTCTTCTCCATCCCGCTCACACTACGCTACATCAAAAGGAGCAATAATTACTTTAACAAAGGCAATGGCACGCGAACTGACGAAATATGGGATAATTGTAAATGCTATAGTTCCCGGGATACTACGGACTCCCCTTAATGAAGAGCTATTTAAGGATCCGGATGTTGAAAAGAACTATGTAAAACGGATAGTGATGGGAAGATTGACAGAGCCGAGAGAGATTGCACAAGTTGTAACATTCTTTGTTTCCGAGAAAACAGAATCAACCCCTGGTTCAATCATCGATGTAACAGGCGGAATGCTTCTATAACTTTGCGCTTATTAATATCAAAGTAAAATACAAATTTGGGTAGATATAACAAAATATTTCTACCCAAATTTTATTAAAAGTTATACTGGCATTTGACTATTGCTGGTGACTTATTGCATAATGGGTTTTCAAATATTCATAGTTGAGCAATTAAACCCTGTATGTAATGTTCTTGATTATAATAGTTATTAGACTTATAATTTTATTATATAAACTTTATCAAAAAAGAGTCGAGATTTTAGTTTAAGCAGGGAAGATAATGAGAATAGTTATAAAACCACTTTATATAATATTATTTTTATTTATATTTTTTGTTTCAATATGCATATACCTATTGATAGATAGTAGCAATGAAAAAAGTATCATATATATAGACAATATTGAGCTAAACAAATTTGAACAAAGGTTATCTGTTGAAATATACAACAATGAAAAACTTGAAAGCTATACATGTAGAGCCTTAATCAATGGGGAAGAATTCTCTGGCGTATCAATGGAATCAAATAAAAAAAATATAACACTGGTAGAATTAAAATACCCTTTTAATAAGGAACGGTTTAATTATGTCAATATAAATTTATACAAAAAAGATAAAATGCAGTTTTCCTCAGGTACAATTTGCATATATAACTGCAATAATGAAAGAATACTACAGCCTTTTTCCCATCCTGACAACATCGAATACCTTTTTACAATCAATGCAGATAACTTGATGGACATTAGTGCTTTAAACGCACTTAGTAATATTAAAGTACTTGATTTGAGCGGGACAAAGATTAATGATCTAATTCCGGTTAAAAATAATGCCAATTTAGAATATCTTGATTTGACCGGTTGTTCAAATATTATTGATCTGGAGCCTTTATCTGAATTATCAAATTTAAAAGAACTTTATTTGACCGGTACAAGTATTGCAGATATTAATCCCTTGAAGAACCTTACAAAGTTACATTACCTGGAGCTGGCAAGAACAAATATCAATAATATTGATCCAATTGCCGGATTGGTAAAACTGACAGGCCTTTATTTATGGGATACGAAGATAAATGATATAACTCCTTTAAAGAATCTTTCAAATTTAACTGCACTCAGCTTGCATGATACTGAAATTAGTGATATTGCTGCAATATATAATCTAGTTAATTTGGAAATACTCAGTTTGTATAATACAAGCATTAGCGATATACATTCTATCAGCAACCTTTCAGAGCTTAAAGAGCTTTATTTATGGAATACGAAAATAAGGGATATTACACCTCTATCCAATCTTTCTAACCTTGAAAGGCTTGATATATCAGGGACATATGTGGATAATATAGAGCCAATAAGAAACCTGGTAAAATTAAGGAAGATTGAACCTGTCACGGACAAAAATCGATAATATAGACCCGGTTAAGGCCTTGGTAAATCTGACTGAGCTACAGATTTCCGGGACAGCAATTACAAGTATAAATGCGCTTTCCAATCTTTCAAATCTAACATGGCTTGATTTGTCAAGAACTGAAATAAGTGATTTCAGCCCGGTTGCAAATCTATTGAACTTAAAACACCTTGATGTTAGGAATTGTTCGAAACTAAGCCTGAATTGGTGGCAGTATATACCAAGAGGCTGCGATGTCTGGGATCGCAATTAATTGGATGCTGCCCGTCAGATGTAAAAAACTTACTTGTAAAGCGGTGTTTTCTGTTCTATAATAGTATTCACCCTATAATAATATACATAACACTAAGTTAAACAGGAGATGACGTTATATGAGTACGAAGTATGAGGAACTGAAAACTAAAATTGAACGCATTAGGGAAGATGAATCAGGTGATTTATATTTTGAAGTTGTGGATGCATATGAAAAGGGAGAAATTGACTGCAACCAGTATGTTGAATTATATGATGCTTTCAAGATTTCAGTACGCAACTTCGCATCTTAAACTGCACGGTTAAATAAAATTCACGTTAATAGAATATACATAACTGAAAAAGCTCCTAGAAGGAGTTTTTTTAGTTGATCTCACCATTAAAATACTTGCTTAATACTATGGAAGGTGCTCCTATATGTGCAGCAAGGTTTTTAAAGTCGGAGACTTCCACGTTTATCTTTTTTGAGTTCCTGAAAAAAATATTTCTGTTTATCATTTCTGTCAACGGTTCTACTATAAGTTTTCCTGCAAGCGCTACTTCATGGCCAATAAATACAACTTCCGGATCAAAACAATTTATTGTATTCACAAGGCCTACAGATAGGTAAAAGGATAACTTGTTTATAATATTAAGGCACAGACTGTCGCCATTAATAGCAGCTTTTATAATATCAGTCCAAAGGATTCCCCCATCTGATGAAACATTGCTTGCAGCGCCCAGTTCAATAGATTTTTTTACCTGGTTTACCATGGCAGGAATGCTTGCATACAGTTCAAGGCACCCTATATTTCCGCATGGGCATTTTTCACCGTTTATATCAATGGTTGTATGTCCGATCTCACCTGCAAAACCGTCATTTCCCCTGAACAGGCTGTTGTTGATGTATATGCCTGCCCCTACTCCGTTTGTCACACCTAAGTATATGAAATCTGATATATTTTTTGCTTTGCCGAAGAGCTTTTCAGCAATTGCACCAGCATTCATATCATTATCAAGGTAAGTATTAAGATTGTACCTTTCTTTCAATTCCCTGGTTATATGTATGGATTTCAACCCTCTGAAATTAGGTGGATCAAGAATTATCCCATTTTTTACATCTATAGGGCCTATTGATGCTACACCTATCCCAAGTATTTTTTTCATCTCAGTGCCAAAGCCTGAAAGAACGGCATCTACCGATTGGAATATTCCTGCCAGAAAAGACTTTTCATTTTCAATTATGTCAAGGGCATGTTTATATTCTTTCAGTACTTCGCCTTCCAAGTTCACAATATTTGTATAAACAAAATCCCTGGATATATATACACCTACTGAAAAAAGCGCATTCTTTGAGATTTTAAGCAAAATTGGCTTTCTTCCGCTGGATGATGCTTGTGTACCGGTTTCAAAGATAATACCCTCTTCAAGAAGCTCACTGATTATGTTTGTAATTGCTGTTTTAGTAAGGCCTGTAATACGGGACAATTCGGCTCTGGATGACTGACCTGCTGAATTGAGTATTTTTAGTACAAGGCTTTTATTATTTGATTTTATGGTAGATTGATTTGAGCCGTTATTTAAGTTTTTCATTTATTCCTCCATGTAATACTGCTTATGTCTAATAAATGATTTAATATTAACTAAATCTCTAATATAAATTAAGTAATATAACTTTACTAATTAGACTCTCTATAACAAAAGATTACTACAAAAAATAATATGCGTCAAATGGGAATTCTGAATATTTATATTGATTTATTATTATCTGTATAGTATTATTTTATTAGTAAAGACGGTTTACTAATAAAACTCATATGTTAGGAGGGATACTTCGTGTTAACGAGAGAACAGTATGAAAGTGCCAGGAAAAGGGCTCTGGAATATTTGAACAGAGCAGGAATCGTACTTACCGATGAGGAAAAAAACAGGATAGAGGTAGCTGATTTCGGCTTGGAAGATTTAGAAAATACTGGACTTGAGCTTATTACCTATGTTAATACTGAACGATGCTGTGCTAAAGAATTAGTACTTTTTCCGGGACAGACCTGCCCGGAACACAGGCATCCTGAAGTTGACGGAAAACCGGGCAAAGAGGAAACCTTTAGATGCAGGTGGGGAACCGTATATCTTTATGTACCAGGCGAACCAACTCCGGACAGGAAATGCAAACCTCCTAAAGATGATCCGGAAGCGTATACGGTATTCCACGAAATAGTATTAAATCCGGGAGAACAGTATACACTTGCGCCTGATACATTGCACTGGTTCCAGGCCGGGCCGGAGGGGGCTGTTGTATCAGAATTTTCAACAAAGAGTACTGATGAGAACGACATTTTCTCTGATAAGGCTATCAGAAGGATACCGGAGATTAAAGACTAATATTAAGAGGTGAAAATATGATTGATATTACAGTCCTTGGAGAAATATTAATTGACTTTACTCCTGCCGGCACTTCATCACAGGGAAACATCCTGTTTGAAAGAAACCCTGGAGGAGCTCCAGCAAACGTGGCTGTTTGTGTTGCAAGGCTTGGGGGGAAGGCTGGGTTTATCGGAAAAGTAGGGAAGGATATGTTTGGACATTTTCTTTCATCGGTACTTAAGGATAACGGAGTTCTGACATCCGGCTTGAAATTCGCTAATAATGTAAATACTACTCTTGCCTTCGTACAGTTGGATGAAAATGGTGACCGTTCCTTCAGCTTTTATAGAAATCCCGGTGCGGATACTGCATTAGAACCATCAGAAATTGATTATTCTTTGATAAAGGATTCAAAGGTTTTCCATTTCGGTTCCCTTTCTCTTACGGATGAACCTGCAAGAAGCGCTACACATGCTGCATTGGAGTTCGCAAAGGAGAATGGGTGCATAATATCCTATGATCCCAATTTACGACCACCCCTTTGGAAGGACATGGAGTTTGCAAAGAAGCAAATAGAATCGGTTATGGGGTATTGTGATATACTTAAAATATCTGAGGAGGAAATGGAGTTCCTTACTGGGGAAAAATGCCTCGAAAAAGGGACTGCAGCTATCCATGGCAAATACAGGACTCCCCTTATTTTGGTAACGAGAGGTGCAGAAGGGAGCTATTACAGATTAGGGGACTTTACAGGAAACAAACCGACCTTTAAAGAGTTTAAACCTGTTGACACAACCGGAGCCGGAGATTCTTTCCTTGGAGGGTTCCTGTATTCTATGCTGAGCCGAGGTATAGATGACCTTCAAAAGCTCGATGTAAAGGTACTCGAGGATTTGCTTGTTTTTGCTAATGCTGCCGCATCCCTTTGTGTTACAAAAAAAGGAGCTATTCCTGCCATGCCTGACCTCGAATCCGTTATGAAGGTTGTACAGGGAAGATAAAACTACATAGTATAAAAAAGTGTGCTATGCCTCCGGGTTTGGCACACTTTGTTTTTTTGCTTGATAACTGGCATATCGAACTCATTAAACGGGTGTATATATCATGTGAAGGAAATGCTTCCATCATTTCTTCACATTTGTTACACGCATAAGTTTAATGGGTTTAATTTGACTCAAGGTTGAATTTACAGCCTCTTTGACTCGGAACACCAGTCCATGGAAAAATATGCACTATGCAGAAAATATGCACCCTTGATAACCAACACATCTTGCTAACAAAACAGGAAACATGGTAATATAATGAATAGATTGTTCATAGGGTTGGAGGATAATATGGCTGATATTATTGCGCAACTGGTCGGAGAGTTTAAGCTTAAGACTTTCCAGGTACAGAATACGGTTAAACTGATTGATGAAGGAAACACCATACCATTTATCGCCAGATACAGGAAAGAAATGACAGGTGAGTTGAATGACCAGGTACTGAGGGAATTGCATGAGAGGTTGGTTTATTTAAGAAACCTGGAAGAAAGAAGGGAAGATGTAAAGAGGCTTATTGACGAGCAGGGCAAGCTTACTGATGAGATATCTGCAGCGCTTAATAGGGCATGCACTCTTCAGGCAGTGGAAGACATATACAGGCCATTCAGGCCAAAACGGCGCACCCGCGCAACCATAGCCAGGGAGAAAGGCCTCGAACCCTTGGCTGAAATACTGCTTGCACAACAAATCAGGGATACAGGCATAGACAGTATTGCAATTCCGTATTTAAATCCTGATAAGGGAGTAAATACAATAGATGATGCTCTAAATGGCGCGATGGATATAATTGCCGAAGAAATCTCGGATAATCCCGGGTATAGAAAGGCTGTACGTGACTTTTTTATTAAGCAGGGGATGATTTCTACCAGTGCCAGGAAAGAAGAAGATTCAGTATATAGAATGTACTATGAATACCAGGAACCTGTATCCAAAATTGCTCCACATAGAATTCTTGCAATTAACCGGGGGGAAAAGGAGCAATTTTTAAATGTTAAGATTGATGTTCCGGATGAGGAAATAATAAACTGTCTAAAATCTTTTATAATAAATAAAGAGTTTTCTGTAACATCTTCTTATGTTGAAAAGGCAATAGAAGATTCCTATGAACGCTTAATGCTACCTTCAATAGAGAATGAAGTGAGGAACGAACTGACAGAGTCAGCCGAAGAGCAGGCTATGAAGGTGTTTTCTGAAAACCTGAGAAATCTTTTGCTTCAACCTCCTGTAAAAGGGAAAACTGTAATGGGTGTAGACCCAGCATATAGGACAGGGTGTAAGATTGCAGTTGTTGATGATACCGGAAAAGTACTTGATACTGCTGTTGTTTACCCGACTCCGCCGCAGAATAAGGTGGAAGAAGCTGAAAAAGAATTAAAAGAGCTAATTAGCAAGCATAAAGTAGGAATAATTTCTATCGGTAATGGAACCGCTTCAAAGGAGACAGAAATCTTTATTGCCGGACTTATAAAAAAACTGGATAGAAAAGTATATTATATGATAGTAAGTGAGTCGGGTGCATCTGTATACTCTGCTTCAAGACTTGGGGCAGAAGAGTTCCCGGACTTTGATGTGTCTTTAAGGAGCGCTGTGTCTATAGCAAGGAGGCTTCAGGACCCATTGGCGGAGCTGGTAAAAATTGATCCTAAGTCTATAGGGGTAGGCCAGTACCAGCATGATATGAACCAGAAAAGACTTGGGAAAACCCTGGAGGCTGTAGTGGAGGATTGTGTCAATAGTGTAGGTGTGGATTTAAACACTGCTTCCCCATCGTTACTGTCATATGTTTCAGGAATTAACGCTGGCACAGCAAAGAATATAGTAGAATACAGGGAGACAAACGGTAAATTTAGAAGGAGGAATGAACTGAAAAAAGTAAAAAAGCTTGGTGAAAAGACTTTTGAACAGTGTGCGGGATTTTTAAGAATTCCTGATGGAGAGGATATTCTGGATAATACATCCGTCCATCCCGAATCCTATAGGGCTGCATTAAAGCTGCTACAGGTAATGGGGTATTCTCTGGAGGATGTAGCACGGAAAAGGATTGGGGATTTAAAGAATAAAGTGGAAACAGCCGGGACAGAAAATGTAGCCGCCATGATAAACATAGGTGTGCCCACTTTAAGGGATATTATAAACGAGCTTTTGAAACCGGGCCGTGACCCAAGGGATGAGCTTCCGAAGCCTGTGCTTCTCACTGATGTATTGAATATAGAGGACTTAAAGGAGGGCATGGTGCTTACAGGTACGGTAAGGAATGTGGCGGATTTTGGGGCTTTTGTTGATATTGGAGTCCACCAGGACGGGCTGGTCCATGTCTCTGAGCTTTCGGACAGGTTTGTCCGCAAGCCTATGGAAGTTGTGGCTGTGGGAGATATAGTGAAAGTAAAGGTTCTTAGTGTTGATGTGGAAAGAAGAAGAATATCATTAAGTATGAAACAAGTTTAAATTAATACTACTATGTACAATTGGAAAACAAGTGTATTATGAGTTAATTTGAACAAAACCTATAAACTGGTATTTCACATTATACAGCATAGTGGATTAAATCAAGGTATTATGTGAAAAACAAATGGAAAGAAGGATTTTAATGACTATTTTTATAAATACGGTTAGGTCCATGTTCAGAAGGCCATTAATTGTTATATTCTGGAGTGTATTAATGCTAATCTATTTTTTTATTGATATGAGTGTTTCAAAGATAGTAAACCATTTTATCCAGGCGGATGAAGGTAGCTTCTTTGAAGGTATTATTCACTTACTGCAGTTGGTATTTAACTTTGTTACCAAGCCAGGTACCTTTCCGCTAATTGTTTTTTATTTTTTAATATTTGTTTTTATGGCTTCTGTCCCGACAGGGCTTGTTCTCTCTGGTTACCTTAATATTGTCAATGGTGCGGTTACGGCTAAACAACAATCAGGAGGCGAATTCTTTGGCGGAATAGGAAAATATTTTTTCCGGATCTGGTTTATTACTTTCAGAGTTTTATTATTCGGGTTGATTTTTATAATATTTGCTCTTGTGGCATCCGTGCCTGCAATTATTATTACCAAGGCAGCTGTGGAAGGCAATTCAGGAATGACTGCTGCAGCTATGTTTGTGGATATACTTACGGTATGTGTTTTGTTTTTTGGTAGCGTGTTTTTCAGAACCTATGCCTTCTTCTGGTACCCTGTTGCAATGGACGGTCATAAGAGGGCTTTTTCTACGGCTAAAAAGCTGGTGGATGTAAACTTCTGGAAGTTAGTAATTAGGTTTGCTGTTTTCGATATTATATATATTCTGTTTTTGACTATTATGATGAATATTGGAAGCCTTCCCTTGCGGTTTGCAGTGAACTGGGTTTTTGCTTCCTTATACTTCAGCTTTTTCATAACGTACATATTCGCAACATACAGGGTTATTAAGGCGTCAAAAAAAGCGTACTAGCCTTTTGGAGTTTTTGTCTCTTATTTTGCGAAGACATGCTTGCCAATAGTGACAACGATTTGCCTTGACCAGACCCATTTGCTGGTTGCTGTTGCAGGGTTCCAATAATATATGCATCCGTATGTAGGGTCCCATCCATTAAGTGCGTCTCTTGCTGCCTTATATGAGCTGTCGTCTGGTTCCAGATTTATCTGGCCGTCGGAAACGGCATCAAAGGCTCCAGGCTGATATATAACTCCTGCTATAGTTTTAGGAAATCTGCTGTCCCTTGTCCTATTGAGAATTACAGCAGCCACTGCGACTTTTCCTGTGTAGGGTTCTCCCCTTGCTTCCCCGTGAATTATATGTGCCAGAAGATTAATGTCCTTATTTCCTGTCGGTCCTGCTGAAGTTGGTGTAGCAGCTTGTCCCGTTGGAAGTCCAAGGGCTGATAGTGTTTCAGGCCCGGCTATGCCGTCAACAACCAATCCGTTCTTATACTGGAATAGCCTTACAGCCTTGTAGGTTTGGTAACCGTATATACCATCAATAGCTCCGTCATAATAGCCCCACCATGAAAGCCTTTTCTGGATTTCGATTACCTCGTTTCCCCTTGAGCCATAATAGGAAAGGGCTGCTTTACTATAACCCAATAATTCGGAGGTATTTATTCTATATATATTTGCTGCCAGTATATACATTACAACTAGGATAGTAATTGTCACAACTACAATTGTACGTTTTTTCAAATCTATACTCCTTTCGTCCGGTATTTATGTCAAAAGCTATCAAATTGCCAAACCGTTAATATTTTTTGTAATAATATATATAATATTCAGGTTTTTTAGTAATAAGGAATATAATGCGTTTTTGCTTATAGTTAACTCAGCAGTAAAAATAACCGGTGGAATATCCGATTATTTTTACTGCTGGATCAATTATCATGTTTTATTTTTAATCATGGTATTGTAATGGAAATTATGTAAGCAGGATATATATCAGCATAATGAGAAGGAAATCATCGTCTATGCCTTCATCAAGCAGAATAAAGATTAGTCCTAGGAGGATTATTTCCTCCAGATGTATGTGCTTTTTTATGAAGTCTAACAAAGACGGCCTGTATCTTTCCTGAACTTCTTCAATTTCCCGTGTT
Source organism: Acetivibrionales bacterium (assembly GCA_050953835.1). Taxonomy (GTDB): domain Bacteria; phylum Bacillota; class Clostridia; order Acetivibrionales; family JBMNNH01; genus JBMNNH01. The sequence goes on along the minus strand of JBMNNH010000024.1, from coordinate 101,057 downwards.
TCATTTATCTCTTTAATAGGTTCTTCTTCGTTTGGTAAAGGAATGCTGCCACTTGTTTCCTTTTCTTCGGAATCTATGTTATAATGGCTGTGTCGTTTGCTGTAATAAGGATACCTTCTGTATAACATTTTTAACTTCCTTTCTCATCTTCTTCTATCATTCTTACCAGACTTGACATACGCAGTATGTTTACACAGTTGTTTAATTTATTCTGCCTCTTATTGCTAAGAAAAGGCTTGACTGCATATAAAAGGTTTATTCTGGGATCGTTAATCGAGTCCAGTCTGCTCATGATTTTAGATACTGTGCGCATCATATCCATATTATCAGTTAATGCATTATTTGAATCCTTTTTATCCTCCTGTTCTTTATTTTGTTCGTTTGACTTGGAGTTTTCCGCAGAAGCAGAATTTGCAAAAAGGGACAGCAGGTTTTTTAAATTGTCAGCCATGCCATCCTTTCCTAAAGTCTCTGCCATTTGTTTAATTGTTTTATTGAGGTCTTCACTCATTAACTATTCCTCCAAAAGGCTTTTAGTAAAATATATTCTGAAATTACCCAATAATGTCCTTAAATTTTTTTATTATTTCATCTGCGTTTTCTCCGATAAGCTTTTTCAGGGTTTCCAGATCTTCATCCTTTACCTTCTGTCTGATTTCTTCCCTGTCAATTTTCAAATCCTTTAACTTGTCCTTATCGAATTCATCAATCTTTTTCAATAATTCATCTTTATCAATTTTATTGAGTTTTTTTGCAATCTCTTCGGTATCGCCGTTTTTTAACATATCTAATGCTGTATTAAGTTTGGCCTGCAAAACCTTTTCATCCATCTTCCCCAATAACTCTGCAAGCTTTTTATTCATTGGGTTACTCATAGAACCATTCCTTTCCTTATAATTACTTTTTTATATATCTAATTTTATGATTTATGCACCATGTTATGATAAATATGTAGTTATTCCAGCTTAATATGGCTATCATTCAAAAATAATAGCAGTAACAATACGATGAAGAACAATCTGGAGTTATTCTCCTGATCCCGGCTCTCAGATATATCAAGGTTATTGTCACGGGTGCTGCTTAAGAATACATAAGCAAAAACTAGAATAAAGAATAATAGTTCATCCCTATCCTCCGAAAAAAAATCCTTTACCCTGTTTTCTAAAGCACTGAAATAATCCATTATATTACCTCCGTTTATTTTTTCACTATATATAATATGAACTATGATATGAAAGGTGATTGTATAAAAACAAGAAAAGAAAAAGAATAAAGAAACAACAAGAAAGCAATATATGGAATATGTGGTGTAAGCTTGGGACTATATACTTCATAGATGGTTTAAATAATGTAGCCTATTTAAATAATGCAGCATACTTAATAGAACAAAAGCAGGAAAATCAAAATAAAGAACAATACCGAACTATTGCCTTCAGGCCTGCGTCTGCTAAGAATTCCAATACAACTGCTGTCATAGAACAATAAAAGATATATCAGTATAAAAAACAAAAGCTCGGAATTACTGCGGCCGTTTTCAATAGTGTCCATAGATAAACCTCCTAAAACCTCTTATATATACATAATATTCAGATTGGCCGGGAGTGTTACATTTTTTTACTCTGCTCTGGTGAATAAGGTAAGGGGTTCCGTGTGCATGTAATAAATATTAAGAAAATGATGGAAGGAACAAAGGTACAGGCCAAATTTTTGATTATTTATTTAAAAGAGTGGTAAAAATAATAAAAGCCGAGAAGGAGTTAACAGTGGTATTATGAACATCTATATAATCAGTTTGTTGGAAGGTATTCTTACATTTGTATCACCTTGTATCCTGCCGCTTCTGCCAGTTTACTTTTTTTACCTTGCAGGCGAAACCGGAAGAAATGTATCAATCCAGGATTATAATAAAAGAAGGCTGATTATTAACTCAATTGGTTTTGTAATTGGATTTACAATAATTTTCGTGCTTCTTGGAGCTGCGGCGACTGCTCTGGGACAATTCCTGAAAGTCCATATAGGAATACTCAGGAAGATAAGTGGCATAGTAATGGTTATATTCGGCCTGAATTTCATGGGTATACTTAACATTAAACTTTTGAACACAGAAAAAAGGTTTGAATATAAATTTAAGGAGTTGAGGTTTATTAACTCAATAATATTTGGCGTTGTTTTTGCCTTCGCCTGGTCCCCGTGCATGACCGCATTCCTTGGGTCAGTCCTTTTAATGGCAGGGAATTCGGAAACATTATTACAGGGTGTATTGCTTCTGTTTGTTTACTCCATTGGGCTGGGGATACCATTTTTATTGAGTTCTGTAATTCTTGACAGAATCAGGGATAGCTTTAAGCTTATTCAAAGGCATAGCAGATTAATAAGGATAATATCCGGCATTGTTTTGATACTTGCCGGTCTGCTGGTATTTACAGACCGTTTCAAATACCTGGGTGCGTTTTAAAGGTCATATATAAATGTTTTTAAAGAGGGATTGTTAAAAGATAAAAAATGGGGTGTTAAGAATGAAAAAAACTGGCAGTATCATATATTGGACAGTTATCGGAGTGTTGGTTATTGTGATAGCATATATATTATATAACAGGTATAAACCTGAAATTGACCTGGAACAGCCTCCTCAGCAAAGCATTGAGCACTCCGACAGAAATAAAGAGGATTCAGGGGAAGACAAAAAGGAAGATGAAAGCCAGCCTGAAGAAGACGGTCAGGAGGAAAAACTAATGGCTCCCGAGTTTGCCCTTGAAACTCTTAATGGGGATAAGGTTAAGCTTTCCGATTACAAAGGGAAGCTGGTATTCCTGAATTTCTGGGCCGTCTGGTGTCGGTATTGCGTCCAGGAGATGCCTGACCTGGATAGTGCGAATACTGTGTTTATGGAAGGAGATGATGCTGTTATACTTGCCATTGATGTGCAGGAAAGCAAGGATGCTGTCAGTGAGTTTATGAAAGAGAAGGGAATCACACTGCCCATTTTAATGGATTATGACGGCCAGGTAGCAGCTGCATATGGGGTAACAGGGCTTCCCACCACTTACCTGATAGACAGGGACGGTTCAATAATAGGCAGGAAGGTTGGGCCTATGACTGAAACACAGATAATAAACCTTGTGGAAGAGTATAAGTAGAACAGAATGGTTTATCAGGTTATTTGATTGTATATGAATAAATTGTATATAATAGTATTGAAAAAGATATATAGGATGGAGAAAGATATATAGGGAAAGCAAGTAGTTAATCAAAAAAAGGGGTATATACCATGAATGATGTAATAATAATAGGGAAAGGGCCTGCCGGCATATCGGCAGCGTTGTACACTGTCAGGGCAAACCTGGACACACTGGTACTAGCAAAGGATTATGGCCAGCTTATAAAAGCTGCGAAAATTGAGAATTATTTTGGTTTTTCCGAACCAGTGAGTGGCGAGTTCCTTCTGAAGGAAGGCGAAAAGCAGGCATTGAGACTGGGGGCTTGTATTGTAGATGATGAAGTTATTTCTATAGAAAAGGAAGATTATTTTAAAGTAAAAACTGCGGATAGGGAATATGAGTGTAAAGCACTACTTCTTGCCTCGGGACAGTCCCAGAAGAAAATGCGGATTGCCAACCTTGATAAATATGAGGGAAAGGGAGTAAGCTACTGCACTACCTGTGACGGTTTTTTCTTCAGGAATCTCAGGGTGGGAGTTTTGGGCTTTAAAGATTATGCTGTTCACGAAGCAGAGGAACTTGAAGCTTTTACAAAAGATATTACAATATACACAAACGGGAATAACATGCAGTTGACAGAAAAAGCTGCAAAGGAGGCTTCAAGGTTTAAAACAAACAAAAAGAAGCTTGTGAAGGTTGAAGGTGATGATTTTCTTAAAAAAATATACTTCGAAGACGGGTCAAGTGAGGACATAGACGGGTTGTTTATAGCCTATGAAAGTGCTTCCGGTGTGGACTTTGCCAGGAAGCTTGGTGTAATAATAAAAGATAATGCTGTGGTTGTCGATTCGAATCAACAAACAAATTTGGAAGGAGTATTTGCAGCGGGGGATTGCACGGGAGGTTTAAAACAGATTTCAACCGCTGTAGGTGAGGGCGCTCTTGCCGGCAGAAGGATTATAGAATATTTGAAAAATGGATAACTAATCGGCTTTTGCTGTTCAAAGGTCGGTTAAGCTGATTTGTATTATTGGTGAAATATTTTTTGATACCTGTACTCTGAAGGACTTTTTCCAACCACGTTTTTAAAAATCCTGCTGAAATAGTGCTGGTCACTGTATCCAACAATTTCCGAGATATCCTTTAAATCAAGTTCCGGCTGTTCTGTTATGAGTTTCTTTGCCTCTTCTATACGTAAACTGATGAGATATTTTAAAGGTGTTTTTCCTTTGTATCGCTTAAAAAGCCTGGTTAAGTGTGAAGGATTAATACTGAACCTGTTGGCAATAGTCTCAAGGCTAATATCCTCTGCAAAGTTGATTCTTATATAGCCTTCTACGTCATCCACCAGCTGTTTTGTAGAATCAGATTCATTAATATATCTAAATAGTGCGTTGTCAATTATAGTCCATACCATTTCAAAGAAATCAGGAAAGTTTTTTGTAGTAGCAAGTGTTTTAAGCAATTCCAGTTCAAAGTTGCTTGCTTCCGCTTCAGCAAGATTTATTGCTTTACGGAACAACACTTTAGAAAGCTGTATAATGGATTTTTCTATTAATCTTTGAGGGTATTGAGCTTTAACCCATTTTTCAAACATATCGTGCAACTGTTTTTTAAGCAAGCTCTTGCTGTTGGAGTGTATGCAAGCCAGTATTTTGTTTTCTGTAAGCGGTTCTATGCCCCGCATGTCAAGCCTGTGGCTATTTAAATGATTTAAGCTGATTATTTTTGACTTCCAAGCAATAAGCCTTTCATTTATCATTGTCCTGGCTTTTTGAGCAACAACCCATAATTCACTGAATGATACCGGCCTATTATTTGTGCAGACAGTAACATTCAAAGGCTCTACGTACTTATATAAAGTATTCTTTAGTTGATTGGCAATAGATATAGAATCTAAAGTAATACCCTGTCTACAGGAAACCAGGATTATCTTTTCGTTGTAATATCTTTCATCAATTAACCAGAAATTTTCCACATCATTGAATGTCTGAGACAATATACTTTTCCATGGTATCCTTTGCAGATATGCACTGTAATATCCAATTACGGTTTCAAGCGGAATATTATTGCATTTGTTGCCAATGCATACAAGAAATAAAAAAAATCCACAGTCATTCAGGGATTGGATTTTACAACCGAACTGTGGGGTATTTAATGCGGAGATTAAAGCTGTTTTTTGAAAGGTATTTGACATGTACTCCAATTCTTGATAAATCTTATTCAATACTCCCTGAAGAGACTCCAAAGTTAAAGGCTTGAGGAGATAATCCTTAACTCCGTATTTAATTGCCTGTTGTGCATAATCAAACTCATTATAACCACTGAGAATAACTAAATGAGTATCCTTGTATTTAGCGCTTACTTCCCTGATTAATCCCAAACCGTCGAGCATAGGCATCTTTATATCTGTAATAACTACATCAGGCCTCACACTATCAATTAATGCTAATGCATCAAGGCCATTTAACGCTTGTCCTGATACTTCAAACGGCAGACCGGTTGATTTTATTTTCTCGACGACATTTTCAAGTATTAAAGGTTCGTCTTCAACAACAACTATTTTATATATGCAATTATTTTTCAACAAACATTTCCTCCTTCCGTGCAATACCTCCCAGCCTCACTACTGCACCGCTGTCAGGAAGGTTATATATATCAAAAATGACATTATCACCATATAAAAGTTTTAGCCGTGCATATATGTTAATTAGTCCTATTCCCTTAAGATTGGACGAATTCAATGACTCATCAGTATTAATATTTGATAGTTTTTGCCTGATGATGCTCAGTTTTTCATGACTAAAACCTTTCCCGTTATCAAACACACAAACTTCCCAAATATTGTTACATAATCTTCCTTTTATATTAATTTTCCATGGAGGAGTAACATCTATTCCATACTTAATCCAGTTTTCTACCAGAGGTTGTATTATAAGCTTTGGGACTTTAATATCTTTCATTTCTTCCTGGATGTCAATAAAGTATTGAAGATTATCCTTATACCTTTTAGACATCAGGCTTAGATAGTACTTTGTATAGGTAATTTCATCGATAAGGCGTACCGGCTCAGAGGTTTCTGATAATATATACCTTAACATACCGGACAAGTCCTGACATATTTGTACTATATCTTCCTGTCCGTTTTTTTCTGCCATAATCGATATTGTTGCAATTGTATTATACAAAAAGTGAGGATTCATTTTTGACTGGAGAGCAAGCATCCTGGCCTGGATTTCATGTGACCTGGAAGATACGGCTTCTGCAAGGGATTTTTCCAGCCGGTTTCGCATATCTCTGAATGCTATATTAAGCTCTTCAAGTTCATTCAGCCCGATAGTCAGATTATCCTGCTGTGAAGCTGCCAATGTTTCCAAGTTTAAAGATTTTATTGATTGGTGGATACGTTTTATTGGAATGCTTAATCCCTGCGCTACAAAAAAGGATACAAGCAAGGTCATAAGAATTATAGCTATGCCTGCAAGAAACAGTATATTTCTAAATGACGTAACAGGGCTTAGCAACGAGCTTTGGGGCTCTACAACCGCAATAATCCATCCTGAGTAATCTGAAGTGGTATATACAATAATCTCTTTATCCTGTGTAATAGGATTACTAAATGTAAATGTGTTGAATGCTTCAGCAGAAGATTGTATTATATCCCAATATAGGCCGGCACTGTTATTGGTTGCTGGTTCCAAAGGATATATGACAGTGCCGTATGCATCATATATAAACACTCTCTTGCTTTTATGTCCCTGGCTAACCACACTGTTTACGGCTCTGGGGACAGCACTGTAATGCTGCTGGACTTCAACAATACCAATTTCACTTAGTGTAAGAGTGTCTGCAAATGTTCTTGAAAGAGAAATAACATTTTCACTGAAATCTCCCCAGTCGTCAATGTGAGGAGAGGATACGTAGAACTTGCCGTTATTTTTAATGGTGTTTTTAATCCATGAAATATTGTTTATTTTTTCTGCAGACACTTTCTGAGTTGATGAGGAATTGCCTATTCCTATAAAACACCCATCAAGGTTAAAAATATTTATTTGACGTATTGGAGGAACTGAAGGACCTAATATGGAATACAACGACCTGTAGAGATCCCTTTGTATAGGAAGTAAAACATCGTTTTCTGTGGCTGAGCAGTATCTAAAAAAATCTTCCTTTATAGAATTACTGAAAATTACTTGTTTTGCTGCCCTATCCATATTTTTTATTTCTTCATCAATCTGTGCGCAGACATATTTTGATGCCTGTTGTATGGATTCAGAAGCTCCATCTTTTAATACGGTTGAAGCATAAATATAAAATGCCGTTATAAAGGTTATTATTATTGCCAATATTAAAAGAGAGTAAATTATAAAAAGCTTTGACCGTATAGTTCTGATTTTAAACATAGGGCCACTCCCTTGTGGTTTGAGGAAATAGGGTTGAGAGTCAAAAATGTACACGCGGATTAATCGTTTTTATCCATTCACCTATTATAATAAATGATTTAAAATTAAATTGCAATATGGGTTTGAGGGACGGGTGCATGTAACAAATATATTACCTGAGTTTAATACTTAATATAGGAGGGTTAATTATGCCAGGACCGGGTGCGTTTCTTTTTGGAGAGGAAGAAAGAAAAGAGCTTCTCGAAGTGATGGAATCAGGCTATTTATTTAGATATGGCTCTGAAAATGACCCTGATTTCAAAAGAAAAGTAGCAACTTTCGAAAAAGAATTTGCTGAATTTGAAGGAGCAAAACATTGTGTTGCAGTAAGCAGCGGAACCGGAGCTCTTATGAGCTGCCTGGCTGCATTGGGAATTGGACCTGGGGACGAGGTTATTGTGCCTGGCTACACCTTTATAGCTTCCATATCATCAATTATACTTTCCAAGGCTGTTCCGGTGCTTGCGGAGATTGACGAGTCCCTGACTATTGATCCTGAAGACATTGTTAAAAAGATTACTGATAAAACAAAGGCAATAATGCCTGTACATATGCTTGGTAACCCATGCAATATGGATGCTATAATGAAAATAGCAAAGGAATATGGCCTTTATGTAATAGAAGACTGCTGCCAGGCGGCAGGGGCCAGCTATAAAGGGAAAAAAGTCGGAATAATTGGAGATATTGGGGCCTTTTCACTAAACTTTTTTAAAACAATAACTGCCGGTGACGGCGGAATGGTAGTTACCAGTGACGATGACTTATATGAAAGGGCTTTCGGTTTCCATGACCAGGGGCACAAGCCCAACAGAACAGGGGTTGAAGTAGGCAACAGAAGTATTATTGGGATGAACATGAGGATGAATGAGCTTACTGGTGCTGTGGCATTAGTGCAGACAAGGAAGCTTAATAAAATTATTTCCTGCCTCAGGGAAAAGAAAATGAAATTAAAAAGCCAGATAAACCTTGTTCCAGGGGCATCATTCAGAATAATAAATGATGAACAGGGTGAGTGTGCAACCCTCTTAACGTTACTATTTAAAGATAAGGCTATGGCAGACACTTTTGGAGAAAAGATCGGTTCAACAACAATTTCCCATTCTGGATGGCATGTTTATAACAATATGGAACAGATTCTCAACAAAAAGACGGTTACTTCATATAAATGTCCTTATATATGCGAAGCGTACGGCAGGGAAATTGAATACAGGATGCATATGCTTCCGAAAACTGATGAAATACTGGAGCGTGCAATCAATATTAGCATCGGAGTTGTTGATAAGGGACTTGGAGCAGGATTTGGAATAAACATAAACTCAAGTGATGATGAGATTGGAACTGTAGCGGATAATATTAATGAAGCTCTGCTCAAGGCCAGTTCGATGGAGTAAAAACAAGGGGAGGAGTATTATGCGTAAAGTAAGGCTTGAACTTCTAAGGCCTGATGAAATAATAAGAGAAAAAAGTAGGTTCCCTGTAGTATATTTACCGATAGGGCCTTTGGAATGGCATGGGCCCCACCTTGCAATCGGCATGGATCCTTTAAATGCAGAATTTATAAGTAGAAAAGTGGCAGAAAAAATCGGAGGGGTGGTATTACCTACATTCTTTTGGGGGACAGAAAGAGAAAGAAGCCCGGAAATGTTAAAAAGTATAGGGCTTAATGAAGAAGCGTGGATTGTTGGTATGGATTTTCCAGCAAACACTGTAGAGAGTTTCTATATAAAGGAAGACATATTCGGAGTAGCTGTAAGAGAATACTTGAGAATTCTTACAAGACAAAAATATAAGCTAATAGTCATAGTTAACGGTCATGGGGCAGAAAACCATATTAACGTGTTGAGAAGGCTTGCAAAGGAATTTACAGCAGAAACCGACAGTACCGTATTATATACTATGGCTATAACAGCTATTGAGGAAAATGCGCAGTCCTTTGGACATGCAACAAAGGCTGAGACTTCCATACTTTCCTACATAAATACTGATTGCGTAGATATCAGTACTCTGCCTGAAAAGGATAAAAAGCTGAGAAATGTAGAGTATGCAATTGTGGATGGAGAGACATTTGATGGTAACCCGAATATTGATTTTACTGTTCGTGAAGATCCAAGAGATGCATCAATTGAATATGGAAGGAAACTAATAGAAAGGTCAATCACACAGATTTCTAACCTTGTATTAGAAACATGGAGTGAAATGGAAAAAGCTTGATGTAAGTTCCTTTGGAGGCTGGATATCATGAAAAGGGTAAAGATTGGAATAATTGGAGTAGGTTTTATTGGAATGAGCCATATAGAAGCTGTACGCAGAATTGGCTTTGCAGACCTTATTGCAGTAACTGACACTAATTATGAGCTGGCAAGGAAAAGAGCGGAAGAATACAGCATACCAAAGTGTTACGGAAGCGTTGAAGAACTTTTGGCAGACGATGAAATTAATGTAGTTCACAACTGTACACCTAATCACCTTCATATGGAGATAAATGAAAAAATAATAAAGGCCGGAAAACACATATTCTCAGAAAAACCTCTTGCCAGAACCAGTGGGGAATCAGCAAAAATGCTGGAGCTTTTAAAGGAAAGACATGAACTTGTGCATGGGGTTAACTTCAACTACAGGATGAATCCGCTTGTACAGGAAATGAAGTACAAGGTTAAAAAAGGTGAAATAGGAATGCCCAAGCTTGTGCACGGGTCTTATTTACAGGACTGGCTGTTATATGATACAGACTATAACTGGAGAATAGACCCTGAAATAGGAGGCCCTTCAAGATGCATTGCCGACATAGGATCACACTGGATTGATTCGGTTCAGACAGTTGTAAACGCCAGAATAACTGAAGTATGTGCAGATCTTATGACAGTACACCCCATAAGGAAAAAACCAAAAGGGCAGGTGGAAACATTCTCTATAAATACCAATACAGAGTATGAGGAAAAAGAAGTTACAACAGAAGACTATGGTGCTGTCATGTTTAAAATGGATAACGGAATACATGGGGTGTTCTATGTTTCACAGGTTAGTGCAGGAAGGAAATGCTACCTGAATTTTGAGATAGACGGTACTAAAGCATCCTTGTACTGGAACCAGGAAACAGCCGACCATATGTGGATGGGTTTCAGAGATAAGGATAACTGCCTTGTAATGAGAAATCCCAACCTCGTCAATCCCGAAGTAAGAGAGTACACCTATTTAGCAGCAGGACACCCTGAAGGATGGAATGATGCAATAAAGAATAATATTTACAGCTTTTATAAGTATATATCAGAAGGCAAGAATCTAAAAGATGATTCTTGTGATTTTGCAACCTTTGAAGAGGGGCATTATATTGTAAAAGTTACGGAAGCTATCATCCAAAGCAGCAAAACAGGACAGTGGATAAAGGTTTAGCAGGTTTTTAAAGCTGTTTATTGTAGTTGTAAGTAAATATACAACTATTAAATAAAAGATGAAAAGGGGTGCTAAAATGAAGAGGCTTTTAGCAATAGTGATTGCAACTATACTCTGTCTATCACTATTTAGCGGATGTCAAAAGAAAAGTGGCTCAGTGGAAACAACTCAAGGCAAGACAGAAAGTACTCAGGGACAGGGAGCGCAGCAACAAGGGGGAAATGACGAGAAAAGAGAGGCTAAGCCTGTGACATTAAAATTTCTCTGTGACAATGAAAATTTCCAGGACAGGCTTAAAACCTTTATTGAAGATTATAAAAGCAAATCTGGAAATGATGTTGAAGTCCAGCTATTCCCCGCTACAGAATACGACAATATAATTAAGACAAAAATGATGGCTGGCGAAGGTCCGGATCTTTACAGAACAGATGATATTTTAATGTCAGAATACCAGTGGCCGAAGGATTGGCCCCTGGATTTAAAAGACAGGCCGTGGGTATCAAGACTGTCTGAAGGGGGAAAAAGCCTGATAACATGGAGCAACGGAATGATAACAGGCTTGCCCATTACCAATCCCAGCGGCTTTGGAATTATGTATAATAAGGCTATTTTTAAAGAATTAGGTATTAATGAGCTTCCTCAGAGCTGGAATGAGTTTTTGGCAATGTGCGACAAGATTAAGCAGGCGGGATATATACCGTTCAATATACAGTTGGCCAACGGCAGTGAATTTGGTACAACCCACTTGATGCACCAGTTGTTTGCCAACGTAGAACTGACCCGCAAAGACAGTATTGATGAGTTCTGGAAAAGTATAAATGCAAACCAGCTAAAACTTGCTGATGTATCTGAATATGAACAGGCTTTGAATCAGATGATAGAGCTAAAGAATAAGGGGTACATTAATGAAGATTTCATTTCTAATACTTTTGAAATGGCTCAGGAGAAGTTTGGGACAGGAAAAGTAGCTATGCATCCCTGCGGAGATTTTATATTGTCCCCTCTTGTAGCAAATTACCCCGAAATAGATGTGGGTTTCTTCCCGGCTCCATTTGGAGATGGACCTGGTGTAATAGGCCTTTATAGTGGTGTTGGCTTATCAGTAAATGCAAAAGCAGAGAACCTTGACCAGGCAATTGATTTTATAGACTATTTTGCTTCAAAAGAAGCACAGGAAAAGTATATGGAGAGCTCTCCAGGAACAAATGTGTTCTCGGATGTAAATGCAAAAAGCAATATGATAAGTAAAGACCTTGACATATATATGAAGGAAGGCAGAGCTGTCAATGGAATTCTTACGAAATTTGAAGCATGGCCGGAAATGGAATGCAGAAAGATAATGCAGGAATATATGCTTGGAGAAATGACGGCGAAGCAGATGCTTGAAGAGCTTGATAAAAAAGCTGAAATCATAGCAAAAGGTAAAAACCTTGAAGGATGGTAAGAAAAAAAGGGAGGGTGAAAACAAACCCTCCCGAGTTATAATAAAGGTGATGATATAATGGCTGTAACAATTGATTCCGGCACAAAAGGAACTATAAGGTATCCACTATTTTTTGCTGTACCGTCTCTACTTATTTATACTACATTTTTTGTCTTACCGACTTTTTCCGGGCTTTATTATTCATTTACTAATTGGAGTGCGGTAAGCACTGAGATTAATTATATAGGGTTCAGCCAATTTATAGAAGTATTAAAGAATCCCGATTTAAGTACTTCGCTCATTAATACGTTTATATTTTCTATTAGCACTACAGTCTTTAAAAATATATTTGGACTAACATTGGCTATAGCTCTTAATATGAAGCTCAAATCAAAGGATACACTAAGAGCAATATATTTTTCCCCGGCAATACTAAATATTGTTGCAATGGGGCTGATTTTCCAGGGGCTTTTAAATCCATTCACAGGCTTTGTAAACAACTTTTTGAAAGGTGTAGGCCTCGACTTCATGGCACTTGGATGGATTAGCGATCCCAAGCTGTCTATATATTGTACCAGCATGATGGAGGTTTGGAGAGCCACCGGAATTTCTATGGCAATATATATTGCAGGGCTACAAACCATTCCAAAAGATTATTATGAAGCTTCAACCATAGACGGAGCAAATGCATGGAACAAGCTTACCAGGATAACACTGCCCCTTCTGATGCCGTCTATAACTATAAATGTGTTACTTTCACTGATTTACGGTTTCAGAATGTTTGAAGTCATTTACTATCTTACCCAGGGGGGGCCTGGCAATTCATCCCAGGTAATGATGACGATGGCGTATAAATATATGGGAGAGGGGTTATACGGCTACAGTGCAGCTATAAACCTGATGCTTGTAATAATGATAGTGATTATAACAATACCAATTCTGAGATATATGAACAGTAAGGAGGTAGAGGGTTGATGGGATTGAAAAGCAGAATACATTCCTCCGTTGTAGAAATAATAATGTGGCTGTTCACAGTAATAGTGTTCATACCCTACTTATTGGTAGTTTTGACCTCGGTAAAAACAAGCAAGGAAGCGGGGCTGTTTCAACTTAACCTGCCCTCTGAGATCCACATTGTTGAAAACTACAGAATGGTTTTTGAGAAGGGGTATGTATTTCAGGGGTTTTTGAACAGCCTGATAATAACAGGATTATCCGCAGCCATAATACTGTTTAGTTCAAGTTTATTGAGTTTTTATATTGCAAGGGTAAAGACCAGGGTTTCCACATTCCTATATATTTATTTTACTATGGGTATGACAACTCCAATAAGCCTTGTAACAACCTTTCAACTGTTAAAAAAGCTTGGGATATTGAATACCCGGCTGGGGGTAATAATGATTTTTTGCAGCATATTAATTCCTTTTGCGTCCTTTATATATGTGGGATTTATAAAATCAATACCAGTTGAAATGGACGAAGCTGCAATTATTGACGGATGCGGACCCTACAGATTGTTCACACAGATTGTACTTCCCCTGTTAAAGCCTGCTACTTTTACATGTGCTGTGCTGGTGTTTATGAATGTGTGGAATGATGCACAGGTTGTACTCTTTTTCTTGAATAAAAGTGAAAACTGGACAATGCCTTTAAATATTTATAGATTTTTCAGTTATTTCAGAACGGATTGGAATTATGTATTTGGAAGTGTATTCCTCACTACTCTGCCTGTTTTTATTATATATCTTTTTGGACAGAGGTATATAATACAGGGTATGGTCAGTGGAGCAGTAAAGGGTTGAGTAAGGATATTCAAGTCTGTTGACACTTATAATTCCTTAAGATATAGTGATATTATTATGTAAGCACACAGGGAGATATTAAGTGTCAGTAATGAAGCCAACGGTAAAAAAACTCTTACCAATAATAATTATTAGTGCCCTGGGAATGATTACGGTACTGGTCGCCACAGCAAAATACGGCCCCGGCATTACCCATGATTCGGTTGCGTATTTATATGCCGCAAAAACCCTATTGAACGGAAGAGGTTTGGAATACTTCGGGTATGGTACGCCTTTTGTACAGTGGCCTCCCTTGTTTCCTTCACTGATTGCTGCTGTAGGATTTCCTGGAATTGACATGATACAGGCTGTGCGATGGATAAATTCCATGGCTTTTGGGTTTATTGTGCTGTTTTCATCACTGTGGCTGTTGAAAAACGTGAAGAATTACCTGCTTGTACTGCTGGGCTCGACTGCCACACTGCTCTCAATACCGCTTTTACAGGTATCCGGGTATGCATGGTCAGAGCCTGTTTTTATTCTTTTTATTCTATTATTCCTGATTGCATTGCATAAGTATTTTACCAGGAACCAATATAAATTCCTTATTATTTCAGCTGTTTTCGCTTCTATGGCGTGCATGACTAGGTATTTGGGGGTAATTGCTGCTTTTACAGGCGTAATGCTGCTTTTGATACAAAGCGGAAAACTAAGAAGCAGGCTGTCTAATATCCTGCTGTTTGGAGCTATATCCGGGCTGCCTATGGTTGTATGGTTTTTAAGGAATTACATGGTTTTTTCAACTATAACAGGAAGCCGCACCGCTTCCCAGATACCGTTGATGTATAACGCAGCCCTTGCCATTAGCACTTTAGTATCCTGGTTTTTACCCTCTGCCAATATACCAGTCATTTTAAGTGTACTGGTTATTATGTTTATATTTTTTATTGCAGCGGTCGCTGCAGTTGTCAGAAGAATAAAACATGCAATAGTAGAGACGGATTTTATAAAGGGTGGGTTAAAGCTGCTGATGCCCAATACTGTAATGCCAGCCTTTATCATTTTTTATGTATTATACCTTGTTATTGCTGCCTCATTTGCAGCTTTTGACCCAATAGGCGACAGGCTTTTGTCCCCCGTTTTTGTTCCTCTGGTTTTATGGGTATTCCATATGACTGGAAGGCTTTATGATTGGATGGAAAAAGCTGCTTCGGTAAAAGCATTCAGGTACATATTGGCTGCCTTGATCTTCCTATGGTTGATACTACCTGCATCTGCTGTTTGCCGCATAATTACCGGCTCAGTTAGTTATGGAGCAGGAGGGTATGCATCTGACAGCTGGCAAGGATCGGAGCTTATGCAGTATGTAAGCAAAATCCCTGAGGATTGTATAATATACAGCAATTATCCTGATGCAATATATGTATTTACCGGAAGGAGCGCATTGTACACCCCAAAAACCGATACGGATATTTATGAGTACAGCCTTGAGAAATTTAAGGAATCGGTAAACCGGAATAAACGTTCTTATATTATATGGTTTGATAAAAACATTGGCAATTGGCTTTATAATATTGAAGGGCTTGGCCGATACTTTAATATGGAAGAAGTGGTACAGGTAGAGGATGGTGCTGTCTATGTCATTAAATAAAATATATTACATATTTAGATCAATGAGGCCAAAACAGTGGACTAAAAACAGTTTCGTGTTTGCAGGGCTTATATTCTCAAAAGCTTTTTTTGATATTGGTTCTGTGTTGAGATCCGTTTATGCCTTTTTTTTGTTTTCTTTTGTATCAGGGAGTGTTTATATTATTAATGACATAATTGACAGGGAAAAGGACAGGCTGCATCCACAGAAAGCCAAAAGGCCAATAGCATCGGGGAAGCTTGACCCGAAAACCGGATTGGCTGGAGGACTAGCAGCATTGTCTGTAGCTTTACTGCTGGCACTAATTGTTGACCAGGAACTGTTTTTTATATTGGCAGCTTACTTTATCCTTGTATTGCTGTATTCTGTCAAGCTGAAGCACTTGGTAATCCTTGATGTCATATTGATATCCCTGGGCTTTGTCCTTCGCACAATTGGAGGAGCGGTTGTGATAGATGTACGAATATCTCCATGGTTAATAGCCTGTACAACATTTCTGGCACTGTTCCTTGCCCTGAATAAAAGAAAGAACGAGCTGATTGTTTTGTCAAGCAATGCAACAGGACACCGGGAGAATCTCAAGGAATACACTCCTGAACTGATTGATCAGATGCTGTCGGTTGTTACGCCTGTTACCGTCATGTCCTATGCGCTTTATACTTTTAATGCCGGCAAGTCTTACTATATGATGCTGACAATTCCCTTTGTATTATATGGAATTTTCAGGTACCAGTACCTTGCATCAAGCAAGGATATGGGAGGCAGTCCTGAAATTGCATTATTGAAAGACAAGCCATTGTTGATTAATATATTGTTATGGATTTTAAGCAGTTTAATAATTGTTATGTGCTTTTATTAGCGAAGGTGCAAAATATAGTTATAGAAAGGTAAATATGTAAGGATAAATTTAGAAGGATAAATATAGCAAATAGATATTGAGGAGGCAGTAAAATTGGACAAGTCAAAGGTTGCGGTGATGAAAACAAAAGCGGAAACTGTAATAGAAGATTACAAAAAGCTGATGAGAATGGCGGAATATGATAAATACCTTGAAAAAGGGAAGACTACAATATTAAAGGACAATATATCCTGGCACTTTCCTTATCCTGGGGCAAATACTACGCCATGGCAGCTTGAAGCAGTAATCCAGTGTCTTATGGAGGATGGTTACAATGACATTGTTTGTGTACAGAACAAAACGGTTGTAACCAACGCTTATAAAGGCGAAAGGCTGAATAAATATGTTGATATTTTTAAAAGATACGGCATACAGGTACTGTATAATTTCAAGAATGAAGATATGGCGTGGGTTAAGTATGAGCCCAAATCGAAAATGCTGGTGTTGGATAAGGTATACCCTGAGGGTATATTGATACCGGATTATTTTTTTGATAAGAATATAATACACCTGCCAACTATGAAATGCCATATTTACACCACTACTACAGGGGCTATGAAAAATGCTTTCGGCGGGCTGCTGAACACAAAAAGGCATTATACGCACAGCGTAATCCACAAAACCCTTGTTGACCTCCTTGCGATACAAAAGGAAATACACTCCGGTGTTTTTGCTGTAACGGACGGTACTGTTGCGGGTAATGGCCCAGGGCCCAGGACAATGAAGCCTGTTATTGCAAATTATATACTTGCCAGTGGAGACCAGGTGGCTATTGATGCCATATCTTCTAAAATAATGGGTTTTCAGCCAATGGAACTGGAGTTCATAAAAGAAGCCGATGCCGCAGGTTTGGGAAATGGCAGGATTGAAAACATTGAAGTACTGGGAGAGGATGTGTCAGATGTAAACCTTGGCTTTGAGGTAGGGGATAATGGAGCCAGCAAAGTAGGTGACATTATGTGGTTTGGCCCGTTAAAGCCGCTTCAAAGGCTTTTTTTCCACACTCCCATAGTTAATATTTTTGTTATTGGCTCGGCAATTTACCACGATTATTACTGGTACCCCGTAAAAGGTAAAAAGGTGGTAAAAGATTTCCAGGAAAATACGGAATGGGGAAGGTTGTTTCAGCAGTATTAATAGGTTGTGCCTTATTGCTTGCAGCAGACAGACTTAGCAAATAAGCAGATGTGAAAGTAGGTAAATAACTTGGATTTTTTGCATTTAAAAAAGAAACTCTTTATTTCTCTGGTACTGGGTCTGGTTATCTTTGTAATACTGGGGTTGTATTCTGATTTCAATAAAATAATGGAATCCGTTTCAAGGTTTGATTTGCGGTATTTACCTGTGATACTAATGCTGGCTCCTTTAAATTATATCCTGAGGTATGTCAAGTGGAACTATTATTTAAAGATACTCAAAATAAATATTGATTCTGTGGATAATGCCAAAATTTTTACTGCAGGCTTAAGTATGACTGTCACCCCGGGCAAGCTGGGCGAGTTTTTAAAATCATACCTGATTAAGGAATTCAAAGGAGTATCGATAAGTGTTACTTCACCGATGATAGTGATAGAAAGGCTGACTGACGGAATAAGCATGATAATCCTGGCCAGCATAGGGGCATTAAGATTCAGGTATGGAATAGGCGCTTTAGTTTCTGCTGTATTGCTTTCGGCATTTTTCATAGCATTTATCAGGATAAGGCCCTTTGCTCTTAGGGTCATAGGTTTTTTAAAAAAAATGCCTGTTTTAAAGAGGATAGGAGTGCAAATGGATGCTTTTTACCAGAGTTCATATGAGCTGCTGGGCATAAGAACGTTTAGTATTTCAGTAGCTATTGGCATCCTGTCCTGGGGGTTTGAAGGACTGGTGCTGTTTTTGACTCTCAAGGCTTTTAACCATCCGATTTCAATCCTGTCATCAGTTTTTGTTGTTGCGTTTTCATCTATAGTGGGAGCCCTGTCAATGCTTCCAGGTGGACTGGTGGTTGCTGAAGGAAGCATACTGGGTCTTCTTTTAATGATGGATTTGCCCAAAGAAATTGCATCTGCTTCCACCATTGTAACACGTTTTTCTACACTTTGGCTGGGGGTACTGATTGGAATAGCGGGCCTGGTATCTGTCCGTAAAGTGCTGGATAAAGGAAAAGGTGAAATTTCTTGATTTTGCCATTATCTTATGATAAGATTTTTGTTATAATATTTAGATAAAGCAAATTAATTTACTGTGCGGAATCAGTTAGCACAAGCACTTACATAATAATTATGATTAAAGCAGGAGGTTAAGGCAATATGAGCAGATGTATACGGCGTGATATTATGGCAAACCGGCACTCTCATACTGTCTTTTTTCGTAATTGCTTTAAAATTGACTTGATAAACCTGTCCCTGTGGATAAATTCACAGGGAATTTTTGTATCAATGTATAATTATTAATAAACTATAGATGTTAAACTATGGACATTTTACACCGGATTAGGATGGGAGGAAGCATAATGCCTGGGAAAAATGTGGTTTATTTTGATGAGAATACGTCATTCAGAAGCTTGAGAAAGGATTATAGTTTGACCTTTGAACAAGTATATGATGATATTATTGATTTTATAAAATCAGACCCGGACAGCTCTTACCGAATCTCGGTAGGAACTGATTCACAGGTGTCCAAGAAGACTGTATTTGTCTCGTGCATACATGTCCACCGCATAGGTAAAGGAGCAATAGGTTTTCTCCATAAAACCCAGATAGACAGGCCGATAAGAAGCCTGCGTGAAAAGATTTATATGGAAACCTTAGCAAGCATGCAGTTGGCATATTTATTCAATGACAATAAAATTAACAGAATACAAAAACTCGTTCAATCCCATGAAAGATCCAAAGGAGTATTCTTTGAATTCCATATTGATATTGGTGAGAAAGGGCAGACTAAAACCCTTATCAATGAAATGGTGGGTATGGTAAGGGGCCTTAATTTCATACCCAAGATTAAACCCGACAGTTATTGCGCAAGTTCCTTTGCAGACAGGTATACCAAGGCAATGTAAGGGCTGCCTGTGTTTATGTTTTTTCCATAGTAAAACTCATTACTAATTCAACAAAGTAGTTAGCTTGTCAAGAGAAAGTAATATATCCTTAATTGAATGGTAATTTATACCTATTGATACATACAAAATATTATGGTAAAATATCAATATACTTACATAAACAATATTCTTTAATGAATTCATTCTCAAATTGTTTCATAACATGAGCACGGACTTAGAAGCAGATCGACTGATATTTAAGAACTGTTCCGTATAACTATAAGCGGTTTAACCTTAAGCGAATGAGAGGGAAGGATATGGTTAAACAGGTTTTTATCAGTCATTCTTCAAAAGATAAAAAGATTGTTGAATATATAATAGATTTATTGGAAAACATGGGTGTTCCGCCAAAAAAAATTTTCTGTACTTCTTTTCAGGGTTATGGGATTCCCCTTGGGGAGAATTTCCTTGAGATAATAAAAAAGGAGTTTGAAGAAAAAACACTTACAATACTGACCCTTTCAAATTATTTCTATCAAAGCCCCATATGCTTATGTGAAATGGGAGCTGCCTGGGTAAAAAGCAGCATTTGTATTCCCGTATTGATTCCGCCATTGGAGTTTAGCACAGTTAAGGGTGTAATATCCCAGGTGCAGGGGCTGACGATAAATGACAGGGACAAGCTTGACGCTCTTTATGATAAGGTGCGTGAAATATTTAAAATTAATGCTTTTGACTATAATAGATGGGAGAGAAAAAGGGACAGGTTTATATGCCAGGTTAACAGTCTGCTTGACTATAATGCCAAGAGTGAGGCTGCCCCTTGTAATGAGTTATATGAAAGAACAGGTATATTGTACGTTAATCAAGAAGATACTGAAATTACCAACTTAAGTGGTGAATTGGTAAGACGGGGACTGCCTGCCGGAAAAGAGTATATACTCAATACCTGGAAAGAGTGTTCCATCGAAAAGGAAAGATTTGATATTATCATTAAGTATGTAAGGGATAAGTTGAACAAGCTTCCCTGGATTGTAAGAAAAGTCCTGTATTATCACTTTTCGAATAAAAAGTTAAAGCTAGAACAGAGGGGTGAATTGCTTAACTGTGCACTTGAAGCTGCCGAGGACGATTACCTCATAATTGATGAAAACCTTGTAATTCTTAACCTGAGGGATCCACAGGTAAAAAAGGCGGTGGAATCCCTTAATGGTTTGAAGTATTTTCTTGAAAACGCAAGAAGCGAATTTCATTTCTGTTTTGAGGAAGTATACGATATGTGTGCAAAAATTGAATCAAGAAAATTCTGGAAAGTAATGCAATTAATATAAAGCAATCTAAGAGGCTGTAAATCCAGCCTTCTTGTCGAATCGAACTCATTAAATGGGTGCATGTAACAAATGTGGAGAAAATGGTGGAAGGAACATATGCAAGAGCTTTAGAGACTGTTGTGAAGCAGATATACAGTCAAATCACTGTTTGAGTAAAATAATTACCTTTTTATATGATTTGATATTATTTTGCGAGTTTGATTTGACACTAAGGCTGAACGCTACAGACTCTTAAGCTTGAAGCATCAGTTCCTGGAATCATTTTCTTCACATAATATATACACCCTCACCAAACAGCCTCTATAGCCTCTCCACAATGCCCATTCCTTAATATGGTCATATAAAAAATATGTATTCCAAACTTTGACAATTAATTGACAATTCCACACTAATATCGTAATATATTAATATAATGATATAGCATTAGTAAGGTTATTATAAATGTTAACGGGGGGTTGTCCATATGGCAAAAAAGGTATTGATAGTTGGCGGTGTCGCAGGGGGGGCAAGTGCTGCAGCAAGGCTTAGAAGGCTGGATGAAGAAGCCCAGATAATTATGTTTGAAAAGGGAGGGTATATATCCTTTGCAAATTGTGGACTTCCATATTTTATAGGGGAAGTGATAAAGGAAAAAGATAAACTGCTGGTTCAAACACCGGAAAAGATGAAGGAAAGATTCAACATAGATGTAAGGATTAACAGTGAAGTCAAAAGAATCGACAGGTCAAAAAAGACTGTGGAAGTATACAACAGCACAGAAAACAAAACTTATTTTGAATCTTATGATAAGCTTATACTTTCGCCGGGAGCTGAAGCTATAAAGCCAAATCTTCCAGGCATAGATTCTGACAGGATTTTTACACTCAGAAATATACCTGATACATATAAAATAAAGGATTTTGTAGATAATACAAAGCCCAGAAGAGCAGTAGTGGTAGGAGCTGGGTTTATCGGGCTTGAAGTAGCTGAAAACCTGCACACAAGAGGGATAAAGGTGACTGTGGTTGAACTGGCTGACCATGTTATTGGGCCTCTTGATTATGATATGGCAGCCTTAGTACATCAGCATATGAAATCAAAAGGTGTAGAATTCTATCTTAAGGACGCTGTAAAATCCTTTTCTCATACCGGCTCTTATACAGTAGTTGAGCTTGCCAGCGGAAGGACATTAAAAACCGATATGGTTGTAATGGGAATCGGGGTAAGACCAGAGACCGACCTTGCTGTGGAAGCAGGATTAAAGATTGGCAGGACAGGAGGAATACTTGTAGACGAGTTTATGCGCACATCAGATCCTGATATATATGCTGTAGGAGATGCTGTTGAAGTAAAGGATTTTATTGTCGGAAATGAAGTATTGGTTCCCCTTGCAGGTCCGGCAAACAAGCAGGGCAGAATTGCAGCAAACAATGTTTGCGGCCTCAAAGAGGCTTATGAAGGTGTGCAGGGTACTTCTATTTTAAAAGTGTTTGATATTACCGTTGCACTTACCGGCAGTAATGAAAAGGTACTTAAGAGAAACCATGTTGAGTACGAGAAGTCCTTTACCCACTCACCATCCCATGCAGGCTACTATCCAGGAGCTATACCCATGTCTATAAAGCTGTTGTTTAGTAAAAAGGACGGAAAAGTGCTTGGGGCACAAATAATCGGATATGGTGGAGTGGATAAGAGGATTGATGTTATTGCAACTGCTATACGTGCAGGAATGACGGTTTATGACCTTGAAAAACTTGAACTGGCGTATGCTCCTCCTTATTCATCAGCAAAGGACCCTGTCAACATAGCGGGATATACCGCATCCAATATACTTAAAAAAGACTGCCATGTATTCCACTGGCATCAGGTAGGGGAAATTGTTGAGAACAAGGGGGTGCTTATTGATGTCAGGACTAGTATGGAATACAGGCTTGGTACGATTGGAGGTTCAATAAATATCCCTCTGGATGAATTGCGGGACAGACTGAATGAGATTCCAAAGGATAAGGATATTTATATATTCTGCCAGGTTGGCTTAAGAGGGTATTTAGCATCAAGGATTCTGATGCAGAAAGGCTATAAGAACGTACTTAATCTGAGCGGCGGGTATAAAACCTATCAATTGGCTGTACAAGAACAAGCCAATGAGGATATATATGAGTATGATAAGATAATGAAGGATGATGAAATTAAACCTGTAAACTGCCAAGGATACTGATTCAGTGTTTATGGGCTAGTTGACAACATACCGTAATAATACTACAATGATACCGTTAAAAATTAACATTTGTAATGATTGCTTTTAGAATATTTGAATATAGCAGGGAGGCTTAAAGGAGATTGGATTTGGAGGTATTTGAGAAGAAAGCAGAAAAGTTAAAGGCTATTGCCCATCCGCACAGGCTGTGCATAGTTAAAGGACTAATGGAAAATGAGTGCAATGTAACTAAAATCCAGAAATGCCTTGAATTGCCCCAATCAACCGTATCCCAGCATCTTGCAAGGCTCAAATCAGCCGGTATCATAAAAGGCAGACGGCATGGGCTTGAGGTTTGCTATTATGTAGTTGATAAAGAGGTTATTGACATAATGAATCTACTGATGATGGACAACAAGGAAAAAAATATATAGGAAATTGCTGCCTGACTGAAAAAGGCTGTCTCAAAATAAACCTTTGAGTCAGCCTTTTATTTTTTTAATTCATTATTAGTTAACCTGCTGTGCCGGCATGTAGACTTAAGCATATTAACATCAGCAGCCGGAATCAGTCTGCATAATAGATTAAGTTAAGATTTTCAACATGAATAGTTAAAATTGTGTCTCATCCTTCTATGTACTATTAATGTATAATCTAAACATATTAAGTTCCAATGAATACTCACATCTTCTGTATAGCAAAAAAAAATCAAATCCAAGGGGGTAGTTCTGCTATGCCAAAAAAAAAGAAAAATAGAGAACCGCCATGTTATCTGTGACCAGTGCAATACAGTAAATTATTAAATCAGGGAGGGAGCCTAATGGAAATCAGCATTAAAGAGTTGAACATTGATCCGGCATTACCAAAGAAAAAGGACTATAAGATAGGATGTATAGGTGCCGGATTTATTATGCGTGACTGCCATCTGGTTGCATACAGGGATGCGGGATTCAATCCTTATGCCATTTCATCACTGTCTTTAAAAGAGTCTGAAGAAGTTGCGAAAATGCACAACATACCAAAAGTATATGAGACCTATCAAGAACTGCTTGCAGATCCGGATGTTGAAATTGTTGATATAGCAATTCCACCAGACCAGCAGTTAAGTGTAGTAAGGGAAGCTGTCAAGTATAAAGGACGCATAAAAGGAATCCTGTGCCAGAAGCCGCTCGCAATGAATTTCGATGAAGCAAAGCAAATAGTTGAATTGTGTGAAGAGGCTGGAATTAAACTTGGTGTTAATTCAAATATGCGTTATGACCAGTCAATGCGCGCATTAAAGACGATTATGGACAAAGGATACCTCGGAGAAGTTATACTTGCAACAATTGAAATGCGTGCAATACCACACTGGCAGGAATTTTTAAAGAAATATGACAGGATAGAAATACTTAATATGGGGATTCATCATATTGATGTTTTCAGGTACTTGTTTGGAGATCCTGAAAAGATTACAGCCCTTACCAGAAAGGATCCAAGGACTACGTTCAATCATATTGATGGTATTTCCCAATATACATTCCAGTATGCAAACGACTTTATGGCGACCAGTCTGGATGATGTCTGGGCATGGCCCGGAGAGGGAACTGAAAAAGATATATACATCAAATGGCGAGTTGAGGGTTTGGATGGAATGGCACAGGGTACTATCGGGTGGCCGGCATTTCCTGAAAGAAAGCCCAGCACCATTGAATTTACCACAAAGAGATTTCCTGGTAAATGGTTCAGGCCAAGATGGGACAAGGTTTGGTTCCCCGATGCCTTCCAGGGTACTATGGCACAGCTTTTATGTGCAGTAGAGAACAATGCCGAGCCTGAGATAAACGGAAGGGACAATCTGAAGACCATAGCTGCTATTGATGCCTGCTACGAATCTATTGAAAAGGGCTGCACAATATTATTCTCAGAAATAATAAAGAATCTATAAGGAGGAAGTTTTATGTTATCAGTAGGTATTTTTAACGGTTATTACCCGTATACACTTCAAGAGAGCATAAAGAGAATAAAAGCACATGGCTTTTCATGCGTACAGCTGGATCTCTGCTTCAAGGGAATGGATCTTTCGACAGACGCCATTACAAAGGAAAAATGCCATCAGATAAGGGATGCCTTCAGGGAAGCAAATATTCCTATAGTCGCCATATCAGGATATACCAACATTATCCATCCCAACCTGGCGAAAAGGAAGGAGAATCTGAGGTATCTTAAAACCCTGATTAAATTTGCACGAGATTTGGGAACTCCATATGTAATAAGTGAAACAGGGACATTCTGTGAGGAAAGCGACTGGGTATATGATCCCAAGAATGGAACTGAAGAAGCCTATGAAGAGATTTGTAAAGCTATAGCGGACTTGGCAAAATATGCCTATGATTATGGTGCCATGTTCCTGGTAGAAAACTATGTAAATAATGTAATCGGATCAGTTGAGCAGGTACTGAGGCTGTTTTCTGATGTAAACCACACAGGTTTGGGGCTTCTCATGGATCCCACAAACTACTTCACTGATAAAAATGCTGATGATGTGGATGGTGAAATCAACAGGATATTTAATGCTCTTGGCGATAAAATAAAGGTAGCCCATGCAAAAGACTTTAAAAGAGCTGAAGATACGAGCGAAAAGCATGCCAATATTGATGCTTCAGAATCTCATACCTTCAGGGGGGCAGGTGCTATTGAACTTCCTGCTCCCGGAATGGGGATCCTTAATTACGAATTGTATGTGAAGAGATTATCCAAGCTGCATCCTAACATACCAATTATAATTGAACATCTGGACGAGCAGGATATACCGCGTGCCAAGAGTTTTGTTGATGGTGTGCTTAAGAAAGTTGGGTGTTAGACCATAAAACCTAATAGCTAAAAAAATTGGCTCACCTGCGAAAGGTAAACCAAGATAAAATAACAATCTACCTTTGTATTCTATCAGAAAAGAATAATAATTCAATAATAATTTAACTGGTAATACTATACATAATTGGATTTTAATTGTAAATATTGCAAAGTGTTACTAATTATTAAAAGGAGGAAATTATAATGAGGTCTAAGAGATTTTTAGCAATATTAAGCTTAATAATTGTATTTTCACTACTTTTGGCAGCTTGCGGCGCTCAGAAATCCAATACCCCGGCATCTGAAGGACAGGCGGCTCAGGGAACAGCACAGGATGCAGCTAAGGAAGAACAGCAGCAGGATGGAACAAAAGACCAAGAGCCACAGAAGAAATTTACTATTGGATTCAGCAACGGATATATAGGTAACAACTGGAGAACACAGATGATTGATGCAGCAGAAAAACTGGCAGAATACTATAAAGGCCAGGGTATCCTTGATAAGCTTATTGTCCAGAATGCGGGGCTTGATGTAAACAATCAGATAGCACAGATAAGGAATATGATAAACTCCAATGTTGATTTGTTAATGATAGACCCAAATTCGGAAACCGCACTAAATCCCGTAATTGAAGAAGCTCATAATAAAGGCATACCAGTAATAGCATTTGACCAGCCTGTCACCAGTGAACATGCCATAAATGTCGTAATTGACCAGTTCAAATGGGGTGTGGTTCTTGCAGAATGGCTTTGTGATGAACTTAATGGAGAGGGTGATATTGTTATTGTAAGCGGAGTTGCCGGAAGCCCTGCAAATGTAAACCGTTTGAGAGGAATGGAAGCAGTGCTGGAAAGGAATCCGGGTATAAATGTGCTTGCCGAGGTTAACGGAAATTGGGATCAAGCGAATGCACAGCAGGTTATGTCCAATTTGCTCGCGTCCTATCCAAAGCTTGATGGTGTACTTACTCAGGATGGTATGGCGTTGGGAGTTACAAAGGCATTTTTGGCAGCAGACAGGGAACTGCCTAAAATTACTGGTGAAACAATGATGGGCTTTATGAGACAGTGGAAGGAATTAAAAGACGGTAAGGGATTCAGCAGCATAGGCCAGAACAACCCGCCTGCAATAAGTGCAACAGCTCTTGGAATAGCTGTAAGGATACTGCAGGGCAAGGAGTTTAAAGATGGTGTACTGGATGGAAACAATTTCTACTACCCGGTTAAGGATATCATTACAAATGAAAACTTTGACGAGTACTTTGAGAAGCATAAAGACAAACCTGATGCATATTTCATTGACGAGCACCTGACAGAAGAAGAACTGGATGCACTGTTTAAAGAATATTAATTGCTTAAACCCGGGGGTGTCTCTCAAAGGATACCCCCAGTCTTAAGCAAAGGGAGGAATTAAGCATTATGTATTTGCTGGAAGCGAAGTCTCTGAAGAAGGCTTTTGACGGCGTAATAGCCTTAAATAACGGCTGCCTGTGCTGTGAGGAAGGCAAGGTAGTGGGTCTGATTGGTGCAAACGGTTCAGGGAAGACAACCTTTTCAAAAATAATTTCAGGTATACTCAAGCCCTGTGGTGGTGAGATTTTTATCAGGGGCAAGCAGGTACATATCAAGTCTGCCCGTGACGCCAGAAAACATGGGATTGTAATGGTGCATCAAAACTTAAGTCTTGTACCTGAATTAACAGTATGGCAGAACATCAATCTTGGATACGAGGAGCGTACATCTGCAGGGTTTCTTGATTCAAAGAAGGCTATTGAAAAAGCTAAAGAGGCTGTTGAAAAGATTTCCCCGGGGCTATCGGTGCATGAGCTGGTTAAGGACCTTACGCCTTCGCAAAAGCAACTGGTGGAGATTGCCAAAGCTATATCAAGAAAGCCTAAGTTATTAATACTTGATGAGCCGACGGCATCCCTGGAACACAATGAAGTGGAAAGATTGTTCAAAATAATAAGGGAACTAAAAAGTGAAGGCATTTCAATAATCTTCATATCCCATAGGATTTGGGAAGTGACAAAAATCTGCGATTTTGCTGTTGTATTCAGAAATGGAGCTACTGTGGGCACAATTGATTTTAAGAATGATGGTAAGGATGAAAAACAAGTAGTCAGCATGATTACAGGAAAAGATGAGAACTCAGAAGGAATAAAAAGACCTGTAGAAAAAAGGGTATTAGAGGAAGTTATGCTGGAGGTCAAAGGCCTTACAGTTAAAAATAGAATTAAGGATATAGGCTTGAATGTCAGAAAGGGTGAGATACTGGGTATTACAGGATTACAGGGACAAGGTCAGGAAGACTTACTGTTTGCATTGTCAGGACTTATACCTTCAGAAGGCGAAATAAAAATACAGGGAGACAAAGTAGCGTTAAAACATCCGGCAGACGCTATAAATAAAGGAATGTTCCTGGTGCCGGGAGACAGACATAAGGAAGGGCTTTTTTTACAGCACAATGTTTTCTTTAACTTGATATATCCCAAACTGGCTTTAAAGAAAAAAAGGTTTTTGCTTAATTTCAGAAGCCTTAGAAATGAGTGTGATAGTGTTATAAAGTCTATTTCAATAAATCCTCCGGATAGGGAAAAGATAACCAGGTATCTTAGTGGAGGTAACCAGCAAAAGGTGGTAGTAGGTAAATGGCTTATGCATAAACCCAAAATACTGCTGTTGAGCGACCCTGCGAAAGGTGTTGATATCGGAGCTAAAAGAGAACTGTATAATACTATTTCCGAACTTGCACAGGACGGAATGGGTGTGGTGCTTTATGCAAGTGATTATGAAGAGTTGATATCGGTTTGTGACAGAGTTCTGGTAATGTTCGAAGGGAGAGTTGTAGAAGAAATACCGGGTAATGAACTCTGCGAGCAACGCCTTGTATCATCTTCATTGGCATCACATAATACAGGTAGTGCAGTGGACAGCAGCGATGTATATGCAGGAGGTATGAAAAAATGAACATAACCAATAACATAACCAATTTTATAAAAAAGTTTTCAAGAAGAAATACATTTCCCACATTCTGCGTTTTAATACTGATAATATTGCTGAATGCGCTACTGCAGCCAGGGTTTTTTACTCCTGCTATCCTAAGGTCAAATATTTCCACCTTTTCGCCCTTAATACTGGTGAGCATAGCCCAGGCAGTTATAATTCTTGTGGGTGGCATAGACCTTTCAATAGGAACGTCAATAACCCTGGTGAATGTCATTCTGGCATCAACCATGAAGGATACCGTAGGCAGTGTTTTTATTGCTTTAATACTTGGGCTGTGCGCAGCATTGACAATGGGGTTAATCAATGGGCTTTCAGTGGCATACCTGCGCTTGCCGGCTATAGTAGCTACTTTTGCTACATCTGCCATCTGGTACGGTTTTTCACTATTAATAATGCCACAGCCCGGGGGCTATGTGCCTCCTTTCTTTTACAGGCTGTACCTGAAAGACATACTATATATAATACCTTTTCCGCTGGCAGTAATTATTATTGCTTTTCTGATATGGCAGTTCTTTAAAAACAGGAGAGTAGGCAGGTATATATACGCTGTCGGTGGAAATGAAGATGCGGCAGAAGCTAATGGTATCAATTCCTCCTTGACTAAGCTCTTTGCATATATCATAGCAGGCCTTCTGACATTTCTGGCTGCTGCTATTGTGACTACGCAGACTGCATCAGGTGACGCAAATGTAGGAGAAACATTTACCCTGACTTCTGTAGCGGCAGCGGTTATAGGGGGAGTATCGCTGCAAGGGGGCAAAGGAAGCCTTGCAGGCGCTGCAATGGGGGCATGCATTCTTGGAATGCTGATCAATATAATATACTTTGCCAATATACCTTCCATGTACCAGGAATTTATAAAAGGTTTTATCATTATTATTGCCCTAGGACTCGCGGTATTACCCAAGATCAAGCAGGCAAAGTTCAGTATTTAAATTTCTAGAGGATAAGCAGGTGAGTATATGATAAACATAAAAACAATATATAATAATAAGATAGCTGTTGCTTTCCTTATTGCAATTATATTATTTATAATTGGACAGATTATTTCTCCCGGATTTGCAGAGATGTCCCATATAATGAATATTTTAAGCCTGTCATCATTTCTTGGTGTAATAGCCCTGGCTCAGACAATAGTTATAATTTCAGGTTCTGAAGGAATAGACCTGTCGATAGGTTCTATTATTTCTCTGGGGGCGGTGATGGCTTCACAGATTATGAACGGGGATAATGCCGATATGGCTCGTGCAATTCTGATTGTTTGCATTGTGGGCGCAGCCATTGGGATTATCAATGGCATAGGAATATCATATTTCAGAATTCCTCCGTTGGTTATGACCCTTGCCATGTCAAGTGTTGTCCAGGGTATCTCACTCATATATACTAAAGGCCAGCCAAAAGGAAGGGCTTCACAAATACTGGAATACATAGGTACAGGCAGGGTTGCAGGAATCCCGGGTATTTTGATTGTATGGGTAATAGTGATTATTCTCGCACTGATTATTCTTACAAGGACGCCATGGGGGAATTTGCTCTATGGAGTAGGAAGCAACAGCCTTACTGCAGAGCTGTCCGGAGTGAGAACCAGGGTTTTAAGAACAGTGGCCTATGTCCTGAGTGGAGCTATTTCAGCCCTGTGCGGAGTTTTTTTACTGGGGTACACAGGAACATCATATCTGGATATAGGTTCTGATTATGTAATGCCTTCTGTTGCGGCAGTAGTTATAGGGGGAGTTTCACTGGCTGGAGGATTTGGAAGCTATATGGGTACGGTTGCAGGGGCAATTGTGTTAACTACGCTGGGGAGCATACTTGTTACCCTGAAAATGGGAGAGGCAGGAAGGCAAATAGTTTATGGGACGGTACTTATGGCGCTTTTGATAGTTTATGCACGCCAAAAGAAAAATTAGGATGGAGGGATAATAATGAATTCACGTGAAAGGTTGGAGTTATCTTTAAATCACAAGGAGCCGGATATGATTCCAATAGATATTGGAGCCTCACTAATAACGGGCATAAACAAGATGGCATATAACAAGCTGATTGAATATCTGGGCATGGAGAAGGAAGAGAACCCAATGTTTGATGTAGTCCAGCAGCTTGTTACCCCAAGCAGGAGTTTTCTGGAAAAGTTCGAGATAGATGTCTGGAATGTTTCTCCTTCAAACCCGCGCAACTGGAGATTGGAGATAAAGCAGGAGGGTGATTACAATACATTTGTAGATGATTGGGGTATTAAGTGGAAAATGCCTGTTGAAGGGGGTCATTATTTTGATATGGCAACCCATCCGCTGGAGGATGCGCAACGAAAGACTGATGTCTTAAGGCATAGGTTTCCCGATGCATTGGATGATGTAAGATATACAGGTATGAGAGAAAGAGCGCAGAAATTATATGATGCGGGCAAAGGGATACTTGTTTCCAGTATATCGGCAGGGATTTTTGAGTTAGGAACATGGCTTATGGGATATGAGAGTTTTCTATCTGACCTTGCCTTTGGAGGGGAAGCGGCACTAAAGGTTCTGGACAAAGCACTTGATATTAAGCTCCAATACTGGGACAGGGTTTTAGATGAAACAGGGGATCTTATACAGGTAGTACAGGAAGCGGATGACCTCGGTACACAGAACAGCCTCATAATATCTCCCAGCCTGTACAGGAAATATATAAAGCCTTTGCATAAGGAGCTTTTCAGCTTTATTCACAGTAAAACAAAAGCAAAGATTTTCTTGCACTGCTGTGGCAGCATAATTGACCTCATACCTGACCTTATTGAGGTAGGGTTGGATATTATAAATCCTGTGCAGTTTAATGCGGCAAGAATGGACGCAGCCAATCTGAAAAAGACTTTTGGCAAGGATTTAACCTTCTGGGGCGGCGGTGTAGATACACAAAAGATACTGCCTTTTGGCACTCCGCAGGAAGTAAGCGACAATGTAAAAAGACAGATAGAAATACTTGCCCCCGGAGGCGGATTCGTCTTTAATACAGTGCACAATATACAATCAGATGTGCCTCCGGAAAATCTGATGGCCATGTTTGAAACATTTAAACAATATAGGATGTATAAAGCATAATGACATATGTCGGCAGAACAGATGCATGGAGCAGGGCTGTGCTTTTGTAGTCCTGTATATTCAAAAATAATCGGGCGATGTTATAAAAGGGGCGCATGTAATATTTGTTGCTAGAAATATTTTTCTCATACAAAATGCATGCGCCCTGTAAAAAGGGATTATAGAACTTTTGTAGAATAAATATATGAATGCTGCAACTAAATACTGCTCGGAAGATAGCACATAGCAATATTAACTTCTTGATGCCCTGTGAGGTGAATTTGTTGTTTTACAGTATTAAATGGAAGCTCGTAATCTCCTTTTTTCTTATGTCAATAATACCATTGGCGGCAATTGGGATAATCTCATATGTGAGTTCCTACAAAACTATAGAAGATAAGATAAGCATATACTCTCAGCAGATACTGATACAGACAGCTGGGAAGATGGATAATATGCTTAGAAATATAGAAAACATAAGCCTTCAAATAGTATCTTCGAATGAAATTCAGGATCGCCTTACCCGGTATGAAAATGCTGATCGGAAAGAAAAGGAATCTCTAAGCGCTGAAATTGAGCAGAAACTGAGCAACATTATTAGCACAAGGAATGATATCGTTGGAGTTAATATCCTGATGAAGAACTCCAACAATGTTATTGTTTCAGGAGAGACTTTTGTAAATCGTTCACAATATAAAAGCAGCACTATCTATAATCTTGCAAGCCAATCCGGTGAAAAACTGGTATGGACCGGAGCCCTTAAGAATGAAAATGAAATGGCGACTTATACTTATATAACAACACTTACACGGAATATCAAATCTTTATATACAGGAGAGGATTTAGGTGTGCTGGTAATTGGTGTAAAGGAGTTTGCCCTGGCCGACACATATTCATATATAGATTTAGGCCCCACAGGATTTGTATTTATAATAGACCAAAATGGTAATGTAGTTTCCCACCTTCAAAAGAATACTATTACAAAACCAGCAATGTACAGTTTTATAAACAAGGTGCTTGGTCAGCCTGAAGACAGGGAGAGAACTTTTTCCGCTGAGGTTGACGGAAAGAAATGCCTGGTGTCCTATACCATTTCAGAAGTCACGGGTTGGCATATGGTCAGTGTAGTGCCATATGATTACCTTATGGATAGAACCCGGGAGATAGGAGAAATCACCCTTGGAACCAGTATACTTATTTTAATTATTGCAATATTATTGTCATTTTTAATATCGTTAAGTATTTCCAGGCCAGTCGAGAAGTTGGTAAGAGCAATGAAAAAAGTGGAGGAGGGCGATTTAAGCGTAAATGTAGATTTTAAGAACAGGAATGAAATCGAGAGGCTTGGTGAAAGCTTCAATAAAATGATTAACAATATTAATTATTTAATCAAAAGGGTTTATGAAGCTGAAATAGTCAAGAAAGAAGCGGAAATAAGGGCGCTTCAATCACAAATAAATCCTCATTTCCTTTACAATACACTTGCAATTATTGACGGAATCGCATCAACCAAAGGAGAGAAAGAAATAAGCCGCATAAGCCAGGCTCTTGGCGATATATTCAGGTACAGTATAAGCGGAAGTAAGTTTGCAACTGTTGAAGAGGAAATCAAGAATGTAAAGCTGTACCTGTCAATACAGGAGATAAGGCACAGCGAAAGGTTTAAAAGCATTTTTGAGGTTGACGATAATGTAAAGGGTTGTGTAATAGCAAAACTAATAGTACAGCCTATTGTTGAGAATGCTGTCATACATGGGATTGAAAGGAAGAGGGGGCAGGTATATGTCAAGGTTTTGGCAAAAGCTCAGGATAGCAATCTTTTAATAGCTGTGGAGGATAATGGGATAGGTATAAACAAAGATGAACTAAAAATCCTGATGGAAGAGATTAACTCAGCAGATTCTTTTTTCAGACGTTCAAATCAAAACAGGAGGTATCATATTGGAATTGACAATGTCAACAGAAGAATAAAACTATATTATGGGGGAGAATACGGCCTTAAAATTGAAAGTGAGGAAGGCAGAGGAACAAGAGTACTAATGACAATTCCTCAAAGAAAGGCAGATGAGTATATTGATGTTAAATGCATTAATAGTTGATGATGAGCCATTTATAAGAAAAGGAATTTTAAATAAGATAAAATGGAGCCAATTCGGAATTAAGACACCGGCCGAGGCAAGTGATGGAATTGAAGCTATGGAATATTTAAAGAGCAATCAAGTGGATATTGTTTTTACCGATATAAAAATGCCGGAAATGGATGGGATCAGGTTGGTAGAAGAGGCCAGGAAGCAATTTGGCGAAATACACAAATTTGTTATTATCAGCGGATATGGTGAGTTCGAGTATGCCAGGCAAGCTATGAAGTTCGGTGTGACTGATTTTCTTTTAAAGCCAGTCAAAGAAACTGAACTGAAGGAAATAGTGACTTTCAATATTGCTGCTATACTAAGGGAGCGGCAGAAGAATGAGTATAAAAAGATTCTTGAGGTAAGCAATTTATTAAATGACGAGCAGAAAAAACTTTTTAAGGTCTATCTGCAGGAAGGGAAAAAGGAATGTATCATTAAACTTATTGATGAGATATTCAGCAAAGTAAAGCAGAGCGTTTCAAGAAACAGTAATGCTGTAGTACATGATTTATGTCTTGAGTACTTTATGCTTTTAAGCAGTTTATTTGGAGAGGATGATAAATATACAAAAACCATTCTGGGTGAAAAATATGAAGTTATTGAAGAAATAATAAACCAAAAAAGTATTGATGATATTTTGATATATGTTAAAGAGCAAAGCAACAAGGTTTTTGACTCTTTATTTAAGGATAGGAAAGTTACAGGAGAAGAAATAGTTAGAGAGGTCAAGTCTTACATTGATTCACACTACTATGAGGACATAACATTAAATACTATTTCAAATAAATTTTTCATTCACCCTAATTATTTTTGCAGGATTTTCAAGGATATAATAGGACAAAACTTCTCTGATTATTTAACAGGGATTAGGATAAAAAAAGCGCAGGAGCTTTTATTAAGCTCTGACCTGATGCTGAAAGATATATCTGAGATGGTAGGCTATGAGGATCCCAGGTATTTCAGCCAGGTTTTTAAGAAGTATTGTGGAATAACTCCAAGCGAATATAAAACTGCCAGGATGTAACAGGAGATGGTGATTATGAAGAATAAACTATATATTATTACTTCGATGGTATTAGTTGTATTAGTATTTGGAATCAGCTTTACTTTTACCGGATGCCCGGGGAAAAGGAACATTACTATAGGATTGAGCAACGGATATATAGGGAATAACTGGAGAACACAAATGCTTGAGGATGTTATGGTGTCATTTGAGAAATACAAGAAAGAAGGACTGGTAGATAAAATAATTGTACAAAATGCCGGATTGGATGTTAATAATCAGATAGCTCAAATCAGAAACATGATAAAAGACAATGTTGACCTTCTAATGATAGACCCCAATTCGGAAACGGCTTTAAATCCTGTAATTGAAGAAGCTTATAAAAAAGGTATTCCAGTAATAGCATTTGACCAACCGGTTTCCAGCCCCTATGCAATAAATATTGTAATTGACCAGCAAAAATGGGGGGAAAACCTGGCAAAATGGCTGGTAGAGGAGCTGAAAGGTGAAGGAGAGATTGTTATTGTTGAAGGGCTTAAGGGCCACCCGGCAAATGAGAACCGTTTGGTTGGGATGAGGAGAGTTCTTGATCAGTATCCCGGGATAAAGGTACTGGCATCCGAAAATGCAAATTGGGATCAGGCTAACGCACAGCAGGTAATGCTTAACCTATTATATACCTATCCTCATATAGACGGTGTACTGACCCAGGATGGTATGTGCCTGGGAATATTAAAAGCCTATAAAGCTGTAGGTAGGCCTTTGCCCACAATTACGGGGGAAACCATGGTAGGTTTTATGAGAATGTGGAAAGAGCTTAAAGATTGTGAAGGATTTAAAACTTTTGCTATGAATAACCCTCCAGGTATAAGTTCTACTGCATTGGGAATTGCAGTAAGAATACTCCAGGGCAGGGAACTCAAACCTTTGCCTGGTAATACACTTTTTTATCCTGTTGATGATTATATTACCAATGAAAACCTTGAACGTTATATTGAGCAGGTACAAGACAAACCGGATACGTATTTTCTTGATGAATGGCTCAGTGAAAATGAACTGGATGCATTGTTTAAGTAACAAATGGAAAAGACCTCTAAATCAAAATAAAGCCTGTATGAAACCGGGTTTCATACAGGCTTTATACAAATTGTATATAGTCTTCAAAATCCAAATTGTATTCTTTGCAAAACTTCATAATGGCTCCTACAAGTTTTTTCCCTCCGCCTACACCAGTATTGATAAAACGGTAAAGATGAGCCGGATCTACTCCTAAAGTTCTGGCAAACCTGTTGTAGTTGCCCCCACAGTATTTATTCATAAGCTCAAAAACTTTTTCCTTATTAAGTTCCATTAACATTTCACCCCTTATATACTGTTGAATAAATATTATATCTAATTAACTAAGCGGTTTTTGACTTAATTTCCTTAGAGTATGAAGGCTCAAACACTTCGCCACAAGAGCAGTTAAGCTTGTATTCAGTACCAAAAGCTGTCGGGAATAGGGTGATTGAAAAAGCATTACCTTTACTGTGGGTTTCATCTCCGTATTCTTCAAAAACAGCACTTACCAATCCATTAGCTATAATTTCCTGGTTGGTGTATTCACTCAAAAGCTTTTTAACATGGCTGTTTTTAGTATAGTTGCAACTATGATTCCTCATCCAGTTGATAAACTCATCTATTTCACTTTGATGTATAGAGAATACCATAGGATATAATTCTGATTCATGTGTTGTCTTTCTTTTTGATAATAGTCCTATAATCCAATTAATAAACATTCCCAAAATATCCTTATATTTGCCAGTTTAATCATAATAATGTAAACCATGGTTTACAGCATTATGATATCATGGTAATTGTAAAATGTCAACCATAGTTTACACAAAATATTAGAACAAAATCAATTATTTTACAATTTAATGCCCTTTATTCGTCAAAAAAAAAAGACTGTTGTATTTTTTGTAAACTTGGTATAATAAAATAATGGGAGGTAGAACAAATGGAAAAGCTCGCCTATCTGATAAAAGTCAGGAGAGAGAAACTTAATCTTTCATTAAGAGATTTTGGAAACTTATGTGGAGTTAGCCATTCATACATAAGGAATCTTGAAGATGGGGACCCCCGGACAGGCAGAAGGATAACACCCACCCTTAGCTGCCTGGAAAAGCTTGCACCAGCTTTAGATATGTCGCTTGAAAAACTTTTGAAAGAAGTGGGTTATATAAACAGTGAGGGTGACAAGTTTGATTGTTCTAACCTTAGGCTCTTAAGAGGAGATAAAACATATGAAGAGATAGCGAGGGAAATTAGTGAAAAGACAGGTGAAAAAGTTGAGCCTTCGCTGTATGAAGCTATAGAGAAAGGGTATGAAAAAGATCCCTCTCCCATATTTATTGATGTGCTTGCAAAGTTTGCCAATGTAGACAGTTCATTTTTTTATAGAAAAAATAGCCCTCAGCTATTGGAATATACTAGAAATAATTTTCCTTATCAATATGCACAATCCGGACAGGAAGGCTTGTTATATGTTAAGGAGGAAATCAGGGAGTTTATTTCCGACCCTGCCAGTGACGAATACCTTATGTTTGCAAAAGAATTGAAAGAAAAGGGTATAAACCTTGAAAGTATAAGAAAAATAGTATTTGAAAAATAAAATACAGGGGGGAAAGCCCCCCTGTATTTTAGGACAGACATTTAGATATAAGTGCCGCTTACTTTCTGAGGCATTTTGGCTGCTTCGGCTGGTATGCGGACCACCAGGAAGCAGTCGATGCTGCAGAAAGAGCTACCAGTGCCGAAATTACTCCAAGCACTTTAAAAATTTTGAGCTTCATCTTTTTTCCCCCTTTGCTTTATAGTAAGGTCAATAAGTTTTAATGCATGGCTTGTTTGACCTTCTTGGAGTAGCTTTTTTATGCGTTCGAGCTCAAAGTTGTAAATTTTTTTATCTATTTCAGACTTTTTTTCCAGTCTGAATATATGGAGCATAACCCATAATAAGAAAAGAATAACTACTAAAACATTTATTAATAAAATGAGAATAGTATTAAAATCCCTGTCAATGTTTTTCCAGCCTATTTCTATTGAAAACATACTCTGCACTAATAATAAGCTAAACAATGCAAGTTGAATTATCCTGCCAAGCGATAGCTTTTTGAATTGTAAGCTTATATTCTTTTTATTTAGAATTAATGCAAGCACTAATATCTGAACAGCGTCCTTGGGAAGATACACCAGTATCCTTAGAAAATCATTCTGGTGAACCTGTTTTAATGACAGATTCAGGATTTTCAGAAGCAAACTGGTGAACAAGGCTTCTCCTAATGTTAGTACCAGCATCGAGAGTATAAACCCTGGAATACAGGCGGCAGGCCTGTGCCTGTATACTAGAATAATAATTGAATAAAATACGGGAAGCATTATGATGGCATTCATTGTAAGGCTGGGGAGTACCGAGCGGAGAATCACACTGGCGGCAACCATTAATGAAGCGGAGATTAATAGCTTGAATAGATTTTCCTTCTGTCTGAAGTTGAGCAAATCCTTATAACCTGCCAAGGCCATAGTGGTTGCAACAATCAACAATTCTTCAGGAAAGCTTACAAAGATGATAGACACCAATGACATCTTGTCCACCTTTAAACTCCTCCTTTCCCATATTTCTTATGCTGCAGGCAATAGTGCCCCTCAAATAAAAATTAGCAACAGCTTGTTGCGCTCCTATTAAAGCACAAAACTGTTTCCGCGGAAACAGCATTTTGCAATATTGCATAATTACGGTTATTTTTCTATAATTATTATACAATAAATTTTCGTATTTGTAAATAAAAACGAAATTTTCTATTTTTTTATATATTCTTAATTGCTTCGAATGCATAGCAGCTGGTTTCCCTTTAAACTATTATTTATACTCAATTAAATCATGAAATTTGAATGAAATTTTATTATTAATAGAATACTGGTGCTGGTAACGGCATAATTATATCGTATAAGAATAAGACAAAACCCTTGTATTAATCAAAGGTTTTGAAACGATGTGAGGTGCCGGTTGATGAATAGACTTATCTGTATAATTACTTTGTGCTTAGTGTTGGTAACAATATTATCAGCTTGTGGTATACTTGAAAAGTTAGGGCTTAAAGACACTGAAAACGATGAACTTCGTCCTGTAAGCAGTATAGTAATGAATGAGGATGAAGCGGAACAACTCGCAGACAAGGCTCCTGTACGCCTATACTTTGCAAATGATGATAACACAAAGCTTTTAATGGAAATAAGGTATATTCCCATGAGTGAAGTAAAAAAGAGTGTTAATAATCTAGCTTCGGTCATTGTAGAGGAACTGATAAAAGGACCATTGCAAAACACCCGCTTGAAAGCTACAATACCTGAAGATACAAAACTGTGTTCTCCGGTGAGTATAGATGCTGGTATAGCAACAGTTGATTTGACAAAGCATTTCATAGACAACCATCCTGGAGGCAAGGAAGCTGAACAAATTACAATATACTCTATAGTGAATTCACTGACAGAGCTTAAAGAAATTCAGAAAGTAAGATTTACGATAGATGGAAAGGAGTCTACAGAATTTAAAGGCCATTTTCAGTTTGATGCACCATTCCCCAGGAGTGCATCACTTATAAGTGATGATCCTCCTGTGAGAAGCACAACAGCAGATGGGGAATCGAAGGAATTGAGAGGAAAAGACAAACAAGACGGAAAAATTGAAGACGACAAAAAAGAAGAGGGTCCACAAGAAACGTTTGATGAATATGGAGAGCCTCTTGATGGCTTGGAGGATACTTTCGATTTTGAAGAGTTGGATGAAGATTCAGAAGAAACATATATTGAAATACTTGAGTAAAAAGCCTTTGCCATTGTTTTCTCAAACGACTGCCACTATCGGGTTATGCCGGAGTGGCAGTTGTACGAGTCAGGCTAACTGTCCCTGAGAGGTTATAAAGCGATTTCATCAACGCATCTCCAGCTTTTCAAAAATTCCTTTAGCCAACAGAAGAATAATAGCAGCAGCGGTTATGTTATATACTAATAGAATAAGGTAGGAGCCGTATTCGCCCAGCGGAGTATTTGCAAACACAATGCTCACAGCTATAGAGGCAGCAAGTCCCGGTATTAACACGAACAGGATCATAAACATCTTAATGAAAACCCGAAGGTTTTTACTGTGCACTTCTCCAAACAGCCTGCTTGAAAGCACATTGCCATATATATATACTGCTCCGAAAGACATATAGCACAATGCACAGAGTATAATAACTAGAATACTGGTTTTGAACAAAAAGCCTGCAGCAATAAACAAAATAAGGCCATCCACCCCATTTTTCAGGTTTTCCGCAAGTGTTGCATAGAATACCTTGCTTCCTGAACTTGAAGGTATAAGATATATGTATGGTTTGTCCAACTCCTGAGTCCATTTGCCCCTTATTGAGAATAAAAAGAGTATATAAATAGTGAAGTATAGTACTGTCCTGATGCTGGAATTTGAGAAAAAGTATTTTGAAGACAAGCCAAATGCAACCATAATGAGCGAAAATTTATTCAGGAAAAACCAACCCGTCTTTTTATACTCCAGTATATGCTTTTCAAATATTGCTATTGCACCTGTACCAATATACTTAAACTGAACTTTTCTTAAATTTTTCGCCATCAGTTTTGCATTGACTTTTCCCTCCTTTTTGCTTCTTCTTTTTTGTTCATTCAACTCGGTTGCCTCCAGAACATCTTCGTAATAATCAGTTTTTGTTTTATAGTAGAAAAGTGACATGGTAATGATGGATGATAAAACAAGTATTAAATTCAGGTAAAATGCAGGCTGGATTTCCTGAACTGCAAAAAGGAGAATAACCCGAAACCACCCAATAAGAGGAATATAGTCAATTACAGGATTGTTTA
Organism: Acetivibrionales bacterium; assembly: GCA_050953835.1. Lineage (GTDB taxonomy): Bacteria > Bacillota > Clostridia > Acetivibrionales > JBMNNH01 > JBMNNH01. The sequence continues at coordinate 59,844 of JBMNNH010000024.1, read as the reverse complement.
GACATATTATTGCTGCCTTAACCAAATCCTTTGTTTGAAAAACTACAGTCAGGAACCCAAACATCAGAAGGCCAATTATAGCATTCAAAACTTTATTGATGAATGTCCTTATTCTTTTTGTTCTGGATGTAAAAGAATAAGTTAATTGACAAAGTAAATGCAACCCCTAAAAAGAGAACTGGTTGCATTTAGTCTTACAATTCTTTGGTTGCACTTAGTTTTTCCAAAAGTATTCATTCAATAATTTGTATCTCCCCTATAGGGGAGATGGTCGCATTTAGTCTTGCAAATAATATCAGCTTGCAGCATATTAGTATTGTATCTTTGCGGTAATATCAAACTGAGGTGATTTCCATGGCTAAAAACAAACATCTTACTAACCCCGAACGCCAACAAATTGAACAATTGCTTAATCAGCGCGTTTCTATCAAAAAGATTGCTTTAAATCTCGGAAAAAGTACTTCAACCATAACCAGAGAAGTTATTAAGCGTGCTGTAGAAAGCAATCAAAAACCACCATATCGTATCCCAAACAGATGCAAGCATCAACATAACTGCGCAAAACGTTATTTATGTGAAGACAAGCCTGACTGTAATTAAACTTTGTAGATCATGCAAGTTTTGTAACCAGCTGTGTGCTGACTTCGAAGAAGAAATCTGCCAAAAACTTCTTTCATCACCTTATGTCTGTAACGGTTGCTCTAACGAATACAGATGTGTACTAAGAAAAAAATATTACAAACATCGCCAGGCTCATAGGGATTACTGTGAGAAATTAGTTGAATCAAGAACTGGTGTTAACATCTCTGAAGATGAACTGCTTAAATTAGACGAATTTATAAGTCCTCTGATTAAAAAGGGCCAATCAATTCATCACATTACGGTTAATAACCCTGATGAGTTTACTATCAGCGAGAAGTCTCTTTACCGTTATGTTGCAGGTGGCCTGCTTAAAGCCAGAAACATTGATATGCCACGTGTTTTACGTCTGAAACCACGTAATCGGAAGCCGATTGAGCACAAGGTAGATAGTAAATGTCGAATTGGCCGTACATACGACGATTTTAATTCTTTTTTACAACAGCATCCGGATGTTTCTATTGTAGAAATGGATACTGTAGTAGGCCGTGTTGGTGGTAAAGTCCTGCTCACTCTTTTGTTTAAATCTTGTGATCTCATGCTTGCCTTTATCAGAGACAGAAATACATCACAGTCAGTTATCGATGTTTTCGATTGGTTATATAATGTGCTTGGACATCAGACATTTTGCATATTATTCTATGTTATATTAACTGACAACGGTTCAGAGTTTTCTAATCCGAAAGCATTGGAATTTGATAGTGAAGAACATCGTCGTACTAATATCTTTTATTGTGATCCGCGTGCTGCCTTTCAAAAACCCAATGTTGAATTGAATCACGAATTCATAAGGAAAATCTTGCCTAAAGGTAGTTCTTTCGATAACTTGACACAGGCTGATATTAATTTAATTATGTCCCATATTAATTCTTACTCAAGAGCAAAACTTAACGATAGATCTCCATTTGAAGTATTTTCTTTCCTCTATGGGGAAGGCATACTTGAAAAATTGGGGCTTAGACGAATTCCGTCAAACGAAATTATCCTAAAGCCCCAACTGCTAAAATAATAGCAGATTTAACCCTATTTTAATATTGTACCGCAAAGATACAATAATATCTACCACAAAATAGGGTGGCATTTACTACTTCTAAAAAATTGTACTAAAGGCCACCTTCTGGTTAGTGTACGCTTTTTTTAATTATATTTACAATATTTTTAATTATTTACATCCATAATATACTTGTAATTGTATTTTATGGTTATTTTTTACCTATTAAATGCAACTCAGTCGCATTTACTCTTTCAAAGGTTGCATTTACTTTGTCTATTCACCATGTAAAAGAATATATCAGCATTCCGGCTAACTGCATAGTAAGGAAAAGGAAAAATACGCCTATATATATTATGAGTATACCTATTCGTGTGACAGGGAAATTATTCTTAAGGTTTGGTATCTGTATGGATACGAAAAGTACAACCGCAAAAGAAAGAATCAATTGCTGAATAAACCCATAGACAAGTACTTTTTTTGGTGAAATCGGAGAGGTAAATACAAGGTTTACATCTGAAAGTCTGAAAAAACTGCTTCCCTTATTGATTCCCTGCTTAATGCTGAAATAGGAAAAGGCAAGCACACCAGCAGTGACAACTGCACCAAAAGCTTCGGATGAACCTTTTCTTAACAGGGAAGACGGAGTAAAAAAAGAAACTGCTATCATAAGAATAATAAATAATGCTGCAATAACATATCCAGCCAGTGCTGCCGGCTTTTTACGGAGATCTGTTATTTGATTTTTTATTCTCTTCCGAAGCAAAAATAATAAAGGTTTCATTTATTCCTCCGTTATATGGAAGAAAAGCTGTTCCAGGGATTCCTGGCTTTTTTCAAGCTCTTCACGATTCCTGCTTGTAATAATTACGCCATTCTTCATAATCAGCGTTTTATCCCATATCCCCTCTATACTATCTATTATGTGGGTACTGATAATAATGCTGCAGCCGTTTTCCTTAAGCTCTATGAATATATTCTTAAGTTCCTTGATTGCTTTGGGGTCAAGCCCTATCATAGGCTCATCAAATAATACAACTTTTGGCCTGGGCAGCAATGCACAGCATATGCTCACCTTCTGCTGCATCCCTTTGGATAGTTCCCTGCCAAGCTTGCCTTTTATATTGGCCAGTTCAAACCTGTTCTGCAGTTTTTCCATATATTCACTGTAGTTTTCCAAATTGTATGCGTGAGCAATAAACTCAAGGTGTTCCTGTACTGTGAGCATTTCATAAAGTGCTGGTGTTTCAGGAACGTAGCCGAACACCCTCTTTGCCTCAAGGCTTTTATTATGTTCTCCGCATATGCTGATGCTGCCCTCATACCTTAAAAGTCCTGCAATACATTTGATAACCGTGCTTTTGCCCGCACCATTAGGTCCAAGGAGTACGGCGATTTCACCTTTCTGTACATCAAAGCTGATATTGTTTGCAGCCACAACTTCATCGTACTGTTTATACAGGTTTTTAACCGAAAGCATAACCTAAATCCTTTCTTAAGCTTAGATGGCTTTGTTAAGTTGCAATGGAAAACCAATGCTATTGAAAATTATCCCGGAAGACATTGTTTTCCAATTGCACATAGTAGTACTGGTTTATTATTTACAACATTATGATTATATTACCATATATATCTTTCCATGTGTATCAAGGATTTTTATTATTGTCAGGGGAAACACAGGGTGGTTGTTTAGAAAATAACGAAGCAGTTTAACAACTGCCTCGTTATTCATCTTTACAACCATCATCTAATGATTATGTGGGCAGCATCCGCCACATGCATTTATATTAGGACACTGTGAAGAATCTGTACTTCTTGATTTGATTATATTTACGCTTTTAAAAACAGGATCCAGCTCATTGCTGCCGCATTCAGGGCACTTTATTGTTTTGTTTTCCCTTTCACTTATACTTGCTTTTTGGTTGAATTCTTTACCGCATACAGTGCATATTAAATCATAAAAAGGCATATAACCCACCTCCTCTGTACCATCTATTATATCAGAATAGCAGCGGACTGTTAAACATGTAATAATCAAATAATACTCATTGATTTGTATAACGGAATTGAAATACGGTATAATCTTGAACTCTCTATACATAAATAGTAAAATGAGAAATATATATAAAACAGAAGATAAGGAACAGATGAGTAAGAATCATCTGTTAAATAAATTGTATAAGGGGAAAATGCGTATGGCTGGGAAGAAGTGTGTTGCAGTTATTTTCGGGGGTCAATCCCCGGAGCATGAAGTTTCAAGAGCGTCAGCACAATCAATTATCAGCAATATCGATAAAAATAGATTTGATGTTGCAATGATAGGTATAACAAAAGAAGGCAGGTGGCTGGCTTATAACGGACCTGTAGAAAAACTGGGTAACGGAGAATGGCAAAAAATTGCCGAAACCGGTAATGATGGAAAGGTTCAGTACAATGCTTTACCTGTGGTGATAGACAACAATTCCTTTAGATGTTTCATAAATAATCTTTGCGGCGGAGAAAGGAAAATTGATGTTGTAATCCCCGTACTGCACGGCTGCAATGGCGAAGACGGTACTATACAGGGATTCTTCGAACTTGCAGATATCCCATATGTCGGATGCGGAGTGGTATCTTCGGCAATAGGTATGGATAAGGGTATTGCCAAAATAGTTTTTGAGAAGGAAGGCATACCTCAGGCAAATTACCTTGTGTTTAACAGAAAGCAATTAGAAAATGATATTGTAGCGATTGCCGGTAAAATTGAAGAGTCGCTTGGATACCCTTGCTTTGTGAAACCTTGTAATGCCGGTTCTTCAGTAGGGGTCAGCAAGGCAGATAGCAGGGACGGCCTTTATAAAGCATTGGAACTGGCAGCTCAGTACGACAGAAGGATATTAGTGGAAGAGTACATTAACGGGAGGGAAGTTGAGTGCTCGGTGCTTGGCAATGACGAGCCTGAGGCATCAATTGTAGGGGAAATCATTCCCTGTAATGAGTTTTATGATTATGAAGCAAAGTATAGTTCAAAAAGCACTTCAGAAATAAGAATACCTGCAAAGCTTCCTGAGGATACAATTAACCGGATAAGGGATTATGCGGTAAGAGCTTTTAAGGCTCTGGACTGCTCCGGATTGTCCAGGGTGGACTTTTTTGTGCACAGGGAAACCGGAAGGATATATTTAAATGAAATAAATACTTTTCCAGGATTTACAAGCATAAGTATGTATCCAAAGCTATGGGAGGCCACAGGTATCCCCTATGGACAGCTTATAGAGAGCTTGATTGATTTAGCACTGGAAAGGTATGAGAGTAAAAAAAGGGAAATATGAAGAATCAGATAAAGCTTAGAATATATGGGGGTAATTATGGACAACAGACCAATAGGGGTTTTTGATTCTGGCTTGGGTGGATTGACTGTATTGAAGGAAATCATGGAGTTTATACCAACTGAAAGTGTTGTATATTTTGGAGACAGTGGCAGAGCGCCCTATGGGACAAAGTCAAAGGAAACAGTAGTTAAATTTGCCTTTCAGGATTTGCGTTTCCTTTTAAACCAGGATATCAAAATGATAGTTGTAGCTTGTAACACAGCAAGTGCAAACGCTTTTCAATTGCTAAAAAACGGCTTTGATATTCCGATGGTTGAAGTAGTAGATCCCGGAGCGGCTACTGTTGTAAGAGAAACCAGGAATAAGAGAGTTGGAGTTATAGGTACTACAGCCACAATAAACAGCGGTGTATATGAAAAGGCTATCAGCAGGCTTGATAGTTCCATAGAGATTTATTCCAAGGCATGCCCTCTTTTCGTAAACCTGGTGGAAGAAGGCTGGTGGAATAATGATATTGCGTTTAGAATTGCAGAGGAGTATTTGACTCCATTAAAGAAAAAGGGAATTGACACTCTTGTAATGGGCTGCACCCATTATCCTCTTCTTGCGGACACTATCTCAAAAGTGATGGGCGACGGGGTTAAGCTGGTTAGTTCAGCACTGGAAGTGGCCAAGGTTGTAAAAACAGTCATCAGGGAGAATGACATTGAAAGGGATCAATGTATTAAACCGGTTTACAGGTATTATACAAGTGACAGCGTAGAGAAATTTGAATCCTTGGGAAGTGCCATTTTAGGCAGGCCTATCGCCTCGGCGGAAAAAATTGATATTGAAAAGTATTGATATCATTATCAATTAATATTTGATTGACAGTTTTTACGGAGAATTATATACTTTCCAAAGAGAATGAAGAGCAGCCCGGGAGGTGCAGAAGTATGAACAAGGATGTTATTATTTCAGTAAAGGGTTCTCAGACCGCTGAAAACCAGCAAGATGATATCCTTGAACTTGTTACTGAAGGTAAGTACTATAAAAAGGGAGAAACATATTATGTTTCATATAATGAGAGTGAAGTTACAGGCATGGAGGGAACCACTACCACATTAAAGGTAGATGGAGACATTGTAACCCTTATAAGGTTTGGTGCAGTTAATTCCCAGTTTGTTTTCCAGAAAGGCCAAAGGCATATATGCCATTATGATACTGCTTATGGTGCCTTTACCATAGGCGTATACGCTAATGAAGTAAATGTAAATATTAATGACAGCGGCGGGGAGATTAGGGTTGATTATCAGCTTGAAATTGGCAATAATAGATTTGGAGTTAATGATTTTCATATGCTAATAAGAGAGGCAGGAAATTCAAATGATAAATATGATAGACAATGTTAAGCAGGAGATCACGGACACTGTTTTGAAGTCGGTTTCCAGGGCAATACAAAATGGGGAGCTTCCTCATATTGATATAGGCGAGATTACTATTGAAACACCAAGGGAGAAAGAATACGGAGACTTTTCGACCAATATTGCCATGCAGGTTACAAAACAGGCAAAGAGGTCTCCAAGGCAAATAGCCGGGATTATGATAAACAACATGGAATTAGATGGTACGCATATAGAAAAGGTTGACTGTGCGGGGCCAGGATTTATTAACTTTTACCTGGACAATAACTGGCTTTTTCAGACACTTAACGTTATACAGGAAGAAAAAGGTAATTACGGCAAATCTGAAATGGGCAAAGGTAAAAAGGTAATGGTTGAGTTTGTAAGTGCAAACCCAACCGGGCCGCTTCATATGGGAAACGCCAGGGGAGGTGCTCTTGGGGATTGTATAGCCAGTGTACTGGAAGCTTCGGGATATGATGTAACCCGTGAGTTTTATATTAATGATGCAGGTAACCAGATAGATAAATTCGGAAGGTCGCTTGAAGCCAGGTACATACAACTTCTGAAAGGTGAAAATGCTGTTGAGTTTCCAGAGGATGGATACCAGGGCGAGGATGTAATTAACCATATGAAAGAATATATTGCTTTATATGGGGACAAGCTGCTTGATACAGAAGCGGAAGAAAGAAGAAGACAGCTTGTACAATATGTACTCCCTAAAAATATTGAAAGCATAAAGGAAGGCTTAAAAAGTTACGGAGTAGAATTTGATGTCTGGTTTTCCGAAAAGTCTCTATATGATTCGGGGGAAATAGAGGAAACTATGAATTTACTCCGTGAAAAAGGATATTCTTATGAAAAGGAAGGGGCAGTCTGGTTCAAAGCATCCCATTTCGGATGTGAGAAGGATGAAGTAATTATAAGGAATAATGGCTTTCCTACCTATTTTGCATCAGATATTGCCTATCATAGGAATAAGTTTCTCAAAAGGAAGTATGATTGGGTTATCAATCTATGGGGAGCTGACCATCACGGCCATGTGGCAAGGATGAAGGCCGGAGTTGAAGCAATAGGGGTTGACCCTGAAAGGCTGGATGTTGTATTGTTCCAGTTAGTGCGCCTATACAGGAATGGCGAAATAGCAAGAATGTCTAAAAGAACAGGCAAGGCAATTTCCCTGACAGATCTTATTGAAGAAGTGGGAAAAGATGCAGCAAGATTTACTTTTAATACAAAGGCATCCGGGAATCACCTGGATTTTGATCTGGATCTTGTAGTCCGGCAGTCCAATGAAAACCCTGTATTTTATGTGCAGTATGCTCATGCAAGGATATGCAGCATGCTCAGGATTCTTGAGGATGAGGGAGTAAAGGTGCCGGAATTAAAAAATGTGGACTTAACCTTGTTAGGTCAAAAGGAGGAGCTTGAGCTTATGAGGAAGCTGGCCGAATATCCGGAGGAGATAAGGATTTCTGCCCAGACCCTTGAACCCAGCAGATTAACCCGGTATGTCCTGGATGTTGCTTCCTTGTTCCATAGCTTTTACAATGCATGCAGGGTAAAGGGAGAGGAAAAGGAGTTAATGAAAGCCAGGGCTACACTGGTGGATTGCACCAGAATAGTTATTAAAAATGTTTTGGAGTTAATAAAAATTAATGCACCTGAAAGGATGTAAAAGGAGGAGTGATTGTATGAAAATCAAATGGCTTGGACACTCTTGCTTTTTAATAACTTCAGAAAGTGGAGTAAGAATGCTGACCGATCCTTTTGACAACACGGTAGGGTATGAGCTTCCAAAGGCTGAAGCAGATATTGTAACAAGCAGCCACAACCATTTCGATCATAATCATATATGTGTTGTCAAAGGCAATTTCAAGGTAGTTGAAAAGCCTGGAGAGTTTTCAGAGAAGGGAATAGGTATTAAAGGGGTGCCTACATATCATGACAAGAATGGTGGAAAGGAAAGAGGGGAAAACATTGTTTATAACTTCACAATAGATGGCATTAATGTATGCCATTGCGGGGATTTAGGCCACATTTTGACTGAGGAACAGGTGAATGGAATAGGCAGTGTTGATATACTTCTTCTGCCTGTTGGTGGAACATTTACAATTGATGCAGCCGAAGCAAAAGAAGTTATGGAGCAGCTTAACCCAAAAGTTGTTATTCCCATGCATTATAAAACAGATGTTCTGGACTTCCCGGTTGATGGAGTGGATAAGTTCCTTTCTATTGCTGGCGGAGGAAAGAAGGCAGGCAGACAGGAAATTGAGATTTCTAAAGAGTGTTTGGACGAAATGCATGGTATAGTTGTTTTGGAGTATAAGTAGGAAGTGTAATAAAATTGTAATATAAAGTTAATAGAAATTTTCAATATAATACTGACTGAAGAGTAAAAAAATACTGTAAAAAGCCGATAAATAATGTATAACGGGCATTAAGACAGGCACGCCTGGAATAATTTTTGGCAAAGGAGGCTTGGCACCAACCATGGTGCAGGTCATTTATGGGTAGAATTAAAAGCGGTATTTTATATATACTTCTGTCAGTATTTCTTATAATGGCGGCAGTTTCACCCGGGATTGCCCCGGTTCGTGCTGCGGCTGTGGAAGATATTGTTTTTAGCAGTGTGACAGGCACGAATAGTGGTGGGGTAGTGCCAATTGGTTCCGGAGCAAAAGCAATTCCTTATGATGCATATCGTATAGATATGGACTTTGACAGTGCTTACAAGCCTGCATCAGGCACATCACTAAGCGGTATCAGGGTTGTTGCCAATGGCTCAACCGATGAGACCTACAAGTTTGACATAAGTTACATAAGCGGAAAGCTGACAATAAAGCTAAAAAATGCGGGAGGTCCGGTAACGCCCTACAGGATGCTGGAGCACGCCCTTTATAATATTCATATTCCTGCAAGCACATTCAGCAGGACAGATACAACCCTTACACCAAATACAGAAATATTTAACAACGAAGTTAATTATACGTTTGTTACAGCCGGTGGGGGGAATTATGGGAACGACATCTTTTCAGGAGTAATCCCTGCGGACGGACAAATAGATGTTGACTTCAATACCAATCAAATAATGTTTAGATTTATTGACGAGATAGCCATGGATACAGAAGTGTCCTCCAATATTTCCGATTATATTGATATTAGATGTACACATATTTCACAAGAGTTATCGGTAGATTACAATGGGGATACCAGCAGCAATTCCGTTTCGAACTACAATTTGCATATTGATGCTGATACGCTTGTGCTTAAGCCTAAGAACGGTAAATTGAATGATTTATATAGTTACACAGTAATTCTGGCTGAGGGAACGGTATATTTGAGGGACAGTGCTTCAGGAACCAAGGTTTATAACAATACCAGGGTTATCAATTTTGACACCGATAAGATTATTGTAAGCAGTATCCCAGCCGCAGGACAAACAGGAGTGGAGCTTAAGCCCACGGTTGAATTCACATTTAAGTATCCAATTGAGGCAGTTAGCGGATTTACACCAGATATGGTTTCTGTCCGCTCAAATGATGGCATATCCATTCCGGTAAGTGTATCAAGCGCCGGAAATGTTTTAAAAGTATATATGCAGGAAGCTCTTAAAAAGAATACCAGGTATACTGTAAAGGTAAAAGAGAATACCGTCAGGTTCAAAGAGGATAACAATGTTTTGAACAGGGAGATTACATTGGGGTTTGTTACCACCGGGAATGGGCAAGCGCCTGTCGCTATTAGATATTCATCCAATGCATCCGGTACGGATGATGTTACATCAAAGGGTTCTACTCAGCTGAGTGGTAACGGTAGTATTTTTGTGATGTTTGACAGAAATATCAGGATGGATAAAGCCTATTCCAACCTGAGGGATGCAGTATCCCTTTACAAGATACCTTGTGCTCATGCTCAGGATTATAGCCCATCAGGTGTTATATATGACAGCACAGTTATTTTTCATTATTCATCTTCTGAGGATGCTTACTTGCCTGAAACAGTAACCAAAGCGGTATATTTGGAAGAGAAAGCTTTTCTCGGCAGTAAAATTCCATTGGAAAGCGTGTCAATTGTCAACTCAGATACGCTAAAGATTACACCCTTGTATCAGTTGGACAGCCTCAACAAGTACAAAGCGGTTATAAACCGACAATATATTGAAGACCAGTATGGTATCAACATGGAGGAGCCAGTGGAAATTTCCTTTTGGACAAAGGCAGAGAGTGCTTCAGTTATACCCTCTTGGCAGGGAATAAAGGGCATTTCTTCTGAAAAAGTGGCCATTAGTGCAGGATCTTCCGGTACTACATATACAGTGGCTGATGCCCCACAGTATGGCAGCAGTGAGGCCATTGTGCTGGATATTGGAAGTGAAGTTATTGTAAATGCTGTAGACAAGACTGTTATGGAGTATCTAAAACCGGTAAGCCGCATTTCCTTTGACAATTTGAGAAATATCACACTTACAGAGTACTATGATGCTAACAGCAAGCTGGGTTTTTCAAAATATGAGTTGCAGTATTATTACTCTGGTAATGTTAAAAAGACCCGCCTCTTATTGTATCCTGACAGTACTCTGGATAATGGGAAAACCTATAGACTCACCATAGGGGCGAATACTTTTGTGTCCCGTTCCAACGCAGGTCTGTCAAAATTGGAGGTCGTCTTTACCGTGAAAGGCAGCAGTAGCTCGGATAAAAGAGGAATCTATTCTCTTCAAAACAATTCAATTATATCTGCCATACTAAAAAGAGACGGGGAAGCTGTTTTTACCATCATTGGATATAATTTCACCGATGATATTGAAAGCATTACACTTTCTGGGCCGGTTACCGTTACAATCCCGGAAGATGATATTGTTTTTAACAGTGTCAGCAGTATTAGTGCCATAATCAGGAATGCATGTGCCGAAAAATTAGTAAAAACAGCTAGCATTGGAGATTATGTGGTAACGGTTAATTTCGGAGACGGCATAAGATGTTCCAGTAGCCCGTCTGTATTGACTATTAGAGGTTCAGGAAAGCCTCAGGTAATTGCAGCTTTTCCTTCTGATAATATTAATGAGGAGGACTTAATAACTAAAACCATTGATGGCAAGAAAAGGTATTTTTTAAGGCTTACTTTCAGGGACTATAACGGCACGTTGGATTTTAACGAACCGTCGGCGCTATACTCTCTTAAGGATACCTGTACGGTTTGTGCCAGAGGAAGCGAAGGCAACCTTATTGACAGTGAGTTCTTAACCGGTATTATTAATTTGCAGTTTTCAGATGTTGATAAATATACGGAGTATATTGATAAGTATATATTTACCAGTGGTCCGAACACAGACAGTGCATATTTGTATATACCAGTTAAGCCTTTAAGGGCACAGACCACATACGATGTTACTATTGTACCGGGAATTGTCTATTTCCCGGACGGAGAGGAAAATGATGTATACAGCTGGTCATTTACAACCATGTCAATTCCTGTTATTGCTTCTATATCGGTTGGGAGTGTGGGAGAGGACTATGATGAGGACGAACCCATTATCATACGAGGGAGTAATTTTAGCAGTTCTGTAAAAGTCCACTTCAATAATGAAGAAGCAGAAAAGGTGAAAATAAAAACTGATTCAAACGGCGAAACCTATCTTGAGGTATATCTGCCGTATGGAAGAAACAGGCTGGAGCCCGGGACTTATAATATTACGGTTGAAAATGATTCAAAACACGGAAGGATTTCCTATGGTTCCTTAAGCGTGATTAAGTCAGGGGATAATGTTCCCAATGAGGAGAACAGGGTTAAGGTCAGCAGCAGTAAAGGGGATATACTTTCCGATTTAAAAGTAAGTGAGGATACTTTGGAATTGAAGTCGAAATACAGTGATGAAAAGAGGATAGAACTGGATTTGGATGAATTGATGGGTCAGGATGTACTGGTGCGGAATATAAAGGTGGAAAGCCGCAGAGGGGACGTAATCGGTATGCTTGAGACCAGGTCGAAATGGAGCGATATTACCATATATAAATTAAGAAGGGATTACCTTGGAGACGGAGATGAAATTTTACTGAAGCTTGGTAGGGTTGAAGCGGTAGTAAGACAAGCTTTAGAGGCAAAACTGCACGGTAAGGCAGTAAAATCGGAGTTGATTCAGGTATCAGGAGAGAACTTTTATTTTGAAAAGGTGGTTTTGGATATTCCTTTTGTAAACAGCAGTGGAAACAGCATTGAAGTATTGCGTTACGATGAGGGGACAAGAAGCTGGCAAAGGGCAGGATTTACTGTAAATCTGGTTGACAGGCGGGTAAATGTGGAAAGCTACAGTCCTGGAATTTTCGTAGTAGTAGAGTAAAGGGGGATAAGAATTGCGGAAAGGAAAGAGATTTGAGTTTTATAAAAAGATTCCGGCCTGTGTGCTGATTGTGTTAATGCTTGCCAGTCTGATACCATGGCAGTTTATAAATGTGCACGCGGATGAAAGTGACTATGTTGTTTATAGTGTTACCTTGTTTAAAACTTTTGACTCAAACAGGCAGATAGAACTGCTAAGGGTGATGATTACAGGAAAGAACCTTGCAGATGTACCTGTAGGTATAATCACAAGCTCAGGGTATGCGGATCTTGGTAACAGAACCCACAATACCGAGAGCCTTTTGCAGTTTGATTTAAACAGTGACCAGCTGGGCAGTTCGATAAGAGTCGGCGGGACGGAAATCCCCCTCAACCAGTTGAATATGCCTACAGTTACAGGAACTAACAAGAAGGTCAGTATAGGCCATGATGACTTGAGAATACAGGGTACCAACCTGAATCAAATCAATGCGGATTCGACTACTCATCCCAACCCTGCTGTTACTATTGGATATGAGCATAATGGCGCTTATACGCCGGTTGAATTAAGTGCGCTTCACATCACAGGCTCGACAGAAGCAACCATTGATACTCCTTCAGGAGAACTTGGCCTGCAGAATATTATATTCAAAAAGGTAGAGCAGATTGGAACAATGGAGTTTCCTGGAGGTACATACGATAATGTTGTAACTACCATACAATATACTTACAGGAATCAGTTCAGTTTCGTACAGGATATTAATATTGTTGGTCTGAATATGCGTCCTAACCGTGGAAAGGCAGGAGATACAGTTTATTTTGAAGCCCCTCATTCAGGGACAGGGATACCTAACCCTAACCTGATTGAATATGATGTGTTTTTTGTAAGAAGCACGGATGGGACAGACCCATATACCAACAGGAATAAAGGACAGAACAGGACATATAGGAGTAATCAGGACGGGAAGGACATTTTAACGGTAAAAGTACCCAATATAGGGGTCGGAGAATACTTTGTAGTGCTTACAAACATTGTGTCAGATTCCGAGGATCCTTCAGGCGAGGTGGTACAGGAAAAAGTCCTGAGTCAGAAATTCACTGTTATAGACAGCCAGTATGCGTCTACAATAAGCAGTGTACAGCCAAACTCAGGTCCTGATATAGGTTCGCAAACAACAGTTTCCGGTAAGTTTTTTATTACCATGAACGTACAGGAGTTTGTCCCGGATTCGGATACTATAACTATAGAATCGCCAATTGGCGACGTCAATAAACAGGAACTGGTTGTTGACTACGGGAGCGGTACATATAACGGAGAAGAAGTAATAAGCGCAATAAGAAAGATAACTGTGATAATAGGTTCCAATACAACCTTTGCAACCAATGATAATAATGATGCGTATATTGTTTCATACAGTCCGGTGGTGGATACGCTTACAGTGAGAACCCCACAGGTAACTGATGCAGAAACCGATCCTCTAAAGGATGTAGTTGTGGAAACAGTTACTACATTTACCAAGAGTGATTTTAGCACTATTATTGTTTCGGAAAGAGCAGAGTTAAGAGATGGGTACACATATATTCCAAGTACTTTAACTCCCGAGATTTCAAGTGTAACACCGCAAACAATACAGGTTGAGGAAGTGGGTTATGGTGAGTATGGACTGACCGGGGATATTATGGTTGCTGTTCATGGTGACAACTTTATGGTTACAAAGTATATTGAGGATGGGCAAAGTGTAGTAAGCTATCCCACAGTTCAACTGGGTGACAGGATTATACTGGACAAAAATATTGATACCGATCTAAATCTTATTGTATTGGATAAAGAAGGGAGAATGGTTGACGGCTCATCAGGGAATGAAATTGGAACAAAAATCCTTATTACTATCCCCAAAAACGAATTTACCATAAAACAATTGGGAAAGACCTATGCAAAGGTGACAAACCCTGTAAGGGGAGCTCCGGGATATGGTTACTTCGCACAGGCAGCCGACATGGTGAATTTTGTAACGGTAGAAAGCAATAAGGTTCCTGTAATTACATCGGTTAAACCGTCTGCAGTATCAATAGAAGGCGGTGAAACGGTTAATATAGAAGGAAGCAATTTTGAGGACGGCGTCAGAGTGTTTATAGATGGGGAAGAGATTACCGGCATAAAACGACAGGGAGATGGTAAAAGGATTACATTTACCGCTCCGAAAGGAAGAGAGGGAAGTACCCAGCTGCAGGTATTAAACCCTGGTGGCGGAATAGCTGTTTTCTATCCGTTCAAGTATGTAAAAACTTATACCAATCCTGGAATCATTGATTTTGCGCCCAAGGCAGGTAATACCGGAACACTGGTTACTATTAAGGGCACCAACTTCATGAAGCCGGATCCGACTGCAAGCACAAGCAACCTGGACAGACTGATTGGAACCCGGGTATTTTTGGATGATACTGAGGTAAATGAATATAATTTAAATGCAGCCACAAAAGAGATTGAATTGCGTAATTATTCGGCCCTTCCGGGAAATGAGCTGCTGCGTATCGAGAGTGACGCTTCAGGAAATAACAAACTGGTACTAGCGGACTATTATAATGCAGTTGTTTTAAGGGATGCATCCGATGAAAATCACTTTTATACTTTAGACAGGAATGCAAAAGGAACTTTCATCCTTTCCGACTGGGCAGGAAACCAATACACCCTTTTGCTGGGAAACGACAGAAACAGTATTATTGCAGATCCGGAAGGCGGAAGCATTGTCCAGGTGGAAGTTTCCGATTCCACACTTGTGCTGGGAGGCACAATTACCCTCAATATCATGACATTATATAAGGTTGATGATACCACCGGACAAATAGTTGGAAACAGGGTGAAAGTAATAGACAGTACGCAGATAAACTTTACTGTGCCTATCCTGTATGAAGGCGACAAGTATTATGACCTTACAATCATGAACCCTGATACAAAAAGAGACAGCAGGACAGGTAACAGAGGTTTTTACTACTATGGATCTGCTTACTCCAACCCTTCAATTGACAGCATAAAGCCGGATGAAGGGTCAGTGGATGGAGGATATACTATTACAATCTCAGGCAGAAATTTTGAAGACAGCGGGGGCATTAAAACCCGTGTATTTATAAATGGCATTGAAGTCAGTGCAAAGGATGTCAGCATTAGTGCTGATCTGGGAAGTATTACAGTGGTTGTTCCGCCATATCCGGGGGATCTTCCGTCAGAAAAGGGAACCAGCCGGCTTACGGTACCTGTAGTTGTGCTGAACCCATCTGACGGGGCGAGTGCGAGTATGGAAGAAGGCTTTACATATGTAGTTCCTTCAAGCCATCCAGAGATTGTGAATATTGTACCTACCCGAGGTTCGGCAACTGGTGGAAACATTGTGGAAATTATCGGGGTTGATTTCAGATATTATGAATCCTTCGATGATTCTAACAGGAATCAGGTTCATGACCCCGGAGAAGAGTGGAATGATATCAACCAGAACAAACAGCATGACGATTTAACCAACCTGACAGGAGAACCGGACGAGGATAAGCTGGAGGATGACCTTAGAGAGCCTGTGGCATTACATGATAACAGTGTTTATAAGTATTACTTTTCCTCTCCAATTTTACCAAAGGTGTATTTTGACGGAAATCTGGCAAAGATAGTGGAATACTCCAAAGGATATATAAAGGTTCTTGCACCAAAGGGGAAAGCCGGTACAGTGGATGTGTTTATTGTAAATAACGATTCGGGTACTTCAAATACTGTTTCTTATACCTATGAATCATCCAACCCTGAAATTAACAGTATACTTCCTGAGCAAGGCACCAGGAGGGGTGGAGATAAAATTGAAATTCGTGGCAGCAATTTTGTGCAAAGCAGTATTAAAGTATACACCTCAGCAGCGGAGCCCGAGTACCGGGAGAAAAGCATATGCCTTGTACGTTTTGGAAATATTACAAACCGCAATATCCCAAGGGAACAAGAGAATTCCGGAAGGATTGACAATGGAAGGGCGACTGTGAATCTTACGGGCGGGCTGACAGTGTCATACAATGCAGCGGCAAAAACCTTAAGTGTCGCATTGGAAGACGGCGGTTACTATTCAGCTGTGTTCAGCGGATACAGTGGAGATATCAGGTATATTCCTACTACCTTGCTGACCGATAGCAGTGGGAGACCCTTTAGTTATAATGAATTGATAAGGGTGGAGGTTTCGGATTTGCGTCTTATTGTGGAAAGAGGGTACGCACCGGAAGTGGATTACAACAGGGCTTCACAGATAGTTGTGACCACCCCGTATTATTATACGGTCGGGGCTGTTACCGTTACTCTGACCAATCCTGATGAAGGAACTGCAAGCGGAAGGTTTGAATATAAAAATCCGGCAAGCGACCCTGAAATTGTCAATATTACAAGGGACGGCCAGTCTCCGTTGGCTGAAGCGGACGGTATGGTTTTACGCGTAAATTATAAGGGCGGAAGTGTTATTGATGTAATCGGCTCAGATTTTAGGGAGGATGCGCAAATCCAGATTGCAGACATACTGACTGTTAGACCCGAAGATATTAGTTACAGCCTGCCGGGTAAACTTTCGTTTACCATGCCGGCAGTGCCAGACAGCGCAGTGGGAACACTGTACCGGCTGACAGTCTTGAATGCGGATGGCGGTTCCGCCTTTTCCGATGAAGTGGATCCCCCGATTTATATTCTTTTTACCAGGGGCGAAACCAGCCCTTCTATTAAGGAAGTCAGTCCGGACAGCGGCAGTGTGAATGGAGGCAATACAGTCATAATTACAGGCAGTGATTTTAGGGAAACCATGCCCCAGTATCCGGGGAAAAGGATTTCTGTTTACTTTGGTGCTGTTAAAATCCCTGACAGCAATGTTGCGGTTATAGACTACAAAACCATTAGTGCGATAGTACCGTCCGGCACAGCAGGACAGGTAAGAGTAAGGGTGGAAAATCCTGATGGGGAACAGACACATGATGATGTAATTTATACCTATATAAGCAGTCCCGACATAATATCGGTTGTAGATCCGATGGATCCATATGAGAATACTTTGATTGCAACCATTTCAATAGAAGGGGGAGAAAAGATAAAAATAAAAGGTTCGGGCTTTAAACCAGGAGCAAGAGTGGTTTTCGACCCTGTAGTTACAGAGCTGGACAATATTACAGAGGCTGATGATAATATTGTATATATTAAAGAGCAGGTATATTTACTGGATGGCGGAGCGGAAGGAACAGATGTGGCATATATTGACTCAGAAACATTAACTGTGGTTACTCCTGCCGGAAAGCTGGGGGCAGCGGGCATAATTGTCATTAACCCTGATTCAGGGGCAAGTGAGGAATATGATGGGCTGGTGTATGACCTTCCCGGACTTGGGGTACCGCAAAATGTTGTAGCCGAATTGGTTTACGACAGATACATCAAGGTGCACTGGAAGGCTGTGGAGGGCGCTGAAGAGTATGAAATATATTCGGTAGAGGAGGAGCATGAGATAGAACTTGTAGGTTCCACTGCACTGACATCTTTTCTCTATAGTGATTTGGAGCCTCGCACCAGGTACAGGTTTATTGTAAAAGCAATTGGCAATTTTGGTCCATCCCAGCCCTCTGCCGAGAGTAATACAGTAAGAACCGGAAAGAAAGTGGGGTATCCCGATGAAGACGGCGGGCTGACAGATAAAACAACAATGCAAAGATCAGGAAATATGGCAAATATAGTAATTGGACAGGATGACTATGATAAAAAAGAAACGGTGATAAATCTGACAAGCGGCACACTTATGGGGTGCACAGAGGTGATTGTCAGCATTCCGGCATCGGTAGTGGTTAGTAGCAGAGCAAAAGGTATTACTATTATCGGAAAAGATTTCAGGATAAGACTTGCCCCAAATGCATTCAGGACAACCCGGATGGAGGAAAACAGAGGAGAAGATGACGCTGGGGTAAGGGTGAGAATTTCAGAGTATGTAGGAAGCTCAGGATTAGACAGTGGAAATGGCACAGCTCTTTCCACACAGTACCAGATACAGGCAGACGCTTATTTGGGGAAGGATTATTTACCAATGGACTATTTAACTGCACTAACTGAAATAACTTTGGACTATGATTTATCCAAGGCACAGATGCGCAGATTGGGAAATATCACTCTGAATCATTATGAGGAAAGCAACAGTACATGGAACGCCGTGGGGTATGCGGATGCGGGTGCCGGAGCTGTTACAGCAGCTGTAAACAGACTTGGAAGATATATGGTGATTGGAAGGAGATACTAATGATGAAAAAAACAGCGATAATCCTGGTGATATTGCTCATTGCCGCATCAACAGGAGTATATGCTTCAAGCATAAGGCCTTATGGAGAAGGGCAAATAGAAGGTTATCTTATAAGCATAGATGATACAACAATACAAATTGAAGAGTATGATGGGACAATTCACACATTCTCTTATGGGAATAAAAGCACTGTTTTTATGATTGACCGGAGGCTTACCAACAGAATTGATTTTAAACCTGGCATGGAGGTATTCGCATACTACAGGAATCTTCATATTACAAATATCGAAGGGTTTTCTACTATTAATAGTGGATATATTGCTCCGGGAGAAAGGGTTAGAACTGGTACTGTGCAGTCAATTGACAGGAATCAAATTATTTTGAAGCTGCCTGCAGGAAAGATTGAATCATACTTTACCTCTCCTGCCACAATAGTGACAAAAAATGGTGTAAATGTGCCCTTGAGTACACTTTATGAAGGAGACCGTGTCAGGTTGTTTTTTGATGAGATAGATACATCAGTAATAAGCCGTATTCAGATAGAGGGTAATTCAATTATTATAAAAGGCCTTTATAAGGGTGAACTTGCCACAGCAGGTATTTATGATAATTCAGTTACTCTTACCGGAGTTGAGTTGTATAAAAACGGACAATGGCATAAATATAAAAGTTCTGCAACTTTCAAATACACTGATGATGTTGCCGCCTATATCGGGGGTACAAAAGTATTAAGGAACTACCTCAAGTATTATATGGGAAAAACCTTATACCTGGCAGTGAGTGACTACTTTGGAAATGATATGGTTGAAAGGATGGTTTTTAAGAATCAGTATGAATCAACCTATAATGAAAAGATAAAAAGTATAAATTGGTATGGAGGAGCGATTGAGCTGTCAAACAAGAAAAACCTGACATTTAACGAGGGCACTATAATTGTAAAAAATGGGAGACTGGTAGACGAATACGCAATACACTCGGAAGCTGATGCGTTTATTGCTGCAGATGGCAAGGGAAACGGCGGAGCTGCCAATGTGATATATATTTATAATGAAAACATCAATAATTCAAATGTTGGAGAATACTACATTTATGCAGCACGACTTGATGAAATTGTAGAGGGCAAGGTAGTAATGGAAGATTTCTTCCTTCTGGAGAATAATGAATGGGTGTCTTTTGATGAGGAAAAAGAGCTTTATTATGATGATGACACCTATATCTATAATTTGGAAGAAGAAAAGGCAATTACTCCGGAAGAGTTCTATTCAGAAAATTACGCGGTGGATGAGGATTCAGATTATGCTGATGACAATAGGCTGAAGGACTGGTACGGATATATCTTTACTGATGGTGACCGCATTGCAGGAATTGCACTGCAGAAGAACCTGGATTCCTTGTCCGGTCAAAGGGTCACGAACGGAACAATTGAGAGTACTACTGAAAATGCCGCTACAGGATGGACTATGAGGCTCATGAATGCAGCTGATTGGAGCCGTGCAAAGGAAAAATGGATGGAAAAATCTTCTTCTACCAGTATAAATGTACAAAGAGCTTTAATAATGAAAGATGGAAGGATGGTTTCACAGGATGCTTTGAAAACAGGAGACAGATTGTTTATTATTAGGGATGGGTACTATGCAAAAATTGTAATTATTAAATAACCAAAGAGGAGAGGACATGATGAAACGGTTTTGTGCTTTGCTGGTTGTACTGGTTTTAGCTGCTCAGCCATTGGGTACATTTGCAGTACCAATGGATTTTTCAGGCGGAGTGAATAATGAATATGAATACCAGGAATATGTTTTTCTCTCAGGAGAACCGGTCAAGTTTGTAGGGACATATGATGTTAGTGAAAGAACCCGGAGCGACAGGAGGACTAATGAGGAGAAAACAACCCTGACTTATAATTTTAGACTCCAGCCTGAGGATACGGATATTACGGGGGAAGTGAGCAGGAGAATTACATATGAGGTTGCCAAAGCAGCTCAGGATGGAAAGGGACAGACTATTTCCCGTACTCAATTGACAAGGTACAGTGAAACTATTGAAATAAATGGAGTGAATTATGAGCTTGAGGATTTTCAGTTTTCAAAGTCTGATATTATTGATAATCGGCCTGTTTCAGACTTTTACTCCGGAAGCCTTATAGGAAGGAAGTATTATACGATAAATGGAACTGAAGGGAAAGCCATTGTTGATATAAGCGGAGGCAATGTAGGATATAATAACTTCTGGGGAAATACCGATACCCAGATTATAACATATGTTATCAATGTGGAATGGGAATCTGCTGCTGATGAAGATGAAGACAGGTCCTGGCAAGGAACGGTTAATATACAGGTCTCGGACAGCACTACCAAAAGCCTTTCATATTCCGAAAATGAAGCAACTTTTTCCAGTATTGACGGTGGATATGCGAGGATAACCAACAGAAAGATTGTTTCCAAATATAGCTATAACCTGCCCAGACTGGACAGAGACGGAATACCGGATGATGACAGGAGGAAAACCGGAAGCATATCACTAACAGGAGAAATGGTTCCGCAGATTGAAAGGCTTATTGTACCTAAGTTCAAAGACATAGGAGGGCACTGGGCTGAAATGGACATAAAAAAGCTGTATTCCCTGGATGTATTTGACAGGATGTCAGAGTTTTTTCAGCCTGAGCTTTATATGACCCGTATGGAGTTTACAAAAGCAGTAATGAAGGCTTGTAACATACGACCGGAAGCTACAGAGCAGACAACCAGGACATCAAGAAGAAGGAATTCAGTCTCTGAAGACTCAGTGTTTAAGGATGTTTCTGTGGACGACCCAGATTATCAGCTTATAAAGGAAGCAGTGGCCAAGGGAATAATTTCTGGCGTAGACGGGGAATATTTCAAGCCTGACAGCCCTTTAAAAAGAATAGATGCTGTTGTTATAATTATACGCGCGCTGGGATTTGAAAGCAAAGCTCCCACACCAGGGTATTATACGTCATTTGATGATGACAGGGTAATACCGGAGTGGGCTAAAGACAGTGTTTATGTTGCAAGGGAAATCGGGCTTGTCGGAGGGGATAACTTCAACAGGTTTAACGGTGGAGAAGTATTGAGCAGAGCAGAAGCATCCGCCCTTTTAGTAAATTTCCTGGATTTCCTGGAAAAAGACTTGCAGAGGGACTATAGAGAAAATATATTGTTATATAATTAACTTGAAAGGGCAATTGCAGAATATTTTCCAACAGTAGTTCAAAAGAGTTACCATTTTATTGATGAATATGTTAATATTAACTTATAGTTCCTAATATTCATGAAAGGGTATAATTCTATGAAAAAATGCAAAACAGCTAAACTGATATTGGTTTTAACCATCGTCTTAAGTATATTATTGACTCAGCCGGTTTTTGTGCTGGCTGCTAAAAAAACAACTGATATCAACCTGGAATACCTTAAAAGCGTGATGGATATGATAAAGGAAAAACACAAAGGTGAGGTTACAGATGAGCAGTTGATTGAAGGAGCTTTAAAGGGAATATTTGACACTATGGATCCCTATACAACATATTACACTCCTGAACAGGCTGAAGAATTTCTTGTTAAGGTTGAAGGTATATATGAGGGTATTGGTATTATTATGTCAAAATTGGATGAATACATTGTGATAACCAAAGTATTTTCCGCTTCGCCTGCTGAAAGAGCCGGATTACTGCAGGGAGATAAAATCGTATCAGTTGATGGTGATAGTGTGGTTGGAATGGGTGCTGATATGGTTTCAAGCCGGATACAGGGAGAGAATGGTACTATGGTAACCCTGGGGGTTATAAGAAGTGGGTATAAGGAAATACTCATCTTTGACATTATCAGAGATGAAATAAAAATAAGCCCTCTTAATTATGAAATTAAAGGTGATGTAGGTTATATCAAAATTGATGTATTTAATTCAAATACGCTTGAGTATTTTACAGAAGCTATCCATGATACAGACAGTAGGAATATAAATAAAATTGTGCTGGACCTTAGAAACAATCCAGGAGGAGAAGTCAGACAGGCTGTAGAACTGGCAAAATTTTTTGTGCCTGCAGGCTTGATTACAAAGCTTGAATTCCAATCTGATGAAGATAAGGATATTGAGTACCGCTCAAATCTTACCAACCCTAAGTTTAAGGTTGCTGTTCTTGTTAATGGAATGTCGGCCAGCGCATCCGAAATTCTGGCTGGGGCGATACAGGATACCGGCGTAGGAAAGCTGATAGGCACAAGAACCTTTGGGAAAGCAAGGGTTCAAAGTATTATACCGCTCCTGACACCTGAAGCATATGAGAAATACAGGGAAAAGTTGGATGTAGAGCTTGTTAATGCTTACGACTTGATTTTAAAGCACAGGGTGGCGCCATTAAAAAGTGAAATAATTGGAATGGCAAAGATTACAACAGGCATGTATACCACACCCAATGGAAGGAAGATTGATGGAATTGGCCTGGAACCGGATCTTTATGTTGAGAACGATTTACAAACGGATAGTATTAGCATATTCAACATACAAAAACTATCAAGGACAACAAAGCCAGGCATAAATGACGAAGGACTGGACGTATATAATGCGGAGAAAATTCTCAGTCTGCTTGGGTATGAGGTTGGCCTGCCAGATTACAGATTGGATGAAAAGACCTTTAATGCAGTGTGGAAGTTCCGGGTGGATAATGGGCTTTACCCTGGAGGAATATTGGATTTCACTACACAAGAAGCATTAAATGACAAGCTTGACAGACTAATTCTTGAATATGACAAACAATACGTTAAGGCTCTGGAGGTATTGGGTGATACTTAAGAGGCAGGTATTTGGCTATCGTAACAAATGTTATGATTAAATTTAGTAAACTGTTGAACAACAATACCTATTAAGATATAATATCTTTATAGGTATTGTTTTTTTTGTAGTTCAGTATTTACTCGTTTGTTTATAGCAATTTAATCAGTTTAGCATCTGTAAATATGCCCTAAAGAAAGGGAGAAGAAAATGCTAGTCCTGAAGAAAATGCTAGTCCTTTTGAGAAATTGCAAAAAGTACTTAAACAATATGAGTTTAAAAACAAAACTTGTTGCAATCTTTGTAATATTAACAATCATTCCTCTTGGCTTAGTTGGATTTGTTTCTTTCACACAATCACTATCAACAATCGAGGAAATAACCATAAATTCTACGACACAGATAGCAGAACAATTAAATCAAAGTATAATGCTGACATTTCAAATGGGTGAAAGGTTTTCAAAAATAGCACAAAACGAAGCAATAATAAAATTTTTGACTATTAAAGACGATTCAGGTGATAAGACTTATGAAAGTGCAAAAGAGATTATCAAGCTGTTTAAACTTTACAGGGATACATTTGATGATTATCAGTGGATAAAAGGGATATACATAATAGGTTTTAACGGAAACAACATAAGTGAAGCACAAGGGGTCTATAAACTCCACAAAGATATAGATTCCATAAGTACTGTTAATAGAATCTTAAGTGAGCCCAATAAAACCCACATTATACCAAACACTGAGATAGATTATGCAAGAAAACTGAAATATCAGGATGTAATCTCACTTGGAACTGTTATTGTAATACCGACAACAAACCATGTTGTGGGAGTTATGATAATTGATATTGATAAAACTGCAATAGAGGAGCTTTGCAAAAACATTGTAATTGGAAATTCAGGATATTTTGCTATTATTAGTAAGGAAGATAGCCTGGTTACAATATTTAATTCCAATTTAGAGGAAAATATAGAGCAGCTTGGAGAAAACTATATAGATAAAATCATAGATCAGCGAAGCGGGCATTTTATTGCTAAAATCAACGGGCGTAAAGAATTCATAGTATTTAATACATTAAGCAATATCGGGTGGAAGATAATAGGAAGAGTAGAATTAAAGGATCTTATGAGAAGTGCATACACAATAAGAACAATAACCATAATTGTCACATTGTTATGCATAGTTTTTACCGCTATATTATATTTGTTTATATCTGAAAAACTTACTTTGCCTATAAGGAATTTAAAGAACAAGATGAAACAGGCGGAAGGGGAAAACTTTTTTGCTACTAAAGCTGAGTACGGCAGCATGGATGAAATAGGGGAGCTTTATAGAAGTTTCAATAAAATGCTTGAGAAGATCAGGCAGTTAATTGAAAATAACAAAAGAGAACAGCAGGCACTGAAGAAATCCGAATTGAAGGCTCTGCAAGCGCAAATAAACCCTCATTTTCTATACAATACGTTGGATGCTATTGTATGGATGTCTGAGGCAAATAACAATGCTAAAGTAGTTGAAATTACCAAGGCACTTTCAAATTTCTTCAGAATAGCCTTGAGCAAAGGGAAGGAATGGATTACTGTAAATGAAGAAGTTGAACATACCAGAAGTTATCTTATAATACAAAGCATGAGATACAGGGATGTTCTAAATTATAGTATTGATATAGATAACAGTATTTTGAACTTTAGAATTTTAAAACTAATTCTTCAACCCATAGTCGAAAATGCCTTATATCACGGTATAAAAAATAAGAGGACCCCAGGCTTTATAAATGTAAAGGCTAAAAGAATCAGTAACGGTAAGCTGCTTCTGGAAGTAATAGATAATGGAAATGGTATGACAGGACAAAGGCTCAAAGAGGTTGTTGAAGGTTTAAACAATGATGGATCAAACAATGAAAGTTTGAACAATGAAAGTATAAACAACAATAAGAAGGCAGGTTTCGGGCTTAGAAATGTTAATCAGAGAATAAAATTGTATTATGGTAAACAATATGGACTGACTATAAAAAGCGAATATAAAAAAGGCACATGCGTTTCAATTATTATTCCGGAAGTGGGGTGTGGAAGTGTATAAGATATTTCTTGTAGAGGATGAAATCGTAGTAAGGGAAGCTATAAGAGATAATATTAACTGGGAGAACACCGATTTTATTTTTACGGGTGAAGCTCCGGATGGGGAAATAGCATTGCCTTTAATAGAAGAAGTAAAACCTGACATAGTTATAACCGACATCAAAATGCCTTTTATGGACGGCCTTGAACTCAGCAGAATTATTAAGAGTAATATGCCCTGGATAAAAATTATAATCCTAAGCGGACATGATGAGTTCAAATATGCAAAAGAAGCTATTTCTATTAATGTAAATGAATATATCCTTAAGCCGATAAGCTCTGCCGATTTATTAAAGACGCTTCATAAAGTTGCATCCCAAATTGAGGAAGAAAGAAGGCAAAGGGAGAACTATCAAGTCATTAATGAACGGTTAAAGAATAATATTTTAATGATGAAGGAGAGATTTCTTAATGATCTTGCCACAGGTGTTATTCCATATGCTGAAGCTATAAAGAAGGCTAATCATTTCGGTATTAATATTATATCCAAATATTATGCTGCTGGTTTGATAGTCCTGGAATATAATCATGGTTTACCAGGAAGTAAAGAGTATTTTGAATATCAGAAGGCTGAAACTATAATAAATGAAATGCTCCAAAACAACCAAGATGTTTTAAAAAATAGTATTAATATTAAAAAAATTGTTTTGATATTTAAAAATGATAATATTGAAGAGCTTCAGAGAAGTTGTTATATGCTTGCTAAATCTATAAAGTATGAAGTGGAAAGAAACACATCTTGTCGTTTAACCTTTAGCATAGGAAGTGTACAGAAAAGGATACAGGGCATAGCACGATCGATAAAAGATGCCGAGACTGCTATGAATTTTAGTTATCTGTTTGGCAAGAACAAGATTATTGGAGTACAAGATACTGAATTGTCTAAAATTAACAATAAAGGATTATTACCATTTGATGAAACAAAAATTATTGAATACCTGAGGCACCAGGACAAGGATAATATACTATCTATGATATCTGCCTGTATTGAGGGGATTAAAGCCCGGGAACTAAGTTCTTTTCTGTATACACATATGTTTATTAGCATTACAATGGCTGTTGTAAAGTTTATTGAGGAGCTTGGAGGGCAGATTGAAAGCGTAATTCCCGAATTAAATAACCTTGAGGGAATAATAGGCAGTATTTATACTTTAGACGGGTTCAAAGATTACATGGAGAAAATTGTATTAGATGCGCTTTCTTTTAGAGAGAGCAAAAAACTAAACAAATATGGAGATATCATTCATAAAGCTAAAGCATTCATAGATGAGAACTTTTCTGATTCAAGCATATCTTTAAATACTGTTGCAATGTTTGTGAATGTCAGTCCCAGTCATTTTAGTACAATATTCAGCCAAGAGACTGAAATGACATTTATAGAATATCTTACGAGAGTTCGGATAGAAAAAGCAAAGGAACTGCTAAAAAAAACAAATATGAAATCTTCTGAAATTGCATATAAAGTAGGATACAATGACTCCCATTATTTTAGTCATGTCTTTAAAAAAGAAGTAGGCCTTAGGCCAACCGATTTCAGAGAAAGGTAACAGGCAGGGGTCGATAAGTATATTTGATTATCAAAAATAATTCAACTATTCATAAGATATTACATTTGTCAAAACAAATGTCAGAAATTATATTAAACAATTATACCATTTACAAAAATAATTACATTGTAATAACTTTTGTTTATAGTAGAATTGATGTTGAACTAGCAATGTCTTCCCGGGGTTAGATTTCTGTTAGTTTATTATCAAGCAAGAAAAATTAATAAGTTATTTGGGAGGAGATTGTGTGAAAAAAGGTATAGTGTTTCGCATTTCAATTGCGATTTTATCCATGATGCTTTTAATTACCTTCGTTGCTTGTGGTACTTCGGGCCAAAAGGCTGACCAGCAGAGTACCCAGCAAAAATCCGACCAGCAAAGTACTCAGCAAAAGTCCGACCAACAGAGTGCACAGCAAGAAAAAGCTGAGGGGACATCCGGAGAAGGCAGGATGTTTGCTATAGTGTATCCTGTTATACATCCGTTCTTTGATCCCGTAACTGTATCCGCAGAAGCATATGCAAAGGAAAATGGAATGCAAGTACTTATTCGAGCTCCGGAGGGAGGAAACGTTCAACAGCAGATTGAGACTGTAGAAAACCTGGTAGCCATGAAGGTAGACGGTATAGCAATAGGCTCCACCGACCCTGAGGCTCTTGCTCCAATTATTGATAAGGCTGTTGATGCAGGTATTCCTGTAATCACATTTGACACCGATACACCAGGATGTAAAAGAGCAGGATATATAGGAACCAGCAACTATGATGGTGGTGTACACATGGCAAATGTAATTGCCAAACATTTAAACAAAAAAGGAAAAATTCTGATACTCCAGGATGTACCTACACAAGGAAACCTGGTTGACAGACTAAAAGCTATAGAAGATACCATGGAAAAGGAATATCCCGATATTGAAATACTTGATGTACAGGCTGGTTATGCTGATCCGGCTAATAGTGTAGCAATACTTGAGTCAATGATACAGGCAAATCCGGATTTTGATAGCGTTACAGGTATCGGCGCTGCCGGTGGCCCTGCAGCGATATCCGTCTGGAAGTCAAAGGGGTGGACTAGTGAAGATAAGAAAATTATTACCTTTGACAACACTCCTGAAAATATTGACGCTTTAAGGGAAGGTATAATAACCGCTATAGTATCACAAAGACAGCATACCTGGGGAGAAAGTATTTTGAAGGGACTTAACACTTTGTGCGATGGTGGTACAATACCCGAGTTTACAGACACAGGAACAATAGAAGTTACTTTAGAAAACATAGATACTTATCAAGACTAAGGCTGACCATAATTGTATTTTATAATTGTACACTGCCTTGTAGTAAAGGCAGTGTACAATTCAGTATGGAATATATATTAGAGTATATATTTAGAAGGAGATAATATTTATGTTTCTAAACTTATCAAAATCAACCAAAAATCAAGAATTAACCAAAGCTCAAAATTTACTTAAGAGTTTTGTGGCTCAAAAGGAGAGCGGACTCTTTATTTTACTTATAGCTATGTTTGTAATAATGTCTGTAGCAAGACCGGATACCTTTTGTACAAGCGAAAACCTGTTCAATATTTTAAGGCAGGTAAGCTTGATTACCATAGTTGCCGTAGCACAAACATTTGTTATTATTACGGGTGGAATAGATTTATCCGTGGGGTTTTCACTGGGGTTGGCAGGAATTATTATAGCTCACTTATTACAGGCAGGGCTGAGTCCGGTTATTGCTATTATATTAGGTATTTTGGCAAGTACAGCTATAGGTTTGATTAATGGATTAATAATTACCATGATAAAGCTCCCTCCCTTCATAGTTACAATTGGAATGTCCTATATTGCAAGGGGATTATCATTTGTAATAACAAGCGGTTTTACAATAAGAGTAACCCAACCCTTTGTATTAGGTATTGCAAACAAGTATCTCGGGCCTATACCGATTATGACTATTATAATGTTTGTTATTGTTATAATAGCTGCTTACGTATTGAATAAAACAGCATTTGGAATGAGGACAAAGGCATTAGGTGGTAATATTGTAGCGGCAAAGCTCTCAGGCATAAATGTCATGAAACACAGGATACTTATTCATGTTATAGGAGGCTTGTTATGCGGAATAGCGGGCCTTATTATGATCGGAAGGCTAAATGCCGGCAATCCTAACGCCGGAGTAAACTATGATGTGGATTCAATTGCTGCAACAGTAGTTGGCGGAACAAGCATGACCGGAGGCGAAGGCACTATGCTTGGAACTTTACTGGGATCATTACTGCTTGGTGTAATACGTAATGGGCTTGTCCTTTTGAATGTAAACATGTACTGGCAGACAGTTGTAGCAGGTGCCATCATACTTATTGTATGTTCGGTGGATTACCTTACAAACAAAAAGAAAACCTGATGAACGTACTATTTGGCAATTGAAAAAAATGGGGGAATGCCTGATGAAGGAAGATATTATTCTTCGGATGAAAAATATTTCAAAATCTTTTCCAGGTGTAAAAGCTTTAACAGGTGTGGATTTTGATTTAAGGAAGGGCGAGATACATGCGTTGGTAGGCGAAAATGGGGCAGGCAAGAGTACTCTGATGAAGGTACTTGGTGGTGTATATATACCTGAGGAGGGGAATATTGAAATTAATGGCACGCAGGTAAAAATAAACAGCCCAAGTGATGCTTTAGAGAACAAAATAAGTATTATTTATCAGGAATTTAATCTTGTTCCTACATTAAATATATATGAAAACATTTTTCTAGGTAAGGAACTGTCAAAAAAGGGTTCGTTAAAAATGGACAGAAAATTAATGAAAGATAAAGCCAAAGCTTTAATGGAAAGATTAGGCATGAGGTTAATCAACTTTGATATCCCGGTAAGAAACCTGAGTGTTGCTCAACAGCAACTTGTTGAAATTGGAAAAGCCCTGTTTAATGATACAAGCATACTGGTTATGGATGAACCTACATCCGTGTTGACACAAAAAGAAGCTGATGTATTATTTGAGCTAATAAATGGTTTCAAAGAGGAAGGTATGGCTATAGTCTATATATCCCATAGATTAGAAGAAGTAATTGCACTTAGTGACAGAATTACAGTATTAAGAGACGGAAAACTCATAAAGACATTGGACAACTCCAATAAGAGTGTTAGTAAAGATGAGATTATTAAGTTTATGATCGGAAGAAGTTTGAAAGATTATTTTCCTGAGAGAAGAGCTGTTGTAAGCAAAGATGCAATATTTGAAGTTAAAGGCCTTACAAAGGAAGGGGTCTTTGAAGAAATAAGCTTTCAACTTAAAAAAGGTGAGATTTTGGGCTTTGCAGGCCTGGTAGGAGCAGGTAGAACTGAAATAATGAAAGCAATATTCGGAGACCTTGAATATGATAAGGGAGAAATCATAATGAACGGCAGGCAAAAAAACATTAAGTCCACAACCAATGCAATTAAAGAAGGTATAGTATTGGTACCCGAAGATAGAAAAAAAGAAGGTTTGATTCTTATAATGAGCTTAGCAGATAATATAAGCCTGCCAAATACCGATAAAATCATTTCCTTCGGGAAAATATCCAAGAGGAAAAAGATAGGATTGACAAATGAATATATTAATAAGCTATCAATAAGACCGGCCATGCCAAATAGGCTAATAGAGAGTTTTAGTGGCGGAAATCAGCAGAAAGCCGTTATTTCAAAATGGCTGGCAACTGATCCAAAGGTTATAATACTTGATGAACCTACAAGAGGTATTGATGTAGGAGCAAAAAGTGAGATATATAATTTAGTTCAAAGCTTGACTGAAACTGGAGTCGGGATTATTTTCATTTCATCAGAACTAACGGAACTCCTTGGAGTATGTGATAGGATAATAGCAGTACATCAGGGGAGAATTACAGGGGAATTCAGCAAAGAAGAAGCTACTGAAGAAAATATAATGAGGGCCGCGGCTGGTATAGATAATTTCTCTATTAACCATAACACAATGTAATCTACATAAAACTAGTAAAATGGATAATTATATTTAATTTGAGGAAGGGGAATTGATATGCATAAGTGTAAAATCACAGTTTTAAAAAGGATGCTTTTAAAAGATATTGCTGAAGAATACTCAAGTGATCCTAATTTAGAACCATGTGCAATATATAAGGACAGAAGTGAATTTATACTTGAAACAATTGATGACATTCCAGAAGGCTTTTGTCCATGGGCATGGGCCGATATTCAAAGAGATGTTGTTTCTATAATGACCGGCGGAGATATGGATTGGATAAATAGAAAAGGAGTTCAGGTTGTTTGCTGTACAGATGGACTGAGACCGGTTGTATTTAAGATTGAGAGAATAGACTAGACTATTTTGTTAAGCTGAAATGGAAAAGCAAGGCCTTTTATATAAGGCAGGAAGCACACTCTTTATATGCAGCTTAACAAAGACTCAATTGCAAAAGCAAATTCTAGTTTGCAGAATAAAATTGCAAAGTAAAGCAAAAATCATTCATTTAGTATAGGGTGTATTTTCAGTGAAAATACACCCTATACTAATTTATCTATTGACACTTACATAAGTCAAATATAAAATAAATAAGTGATGTTTTGTACCTTACAGAATTATCGTAAATACATAATAATACAGAGGAGTTAATCAGCCATTAACTGCATAAAAACTCAGAAAATGGCTGAAGTTATTTTTATGGAGGACGTAATTATGCCCGTTAAGTATGTATTTGTAACAGGTGGTGTAGTATCAGGATTGGGTAAGGGTATTACAGCCGCATCTCTTGGAAGGCTGTTAAAAGCCAGAGGACTACATGTAACCATCCAAAAATTTGATCCTTATATAAATGTTGATCCAGGTACTATGAGCCCTTACCAACATGGTGAAGTGTTTGTAACTGATGATGGAGCGGAAACAGACCTGGATTTAGGCCATTATGAGAGATTTATTGATGAAAACCTTAATAAAAACAGTAATGTTACATCAGGCAGGATTTACTGGACAATACTTAGTAAAGAAAGAAAAGGTGACTTTCTGGGAGGTACGGTACAGGTTATACCCCATGTTACAAATGAAATAAAAGACAGGATATACAGAGTGGGTAAATCTAACCATACAGATGTTGTTATTACCGAAATCGGCGGAACAGTAGGAGATATTGAGAGTTTACCTTTCCTGGAAGCTATAAGGCAGGTGGCAACCGATGTTGGACGGGAGAATGTAATGTATATACACGTTACACTTGTACCCTTCCTGGGCAAGTCGGGAGAATTAAAAACAAAGCCAACGCAGCACAGTGTTAAAGAACTCAGGAGTATAGGCATCCAGCCTGATGTTATTGTATGTCGTACAGAAAAACCGCTGTCGAAGGATATAAAGGATAAGATTGGTCTGTTTTGCAATATTCCGGGTGACTGGGTTATTGAGAATACGGATGTTGAGGTACTCTATGAAGTTCCATTGATGCTGGAAAAAGAGGGACTGGCAGAAATAACATGCAAACGCCTGAATCTGATATGCGGAGCACCTGACTTGAACGAATGGGAAAACATGGTAAATAAACAAAAGAATTTTAAAAATGATG
Source organism: Acetivibrionales bacterium (assembly GCA_050953835.1). Classification (GTDB taxonomy): domain Bacteria; phylum Bacillota; class Clostridia; order Acetivibrionales; family JBMNNH01; genus JBMNNH01. Next base: position 26,895 of record JBMNNH010000024.1, on the reverse strand, counting down.
TAACCATTGCGTTAGTGGGTAAATATGTTGAACTCCAGGATGCTTACATAAGTGTGGTAGAGGCTCTTAAACACGCAGGGATATCAAATGATTCCAATGTTGATATAAAATGGATAAACTCGGAGCACCTTGATAATAAAAGCATAAGGGACTATTTTAATGATGTAGATGGCATACTGGTTCCGGGAGGATTCGGAGATAGAGGGATTGAAGGTAAGATGCTTGCAGCACAGTATGCCAGGGAAAATAATATCCCTTACTTTGGAATATGCCTTGGAATGCAGATGGCAGTTGTAGAGTTTGCAAGAAATGTTGCAGGGTTGGAAGGTGCAAACAGCTATGAATTTGATTTTGGAACATTGCACCCGGTAATTGACCTTATGCCTGAGCAAAAGGATGTAGATGAAAAGGGAGGCACAATGAGGCTTGGGATTTATCCCTGCAAGCTAAAAGAAGGTACACTTGCCAATTCTGTTTATAAGGAAAAACTGGTATATGAAAGACACAGGCATAGGTATGAGTTTAACAATGAGTACAGAGAAATATTAACTCAAAAGGGTATGGTTCTATCCGGACTGTCACCAAGTGAAAGATTAGTGGAGATAATTGAGCTGAAGAACCACCCTTGGTTTATAGGTGTTCAGTTCCATCCTGAATTTAAGTCAAGACCTAACAGATCCCATCCTTTATTCAGGGATTTTATCAGGGCATCACTTGAAAATAGGAAGAGTAGATAAATCACATAGGAAATCCGGATAAGCAAATTATCCGGATTTCTTTTTGAAGTTTTATGCCTTAAGTATAAAAATCCATTATGTTGACAATACTTATATTTAATACGTAATATTTCAAGAAAACTAGGAGGATTTTATTAATGAGTAAAGTCTTACTGATAATTAAACAAATTGGCAATAGCAGCCGGAAAATGGCGTTTATCAAATATGGCATACTCATTGTAATAGCAGCTATGGCTGTAACTACTGTGGCATCCCTGGTTTACTCAAATGATGTTAATAAGGGGTTGGCAGATAACTTGATTAGGCTACATGTAGTTGCAAATAGTGACTCGCTGCAAGACCAACAGTTAAAAAGAGATGTAAGGGATGCAATTATCAGTTATATGAAAAATGAGCTTGAACACTCCAGGGCTATTGATGAAACAAATTATATTATTAGAAGTAATTTAATAAATATTAAAAAACTTGCGGAAGAGGAAATAGCAAAACAGGGCAAAGAGTTTAATGTTAATGTCATGTTGGGAAGTTATCCCTTTCCTACTAAAAGTTATGGAGATATTACTCTTCCGGCAGGAAATTATCAGGCTCTTAAAGTAGTTATTGGAAAAGGCGAAGGGAATAACTGGTGGTGTGTGTTGTTTCCCCCATTATGTTTTGTTGATGCAACTCATGGTACAGTGCCTGATTCGGTAAAGGAAGACCTGCGGATGGCTCTGACAGAAGAGGAATATAGTATAGTAACATCTGCAAACAGTGACAGTGATATACCAATAAAGCTTAGATTTAAAATAGTAGAGTTTTTTCAGGACTCAAGGATAAAGTTCACAGGAATGATCAGCAAGATATTCAAATCATCCGAGTAGAGTTGTAAAAGTTTATGTTAAATAAATCAGGAAAGCGCATTTGTAAACAAAAGTGGCTATGCCACTTTTGTTTGTGTTCTCAAGCATATTTCAATAGATGAAATAATAGTAATACTATATATTCAAATTAACTGGCACAACAAATTTAATTAATACTGCTTTTTTGAATTGCAAGAGGATATAATATGGCCGATTTTGCTTTGCTTGTCTATGAAAATGAGAATGACAAAAATGACTCATTCAAAAACTTCTTAAAGAATGCTGGAAGAAGAATTTTTAGTACTTTTAACCCCACAAAGTATGTGGAAATGGTTGAAAGAATAGAACTATACGATAATGTGAGTGTATATTGCCATCAAGCTTCCCTATTATTGCAACAGACTTGAAGGAAAGGTAAAGAAGAAGTTTGAGAATTTCTTAAAGAACTATTGTGAGAATAACAATATAAGCATATGTATGATTCCCCGGCAAGGCTTCGATATAACAGGGTTGAATAATGCTGCTGAGTGCAATACCTTAAAACGACTGATATCAAAATGCCTTATAAATAGCGTGATGGAGGCTATACTTAACTATATAGGATTGGATATGGGAAGTGTGGACATATGTATCATACAGGGTGACAGCAATAAGGAGTTGCATGCACTAGTGCAGTTATTTTCACATAGTGCAAAATACATTACCCTTCTAGTAAAAGATAGGGCTGCTATTGAAGATGAAATAAATGATATTTATGTTGAATCGGGTTTATCAGTGTGGGTTACTAATGATTACAGAAGTGCATTGGGCAATGCGGACATTGTAATAAATCTGGGCGATTTGAATGGATACGGTATAAGAACTGGAATAAGCAGGAAGCTGGTTATTTTAAATTATGGGAATGTTGATGTAAGAGTACTCCCTGCTGGCAGTATGGTTATCAATGGGATTGAAATAGGGCTACAAAAAGAAATAGTATCAAAGCTTAGTAAAAGTATATTTAATTGTTACACTGAATCAGAAATAGCTGAAATAATATTGCTGCATAGAATTAAAGCCTATTCAAACGTAAGCTCATTGGCTTTCAACAGTGAATCAATGAAGGAATTGCAGGACCAATTTACAAAAGACGGGTTTTTTGTGAAAGAGCTTTTAGGGCTTCACGGCCCAATTACAAAAGCTTTTACCCTATGCCGATGAGTTTGATTTGAAACAGAGATAAAAATTACAGACTCTTAGACTCGGAACACCAGTATATAGAATAATTTGGGCCATACACCTGCGGAATCCAAGCAGCTTGACAACCAATAGTTTGTATTCTATAATATATAAAATAATTGGCAGATACTTGAACTGCTATATTCACGCACTGTTAGTATTATCAGTGCTGTTTATATTTATGTTGCTACTTTACCATCGCAAATGTACAGTATGTGTTTTAGGAATAAATAAAGGACAAATGCATATATTATCAACACAAATCTATAAGTAAAGGAGAGGCTTCAAATGAACAGCAAAGAAGTCGTACTGACTTATGAGGGCTTAAAAAAACTGGAAGATGAATTGGAATATTTTAAAGGTACGAAGAGAAGAGAGATTGCTGAAAGAATAAAGCAAGCCCTTTCGTTCGGGGATATCTCTGAAAATTCTGAATATGACGAAGCGAAGAATGAACAAGCTTATGTGGAATCCAGAATAGCACAATTAGAATTGATGCTGAAGAATGCAAAGATTATTGATGAAGATGATGTGAGCACTGAAAAGGTTAGCATTGGCGCAAGGGTTAAGCTATTAGACATTGGTTATGATGAGGAAGTTGAATATTACCTGGTTGGTTCTACAGAAGCCGATCCTTCAAAATCCAAAATATCTAATGAATCGCCAGTTGGAAAGGCATTGATAAATAAAAAAGTAGGAGATATTGTTGAAGTAGCGGTCCCTGACGGGACTATTCAGTTTAAAATACTGGAAATCAACAAATAGAAGGAATAATTATTTGTAAAATTAGTTAAATTTAATATATAATTAACTATAATAAAATAACAGTTTACATAGTATGTAAGCTGTTATTTTTCAGATAAAATGATGGATAGGGACGTTAAGACTTATTAGTTAACAGGAGGAAAGGTAATGCAGGAAAATTTGGATAATATACAACAAGAAAACATTGAGCAAATTGAGGATCTAAATGAAATTCTCAGAGTTAGGAGATTGAAGCTGGCTGAATTGAAGCAAAAAGGGTTAGACCCGTATAAAATAGTCAGATATGATGTGGACTGTTCAGCAAAGTACATAGTGGAACACTTTGAAGAGATGGAAGGGAAAACAGTATCCGCTGCCGGCAGGATCATGTCAAAAAGGGACATGGGCAAGGCAAGCTTTTGCGATATTCGTGACAGGGATGGTAAAATCCAGTTATATGTAAAGATTGACCAGATTGGCCAGGAAAACTATGAGGAATTTAAGAAGTTTGATATTGGAGACATCATAGGTGTAAAGGGTGAAGTTTTCAGAACCCGAAAAGGAGAAATATCAATCAAAGCTGAAAAAATAATTCTTCTTGCCAAGTCTTTGAGGCCGCTGCCTGAGAAATGGCATGGCTTAAAGGATGTGGATCTGAGATACAGGCAGAGATATCTTGATTTGATTGTCAACCCTGATGTAAGGCAAAACTTTATAATAAGAAGCAAAATAATCAAATCAATCAGGAGATTCCTTGATGACAGGGGCTTTCTTGAGGTGGATACGCCTCTTTTAAATACCATACCCGGAGGAGCAACGGCAAGGCCTTTTATTACGCATCATAACACCCTGGACATTGATCTGTATCTGAGAATAGCGCCTGAACTATACTTAAAACGCCTTATTGTCGGAGGTCTTGAAAAAGTATATGAAATGGGCAGGATGTTCAGGAATGAAGGTATATCAGTGAAGCATAACCCTGAATTTACAATGATGGAGGTTTACGAAGCATATACTGATTACAAGGGCATGATGGAACTATCAGAAAACCTTATTTCCACTGTTGCCAGGGAAGTACTGGGTACAACAAAGATTATGTACCAGGGAGAGGAAATTGACCTTACTCCACCATGGAACAGGATGACAATGAGCGAAGCCGTCAAGAAATATTCTGGAATAGACTTTGACGGGATATCATCTGATGATGAAGCCAGAAAGGCTGCAAAGCAAAAAGGAATTGAGCTAGAAGATAATATGACTAAAGGTGAAATCCTCAGTTTAATGTTTGAGACTTTTGTTGAGGAACATTTGGTACAGCCTACCTTTATATACGACTACCCAGTTGAAGTATCTCCCCTGGCAAAAAGGAAACCGGACAGGCCGGAATTGACAGAGAGATTTGAAATATTTATTACTTCAAGGGAGATGGGAAATGCCTATTCTGAGTTAAATGATCCCATAGACCAAAGGGAGAGGTTTATTGACCAGGTAGAGAAGAGAGAAGCGGGAGATGAAGAAGCAAACATGATGGACGAGGACTTTATAACTTCATTGGAGTATGGAATGCCTCCTACAGGGGGTCTTGGAATAGGTATTGACAGATTGATAATGCTTTTAACAGACTCATATTCCATCAGGGATGTCCTTGTTGTTCCCGACAATGAAGGCCAAAAGACATATAGATTAATATTGCAGGCTAGGGTATCTGATATGGCTGAGAAGAGAGAAAAAAGGCTTATGAGATTCTGGGAATAAAGGAAGGTTCAGATAAGGCTGAGGTATGAAAAGAGGTTTTCTATCCTTTTAAAAAAGAGCAAAATGAAAAGTGCTTCAAGATGATAATAGTGTCTTTAAGTATAGATATTGACGAAATAACCAGAAGCATATAACCTTTTAATGGGATACAGGGAAGAAGGAGATGACGAAGAAAGCTGCCAAAGTAGTAAAAATACCATAAGTGATATTTCTGTATTATTTATATGAGCTCGCATATTATTGTTGGAGTTATTGCGGCAGTAATGTTGATAATTTTAGTCAGAGAATTTCTGATTAGAGAACCTATAGATTTAAATATAGACTTTTATTGGAGATTTTTATTACAGTGAAACAGAGACTTTTGAGCATAATATAAGAAGCTCTATGCCAGAACTAAGAGGAATAAGTGTTTGATGGTGCAATTATATCAGGTAAAGCGGGCGGACAGCAGGAGTATGCAATGCAAAATGAAGGCCACAGCTATCTTTGCAGCAGGGGAAATAGATAATATTTATTTTAGACGAAGCAATGTTTTAAGAGCAGTATGCCTACCAGGGAGCTTTTATTGATATGGATGGGAATACTTGATGGGCTGCAGTTTGAAAATATAAGCAAGTATGTATTAAAGGTCTGAAGGTGAAGATAAGGAAGCTGTTTATGGGATAGATGTAAGCAGAAGTAAACTATTCGAAGGTTGGGCCTATAGAAGGAGAAGAAAAAAAGATAGCGGCAGTTGGTAGAAAAGCCAAAAAATTATGAAAACATATGTAAAATTTATAGAATTATTGGTAGCAATATTAATAGGATATGTGAAATAATATTTAAATAACAAGTCAACCTGTTGTGCGGAACCTGCGGGCTGAGGATACTACAGATTTCCTTATGTAAAGGCTTGTAAAATTCAACCCTTGTAACATCGAGCAATTAGAATCAACTGGCACAGCAGGTTAAGATAAGTTTAAATACTATAAGGAGGATAAAAACATGTCCAGTGAACTCAGTATTACAGAAGAGTCAGCTTGCTGATGCAGTAAAAATATTTATTTGCGGAGAAGTAGATATTTATACTTCACAGAAGCTTAAAGAAAAACTATATAATATAGTGGACACCAACAAAAAGGATCTGATGGTAGACTGCAGGGGATTAAACTATATTGATAGTACAGGCTTGGGTATTTTTGTCGGTGCTCTTAAGAAGGCTAAGCAACATGGCAAAAAATATACATATACTAAACCCAAAAGAAAACATTAAGAAGCTGTTTACTATTACAGGGCTTGATAAGCTATTTATAATTAATGATTAAAAGAGGAAATATAAACATACAGCAAAATGGAGGAATGGAATAATGGTAATACGCAAGCTGACACTGTTGAATTGAGACTGCCGTTTAAAGCTGAATATGTTAGCATAGCCCGCCTGACAGTATCCGGAATTGCCAGCAGGGTTGGCTTTGATTTAGATACTGTTGAGGATATCAAAGTTGCTGTAGCTGAGGTATGCAATAAATTTGTGAACACAAGGAGCAGCATTTCAGATAGCTTCAGTATTATATTCAAAGCATATCAAAACAAACTGGATATATACTTTGATTGTATGGATAAATCACTAAAGTGTATTTTTGATGATGAAACAGATGAATTGAGTGTTTCAATCATTACTGCATTAATGGATGAAGTTGAGTTTTGTACCAATAAAAATTTTCTTTTATCAATGTCAAAGTACACTGAAGGGAATATTTAGACATGCAAGATAAAAATACAATTAAAAATGAAATTGATGAATTGTTTCTAATATATAGGGATACCAAAGATAAGGATATAAGAAATCAAATTGTTAATAAGTATTTATATTTAGCAGAAATAATATCTAAAAAATTCTTAAATAGAGGTATTGAATACGAAGATATTTATCAGGTAGCATCTATCGCTTTAATAAAAGCTGTGGAAAGGTTCAGCGTAGACAAAGGTGTAAAGTTTGTTAGTTTTGCAACTCCTACAATAATAGGAGAAATTAAAAGGTTTTTCAGGGACAAGGGTTCGGTAATTAGAATTCCAAGAAGAATATATGAAGTATACCAAAAGGTTAATAACGCCAAAGAACATCTCTTGCAAGAGCTTCAACGCACACCTCGTGTAGACGAAATTGCTTCATATTTGGGTATTAGCCAGGAAACAGTACTTGAGACAATTGAATCATGGAACGCCTATAAGGTTCAATCATTTGAGCAAAGTGCTTATAATGATGAAGATATTGAACTACATGAGACTATAGGGGAAGAAGACAATACCTTTGAAAAGATAGAGAACAGGGATTATCTAAAAAAAAGTCTTAGTAAATTTAATGAAGCAGAAAGGGAATTTATAAAGCTGAGGTATTTTAATGAAAAGACTCAAAGGGAAATAGCAGACAGGTTCGGTGTGTCACAGATGTATATTTCGAGATTGGAAAGAAAAGTGCTTGATAGGTTTAGAAAGATTTTAAGCCAATAATAAGAATAAGGAGTCAAATTAGTAAGACGTTTATGAAAATTTATTGTGGGTATTAATAATATTGTGGGTATTTATATTATTAGAAATAAAATTTTCATAAGGAATGATATTAGGTTGGAGATGTTAAAAGTATACGAGTCAAGTATTCCTGGAAAGATACAATATGTTGGTCCTGAAGTTGATAATGTGATAAATTCCCTGCAGGAATCATGGGGCCAGATAGAAGAGTGCAATTTATTCGAATTAAGAGTAATACTTAACGAGTTGATTTTAAATGCGGTAAAGCATGGGAGCAAGGAAGATTTTAATAAATTGGTAAGGATAGCTGTAAACATTTCTGATGGTGACCATGTATCTATTAGTATAGAGGACGATGGCGAAGGGTGCGACTACAAGTATCTGTTAAATGCAAGCGCAGCCAGCTGTTCAGATGGGGACATATTTAGTCTAAAAGAAACGGGCAGGGGATTATTAATAGTAAAAAATCTATGTGATAGCCTTGAATTCAACAAGAAGGGAAATATAATAAAAATAGAAAAGAGGCTTGTAAGGGCTTATATATAGCTTGAATATAGGCTTGGGTAATATTATAAAATATTTACACCTATATTTTTTTGGCTTTATATAGCTGTATAAGAATTAATAACTCATATTATTATGGCGCAAATAATAGAAATGATGATTTAAATTGAATTATTAGGCATAGAAGATTGATTATTGGGGTTGAATATCATCTTTGTAGGTGTTATAGTAATAAAGTTGTTGCTAAAGTGCAGAAAAAGAGAGAAATACAATAAAGAAAAATGAAAGAGCAAATTAGCCCACAGAGGAAAAAAGAAGAAGGCAAATAAAAGTATAAAAAACGGTTGACAGCAAGCAAAGATTATGTTAAGATATGAAAGTCGCTCGAACGGAGCGGCAATGGACTTTGAAAAGTAAACAGTGTAAAAGAACTCGTCGATTTTGAAGAGGACAGATAATGAATCTGTTAAAGAAATAAGTAAACAAAGAGCCAAATAACTCTATAAATTTAATTAGAGAGTTTGATCCTGGCTCAGGACGAACGCTGGCGGCGTGCTTAACACATGCAAGTCGAACGGAGCCTAGCGAAAGAATTATCTTTTGCGAAAGCTTAGTGGCGGACGGGTGAGTAACGCGTGGGCAACCTACCCTGTACAGGGGGACAACACCGGGAAACCGGTGCTAATACCGCATAAAGCCAAACTAGCAGCATTGCAGTATGGCCAAAGGAGAAATCCGGTACAGGATGGGCCCGCGTCCGATTAGCTAGTTGGTGAGGGTAAGGGCCTACCAAGGCGACGATCGGTAGCCGGAGCTGAGAGGTTGATCGGCCACATTGGGACTGAGACACGGCCCAGACTCCTACGGGAGGCAGCAGTGGGGAATATTGCGCAATGGGGGGAACCCTGACGCAGCAACGCCGCGTGAAGGAAGAAGGTTTTCGGATCGTAAACTTCTTTGATTGGGGACGAAAGAAATGACGGTACCCAAGGAACAAGCCACGGCTAACTACGTGCCAGCAGCCGCGGTAATACGTAGGTGGCGAGCGTTGTCCGGAATTACTGGGTGTAAAGGGCGTGTAGGCGGGGGTGCAAGTCAGATGTGAAAGCCCATGGCTCAACTGTGGGGGTGCATCTGAAACTGTGTCTCTTGAGTGCTGGAGAGGGAAGCGGAATTCCTAGTGTAGCGGTGAAATGCGTAGAGATTAGGAGGAACACCGGTGGCGAAGGCGGCTTCCTGGACAGCAGACTGACGCTGAGGCGCGAAAGCGTGGGGAGCGAACAGGATTAGATACCCTGGTAGTCCACGCCGTAAACGATGGATACTAGGTGTAGGAGGTATCGACCCCTTCTGTGCCGGAGTTAACACAATAAGTATCCCACCTGGGGAGTACGGCCGCAAGGCTGAAACTCAAAGGAATTGACGGGGGCCCGCACAAGCAGTGGAGTATGTGGTTTAATTCGAAGCAACGCGAAGAACCTTACCAGGGCTTGACATCCCTTGACGCACTGTAGAGATACATGTTCTCTTCGGGAGCAAGGAGACAGGTGGTGCATGGTTGTCGTCAGCTCGTGTCGTGAGATGTTGGGTTAAGTCCCGCAACGAGCGCAACCCCTGTTGTTAGTTGCCAGCAGGTAAAGCTGGGCACTCTAGCGAGACTGCCGGTGACAAATCGGAGGAAGGTGGGGACGACGTCAAATCATCATGCCCCTTATGTCCTGGGCTACACACGTACTACAATGGCTGCTACAGCAGGGAAGCGAAGCCGCGAGGCGGAGCGGATCCCGAAAAGCAGCCCCAGTTCGGATTGCAGGCTGCAACTCGCCTGCATGAAGTCGGAATTGCTAGTAATGGCAGGTCAGCATACTGCCGTGAATACGTTCCCGGGCCTTGTACACACCGCCCGTCACACCATGAGAGTTGGCAACACCCGAAGTCAGCAGCTTAACCGAAAGGGGGGCGCTGCCGAAGGCGGGGCCGATGATTGGGGTGAAGTCGTAACAAGGTAGCCGTATCGGAAGGTGCGGCTGGATCACCTCCTTTCTAAGGAGAAAAGCTCTTAGCAAGAGCTGGACGCGAGTAAATCACTAGGTCGGTATCTGTAGGCAAAGTGGCAGACAAAAGGCAAAAGGCCTTAAAGATGCCAAACTAACTACGGGTAGCGGCGAGTTCTAAAACACTGTTTAGTTTTCAGAGTCCATATGGGCTCATAGCTCAGACGGTTAGAGCGCACGCCTGATAAGCGTGAGGTCGGTGGTTCGATTCCACTTGAGCCCACCATAATAGACGTCAAACGCTGGAAGTAGTGGGCAGGAGAAAAAGGCATAGAACACTGATACCTGAAATCCTGTATAATGTTTCTGGTATCATACGTCTAGGACTGTACCTTGAAAAATATATAATGCAGTAGAAAGAAAAGAAAAGGGTAACAAGATTACACTAGAGGTAACAAGATTACTCTTAGGATTCTAGAAGATGATGGTAAAACACTTTAAAAAGAGAACCGAAAGAAAATTGCGAGAGCAATAAAAAGGTCAAGCTGGAAAGAGCGTAGGGTGAATGCCTAGGCACCAGGAGCCGATGAAGGACGCGACAAGCTGCGAAAAGCCACGGTGAGGCGCAAATAGCCATAGACCCGTGGATATCCGAATGGGGGAACCCACCCGGGGCAAATGCCCGGGTACCTGTATGTGAACACATAGCGTACAGGGGGGAGACGTGGTGAACTGAAACATCTAAGTACCCACAGGAAAAGAAATCAAAAGTGATTCCGCAAGTAGTGGCGAGCGAAAGCGGAAGAGCCCAAACCATATGAGACGCAAGTTCTATGGGGTAGAGGACCGGCGGAAATGACCGGAAGCGCTTAGCAGAATGGAGGATGGAAAGCTCCAGCCGAAGAGGGTAAAAGCCCCGTATGCGAAAAGTGTAGAAGGCAGGCCGGGATCCGGAGTACCACGGGGCACGAGGAACCCTGTGGGAAAGCAGGGAGGACCACCTTCCAAGGCTAAATACTACCTGGTGACCGATAGAGGAGCAGTACCGTGAGGGAAAGGTGAAAAGAACCCCGGGAGGGGAGTGAAAGAGAACCTGAAACCCTATGTTTACAAGCAGTTGGAGGGCGTTAAGGCCCGACAGCGTACTTTTTGTAGAACGGTCCGGCGAGTTATTGTGAACCGGCGAGGTTAAGTACTAGAGGTACGGAGCCGAAGGGAAACCGAGTCTTAACAGGGCGAAATAGTCGGATGCAATAGACCCGAAACCGGGTGACCTACCCATGGACAGGTTGAAGCGGGAGTAAAATTCCGTGGAGGACCGAACCCACCGATGTTGAAAAATCGGGGGATGAGCTGTGGGTAGCGGAGAAATTCCAATCGAACCCGGATATAGCTGGTTCTCCCCGAAATAGCTTTAGGGCTAGCCTCAGACTAATCTAACGGAGGTAAAGCACTGAATGGGCTAGGGGCCTTACCGGGTTACCGAACCCTATCAAACTCAGAATGCCGTATAGATGATGAATGGGAGTCAGACTATGGGAGATAAGTTCCACAGTCGAGAGGGAAACAGCCCAGACCATCAGCTAAGGTCCCAAAGTCACGGTTAAGTGGAGAAGGATGTGGGCTTGCTAAGACAACTAGGATGTTGGCTTAGAAGCAGCCACTCATTCAAAGAGTGCGTAATAGCTCACTAGTCGAGTGAGCCTGCGCCGAAAATGTAACGGGGCTAAACCGTGCACCGAAGCTATGGCAGAGTGTATGTTTACTGGTGGATCTAAAAAGCAGAGAAGCAAGAGAAAAACATTTCACGCAAAACAACGATAAGAAGAAAAGAAAGAATAAAAGTTTTGTGTCAAATGCAGCTCAAGCTAAGCTGTGAAGAAAGAATAAAATAGGTTCAGCGGTAAACATACACTTTGGGTAGGGGAGCTTACTGTAGTAGGGAGAAGTACGATCGAGAGGACGTATGGACGAGGCAGTAGTGAGAATGCCGGAATGAGTAGCGAAAGTAAAGTGAGAATCTTTACCGTCGAAAACCTAAGGATTCCTGGGGAAGGTTCGTCCACCCAGGGTAAGTCGGGACCTAAGCCGAGGCTGAGAAGCGTAGGCGATGGACAACAGGTTGAAAATCCTGTACTACCGCCACTCGTATGAGAGAAGTGGGGACGCAGGGGGATAAGTTAAGCGGGCAGCTGGAAGAGCCCGTCCAAGGGAGATAGACAATCTGGCAGGCAAAACCGCCGGATGGTTCGAAGGCCTTAAGGGGAGGGAAAAAGAAGTACCGAAGTAACGCAATCCGCACTGACGAGAAAAGCCGCTATCGAGAGTGGAGGTACCCGTACCGCAAACCGACACAGGTAGGTGAGGAGAGAATCCTAAGACGAGCGGGAGAAGCGTTGTTAAGGAACTCGGCAAATTGACCCCGTAAGTTCGCGAGAAGGGGTGCCCCAGAGATGGGGCCGCAGAGAATAGGCCCAAGCAACTGTTTAGCAAAAACACAGGTCTCTGCTAAATCGGAAGATGAAGTATAGGGGCTGACGCCTGCCCGGTGCTGGAAGGTTACGGGGATCTGTTAGGGAAACCGAAGCAGTGAACTTAAGCCCCAGTAAACGGCGGCCGTAACTATAACGGTCCTAAGGTAGCGAAATTCCTTGTCAGGTAAGTTCTGACCCGCACGAAAGGCGTAATGATTTGGGCGCTGTCTCGACAACGCACCCGGTGAAATTGTAGTACTCGTGAAGATGCGAGTTACCCGCGACAAGACGGAAAGACCCCATGGAGCTTTACTGCAGCCTGGTACTGGGACTCGGTATTTCTTGTACAGGATAGGTGGGAGGCGTGGAAGTAATGGCGCAAGCTGTTATGGAGCCGATGTTGGGATACCACTCTAGAAGTACTGGGTTTCTAACCAAGGTCCGTGAACCGGATCTGGGACAATGCCAGGTGGGCAGTTTGACTGGGGCGGTCGCCTCCCAAAAAGTAACGGAGGCGCCCAAGGGTTACCTCAGTGCGGTTGGAAACCGCACAACGAGTGCAAAGGCATAAGGTAGCCTGACTGCGAGACAAACAGGTCGAGCAGGTACGAAAGTAGGGCTTAGTGATCCGGCGGTATGAGAGTGGAATTGCCGTCGCTCAACGGATAAAAGCTACCCTGGGGATAACAGGCTTATCTCCCCCAAGAGTCCATATCGACGGGGAGGTTTGGCACCTCGATGTCGGCTCATCGCATCCTGGAGCTGGAGTAGGTTCCAAGGGTTTGGCTGTTCGCCAATTAAAGCGGTACGCGAGCTGGGTTCAGAACGTCGTGAGACAGTTCGGTCCCTATCTGTCGCGGGCGTAGGATATTTGAGGGGATCTGTCCTTAGTACGAGAGGACCGGGATGGACGAACCAATTGTGCACCAGTTGTCACACCAGTGGCACAGCTGGGTAGCGAAGTTCGGCAGGGATAAACGCTGAAGGCATCTAAGCGTGAAACCCCCCCCAAGATGAGATATCCCACCAAAAAAGGGTAAGGCCCCATGAAGACTACATGGTAGATAGGCCAGGAGTGTAAGTGCAGCAATGCATTAAGCGGACTGGTACTAATAGGCCGAGGGCTTGACCAAAAAAGGATCGTCTAAAGAATCCATTCTGGAAACTGCATTATATAGTTTTGAGGGTACAGTACAAGAGGACAAAAAGAAAAAGGAAAAAAGAAAGTATCCGGTGGCAATAACGGGAAGGCCACACCCGTTCCCATCCCGAACACGGCAGTTAAGCTTCCCAGTGCTGATGGTACTAGGGTGGAGACGCCCTGGGAGAGTAAGTCGCTGCCGGATTTATATCAAGGCCTTGTGCAAAATATGCATAAGGCTTTGTTTATTTATACTCTGTTTTTATGCGGAAATTATCCTTCGGCAGGTATAATGTTTTGAATGACTGGCTGGCAATGAATTTTCTTTGTTTTTTTGGGGAAAATTAATGTGAGAAAATAGAAACAAGTTAATAGAAACAAGTTATATGATAGAAGGAGTAAATTGTATATAAAAAATAAATAATACGTAAAAAAAACACTTGAAAATTGAATTCGTATATAGTACAATATTGAATGTTGTGACATGGCATACGATGAGGCAGGAGATTGCTATTATTTAAATAGGTAACTTCTGCGGAGAATGTCCGATTCGAGAAACCGGGCGACAAGTCACTGTACATTTAGCATTGTTCTCTAAAAGGAGTAACAGAAGGTAAGTACAGCCCAGGCTTAGTATGCTCACGAGGCAAATAGAACCTGGGTTTTTATATAAGATAAAATGAAACACCCGGCGTAGTGTACAGTTAACTGCTTGTTGTACGTAACGTTTTACATCAGAAGGAGGTTTATGTATGGCAAACAAACAGAAAATCAGAATCAGGTTAAAAGCATTTGATCATCAGATACTTGACCAGTCAGCTGAAAAAATAGTAGATACAGCTAAAAGAACTGGAGCAAATGTATCGGGTCCCGTGCCTTTGCCTACAGAAAAAGAAGTAATAACTATTTTAAGAGCTCCTCATAAATATAAGGACTCCCGCGAGCAGTTCGAAATGAGGACACACAAAAGGCTTATAGACATACTACTACCAACGCCTAAGACTGTAGATGCGCTAATGAGGCTGGATCTTCCTGCAGGTGTTGATATTGAAATTAAGCTTTAAACAGGACGGCAGAACAGGTCAT
The DNA here is from genome assembly GCA_050953835.1 of Acetivibrionales bacterium. GTDB lineage: Bacteria > Bacillota > Clostridia > Acetivibrionales > JBMNNH01 > JBMNNH01. Next base: position 11,892 of record JBMNNH010000024.1, on the reverse strand, counting down.
GTTCATGTTCCAGAGAACAGGGAACAGAAATCAGAGAATGTACTGGTATTTCCAAGGTTCTTTGATAAAAAGCCTCTAATTGAAAAACATCTGTTTACTGGTACTTGAACCAATAACCATAGGAGGGAAAGAAAATGAAGAAATTTATGCTTGGGAAAAAGGTTGGAATGACTCAGATATTTAATGAGGAAGGATTGGCTATACCCGTAACTGTAATAGAAGCAGGACCCTGTACGGTAATTCAGAAGAAGACACTAGAAACTGACGGTTACAGTGCCCTCAGGGTAGGGTTTGGAGATGTGAAAGAAAAATCTCTTAATAAGCCTGAAAGAGGAGTGTTTGGCAAATTAAACATATCTGCTAAAAAACATATAAAGGAATTTAGAATAGAAGACGGCGAAAAATATGAAATAGGTCAGGATGTAAAAGTAGGGGATATGTTCGATACTGGTGACAAGGTAGACATAACTGGAACTTCAAAAGGAAAAGGGTTTCAGGGTGTTATAAAGAGACACGGGCAGGCAATAGGGCCGAAGACTCACGGTTCGAAGTATTTCAGAAGAGTAGGTTCAATGGGTGCAGGAACTAGCCCGGGAAGGGTTTTCAAAGGTAAAAAGCTACCTGGACACATGGGAACACAAAAGGTAACAGTTCAAAATCTTGACGTAGTCAGGGTGGACAGCGAAAGAAACCTGCTGCTTGTGAAGGGTGCTGTACCCGGACCTAAAGGCGGATTGCTGGTTATTAAAGATACAGTCAAGGTTAGTAGATAAAACGCGTGAAGGGAGGAATTGATATGCCAAAGGTCGATGTTTATAACATGAATGGTGAAGTAGTAGGGGATATTGAATTAAATGATAATATTTTTGCTATAGATATAAATAAAAGTGCTATTCATGCAGTAGTTGTGAACCAGCTTGCAAACAAAAGGCAAGGTACCCATTCTACTAAAACCATTAGTGAAGTTCGTGGTGGAGGAGCAAAACCTTGGAGGCAAAAGGGTACCGGAAGAGCAAGACAGGGGAGCATACGTTCAGCACAGTGGGTTAAAGGTGGAATAGCATTAGGACCAAAACCCAGGGATTATAGCTATACTATCCCCAAGAAAATGAGAAGGCTGGCTTTGAAGTCTGCACTTACTTCAAAGCTTCAGGATAATGAAATAATAGTATTGGATAGTCTAAAATTTGATGAAATCAAAACTAAACACATGGTTAATGTGCTGAACAGTTTAAAAGTTGATGAGAGTTCATTAATAGTTTTGGCAGATAAAGATGAAACGGTTGAAAGGTCTGCAAGGAATATACCGGGAGTTAAAATGGCACTTGTAAACACAATAAACGTATATGATATTCTTAAATACAATAAGTTTATTATCACTAAGGATGCAGTATCAAAAGTTGAGGAGGTGTACGCATAATGAGAAGTCCTCAGGATATTATTTTAAAACCATACATTACAGAAAAAAGTAATTTGGAGGCTGCTGACGGAAAGTACACCTTTTTGGTGGACGTAAAGGCTACAAAGACTGAAATTAGAGGTGCGGTTGAAAAGCTGTTCCAGGTAAAAGTTCTTAAAGTGAACACAATAAACTATAAAGGGAAGATAAAGAGGCTGGGAGTACATGTAGGGCCAAGGCCTGATTGGAAGAAAGCAGTAGTAAAAATTGATACTGATCCAAAACCGGAAACTTATATGACAAGTGGTGGTAAGACAGTTACGAATAACAAAAAGTATAAGACAAGTATTGAGGAATTTGGTTTAACACAATAAAAATAGAGATGATAGGTAACCGCTAACAAGGTATCTGTTACTTATTTAATAAAGGAGTGAGAAGAAATGGCAGTAAGAAAGTATAGTCCTACTTCTCCCGCAAGAAGGTTTATGACAGTATCCACCTTTGAAGATATAACAAAGAAGGAACCGGAAAAGTCATTATTAGAGCCAAAGAGGAAAAAGGGCGGAAGAAACTCATATGGTAGGATCACTGTTCGTCACAGGGGTGGCGGAGCAAAACAAAAATATAGAATCATTGATTTTAAAAGGGATAAAGATGGAATCAAAGCTAAAGTTGCAGCTATAGAATATGATCCAAATAGGACTGCAAATATTGCGCTTCTTCATTATGTTGACGGAGAAAAAAGATATATTCTTGCACCAGCAGAAACTAGGGTTGGAGATATAATTGAATCAGGACCAAATGCAGATATCAAGCCAGGAAATGCACTTCCGCTTGCTAATATGCCATTAGGTACCATGATTCATAATATTGAGCTAAAACCAGGCAAGGGCGGACAGTTGGTCAGGGCAGCGGGCGGCTCAGCGCAGCTAATGGCTAAAGAAGGTAAATATGCCCACATAAGGCTGCCTTCAGGCGAAGTTAGGATGGTCAGAATAGAATGTAAAGCATCAATCGGCCAGCTAAGCAATATTGATAATGAAAACATAACAGTAGGAAAAGCCGGAAGAAAAAGATGGATGGGTATAAGGCCTACGGTTCGCGGTGTAGTAATGAATCCTGTAGATCATCCTCATGGTGGTGGTGAAGGAAAGTCACCGATAGGAAGACCCGACCCCTGTAACTCCGTGGGGTAAACCAACACTTGGATTAAAGACAAGGAAAAAGAATAAGGAATCTGATAAGTATATAATTAAGAGAAGGAATAAATAGGTACTGAAAGGAGGAACCAGGTAGATGAGCAGATCGTTAAAAAAAGGGCCTTTTGTTGATCCGAAGCTCCTTAAGAGAGTTGAGGAAATGAATAAGAAAAACGAAAAAAGAGTATTAAAGTCATGGTCAAGGGCATCAACAATCTTTCCTCAGATGGTTGGACATACTATCGCAATACACGATGGTAGAAAGCATGTGCCTGTTTATATAACTGAAGACATGGTAGGACATAAGCTCGGAGAATTCGCTCCAACAAGAACATTTAAAGGCCATGGACACCACACAGAGAGGTCTACGGCACTCAAATAGCAAATGCAACAAATGTCAGGGGACAAATATTCCGGAGAATGAAAAACAGGCTGTCAGAGAACAGATCGACGGAATGTACCTAATAAAACAAAAGGTAGCGAAAGGAGGAATTCCGGTTGGAGAAAAGGGTCAAATCAAAAGAAGAACTGTTGAATGAGAAAGAACAGTTATTAAAAATATATTCTGAAAAGCATAGAAAAAGCAAAAAACCTGAACTTCTTACAAAGAAGGAGAAAAGGGTACTTGGAATTGGGAAAGATGAGGGAAGGGCGATTTTAAGATATGCCCGTATATCGTCAAGGAAAGTAAAGATTGTGTTAGACTTGATTAGAAACAAAAACATTGATGAAGCTTACGGTATATTGAAGTATACTCCAAAAGCTGCATCAAGCCTTCTGTATAAGCTTCTTAAGTCAGCGGAGGCTAACGCAGTTAACAATAATGAATTGGATAGAGAAAAGTTGTATATTGCCGAAGCATACGCCAACCAAGGGCCGACACTTAAAAGGATCAGGCCAAGAGCACAGGGAAGGGCATATAGGATAAGAAAAAGAACTAGTCATATCACTATAGCTGTTAAAGAAAGAGTTTAGGGAAAAGGAGGTTGGAGAATGGGCCAGAAAGTTAATCCACATGGTTTAAGGATTGGTATTATAAAAGATTGGGACACCAAATGGTATGCAAGTGATAAAGAATTTGCGAATCTTTTGGTAGAGGATGTCAGGATAAGGGACTTCATAAAGAAGAAGCTCTATATTGCAGGCATATCAAGGATAGAAATTGAAAGGGCTGCAAATAAGGTAAAGATAAATATACACACTGCTAAACCGGGATTGGTTATTGGAAAAGGCGGTACTGGCATAGAAGAATTGAGAAAACAAGTAGAAAAGCTTACAAGCAAAAGCGTGCTAATTAACATTACTGAGATAAAGGTACCGGAACTGAGTGCACAGCTGGTTGCTGAAAATATTGCTGCTCAACTGGAAAAGAGGGTTTCTTTTAGAAGAGCAATGAAACAAGCAATGTCAAGAACAATGAAGTCCGGTGCAAAGGGAATAAAAACTTCCGTTTCAGGAAGGCTGGGCGGAGCTGAAATTGCAAGAACAGAGCACTATCATGAAGGGACAATTCCTTTACAGACATTAAGGGCGGATATAGATTATGGCTTTATTGAAGCTGATACAACTTATGGCAAGTTAGGCGTAAAAGTATGGATTTATAAAGGTGAAGTTCTTCCTGCTGTTAATAGAGATAAGAAAGCGGAAGGAGGAGTAAAATAATGTTAATGCCTAAGAGAGTAAAGCGTAGAAAGGTTCAAAGAGGCAGAATGAAAGGGATTGCAACAAGAGGCAACACAATTACAAATGGAGAATACGGACTTCAGGCTATTGAACCTTGTTGGGTAACAAGTAATCAAATTGAGGCTGCCAGGGTTGCGATGACACGTTTTATTAAAAGAGGCGGTCAGGTATGGATAAAAATATTCCCAGATAAACCTGTTACTAAAAAACCTGCTGAAACCCGTATGGGTAGTGGTAAAGGATCTCCAGAATACTGGGTTGCAGTGGTAAAGCCAGGCAGGATTTTATTCGAAATCGCAGGAGTATCGGAAGAAACTGCAAGAGAAGCGTTAAGGCTCGCTATGCACAAACTTCCTCTAAAATGTAAGTTTGTTGCCCGTGAGAAAGAAATGGGTGGTGAAGCAAATGAAAGCTAGTGAACTGAGAGAAAAAACACATATTGAATTGCAGAAGGAATTAACTGAGCTAAAATCTGAACTTTTTAAATTAAGATTTCAGCTTGCTACTAATCAGCTTGAAAACCCAATGAAGTTAAAGGATGTAAAAAAATCAATTGCACGGATTAAGACTGTTATGAGGGAAAGAGAACTGAAAGGTACGGAAGTATGAAAAAGCAAGTGATGGAAGGAGGTAAGGTGTTTTGGCAGAAAGAAATCTGAGAAAAGTAAGAGTGGGCAAAGTTGTAAGCAATAAAATGGATAAGACAATAGTTGTTGCAATAGAAACCAGTGTAAAACACCCTCTTTATAAAAAGGTAATAAAGAGGACTTATAAATTAAAAGCACATGATGAACAGAACCAATGTACTATTGGTGATAAAGTCAAGGTAATGGAAACCAGACCTCTTAGTAAGGATAAAAGATGGAGACTTGTTGAAATAGTAGAAAAGGCACAGTGATTTGGTTCGGAAGGAGGTACAGTGATGATTCAGCAGCAAACAATGCTTAAATCAGCGGATAATACTGGCGCAAAGGAAATGATGTGTATAAAGGTTTTGGGCGGATCAGGGAAAAGGTATGCCAATATAGGCGACATAGTTGTTGCTTCAGTTAAAAATGCAACACCAGGCGGAGTTGTAAAAAAAGGCGAAATTGTTAGATGCGTGATTGTCCGTTCAAAGAAAGGTGTAAAAAGGCCAGATGGTTCATATATAAAGTTTGATGAGAATGCTGCAGTTATTATCAGAGATGATAACAACCCCAGAGGTACTCGTATTTTTGGACCAGTGGCAAGAGAGTTAAGGGACAAGGATTTTATGAAGATTCTGTCACTCGCACCGGAAGTTTTATAAGGGAGGAGGCGGCTTAAATGGCTAACAAGGTTCACGTTAAAAAGGGAGATACGGTTTATGTACTTTCTGGAAAAGATAAAGGCAAAAAAGGAAAAGTCCTGAAAGTTTTTAATGATAAAAAAATGGTTGTAGTGGAAGGCATTAATATGTCTACCAAGCATCAGAAGCCGAGAAACCAGTATCAGCAGGGAGGAATAATCCATCAGGAATCACCTATTTACAGTTCAAAAGTGATGCTTGTGTGTGAAAGATGTAAAAAGCCTACCAGAATTGCCAAGAAGATATTGGAAGATGGCAGAAGGTAAGAATGTGCAAAAAGTGTGACGAGATTATAGATGTGATAAAACAATCAAAAGAAGATAAGTAGTATAATGCGTTTCGCGAGTGTTTAAACGCTGAAGGGAGGTTAGCTATTAATGAATAGGCTGAAAGAAAAGTATTTGAAAGAAGTTGTTCCAGCGTTGAAGTCAAAGTTTAAATATAAAAGCTCAATGGAGATTCCAAAGCTTGAGAAGGTAGTTTTGAATATGGGTGTGGGTGAAGTTAAAGAGAATCCCAAGGCAATGGAGTCGGCAGTGAATGATTTGACCTTGATTACAGGCCAAAAACCGATTATTACCAAAGCGAAGAAATCAGTGGCTGCTTTCAAACTCAGAGCAGGTATGGACATTGGGTGTAAGGTAACCCTTCGTGGGACAAGAATGTACGAATTTGTGGATAAACTCTTCAATGTAGCGCTGCCAAGGGTAAGAGATTTCAGAGGCGTTTCTGTAAATGCTTTTGACGGTAGAGGAAATTATTCTCTTGGTATGAAGGAGCAGCTTGTTTTTCCTGAGATAGACTATGATAAGATTGATAAGGTTCGAGGAATGGATATAGTATTTGTAACGACGGCGAAAACAGATGAAGAGGCAAGAGAACTACTTGGGCTCCTTGGTATGCCGTTTGTTCATAGATAAAGGAGGTTTTTGATAGTGGCAAAAAAGGCAATGATCATTAAACAGTCGAGAGAACCAAAGTTTAGTACCAGAGCCTATAACAGATGTAAACTATGTGGAAGGCCCCATGCATATATAAGAAAATTTGGCGTATGTCGTCTTTGCTTTAGGGTGCTTGCCTATAAAGGACAAATACCTGGTGTTAAGAAAGCAAGTTGGTAACTCATACTTTGGAAGGAGGTTAGACATATGCAGATAACAGATACTGTAGCCGATATGCTGACAAGAATCAGAAACGCTGCTACAGCGAAACATGAAAGTGTAAATGTTCCGGCGTCGAATTTGAAAAAGGCAATAGCCCAGATATTATTAGATGAGGGTTATGTAAAAAACTATGAAATAATTAATGATAACAAACAAGGTATTATCAAGCTAACATTAAAATATTCGGCAAATAAGAAAAGCGTTATTACAGGCGCAAAAAGAATAAGTAAGCCAGGTTTGAGAGTATACGCAAGGAAAGAGGATGTTCCCAAGGTACTTGGAGGGCTGGGAATTGCTATCATCTCAACATCAAAAGGAATAATGACCGACAAAAAAGCAAGAGAAGAAGGTATAGGCGGAGAGGTTCTGGCATTCATATGGTAGTACAGACGGGAGGTGTTTTTAATGTCAAGAATTGGTAAGATGCCAATAGAAGTACCGAAAGGTGTCGAGGTAAAAATAGACGATAATAACTTTGCTGTTGTAAAAGGTCCGAAAGGTACTTTGACAAAACAACTGCATAAGGATATGATAATTAATGTTGAACCGAATGTAATTAATATCCAAAGGCCATCAGAGGAAAAAAGCCATAAAGCCCTTCATGGTTTGACAAGATCTTTGTTAAACAACATGGTTGAAGGTGTGACAAAGGGTTTTGAAAAAGGACTGGAAGTAAACGGTGTAGGATATAGAGCGCAAAAACAGGGTAAGAAACTTGTTCTTACATTAGGGTATTCACACCCTGTAGAAATGGAAGAACCTGAGGGGATTACTGTTGAAGTTCCGGCGCCAAACAGAATAATTGTCAGGGGTGCCGACAAGCAGGCTGTAGGCGAATTTGCTGCGAAAATAAGAGCTAAGAGAGAGCCGGAAGTATATAAAGGAAAGGGTATTAAATACGAGAATGAAGTAGTTAGGCATAAGGAAGGTAAGACAGGAGCCTAAGCCTGGTAGTAGGAAGGAGTGAAATAGATGATTAATAAGCCTAACAAGAATAAAGTAAGACTAAGAAAACATTATAGAGTGCGTAAAAAAATTAAAGGTACTCCGGAACGTCCAAGACTTAATGTATTCAGGAGTTTAAACAATATTTACGCACAAGTTATAGATGATACGTCGGGAACTACCCTTGCTGCGGCATCTACTCTTGACCCTGCACTTAAGGGTAAAGTAAAGTCCGGAGCGAATAAGGAGGCTGCAAAGGAAGTTGGAAAGCTAGTAGCAGAGAAAGCTATAGACAAGGGTATAAAAAGGGTAGTATTTGATAGAGGTGGTTACCTTTACCACGGCAGAGTAAAAGAACTTGCAGAAGCTGCAAGAGAAGCCGGACTAGAATTCTAGTAGAAGGAGGGAAATATTTTGCAACGGATTGATGCTAGTACATTGGATCTCAAAGAGAAGGTAGTTAACATAGGACGTGTCACGAAGGTTGTTAAAGGTGGTAGGAATTTCCGTTTTAGCGCTTTGGTTGTTGTAGGTGATGAAAACGGCCATGTAGGGAGCGGAATAGGGAAAGCTGCTGAAATACCTGATGCAATCAGGAAAGGAATAGAAGATGCAAAGAAGAATCTGATAAAGGTTCCGATGCTTGATACTACTATTCCTCATGAAGTAATTGGAAAGTATGGAGCCGGCAAGGTATTGCTAAAGCCTGCTGGACAAGGTACCGGAGTTATAGCCGGCGGACCGGTAAGGGCGGTACTGGAATTAGCAGGTATCCGTGATATAAGAACCAAGTCTCTCGGTTCAAATAATCCAATTAATATGGTCAGTGCAACTGTGGAAGGTTTGGCAAGTTTGAAAACTGCTGAGGAAGTCGCAAAACTTCGGGGAAAAGCAGTTGAAGAGATTATAGGTTAGGAGGGTTCTTTGGTGGCAAAGTTGAAAATAACTCTGGTAAAGAGTATTAATAATGCAAAAGAAAATCAGATAGCTACTGTAAAAGCTCTCGGATTAAAAAAGATAGGAAGTTTTGTTGAACAGCAGGATAACCCTCAGATTAGAGGTATGATTAATAAAGTTTCTCATCTTGTTAGTGTTGAAGAGATATAAGGGAGGTGTGAACTGTGAAATTGACAGAATTAAGATCTGTGCCGGGTTCGAGAAAAGCACCAAAGAGAAAAGGCAGAGGCCATGCGACAGGAAACGGAAAGACGGCCGGAAGAGGACATAAGGGGCAAAAGTCGCGTTCCGGCGGTGGTGTAAGAATTGGTTTTGAAGGTGGACAGATGCCTCTCTACAGAAGAATACCAAAGAGAGGATTTAACAATAAAAATTTTGCAAAGGATTATACGGAAGTTAAAGTATCCGACCTTAATTTATTTGATAACGGAACCACTGTTACAGCGGAACTTTTGAAAGAACAAGGTTTAGTTAAAAAGGTTAAAGACGGGATTGTCGTATTGGGCAATGGTGAGTTAACTAAAAAACTTACAGTTCAAGCTGCAAAGTTTACAAAGTCTGCTGCAGAGAAGATTGAAGCTGTAGGAGGAAAGGCAGAGGTGGTATAAGTATGGGAGGCATGTTTGAAACGCTAAGAAATGCCTGGAAAATTCCAGACCTGCGTAAAAAGATCCTTTTTACTGTTGCAATGCTTATAGTATTCAGGATTGGTTCACATATACCTGTTCCTGGCGTAGACGTGGAAGCATTTGCACGCGCTCTTACCGGTGGGGGAACCCTGTTAGGATTCCTTGATATAGTTGCAGGTGGAGCATTTGCAAATCTTACTATATTTGCAATGAGTATAACCCCATACATTAACGCTTCTATTATTATGCAGCTATTGACAGTAGCAATTCCTAAGCTGGAGCAAATGCAGAAGGAAGGTGAGGAAGGAAGAAAGAAAATAGGCCAGATTGTAAGATATGGTACTGTTGTGTTAGGCTTCCTTCAGGCAACCGGTTTGTATTTTATGATATCTGGATATGGTGCAATTATTGGAGGGAGTAATGTATTAAATTTCCTGACAATAACGTTCACGTTTACTGCTGGTACTGCATTTCTGATGTGGCTAGGCGAGAAGATTACTGAAAATGGAATTGGAAACGGTATTTCACTTATAATTTTTGGCGGTATTGTATCCAGAGCACCTCAGGGTGCAATGGCACTAGTGCAGTATTATCAGGCCGGGGTATTAGGAGCTGGTGTATTGGGCATATTGGCAATAATTTTTATTATTGCTGTCTTCGTTGCAGCGGTTGCAGCTGTTATATGGGTGCAGCAAGCTGAAAGAAGGATACCTATACAATATGCGAAAAGGGTAGTAGGCAGGAAAATGTATGGTGGACAGAGTACACATTTGCCAATAAAGGTTAACCTGGCAGGAGTTATTCCAATAATATTTGCTATGTCAATTATGGCATTTCCTTCTACAATAATACAGTTTATTGCGCCTAACTCCAACAGTGCTTTTGTGAGGTTTTTTGTTGAAGCACCTGGAACCTTGCCCTATGCATTAATTAATGCTTTGTTGATTATATTCTTCACGTTCTTCTATTCGGTTATTCAATTCAACCCGATAGAAATAGCAAGCAATATGAAGAAAAATGGCGGGTTTATACCTGGATTGAGACCAGGCAAGCCAACTTCAGATTATATTGCTAAGGTTTTAAACAGGATAACCTGGTTCGGAGGATTTTTCCTTGCTGCCGTTACTATATTCCCAACAATACTTGGGATGATATTTAATATTAATGTATGGTTTGGAGGAACGGCACTGCTGATCCTTGTGGGTGTTGCTCTCGATGTAGTGAAGCAGCTTGAATCACAGATGTTAATGAGGCACTATAAGGGATTCTTGGAATAAGAGGTGTTTTAGATTTATGAGAATTGTATTGCTAGGACCGCCAGGGGCAGGAAAAGGAACCCAGGCTTGTATATTAGCTGAAAAACTGGATATTCCTCATATATCTACCGGAGATATATTCCGAAGTAACATAAAGAAAGGGACGGAATTGGGTAAAAAAGCTAAAGAGTTTATTGATAAGGGTTTGCTAGTGCCTGATGAAATAACTATTAATATTATAAAAGACAGACTCTTGCAGGATGACTGTAAGAAGGGCTTTATACTGGATGGTTTCCCAAGGACTATAGCACAGGCTGAATACCTTGAGGAAGCTTTGAAAAACTTAGGTATGCCTCTTGATTATGCCGTGAGCATAGAAGTTCCGGATGAGAGAATTATTAAAAGATTGTCAGGGAGAAGAGTTTGTCCTAAATGTGGAGCGACATACCATATAATATACTGCGCTCCGAAAAAAGATGGTATTTGTGATAAATGCAATGAAGGAATAATTCAAAGGGACGATGATAAGGAGGAAACAATAATTATCAGGTTAAAGACTTATCATAGACAGACCGAACCTTTATTAGATTTTTATAAAAAGGCTGGCAAGCTTATTAAGGTTGAAAGCACTGAAAGCATAGACAAAACACATAGAAATATGCTGAATGCGTTGGGAGTTTAAAATGATATTTTTGAAATCTAAGCACGAAATTGATTTAATGAGAAAAGCCGGAGAAATTGTAGCAACAACACATGAAAAATTAAAGGAAATAATACAACCCGGAATAACTACATTAGAGTTAGACAGAATCGCCGAGGAGCACATTAGGAAACATGGAGCGATTCCGTCGTTTAAAGGTTATAAGGGTTTTAAAGGTGCTATTGATTATCCGGCAAGTATATGTGCTTCGATAAACGACGAAGTTGTTCATGGTATACCTGGTTTAAGAGAGTTAAAAGATGGAGATATTATAAGTATTGATATAGGTGTGTATTTGAATGGATATCATGGGGATGCTGCAAGAACTTTTGCAGTTGGGAATATATCAAAAAAGGCGAGAAAACTGATTGATGTTACAGAAAAAAGTTTCTATGAAGGCATCAAACATGCTATAATTGGGAATAGAATATCTGATATATCTTCGGCTGTGCAAAAGTGTGTTGAGAGCAATGGTTTTTCAGTTGTCCGGGATTATGTGGGGCACGGTATTGGAAAGGAAATGCATGAACCACCACAGGTACCCAATTTTAAGACAAGGGAAAGAGGCCCCAGGTTGGAAGCTGGTATGACAATTGCAGTAGAGCCTATGGTAAACGAAAAAGGATACCAG
>JBMNNH010000023.1:0-78681 GCA_050953835.1 Acetivibrionales bacterium | reverse complement strand
AGGGCAACCGGCCATGATATGAGCAAGGATACGGAAAGGCAGGGATGCCTTGCCATCTTTGCTGATTTCCTGCTGCCATCTTTCTTTATCAAGTATCTCATCAGGCAGGGGTACAATACGAGCGATATGTCCAGCCCAAACCGATTCCTTTGGCTTAGGGTCTGCGTTGTCATAATCTGAATCATAAAGCTGTATAGTGACAATCTTGTTCAGCTCTTTTGCGACGGCCATCAGCTCATGACGCAGAACTTCCTCCTGCTCATAAGCAAGCTTGCGTCCGATTTGGGCGAAAACGGCTTTGAGGTAACCGTTTAGTAATTCCTCTTTCTGACGGTTTGAAATTTTATCCATCATGCCCTGGTTAAGACCGCCACCGCCCTGAGAACCCTGCAGTGGATGCCTGGTCCTGATAATAGGCGATGGTCGTTTCATTTTGCCAGAATTGCTGGCAGTAACGATCAATTTCTGCCATGATTATCTCATCAAGCTCTTCGGGTGTTTTTGCCTTTTTGGCCATAGGCAAGAGGACTTCATACCAATCCTTTGGCTTACGTCCAACTCCGGGCTCATCTCTGTAGTATAAGCGATAAGCTTCCGTGTAAATACTTTCTCTTCCTGTCCAGAGCTTCAATAGCAAAGGTGTTTATCGCATAATCAATGAAATATACGCCCACCGAGGCAAGCTGAAGGAAAGATGAACCGAACTTTGAAACAGAGAAATACGACAGGTTTTTGATGAGGTTGGTGTGCAGCGCCGTACTGTCTCCGTTTTGGTAGTCGACAGCGACCTGGACGATGGCAGACAGCAAGCCGACATTGGTCATTGCATTACTGAAGCCCTGTAAAAACCTCAGTGCTATAGGCCAGATTTGTGATTGTTGTAATCCCAGCGCCGGACATATTGAGCCAGTTCTCGATCGCGGACTCTTCAGGCGTCTGTGGCCCAGGAGAGTGATAGCCGACGAGCTCGAATCGGCCTCAACGAGCGGGGCAGCGAAGAGCTCTTCAAGCCTGATGGCAACATCGAGCGTGGTGCCCATCCTGCTCTCGTACTTGCTGATGGTCCGGCGGGGAGACTCCGAGCTCCGATGCCAGATCCCCAAGCGACATCCGGGAACGTGTCAGAACCTCGCGGAGGAGATCGCCCCGGATCTTCACATAGAGGCCGCCGGCGATGCGTAGACCAGCGGCGGAATCTCCTCCACAAAGTAGTCGTAGAGCGTCTCCGGGGTTGATTGCAAAGAGCCCGTACCGTATGTAGACGACTCCTCGCTCAAGATCCGCATCCCGCGCCCGCTCCCCGACGATCAGCGGGGTGGCACCAAGGTGCTGGGCGAATCAGGTTCAGATCCCACGCGATGTCAGCGCTCACGTTATCGATGTGGGAGGCAACCTTGATGATGACGAGGATGTCGCCTCTCTTCACGATGAGGTCGAAGCTCCGCGGGCGGATGTTGCACCGCTCCGATACATCAAAGTCTGCAAGGAGCATGATACTGATGATCATCTGGGGGAGGCGATTCCTGCGACATAACCCGTAAGAATCGATATAGTCGGAGAGCATATAAACTATGGGGTTATGTGGATCGGGATCGATGATACGGATTCCGCTGCCGGGATGTGCACAACCTATATCGGGGCGGTCCTGGTGCGGCGGCTGCAGCGTGAGGAATCCCGGTAGCCGATGCCAGACTGGTCCGACTGAACCTGCGCGAAGATGGTAACGTAGTAATAGCCGCGCTCCATGCCGGTGAGGGCATAGGGAAGGTGGCGGGAACAGGATCGACCGTGTATTTCACCCAGACCGTTCTGCGGGCTCGCGCCGTAGGGATCGGGAGCGGTGATCGAAGCGGGTTCCTGGTGGTTTTCATATTCCGGATAGTGGTTGCAGCATCTCCGCCCATGGCGTCGCCATAGCTCAGAGATCCAGATATGGTTCTTCACCCACGTCGCCGGTGTTGGTCCACATCAGGTCGATGGAGTTGTTCGCGTTTGGTGTGGTACGGCAGGGATGCAGTTCAGCAGTCATCTGAGGTTCCCAGACCACGGCGGCGGGACCGGTGGTGTCGATGATGAAATCCCAATCCAGGATGTAGTAGTTGCCAGTCCATATAGGGCAAAAGGATATGGAGGCGGCAATGTGCGTGAACTGATAGGCAGGGACAAGATTCTCGGAGTATCTGCACAGACGGTGGAACAGGCGGTATTGGCAGAAAAAAGAGCGCTGATTACTTGGGAGTCGGGGCAGTATTTCATACCGGTACCAAAGCGGACGCAGATTATGTAAGCTATGACACCTTGAAAGAAATCTGTGAAGCCGTTAGTATTCCTGTTGTAGCTATTGGCGGTATCAGCAAAGACAATATAATGGAATTGTCAGGTTCCGGAATATGCGGGATTGCTGTAATCAGTGCAATTTTTGCACAGCCCGACATTGTGAGGTCTACAGCTCAATTAAAAGAATTAACTAAAAAGATGGTGAAAGCATGATTAAAGGAGCAATCTTTGACCTGGATGGAACTATTCTGGATTCCATGCCAGTCTGGGATAATGCAGCGGAAATGTTTTTGAACAGTATGGGATTGAAGCAGAGCCCGGCTTAATAAAATCATGTTTTCCATGAGCATGAAAGAAGGAGCTGAATTTTTGAAGGACAGGTACAACCTGGATATGGATATAGATGCAATATTGACGGAATTAACCACACCATTGAAGATTTTTATTATTATCAGGTCAATCTAAAAGAAGGTGTGGAACAATTCCTGAAAGACATGAAGCAAGCCGGAATTAAAATGGTGGCGGCAACTTCCAGTGACAGACAGGTTGTGGAAAGAGCGCTGGAAAGACTTAACGTTATGGTTATTTTGACAGAATATTCACATGTACGGAAATAGGTGCCGGCAAAGTAAAACCAGATATCTATCTTGCTGCAGCTGAATTTATGGGAACCTTTCCAAAGGACACATGGGTTTTTGAAGATTGCGCTGCATGCAATTCAAACGGCAAAAAGTGCGGGCTTTAGGACAGTCGGTGTATATGACGCTTCCAGCATAGATTATCTGGATGAGATTAAGGGAATCAGTGATATCTATTTGAGGAAGCTGGATGATTTTTGCATTTTTTTAAAAAAGGCATCAGTTTAAAATATTTTCAGTGGCAGATCAGGGGTTACCAACTTTTTGCCGCTACATAGAATTAATGCTAAAGAAAAATGTATTCAAGGGAATGGGGATTAAGATGAAAACAACATTAACAATCGCAGGGAGCGACTCCAGCGGAGGCGCAGGTATTCAGGCAGATATTAAGACAATGGCTGCCTTTGGTGTATATGCCATGAGTGCGGTTACTGCACTTACTGCACAGAATACAAACTGGCGTTACAGGGATTATGGAAGTTACCTCCGGAGTTTTTAGGCAAAACAGTTGGACAGTGTTTTTACCGATATCTATCCGATGCAGTTAAGATCGGCATGGTTTCATCGGCTGGACTGATTGAAACCGTATCAGAAAGGATGAAATTCTATAATGCAAGAAACATTGTTGTGGATTCTGTTATGATTTCCACAAGTGGCTCAAAGCTCCTTCGGGATGATGCAGTTGAAACCTGAAAAACAGTTTGTTTCGTCAGGCAGTTTTATTGACTCCCAATATTGCGGAAGCTTCTATCCTTTCAGGAGTATCCATGTGAAAATGAAGCGGATATGATTAAAGCGGCGGAAATCATTAGCAACGAATACGGGTGTGCCGTTCTTTGTAAGGGCGGGCATAGAGAAAACGATGCCAATGATTTATTGTATCAGAATCATAAGTACACGTGGTTTGTCGGGAGAAGATAAATAATAAAAATACTCATGGAACCGGATGTACTTTATCAAGTGCCATTGCTTGCGGTCTTGCCAAAGGCTTAGATTTGGAAATGTCAATCCAATTAGCGAAGGAATATATATCAGGTGCATTGAAGTCAATGCTTGATCTGGGGAAAGGAAGTGGACCGCTTAACCATATGTGGAATATCTATAAGGAGGAGAAATGATAGTGAGGGGAATATGCAACTCAAATGGAAGCTGCAAGAAAAGGAATTATTACTGAGGAACTGAAAAAAGTAGCTGAAAAAGAGCTGATGACGGTTGAGGAATGATGCCATTAGTTGCAGTTGGAAAAGTGGCAATATGTGCAAATAAGAATCATAAATGTATTGACCCGCAGGGAGATTGGCTCGATGCTTAAAACAAAGATAAATGTAAACCTGGGTGTCTCAGAGACTGCAAGGATTTTGATATGGAAATGAAAAAAGTGATGAAAGCCGTAAATATGGGTGCCCATGCAATCATGGATTTGTCTTCACACGGAGATACCATTCCTTTCCGTAGAAAGCTGACATCGGAATGCCCGGCTATGATAGGAACTGTGCCGGTATATGATTCTGTTATCCACTATCAGAGAGATTTAGGAACACTTACAGCAAAGGATTTTATTGATGTTGTAAGACTTCATGCCGAGGACGGGGTTGATTTTGTTACCTTGCACTGCGGTATTACAAAGAAAAACCATAGATCAGATAAAGAGACATAAAAGAAAAATGAATATCGTATCCCGGGGCGGGTCGCTGGTATTTGCGTGGATGAGCATGACCGGTAAAGAGAATCCATTTTATGAATACTACGATGAAATTCTTGATATATGCCGTGAATATGATGTGACAATATCATTGGGAGATGCTTGCAGGCCGGATGTCTTGCAGATGCTTCGGATGCATGTCAGATTGATGAGCTTGTACGGCTCGGAGAGCTTACCAAAAGGGCTTGGGAAAGGGACGTCCAGGTAATGGTGGAGGGACCTAGGACATATGCCGATTGACCAGATAGAAGCCAATATCAAAATTCAACAGACCATCTGTAACGGAGCACCGTTTTATGTATTAGGACCATTGGTAACGGATATCGCACCTGGTTATGACCATATCACAGCTGCAATCGGAGGCGCTATTGCAGCTTCTGCGGGGCAGCTTTTTTATGCTATGTGACACCTGCAGAACATTTGGCACTGCCGAATTTAGAGGATGTAAAGCAGGGCATCATTGCCTCAAAGATTGCTGCCCATGCAGCAGATATTGCCAAGGGTGTAAGAGGGGCAAGGGAGATTGACGACAGAATGGCAAATGCAAGAAGAGTGTTTGACTGGGAGACGCAGTGGGAGTGCGCCATAGATCCTGAAACAGCAAAAAAAATCAGGGCTGACAGAAAGCCTGAGTATGACGACACCTGTTCCATGTGCGGTAAGTTTTGTGCAGTAAGGAGCATGAATAAGGCACTTGCAGGGGAACATATTGATATTTTGGTAGTTAAGGATTTTTGCTGTAATCGCACAGGAATTATTATAATTTAGCGTGACAGGGTACGGTTCTTAGCGTGACAGGGTACGGTCTATGTCTTATTTCTCGCAAGACATAGAACCGTACCCTGTCACGTGTCAAAGAGTTGTGGTGTCATGCCGCGTTGAAGAGAACTACGATGTGTCGTGAATAAACACGACCAGTATCAGTAGAGGAACATCATATTGGAATCTGTACCTGTCGTATATCAGCGAAATACGTAAAGTGGAAATGGAGTCTATCTTAAATATCGTCACCATTGCTTTTCACTGGCGCTAAGTAAGCTATCTATCCTACACCTTTGTGTGATTTTTACGCTCCTGTCTTCAAGAAAAAAAGAATGTTTATTTGAGCGGCTCAGTGGTAATTATATCATGGTACAGGCAACCCGCAAACTCAAAAATATGTGCTGCTCATACGGGAGCATAAAAAACCCCGTAAATATATAATAAGGTTCTGTTAACTAAGTATGAAGAAATGAGACCTGAAAGACCTTTGGTAGAGCTTAAAAAGAAAAAAGCCTACTAATGGAAACGACTAAGAACAAAGTAACATGAAAAAAAGTGATTGCAACCCTTAAAAAGTTCTAATTAAGGTAGCACAAATAGTCCTGGCACAGCGCAGGACGGAATGAACCTTGAAATCTGAATATTACTCAAGCTACCAATAACCAGAAGAGCCGTTCGCGTTTTGAGTATTTAACTCCGGCAACTTGAGCCGGTGTTAAACCATTGAGACTCAAATGAGGACGAACGAAGTTGTAAAAGAAAATGTATGTAGCAATGAGCCGGTTGGCAGATTCGAATGAATTAAAGCCTCTTTTAGGTTTGTACCACGCTTTGAATTGCCCGTTAAAAGCCTCTATAACATTGTTGTTGATTAAATCATCAAAGTCTTCCACACAAATATGTTTGGCCTCTGGGAAGAACAGAGAAGCAGGCTGTTGATAGGCATAATATCGATCAGAAATTACAGCGGATTGAGGTTGTCCGAAATTTCTTTTACAGCTTGATAAAAGGGTATGAGCAGCGGATGAATCACGGTTAGGAGAAAAGATGAAAATCAAGAACTAATCTGGTTTCGGAATCAATGGCAAGCCAGAGATAATAATCTTTCCCAGAAATTTTGATATTAGGTTTCATCGAAATGCCATTCATCCGAATCGCAGAGCTTAATCCCCAAAAGCCGATCTGTGGCGATCTTTTTAAATACCGGGCAAAGCGCTTAATCCATTTCGAGATGGTAACATGTGAGACTTTAATCTGATGAACCATGTATAAGATCTGGGAAACCTTGCGGGTGGTTGAATTACCGCAAAAGTAGTAATTAAGGGCACAAAGAACAATGTGGAGAGAATGACGCATTCCTTTAAAAGAAAAGCTTTGTGGGTTCAATTCAGAAGAAGGTGGTTCCACGTTAATAAGCTTCGGAACTCTAAAGGAATGGTTACATTTTTTATCACCACACCGGAAGTTTGAGTAATAAGTATAGTCATGGTGAAGAAAAGTTGCTTTACCGCAAATCGGGCAATCAGGATATTTTCTTTTTCTTCGATTGTGAATTGGAAGTAGGGTTATCTGGAGCGAACTGACGCTTACAATGTTGACACTGATATTTTTGGTAACCCTCCTTGTCCTTACCAAAACGGTTAAGAACTTTTGAAAAACACCTTGGACATACTACGTTAGATGGTATAATAGTCATGAGACTTGAACGCTCCTTTCTGGGAGATAATGTGTTTTTTGACGATTCCATTATACCAGAGGCGTTTCAGGTCTCATTTTATTATTAAGTTAACAGAACATATAATAATATGAGGTGAATGTTTATGAGAAGTTTCACTACATTAGACTTACAGTATGCACACAGGTTCTATGGTTTCAAAGGCGAAGCGCAGTATTTACACGGGCATACGGGAATACTGACCATTGAGGTTGAAGATACTGTCAACATGGGAGTCAATATGGTATTCCCATGCAACGAAATTAGGAAAACCGCTTGGGAAGTATTACAGAACTTTGACCACGCGCTGGTTTTAAGGGAAGACGATCCATTGCTTCCCGCGATTCTCGGGGTTTACGAAGCACAAGGCATTAAGAACGGTGCACCAAACAATAAACAAAAAGGACCAGCTTTCAAGACGGAACTTGCTACAGCGTATCCGGAATGTCGTTTAGTTGTTACGAAAGAAACAATGACTGTTGAAGGTATGATTAAAATTGTTTACGATTTACTAAAAGATAAACTGAATATTGTAAAAATTACGTTTACAAGCGGGGTAAATGGGGCTACAGAAGAATACGAGCCAAGAAAGAGCATAGACCGTTGCCCGCTATGCGGCATTGCGTTAAACGAAAACGGCGTGTGCCCTAAATGTGGATACAAGAAATAGTCTAATATGATATTGAAACTCCAATTTTTGTAAACTTAAAATTTTTATGAACTTAAACTGAAATGAATCAGGCACTCTATGTCAAATTGATATACGTAGAGTGTCTTTCTTTTTTCAGCTACAGGACGGAGAATGGTTCTAAGGACAGAGAACCGTCCCCTGTCACGCACCGCGGAGGACGGTTCTAAGGACACACATCCCCTGTCATGCAGGACAGAGAACCGTCCCCTGTCACGCACCCTGTCACGCCAAAATAATACAAATTTCAACAAAATACTGATATTATTAGACAAATTTAGATTCTTTATCTATAATAATTATGTCCAAACTGTTCTTACAATAAGTTGTTTATTTACTAATGCTTAGGAAGTGTTAATATGTATTCTTTAATAAAGGAAAATGAGAAGGTAGTGTTAAAAGTTATTGAAATATTCAAATATGATTCTAATCCATTACTTAATCTAATCGAAAAACATTCGACAGGGTAAATTCAACCCGGACGAAAAAGAATGGTTGCTTCCTTCCCCAATATAATGCTAATGTTCAGACTGCCTTTACTCTAATTTATCATCCCAAAATGATTATTAAAGATGTTTAACATAATAGATATACATAATTAAATAAAAAGGAGCATGGACTAAATGAAAAAGGTATTAATTGTTGATGATGCCGCATTTATGAGGTTAGCCTTAAAGACTATGCTTGAAAGGAATGGGTTCGAGGTGGTTGGCGAGGCTGAAAATGGCAAAGTCGGAGTTAAAAAGTATATGGAAGTTCACCCCGATATTGTGACAATGGATATCACAATGCCTGAAATGACGGGAATTGAAGCGTTAAAGAAGATAAAAGCCTTTGATGCTGAAGCGAAGGTTGTTATTGTATCTGCGATGGGGCAGGAACCATTGGTAAAGGAAGCTGTTGTTAACGGAGCGAAATCCTTTATTGTCAAACCCTTTAAAGAAGAACATGTAATACAAACCATTACTAAAATTGCAGCAATGTAAATAATCGCGTAAGCTCAAGGAGGTAATGCGTATGCCGGGTCAAAATAGTAATGAGCCTATGCTTGATATGTTTATTTTTGAATCTACTCAACTAATTGAACAGCTCGAAGACTTAATACTTAAATGCGAAAAGTCAAGCAGTTATACCCAGGAAACCATTAATGAAATATTCCGTATTATGCACACAATTAAAGGCTCGTCAGCTATGATGGCCTTTTGTAACATTTCGACCCTTGCACACACAATAGAAGATTTATTCTATTTTATACGAGAGCAAAAGCCTCAGAATATTGACAATTGTGCTCTCTCCGATCTTGTGCTCGAGGGCGTGGATTTTATAAAGGTGGAATTAGACAAAATCAAGAATGGGAATGAAGCAGACGGAGATTGTTCAAGGCTGCTGAATAATATTAAGGACTTTCTTGAAAAATTAAGGCAGTCAAATGCCCTTCTAGAAAAACCGAAAAAGTTGTTTAAGAAAAAGTTGTTTAATGAGAAGATCTGCAATACCTTTAAAGCTGTAATATTTTTTGAAGATGGCTGTGAGATGGAGAATGTCCGGGCTTATAATATTATTTATAACTTAAAAGAATTAGTCCGGGAAGTTTTTTTTGTTCCTAAAGACATAGATAATAATGATAGTGTCCAGCTTATCAGAGAACAGGGCTTTACGGTATATGTGAAAACGGATAGATCCTATGAAGAAATATATAACTTCTTTATGCAAACTGTATTCCTTAAAAGCCTTGAGCTAGTTTTTATTGATAGTAAAGAAGAACTTAAGCAATTTACAAATCACCGTGCAATGAGCTTTAAACTGGAACAGAGTTTTGAAAATGTATCACAGACAGAGGGTAAGGATAATAAGGAGAGTAAATGCAATGAGCGGCTGGAAACCCAAACTGTCATCCAGAGCATTGTTAGTGTGAATGTTGCCAAGCTGGACAAGCTTATGGACTTGATGGGGGAAATGGTTATTGCGGAAGCGATGGTTACGCAGAATCCTGATTTAAAAGGATTAGAACTTGAAAACTTCAATAAGGCTGCGCGACGGCTCCATAAAATCACCAGTGAGCTGCAGGATGTGGTCATGTCAATCAGAATGGTACCCCTTTCGGCAACCTTTCATAAAATGCATCGCATAGTACGGGATATGAGCAAGGAGTTAAACAAGGAAGTTGAACTAAAAATAATAGGTGAAGAGACAGAGGTAGATAAGAATATAATCGAGCATATTTCAGACCCATTAATGCATCTGGTCCGAAATTCTGTTGATCATGGGATTGAGGCCATTGAGGACAGGGAAATTTCCGGCAAACCCAAAGTGGGTAAGATTACTTTGGAAGCAAAGAATGCAGGAAGTGATGTCATTATCACTGTAAAAGACGACGGCAGGGGCTTAAACAAAGAGAATATACTTAATAAGGCCAGAGAAAACGGTCTTATAAATAAACCGGAAAATGAGCTGACTGATAAAGAAATATATAATCTTATACTACTACCGGGTTTCTCAACAAACGATACTGTTTCCCAGTATTCAGGCAGGGGTGTTGGGATGGATGTGGTAGTAAAGAATATAGAGGCAATTGGCGGGACGGTTTCTATCAGCAGTGTAGAAAATGCCGGGTCAACCATTACTCTGAAAATTCCTCTCACCCTTGCGATAATAGATGGTATGAATATTTGTGTAGGCAACTCCCGTTATACTATACCAACAAATGCTATTAAGGAGTCCTTCAGGCCTAAAGAGACTGATATCATCAGAGATCCTGACGGCTATGAAATGATTATGGTGCGGGGCCAGTGCTACCCGATTGTCCGTCTCCATGAACTATTCGATGTAAAGACTGATATAAAGGATTTCACCAAAGGCATATTAATTATGGTGGAACAGGATGCTAAAACCATCTGTATATTTGCAGATGAACTTTTGGGACAGCAGCAGGTGGTCATCAAAGCGCTTCCAAATTACATAAAGGATACCAAAAAGATAAGAGGATTATCAGGATGTACTTTGCTGGGAGACGGCAGCATTAGTTTGATATTGGACATCGGTGGGCTTGCAGGTTTGGAAAATCTGCCTTAAATGCAAGTTAATATGAAGAATGGGAGAAGACAATAGGTGCTAACAATTAGTTACAAAAAATAAAAAAATAGAAAGGAGACGGAGGTATGGCTGAAACAGTAATGCAAGAGCTAGTGGGAGAGGAAGAAGATACCCTGAAGGGCAAGTTCCTCACCTTCACACTAGGCAAAGAATCCTATGGCATCGAAATCAGGTATGTAACAGAGATTATTGGAGTACAGCCTATTACGGAAGTTCCGGAACTACCGGAATATGTACGTGGAATCATTAATTTAAGGGGAAAGGTCATCCCTGTAATGGATGTGCGGTTAAGGTTTAAAAAGCCATTCAGGGAATATAACGACAGAACCTGTGTGATCGTCATCGATATTAAAGACATATCAATAGGGCTTATTGTAGATAGCGTATCCGAGGTACTGTCCATTCCTGATGCTGATATTGTTGCTCCCCCGGAGCTAAGCAAGGGTGGCAATAAATATATTAAAGGCATTGGTAAAGTAGGCGGTGAAGTTAAACTGATTCTGGATTGTAACAAGCTTCTGGACCAAGACGAAGCTGAGAATTTGTCAGGTATTCAATAGAGTAAAGTGAACAAAGTAATCAGGCCATCAGGAATTAATGTTTATGGAATCTTCTATAAAATGTTTATTTGCATAAAAGAAGATAATGATCTATTCCAAAAAATAATAAAGGAGTGCTGTTTATGAAAAGTTTATCTAAAAAACTAATGGTATATTGCTGTATTTTATTGCTTATAGTGTGTGGAAGCCTTGGATTTTTTAGCTATTTTAATTCAGCAAATTCCGTAAGAAACGAAGTAAATAAATCACTTGAGCAGATGGCGGTACAAGGTGCACTAATTGTACAGGAGGCTGCTGAGGGCCAGCTTAGTGCCCTTGAGGCATTTGCGAATAATGAGAAAATAAAAGATCCTGCTACTAGCCTTCAGGAAAAGATAACTCTGCTTATTGATGAATCAAAGAGAGCCGGGCACATACGGATGGGCATTGCTGATTTAAACGGAAGCTTAACCAGTTCAAACGGGGCAGTATCCGACATAAGGGACAGGCAATATTTTATAGATGCTTCAAACGGGAAACCATCGGTTTCAGACCCTATTATCAGTAAAGTTGACGGGTCTGTTCTGGTGCCTCTTGCTGTTCCGATAAAAAACAATGACCGGGTAACCAATGTATTGGTAGCATTCAGAGACGGTAACAACCTGAGTGATATAACGGACCAAATAGTCTTTGGAGAAACAGGTGCGGCATATATGATTACGAAGGACGGTACAACTGTTGCCCATAGGAACCGGGAGCTTGTATTAAACATGGATAATGACTTTGAGAATGTTAAGAAAGATCCCGAACTGGCCGGCTTGGTTGAACTTAATAAAAAGATGGTTGACGGGCAAAGGGGAGTTGGCTATTACAAATACCAAGGGGAATCTAAATATATGGGTTTTGCCCCGGTAGAAGGCACTCCTTGGTCTTTGGCGGTTACAGCATCAGAAGCTGAAATAATGTCCGGTATTAATAATCTAAGAAATATAATTGTATTAATATCTGTATTATTAGTGATACTTGGTATAGCAGCTGTCTATCTACTCACCCGTACAATAATAAAACCAATAAACAAGCTTGTTGGGGTTGCAAATAGGATTGCCGGCGGTGACCTTGATGTAATAATTGATGTAGATACCAAAGATGAAGTGGGTATTTTAGCTAGAGCCTTCAGGTCTATGGCTGAAAAAATAAATGATGTTATGTCTAGTATCAACTCTGCTTCAGAGCAGGTTGCTTCAGGAGCAAGGCAGGTATCCGATTCAAGCATGGCTCTTTCACAGGGGGCTACGGAGCAGGCAAGTTCTATTGAACAATTGACTGCTTCACTTGAGGAAATTTCATCACAAACTAAGCTCAATGCCCAGAATGCCAACCAGGCCAATGAACTTGCTGAAACTGCGAAGTTAAATGCCATGCAGGGTGGCACCCAGATGAAGGAAATGCTTAAAGCAATGGAAGATATCAATGACGCTTCAGCAAATATATCAAAAATTATTAAGGTTATTGATGAGATAGCATTCCAGACAAACATACTTGCACTAAATGCTGCAGTTGAGGCTGCAAGGGCGGGACAGCATGGTAAAGGCTTTGCTGTAGTGGCAGAAGAGGTTAGAAACCTGGCAGCCCGTTCTGCCAATGCTGCAAAAGAAACAACAGATATGATAGAGGGTTCGGTCAAGAAAGTAGAAGCTGGTATGAGTATTGCCGATGAAACCGATACAGCCCTTAATAAAATTGTAGAAGAAATAACAAAAGTGGCTGACCTTGTAAATAATATTGCAGTAGCTTCCAATGAGCAAGCGGCAGGAATCGAACAGATAAATCAGGGCATCATGCAGGTATCACAGGTTGTACAGACCAATTCAGCTACTTCAGAGGAAGGGGCTGCAGCAAGTGAGGAGCTTTCAAGCCAGGCTGAACTCTTAAAAGAAATGGTCGGCAAATTTAAATTAAGGCAGGATAAAAAAGAGTATAACAAGTCAGATGAATTCAGTCCGGAAGTATTGAAAATAATTGAGAATATGTCCGGGAAGAAAAATGATATCTCAAAGCCTGAGGAAGAAGAGCTCGGAGAAATCGAAGCTGCAAAGCCAAGAATTGCATTAAGTGACAAAGAATTTGGCAAGTATTAGTAAGTATTATACAGCATTAGACAGCATAAGAAAAGCCTTATACGGGGTGGGTGTTATTGCCCACTCCGTATAAGCGCTTAGAAACTATAAATGTGAAATATAAAAGTATCAGATTTTTAATATAAACAGTAATACAGAAACTAAAAAATACAGTATCAGGTGGGGGCAATGCTTACAATTACGGATAAGGAGTTCAGGCAGTTAGCAGAATATATAAGAGTTAATTATGGCATTAACTTAAAGGAAGAAAAGAGATCACTTATGACAGGCAGGCTTCAAAATGTGCTTATACAGAATAACTTCAGCAGTTTCTCAGATTATTATAATTATATTATTTCAGATAAAACCGGTGATGCTGTAGCCACCCTTATAAACAAGATAACCACCAACCATACCTACTTCATGAGGGAGGCCAACCATTTCTGGTATTTCAGGGATAAAGTGCTTCCTTATCTTGTAAATACGGTGAAGGATAAAGACTTAAGAATATGGAGTGCTGGGTGTTCTTCAGGAGAAGAACCTTTCACCCTTGCTATGCTCATAGATGAATTTTTTGGAGAAGAAAAGATGTGGTGGGATACAAAAATATTGGCCACTGATATATCAAGCAAAGTGCTTGAAGAAGCTCAAAAAGGAATATACAGTAATGAAAAAGTTGCTGCACTGCCTTCTATGTGGAAACTCAAATATTTTAAGAGACTCGATGATGAAAGTAGTATCCTTGCAGACAAGATAAGGAATGAAGTTATATTTAGGAAGTTTAACCTAATGAATCAGGTCTTCCCATTCAGAAAGAAATTTCATGTGATATTCTGCAGAAATGTAATGATTTATTTCGAAAAAAAGACTAAAATAGAGTTGGTCAGTAAATTTTATGAACTGACGGTACCCGGCGGGTACTTGTTCATTGGGCATTCGGAATCTCTAAACCGTGATGAAACCAAATACAAATACATTATGCCTGCAATATACAGAAAACAATAGCAGAGAGGTGTTTGCATGAGAGGCAGAAAAATCAGAGTGCTAGTGGTTGATGACAGTTTAGTATCCCGTGAAGTAATCGCCAGGGGTATTGCCTCTGACCCATATATAGAAGTTGTAGCAAAGGCTGTAGACCCGTTTGATGCAAGGGATAAGATACTGGAATATAGACCCGATGTTATGACCTGCGATGTTAATATGCCCAAAATGGATGGTATAGAGTTTATAAGAAGGCTGCTGCCACAGTATACACTGCCTGTAATAGTGGTGAGTACAGTCAGTGAAGCTGTATTTGACGCTATGAACGCAGGTGCGGTAGACTTTGTAGTGAAGCCTGATTTGCAATCCCCTAACAGTGTTGAGAGCTTTATCAACGATATGATTGGCAAGATTAAGATAGCCGCATACGCAAAAGTTACAGGGCAAAGCATGGGAAAATCAAATAGAGCGGTAACAGTGGATGGGTTCAATACTGATAAGATAATTGCAATCGGTTCTTCTACAGGAGGTACTGAAGCAGTTTTTAACATACTTAAGTGCCTGCCTTCTAATATGCCTGGCATCCTGATAGTACAGCATATTCCTCCTCTGTTTTCCAGTATGTTTGCAGAACGGCTTAACAACCAGACAGACATGCAAGTAAAGGAAGCCCAAAACGGAGATTATGCAGAGCAAGGCAAAGTATTGGTTGCTCCTGGGGACAAACATATAAGAATTAAGAGAATAGGGAAAAGGTATAGAGTGGAAGTATTTCAGGGAGAAAAAGTCAATGGCCATTGCCCTTCTGTTGATGTTCTTTTTGAGTCGGTAGCAAAGGAAGCAGGCAGCAATGCCGTGGGCATTATTCTCACAGGTATGGGATGTGATGGGGCAAAGGGACTTCTTTCCATGAGAAGGAGAGGAGCAAGGACTGTCGGCCAGGATGAGCAATCCTCTGTAGTATACGGAATGCCAAAAGTGGCATATAATATTGGAGCGGTTGAGAAACAGGCATCCCTCTCCGACATACCCCAGGTTTTATTATCAATGTTAAAGTAGGCAATGAATATGAAAAAGCAGGACAATTGAATTGGATTTTGCTAGAGGCAATGTGAAAGTTATCTACCAGCCCATTTCTATATAAAACATCAGTTCATCTGTTCATGTGTATTCGCACATGGCTTTCTAAGTGTCAAAAATTACAAAAATATTTTTTCAAGATAATAACACAATAGATTTATATATGCAAGTCAATTAATAGGAGTGAAGACGTTTGGATTTAAAGGATATACGGATTTACCGGGGTCCAAGTGTTTACAGCCATAAACCTGTGGTCAGGATGGAAATAAAACTAGGTAATCTTATGGATGTGCCTACAAAAGATATAGAAGGTTTAAATGAGAGTATTATTAAGTTATTTCCAGGATTAAAAGACCATAGCTGTTCACTGGGCTATGCTGGAGGATTTCTGGAAAGACTGTATGAGGGTACTTATATTGCACATGTGGCAGAGCATCTTTGTATTGAAATGCAGAGGATGATAGGATATGATGTTAAATTCGGAAGGGCAAGAAATGTTGAAAGTGATATTTACCAGGTGGTATACGGTTGTATAAACCCTGTAGTGGGAAAAGCCTGCGGAGTTAGTGTGGTAGATATACTTAATAATTTTATTACAGGAAGGCCTGTTGATTTTGAAGAAAGGCTCAAGAGGATAAAAGTGCTGGATACCAGGTACAGCTTTGGGCCAAGTACCCTGGCAATTGTGAATGAAGCCAAAAAAAGGGGCATCCCTGTAAATGAGATAGCTGATAGTGGTGTAGTCCGGCTGGGGTATGGAAAACACCAGAAAATTATTTCAGCGACATTATACGAAGATACAAGCAGCATTGCCGTGGATATCGCATGTGATAAGGCACTTGCAAAAGCTATACTTGATGAAAACTTTATTCCTGTTCCACGGGGAGCAGTGTGCCGTTTTTCGGAAGAGGCTGTTGGTTTTGCCAATACATTTGGTTATCCTTTGGTTGTCAAGCCAAAGAGCGGAAACCAGGGCAAATTTGTATTTACTAATATCAATTCCAGGGAAGACCTTATATCTGCCTTTGAAGAAGTTAAAAAACTTGGTGGTGAAGCCCTAATAGAGGAGTTTATTACCGGGAAGGATTACCGTTTACTGGTAGTCGGAGGGAAACTGGTTGCTGCAGCAGAGCGGGTTCCGGCTCATGTAATCGGTGATGGGATGCACAGTATTCAGGAACTGGTGGAGATAGAAAACAGAAATGAACTTCGTGGGGAAGATCACGAAAAACCACTGACAAAGATAAAGATAGATGAAGCCGTCTACAGGGTATTAAAAAGACAAAAGCTTAATATGGATTCAATCCCTGGCAAAAAACGGATTGTGTGGTTGAGGGACAATGCCAATCTCAGTACGGGAGGAATAGCTATCGATTGTACAGGGCAGGTTCATCCTGAAAACAGGAGAATCGCAGAAATAGCTGCAAAGGCAATAGGGCTTGATATAGCTGGTATAGATATGGTTATCCCTGATATAAGCCGGCCTGTGGCAGAAGGTTATGGAGCAGTAGTAGAAGTAAATGCCGCACCGGGTATACGTATGCATTTGAGACCTTCTCTAGGCACAGGAAGAAATGTCGCATCATCAATAATTGACATGATATACCCAGATGAAAAGCCTTTTACTATACCAATAGTATCTGTAACAGGCACAAATGGAAAGACTACGACAGTCCGTATGATTGGGCGCATGCTTCAAGATTATGGATTAAAAGTAGGTATGACAACAACACACGGCATTTATGTAAACAAAGAGTGCATAGAAAAAGGTGATACTACCGGACCAAAAAGTGCCGGCAGGGTATTGAACAACAGGGAAATTGAAGTTGCGGTACTGGAAACCGCACGGGGTGGAATAATAAGAGGCGGTTTAGCGTATGAAAAGGCTGATGTGGCAGTATTCACAAATTTATCTTCGGACCATCTTGGCTTTGACGGGATTAATTCAATGGAAGAGCTTTTAAAGGTCAAGTCCCTGGTAATAGAGGCAGTGAAAAAGAGCGGCTCGTGTATTCTCAATGCAGATGACGGGTATGTAATCAAAACTATTGAAAAAGCAGGAGGTAAAGCTGTGCTCTTCTCTGCAAAGGATAATAATCCGCTTGTGGAGGAACATATAAAAAACGGCGGCTGTGCGATATATGTCAGTAATGGCAACATATATATTGCTAATGAAGGCTATAGGCTGGAGATAATAAAAATAAATGATATACCTGCAGTTTTAAATGGCGCTCTTGTCCACAACATATACAACAGTATGGCAGCTATTGGAGCAGTTTACTCTCTTGGATTGCCGCCGGCCTTCATCAGGAAATCCCTTAAGAGCTTTAGCAGCGATAATACATCCAATCCAGGACGGTTTAACCTATATGAGATTGATGGGATAAAAGTTATTCTTGATTACGGACATAACATTGAAGGCTACCGTGTTACGGTGGAAGGAGCTGCAAAATTAAATCCTGCAAGGCTTATCGGTATTATAGGCATTCCTGGTAACAGAAGAAATGAAGACATAAAAGAGATAGGGAAATTTGCTGCAAGGAGTTTTGATCGGATTATTATTAAGGAGGATAGCGACTTGCGCGGCAGAAAACCTCTTGAGGTAGCGAGCATTTTAAAATCAGGCGTTATTGAAGGGGGATTTCCTGAGGATAAAATCATTATTATCCCTGATGAAAAGGAAGCACTGGAGACAGCTTTGAAGAATGGGGAGAAGGGAGATATAATAACTGTATTTTTTGAGGATATGGAAAGGGTAGAAGAGGTGGTTAATCAATATACTATGATGAAAAATGCCCTGAAAGCCCGGAAAACAGCCCTGGTTGCGAAATGAAACAATTATTGAATCTTAATAAAAGAAGGGTGGCCGGTTAGATGTTTATATTGTTAAAAGGGGGAGAATGTTACAGCCCGGAATACCTGGGGAAGAAAGATATTCTGATTGTTTCAGGAAAGGTTTACAGGGTGGAAGATAATATACCTGGTACCATATTTGAAGATTTGCAAATAATTGATTGTAAAGGCTGTATAGTATGTCCGGGTTTTATAGACCAGCACGTACACATAGCCGGCGGTGGAGGAGAACAGGGGCCTTTAAGTAAGACACCCGGGTTAGGGGTCATGGACATAATTGGAGCAGGAGTGTGTACAGTTGTAGGAATTTTGGGAACCGACGACATAACCAGGAGCATGGCGGAGCTTTTGGCAAAGGCACGTGCCCTTGAACAGGAAGGGATAACAAGCTATATATATACCGGCTGTTACAGTATTCCACCAGCAACTTTAACCGGGAGCGTTAAGAAGGATATTGCTTATATAGATAAGGTGATAGGCCTTGGGGAGATTGCAATAGCGGATCATAGGTCATCACATCCGACACTGCAGGATCTGAAGGAATTATCCGCAGAAGTGAGGGTTGGCGGCCTGATTGGCGGAAAACCCGGTATACTGCACTTGCATGTTGGAGAAGGGAAAGAAGGAATTTCCCTTTTGTTCAAATTGCTTGAAGAAAGCGACTTTCCCGCCGGAATGTTTGTTCCCACCCATCTTAACAGAAACAAGGCATTATTCAATCAGGCACTGGAATACTGCAAGGCAGGTGGTAATATTGACCTTACTGCAGGTGAAAGATCAGAAAAAGGATACAGCATACCCGATGCTCTGGGAATAATTTTCAGCAGGGATCTTGATTACAGGAAGGTTACAGTATCCTCCGATGGGAATGGAAGTGTACCTGAAGGAAGTGATTACAGTGATTCAGCAGGTAAGGTGCTTCAACTGTTTAAAGATATAAGAAGCTGTATAGTGGATAAGAAGCTGGATGTAAAAAAGGTGCTGTGTACGGTTACTTCAAATGTAGCCGGCCTATTGGACATTTACCCCAGGAAGGGCGCTGTAAAGGCGGGTAGTGACGCAGACATCCTGGTTCTCGACAGCGGTTTTAATATAAAAATGGTTATTGCAGGAGGAAGAGTATTAATTAATAATAAACCTGATGGATAGGGTGTATACTTTTCTGTATGACCCATATTATGGAATCGACATTGTGGAGAGGTTATAAAAGCTGTTTAATTGGGTGTATATTATGTGAAGAAAATGCTTCCAGGAACGGATGCTTCAAGCTTAAGAGCCTGTAGTGTTCAGCCTTAATGTCAAATCAAACTCACAAAATAATACTAATTCTTATAAAGAGTAATTATTTTGCTCAAACAGTGATTTGACTGTATATCTGCTTCACAACAGTCTCTAAAGCTCTTGCATATGTTCCTTCTAACATTTTCTTCACATTTGTTACATTCGCCCGTTTAATGAGTTTGATTTGACACAAAGGTTGAATTTACAGTCTCTTAGACTCGGAACACCAGTCCATGGAATAATATGGGCCATGCATAGAAAATACACCCCAATGGATAGGGTGTTTTGACAGGAGGTATGCTGATGGAGGAAAAGGTAAGGGGCAACCTCGTGATTATAGGAGGAGCCGAAGATAAAAAAGGGGAAAGTATTATCCTTAGAAAGGTTGCAGAAATAGCAGGAGGCAGTAATGCCAGGCTTGTCATATTGACAACAGCAACAGAACAGCCGGAGTCTGTTGGAGAGGAATATAGGAACACTTTCACCAGGCTTGGCATAAACAGCATCAAGCTGCTTAATATTAATTCAAGGTATGATGCGAATAGTGAAAGTGCGGCAAATTTAATAAGGGAAGCAACGGGTATTTTTTTTACAGGTGGGGATCAACTGAGGATAACCAGTATACTTGGGGGAACAAAGGTTTATAAAGCATTGCAGGAAGCATATAGCAACGGGGTTGTAATAATAGGCACCAGCGCCGGGGCTTCTGTTATGAGCAGTAATATGATTGTCAACGGAAACAGTAACGACCCTGCAAGGAAGTGCACATTAAAGATGGCACCGGGTATGGGCTTGTTGGAGGAGGCTATTATTGACCAGCATTTCCACCAAAGGGGAAGGATAGGAAGACTGCTATGCGGCGTGGCAGAAAATCCGAATATTCTGGGAATAGGCATTGACGAGGATACTGCAATACAGGTGTTCCCTGATGCCCATTTTGAGGTATTGGGCACTAATGCTGTAACAGTTATAGACGGGAGATCTATATCCAAATCTAATGTTTCAGAACTAAAGCCTGATGAAATACTTGCAATATCCGGTGTAACACTGCATGTTCTGCCGACGGGATATGGCTTTGATATGAAGGACAGGAAAGTACTTTGTTAGGTTAGTGTAAAGTTATTGTAGGAAAAAAATGATAAGAGACCACACCTTTCTGATAAAATGTTTTTTGAGAGAAAAACAAAAAAGAAGGGGGTCTCTTATGAATAACATTATACAACATTTTGCAGAAGTATGTATCAGAAAACTTCAAGAAAAAGTATTGGAAATTATAAAAAATGGGGAGGGTTTATCGGAAGTCGTTGCAGAAATCAAGAAAGAAACTGATGCTTTAGGACGAGGGATTTGTGTAGAAATGATAGAAGCCCTGGATGAAGCAATTAGGAAAGACTCGGGAAGAAAAAAGGATTGGCATGTCGAGCGCAGGGAAGATGAAAAAACAATCATCACAAAATTAGGGGAAATAACCTACAGAAGAACATATTACTGTTCTAAGGATAAGAAACGATACAGACATCTTGTAGATGAAATACTTGGGGTAGGGATTCATGAACGGATTGATGAGGAAGTTTATGCAGAGCTTGCGGAAGCTGGAGCAGAAATGTCCTATCGAAAGAGTGGGAAAATGGCCTGTGAGCTAGAAATCAGTGGACAAACTGTCATGAAGAGTGTAAGGAACTTAGAGAAAATAAAGCTTGAGAAGTTACCGGTGGAGAAAAAAGAAGTTGAAACATTGTATGTAGAAGCAGATGAAGACCATATAGCTCTTCAATCAGGGAAAAGTGCAATGCCCCGCCTTATCTATGTGCATGAAGGAATTGAGGAACAAGGCAAAAGGAGGAGCCTAAAGTCACCATATTATCTGGCGTGTTTGAGAGGAAGCCCAGGGGAACTGTGGCAGGAAGTTTATGAATACATAGAAGACAATTATGTAATAGATAAAATTCAGCAAATATACCTATCGGGAGATGGGGCTTCATGGATCAAGCAAGGGCTTAATTATCTGCCAAGGGCGAGATTTGTATTAGACAAATACCATATGAACAAGTATGTAACGAAAGCAACGGCGCATATGCGGGGATATGCAAGCAAAGTATGGGAATGCCTTAAAGAAGTAGAATTAGACGAACTGGGGCTTGTTTTCAATGAGCTGTACATGGCAACTGAAAGTGAATCAAAACGGAATGAAATAAAAGAAAGCTGGACATATTTCAAAAACAATTGGGATGGAATAAAAGTACAGGAAGAAGAAAGCAAACATATAGTTGGATGCAGCGCAGAAGGACATAATAGCCATATTCTTGCATCTAGGATGAGTAGCCGACCAATGGGCTGGAGCAGGGACGGAGCTGACAAAATGGCCAGACTAAGAGCATTTAAGGCAAACAAAGGCAGAGTGATTGAATATATTAGAGCAAAGAAAAAAGAGGAAAAACTCTATACAATAACGAAAAAGATAATGAAGGAAACATCACAAGGTTTGAAATCTAGAATTAATGAGAAAGTTTGTAATCTTGAGGTCTTTAAAATAGGAAAGTTGACAGGGCTTTATAAGGCTCTAAAAGCTATTTAGAGGAAGAGCAGCTAGGGTGTAGTCTCTGAATAGTTTTCCTACAGTAAATTGACACGATCCTTTGTTAGTATCTTCATTGGCAAGGGGCATAATATGTGCTAAAATCTATCTGTGGAGGAAGAATATTATTGCCCGGGAGTTGATGTGAATGACTCACAAATTCAGTATAGGTGACATTGTTGAATTAAAAAAGCAGCATCCATGCGGTAGCAAGGAGTGGGAAGTAATTAGAGTCGGAGCGGATTTCAGGATAAAGTGCCTGGGGTGTTCACATTCAGTTATGCTGCCAAGGGTGAAATTTGAGAAAAGTGTTAAAAAAATAATCAAACCGGCAAACAGCATTGAATAAAGTGTTAAGCCGATAGCAGGTGTTATGGCTTATTTTAAAAATTCGCATGTTAATCCATACGCAAAGCAAGTTGTGTAAAAGCAGCCGCATGTATATCTATGTGTGGCTGTTTTTTATTATGCATTGTATCATATCCTTTAATATGTATGATTAGAAAATTTAATGAAATAATAAAAATAAAAACAAAAAGGATGGATACAATGTATAGGGAAAAGAGAAGGGGAAATATTCTCAGGACGCTTCTGACAGTTCTTTTATCGGCTTTAGGCACAGCTGTGCTGGTAATTATGCTTTTATCAGGGTATATTACAAAAAATGCGCCGACGCCTCAAACACCAAATACCCCTCAATCCCAAGACCCTATTGATATTCCTCAACCCCAGTTAATCGCAACTGAATCAGTACAAGGCGAGCCAATAGCAGCTGCTGTTGCGAGAACAGCTGCTCCAGGGGTGGTAGGCATATCTGTATTGAAGGTCGACAGCAGTTCAATATTTGACGGTGATGCGGCGGAAAAGTGGGGAGTAGGCTCAGGCGTAATTGTCAGCCCTGATGGATACATTCTTACAAATCATCATGTTGCCGGAGGGAAAAACAGAAGGATTATTGTATCTCTGGAGGACGGGAGAAATGTGGACGGCCAAACCCTCTGGTCGGAACCGGTTATAGACCTTGCTGTTGTTAAGGTTAATCTTAACGGGCTTGCGCCCATACCCTTGGGAGATTCAGACAAACTGGTGGTCGGGGAGCCTGCAATAGCCATAGGAAACCCACTGGGACTGGAATTTCAAAGGACAGTTACATCCGGAATTGTTAGTGCTCTCAACAGGACAATTAAAATTGACACGGAACAGGGCCCCAATTATATGGAGGATCTGATTCAAACCGATGCCAGCATAAACCCAGGTAACAGTGGTGGCCCGCTTATTAACTCAAAAGGTGAGGTAATAGGAATAAATACCGTGAAGGTGGCAAGTGCTGAAGCTATAGGATTTGCAATACCGATAAATGTAGCAAAACCAATAATAGAGAAGTATATAAATTATGGAGACTTCGAGGAACCCTATTTGGGTGTTTTTGCATATGATAAGGCTGTAATACCTTATATAGATGGAAATATTAAGGTTGATAACGGCATTTATATTGTAAATGTAGATGAAAAAGGTCCGGCATGTGGATGCGGAATACATGAGGGCTGCATAATAAGTGAAGTAGATGGCGTTAAAATAAATACAATGATGCAGCTCAGGTCATACATCTATTCAAAAAATCCTGGAGATACAATTAATGTGACTCACCTGTCAAAGGAAACAAATAAATTCGTAACTGTACCAATAAAGCTGGCCGCAAAAGAAAAAGACGGTATGGTAACAAGATAGCGCATGTATAGTTTGTGGGTATTAATGGAAATAATAATAACAGTAATGTTAATGGAGAGGGAAAAATATGGCAGTTAATAAGTATGGCAGTGAGAATAGTTTTGAAACCCAGATTAGGGAGTACCTTTTTCAGGGACGGCAAAAGCTTTGTACTGATCTGGCCGGAACCCGGGAAGCAATAAAACTAATCGCAGTGGAGAAAACGAGGGACTTTATGCAGGCAATGGATAAAGGGCTTGATAAAGCGGAAAGAAAATACTTAAGGGATTTAATTATCGTTAGCATGTACCAATCGTTCTGTTATGGATATGGTATCGGAAGAATAGAGGGAAGCACTAACAGCAAGGTGTTTTTATAAGCTATGGGCTTGAAATGTCAGGGAGGGTATTTTTTACTCAGCCAGCTTATTAATCTACACCAAATATATATGCCAATTCCTTCAAGAGTTATGAACAAGTAGAATTTCCACATATAATCACCTACTGTATCTTGGATTTATATATGATAAAGTGCTTCAGCCACACAAGAGTACCCATAATAATTATGTTATCAAAGAAACTGGCTGAAATACCCCAATGGGGCTCAAACAGCACACCATATTCTATCAGTATAAATTCAAATATCATAAAACCAATTGAGAATACTACTAAATGAATTAACTGGAGCTTGGGATTCATTGGCAGGAACTGAAAAAATAAAACCCCCATTGTGAAAACAATGCCGAATGTTAAAAAAGCCGAAACATTAAACAGCGATATTCCTCTGTCCAGCATATGATACATCCCAACATTATGTGCACTTGCATCCTGCCAAAGTTCAAGTCCAATAGCGGCTATGCCGCTCCAGATATTCTGGCGGATTGTGCTCCAGTCAATAAGAAGCAAGAAGACAATCCATCCAACAACAAAAGTATAGAACCACTTATTAAGCAAAATATCCCTAATCATGATACGATCTCGCTTATTCTAGAAAGTTTTTTTTTCAAATAAAAAGTTTTAAACCATGCGAGTGTCAGGAATAATAAAAGTAAACGGAGCACAAAATAAACCCTGAAGTTAATATAGTTTATCAGTCCAAAACTCATTAATATATACTTGAAAAGGCCGAAGAAAATCGTCAATACCAATGCAAAAAGAAACTGTAAGCTCATCCTTTCAGGGAGCAACTGAAAAAAAATAATACCCATATTAAAAGCAATACCTATAAAAAATATATTGATGAAGTCAGAGAAAAGGACAGAACCGGGCATACCCAGGTCAACATTATTATACTTGAATAATTCAAAACTATATGCAAAAAAATTGTCAATAAGCATATAAACAGCACAGATAATACCGCCGCATATATTTATAGATAGTTCCCTCCGATTAAACAGTACTATTAATAATATGAAACTGACAATAAAACTGAATAACCATGGATTCATAATATTCCTCCAGCACAGGACAACACTTCTGCATTCTGCAAACATATTTTATACAATAATAATTGATATTATTCACGTTGACATAAGTCAATGATGAAGGAATGGGAGTTACTCACCTTGCAATGATAAAAGAAAAGAGATTATATCACCTTCAAAAGGGCTTGACAGAAATTACCTGAATTATGTATAATAAATAATAAATTATAAATTATAATTTATTATTTATTATTAAAGTAAGGATGGAAACATGCAGCACTTAAGTCTCAAGCAAAGAGCATATAAAATAATAAAGGAAAAAATGTTTAATGGGGAGTTTGAACCTGGTTCACGCATACGTGAGGACTTGCTGGCTGAGGAAATATCTATGAGCAGGACGCCAGTGAGGGAGGCAATAAACCAGTTATCTGCCGAAGGACTTGTAAAAAACATCCCCAGAAAAGGTATTTATTTCATTAGCTTTTCGACAGAGGAGATAGTTGACCTGCTGGATGTGAGAGAATCACTGGAAGTGTTGGCTGTTTCAAGGTGTATTGAGAAAATTAAGCCTGAGCAATTACAGCGCTTGAGGGATAATCTTGATGAATTTGAATTTATGCTTTCCCAAAAAAAGTATAAGGAATGCAATGAATTGGACAGTAGTTTCCACAGGGAGATAGCGGCAATATCGGACAATAGCAAGCTTATTGAGTACCTTTCGGAAATCGAGGATATTATGCTTATAGCGAGAACTGTGGAAAAAAAGGAATCTCCAGAAAGCAAAAACAAACTCACCTTGAAAGAGCATTCAAAAATATTGGATTGTATTAGCAATGCTGATAAGACTGGCGCTGTTAAAGCTGTTAAAGAAAATATTGAACGAATGAAGAAAAACCTCGGTATAAACCAGAGATGAATAGGTTTTGTTTATTATTATGCTATTCAGGATTTATACAAGCAGAATCGGAGAGGTGAAGTCCATGAATGAATCCATGTATAAATACTTTAAACCGGGAATTGTCCACTTTATGGCTTTCCCATCAACAATGAAGGGAGAAGGGCATATAGTAGAAACAGTGAGAAGAATTGCCCGTGATGATTATTTCACTGCAATTGAGGTTACATGGATAAAAGACCCGGAAGCCAGAAAAGAAGTCAAAAAGATTATTGAAACCAGCCATATGGAGGTTGAGTATGGCGCACAGCCTAGACTGCTGACAACAGGGTTGAATATCAACCACCTGGACAGGGAGGAAAGGGCAAAAGCAGTGGACACATTAAAAGAAGGAATTGACGAAGCATATGAAATAGGTGCTAAAGGGCTGGTTTTCCTTAGCGGAAAGTATGAGAAGGAGACCAGAGAACAGTCTTATCAGGCTTTACTGGAATCTACGAAAGAATTGTGCACATATGCCAAATCCAAAGGAAATCTGAGAGTAATTCTGGAAGTCTTTGATTATGATATCGATAAAAAGAGTATTATTGGTCCAGCATCTCTGGCAAAGAGGTTTGCGGAGGATATAGCTGCTAAGTATGATAATTTTGGCTTGCTGGTAGATTCAAGCCACATTCCAATGCTTCACGAAACATATGAAGAGTCCATACTTCCTGTTAAGGATTATCTTGTACATGCACATATGGGAAATTCCGTAATAAAAAAGCCCGATTGTGAAGCGTATGGAGACACGCATCCCAGGTTTGGCTTTCCAAACGGAGAGAATGATGTGGATGAACTGGCGGAATATCTCAGGATATTATTGGATATTGGCTTTCTGAATACAAAGAAGCCTCCTATATTAAGCTTTGAAGTAAAACCCTGGGGACAAGAAGACCCAGAATTGGTAATAGCAAACGCCAAAAGAACTTTGAATGAAGCATGGGCAAAAGTATGAATAAACAAAAGGAGCTGAACCAGGATGAAGATAGTAGTATTAGACGGGTATACTTTAAATCCGGGAGACCTGACATGGGAAGGCCTGGAGAGACTGGGCGAGCTTACGGTGTATGACAGGACGCCAGAGGATAAAATTCATGAGAGAATAGGGGATGCTGAAATAGTTTTCACAAATAAAACCCCTCTTACCAGGCAAACTCTGGTAAAAACCCCTTCGGTACGATATATAGGAGTATTGGCCACAGGTTATAATGTAGTAGACACTGCTGCAGCCAAAGAATTGGGTATAATGGTGACAAATATACCAGCATATGGTACTACAGCGGTATCTCAGTATGTATTTGCATTATTGCTGGAAATATGCCATCATGTATGGTTGCATAATGAAGAAGTAAAGAAAGGTGCATGGACAAACTGCCAGGATTTCTGTTTCTGGAATTACCCTCTTATTGAACTTGCAGGAAAAACTCTGGGGATCATAGGATTCGGAAGGATTGGAAGGGCGACTGCCGGAATTGCTCAGGCATTAGGCATGAAGGTACTGGCATATGATGAATACCAGGATAAGGAACTGGAAAATGATATGATGAAATATGCAGAACTGGACGAACTACTGGCTGAATCAGATGTAATAAGCTTGCACTGCCCGTTATTTGAAAGTACCAGGGGCATAATCAACAGAGACACTATTGCCAAAATGAAAGATGGAGTAATCATCATAAATACATCCAGAGGGCCGCTTATTGTGGAAGAAGACCTTGCAGAAGCGTTAAACAGCGGAAAGGTATATGGGGCAGCTGTGGACGTGGTGTCAAGCGAACCGGTTAAAATGGATAATCCCCTGATAACGGCCAGGAACTGCATAATCACTCCGCATATTGCCTGGGCACCAAAGGAATCAAGACAGCGGCTGATGGATATTGCGGTTGATAATTTGAAAGCATTTTTAGAAGGAAAAGCAGTAAATGTTGTAAATAATTAAAACAAGAGGTGCCAGTAATGAAAAGGGTTATTCTTGCTCCGGATTCTTTTAAAGGTACTATGGACTCAATGAAAATATGCAATATCATGTCTTCAGCAATCAAAAAGCACTACACTGAGGCGGAAATAATCAAAATACCTGTGGCTGATGGCGGTGAAGGCACGGTTGACTGTTTCCTGGAAGCAGCAGGGGGCAAAAAAGTCACTGTGAAGGGGAAAGGTCCTTACTTTGCAGAAATGGAATCATTTTATGGTGTGCTTTCGGATGGGAAAACAGCAGTTATTGAAATGGCTGCCGCAGCTGGACTTCCCCTTGTGGAAGGAAGGGAAAATCCCGCAGAGACAACAACATATGGTGTAGGGCAACTCATCCGTCATGCACTAGAAAATGGGTGTACAAAAATTATTATAGGCATTGGCGGAAGCTGTACGAATGATGGCGGAGCGGGTATGGCAGCGGCTCTGGGAATCAGGTTTCTGGATAATAGTAATCGGGAGTTTATTCCTACCGGCGGTACACTTGACAGGGTTTCCGGGATAGATACTTCCGGCAGGCTGAAGCTGTTAGACTCCTGTTCAATAGTATCGGCCTGCGACGTAGATAACCCCCTTTGTGGTATCAATGGTGCAGCATATGTTTTTGCCCCTCAGAAGGGTGCCGATGAGCAGATGGTGGAATTACTGGATAAGAATCTTCGGCATTTTGCAGGTATTATTAAAAGGGATATAGGCATGGATCTTATTAATGTACCCGGCGCCGGTGCCGCAGGAGGACTGGGGGCCGGTTTGGCGGCTTTTGCAGGGGCGCAGCTTAAGCCCGGTATTGATATTGTACTTGACACTGTAAAATTTGATGAAATACTCAAAGGGGCAGACTTTGTATTAACAGGTGAAGGGAAAATTGACGGACAGAGCCTGCGTGGGAAAGTGGTAGCTGGTGTGGCAAAGAGGGCTAAAGCGCAGAATGTTCCTGTAATTGCTATAGTGGGTGATATCGGTGACAATATTGATGATGTGTATTTACAGGGAGTTACAGCTATTATGAGCATCAACCGTGTGGCGGTGCCTTTTGAGAAGGCCAGATTGAGAAGCGAAAGCGACCTTAAACTGACAGTGGATTCACTGATGAGAATTATGAAGATAAGTCGGGGTTTATGATGAAACGCAATTATCCGGACTGAAAATTGATTACAATAAGATAAGAAAATTATTACCATAAGCATGGGCAATAAAACTGCAATAAAAGCATTACGGTGCTCTTATTGCAGTTTTTTCAGGCAACAAAAGAAATACCAAATACTGTTGACAAAGATTAAGAGTGTTGATATAATGAAGCAAACATCCTACGTAGTACATAATATCAATAAAGTATTTTTCAAAGTATTTCCTACAACATGTGATTTACACACAATATACAAATTTAATAATAAGGAGCATTTCAATGAAAGTTGCAGTAGTTTACACAAGCACTACTCCAGAACTGGTCGAAATGGTGAACACCCAATTGAACAGCCAATTTGAAGGAAAAGACCTGACAATTATGAATTACAAGGATCCGAGTATTTTACAGGAAGCACGGGATAACGGTTATGTGACCTTTGGCTGTGCGCGTCGTTTAATGAATATGTATGAGCAGGCAGTGAGGGATGGAGCGGACATATTGTTCAATATCTGCTCATCTGTAGGTGATGTTGCAAAGCTGGCTAAACCTCTATATGAGATGATGGGTATTAAGTTTGTCCGCATTGATGAAGATATGGCTATGGCGGCTGTTGCTTCAGGCAAGCGTATTGGTGTAATAGCTACACTTCCTACTACATTGGAACCCACCAAACGCCTGGTACAGGATTGTGCAGATGTGCTTGGGAAAGAAGTTGTTATTGTGGATGCATTGGCAGATGGTGCTTTTGGGCTCAACCAGGAGCAATTCAAGCAGATGCTTATTGATACCGCATCTAAGGTAAAGAAGCAGGTGGATGTACTGCTTTTTGCGCAGGGTTCAATGGCATATGCGGAAAAAGATGTTTCTGCGGCTTTAGGACTTCCTGTATACTCCAGTATTAAATTTGGTGCTGCTGCTGTAAAAGCGGCTGCAGATTTGATAAAGTAAAATAGAAAATAAAATAATATTATTTACATCTTCAGAGGTTTGTCAAATATCTATAAAGGCAGGTATGATTATTTAGATACTGGATGGCAAGTTGCATGTATGGGGTTTTATGACTGTGACCTTGAGCATAGTGCTTTGCCTGCAGGCTGGGAGCTTAGAAGGTTCGGAATAACAATGGAATAATGTGTTATGTAATCATGTTTTGTTTTCGTAACAGCTAATACTGCTATGTACAGAAATTGGTTTTCCATTGCTATTAATAAAGAAGTAATTAGTTGTTACGTTAATAAAGGATACAATGAACAACAATTAATAAGGAGGAAAAAACCATGAAGAGAATTCTTGTTTTTGTACTCTGCGCCATGATGCTGTTTGTATATGCTGCTTGTGGTGCAAAGGCCCCTGCTTCTGAGGGAAAGTCCCAGGAAACACCGGTATCCCAGGAATCTGCTGAAGAGGAAGCAAGCAAACCTGAAGAAACCAAGTCTCAAGAACCGATTGGCCCTGAAATTACTTTAAGAATTGGCTACAGCACTAACGAAGAGGATCCCCGTGGCCTTGCTTCCGAAATGTTTAAGAAAACTGTGGAGGAAAAGAGCGGAGGCACTCTTAGTGTTGAAATTTATCCTTCAGGACAACTAGGCGGCGACGCTGCTCTGATTGAAGCCATGGCTCTGGACTCCGGAACAGTTGACATAATCATCTCAGATGCGAGCAACTTTGCAACTTATGAACCTAAAATGGGTATCTCAGCACTTCCATTCCTATTTGAAGGCTTTGATGATGCATGGGCGTTCATGGACAGTGATATTGTCGCTGAAGTTGAAGAGCTGGTTATTGACAATAACATACGAGTTCTTGCTCATTTTTGCAATGGCTTCCGTTGTGTTACCACCTCCAATATACAGGTTAATTCCCCCGCAGATATGAATGGAATGCTAATACGTACACCTGAGAATCCTGTCATAATGGCTACCATGCGTTCACTGGGGGCTAATCCACAACCTCTTGCATTCTCAGAACTGTATATGGCGCTGCAGCAGGGAACCTATGATGCGCAGGAGAACCCGATACCCGTTATTTATAACAACAAGCTTTATGAGGTTCAATCTTACCTGTCCATCACCAATCATATTTATTCCGGTATGTGTTTTGCCATATCTGAGAGCATCTGGCAGGAAATGAGTGCCGCACAGCAGGAGATTGTGGCTGCTGCCGCTAAAGAAGCTGAAACATATAACCGCGATCTTAACAGGCAAATGACCGAAGATTTTATTAGCAAGCTAGAAACAGAGGGAGGTATGACCATTATTGAGCCTGATCTTGCACCTTTTGTTGAGGCAACCAAGGAGGTTGCAGCCGGGTTCAGTGAAGACTATGGAGATGAACTGCTTGCAAAGCTGGCTGAGTGGCAGGCTAATAATTAGCAGGCAGATCATATAAGCAAATAGACTGTTTATTGTAATAATTTGAAAAAGGAGAGCAGCCATGCTTAAGTTACAGCGGTGGATAGATAGAACGGCAATAGCTGCAAGCAGTATTCTGCTTGGAATAATGATGATAATTCTGGTGTACAATGTTGGTGCTCGTTTTATTGGGGGAGGTATACCATGGTATATGGAAGGGGCGCAGTACCTCAATGTATGGGCGATGTTTATTGCAGGCATTGGTATCTGTGCCTCTTCAGACCACTTGCGTATTACATTGATTGAAGACCTGTTGAAAGGGCGTGTTAAGAACGCTGAAAAAATTATTGTTGCTATAGTGACTTTTGCTTTCTACGTTCTTTTAGCATACGGAACATACCTGCTGGCAAGCAAGTCAAAGCAGATGATTTCGACAATGCAGCCGCTGAAAATGGCTTATGTTTACTGGCTTATG
Organism: Acetivibrionales bacterium; assembly: GCA_050953835.1. Classification (GTDB taxonomy): domain Bacteria; phylum Bacillota; class Clostridia; order Acetivibrionales; family JBMNNH01; genus JBMNNH01. The sequence goes on along the minus strand of JBMNNH010000023.1, from coordinate 46,385 downwards.
CCTGTAGCCTCTGCTTTAAGTGCTTTATCTGTAATTATTGGGCTGGCTGCCGAGCTTATGGATAAGGATAAGAAAGGGGGAAACATTGATGATAGCGTTTCTGATGATTAGCTTCTTTATCTTGTTGATATTGGGGGCGCCTATCGCTGTTTCCCTGGGGCTTTCATCCATACTGGGTATTATATTTGTTGGGGGAAGTAATATGGTCACAGTAGGCCAGCGTATGTTTGAGGGAATGAACTCATTTGCCCTGCTAGCAATTCCTCTTTATACCTTTGCAGGACTTGTGATGGGAAAGGGTGGAATTGCCAAGCGAATAATCAATTTCTGTTATTCCATTGTAGGTTATATCGTCGGCGGCCTTGCCCATGTAAATGTGTTGGCAAGTATGGTGTTTGCCGGTATTTCCGGTTCGGCTGCTGCCGATACCGCAGGGGTCAGCGGGCTTATGATGCCCGAAATGGTAGAAAAAAAGTACAGCAAGGAGTTTACAGTAGCTGTCACGGCCATCTCCTCCACCATCGGCATCATCATTCCACCCAGCATACCCATGGTTGTTATGGCGGGCATACTGGGTGTTTCCACAGGAAAGCTGTTCCTGGGCGGTATCATACCCGGTATACTGCTTGGTATCGCGCAGATGGTGGTATCCTATTTTATGGCCAAAAAGGAAGGTATACCCAAGGAAGAGGGCCGAATCCGGATAAAACCGATATTAAAGGCGTTTAAAGAGTCCTTCTGGGCACTTTTGATGCCCTTTATTATCATTGGCTCCATCATGAGCGGTTTTGTATCCCCAACAGAGGCTGGTGTTATTGCTGTTGTATACGGACTTATAGTTGGCGGGCTTGTTTACAGAGAACTGAAATGGCAGGATATTAAAGAGGCGATGCTGAATACTGCCAGAACCAGCGGGAAGATATTCATAATCATAGGTACGGCTGCACTCTTTACAAAACTTCTAACAACTGCAGGCTTCCATATAGCTGTAAAGGATCTCCTGCTTTCCATCTCAACAAATCCGACAGTGATTCTTATAATCATTATGTTAATCATACTGGTGGTCACCACATTTATGGAAAGCATTGCAACCCTTACTCTGCTTATGCCGGTGCTGTACCCTGTTACCCAGGCTGTGGGCATTGACCCTACAGTGTTTTGTGTACTGGTTACCGTGTGTATAGGTGTCGGCCTGGTAACACCGCCTGTGGGCATGTGCCTCTATGTTGCATGTGACCTTATGAAACTAAAGATAGGCGTTGCAACGAGAACCTTACTGCCATTTATACTGGTTACGATAGTTTGTATAGGCATATTAATGGTGTTCCCGGATTTGATTCTATGGCCTGCAAGCTGGATTAGATGAGAGGTAATAATATGAAACTAGTAAACAGTGTATGTACAACCCTGTACTTTCCGGAATCCAGGAGGGACATTGGAGAGTTTGGCCGCATGGCCCGGTTCCTTGCCGGAAAAGGGATAGAATGTATAGAATTTTACCATGACGGCGACGGGCGCAGTAAGCTAGGAAATGTGCTTAGTGATACGGGACTAAACGGTGTATATATTGCTGTCATTCCCTCCAAGGAAAGCAAGCTGCACTTATGCGATGAAAATGAGGAGGGAAGGGCTGCAGCGGTAAAGCTGTTTGAAAGGTGTATCGATGAGGCGCAAAGTAATGGCATAACAGAATTAATGATGAATTCCGGACGTATCGGAAGCAGTATTGAGCGGGGATTGGAAGCATTGGCAGCATCGGTTGAAGATCTGTTCAGCTATGCAGCCCTAAAGAACTACAAAATTAGACTTTTGCTTGAACCTTGCGACAGCCATATGGACGCCTGCCAGTTAATTGGTCCCTATTCGCGTTCACTGGCTTTTTTGCGGCGTATGCATGCGGCTGGACTGCCATTGGGGCTTACCCTGGACAGCGCGCATACCGTTGAGGAGGGCGAGGACTTTTTAAAAGCATTGGGTGCCGTTAAACCCTATTGCAGACACATACACTTTGCAAATTGCTATATCAAGGATAAGCAAAGCCCTCTGTATGGTGATAAGCACCTTGGCTTCGAGTATCCGGATACGGAATGGACCGTACCCGCGCTTTCAAAGCTTTTTGAAGGCCTGAAAGCATTGTATCCGGATGACAATGTTTTACGTATCGGGCTTGAAGCATTATGCCGAACTGATGACCCATACAAGTATTTTGACGATGTATGGGACAGCCTGGCATTTTTACACAAGAATTTTTAGGAGGATATTAACATGACATCAAAAGAATTGCAGCGCATAGCAAACAGGCTTCGTCTGGATGTTGTCGAAGCAGTCCACGAGGCAGGAGACGGCCACCCGGGTCCATGTATGTCCATAGCGGATATTTTGTCTGTGCTGTATTTTGAGGAAATGAAGATCCGGCCAGAGGAGCCGCAATGGCCGGAACGGGACAGGTTTATACTTTCAAAAGGCCATTCCTGCCCTATACTTTATGCCGCACTGGCGCGCAGGGGGTATTTTGAGTTGGGGGAACTGAAGAATCTGCGCACACTTGAAAGCATGTTACAAGGGCATCCCGACATGCATAAAACCCCCGGCATTGACATGACATCAGGTTCCCTTGGCAACGGAATCGGTATTGGGCTGGGCATGGCGCTTGGATGCAGGATGCAGGGATTGGGAAACTACATTTATGTTATAGTAGGAGATGGGGAACAGCAGGAGGGAGTTATCTGGGAAGCAGCTATGGCTGCCGCGAAGTATAAAGCCGGTAATCTTATTGTTTTCGCGGACTGCAATAACAATCAGTCCGGAGGAAAGGTTACAGAGCTCAGCTCGCTTTATCCGGTAGATGAGAAATGGAAAGCCTTCCACTGGCATGTCCAGACGATTGATGGGCATGATATTAATGCCATAAGGGGGGCAATTGCGAGTGCAAAGGCTGTCAAGGACAGGCCTTCGTATATTGAATGCCGTACCATCAAAGGCAAAAACATCCCTTATATGGAAAACAACAATGCATGGCATAAAAGGACTCCGACTGCGGAAGAGGTTGAAATTGCCAGAGAAGCCCTGGGAGGTGCCATATGAATATAAAGAGTACACGTGAAGCAGCAATGAATGCAATATTAGAGATGGCTGAACAGGACAGGCGTGTTGTGGTTGTATCAGCTGATTCTGTGCTGGCAGCTCGTGCTGTTCCGTTTTTAAAGAAGTATCCGGAGCGGCTGGTTGAGGCAGGGATTGCTGAACAGAATTCTGTCCTTACAGCGGCAGGCCTTGCAGCTACAGGTATGAAGCCTGTTGTTATAAGCTATGCAGGTTTTTTGACAATGCGAGCCTGCGAACAAATACGGACCTTTGTGGCTTATCCCGCACTTAATGTGAAGCTGATAGGTTTGAATGGAGGCATGCTGGGCGGTGAACGCGAGGGAGTTACTCATCAGTTTTATGAGGATATTGGCATTATGCGCTCTATGCCAGGTATCAAGGTTATAACACCAGCTGATGCAGGGCAGGCATATAAAGCTGCAAAAGCCATGATGGAACTGGAAGGCCCAGCCTATCTCAGATTGGGAAGTGGACGTGAGCCTGAGGTCTTTCCTGAGGATACGCCTTTTGAATTCGGTAAAATCCGGGTGGTTAAGCACTATGGTGATGATGTTGCTATCTTTGCAAGCGGCTTCATTATTAACAGAGCTGTCGAAGCGTTGGAGCTATTGAAAAAAAATGGAATAAATGCTATACTAATAGATATTTCCACTGTTAAACCTTTGGATAGCAAGGCTGTTGCAGAAGTGCTGGCACGGACGGATTGTGCTGTTGCTGTTGAAGACCATAATATTTATGGCGGCATGTCCAGTGCTGTTTGCGAAGTTGCTTCGCACTATCACCCTTGCCGTATCATACGCATTGGCTTGTGTGATGTATATCCACGAAGCGGCCATGCGGATAAGTTGTTGGATGCATACGGGCTGTCTGTCCAGGCAATTGTGGATGGTGTGAAACAGGCAATGCAAAAATAATAGATACAATACTATGGAGTAAAGTTATGATGCAAGATACAAATATGGATGAAAGCAAAATAAATGACGAAATGCAGGAAAACCTAATGACACCCATGAATAACAGGTCAATTGTTGATAGGATTATTACGCGGATTACCAATGCCATCATCAGTGGAGAACTGCTGCCGGGGCAGCAAATACCAACAGAAAGCGAACTCTGTGAAAGCATGCATGTAAGCCGTAATTCAGTGCGTGAAGCTATTAAGGCTCTTGTGGCTATGGGTGTTCTTAACATCCGACGAGCAGAAGGTACTTTTGTGGCTGAGGGTTTTTCCGAGCGTATGCTGGATCCTATGGTGTACGGGTTGATCCTGGAAGGCGGGAACTCACCAGCGATAATAGAGCTGAGACGGCTGTTTGAAGTCGGTATCCTTAAGCTTGCCATAGAAAAGGCGACAGAGGAGGATATCAAACGTATGCAGGAAGCTCTGGAAACCTTGCGTATTACAATTGAAAAGCATTTGGATAAGGAAGAAATCCTGGATGCGGACATCAAGTTTCACAAGGCATTGGAGCATGCAGTCAATAATCCTCTGGTTGATAAGATAAGTGTTGTTATTGAGCGGCTGTCGCGCTTGACCCGGGCACGTGCGACTGAGCATTTTATAAAAGAAAATGAGATGGATGACTTGTTGGGAATGCATAAAAAAATGCTCAATCTTATCATTGAGAGGGATGAAACGGCAGTAGCAGAAGTTGTTGATGAACACTTCAAGTACTGGAAAAATGAGTTGAAATAGTCTTTATTCTTCTTCACTAAAATTGGTTCTGTTAACTAAGTATGAAGAAATGAGACCTGAAAGACCTTTGGTAGAGCTTAAAAAGAAAAAAGCCTACTAATGGAAACGACTAAGAACAAAGTAACATGAAAAAAAGTGATGTGCAACCCTTAAAAGTTCTAATTAAGGTAGCACAAATAGTCCTGGCACAGCGCAGGACGGAATGAACCTTGAAATCTGAATATTACTCAAGCTACCAATAACCAGAAGAGCCGTTCGCGTTTTGAGTATTTAACTCCGGCAACTTGAGCCGGTGTTAAACCATTGAGACTCAAATGAGGACGAACGAAGTTGTAAAAGAAAATGTATGTAGCAATGAGCCGGTTGGCAGATTCGAATGAATTAAAGCCTCTTTTAGGTTTGTACCACGCTTTGAATTGCCCGTTAAAAGCCTCTATAACATTGTTGTTGATTAAATCATCAAAGTCTTCCACACAAATATGTTTGGCCTCTGGGAAGAACAGAGAAGCAGGCTGTTGATAGGCATAATATCGATCAGAAATTACAGCGGATTGAGGTTGTCCGAAATTTCTTTTACAGCTTGATAAAAGGGTATGAGCAGCGGATGAATCACGGTTAGGAGAAAGATGAAAATCAAGAACTAATCTGGTTTCGGAATCAATGGCAAGCCAGAGATAATAATCTTTCCCAGAAATTTTGATATAGGTTTCATCGAAATGCCATTCATCCGAATCGCAGAGCTTAATCCCCAAAAGCCGATCTGTGGCGATCTTTTTAAATACCGGGGCAAAGCGCTTAATCCATTTCGAGATGGTAACATGTGAGACTTTAATCTGATGAACCATGTATAAGATCTGGGAAACCTTGCGGGTGGTTGAATTACCGCAAAAGTAGTAATTAAGGGCACAAAGAACAATGTGGAGAGAATGACGCATTCCTTTAAAAGAAAAGCTTTGTGGGTTCAATTCAGAAGAAGGTGGTTCCACGTTAATAAGCTTCGGAACTCTAAAGGAATGGTTACATTTTTTATCACCACACCGGAAGTTTGAGTAATAAGTATAGTCATGGTGAAGAAAAGTTGCTTTACCGCAAATCGGGCAATCAGGATATTTTCTTTTTCTCGATTGTGAATTGGAAGTAGGGTTATCTGGAGCGAACTGACGCTTACAATGTTGACACTGATATTTTTGGTAACCCTCCTTGTCCTTACCAAAACGGTTAAGAACTTTTGAAAAACACCTTGGACATACTACGTTAGATGGTATAATAGTCATGAGACTTGAACGCTCCTTTCTGGGAGATAATGTGTTTTTTGACGATTCCATTATACCAGAGGCGTTTCAGGTCTCATTTTATTATTAAGTTAACAGAACACTAAAATTAATAAGGAGGATTAATATGGGAGGGTATTTTAAACGGGTTGCAGAAATGACACCAACGCGCCTGTGGATAAATAATGTTACGGTAGAGCAGGCGAGAAAAGGTATTGCAGCGGGAGCGGTTGGCTGTACCCAAAACCCGTCATATGTATCAAAAATGCTCAAAGCTGACCCTGCACTCTGTAACAGTTTATTTGATAAATGGATAGAAAAAACTGATGATGATACTGAGGCATTAATCCAGGTACAGGCAGAAATGGTTGGTATGATTGCAAAGGAATTCCTGCCTTTGTATGAATCTACACAGGGTAAGCTTGGGTATGTTACAATCCAGGGTGATCCCTTTCGGGAGAATACCGAAACCATAATGCGACAAGCCGACATAGCAAGAGCATATGGACCCAATATTATGATTAAAATCCCTGTAGTTCCTGATGGAATCAAGGCGATTTCATCCTTGGCAGGAATGGGGATTCCTGTATGCTGCACTGAAGTGTTTGCCCTGCGGCAGGCAATAGACATATGTGAAGCATTCCTGAAGGCAACAGAGGGCAAGCCCAAGCCTGTGGCATACCTGGCTCATATTGCAGGCATTTACGATGAATATCTTGCCAATTATGTCCAAGCGAATAATGTTGATATAAAGCGTGATGTGCTTTGGCATGCAGGTATATCAATAGCAAAAAAAGTATATGAAGTTGTGAAGGAACGACGGTATCCGGTGGAGTTTTTAAGCGGCGGTGCCCGGGGTTTGCACCATTTCACAGAAATGGTGGGAGCCGAGGCATCGGTAACAATAAACTGGGCAGGAACGGGAGAGGAGCTGGAGGCTGCGGATCCTCTTGTTGTTCAGCGCTTCCATATGCCGACACCATTCTCAGTCGTTGATGAACTACTCAGAAAACTTCCGGATTATAAAAAAGGCTACTTTGCAGATGCTATCATGCCCGAGGAATATGAATCTTTCGGCCCGGTTGCATTGTTCCGAAGCACTTTTGAAAAAGGCTGGAAACAGGCACTAAAGGCAATCTCAGAGAGGCGTGCGGCAAGAAAGTAGACACAACAGGATGTTGCGCAGTTCCTTATCATCTGTGGTTAATTAGTACTACTATGTATAATTGGAAAACAAAAATTGGTTTTCTGTTGCAGCTTAACAAAGTAGTATTACTAAAAAAGAGTAAACAAATACGAAAAAGGAACAATTTTTGAGGAGCCTGACAATGCCCATTTCTGAGTAATGAAAGGCTCCTACATCCAACTAAGACAATACAAATTAATCTAATCCAAGTCCATGTACCCGTCCAGATTTGTATGCCTTCTTTCCATCATGGCTGGCGTGATATTACATTTTTCCATAAGCAGCTGGATTATTATATCTTCAAAAACAAGCAGTGTTTGTTCAAACAGGGCAGCCATAGGTTGTATTGACGGAATCTCTCCATTTGGTGCACCAGGTGCCACTTGCCCGCGAAGCTGCACAGTAAAATCAGCCATTTTACCATATTTATCGTCGGGGTGTGCTGTGATTGCACAAACTGTAGCACCGGCTTTTTTAGCCAGCTTCATTACTAACCCACAAACGGCTGTACATGCACCGTTTACAATCAGAAGATCTCCTTTGCCTATATTCGGACATGTGGTTTCATACACAACATGTGCTTGAAAACCCATATGCATAAGCCGCATAGTGAATCCTTTAACAGCACATCCCATTCGCCCCATCCCAAATACTTCAATCTTTCCGGCGCTAACAATTGCATCTAATAGCCTTTCTACTTCAGAGTCTTTTACATCTAAAAGAACTTGTTCATGTTCCTTTACAACTGTTTTAGAGATATCATAATAATTAGACATATATAAACCTCCCTATTTGTTCATCAAGGTTATTCAATACCTTTTTGAAGGCTTCAACGATGTACTCCATTAACTCAAGTCCATTAGGCGCATAAATAGGTTTGATTATCATTGAGCGGTCAAACATATCTATAGCTACAGGATAATCATATGGATCATATACTATATTTCTGGACTGTTCACTGACACAATCAAAGCTCCAAGGTGTACCATTGCCATATGCGTCTTTATTAATGAAAATACGTTCTCCGGGAATAGGCATAATATGCCATGTATAACAAGTTGCTCCTTCCTCACAGAGTGCTTTTTCCATTGCCCATTTAAAGCGTAATGGATGTATGGATGTTATACCTAATTCTTCTGGATAGAACATAACCTTATACAGGTGATAAGCTGATTGTACATGTGCTGGCGGTATAAGTGGTTTTACACCTTTAAGTTTGCTAAGTTCACGGTTTAAGTACTCAACGTTACGGTATCTGATTTCTTGAAGTGAATCATATCTTCTTAAAAATGACCGGCAAAAGGCATCGGACATTTCATTGTTTCTGTAGTTAAAGCCCATAATTACGGCATCATACATGCGGTATTCACCTTTTTTTAAGTGCTTTTCACCAAACATTGCCATCATTCTTGCTCTATAAATCAACTCATCATCATCCGTTGTAACAATGCCGCCTTCTCCTGCAGGAAGGTTTTTCGTTCCATTGAGGCTAAAAGCTGCCATGTCACCAAGAGTACCTGCCATTTTGCCTTTATACTTTGCGCCTGCTGCCTGACAAGCGTCCTCAATGACTTTTAAATTATACTTTTTGGCAATAGCATTGATTTTATCCATTTCCGCAGGTATACCATGTATATGGGCCGGAAGTATTGCTTTAGTTTTTTCAGTGATTTTTTCCTCTATTAAATCCGGATTAATATTAAGTGTTTCAGGGTCAATATCTACGAAAATCGGAATCGCATTTTGTGCAAGTATTGCTTGTGCAGTTGCCCAAAAACTAAATGTAGTTGTTATGACTTCATCCCCTGGTTTTACCCCACAGGCAGATATGCACGCATGCAGTGCTGCTGTACCCGAATTCACAACAAGCGCATGTTTTGCGCCGATATACTCTGCAAATTCCTCCTGTAAGCCTGTGACTTCAACCTCTGTCGGTCCCCACAAAACACCCCTCTTAAGAACACTTACAACAGCATCAATGTCTTCTTGAGTAATAGGTGGCCAAGGTTTCTCAAGCCCTTTGGGTACTACTGGTTTACCTCCAAATACAGCTAGGTTTGCCATAATTATTCCTCCTTTAATAATAATAATACACTCGAGCATATTATTTTGACATTTTAATATGTAATAGTTTTTCTTAGACTCTAGTTTTATAAAGCGACTTTACTATAATGTTTTAAATTTTCTTATTATTTATATAGGTATATCAACAGTGACTAAGCAAGAAATAATAAAACAGTTTATTAAATCGTTACAAAAAATAATACAAGAATTAGTACGTATTTGTCTTGAAAAATGAACTGTCGTAATATAAAAGAAGAATAACTTGTTATGCTAGCATTATTTACAAGTAAAATTTTAGATTAAAATTCTAGTGTAAATTGCATTCTGCTTGGACGACAAAGTGCACGTGTTTATTACTTTACTAGTTTGCTACATTATTAAAACTTTGGCATTCAGACTCAATCAGTAACTCAATATGAAGAAGGTGATGGTAAAGTTCTACTGAGGCCTTGTAACCCAGGGGGAAACTAAGCTGTTGGACTACAACCTTTGTTTTATATCAATAAGTTTATAGGTCACTATACTAATGTTCAAGGATTAAAGAGTTAGTTTTTTGGATAATTAATCCACTTACTCTTAATAGGTATACTATAACCGCTGGAGTTGATATTATATTCCTACTGCCTGTAAATTAATTGTAAGCACAATAAACTAAATTAAACAATAAATCAATTAAAAAAAGGAGTGTAATAAAAATGAAAATGAAGTTTAGAAATGCTATGGTATATGTGTTTTTGGCAAGTACAAAACCAAGCAGTGCGGAACTTAATTTTCCGAGCACCCCATTCCCATTATTGGGATTTCATGGTTGAATGTGTTAGCCTGTAACTTTGCCCTTGAAAAACCAACAGGTGGCTATGATGTACCAGCCGGTCAATAATTGCACTTGTCAGTTTTTCATCATAGAAAATACCGTTCCATTTACTAAATTCCAGGTTTGTTGTAATTATCACGCTCCTTTTTTCATAGCATTCTGAAATTACCTGAAATAAAAGCTGTGAGCCATCTTTTTCAAAAGGAATATATCCCCATTCGTCACAGATCAACAGATCTGTTTTCCTCAACTGTTTCATAAATCGCTGTAAATCCCCTTTGATCTTTGCTTCGCTTAAAAGATTCACTAATGCTGCTGTTCGATAAAATTTTACCCTCTTTCCTCTGGAACAAGCTGTAACGCCTATTGCTGTAGCCATATGGCTTTTACCCGTTCCTACAGGTCCGTAAAGTATTAGGTTTTCAAGCTTATCAATAAAAGCTCCTGACTTTAATTCTTCAATACCAATCGTATTCGGTATCTGAATATCCCCGAATTCGTAGTTTTCAAAGGTTTTAATAACATCAAAACCAGCAGATCTCAGATTCCTGTTCTTCCTGACAAGTTCTCTATGCTCTATTTCCATCTTTAGGAGCTGTGCCAAAAAATCAGCATGGTCAGTTGCATTAATCTTTGAATAGTTATTGTAGATGTTCATTCCAAACCGGAGTTCTTTGCAATACTGCTTAATCAACATATCTGAATTCATTGCTGTTGCCCTCCGGAAACAATCAATTGATCGTATATCTTTATGTCAGGTGTATATTTCTTAAGTTCCGGAACTGTATCAGGCAAGGATATCTCCGGTTCCGGTAAAGTTCCGGATGTTAAGCGGCAGTATGTAGCCCAAATACTATCAGCATCACTGACTCCTAATTTCAGCCCTTCTTCAAATGCTTCTATTGCCGAGTTAATACCTGTAGTTGCTGTCATTTTTGCAAACAGCTTTAACGCCTGCTTTTTCCCTTCGTAATCACTCTTGTTAAGATAATCCTTAAGGATTTGAGGCAGTTGATTGTATAACCCTGTATATTTTAATGCGGTCGGCCTTTTACTCATCAGTTCAAGATAGGGAATCCAGTTCATTGACTCCTTTTCCTCGCCATAAAGACGTCTGTGCCTAATGATATGATTGCAATCCTCATCAAGTATTTCTACATCATAAGCACTGGCTTTAACAATAACCTGTCGCCCAGTCATATTAGGAGAAGTCGAATAAACTCTACCGTCAAATCTAATTTTCCCATAGTTGTCGGCTTTAGCAAATTCGTGTAGGTATACTTCAAAAGGAACTTTTGGAAGCTTGATGAATTCCTGCTTATCTTCCTGGAATAAATCTTTGATCATCCCATATCCCTTGTAATGCATCCTATCCATATCCTTATCGCATTTTAAAAGGAGTTCTTTGTTGTATTCTATCAAATTCTTAAATTCCGGAATGGGAACCAGCATATTCCGGCGGTGATAGCCGACCTTGTTTTCTACCGAGCCTTTTTCGTGTCCACTATCAGGATTACAGAAGTTGCTCCGGAAATCATAATGCATCATAAACCTTAAAAATCCCTTGGTTAAGTCACGTTCTCCATATTCCTTGATTTTCTTGACAACTGTAGACATATTATCAAACCAGATTGCTGTTGGAACACCACCTATATGTTCAAAAATTGCTTTCAACCCTTCAAGCAAGCATTCCTGGTTCGCACTTTTGAATAACTGCATGTGCCCGCCATTACTATAAGGATAGGACAGATTTAAATAATACCCATCATATGTAATTCCATTATCAATAAAGCGAGCCTCTCCAAAGTCAGCTTGAGCTTCTCCCGGAGGATGTTCCAGTAGAAGAAAACCGTCCGTATTCGTTTGTAACTCCTTGCGGATATCTGCAACAAATTTCCTGACTGCCCTCTCACTTGCATCAAATTCATCCCCATATAGCTCTTTTAACCTGTCATATACACGTTTTGCAGTATGCTGCTGTTTATGAGGTGCTTGCTTATCTTTTGTAAGCCATGTGGTGACAATGCTCCTATATGGAGATAATTTGCCTATTCGCCTCTGCTTAGGGCGAATAGTATGGTTGAAATTGTCTTTTTCAACATACTTCTTTACTGTTTCAAAGTCGTGCCCAGTGAGCTGGGATATTTTTCTTAAGCTTTTCCCTTCAAATTTCCTCATGTTTCTGATACGATATACTTGCTCCATTGTTAGCATCCTTTCTTTACTCCCTTCAAGTATGGTCAACTTAAAGGGTATTATTTTTTATGGGTGCTCGCAATGGAGTTTTTCCATTTTATGCAGGGTTTTTTAAGTTCCGGAATGCTCGATTTTCATTGTACCAAAAACAAGGAAGGCAATTGGTGTAGAGATATTTAAGGAAGTAGGTCATAATAGCAATTTTTTTGATACGGATCATGCATATGAGTATGTGCATAATAATGAAAGGTGGCAGCCTAGGCTAACAGAGGGGAATTTATTGCAGGCATGGATGGAGATTACTCAAGGAAAGGATATGTGTCAAAGGGCTAAAGATCTTGCAAAGAAAATACTTGAAGACCATCATACGGTTTATGCTTTTGAAAAGAAAGCAGAAGAGATTGATAAAATTACAAAGAAGGCGTAGGGGTTCTTTTGGTTTAAAGACTTATCTTCATAGTTTCAATTTTGGATAATAGTACCATCAAATATGATATCAGAGTAAACTCTCTCTGGTTTTTTAATTTTCTCTAATAGAAGTTCTAATGCTGTCTGAGCCATCTTATTCTCAGGCTGCACATATGTAAGTATCTGCGGTTTTAAAAACATCATATCATCAAAATAATCTATTCCTGCGTGAATATCAATTGTAATCCCCTTTTCTTCTAAAGCTTCTACCACACCACCTAAAAAGTAATTAGTTGCAAAAAAGATAGAATCAAAACCAATATTCATTTTAATTAATTCATTAATTTTATTTTTAGCTGTTTGCCAGTTGAATACACCAAATACAATGCGGTCTTCAGTATAGGTCAATGAGTATTCCTGTAAAGCCCTCTTAAAGCCTTCAAGCCTTTGCATAACACTATAGTCAACGGGATTGCCTGCGATGAAAAGAGGCCTTTTTACATTTTTCTCCAACATGGCAATAGTAGCATTGTAAGCTGCCTTTTCATTATTAAACAATACAGCAGGATACTTTGCATTTTTTGTCTTACGGTCAATACAAATTAATGGGTATGAATATTGATCATCCAAAGACTCATAATATGAAACGGGTGCAATAATCACACTGTCTACCATTCTAGATTGCAGCATTTTTAGGATTCTCTTTTCCTTTTCAGTGTCCTCTTCTGTTGCGCATATAAGCAGACTGTACCCTGCCTCACTAGCGAGCTTTTCGATTGCTTTTAATATAGAAATATAAGTTGGATGCGCAATGTCAGGAACAAGAAAAGACAGAATTTTTGTTGAACCCAATTTTAAAGATTTAGCTACTAAATTTGATGTGTAACCTAATTCTTCTGCAGTTTTTCGCACAAGCTCAATTGTTTCTTTTTTATATTTATGACTATCCATTTTATTATTCAATATTCTGGATACAGTTGTCCGTGATATATTCAATTTATCAGCGATCGTTTTCATTGAAACCATATTGTTTACCTCAAATTATCAGATATCTTTTTTATTATATATCATTATTCAGTACTGTTGCAAATAGAAGAATAATAAAGAGTGCATATATATTATGTAAAGAAAACGCTTCCAGCAACGGATGTTTCAAGCTTAAAAGCGTGTAGCGTTCAGCCTTAATATCAAATCAAACTCGCAAAATAATAACAAATCTTATAAAGAGGTAATTGTTTTGCTAAAAACAGTGATTTGACTGTATATCTGCTTCACAACAGTCTCTAAGGCTTTTGTATATGTTACTTCTATCATTTTCTTCGCATTTGTTACATGCACCCAATAATAAAAATCTATATTTAACAATTATATGTTGCAGCCGATATATAATCCATAAGTATGCCTTGTAAATGATTTTTAAATTATGAATGGTAAACAGAGTATTAGTCGCTTCCTTTAAAATATCTCAAACAGAGCCGGGGCAAATCCCGGCTCTGCTAATACGTTACATTATCTATGTGATTATGAACTGCTAAGCATTTATGCTTGTGGATGCCGGCTTTTTCGTATTTTTCGCAATACCCATTATCAGCGCAATAACGCCCATAACTCCAAACCAGATTGCTCCGGTTATAAAAGCAAACTTATTAACACTGGTACTCATTGCAGTCGCTATGGGTGTTATGATATACGGGCACAGGAATGAGCCAAGGTTTTGGCCCATAACTACAATTGCCATGGCTCATGCGGAACAGCGGCCGGCTTGACGGACATGGATGTTCCCACCATTATGCTGGCAAAAACGGTGCTTACGCAGAAGCCGTATACAAGGCTTCCCAGGTATACGAGGAATATATTCGGAGCCAGGGCTACCAGCAGGATAGGCAACTACAGCCCATGAACAGGCCTACTGGCAAGGGATGCATTTTTTGCAAATTGCATGAGTTTTCCAAAGACCAGTCCCATAAGGAATCCGCCTATAGCGAAAACCATGGTTGCCTGCCCTGCCTGGGCAGCGGTTCCAAGATTTTGCTCAGCAACAAAGAAGGCCATATATGTAGCTAATATCATACCGCTTATAAAGTATATGAACATGATTACAGCCCATCCCCAGGCAGCTCCTGTCAGCCGGGGTTTCTCGGTGGTTCCGCTTTCGGCGGCAGCAGATTTTGAAGGCTTGGTTTTTGGTAAAAATGCTGCAACGCAGATTAAGGAAACAACAGAAATAAGGTGTACAAAGAATGTAATATTCCAACCGGCTAAAGCCAGGTATCCGCTGACAAAAACCATTATGGCGCATCCTATCATCTGTGCGGAAGTCATCTGACCCATAACCTTTGAACGTTCGTCACCATCAAAATATGCTGCAACAAGAGAAGAGGAGAGCACCTGTACCGTTCCGACACCGACGCCCAATATACCCCTGAATACAAGTATTACTGGGAAAGATGTAATAAATGCCGGAACAACTCCTCCCAGCAGGAAGCATAGTATCCCGATTAAGACCAGAGTTTTCATTGAGACGAATTCCTGCAGCTTGCCTACTATAGGGTTAACTATGATAATTATGATGCAGGGAAGGGTTATAAGCAACTGTATGGAAGTCTGTGGTATGTTGCTGAAATACTGGCCGATTACATGAAGACCGCTGGCGATACCCATTACGCCCATCATCAATATGGAAAAACTAAATATGGCTAACTTAATTTTACCTTTTCCTTGTTCCATAAAAACAACTCCTCTCAATATACATTTTTTCTGCACACAACCTTATTGTGACTCTGTAGACGGAATTCTATTTGGAGCATGCGTTGTTGCATTTGATTATTGTACTGAGAAAATGCCTGCATGTCAAGCCTGGTAAGGTTCTTCGCGTTGCTTCGGCTACATTTGATTTATTGTACGGCTTAAATGCTTGCAGGTACAGTTTTTCTACATCAGCAGGAGTACATGGTCTTGGATTGGTTGTAATCGGATTGTCCAGCATTGCCCTTTCCACCAGAGCAGGTA
The DNA here is from genome assembly GCA_050953835.1 of Acetivibrionales bacterium. Classification (GTDB taxonomy): domain Bacteria; phylum Bacillota; class Clostridia; order Acetivibrionales; family JBMNNH01; genus JBMNNH01. Next base: position 30,636 of record JBMNNH010000023.1, on the reverse strand, counting down.
TTTGCTCTTTTGATGCACCCGCATCATCAAGATACTTGGGGACCCCAAGGTCAGCAGATAAGCTGCTCAACCATTTCAAGGGCTTTTCTGGCTGCTTCTTCTACAGGCATACCGCGCACATCCGCTCCCATAGCTTCAGCGATATCGGCAAATTTCTGAGGGCATGCCGATAAGTTATATTCCATTACCCTTGGCAGCAGAATAGCATTGGCAAGGCCGTGAGGCGTATCAAAGAATGCACTGAGCTGGTGGGCCATTGCATGGCATACACCCAGGCCGTTCAGGCTGAAAGCTGTTCCTGCCATCATGGAGGCAATCAGCATATCTTCCCTGGCTTTCAGGTCATTGCCATTATTTACGGCTGTTCTGATGGACCTCGAAATCATTTTTATCCCGTGAAGTGCTAAAGCTTCAGCCGGAGGGAACCCTCCAATGGAAGTATATGCCTCAATGCAGTGGGTCAGGGCATCAATACCTGTAAAGGCTGTCAGGCTGGGAGGCATAGATTTGGTTACTTCCGGGTCAAGCACAGCAACGTCAGGGATTACCAAAGGACTGAGCACGCCGAACTTTGTCTTCTTCTTAGTATCAGTGATGACACCTACAAACGTCACTTCCGTGCCGGTCCCGGCCGTTGTGGGAACGGCGATAAAGGGCAGCAGCTTGGGAGCTATTTTCATTATTCCGCCAATAGCAATGTCATAATCGTTTACCACACCGCCATGGGTATAAACGACATTTGCTGCCTTGGCGGCATCAATTGGGCTCCCGCCGCCTATACTGACAATAACGTCCGGCTTTACTTCTTTCATGAAAGCAACAGCATCATGCACCATTTGCTCAACGGGATTTGGGCCGATCTCTCCAAAGACGCTTACGTTGAGCCCCTCGGTCCTTCAAATTTTTAACCGTGTCCGTCACTATTGGGTAGTCCTTCATTACCTTATCGGTAATGATGATTACGTTGCTTTTGTCCATTTCCTTGATGATCTGGCCAAGGCTCTGCAACGCGCCGGAACCGCATACTACTTTCTTTGGCCAGCAAATATGTGTAGCCGACTGCCATTATAATTCCCCCTTTTTGGATTATGCATGGCAAAATCACAATATTACTTGTATATTGTTTTTTTGCCATGCATTTGAATAAACCGCTTTCAAAAGAATTCAATATGTCGCCGCTTTTGCAACCCCGTTAGAACGGGTACTGCTTTTTCTGCTTAACCATTGTGATCCATTTAATTTCGGTGAATTCTTCAATGGAGAACCGTCCGCCTTCTCTTCCCTGGCCGCTCTCCTTTACGCCTCCGAACGGGCAGACTGAATCAGCGTCAATGGAACCGTCGTTTACATGAACCATTCCTGCCTCAATGTTATCCATAAGGAATAAAGCCTTTTCGTAATCACTGGTAATTACGCCGGCGGAGAGGCCATAGTTTGTGTCATTGGCAACAGCCAGCGCTTCCTTTTCGTCATTTACAGGGATTATGCAGGTAACAGGTCCGAAGATTTCTTCATAATAAATTCTCATTTCAGGATTGATATTGGTAAGCAGCGTTGGCTGGTAAAGCCTTTTTTCGTAAGTTCCGCCGGTAAGCAGCGTAGCTCCCTTGGCGACAGCATCCTGTACAAGCTCATGGATTGATTGTACCTGCTTGTCACTGATTACGGGGCCTATAAATGTTTTTGGATCCGAGGGGTCGCCAACGGGCAGGTGGGAAACCAGGTTCTTCATCTTTTCGGTGAACTCTTCGACAATTGGTTTTTCAACGATGATACGGTCGGCCGACATGCAGATTTCTCCCTGGTGGAGATACGCACTGAAGACCGCGGTCTTGACAGCATAATCAATATCGGCGTCTTTCAGGATAACGAGAGGATTCTTTCCGCCCAGCTCAAGGTAGTATTCCTTCAGGTTGGCGGCTGCTCTCTGCGCTATATGGCGGCCGGTCCTGGTTTCGCCTGTTAGTGCGACATAGGAACAGCGTTTGTCATCAATAAGCGCATCGCCTATAACACTTCCCGGTCCCGTTATAATATTGACGGCTCCGGCAGGTACGCCGGCTTTGTCAAACAGTTCCCCAATCTTTAAGCCAATAACCGGCGTTTCGCTTGATGGTTTCAAAACGACGGTATTGCCTGTTGCAAGGCCGTATGCGACTTTGTACATTGCAAGAATCATCGGGAAATTCCATGGCGAGAAAGTAACGATGGTTCCTCTGGGCTTGCGGATTGACATGGAGAACTTGGTTGGATCGGTATGGTATGTTTCGCCAAAAATACGCTTGCAGTCCGCGGCTGCAGTATTGAGCAAGTCTACTGTCTGTGCAATCTCGAACATTGCTTTGCCGACTGTGCTGCCTCCTTCCTTGATCAGGACCTCCGCATATTCCTGCTGGTTTTCTTCAAGGATCTGGGCAGCCTTGTACAGGAATTTTGAACGTTCAATGGGAGGTATTGAGGCCCATGTTTTACGGGCTTCGTAAGCGGCAGCCATCACCCGGTCGACATCCCTGGCATCCGCTTTTGGTACCTTTGCATACACTTCACCGGAATAGGGATCCAAGTCGTCAAATGTTTGACCTGATAGAGAATCAACCCACTTTCCTCCGATGTACATTTTGCATTCTCTCATACATATACACCCCTTTCAGTTGGTTAAATATATTTACTCTATGTAATTTTTTGGCAGTCCAGATATAATCAGCCTTGGGTATCTTCCTGCATAAGACAATGATGGTGACAAGTTTCTTTTGTAAAGTTTCTGCTAAGAAGCTGAGATCTGGCTGGCGAGTTGGTTTCTTTTGTAAAGTCGCTCCGGAACAAACAATTGATGTCCCAATTTATAACAAAAAACCAATAAGAGAAGCTGTATAATCACAAAATACGTTCAGTGAACAAGTTCAGTATACTATAAAAGGAACAATATGTCAATAAGTCTGTTGCTTTTTCTTGACCATATTATATAGTTCCGAAAATGATACTTTTATAGTGCATTATTCATTGACAACATCAGCAAATAGAATATAATATATGATAATACATCATATTAATATATGATAATATATCATATTTAGGGATAATAAGGGTAACTGAATATGGCTAAGCAGAAACTAACAAAAAGGCAGATCCAGGCGAATAAGACAAGGAGCAAGATTTATAAAATTGCAGTTGATCTTATGGAGAAGAAAGGTTTCAATAATATAACCATAGAAGAGATCAGCAAAAAAGCTAAGGTATCGGTAGGTGCTTTTTACCACTATTATAATTCGAAGGAAGATATCCTGTTTGAAATATTCAGGAGGGCTGATGAATATTTTGAGAATGAGGTTGCCCAAGTATTAAGAGAAGGTGATTTGAATTCCCTTGATCAGATTGTAGTATTCTTTAAGTTCTACGCTAAATATAATGTTGAAAGAGGGCTGGAAAACGTCAGCCAGCTATATAATACAAAAAACAAGTTTTTTATCGCCAGGGAAAGGTATATGATAACCCTGCTTGATGAGATTGTATCCGAAGGCCAGAAAAAAGGCGAAATAATAAGGGATATGGCGCCTGAAAGCATTACTGATTATTTGTTTACTGCAGGCAGGGGGGTCATTATAGACTGGTGTATCCATGAGGCCGGTTACGACCTGGAAGAAGCCATGGAAAAGTACATGAGCCGTCTTGTTACGGTTTTTAGTGCGAATTTTCAGCGCATTCAATAGATTTCTCAGGTTAAACATTTCAGATTAACCTGTCATTCATTTTTGGTCCGCTTTGATCCTTTTGTATAAAAAATTACGTTTTTTCTATAGACTTTTTCTTCCTCATATATTATAATTTATAATGAACGTATTCGGTGAATACATTCAATTCCATTCTGTAACACATTATTTGTCCGTATATTGGATGCTCCTTTTAGGTCTGTGCAACAATACCAATGAAAAAAATATCAAGGTCTCAATCAAATTTAAGAATATCATGCAAGACTTTGCGGGGAGTGTTGTTAAAATGGAAATCCAAAATAAAAAATTGTACGAGGAAAGGAAAAAAAGAGTAAGTGATGCAATTGCCCTGAAGAAGCCCGACAGGGTACCGATTTCACCGAAAATCGGCACATACTATGCCAGGGCATACGGTATTTCGGTATATGAAATAATGAAAGACATCAGGAATGTTGAGCCGGGCGTGGTAGCATTTCTGAATGATTTCAAGCCTGACTATTTCCGTTCGCCGGTATTATACCCTATTGATCCGCTGGAGCAGCTTGAATCAACATTTATCAAGTGGCCCGGTCCTACACACGGGCTTCCCCTGAACTCTTCTTTTCAAATTCTTGACGATACTTACCTTGAAGATGATGAATTCGATGAATTTGTATTTGACCCTACCCACTTTATTATTACCAAGCTTCTGCCAAGAAAAAACAAAGCCCTGAAAGGATTTGAGAAGCTATATTTCAGGAATCCCATAGAGCAGTCGCTTTTAGTGGACATGTCCATTCTGGCACAACCGGACGTAAAAGAGTCCATGATGGCAGCAATCAGGGCAGGGGAACTTACGGCAAAGTGGCTCCAGGGGATGAGGCAGATAAGCCAGAAAGTAGTTGAAATGGGCTTTCCGCTTGGACCCAGCTTTGCGCAAAGCTGTCCTTTTGATATGTTTGCAGATAATATCCGCGGATTTGTCACCACAATTGTAGACATGAAAGAAAGGCCGGAACAGTTGGAAGAAGCCCTGGAAGTTATGGAAAGGATCTGTATCGAGAGGACAATCAGCGGAGCCAGGGCGCGTAATGCCGAGTATGTATTGATACCGTTGCATGCCGGTTCTGATGAATTTATGAGCAGGGAGGATTATGAGAGATTCTACTGGAAAGGGCTTAGAGCAATGATAATGGCAATTGTCAATGAAGGAATGGTGCCGTTCGTATTTTGTGAGGGCAAATACAACTCCAGGCTCGATATAATCAGCGATGTTCCTAAAGGCAAGGTTGTATACCTGTTCGAAAGTGTTGACATGATACGTGCCAAAAAGACGGTAGGACAGGTGGCATGCATATGCGGCAACCTTTCTACTGCTACGCTTGCATTTGGTACAAGGCAGCAGACAATCGACGAGTGCAAGTGGCTCATTGATAACTGTGCCTATGGCGGCGGGTTTATAATGGACTGCTCAATTGTGCTGGATAACGCGAAACGTGAAAACCTTGAGGCGATGTTTGAAACCACGCTTCTATATGGCAAATATTGACGGGCTGTGATGTCAATATGCAATAAACTTAAAAAGGAGGTTAAAACGGTGGATGCTATTAGAGAAAGACTGGTTGCAATCTTAGGCAAAGAGAATGTTTCGGATGATCCCGAAATCCTTGAATCCTTTGCCGGCGACAGAAGTTTTGCAACACCATTGAAACCATGGTTTGTTGTAAAGCCGGTTAATGCAGCGCAAGTGCAGGAACTGGTGAAATACGCCAATGAGGTTAAAATGCCTCTTGTCCCTGTAAGTTCAGGTTCTCCCCGTTTTCGGGGAGATACGGTTCCCGGCGCACCCCAGTCGATCATCGTGGATTTGCGCGGCATGAAGAAGATCCTGAGTATAAACCGCAGGCACAGGATGGCGGTTGTCGAGCCGGGCGTAACTTACGAGGAGCTATTGCCGGCGCTGGCAAAAGAAGGGATGACGCTGTCAATGCCATTGGCGCCGAAACCGGACAAATCGGTAGTGGCGTCTGTCCTGGAAGTTGAACCGAGACTGAATTCACTTCACCAATGGAATTACACGGACCCTCTCCGGTGCGTGGAAGTTATCTGGGGAGACGGCAACAGGATGTTTACAGGAGAAGCGGGAGGAGGGCCTCTCGATTTGCAGAAACAGCAGTCCGCGGAAAAATGGCAGGTTAACTACGCCGGCCCGATGATGCTGGACTTTTACAGGCTTCTTACCGCCGCGCAGGGGAGTATGGGCATTGTGACATGGGCTTCCCTGAGATGCGAAGTATTGCCACAAATACATAAGCTTTATATAGTTCCTGCAGATAAACCGGAAGATTTGATTGATTTCGTATATAGAGTAATAAGGCTCAGGTTCAGTGATGAACTCCTGGTTATGAACAACGCATGCCTGGCATACCTCCTTGGGGATTCTCAGGACCAAATCAGGCGCCTTCAGGCAGAATTACCTTCCTGGGTCGCTCTTGTGGGCATTGTGGGGCGCGAGCTGCTTCCGGAGATGAGGGTTGAAGCACAGGAGAAGGACGTGGAAGAGATTGCCCAGCAGTTTGGATTGAAATTTTTGCCGACAGTTCCGGGAGCGAACGGTGAAGAGGTGCTTGAAAAGCTTATTAACCCTTCGGTGGGCAAGTATTGGAAAGAATCCTGCAAGGGCGCTTTCCAGGATATTTTCTTTGTAACGACACTTGACAGGACACCCGGATTCATTAATGCAATGAATTCGCTGGCAACAGCGGCGCGTTACCCTGCCGCCGACATAGGTGTATATATCCAGCCGCAGCATATGGGTTCATCCTATCACTGTGAATTCATTATTCCGTATAATCCGGACGATGCCATGGAGACATCCAGGGTACGGGAGCTGTATGTTAAAGCGAGTGAAGAATTCTCAGGCATGGGAGCTTATTATGCAAGGCCGTACAATATATGGGCAAGGCTTCAGATAAACAAGGACGCCCAGTCTGCAATCATACTGAGAAAGCTTAAGGACATATTTGATCCCAACGGTATCATGAATCCGGGAAAAGTCAGTATATAAACTGAAAAGAGGAGGGGATGTCAATGTCATTGGAAGATTTCAGGCCTATGATGAAACGTTGCAGTAACTGTTTGGGCTGCAAATGGATTCCGTTTGACAAGATAAAGAGCCAGAGATTTGGTGAAAATTGCCCGAGTGTTTGTTATTACAACTTCAACACCTACTCGGCGCGAGGGCGTTTTCAGCTTGGACTGGCCTTGCTTGACGGTGATGCCGATTACTCGGAAACGGTTATAGATGTAATACACAATTGTTTGACATGCGGCTCGTGTGACATATCATGCAAGGTATGCCGTTACAACCTTGAACCGCTGGAATACACCCTCGAGCTAAAAGCGGACGCCGTGCGGAAAGGAAAGGTTTTACCGCGGCAGAAGGCGGTTATAGAAAGCCTGGAGAAGGAGAATACCATGATTCCCGGGAAACTGAAAGCAAACAGGGGAGATTGGACAAATGGCATCAGGCTGAAGGATATTTCAAAAGAAAAGGCCGATACAGCCTTTTTCCCGGGATGCAAATACAGCTATGACGAGGAACTCAGGACCCTGGTGCGTTCCACGGCAGAACTTTTTATAAAGGCCGGGGTGGATATAGGTTTCCTTGGGAATGCTGACAACTGCTGTGCAGGGCGCGCGTACCAGATGGGCTTCCGCGATGAATTCGACCGGCAGGGCGGATGCAAATATAAAAGCGTTTAAGGACTGCCGGAGTAAAAACAATAGTTACGCCTTGCTCGGATTGCTACCATACCTTTAAGAGGGTTTACGCCAAAGATGGGTCTGGATATTGAGGTCCTGCACGTGGTGGAATACCTGGACCGGCTTATCCAGTGAAGGGAAAATCAAGCTTACAAAGCCGGTTCCGATGACTGTTACCTACCACGACCCCTGCCACCTGGGAAGGCTTGGCGAGCCGTATGTGCCCTGGGAGGGGAAAGAAAAGAAAATACTGAACCAGGTTCATACCTGGGAGCCGAGAAGGCCCAGGTACAATGGGGCATATGGCATCTATGACCCGCCAAGGAACATACTTAGCAGCATACCGGGCATCAAGCTGGTTGAAATGGAAAGGATACGTGAGTATTCCTGGTGCTGCGGAGCCGGCGGAGGATGCAGCGACACTTACCCCGAGTTTTCTTCGTGGACTGCCGGAGAAAGAATAAGCGAGGCAAACTCCACTGGAGCCAAGGCGCTGGTGACAGCATGCCCTTGGTGTGAAAGCAACTTTAAGAATGCTGTAGATGAAAAGGGTAATAAAATCCAGGTCTTTGACATTATTGAGCTTGTATGGCAGGCAATATGAGGAGGAGGGATATATATGGCTTTAGCAAGGGAAATATACAGGGCACTTGAAGATGTTGTAGGAGAAAGGAACATCTCTGAAGACCGGGGGATACTGGAAACATACAGGTGTATTACATCCCAGTCCCAAGCCCATTACGGCCCTTACGATGAAAAGACCCCGCTGCCCCAGGCTGTTATACTTCCTGGGAGCACTGAAGAGGTACAGAATATCGTCAGGATTTGCAACAAGTATAAAATTGAATTCAAAGCCTCAACCACCTTCTGGGCAGTTATGGGTTATATTGGATCCGATTATGCAATTCAACTGGATATGAGGCGCATGAGAAATATTGAGATAGATGAAAGGAATATGATAGCAATAGTCGAACCATACGCCATCGGAGCGGTTATCCAGGCAGAGGCGATGAAGGTAGGCTTAAACCTCAACATACCTGGGGTGGGCTGCAGCAGTTCAGTGGTAGCCAGCACCTCCAGTTGGGTCGGATTCGGCCCTGCATCCATCTCCATGGGCTGTGCTACTGAAAATATGCTTGGCGTTGAATGGGTACTACCAAACGGAGATATTCTGAGGACCGGCTCTGCAGGTGCAGGATCAGGATGGTTTTGCGGAGAAGGGCCTGGACCAGGTACAAGGTCAGTTCTTAGAGGGTTTCAGGGTACGGTAGGCGAAATGGGGGTTTGTACGAAGGTAGCTATCAGGCTCCATCCATGGCCTGGCCCTACTTATTTGCCATCGGAGGGAACTATTCCTGCTTACAGGGCTGTCCTGCCTGACAACTTTAAAGGTTATACGCTGTGTTTCCCATCGTGGGAGGCATATGCAAATGCTGTCGCCCTTTTGCATGAGAGTGATGTTCCTTATATAGGCCACAGGCAGTATAATATGTTTGGCAGAAATTTAAAGGGTGCAATGATAAAGATACTTAATGATCCGGATAAACAACTGTGCGACCTTCCTGAATTAACACAAGACCCTGAGATTGCACGTCAGACTGAGGAAATGAAAATTGATATCCAGATAATAATTGCTGGTATGACAAAAAGGGATATGGAGTACAAGGAGAAAGCGCTGGATAAGATACTGGAGGACACTGGCGGATGGAAGGCTTCAATGATGTTGGATCCTGATATAGCTGCATGGAATCTTCTGTATCTGATCAGACTGGGCCATAAGAACCTTAATTTTACCTTGTGCGGAGGATATGAAGGTAACTTTGGTTTGAGTCCAAACGTTTTTGTCAGTACATCGCTTATGGAAGAAGCAGCAGCACTGAAGCGCAAGTGGGAACTGGAAACTCCATATATTGCAGCAACCGGTGGAGATTCTGATATGGGAGGCCTGAGTATTATTGGCGGAGGCGGTGTTACAGGATGGGAGTTCTTCACTAACTTTGATGCCTATGACAAAGAATCGGTTGAAGGCACATGCAAGTTTTTCGATGATACCCAGAGGTGGATGAAAGAAAAGGGCCTGGGTGTTGACATGGGAAGATGGAATGCTGATGCAAGAAAGCCTGACGGCTATTACTTTACTCAGAAAGAGCAGGATCAGATGCTTTTGAACCTTCCACAGCCTCTTATCGCCGCGTATCAGTGGAAAATCAGGGAAGCCTTCAATCCAAACCGCCTGGGAGGCAGTTATTATAGGACGTTAACCCCGGATAAACTGAAGGAGGAGGAATAAGCAAATGAGCTTGGCTGAAGTAAATCCCAGGGAATATGTTGCAGCTTTAATTGATAGAGCAAGAAAAGCCCAGGCAATAGCCAGCTCATACACACAGGAGAAAGTAGATGAGCTGGTAAAAGCAGTAGCATGGTCAGTGGTCAAAGAAGAAAATTCCAGAAAAATTTCACAGCTTGCCATTGATGAATCAAGGCTCGGATACTATGACGCAAAGTATATAAAGCTCCAAAAGAAAGTAAGAGGAGCATTGAGGGATATGAAAGACTGTAAGTCGGTAGGGGTAATAGAAAGGGATGAAGAAAAAGGGTTAATAAAGATTGCAAAGCCTGCAGGAGTGATAGGGGCAATAGTTCCCTGCACAAACCCTGAGGCAACACCCGTTATTAAGGCTATATCCGCCCTTAAAGGAAGGAATGCTGTTGTATTCTCCCCGCATCCCAGGACTAAAAGGACCAACAAGCTTATAGTTGATATTATGAGGGATGCGTTAAGAAGACATGAAGCACCCGAGGATCTTTTTATTACTGTGGAAGAACCTACTATTGAAATATCGAAGGAGGTAATGAAGCAGTGTGACCTTATAATTGCAACTGGCGGTAATCCCATGGTAAAAGCAGCATACAGCTCGGGTACGCCAGCTTATGGGGTAGGAGTGGGAAATGCGGTTGTTGTAGTGGACGAGACTGCTGATATTAAGGATGCCGCCAACAAGATAATGACAAGCAAAACCTTTGACTATGCAACAAGCTGTTCCGCCGATAATTCCCTGGTTATACAGCAAGACATTTACCAAAAGATGATAGAAGCCCTTAAAAATGAAGGCGGATACCTGGTAAACAGGGAAGAAAAGGAAAAGCTTCAGAATACCATGTGGGTGGATGGCCAGCTGAACCCGAAAATAATTGCCCAGCCCGCAAAAACAATAGCAGGCCTGGCTGGGATTAGAGTAAGGGAAGATACCAGCTTCCTTATGGTTGAAGAAACGGGAATAGGAAAAGAGTACCCCTTCTCGGGAGAGAAACTGTCCGTAGTTGTCACACTATACAAATATAAAGAATTCAGAGATGCGATAGACAAGGTGAATAAAATAACAGGCTATCAGGGCAAAGGCCACTCATGCGGAATACATTCCAATAATGAAGCTAACATCATGGAATTGGCACTAAACACCATGACATCAAGGATAATGGTAAGGCAGGCCACAAGTGCGGGTAACAGCGGGAACTGGGACAATGGGATGCCCTTCACCCTGACACTTGGCTGTGGGACATGGGGAGGCAATATTGCTTCAGAGAACATTACATGGAAGCATATGATAAATACTACCTGGGTGTCGTTCCCCATACATCCCGTTATACCTGACGATGAAGAACTATTCGGGGATATAATAAAGGAATAAAACAAGCCTTATTATATAGTTAACATAATAACTCCAGTTATTTTAGTAGTATTAAGTCTTTTCCACACTTCAAATATACTTAAATAAGTTATTCACAGATTTATACACATTATCCACAGGACTTATATACACAAAACACCTGTTTTGTGAAATACCTGTGGATAATGTGCCTTAACGGCTGGAATTATACTGGTATTATATGTATAGTAACTTTTGATTAAGCGAATAATATTTATGAAAAACAACTTTGAAGGATTTATTCATTGCATGTAGAATATTTATAATAAATATAAGTTAAATTGTTGCACTGGTTTATTAGGAAGAGAATAGCTTGCTCTTAGCTTTGAAGCATAAATTTAGGGGTAACAAGCCAACATAATGTTTGTTATAACCCATTATGGGGTATAACATATATAGTGCTGAGAAGTATTCCGCAGCACTGTTTGTCACATAAACAATGAAAGGGGCTGTAGACACATGAAATTTATCGTAAGCGGAAAGAACATTGACATTACGGAGGCCTTGAAAGACAAAGTAATTAAGAAACTCAGCAAGTTAGACAAATATTTCCGAAAAGAAACTGAAGCAAACGTAACAATGAGTGTGGAAAAAAACAGACATATCATGGAAGTGACTATTTTGTTTGACGGAACTGTTATGAGGGCAGAAGTCGAAAATGACGATATGTATACGTGTGTGGACAAGGTCATTGATATACTGGAGAGGCAAATAAGAAAATATAAAACACGTTTGGAGAAAAAGCTGCGTGACTTTGCATATGAACCTGAAAACTTCAAAAGCAATCGGGAAATTGACGAAGAAGATGAATTTAAGGTAGTACGCTCAAAGAAATTTGCCATTAAGCCAATGCATGTGGAGGAAGCAATTCTACAGATGAACCTTTTGGGTCATGAGTTTTTTATGTTCACAAATGCAGATACTTCGGAAATTAATGTTGTATATAAAAGGAAAGACGGGAATTACGGGTTAATTGAACCTGAGTATTAATACACTACATATAATTAGTAGTTATATTTATTTTATAGAATAACTAGTAGAAAACCAATTGAAGGGTGCTGGATTAAGGTAGCAAAGGCCAGCGCCTTTTTGCTGTAAAATGATTGACAGGAACATATGTTCCAATATATAATTAGCCTCAGCAATAGATATAACCTTCATTGGCATTTAATGTTCCTTGGTTATTGGATATGACAAATTACATAGAAAAGAGGGTGGCAATTCTGAAAACAGGCAAGATTATAGAAAAGATTAATGGCATGATAGACCATACTTTGTTAAAGCCTGATGCAACTGTTGAACAAGTAAAAAAACTCTGTGAGGAAGCAAAGCAATACGGGTTTGCATCAGTATGCGTCAGCCCCTGTTATGTTGCTTTTGCGCACCAGTTGTTATATGGTAGTAGTGTAAAGGTATGTACGGTAGCAGGGTTTCCCCTGGGAACAAGCACAACCCGGAGCAAGGCGGCAGAGACAAGAGAAGCAATTGAGAACGGAGCATCCGAAATAGATATGGTAATAAACATTGGAGCATTGAAATCAGGGGATATTGACACTATGAAAAATGATATTGAGACTGTGATAAATGCTGCAAAGCAGAAGGCAATAGTAAAGGTAATTATTGAGACCTGTTTGCTTACTGAAGAGGAGAAGGTAAAAGCATGTTTAACTGCAAAGATTGCCGGAGCAGATTTTGTGAAGACGTCAACAGGCTTTAGCACCGGGGGCGCAACGGTTGGGGATATAGCGCTTATGCGGAAAACTGTCGGCCCTGAAATGGGAGTTAAAGCGTCCGGAGGGATCAGGGACTATTATACTGCTGCTGCAATGATAAATGCAGGAGCTAATAGGATAGGGACAAGCTCAGGTATAACTATTGTTAGCGAACAAGATGGCTGCCGAAATACCAATGCATAGTTTATTATTTAATACATAAGAGGAGAGATTATGGACTTATTACACAATTTGAACAAACAACAAAAAGAAGCTGTGCTTCATACGGAAGGTCCTTTATTGATCCTTGCAGGCGCCGGGTCCGGCAAGACCAGAGTTCTGACCCACAGGATAGCATACCTGATAAAAGAAAACGGTGTACATCCTTCAAGTATTCTAGCGATTACTTTCACAAACAAAGCTGCCAGAGAGATGAAGGAAAGAGTTGAAAAGCTTTTGGGCGAGCTTTCGGGGAATATGTGGATAAGCACTTTTCATTCCACCTGCCTGAGGATATTGAGAAGGGACATTGAAAAGCTTGGATTTGACAGGAATTTTGTAATATTTGATACTTCAGACCAACTTACGGTGATTAAAGACTGTTTAAAGGAACTGAAGATAGATGACAGGACTTTTCCACCAAGGTCGGTCCAGCATATGATTGGGAGGGCAAAGGATGAACTGCTTGAGCCCTCTGCATATATGAAATGCTATGCCACCGATTTCAGAATGGGTAATATAGCCAGGATTTATGAGCTCTATCAAAAAAAGCTCAAACAAAACAATGCACTTGACTTTGATGATATTATTATGTATACCATTAAACTGTTTATGGAGAACCCGCCTGTACTTGAATACTATCAGAATAAGTTTAAGTATGTACTTGTGGATGAATACCAGGATACTAATACTGCCCAGTACCACTTGATCAGTCTTCTGGCACATAAACATAAAAACCTTTGCGTAGTGGGCGATGATGACCAGTCAATTTACGGTTTTCGCGGAGCAAATATAAGAAATATTCTGGATTTTGAAAAGGAATTTGTGGGATGTAAGGTTATTAAGCTGGAGCAAAATTACCGGTCAACCCAGATAATATTAGATGCTGCAAACAGTGTGATAAAAAACAACTGCGGCAGGAAAAACAAGAGGCTCTGGACTGATAATGGCGAGGGAAGAAAAATAATCTATTACAAGGGAAATAATGAGCATGAGGAGGCCATGTTTGTCGCAAGAGAGATTATAAAATTGAAAAGCTCCGATGACAGGTGCTTCAAGGATGTTGCCGTTCTTTACAGGATGAATGCCCAATCCCGAGTCCTGGAGGATATGTTTATGAAGGAAGGCATATCTTATAACATTTTTGGCGGCTTAAGGTTTTATGACAGAAAGGAAATAAAGGATGTTATTGCCTATTTAAGGCTGATACAGAACCCTTCGGATGATGTGGCACTTAAAAGGATTATCAATGTTCCAAAGAGGGGGATTGGAAATGTAACTGTAAGCAAGGCAGAAGATTTAGTCCGTCAGAGGGAATCCAGCATATTCAGTATTATATCCTCTTCAGGGGAAATCCCTGACCTTGCAAGGGTATCATCCAAGCTTCAGGGTTTTGTATCACTGATTCTGCAGATAAAAGCAATGAAAGAATCAATAGGGATACCTGGATTGATTGAGGAAGTAATAAACCGGTCTGGTATGCTAAGAGAGTTGGAGAAGGAAAACACAGTTGAATCCCAGTCAAGAATCGAGAATATAAAAGAGTTGGTCTCTGTTGCAGTTGAGTTTGAACAGCAAAGCGAAGACCTGGAGATGGAGCAGGGATTGGAAGATTTTCTGGCAAATATTTCACTTGTTTCGGATATTGATACCTTTGATGAAAACCAGGATAGTGTTGTGATGATGACTCTACATAGTGCAAAAGGCCTGGAATTTCCAGTGGTATTTATGGTTGGAATGGAGGAAGGGGTTTTCCCCGGATACCGTTCCATGTCGGATGACAACGAGATAGAAGAAGAAAGGCGGCTGTGCTATGTAGGCATAACCCGCGCGGAGGAAAGGCTTTACCTGACCAATGCCTATTCGAGAACCCTGTTCGGGAATACAACATATAACATGGAATCAAGGTTTATTAAGGAGATTTCCCCCGAACTTATTGAGAATTGCAGTAATGGGCAGGATAAGGTTGAAGAAAGTACAAGCTGGGGATTTAATGCAAAAAACACAAATAATTTTAAATTTGGCTTGTTCAGGGGGTCAAAGCCCATATCACTTAACGATATAAAGAAAGACAAAGTAAACTATGTTTTCAGTGTGGGTGACAGGGTGGAGCATAAGAAGTTTGGTAAAGGTACAATTACCCTGGTTGAAGAATTAGATGAAGATTTTAAGCTTGAAATACAATTTGATGGTATAGGAATGAAAAGGCTCATGGCAGCATTAGCCAACCTGAAGAAAATCAACTAAGCGGTTTAATTTTTTAATGTATGTGGTAATTAAACAGTAAAAGGTATAATTATTTGTAAAGGGGTATTGACTCATGGTCACAGTTAACGTTAATCCGGGTATTTGCGGTTTGAAATCTATTATTAGAATTGATTCGGAAGACTTTCAGAACGCAGCCATTAGCTTTGAAACGGAATGTCCTCATATTAAGGCTATGGCCGATGAATTAAAGGAAGTGGACGGTTATATAGAATGTCTGGGCAAACTAGGTGAAGGGGAAATATACAAAGCAGCAAAAAAATTCTGCAAGCATGCTGCATGCCCAGTCCCGTCCGCTATTGTCAAAGGAGTTGAGGTTGCCTGCGGGCTTGCCCTGCCTGGTGATGTTGAAATAAAAATAATCAAGGACTAAAACAGCTTCAGAAGTTCAGATGGATGATATATTATCATTTTAGCGCCAGCTTCTTCAAGTTCTGTTGCAGTACGGAACCCCCAGGCTGCTCCTACGGGATACATGCCTGCGGCGTTTCCGGTCTGCATGTCTGTGCCTGAATCTCCAAGGTAGATACAATCATTTGCATGCAAACCCATAAGTTGTGCAATTTTCATCGCTGAAGTTGGGTCGGGTTTTATTGGTACTCCCCTTCTTTCACCCCATACTTCTTCAAATTTCCATGGGGAAAGGAGCTTTGCAGCAATTATTTGTGTAAAATCGTCCGGTTTATTTGACAGTATGCACATTTTTATACCCATCTGTGCTAATGTATTTAATAACTCAGGTATTCCATCATATGGACGGGTTTTATCAGCCCAACGCACACTGTATTGTTTGCGCATTTCCTCAAGGCACTGCTCTATTATATTATTATTGCTTTGAAGTTTTTCCGGAAGTGCCTTTTTTATAAGATTCCGTACTCCTGAGCCAATAAAATATCTGTAAGATTCCAGATTATGAGTAGGGTATCCGAATCTGGACAAGGCAGCATTTGTTGAATCTGCCAGATCCTCAATAGTATTTAAAAGTGTTCCGTCCAAGTCAAAGAGTACTGCTTTAAAATTCATTGGTTTATCTCCTATCTCTTATTTTTGCTACATATGCATGGGTGTACAATAAAAATTTAACAACTGTAATTATATATTCTTTATTATTTAAGTTCAACCTTTGTGTCAAATCAAAGTCATTAAACGGGTGTATGTAACAAATGTGAAGAAAATGATGAAGCATCAGTTCCTGGAAACATTTTCTTCACATAATATATACAATCTATTAAACAGCCTCTTAGTGTTGGAACACTAGTCCGTGGAATAATATGGGCCCTGCATAGAAAATACGCCCCGTACTGTGAGTTCATATACTGCTTCATTACCACAAGCTAATTAGAGCCAATAGCAGACACTTTGTTTTAATACTTGGATTTACATGATATAATATTGACATAATGATATAAAAGTGGTATAAATTTTAATTCAAGTAAAGAAAATGATTGGCTGCTATGTTTTAGTGGATGTATAAGGGGCTGAGTGCTGCTGTGAAAATTATTAATGCTTTACAGAGCTTTTATAGAAGATGTAAAGTCAGTGTAAAACAGCGTATTGTAATTACTTTTATTCTATCTATTATCCTTCCAAGCACCATTTTGTTCTACATATGCATTAGCTCTTATTCACAGTATGCATTAAACAGTATAATCAATGAGAAACACAGCATAATGGAACAAATCAATAAAAATATTTCCTACCAGTTTTTAAACTACAAGGATATGACCATGACAATGTATCATAATGAGCAGATAAAAAACTACTTAGACAGTGAGAATTATTCTGAAGGCTCTATACATATAAAACAATTTTTAAGCAGCATGGTTAACTCGGAAAAGTATATGGTATGCGCAATACTGAATCTAGGGGATCAAAAATATACAGCGGGATACAACTATATTAATATTGAAGATTTTTTTGAAAAATATGAAGATATGGTAATATCCGAAGAAGGAAGGGTAGTGTGGATTCCTACACAGAACCTTTCAACTTCATACCGCAGCAATGTTAAAAATTTTGTGATGTCAAGAGCTGTTAATTCACCAAATAAGACGGTAGGAATATTATGGCTGTTTTTTAGTGAAGAGTTTTTTGATGATGTTCTGGAAAATAAGAGTTTTAATAACAGTTCTGATATACTTATTATTTCTCCCGAGAAACTCATTATCACAAGTACAGATAAAAGCAAGGTCGGGCTTAAGGCTGATCTTGAATATACTAACAATATTGTATTCGGAGAGAATGGGTATTTTACATACAAAAATACCGCTGAGAAAGAGAAATATATAGTGGTTTATTCTACTTCTGCCGATACCGGCTGGACAATAGTTACAGTAACTCCCCAAAAAGTGGTTTTTAAGGATATAGAGAATATAAAGGTCATGACTGTAATTATCTATATTCTTTATGCCGTATTTATCATACTCACCTACATTTTACTTTCGCGTTGGATATTCGAGCCGCTTGCGCAGTTGAGTAACGGCATGAAAAAAGTGTCCTCCGGTAATTTTAAAGGACTGCTTAAAAAAAGAAATGATGATGAAATCGGTATGCTGGTGTCCAATTATAACTATATGCTGGGTAAAATCAGCGATCTGATGGAGGAGGTACGTATAAAGGAGGAAGCGAAAAATAATGAAAAGATGAAAGTGCTTTCTATGCAGATAGGCCCGCATTTTATTTATAATACTTTAAATACAATAAAATGGATGGCTGCTGTAAATAAACAGCCAAATATAAAGAAGATGATAGAATCACTTATAAAGCTTATGGTAAGCGTAACCTATAATACCAATGAAGAGATATATCTGCATGAGGAAATTGAATTGATAAAATGCTACTGCTATATTCAAAAGGTACGCTATATGAATTTTGACATCGTATATAATATTCCTGAAGCTGCCAGTAACTGCAGGGTTATTAAATTTATATTGCAGCCTATTATAGAAAACTGCATTTTATACGCCTTTTCAGGCAAAG
Source organism: Acetivibrionales bacterium (assembly GCA_050953835.1). Lineage (GTDB taxonomy): Bacteria > Bacillota > Clostridia > Acetivibrionales > JBMNNH01 > JBMNNH01. The sequence goes on along the minus strand of JBMNNH010000023.1, from coordinate 12,303 downwards.
CTGACGGAGGTGTCATCGAAATCTCCGCTGAGGTTCAAGATATGCTGTATATTACTGTAAAGGATAATGGTAATGGGTTTGATACATCTATTCTGAATGATGTCAAGAAATCTAATAAAGATAAGCCTGACCATATAGGATTACAAAATGTAATAGAACGGATACACCTGAATTACGGAAATAACTACGGACTTAATATAGTAAGTGAAAGGGGGAGAGGGACTACTGTTAAAGTAAAGCTTCCCATAATCAGAGATGAAGGAAGCGCTGCGTATAGCAAGTAAATACTTATACCAGTTGATAAGTAAAGAAAGGTGGTAAAATGATTAACGTTGTACTTGTTGAAGATGAAATGCTGGTATTACTGGGTACCAAAATGTGTATCCAGGAATCTGGTTATAATATGAATGTTATTGCAACATTTTCCACTGCGGAAGCGGCATATGATTTTTTTGATAAGCACACGGCTGATGTACTTGTTACAGATATCCGTTTATCAGGTATGAGCGGACTTGAGCTGATTGAAAAAATCAAACCGGCTCATAAGCATATGATAATTATAGTATTAAGCTGCTATGAGGATTTCTCATATGCAAGGAGAGCATATGAACTTGGCGTGGATAAATATATTTTAAAGCATGAACTGATTGAGGATGAACTGGCAAAAATGATTTTCGAAATTTATGATTCAAAAAAACTGCAGTATAGCCTTAAGGACACACATATAAATGATTTTGGCATTGAATTCAAAAGAACTGGATTAGTAGAAACCGACTACAAATACCTTGTCGGGTTTATTACCATGCGTGGAGAAATTGATGATTCACATACAGAAAACAGTGATATAAGTTTACCAATGGCAGTTGAAATAATTCAGGAAATTTTACACCGTGATTGTCTTGGAGAATGTTTTTTAAGAAATAATGATGAACTGTTCTGTGTTTTTAATGTAGAAAAAACCTTGACATATGACCAAACCAAAGTGCGATTGGAAAATTTTTTTAGTAATATGAGTAAAAACATTAAGAATTATTTCAACAAATATGTCTATATGACTGTTTCAAAAAGCTTTACTGAACTGGGCGACATTAAAAAGAATTTTGAGTGTGTGAAGAAAAGTTCCATCTATACATTTTATATTAATAATCCATGCATACTCTGGGAGAAAGAGCTAAAGGACTGTAGCAGGGAATGTCCTGAAATCGTCTTTAGTCCGCAAAATATATTTTCGGATATTTGGATGTTAGAGTTTGATGCGTACATAGAAGATTTTTTTGAGACACAGAAGAACAATTACACAAACCCTGACGAGTTAAAAATAAAAGTAGTAAGATATGTAAATGAATTCAGCTCTTTCCTGAGCAAATACTATGATCTGGATATAAACCAGGTATTTTCAAAAGAAACTCGGCCTGATTACTTCAATATAAACGGTTTCAAAAACGCTGACGGCCTTCGTCACTGGTTGATTAAAATGGTAAAGGAAACCAAAGAATACATTTTAATAAATAAGAAAAAAGAAAACATAATATCGAGGATAGTTGAATATGTGGAGCAGAACTACAACACTAATATTTCATTAGCTGAAATTGGTGAAAAATTCCATATGAATTCAGTATATATTTGTCAACTTTTTAAGAAAAAAATGGGTGTTACCCTTATATATTATATCAATAACCTGAGAATTGAAAAAGCAAAGAGCCTGCTTCTTTCAACAGATTTGACTGCAGAACAGATTTCTGAACAGGTGGGTATAAAAAACATTAATTATTTTTTCAGATTGTTTAAGAAATCTACAGGTCAAACTATTAGCCAATACAGGAAAAGTATAAAATTGTGAAGTTTTATTAATTTTGTGAACAAACTTATGTTTAAGAATACTACAATATAAAATTTATGAATAAAGGTATAAATTATGTTGATTGTAGCTTTGTAAGCGGTTTGTTATACTAGTCTTACCCTAAAAGTGAAACAGGAGCTTTGAGAGGTAAGAATTCATGACAAACAGAGAACGCTTTCATAAACTTATGAATGCAGATAGTACAATAGACAGATATCCAGCCTTGGAGTGGGCAGTATGGTGGGATAAAACAATTGATTTCTGGGAGAAGGAAGGAATTCCCAAAAACATGACAAACACAGAGCTATTTGACTATTTTGGACTTGACAGAAATGTTCAGTTCTGGTTTCCCCATAAAACTCCCGACTGTCCACGGGACAAATTTCATGGAAGCGGAATAATAAAGAATGAAGAGGACTATGAAAGGATAAAACCCTTTATTTACCCTGAAGATGCAGTTTTGAGAATGAAAGATGATATCATGGAAACACTTCCCGGCTTTAATAGTGGAGATACAATAGTCTGGTATACCCTTGAGGGCTTTTTCTGGTTTCCCAGAGTTCTTTTTGGCATAGAAAACCATATGTATGCTTTTTTTGATTATCCTAAGTTATACCACCGCATATGCAATGATGTCCTGAATTGGCATATAAAAGTAATTAATGAGTTCGCACAATACATAAAAGCTGATTTTATGACTATTGCAGAGGATATGAGCTATAATCATGGACCTATGATATCTGAGGATTTGTTTAATGAGTTCATTAAACCCTATTATGAGAAATTGATTCCAGAAATAAAAAAGCATGGTACAAGAGTGTTTGTTGACTCTGATGGTAATATTTCCAGGGCTGTCCCATGGTTTATAAGTGCAGGGGTGGAGGGAATACTTCCCCTGGAAAGACAGGCTGGTGTGGAGCTGGAAGAAATAAGGCGAGACTGGCCTGAACTTCTCATGATCGGAGGTTTCGATAAAATGTGTATGCTGAAGGGAAAAGAGGAAATAAAAGCTGAATTTGAACGCCTGGTTAATACTATAAGGAGTGGTAAATACTTGCCCGCAATGGATCATCAGACTCCACCCGGAACAACCATAGACAACTATCGCTATTATGTGAAGCTTTTGAAAGAATACGGCTCACAGGCTTGCAGATATTAAAAATGAAATTTTATTGTGGGGGTACAGCATGATAGGACAATGGATATGGTTAAATGACAATATTTCAACAGAAAACGAAAGAGGCTGCTTTGTAGAAAATTTGTATATTGAAAACAAAGTTGACAGTATAAAACTCAGAATCGGTGCCGATACACGGTATGTGGCATATATCAATGGTGAGGAAATCGGGAGAGGGCCAATACGTTCAACCATCGATAACTGGTATTATGATGAATATGATATTACATTATGTTTAAAACATGGTCATAACCTGTTGGCTGTTCGAGTTTGGAACTACGGCTGGTCGACATATCAGTCAATCGCATCCAATGGAGGGCTTATATTTGACGTAACGCAGGGAGGAAAGGTGATTGCAGCATCCGGTAAGCAGACAAAGTGTTCACGCGATTTAGGGCACAAGTATAATACTGTAAAGAGGAATGTAAATCTTGGCTTTACTGATAATTATGATGCACGCAAATTTGATTGCAGATGGATTGAAGACGAGGAAATTTCCAAAAACTGGGGTTGCGCTAAACCTATAAATGATATATGGGGTAATTTAAAAAAGCGTCCCATAAAGCCTTTTAATACTGAGGTTAAGATTCCATATAGGGTTGTAGAATTTGCAGAGGTAAGCAAAGGCTGTCAGCAGCTTTCCTTAAATACAAGAAGAGCGTTTTTCGGGGACAGAAAGGATGCAAATGAAACAATATTTTCAGGCTTTATTGGTTGTATAATTGATTCCCCTAAAAGTATGGATGGTATTATAGCATTTCCAAACCGCACATGGAATGGAATCATAGGAGACTTCAAAATTGATGGGGTTTTATACACAGTTAATAATACCCGCCGTGATATAAGCGTACACTTAGAAAAAGGAAAGCATTTTTTTATACTTCAGATATCAGGCAAATATGATGACTTGTATTGCCATATTGAGTTCAAGTTTCCTGAAGAGATAGGGTTTGATTTTATTGACAGCAGTTGGAAAAGCAGATTTTTTGTTATAGGGCCAACGGAACGGATAATACCATGTATTGACGGTCATAGTAAGGTTTATGGAGGGCTTGTGGAATTCAACAGGATGGAAGCACACACTGAATTGCATCATAAGATTTTTAACTGCAAAAGCCTATCGGAGATTTTGGAATATGGGCAGTATATTAAAGGCATTGATGACGAGTACGTTTTTTTTGATGAATATATTTATTCTTTGGTAAGAAATGAAGAATATGTAAAGCGGCGCCCCATAACTAACAGCCTGTGTGGAATTCTTTGGAACAACCATATTCCCACTGTAATCCCAGAGCCTCTTGAAGGTGATTATAACAGGATTATAGTTGATTTTGGAGATATTTATGTGGGCAGTCTTGAGTTCTCGCTGAAAGCCTCAGAGGGAACAGTGCTTGATATTTATTGTTTTGAAAACATGTACGAAGGGAAAGTTGATTATACGGTTGGACTGAATAATTCGGTAAGGTATATATGCCGTGACGGCTATCAGAGATACAGGTGTATGACAAGAATGGGATGCCGTTTTGCTGCAATTACAATTAAAAACCAAACCGGCACTGTGGAAATCCAGTCTTTTCAAATAAGGCATTCTACATATTCCTCAACTAATATTGGTACATTCAGATGCAGTGATTATCTCCTGAATAAAATCTGGGATATTTCCAGACAGACACATCTGTTATGTACGGAGGACAGCTTTACCGATTGCCCAACTTATGAACAGGCATTTTGGATTGGAGATTCTCAGATTAGTACATATATAAATGCATATGTTTTTGGTGAATATGATTTCATAAAGCACAACTTGAAGCTGGCTGTTTCAGCATTCAAAAATACACCTCTTATGAATGCTCTTACTCCCACCGATTGGGATACTGCAATACCTATGTGGATGATGAACTGGGTGGTATCTATTGAGTTTTACATAAGGGTTACAGGAAACACAGGAATAATTACGGAACTTTACCCTGAAATCAGAAAAACAATGATGTACTATAATGGATTTATCAATGAAAACGGTGCTTTTTTAATTAGTGCATGGAATATGCTTGACTGGGCAGATATGGACATACACAATAAGGGTGTGGTTACGGGGCAGCAGGCCGCCCTGGCTTATTGCTTTAAGGTATCGGCAGGATTTGCAGGGTTTTTGGGGTATAAAACTGATGAGGAAAGGTTCTCTGAAATAAGTAACCGCATGTTAAACTATATTAACGACAATTTATGGAATGATGAGCAGAAAGCGTTTTATGACGGCTGGTCTCCTGAATTCGGGTATTCAAAAACGTTCAGCATACAGACACATTCACTTTTAGTACTGTTTGAAGCCATTACCGACATTAAAAAGAGGCAGGTTGCGGAACAATACCTGCTAACAGCTCCGAAATATTTTTTAAGTGCCGGATCGCCATTTATATTATTTTATCTGTATGAGGTATGGGCAAACAGCGGACAGATAAAGCATATGCTGGAGGATATTAAAATTCGCTGGGGTGGTATGCTAAGGTATGACAGCACAACCTGCTGGGAAGTATTCCCTGGGTTTTATGAAGTTAGCAGAACCCGAAGTTATTGTCATTCATGGTCAGCTTTTCCCGCTTATTTTCTTAGTAAATACGTTTTAGGAATAAGAATGGAAGAGAGTGGTTTTAGAAAAATCCGAATTTCCGTACCTGATACTGATATAGAATGGTGTGAGGGAAGTATTCCAACACCCTTTGGAATGGTAAATGTACGCTGGAGCCGGGAAAAGGGGCTCAAATCCTATTATATTTCAGTGCCATACGAAATTGATGTTGTCGTGGACAACAGCTTTGACTGGAAGCTTACAGTACAAAAGCTACCGATAAATATAGAAAAAGACTAAAATAGTGAAAAATACATAATTTTGTGAATATGCTCCAGTTTGTAAAAATCATTATACTAAAATTTGTGAATAAACGTATAAATTGTGTTAATTGTGGCTTTACAGGCAGATTGCTATACTAATCCTATAAATATGAATAGAAAACGGGGAGGTTTAACAATGGATCGTAAGTTTGCAAATGTTTGTTTGTGGGTAGTTCTCTGTTTGATTGTTTCAATGTTTGCAGGATGCTCGTCATCAAAAACTGATGATGCGGTATCTACGCCTGTTGAACAGGCACCGGCAGAATCTTCTGACGCTTCTGAGTCCGACACAAGCACATCTATTGCAGGGCAGAGTCTTGTAATCTGGGAACATACACCTCAGTTTGAAGCTCCTTTGAAGGCAGTTATTGATGCTTTCAGTGAAAAAAATCCAGAGGTGAAGATTGAATACCAGATTAAGACTTCAGATCAGTATTATAATCTTCTTGCAACAACTATTCAGGCAGGTGAAGCTCCTGACCTGTTCTGGACAAATGGTACGGCAACAACAAATCTGGAGGCTTATGTCAAGCAGGGTGTAATTATGGACATCACAGATGTTGTCGATCTTTCTCTGTTCAGTGACACAACGAAGGAAATAGTGACAATAAACGGGCGCCATTATGCATCGCCTACTGCTGAGGTGGGTGGCAGAGCGGTATTCTATAATAAAGATATTTTTGAAAGGCTTGGCATAGGGGTTCCTGCGACTTTTAGTGAATTTGAGGATATATTAGCAAAAATACATAGCGAAGGTATAATCCCTATCTCATTCAGCGGCTCGGATCCTTGGCCCACTTTGTTCCACTTTGAACCTGTTCTGGCGGCGATGTCTCTTGATTGGCTCGAGGAATCCAAGAAACAGGATGTGGAAGTAAACGACCCACGGGTTGTGGCTGCATACAATAAGATGCTTGAGTGGGCGGACAAGGGATACTACGGCCCAGGATTTTTAGGAGTTGACGAGGGCGGTGCTTTGCTGGCATTCTCAAAAGGTGAGGCTGCCATGTGTATCCAGGGTACATGGAACATACAGACCATCCAGCAGAACAATCCTGACCTTAACTTTGGGGCATTCCAGCTTCCCACTGAGGATGGAGTAAGACCATTTGTTGGAACAAGCTCATGCGGTTTCTCTATCAGCGAAAATACTGAAAGCCCTGAAGCTGCAATTGCATTCCTAAACTTCTTTGCAAGCCTTGAAGGTCAAACATTATGGATTGATGCCCTTGATTGTATACCTGGTGTAAAAGCGATTGTTTCAAAGAATCCAATTATTAATGAGATTGCACAGTTTGATATCCAGACTGCAAGCTATTATGACATACTTGGTAAGCTTCAGGCAGAAGGGCAGAATCCGCGCCAGGTCTGGGAGGAGGATCAAACTAAGGTTATGGCGAAGGCTATTACTCCTCAGGAATTTGTCGATACCCTTGAATCAATGACCAGATAACTAGTCTAAATATTACTATAAAAGACCAGCTAATTAAAGTCAAGAGTTTTTAAGAAAAAGCTTTATGAATTTTTGAAAACTCCTGACATAGAAAAAATGCATAACAACAAGACCACCTTTACGAAGTAGACATAAAATAGCTGGTCTAAAATGAAATACCGATCCTTGAAAACTAAACATCAAGTGCAAGTACTGCTAAGCTGCTATATGCTTTGCTGCTAACATCTGAGCATGTTCCTGAGGACTGCGTAACTGGTACGGTTTTCTGTCCCTTAGAACAGCAAAGATGTAAATGATGATCTTACGCATAACTGCTCCCAAAGCTACCTTCTTAGGTTTGCTCTGGCACTTTTGCTTGTAGAATTCAAGTAATACAGGGTTGCAAGCCTCTTTATTCCGCTTAGTTCGGATATTGGCAAGAGCAGTTGTAAAAAGAACCCTGCGAAGTAGCCTGGAACCTCTCTTGGACATTTTATTCCGTGTGCCAGTAAATTCTCCGGATTGCATCACAGAGGGGTCAATGCCAAAGTAAGCAACCAGTTTTCCCGGCTTAGAGAAAGCGGAAAAATCGCCGATTTCTGCTAGAATGGTGGCAGCAGTAAGAAGGCCAATACCTGGCAGGCTCTGCAAAAGTTCAAGAGTTAATGCTAGCATGGGCATGTCCTTTGCCATATCTTCAGCGATCAATAGATGAATGGTTTTTAGGACCTTCGCCAAGTTATCTTCCAGAGTTCTGATCATGGATATGTAGACACCCAGCATAGCAATGTTCGAGGAATTATGAACAGTCAAAGGCGCAAACTCTCTGGCTTTGGAGACCAAAAGATTATACTTTGCAGTTGACCACTTAAGGCTTCTGCGAGAATTCTTCTGGATCAGTGCAATCAACTTGTTCCTGTTCGCTTTAAGAATATGCGCAGGCGTAGGATATTTCTCCAATACTGCAAGAGCAGCCTTTGAAAAGATGTTGGGGAATACATCCTTGAAGTTTAACATGAGTTGGTCAACAATACCCGTAAGCCTGTTTTTGTAGGCAGTAAGTTCGTCAGAGAGCTTGTAGTACTGTCGGCAAAGACTTCGCAGGCATTCAATATCCTCATCGGGGATATTAGTAGTTTTAAGCTCCTGAAATCTGTATAGCAGGGCAATTTTCCGGGCATCAGCTTTATCATTTTTCACTTTTCTGATTCCAATATTTTTGATAGAATCAGTCTGGATGGGGTTTATGATGGAGACCTCCAATCCAGCTTTACAAAGTGAATGGAAAAGGATTTTGTGATAGTGCCCGGTGGATTCCATGACGACGAAAGGCCTAGAATCAAAGTCCTTTTCCGTTTTTTTCAGTAATTCAACGACTCTTTCAACGTCAGAACTGGAATCATGGTGGATCTTCATGCGGGCAATCACTTCATTGGATGGAGAAAGAATTGCCATCTCACTGAAGAATTTACCTACATCGATTCCTGCAATAGGTCTGAAATTCATCAAAATGCCTCCTTAAAAAATTAATGGACTTAAAAGCCTCCATTCCTTCTCATGTAAGCAAACAACCTTGCATGTGACACGAGGAACCAGCTAAAAAGCTGGCCTCAACCAGCCAAATCATGTAGACTTACCGGAATGGAAAAATACTCTTTCATACGGGTAATCGGCCCGCCAAGGTCCGTCCCAGGAGGTGAAACACACACCTTCCAAGTCCGAAAGATATTATACATGATTGTCAAAGTTCAGGCCAACAAACGCTGGCATAATGGCTAAGATGTGAAGCCGGATGATGTGCTTGATGTTTGGAAAAGAATAAAATTTGAAGTGTTATGTTAACTATGACTTTTAATGGGTCGAACAGTGGCTTTGGTCACTGATTTAATACAAAATAATTGTACAAGGTGGTATGTATTTTACCTACCACCTTTTATAGTATAGCAGAACCAGGAGGTAATACCTGCATGAAAAAAGAGAGACCATATATAGGCTTTATTGCACCCGGGTTTATATTATATACATTGTTTATGATTGCCCCTATTCTTTGTGCAATGTACTACAGCTTTTTTGAATGGGACGGTATAGGTGATATGAAGTTTATTGGCCTGGGTAATTTTTATAAGCTGCTTTTTGAGCAAAGAATGTCTAAAATTTTTTTTAATGCCTTGGGCAATAATCTGAAATATGTGGTTTGTGTTCTTCTGATTATTACACCTTTACAGATTTTTATAGCATATGTTTTAAATATAAAGATAAAGTGTTATAAATATTTGCAGCTTATGCTGTTCTTGCCCTATGTTATCAGTACATCTATTGTAGGTTTTTTTGCCCTGCTGGTATTTGATCCGAATATTGGTATTCTCAATACTATATTTGGAAGTCTCGGGCTTGAAAAAAGTGCATGGCTGGGGAATCCCAATCTAGCCTTTAAGATTTTTGTAATGGTAGTAATATGGCAGTGTATCGGACCGGGTATGATGATATTTTATGCGAACATGAAAGAGATTCCCAGATCAATTATAGAAGCCAGTGTAATAGATGGAGCGGGGGAACTGCGCAAATTTTTCAATGTTGTGCTTCCCCAGCTTACGGCATCACTTTCCACCAATATTACACTTAGTATTATTTATGCTCTTACCATGTTTGATATTCCGTTTATACTATGCGGCCCTCAGGGTGGAGTAAATAACACTGTTGATTTTGTTAACATGGTATTCTACAGGTACGCTTTTGGCGGAGCATATTTCGGAGAAACCTCACTGGGTTTTGGTTCCAGTATCAGTGTAACCATGTTTATTATAATTTTTACTACTACACTTATAGTTAGAAAAATTTTGAAAAAGTCTAAATTTGACTATTAGGGGGTACGTTCCTTGGCTAATGAAAAAGAAAACATGATGGCAGAATCAAAGACTGTTAAATCTGTTAAAACAGCTATTTCTGCTGTCCTTATACTATATACATTTATAACTCTTTTCCTTATAGGAAACACCGTCCTGTCATCTTTTAAATCAAAGCAGGAGCTTATAAATCATACAATCGGCTTTCCGAAGAAGTTTACACTTGAAAACTATTACACACTCCTGTTTGAAAAAGGTTTCACCAGGTACTTTATTAACAGCCTTACACTTGTATTTTGCAGCTTAATACTGCTTTTACTTGTTTCTACTATGGCTGCCTACGGACTTTCCAGGTTTGAGTTTAAGGGAAGAGGACTTCTGCAGACCTATTTTTTAATTGGGCTTATGTTTCCAATACAATTGGGTATACTGCCATTATTTGTAATGCTTACAAAAATACATCTAAACAATAACATATTTGGACTGACTCTTTTGTATGCTGCCAATATGTCGTTCCCGGTATTGGTATTCTCCAGGTTTTTTCGAGGGATACCCCATTCGCTTATTGAATCGGCAAGAATTGACGGTGCTAAAGAGCATAAGGTATTTATTAAAATCATTCTTCCAATGTCCAGACCGGTACTCTTTACAATAGGACTGATTAATTTTGTTATGATTTGGAACGATTTTTATATGCCACTGGTGTTTCTCACAAAATCTTCAGTAAGAACACTTACTTTAGCTATTTATTCATATATGGCAAACTTTCTTGCTAACTGGCATATGGTTTTTGCAGCGGTTGTTATTGCTTTGCTGCCTGTGATTATTGTTTTTTTAAGGTTTTCTGACCAAATTGTAGCCGGACTTGTCGGTGGAGCAATTAAAGAATAATTGGCAACCGGAAGCATAGTATGGGAGTCCAATAAATTTGAGAGGAGTGAACAGCATGGATAGCTATATAAAGAAGGAAGTCCATGTATTCTCGGTGGAAGGTGAAAAGTTTTTATTTGAGGTTGAAACCTTGCGGGTGTATAAAATTGACCATTTAATAGAGAAGATATTGGACTGCGGGGAGGAGATTTCACTCGAAACCGTTTTGAGCAAGTTTGGGCGGGAGTATCCGGCGGAGGAATTGACTGCCTTATTCAACGCATTGGTAGAAGAACAGGTTCTTATAAAAGACGGAGAAGATTTGAATGAGCTTAATGAAGCAGAAATGCAAGCTAAAGTCGCCGAAGAGGATCAGGATACCCCAGGGGATCTTCACCGCCCACTCCCAGTCCATGGTGAAGATGCCCTCCTTCCGGTCGACAGGGAGGATAAAGAGGAGGAACGCCCCGAAGATCGCGATGGTGGAGTCGTGGATGCCGGGAAAGATCATATCAAGGCCGGGTATGGTGACACTGCCGATCACCTTGGTCTTTGCGAAGATCCAGGCAAGGGCTGTCATGACAAAGACGGCAAGCGTCCAGCGTTCGCCCACGGAGATTGGCCCCAGCTTCTCCAGTTCGTCATGGATGATCCCCCGGGCGTGAGGAAGACTCTGCAGCATCCGGCGGTAGGGGACATGGGTCAGCCAGACCCAGGCGAGGAGGAGGAATACGGCCGCGAACGGGACACCGAACTTCATCCAGGTGAAGAAGTCGATGGGGGGGGCGCCGGGAAAGAGGGTCTCGAGCTGGGCGAGGAATATACCGTTTGGGGGTGTGCCGATGATCGTGGCGATGCCCCCGATGCTCGCGGCGTAGGGGATGGATATTATCAGGCATTTTGCAAGCGCCTGCTCCTCTCCGTTGAGGTTCTCAAGCTCCTTATTCGTCCGGGGGATGATCGTCAGGATGATCGCGACAGCGATCGGGATCATCATCATGGCCGTAGCGGTGTTTGAGATCCACATCGAGAGGAACGCTGTGGCGACCATGAACCCGAGCACCAGCCGCCTGGGGCTCGTCCCCGTAACACGGATGATATGCAGGGCTATGCGCCGGTGCAGCCCCCATCGCTGCATCGCCATGGCGATGATGAACCCGCCGAGGAAGAGGAAGATGACCTGGTCCCCATAGGATGCCGCCACCTCAGCCGGGGAGAGGACACCAAGGACCGGGAAGAGGATCAGCGGGAG
>JBMNNH010000022.1:0-171490 GCA_050953835.1 Acetivibrionales bacterium | reverse complement strand
TCCTTTTACACTGCATTGGGTTTTGCTCTGCCACACAGTCAACTGGCGCCATCGAACCTTCAAGAGCGCGTAAAATTGAACCTACTGTTATTCTATCGGGATTATCGGTAATAAGATACCCACCCTGCGCTCCCCTGACACTCTTAACCAAACCTGCTTTTCTTAATAGGGCAAATAATTGTTCTAAATAACTCTCTGAAATATTCTGCTTATCTGCAATTCTTTTCAAAGGAACCGGCCCTTCTGAATAATATGAAGCTAAATCAAGCATAGCAATAAGGCCATATATTCCTTTAGTTGATAGTTTCAAGTATATCACCCCGTTATAAATTACCCTTACCCTTGCCTGTTTAAAGCTAGAACCTCATTCATACTCCCTGTTCTGTAGCCTTTAAGGTCAAGTGCAGTATAATTAAACCCAATTCTCCTAAACTCATTATATATTTTATCCATTATTAGCTTGTTGAAGATCTTCTCCATTTCCTCTTCAGAGACCTCTATCCTGGCAATTTCACCGTGATATCTGACTCTTACCTGCCTGAACCCCATATCCAACAAATACTGCTCTGCTTTCTCCACCATTTCAAGTTTTTCTTTAGTTATCCTTGTTCCATAGGGAATTCTGGAAGCCAGGCACGCAAAAGGGGGTTTATCCCAGGTTGGCAGTCCCATATCTTTTGATAAAGCCCTAATATCAGCCTTAGTCATGCCCGCCTCCTTCAAAGGGCTTAAAACTCCCAAGCTCTCCAACGCCTTTATTCCCGGCCTGTAATCACCCTGGTCGTCTACATTTGAGCCATCTGCCACAAACTCGATACCCTTATCTTTCGCCGTTTGTTTAATCTTTGTAAAAAGCTCATATTTGCAAAAATAGCATCTCTCCGGGAGGTTAGCTGTAAACTCTTCTATTTCCAGTTCCTCAGGTATTATTACAATGTGCTCAATCCCTAAACCTGCAGCGAAGTCTGACGCTTCCTTGTATTCCCTGTCAGGGTAGGTAGCAGAATGGGCTGTAATTGCGATAGCTTTCTTTCCAAGCACATCAAAAGCTGCCTTCAGTAAAAAAGTACTGTCCAGTCCGCCGGAATATGCAACTGCAAGGCTTCCATACGACTTTATCTTTTTTCTCAGTATGTCATATTTATTGTTTAAATCCATGCCTAATAATTACTCCTTTGACTTCTTAAGTGCCTGGTCTATGTCAATAATTAAATCATCCACATCCTCCAACCCGACAGATAGCCTTATCATATCCGGTGAAACCCCTGCGGCCTTCTGTTCTTCCTCCGATAACTGTGCATGGGTAGTACTGGCCGGGTGTATTACAAGTGATTTTGCATCTGCAACATTAGCCAAAAGAGAAAATATCTCAAGGCTGTTAATAAACCTCTTTCCCGCGCTTATTCCGCCTTTTATGCCGAAAGTAAATATTGAACCAGCACCCTTTGGAAAATATTTTTCTGCCAGGCTGTAGTATTTGTTCCCTTTCAGGCTTGGGTAGTTTACCCACGATACATTGGGGTGGCTTTGCAGAAATTCAGCTATCTTTTTTGCGTTTGATACATGCCTTTCAACCCTCAGAGATAATGTCTCCAGTCCCTGCAAAAGCAGGAAAGAACTGAAGGGGCTGAGAGCTGCGCCTGTATCTCTCAGGAGCTGTACTCTGGCTTTAGTTATGTATGCAAGGGGCCCGAAATCCTTTGCGTACCTTACTCCGTGGTAGCTTGAATCAGGCTCTGTCAATCCTGGAAATTTTCCGCTTTTCTCCCAATTGAACTCCCCTGAATCTACAATAATACCGCCTATTGTTGTTCCATGTCCTCCAATGAACTTTGTAGCGGAATGCACAACGATATCTGCTCCAAATTCAATTGGTTTAATCAGATAAGGGGTGCCAAAAGTATTATCTGCTATCAATGGTATTTCATTCTCATGTGCAATTTTTGCAACTGCTTCAATATCGACTATATTAATTCCCGGATTGCCTATTGTTTCAATATAAAGTGCCTTGGTCTTATCGTTTATAGCCTTACAGAAGTTTTCCGGATCATCAGGATCAACAAAGACTGTTTTTACTCCCAATCTGGGAAGGGTAGTGGAAAACAGGTTATAGGTCCCACCGTATAATGTGCTCGCCGATACTATCTCGTCCCCTGCACCTGCAATATTCAAGACTGCATATGTAATAGCAGCAGAACCTGATGCAACAGCCAACGCACCTACACCACCCTCCAGTGCAGCCATTCTTTTTTCAAAAACATCAGTTGTAGGATTCATAATTCTGGTGTAGATATTACCAGCCTCTTTTAATGAGAACAGATTCGCGGCATGGTCAACATCATTAAAAACATAAGAAGTAGTCTGATAAATGGGCACTGCTCTTGAACCGGTTGCCGGATCAGGCCTTTGTCCTGCATGTATCTGCAGTGTATCAAATTTTAGTTTTCTTTCCCCCATTTCTTATATCCCCTTTCTTTATATTATTACCCGTTAGTTACCCGTGTAATCTCAATTTTATAATTTATGTTTTCCCACTCCTGGAAAGCTTACAAACTCTATGTCTTGAATCATAAGCAATCAAAATGGACAAAAACAATGAGTTAACTTGCAACAGGAAACCTTTACTTGTAGACCACGGGTTTGCAAATCAAATATAATACATAAGTGACGAATAGTCATTCAATCTTCTGTATTCATTCACTAAATCCTCCAGTGTAATTGAATCAACAACACTTGCAATGCTGTCATTTATTTTCTCCCACACACTACCGGCTACACAGTATTCAATGCTCTGTGATGATGTCTTTTCATCCGGATTTACTTCAACTATATTAAGACTTCCTTCCAATACCCGGAGTATATCCCCTACAGTAATATTTGACGGACTATAGGAAAGCATGTATCCTCCCTGGGCTCCTTTGACGCTCTTAATAATTCCAGCTTTCCTTAATGTTGAAAACACATGCTCAAGGTAACTTTCTGAAACATCCTGCCTTTGTGCGATACTATTTAAAGATATATGCTCTCCTCCTGAACTGATTGCCAAATCAAAAAGAGCCCTTAAGCCATATCTCCCTTTTGTGGATATTTTCATCCCTTCCACCTCACATATATCCAAGTATTCCTATATGTTTTAATATAATACTATAAGAAAGCTTGGATTGTCAATAATTATTTACCTGTTTTATTATTTCTCATTCTTAGGTCATAGAATAGCATGAAACACAAAAAAGCCCTGTTATAGGGCTTCTTTGCATTTATTATTCTGATAAAAACGCTGTTTGATTAGTTTCCAATTCCTTCGACAATAATATCAACTATGGAATCCAGCTCTGAATCGTTAATATCTGAAATATTATCAAGCACCCTGCTTCCTCCGTACATGTTTGCAGTCCCCAAGAGGCAAAAAGCTGCCAGCTCGATATCCACTGATTCTCTTATCTCTCCATTTTTGACAGCCTCATTCATCGTGTCTTCAATATGTGAGAATATTATTCTCTTCTCATTCATTATCCACTGTTTAATATCTTCTGAAATAAAATCCACACCAGCTGCTGAAAAAAATATGTCAATGTTTTCATTTAAAAACTTAATATGCTGTCTTAAAAAGTTTTTTAACTTCACTCTAAGTGTGCCTTCTTCCGACAAGCTTCTCTTTACAACCTCTGCATATCTGTGCACGCAGACCTTTATCATTTCCTGGAAGAGGCTTTTTTTACTCTCAAAATATTCGTAAACCGTACCTTTACCTATTTCAGCCTGCCTCGAAATGTCCTCAATAGTGGAACTATTTACGCCTTTTTGAGAAAACACTTTTAGTGCTGCATTTATTATCATTTCCCTTTTCTGTTCTTTGGTTGTCATATTGCATCACCAACATTTTGCTCCTTTACCGGAGTTTTTACCTTAAAGACTCTAAATCGCAGGAATTTACTCAGGTCATCAAACAGAGTATATACAACAGGTACTAAAACAAGTGTCAACAGGGTAGAAAGCATAAGCCCGCCTATTACAACTATAGCAAGAGGTGCCTGTAATTCAGCGCCTTCACCTATTCCAATAGCCAGAGGAACAAGACCAAGTACCGTTGTCAATGTAGTCATAAGGATTGGTCTTAACCTTATAGGACCAGCGTTTACAATAGCTTCATTTCTTTCCTCTCCGGCTTTCCTGCGGGTATTAATGTAATCCACCATAACAATAGCATTGTTAACAACTATACCAACCAGCATTATTATGCCGATGAAAGCAGGAACGCTAAGAGCTTTCCCAGTAATAAAGAGGCCCAATGCACCTCCTGATATTCCCAAAGGCACAGTAAGCAAAATAACAAAGGGATAAAGCAGTGACTCAAACTGCGATGCTAATATCATAAACACTAGGATTACTGCGAGTACAAGGGCAAGGGCAAGGTCCTTGAAAGCATTGACCATCTCCTCATTCTCCCCTCCGAACTCATAGAAATATCCCGGCGGCATATCATATTTATCCAATTCTCTTTGAATGTCACGTGAAAAAGTACCTATATCCCTTCCAAACACCTGTGAACTAACAGTCACAACCCTTACCAGGTCATCCCTGACTATCTGGACAGGTCCTCTTTCTATTGAAACCTCTGCTACCTGTCCTAAAGGTACAATTATACCCATTGGAGTCTGTATAGGTATCTGTTTAAGGTTTGAAATACTTTCGGAATATATTTCATCGCCTTTAACTACAACATCAATTTCTTCTCCATCATACCTGTAAGTTGTTGCAGTATTACCGGAAAGCATTCTTCTTACAGATGATGCTATCTGGGCAGATGTTAACCCGTATTGTGATGCATTTTCCCTGTCAACCTTAACCTGTATTTCAGGCACACCCTCATCCAGACTGGAGCTTACCTCTCTAGCGCCTTCAATACCAGAAATTATTTTTACAAAATCATCCCCAATCTTTTTCAGTGTATCAAGCTCATCACCTTTTATGCTTATACTGATAGGTGCACTTCCGGAACCCATTGAAAAAGTCTGCATTGCAGAAACATTCTTTTCTGCTCCCGGGATATCCTTAATTAACTCCCTTACCTCATCCGTAATCTCATCAGTACTCCTTTGCCTGCTGTTTTTATCCTTAAGCGCAGCCATTATACTGCCCCTGTTTGAACTGCTTCCAAAAGAGAACCCTCCATTTGACCCGATTGACCCGATCATGGAAAACACGGTATCTATTTCCTCAATATTCTGAAGTTTTTCCTCTATTGCGGTGACAATGCTGTCGGTCTCTTCAAGTTCAGCTCCATCAGGCAAGGATACATTAATTGTAAACATTCCTTCATCCATTTTGGGGAGAAACTCTGCCCCCACTGTTATAATTGAAATTATACTCAGGACAAAAACTAATATAGCAATAATTACTGTTGACTTCCTGTGCTTAAGCGACCAGTTCAGCAGCCTTTTATATACTGCATTTATACTGCCAAATACCTTGTCGAAGGCTGAAAATATCGGAGCTCCAATTTTCCTTATTCGGGAAGGGTTGCTGTCTTTTCCTCTGTATACTTTTAAAAGAACCGACGACAGCATTGGCACAAGCGTCAATGCAACAGCAAGCGAAGAAACTAGTGATATTGTAACTGTAAGTGCCAATTCTTTAAATATTTCCGAAGTAATGCCCTCAACAAATACTATAGGAAGGAAAACCGCAATAGTGGTTAGTGTGGAAGCCACAACAGCCATTGACACCTCCGAAGTTCCCTTAACCGCAGCATTGGCACGAGAATAACCCTCTAGCCTGAACCTGTAAATATTCTCCAGCACCACAATGGAGTTGTCAACAAGCATTCCTACTCCAAGTGCTAGACCTCCGAGTGTCATTAGGTTTAAAGAAATACCACTAAAGTAAAGCATAATGAAAGTGGTAATAATAGAAACAGGTATGGACACTCCTATAATGAATGTTGTCCTCAGATTTCTCAAAAACAATAACAATACAAGTACAGCCAGTAACGCGCCGGTTAAGGCATTATTATACACTTCATCAATTGATTGTTTGATGTAATCTGAAGTATCAAGGATTGTTTCAATCTTGACACCGGACAGTTCCTGCTTCAACTTTTCAATTTCCTTATTTGCAGACTCAGCAATTTTTACCGTATTAGTCCCGGCCTGCTTTTGAAGAGAAATAATTATACTGTTTTTCCCGTCTGTTCTTGCTACACCTTGCAGCTCACTGTATTTAAACTCAACATCCCCCAGCTCTCTTAAGTAAACTGTTCCTCCTGAGGGAAGAGGTACTATCATATTCCTGATATCATCTATGGATTCAAACTCTCCTATTGTTCTTGTTATCAGCTCCTGTTGCCCTTTATGGCTTCTTCCACCAGGAAGGTTAAGGTTTTCCGCTCCAATTATATTGGAAACATAATCATTAGTTATTCCATAACCATTCATCTTTTCAGGATTAAGCTTTACTTCAATTATCCTGTCACGCCCCCCAGATACGGCAACCTGTGCTATTCCCTCAATCCTTTCCAATCTTGGTTTTATAGTATCATTTGCAATGGATTGAAGCTCAACAATGTCCTCATTTCCTGACAAAGAAATGTAAATGATTGCCTGGGCATTGGGGTCAATCTTCATAACCATCGGCTCACTTGCATCATCAGGTAGAAAACCCTTTATCATATCTACCTTTTCCCTCATCTCAAGTGAAGCAAAATCCATGTCGGTTCCCATATTAAATACCGCCATCACCATAGAGCTTCCCTCTGATGATATTGAACTGATTCTATCAATATTCTCAACCGTACCTATGGACTCTTCAATTGGTTTTGTAATAAGCTTCTCAATTTCCTCCGGCCCTACACCCTGGTAAGATGTTGATACTATTGCCACTGGTATCTCAAAATCAGGCAAAAGGTCTATAGGTAGCCTTCCGAGAGATACCACTCCAAGGACTATAACAATTAGGGTTATCATAAAAACCGTAACAGGCCTTCTAACCGATATTTCCGAAATATTCACTGCTAATTACCTCCAACTACTTTAACTTTTGATCCGTCTTTGACATAATTCTGGCCTTTTATTATAACAGTCTCATTTTCTTCCAAACCACCGGTTATCTCAACATGTGTTCCGGTATCAAGCCCTGTTAATACTTCTTTTTGTACTGCTCTCCCATCTTCAACAACATACACTACCAAACTGCCATTTTTTAATACAACCGAGTGGCTCTGTACTGCTAATACCTTTTCTTTCACCTGCGATTCAATCTCCACCCTTGCAAACATTCCAGGCTTGACAGATTCCACATTATTATCAATTAGTATTTTTACTCGATAAAGCTGGGTAATTGCATCCGCAGCCGGGCTAATGCTTTCAATCCTTCCAATTAGTGCTTTCTCCCCCAAGGCAGGTATACTCACATTTACTTGCTGACCCTGTTTCAAAACCGCAACCATATTTTCGGTTACATTCATAGACACATATAATTTTTCCACATTTACAATACTAACAGCAGGCTGAGCATTTGAAGCCATTTCCCCCTGTTCTACATTAACTGCTGAAACAATTCCTGATATTGGAGATGTTACAGATAGATTATCAAGTGCCTCTATTGCTTGGTTATAAGCGATTTGTGCCTGATTGAGCTGCGCTTCAAGCAGCTGAAGCGAGCTATCGGATGCGGCAAGTTCAGCCTGTTCCAACTGTGATTTTGACGCTGCCCCCTGCTCATAAAGCTTTTTAGTTCTCTCAAGTGTTACTCTAGCATTCTCTATTCTCTCTTTTGAACTATTATAGTTTGCACTGGCAAGATCAAGGGCAGCTTTTGCCTGTTTGATGCTGTCCTGTATGTCTTCCTCATCAAGCTTGAACAGCAGCTGGCCTTCTTTTACAGCATCACCAACGCTTACATTAACCAGGGCAACCTTGCCCGGAATTTTGGGCATAACCATTACATCCTTGTCAGGGTTAACTTTTCCGCTTATGGTTGTTAGCTCGGACAATTTCATTGATATAACTTTTTCAGTTTCAACAGGTATGTACTCTTCCTCTTGTTCACCGGATACTTCAGAACTACCTTGTGAACATCCTATAGCAAAGCCTGCTAAAGCAAAAATCAGAATTGTTAGTATTACCAGCTTTTTCTTCATTATTAAACCTCCAGTTATACATTTCTCTAATTTCTCTTGTTATGCCAGTCGATTCCTGTTGCTGGTGTTTCGATGTATATATGTAGTATGTAAGCCTCTACACAGTGCAATATATGTCAAACTGGCATAGCAAATCAATTTTATTTTCTCTTTGCTCCTATTTACCTTTATACGCAGGTATAGAATAATATGTCTGAAAAATATTTTATTTTTTCCGACTGACCGTTCAGTCGGTCATTGTGATTATACAATTTTATATATTCACAATCAATAATTATGAATAAAAATTAATAAATTACATTTTCTTTACATTGTCAACTTTTATATTTATTTTTGTTGACAATGCCGACCCGTTATATTATATTATTGATTATCAATTTAGAGAAAGGCTATGGGAACATGAAAATCAAAACCAGGGATTTGATACTTACAGCACTTTTTGCTGCATTGATGGTAGCGGGAGCATTTATAAAAATACCTTTTCCTTTTGTTCCCCTTACATTTCAACCGTTTTTCTGTGCTTATGCAGGTATAATACTTGGTTCAAGGCTCGGAGCATTGTCACAGGTCCTATACCTTTTGATTGGCCTTACGGGTGTGCCAGTTTTTGCTTATGGCGGTGGAATAACATACATATATAATCCTACTTTCGGGTTTATTATCGGTTTTATTGCTGCTGCCTACCTAATGGGAAAAATTTCTGAAAACCGTAAGCATATTGATTTTCTTAATTCATGTAAAACAGTATTATCCGGCCTGCTATTAATAAACCTGATTGGCGTTCCATATTTCTACCTGATAAAAAACCTGTTCCTTGCTCAATATGTTTCTGTATGGTATGTTGTGACCGTTGTATTCCTTCCCTATTTTGTAAAGGATATGTTTCTGTTTGTTTTTGTGGCTTTTTCTACAACTAAGATTATACCCGTTCTCAGGAAAGCCGGGCTCTCAAATGTATAAAAGCTTTTTATACTGCCTTGCACTATTTTTGAGGGGTATTTCTTATTCTTTTGTATTGGTGTTAAATAGGAATTCATTTATGGGTGAGTATACTCTTTTTCTACCTATCTGCTCGCTTGAGAACAAATAAATCCTGTCAACATTGATAAGCGGAAATTTTTCGAAACTTATTTTTTTCTTAATATCATTAAAGTCCCTTACTAATAAAATATTCTGACCAATAGTAACATGTGGCTTATATTCCCTATTCTCCATTTTGAACCCGAGTTTGCCCATTCCTATTTCAACATTTTTCTGTAGTTTTATCAACCTAGCTACATCACCTTCAAGTCCTAACCAAAGGACTCTGATACAGCCATTACCCGGGAAAAAACCAAGTTCGCCCATTTTCAGGGTAAAGCTGCTGGTACGGCTGCATATATCGGTTAGTTCTTTTCCAATTAACGCAGCTTTTTTAAGGTCTATTTCATCCAAAAACTTTATAGTAAGATGAAAATTATCAACATACTTCCATCTCCCTGATACTGCTAACTCCCTTATTTCATTTTGTAACTGCCTTATACTGTTTTTCATTTCCCTACTAAAGTCTATAGCAATGAATGACCTCATATAATCCTTTCCACTTGCTTAATATTTTCTGATATTTATTTTGCCAAAATTACTATAAGCCTTAACCATAGGGCCTGATGAGCTTTGTAAAAACTCGTTTGTTTCCAGGTTTCCTATACTTTCAACCATTATATTCGATTCTTTATTAAAAAAAAGCTCAATATTACCTATACCTGTTTGAAAGGTATACTCACCATTATCATCAACTTCGGATTTAACACTTATATTTCCTATATCTGTTTTAATACACGAACTCCTTTCAAGCTTTCCGGAGGCAATTCTCATATCGCCTTTACAAAAGCTTGCTTCAATTCTGCCGTCGAATCTGTTAATCGTCACATTGGCTGTATCTATATCAGCAAGTAAAACACAGTTAATATCATCATAAAATGTTACCTTCCCTGTGTCAAGCTTAAGGCATATAGAATCTACTTCTTTCGGTATATATATTTTAAAATCGGCACTATAATGTGTAGGGTTTTTTATTTTTCCTCTGAATTTTGAATCAATAACTATACTGTTTCCGCTTTCTTCAATTGAAATATTATAATAATCCATTTCCTTTTTAAGCTCTTCTTGCGTCTTAGTCCCTCTTATCCTTTTTGTAATCTCCAGTATTGCCTCTTGTTTTTTTTGTGAATACACTTCAATATTTGATGAATCAGCATTTATACACAGATTTAATGGGCCTGTAATACTTATTGTTTTCTTATCATAAGCAACAATCTCATGTTTGGACTCAGGAGTAATTTCCACTTCAGTACACCCACAGGCCAGAAAGGCAATTATTGATAAACATAATGCAATCTGCTGTACTTTCACCTAATCACTCCGAAAAGCAATAGCTTGATAATAATTCAATTGTTATATATTACCATATTATGATATATTAATCAATATTTCCAAGGAATAAAAAGGGATTATTAAAGGACAGTCTTAAACTGCCCTTAAATTGATTTATTAAGCTGTTCCAATGCTGCTTAGCAGATTATTTTCCTAACATAGTTGGCAAAATGGGAAAAGACTATACCCGGCTCCTCCAGTTCAAGACACCAGCGCTTCACCCATTCTAGTGAAACATAACCTTTATAGCCATTGGATTTTAATAATAGCAATGACTCTTCAACCGGGATGTCCCCACTCCCCATCATTTTATATTTGACTTTGCCCTCCTCGATAACTGAGTCTTTAATATGAACATATTGAATATACTTTTTCAGATTGTTATATGTCTCCTTAACAGGCTCATTCATGAATCTGAAGGGATGATGGATGTCCCATAACACTCCTGTATTTGGATTATCCACCTTTTCCATAAGCCTTAGCAGCCTTTTGGAATCAGAAAAAGCACCATTGGTTTCAATTAATACTATTACTTTCTTTCCTTCTGCATACCTGCCAAGCACTAAAAGATTCTGTGCCACAAAATTGTCATCCACTTCATCTCTGGGCTCAGGGCCGCTATCCCCAAGGACCCTGATGTATCTGCATCCTATCTTTTCTGCCAGATCAATATACTGTTTAGCTTCGTTTATATAATCAGCACTTGATGGTTTTTCGAATAAAAAACATGACGAGGTAAGGCATGGAATCTCAAGGTTCATCCGGGATAACCCTGACATTGTTTTCTCCAGGTTACCTTCCAGAAAAGGTTTTGCCTTCGGAATACACAATTCATTTCCTATTCCTCTAATCTCTATACCATCAAATCCAAAATCCTTCGCTGTTGCAGTCATTTCATTCCAAGACCACCCCGGACATCCTAAAGTAGAAAATGCAATTTTCATACGTATCCCCCCAACGAAACTTTTGCTACAGGCTGCATCAAAATCCACTTTGCCCAAATTATTGATGCACTAACCTTTTATTTTGCAAACATACTTTATAAACCATTACACAATGCAATCTACATATAGACAGCACAGTAGGTTAGTTAATACTACCCCCTATAAATATAATAACACTTCCTGCTTTGTATGTCATCAAATTTTATTAGCAGATTCCAATATTTACATTTATTTCACTTTATTTTAATAATATTTTATATTATACTTAAATATGGACGGTTCTTATCTCTTATCTAATATTTAATTATATTTAGAGTTAATGGACAGGAATAATCAGTATAATATAGTGAGAACTTACTTTTATATACCAGTCATAGAAAGAAGCTTGAGAAGGTTAGGTTTTGTGGGGAGGGTGAATAAATGGGATTATCCGGTTTTGTTTCTAATATCGGAGTTTTGCAGACATTGTGCCTGATACTCGGTCTGGCTCTTGTAACATTTGAAATGTTCAACCCGGGATTTGGTATTCCGGGAATAACCGGCCTGGTTTTGCTTGTAGCAGGTGTAATATTGACTGCTAAAACTGTTTTAGAGGCTTTTGTTATGATAATCATACTGGTTGCGATTATCGGATTATTACTCATGTTTGCACTGCGTTCAGCTACAAAGGGCAGGCTGTCCAAAACGCTTGTGCTGTCAGACTCGCTTAATACCGCTTCCGGGTATATAGGCACAGAAGAGTTAAGCAGTTATATGGGTAAGGAGGGTATTGCCATCACCAACCTCCGCCCTTCCGGAACTGCAGTTTTTGGTGATGTAAAGCTTGACGTAGTATCCGACGGAGGGTATATTCCTAAGGACACAAAAGTAAAGGTTGTACATGTTTCCGGACGTCGTGTTGCCGTCAGAGAAATTCAATAAACAAGGAAGGAGAATTTGTATGGAATATCTGTATCTATTTATTTTAATTGCAGTAATAATAATCTTCCTGTCGTTTTTTTTCAGTTTTGTTCCTTTGGGACTATGGATTTCATCCTTTGCGGCAGGAGTAAGGGTAGGAATCTTTACGCTAATTGGTATGAGGCTAAGGAGAGTAATACCCTCAAGGGTGGTAAACCCCCTTATTAAAGCTGTTAAGGCAGGTCTTGATCTTTCAATAAACAAACTGGAGGCTCACTACCTTGCGGGCGGCAATGTTGACAGGGTTGTTAACGCACTTATTGCCGCGCAGAGGGCTAATATACCCCTGGGGTTTGAAAGAGCGGCGGCAATAGACCTTGCCGGACGCGATGTGCTTGAAGCCGTCCAGATGAGTGTTAATCCTAAGGTTATTGAAACACCTTTAATCGCTGCTATTGCAAAAGACGGTATTGAATTGAAAGCAAAAGCAAGGGTCACTGTCAGAGCAAACATAGACCGTCTTGTTGGTGGCGCTGGAGAGCAAACCATAATTGCACGTGTCGGAGAAGGTGTTGTTACTACTGTTGGCTCAGCCGTTGACCATAAGGTAGTCCTTGAAAATCCTGATTCAATATCCAAGACTGTACTTGAAAAGGGTCTGGATGCAGGTACAGCTTTTGAAATTCTGTCTATTGATATAGCTGATATTGATGTAGGAAGAAATATTGGTGCACAGCTTCAAACCGACCAGGCTGAAGCAGATAAGCGTATAGCCCAGGCAAAGGCTGAAGAAAGAAGGGCTATGGCAGTTGCAAGGGAACAGGAAATGAAAGCAGCAGTACAAGAAATGAGGGCAAAGGTGGTTGAAGCTGAAGCAGAAGTTCCAAAAGCTATGGCTTCTGCATTGCGGGAAGGAAAACTGGGCGTAATGGACTATTATAATATGCAGAACGTTATAGCTGATACTCAAATGAGGGATTCAATATCCCGCATTGATAAAACAGGTCCGGACGTCGAAAAAAAATAGTACAGTTTGGATGGTGAAAACCAATGGAAAAAAGAACAGAAAAGGTGCTCCGAAGAACGAGAGCATTATTAGATGATTCACTTTCTTCAAGCAAAAACAGTGGACCAGGTTCTAAAGAGAGGCTCTATTTGGAATTTACCAGGAACAATGTGCTGAACGGAATTATATTTTCTGAAATTCTGGGCAGGCCAAAATGTAAAAGGAAGTGACTAAAAAGCAGATGGGTTGCATCTGCTTTTTTCTTTATACTACTGCTGGGTGCATGTAATAAATGTCAAGAAAAAGTAGATTCAACCAATTGTTTAATCTTGTAATAAATCTCAGGTGCTGCCTTTTCCAAATTAAGTGGCTCCAGCCTTTTATTTGTCCATGCATGTACTGTATTTCCGGCTGCCAGAATATTACCCTTTAACTTATTAATAACTTTGTATTCAAACTTCACCTTTACACAAGATAAATAAACCAGTCTGGTGTTAACCATTATTTCATCACCATGCTTTGCCGGGCACTTAAAATCGCATACTGTTTTCAGAACCGGGAGGTATAGTCCAAGAGCATTAATTGTATGAATCGGTATACCTGCTTTTTTGAAATAATCGCTTCTACCTATTTCAAACCATATTAAATAATTTGAGTGGTGAACTATACCCAAAAGGTCGGTTTCAATAAACCTGACGGGAAAGCAAGTTTCAGTAACCATTTTTATCTCCTTTATCATTTGATAATACACAGTTATCAACAAGTTCATCCTTAATTTTATTAAGCAGTTTTTCCGCATCTTTCTTTCTTAGTGAATCTTTATAAAAACTTGTTGCCAATGTAATCACTCCGTTATAACTGCAGGCAAGAAGCAAAAATCCGGGCGGACGTATGGCAGGCGGAAGTATATAAGCATCTGTAACAGTGCTATTGCCAAATCTAATTGGAGACTTTGATATGAAACCAAGATTTGACAATCCCGGTAAGCATAAATAGCTTCCCAAACCTGGAAATTGGCGGACAATCTTATTAAACTCTGATGAAGCCTTATAATAGTCATTAATTTGTTCGAAGCTTAGTTTTTCTATATACTCACCACCTATGGCATTTTGCAAACCGGGAAGCCCGCTTTTTATTTTATTCATCTTATGCATTACCCTCAACAATGTCCCTTCAAAGGATTCGCCTTTAATCCTGGCTATTCTGGTAACAAATCCTCCCGAAAAATTTCTGATAGCTTCAGCCTTTCTATTCGGGAGATAACGGCGCAAATCAATTGTAGAAGTAATATCCATCGGGATACCATAAGGAGGACGGGAATATTCAAACATCGCCCTGTAATATGCCGTAAGGATTAAATCATTTATCGTAGCTCCCATTCTTTTTCCATATGCAGCCATTGCATCCAAATACCCATAAGGAAGACTGCATACAACAAAACTTGCAGCACCTGCCCAGCCTAATCTCCAGGGAAATACCCACATAGTCCTTGGAGTATTCAGTAAAGGATTCCATTTTTCTTCTGGTTCTTCTATACCCAGCGCATCAAACAGTTTATCCTGATCCTTTCTGCCCCCTGTCCTTGGCTGAGGGATATAGTCACCGGAATTTTGGTTAATGCTGGAATAGATTTTTGAGAGCAGCTGTATATATTCCTTTGTTCCGGCTCCGTCACAACAGACGTGGTTTATCTTTAAACAAATAATGTCACTTGCCTCTGAATGTATGAGCTTAACCTTCACCATAGGATCCCTGTCCATATCCAAAGGGCTTTCTAAAAACTCCTGAACTGCTTCATCCGGATTGCCTGTATTTTCAAAGAAACAAAATGCAGTTTGGTCAATATTATTCATGCGTCTCCAGTAAGGTGGTTCACCTTCAATAAACCTGCACCCTAAAACAGGCTCTTCATCAAGAGATAGCCGCACTGCTTTTGACAGATTGTCATAATCTACCCTCCCATCCAGCTTCATAACCGCCTGAATCTGAAGATTGGCCGCCCCGTGACGGGCAATGTAATTGCTTATATCATGACCGTTCGCTAAAAAAATATCATTAGGCATATACTTCATATTAATCGCTCCAGAATTATTATTTTATATTAAGTCCTGACCACATTAGTAAACATAAATATCAATAGACTGCAACACTATGCTCTGTAATATTATAATATGGAGCGCCAAACACTAATGTTACAAATTCTTATTATGTTAATTCTATGTTATATGTAAATACAATTTATTTCTTAATTGTACTAGTTTACTTATGTTTACTTTTTTAGTTATATGACCTAGTTAATTCTTATTTAAAGAATATTTCACATATTGTCTTAGAACTGCATATCTTATTATGTAAAGTATATGGGATTATTTTATGCTATATACTACCTATTCATTTAATCTTATAGAAAAGGAGAGTTTGCTATGACAAATAAAGAAAAAATGAATATTCTTGAAGAAGTACTGGATATAGAAGAAGATGTGCTAAATGAGGATACTGACCTTGATCAAATCAGTGCATGGGACTCAATAGCGGTAATTTCTACTATTGCCATGTTTGACAGTATCTTTGGAAAGGAAATATCTCCGGAAGAAGTTAAACACTTTAAAAAAGTAAAAGACATTATTGATAGAATGGAATGAGGTGAATTTCTTGTCAACAGGAGTATTAAAAAACGTGGAAATTAAAGGCATATCATGTGCCGTGCCAGAACATAGAATAAAGACTGTTGAGTACAATAAGGTATTTGGAGAAGAAAACGTCTGGAAGTTCATCAATATGACAGGCGTGAAAATGAGACATGTAGCTTTGGATGAACAATGTGCTTCGGATTTATGCTATGTTGCAGCAAAAAGTCTGATTGAAAAGTTAAGGTGGGAACCCTTTTCCATTAATGCTTTAATTCTCATAACCCAGACACCTGATTATGCGGTGCCAGCTACAGCCTGTGTATTACAGCACCGGTTGGGACTAAGCGAGGATTGTATTGCATTTGATATAAATCTTGGATGCTCAGCGTACGTATACGGAATATGGCTTGCCGCATCAATAATTTCAACGCAGGACATTGATCGTGTACTTTTACTGGTGGGAGACACCAGCAATTTTGGAATCAACCAAAACGACAGTGCTACAGCCATGATTTTTGGTGACGGGGGTACCGCAACAGCATTAGAAAAGTCTGAAGGTAAAGATATTAAATATTTTCTGAATACCAAAGGCAGTGGCTATAAAGCTATTATGGTTCCTGCGGGCCATGCCAGAAGCAGGGGTAAAGTAAATGTAGATGCATCTTCATATGAATTGGCTATGAATGGGTATGAGGTTTTTTCTTTCACCATCACCGATGTCCCTCGGACTATTAAAAATTTTATGGACAGATACGACATAAAAAAAGATGATGTAGATATGTATGTATTCCACCAGGCAAACCTCTTTATTCTCCGGCATCTGTCAAAAAAATTAGACATCCCCATGGAAAAAGTGCCTGTATCAATTGACAGGTATGGTAATACAAGTGGCGAATCCATCCCTCTAACACTGGTGGATGCTTTGGGAAAAGAGAAATCAAATGAAAGGATAAAGCTACTATTGTGCGGTTTTGGTGTAGGCTTATCCTGGGGAGGCATATACCTTGAAATGGATAAATCGGTTTGCCTTCCAATGATATACACCAGCGACTATTTTAAAGAGGATGATAAACAATGATAAACCCAATGGATTTGAAAGGTAAGAACATTATTGTTACCGGCGCCTCATCTGGTATTGGAAAAGCAATTGCAATACTATTGGCTAAACTAGGAGCTAATGTTATTATGGTGGCAAGAAACAAAGAACGCCTGACAGAGGTATACAATGAGCTCATATCCATCAGTCATCCATATTATAAACTGGAACCAGACAACCATTCTTACTATCCTTTTGATCTGAAAAATCTAAATGATATAGAGGGTATGATGGACAGTATTTGCTATAATGGTCAAAAGCTTAACGGGTTGGTACATTCAGCCGGAATATCCTTAACAATGCCCATCCAATTTTTAAAAACCAGTGACCTGATGAATATCATGCAGGTAAATTTTTATTCCTTTGTAGAGCTTGTGAAACAATTCTCGAAAAGAAAGTATAATGACAACGGCGGCAGTATTGTTGCAATATCATCAATTTCAAGCAAAGTCGGAGCCAGAGGCCTGACTGCATATTGCGCAAGCAAGGGAGCTCTGGAAAGTGCAATCAGATCAATGGCCCTTGATCTTGCACCAAAAAAAATCAGAATCAATGCAGTCTCTCCTGGCATCATAGATACAAAAATATATGACGGACTAAAGGAACTTGTCAACAATAAATACTTTGAAGCCGACCTTGTCAAAAGGCAAATCCTGGGGGTCGGAAATCCTGAAGATGTTGCCTATACAGTTGCTTTCCTGCTCAGTGATGCTTCCAGGTTTATCACTGGCACTTCAATAAATGTTGATGGAGGTTATTTGGCACACTAGCAAAAAGGAGTATTCAATTGACCTTCTTATATTCTTTTGAATACTCCTTTTTTGAATACTACCTGATACATCCATATTCAAGCTCATCAAATATTCCATCAAGCAACTTTTCTATATCTTCCCTCCTGACAGTATTTTCATAAAAACCTGCTGATAGTGTCATAATGCCGTTATATGTGCACACCATCAGAAGAAGCCCTGGAGGCCTGACAACCGGCGGTACAATATATAAATCCTTGACATCAACTTTCCCGAATTTTATTAAGGAGTCTGCTATTATCCCCAGGTTAGATAATACAGGTGCACATTTATTGCTGCAACAATAAGACCATTGCGATACATTTTTATAATAAGCCAGGGTTTCACATAAAGCCATCTTTTCAACACGTTCCAAACCAATGGCACTTTGCAAACCGCCGCGGTTTTCTTTAATTTTCTTCATTACAGGTGCTATCCTGGACAAGGTTTCATCGAATGTTTCATCAGGCATTAAATCAATACTTGTAATCTCTGAGCCTGAAAAATTTCGTATTGCATCTGTCTTATTGTCAGGAAGATATCTTCTCAGATCAATTGTTACGGATATTTCCATATTTCCGCAATAGCTTGGCTTTTCCATTTTTGTCATTGCGCGGTAATATGCCGTAAGAACAAGGTCATTGATTGTGACTCCCCTGTATTTTGAGTAATTCTTTATCCTATCCAGTTGTTCACGGGAACATCTGCGTACCATCATACGGTTTTCCTCTGATTGAGGAGCCTGCTTCCATGGAAAAGGCCATGTAGCTCTTGTAATTTCTGATCCGGGAACCCACTCTGCTATGGGATCCGATATCCCCATTCCACTGAAAAGCCTGTCCTGATCTACCCTGCTGCGCTTTTTGGGCTTTGGTATGAAAATATTTGAATCGTCTTCAATAAATGAATAGATTTTGGAAATGAGCTGGATATATTCTTTAGTTCCTGTTCCATCACAACATGCATGGTTTATTTTTATACAAATAGTGTCATCTGGCTCTGAACGAATGAGTTTGACTTTTACCATAGGGTCCCTATCCATATCCAAAGGGCTTTCTAGAAATCTCTGAACAACTTCATCAGGATCGGACGTCTCTTCGAATGAGCAGAACTCGGTCTGATCAATGTTATCCAGCCGTTTCCAATAGGGCGGTTCACTTTCAATAAAACGGCATCCGAAAACAGGTTCTTCATCAACTGATAGCCTTACTGCCTTTACCAGCTTATTATAATCTATCTTCCCATCCAGCTTCATAACTGCCTGTATCTGGTAGTTACCCAACCCATACCTGGCAACATAATTATAAATATCATGTCCATTAGCCGGCATTATATATGGTTCATCCCCCGCTTTTTGGCAGTTCACCGCTTGTGTAGCTGTTTGTTCCCTAAGTTCTTTGTTTTGCTCACGGTAGTTATTAATCTTATCTAAACAAGCATTTTTAAAAATCTTCTTAAAAAGTATGACATCTTGTTTGAAAAGCTTACGCTTAAACGAATTATTACTCTTATAAAAACCTTTTTTTCCGGTCCCGTAAGAAATCTCGATTTCGGTGTTGCCGAATTTTAATTCAAGTCCCATAAAAATCGCTCCATAATAATAAATATTACTTTAATCTGTTGTGCTAGTTGATTCCGATTAAATAAAACTAATATTAAACACATATTCCTGCAATAATATATTATGGTGCGATAAATATAAGTGTTACATAATATTATTATGTTGAGTTCACTGGCTGTGACAATTCATAATTTATCTAAATGTTTATCTATTATACCCATTAACCACTTTTCTTCTCCTGGTATCTTGTCTGCAATTTTTACTGCAGCAGCAGGGATTGTCCACGCATCAATGCTATTAAGATCTATCCTTGTATGCTTCCTATATTCATTTAAATATGTCCAGTATATTGACCATTTTGTGTATTGGAACAGCGGCATCATTATGTCTGAAGCATCCAGCTGTACAGCAGGTGAATTAATCATCAGGCAGGTTCTGGCAACATCTCCCAAAGGGTTTCCTATGTATGCGTTACTCCAATCAATAGGCACTAATCCATTTTCGGTAACAAAAATATTATCAAAGTGAAAATCACCATGACAGACACTGGAACCATCCGGCAGGTTTTCAATATAACGCAGTATCGCTTTTATCCTGTCCCCAAGTATTTCAGATGACATATTGATTTTTCCTATAAATCTTTCTTTCTGTGAGGGTATACCTTCAGGAGAGGCGAATTGATGGATTTTGAAATGCAATCCTGCCAACTCCCGTGTATAATAATACAATTTCCAAGGCTCCGCCTGGATATGCCTTAGCATAGTATTGCCAAAAATACGCTCAAGTACGATTCCCTTCCGACTGCCCACATTAATTATTTCAAACACAGCCGGTGAAGCTATTCCGATTTCATGCACTGCCTTTCCAATTATGGCTTCATTGTTTATCCAATCATCACTGAATCCATCATAGAAAAGCTTTATAACTTTATCCTTTCCCCACTCATATACTTCCGCAGTCATTCCATCGTCCAGCAATTTCCCCTTACACATCATATTTGACCTCTGCATTCCAATACTACTTTATTCAATGCAATCTACATCATACCTGCACAACAAATTACTAAAAATGAACAAAACTATACTCATTATACGTGCCGGAAGTATAAATTTTGCATGTTTATATGAATAAATCCCTTATAATTCAACGCTTCAGTTTCATTAAACAGCCTCTATAGCCTCTCCACATTGTCCATTCCATAATATGGGGTATATAGAAAACATGCACTCCTTATTATCACTTTTTCTTTATAAATACAAACAAGGCACCGCCTGGTTTTATAGGCAGCACCTTGTTATCACTTATAGTCCAATCAATAATTTAATTTGTTACACAGTAAAGATTATTGCTTCACTTAAGCCTCATTCTTTCTTGCCTGATAGTGATGAGCCTGTTCAAGCATCATATCCTTGACCTTCATAAGCCTTGTAAGATTTCCTCTTTCATTTTCATCAAGCTTCATTGTAATATATCTGATTGTCTCGGTTAGCTGAGGTATTAAAACATATTCAAGTGCATTAACCCTTCTTCTTGTTTTTTCAATTTCTTCCGCCAGAAGCTGGGCTGATTTCTCCATCTGAGCAAGTTCAAGCATATATGGAAACACTTCCAACAAAGTACTTATTGCGCCATCAAGTTCCCCTGATGTTGAAGCGAATCCATAAGGATATATGTTGCTTTCATCTTCACTGGAAGATTTAAAGTCAAATACAGGGACATCAACGCTCATGACATTTTTTGTGGAAACATCAAGAGAAATACTCTGTTTCGGAAACATAAGGGACTCTTCCAATATCTCCGATGACATCACAGCTCTGGCAATAAGGAAGTTGGAATGTACCTTCATCAGCATTTCCTCTACCTTTTCACGAAGCTCCTTGTTTTTCCTCACAAGATCCAGAAACTGTTTCATTAATTCATCCCGTTTATCCTTTAACAACTTATGGCCCCTTCGTGCAACATTAAGCCTTTTTTTTAGCCGTGTTAACTCCATACGGGTTGGATTTACACGTAATATTGCCATTTGCCTTTTCCCCTTTCACCTATAAAAAAGGTAATTAACACCTGCTATCGATTATCCTTTATCCCTATTGGGCAAATATTTGTCCAGGTATTCATCCCTGATTCGTTTAAGTTCTGCCCTGGGCAATATAGATAACAGTTTCCAGCCTATATCAAGAGTTTTTTCAATGCTCCTGTCTTCATTATATCCCTGTGAAACATATTCCTTCTCAAATTCATCAGAAAACTTTGCATAAAGCTTATCTGTATCGCTCAATGCAGCTTCGCCCAGAATTACAGCCAGTTCCTTGGCTTCCTTGCCCCTGGCATATGCCGCAAATAACTGGTTCATAGTATCTGCATGGTCTTCACGGGTTTTTCCTTTTCCTATACCCTTATCCTTTAAACGTGACAGTGACGGGAGTACATCTATTGGAGGCATAATGCCCTTTCTGTACAGTTCCCTTCCAAGTATAATCTGTCCTTCGGTTATATATCCAGTAAGATCAGGGATTGGGTGTGTTTTGTCGTCTTCAGGCATTGTAAGTATAGGAATAAGAGTTATACTTCCTTCTTTCTCCCTTTTCCTTCCTGCCCTTTCATACAGAGTTGCAAGGTCGGTATACAGGTATCCCGGATATCCCCTTCTCCCAGGTACCTCTTTTCTTGCAGCAGACACTTCCCTCAAGGCTTCTGCATAGTTTGTGATGTCAGTAAGTATAACCAGCACATGCATATCCTTCTCAAAAGCCAGGTATTCAGCTGCAGTAAGTGCCATACGAGGAGTTGAAATTCTTTCAATAGCAGGGTCATCGGCAAGGTTCATAAACAAAACTGCACGGTCGATGGCTCCTGTCTTTTTAAAGTCTGATATGAAAAAGTCCGCTTCCTCAAAAGTTATACCAATAGCAGCAAACACAACCGCAAACCTAGTGTCTGCACCCAGAACCTTAGCCTGCCTTGCGATTTGTGCAGCAAGCTGTGCATGGGGTAGTCCTGACCCGGAGAAAATGGGAAGTTTTTGTCCTCTGACCAGCGTATTTAACCCATCTATTGATGAAATGCCGGTCTGGATAAATTCAGAAGGATAGTCCCTTGCTGCCGGGTTCATCGGTATACCGTTTATGTCAAGTCTTGTATCAGGGATAATATTCGGGCCGTCGTCTGCCGGCCTTCCAAGCCCGTCGAATACCCTTCCAAGCATATCAATAGATACCGGAAGCTCTATTCCTCTTCCAAGGAACCTAACCTTGCTCTCAGCAACATTAATACCAGCAGAGCTTTCAAACAATTGTACCAGTGCATTGTCTTCATCAACCTCAAGTACCCTGCACCTTCTAACTTCGCCTGTGCTCAATTCTATCTCGCCAAGCTCTTCATACTTTACACCTTCTACCTTTTTTACAAGCATTAAAGGGCCGGCAACCTCAGAAATGGTTTTATATTCCTTAAGCATCTTATTCCCCCTCCTTTGCCGTCAATGCGTCTATCTGTTCTTTAAGTTCAGCTTCAATCTTATAGAACGCACTGTCAACTTCATTTTCAGGAGTATATTTTGCCCTGCCTATCTTTTCCCTTACCGGCAGGTCAAACAATTTCTGTATATCAACACCTGCTTCAACAGCTTTCTTTCCACTATGATAGAAGGCCATTATCAGTTTCAGCATTCTGTACTGCTTATTAAGTGAAGTATATGTGTCCACATCATGGAAAGCGTTCTGATGAAGATAATCTTCACGTATTGATTTTGCTACTTCCAAAGTCAATCTATCTGATACAGATAATGCATCTATACCAACAAGCCTTACTATCTCCTCCAGTTCAGCCTCTTCCTGCAGTAATCTCATAGTTTCAGCCCTTAGCTTGTTCCAGTCCTTTGCCACATTCTGGTTAATCCATTCATCCAACCTGTCCAGATACAGTGAATAGCTAAGAAGCCAGTTTATTGCAGGGAAGTGTCTCCTGTACGCCAGGCTGGAATCCAATCCCCAGAATACCTTTACGATTCTAAGTGTTGCCTGGGTTACAGGTTCGGAAATATCACCACCTGGAGGAGATACTGCACCTATAGCTGTAAGTGTCCCTTCTCTCCCATTTGTACCAAGGCTTATTACCCTACCGGCTCTTTCATAGAATTGTGCCAGTCTTGAACCCAAATATGCAGGGTAGCCTTCTTCACCAGGCATTTCTTCCAAACGCCCTGACATTTCTCTCAGAGCCTCAGCCCAACGGGAAGTCGAATCCGCCATTAATGCTACGCTGTATCCCATGTCCCTGAAGTATTCAGCAATGGTAATCCCTGTGTATATTGAAGCCTCTCTTGCGGCAACAGGCATATCGGACGTATTGGCTATAAGAACTGTTCTCTTCATAAGGGACTCGCCCGTTCTGGGGTCTTTCAGCTCAGGGAACTCAATGAGAACGTCAGTCATTTCATTTCCACGTTCACCACACCCTATATATACAACAATATCAGCATCTGCCCATTTTGCAAGCTGATGCTGAACCACAGTCTTCCCACTTCCGAACGGCCCGGGAACTGCTGCTACTCCACCCTTGGCAAGGGGAAATAGTGTATCAATTACCCTCTGCCCTGTAACCATAGGCTGCTCTGGTGGAAGTTTTTCTTTATATGGGCGTCCAACACGAACCGGCCATTTCTGCATCATCTTTATATCCACCAAATCCCCATTTTCTTTTCTTACTTTTGCAACCGTATCTTCAACAGTAAACTCACCTTCATAAATCTCTTCAATTGTCCCCTTTATCCCATTGGGAATCATTATCCTATGCTCAACAACAGCTGTCTCCTGTACCCTGCCTATTATATCGCCGGCAGTAACCTTTATCCCCTTTTCAACAGTAGGTGTAAAACCCCATTTCTTTTCCCTGTCAAGGGCATTAATATCTATGCCTCTGGTGATATTGCTTCCAACCATTCTCCTCATTTCTTCAAGAGGCCTTTGAATACCGTCAAACATCTTTTCTATAAGTCCCGGTCCAAGTTCAACACTAAGAGGTGTACCTGTTGAAACTACAGGCTCACCTGGTCCAAGGCCTGCTGTCTCTTCATAAACCTGAATAGAAGCCCTGTCTCCGTGCATTTCTATTATTTCACCAATCAGGTTATGCTCACTAACCCTGACCACATCGAACATATTTGCATCCCTCATGCCCTTTGCAATAACTAAAGGGCCTGATACCTTAACTATTGTTCCCTGGCTCACACTTCATCCCTTCCTTCGTCATTACTATTATATATTCAAACGGTTATAGCCGATACCTCTATATCACTAATCCTTGTTGAACAATATGTCTGCTCCAACTGCTCTCTCAACAGATTTTTTAACGCTTTCCATACCTATGCCCAAACCCCCCTGGTTACCTGGCACAGGAATTATAGCCGGAAACATTCTTTTACTGTACCTATCCATAATTGGTATAATACTCCTCGCAATCTGCTCGGTAATATATATTACAGCGTACTGTTGATCAGCAAGAGCTGCCAGGATTTCTTCGGCCTCTTTAGGCTGCGTAACAGGAAATACATCCAGGCCTAAGGCTTTAAATCCCAATATGCTGTCCTTGTCCCCTATTATACCTATTTTATACATAAGCTTCTCTCAGCCTTTCTCTGATTATTTCATTGGAAATCCCGTTTATTTTCCCGACCATAATAATTCTGGCATTCCTTATTTCCACTTCCTTAGCAATAAGATACGCAATTAAGGGCTCAACTCCAAGATTTATAAACAGAGCTTTTCTGACATATTTTGTAATAAAATTATCCGCCAGCTTTTCAAACTTCGACATACTCCCATTTTTCTGATAATCGGCTATACCTTCCTCGCACACTTTGTCATAAGGTGTGAACTTTAATATGTTTACAGCATTGTCCAGCGAATCCTGCAGCATTTTCACAAATGTTCCCCGTTCAATCCGTCCACCTGGCAGTAAAACCTTCTGTAGAAAATCCCATGATTTTTTCATAGATCTGACCCGTAAAAAAGTTTTTATATTTGCAAGGTCAATCATGATTTTAACCAGATCAATTAAAAAATCATTCTTTATTTCCGCAGCATTTTTTACCATCTGTGAGTAATTCGCCCTATCAAGGATCAAATCAATAACCTGAGGGTCTCCAGTCCTGTTAAAGCTTTCAATACACTCTTCTACTGCATTCCTCATTATCCCAGGCATTTCAGACAACTTTCTTTCCCTAACCATTATTTTTAGCTTATTCACAGGAATTGTAGCTGAATCCAACAAAATATTGCTGTTATCCTCATTCCCTAAAAATTCACTCTTCAGTATTACTTTCAAATTATGATAGTCATTGCTCTGAAGAAACAGGTCAAAAATCTCAGGTTGTGGTGCAATATCCCTTAGCAACGTAAATACTTTCTTGCTTTCTTCCTTCAACAGCCTCTCATATTCATAAGCGCTAATCAAATCCCCGGAAGAATACCCATAATCTATATCTATTAGTACCTTAAGAGCATCTTCTGCAGTTTTTGCATCTACCATCCTGTCTATTCCGGATTTGTCCAGCAGTTTTTTTCCCACTGCACGAATCCGGGCAACAGCATACGCATACTCTGTATCCACCGGCAAAATGCAATCCCTCCTTTCCTACTCACTAAATGATATCAGAACAGTTCTGCTACTATTAACTCCTCCAATTCATCCCGCTGCATTTTTATTATGGCTTCAAAGGAATTGTTTATCTCAACATCGCCTTTTTTAAGTATGAATCCTCCACG
Source organism: Acetivibrionales bacterium (assembly GCA_050953835.1). Classification (GTDB taxonomy): domain Bacteria; phylum Bacillota; class Clostridia; order Acetivibrionales; family JBMNNH01; genus JBMNNH01. Next base: position 145,252 of record JBMNNH010000022.1, on the reverse strand, counting down.
AATATCTCGAGTCTGAGGCGAAAGAACAGCTTTTCCCTTCAAGCCTTTTTCAAATAACATGTTATTAATTTTTTTAATAAATTTACTGCTAATCCTGTTTTTATCCTTTTCGGAAAGGAGCACTTCTTCATCCCCATCCCTGACAGAGTTTACAACCATATTTACCAGTATTTTTTCATATTCTTCATCAGAAATGGAATTAAGCCTTTCATGTATCTTATTGAATACCTCGCTAATCATTGCCTGCTTTGTTTTAAGCTTTTCTTTCCTGCCCTCAAGTTCCGCAATGGAAATCATTCTATTCTTTCTTTCGTCTGCAGCTACAAAAGCCTTATCAATTATTTCTTTTTGTTTTTTTCTGGCTTCTTCTTCAGCAGTACGGATAATATCCGATGCCTTTTTTTCTGCCTCCAGAATATTGGATTTTGCCCTATTTTGAGCATCCTCCAAAATTCTTCCGGTTATTCTTTCTGCACCCGCCATTTATAACACTCCTTAAATTAACCAGATTATAAACCAATTCCGAATATCATAAGTATGGAAGCCAGCAATGCCAACACAGCATAAGTTTCAACCATTGCTGCAAACATTATTCCTTTCGCGAGATCCTCAGGGCGTTTTGCAATGATTCCAACACCTGCAGCTGCAGCTCTTCCCTGGGCAATTGCAGAAAAATATCCTACAACTGCAATAGGCAGCGCAGAAGCAAGTATAAGGAATCCTTGAACTGTTGTAAGATCCTTCATTGGTCCACCCACAACTCCCACCTGGTTTAGTATAACAAAAGCGGTTAGAAGTCCATATATTCCTTGTGTTCCTGGAAGCGCTTGCAGCAACAAGGTCTGGCCAAATTTCCCGGGGTCTTCAGTTACCAGTCCAGCCGCAGCTTCACCAACTATGCCTACCCCTTTTGCAGATCCTGTTCCAGCCATCAAAGCTGCTAACGCTGCTCCCACTAATGCCAATACATTGCCGTTAAATAAGCTTGCTATCCAATCTTGCATATTCAATGTCCTCCAATCAATTAAGATTAATATATTTTGTTTTTATTGTAAATGGTTGGAAGCTTTTGCCTCCGCCTTCATAAAACTTACCAAAGAATTCAACATATTGAAGACGGCTTGCGTGTACGTATGCCCCAAGCACGTTTATCAATATATTGAACACATGACCAACAATAAAAATAACTACCAGGAGTATAATACCTATAACATTAAAACCGAACAATACAGCCACGGTATTAATAACTGAAGCAATGACTCCAGTTGCCAATCCAAGCGCCAAAAGCCTTGAATATGACAGTACATCGCTTAAATAGCCTGTAACATCGTAAAGGCTTAACACTCCTGAAAGAAACTTCTTAATAACACCCTTTTGTCCCCTTCCCTGTGTCAACACCAGTATAACTGCTCCCGCTATTGCCATATACTTTCCGACAGCCCCGGCTGTACCTCCCAATATCATCAGGGTTAATCCAATAAGAAGAATATACCAGGAAAAAATATCAAAAACTGCATCCAGTACATGTCCATCCCTTATAAGCATATATGCTTTAATCCCCATACCTACAAACAGGTGAACGCCCCCGAAAACAAGCGACCAAATAAGCAGCCTCATAGGGTCATCCATAGGATTGAACCAGATGGGTGGAATTGTAATACTCCGGCCTGAAGCCATCTCTGACACCAGGGTCACAATATCCCCAAACCATCCTCCAAAAAGTGCTCCCCAAATAAATGTTGAGATTCCGCCAAAGAATAATAACCTCAAAAGCTTGTTTGCCATGCCTTCAGGTTTAAACTTATATAAAATAAAACCTGTAGCTAATGCCATCAGCAGACCATATCCTGCATCACTGACCATTAAGCCAAAGAAAACAAAATAGAACAGAGCCATGAAAATATTTGGATCAATTCCTTTTGAACTAGGCAAACTATACAATTCAGTAATAAGCTCAAATGGTTTTATATAAGAAGGGTTATTCAATAGAATTGGAAATTCCTCATCCTCTTCTGCTTCTCTTATCTCAATTACTGTATCAAAGTGCAAAGTAATTTCCTTTTCCACTTTACCACTCATTTCGGCAGGCACCCAGCCTTCTAGCATAAAGCTTTTGCCGGTTTTAACCATATTTCTCCGGGCTGCTTGCCGGTCCCTCTTAATTAAAAGATAATCGTGTAATACTTCAATATTTTCTTTTTCACCAGAAAGAGCCGATATTCTTTCCTCAATGACATTTCGTTCAGTTTCTATTTCCCTTATCCTATTATACGCCCGGTCAATGTTTTCAGAAGCAGTCCCTTTCACATCTTTGAAGCTTACTTTTGTAAATCCGTTTTGTTTCAATATATTCAGTAAGCCTTCCTCAACACTCTTAAGGTACACTACAAAAACATAGCTCTGATCCTTGTCACTGTTAACTACCTCAAAAAAGCTTTCAGGCATTTCCGTATTCAGCTGGTTTTTTAACTCTTCTATATCCACGATAGCTGGTACAACACCAAGCATAGCAGCAGACGTTTTTGTTGAAACAAAATCAAGAGGTACATCCAATGCCTTCCATGGTTCAATGGTAGCTATATGGTTTCTAAGACGGTTTTCTTCAGACTTCAATGACGAGAGTTTGTCATCATAATTACTAATTCTATTAACAACTTCCCATATCTCTGGTTCTTTATTTAAAATCTCATTGTATTTACTGCGGGTTAATAGCTTTTTGGGCTCAAAAAGTGCTTTTTTCCTTGAATTATACTTTTCAAGGTATCTGATAGACGAGTCTACCTTCGAAATAGCTGCTTCCAGTTCAGATACGCTTGCATCTTCACCATCTTTCGCAACCAGACCTGCCCACTCTTCAACCGAAACCTTATACTGCACATTTTCTATTTCAACCACTCCGAGTTTCATAAGCCGTTCAAGGATTGCCTCCTGGTTTTCCTCAAGGCCTATCAGAGTAATTCTGTTCATTTTAACTATTGCCATGGATTTTCACTATCCTCCCCAGTATCATATCAACCGCTTTATCAAAGTGTTTTTCCGCCTGTTTCCTTATCTTACTGCACTCCTGGTCAATAGACTTCCTCATTTGGAGAATTTCAGCCTCTGCAGCTTTTTCTTGCTGTTCAATTATTTCATTTGCCCTTTTTTCAGCCTCTTCAATAGCCTTCTCCTGAATTTTTACGGACTGATTTTCTGCTTCAGAAATAATTTGACGCGCATCAGCCAAAGATTGCCTGATTAACTGTTCAGCCTTTTCCTCAGTTTCTTTAATAGACTTTATAACATCAATAGACACAATATCACCACCTTGAAATGCCACTTTGTTAAATATGAAACAAACCGTATATATAATATATAATATATTATATTTTTAACTAACTCTATGTCAATACCTGCAAGTTTTTGCACTTTTTTATGATTTTTATCATTCTTCAAGTTTTTACTTATAATAAATTTTCACTTTTTTGCACAATTTATAGTTATGATAGTGCCTAAGGAGGGATAAAATGAATTCACATATACACCATTATAAGATTGACTCAAAAACTAAGAAAGGTCATAAACATAAGATTTATGGATATGCGGATACAATGGTCGGAACTGCAAAATTCCATTTCCACTTTTTTTATGGTGTGTCCGCCTATACAGACCATACCCATTATTATTCGGGTATTACCGGTATGCCATTTAAAACCTCTAACGGCCACATTCATAAAATGGAGGGACTCTTGGAATCAAATGAACTACACGAACACTTATTCTGGGGCCATACTTTTGAAGAAATATCATATATACCAGGTAAAGCATACTGCAGAAATTATGTGTAAGACTACCACTCCCCCTGTACTTCCGCATACCTGTGATCCACATCAAAATCAGGCCTGTCAAAATAGTCAGCTATGCTGCCAAAGGTAGTGTCTACATTCACCCACCTGTCTTCCTCGTCAATATATACCTGGTTCCATGCATGGTCTCCCCAGGACATACCGCTGTATGCAAGCCCTGTCACCATCCGGACCTTTAAACCGGCCGCCCGGCACATTGCAATATACAGGGATGAATAGTCAAAACATATGCCTTTTCCTGTTTTATATGCCACTATAGCGCCGGATTGGATTCCTCTTGGGTTTTCACTTATTTGCTCAGCTTTTTCAAAATCATATTCAATATTATTGCTGACCCATTCATAAATTAAAAAAGCCTTTCCTTTGCTGGTTGTTTCCCGGTTTGCTATTTCTTTCGCAGTCCCATCAATTTCCTCAGTGGATTTAACTGCTTCATCCAGGGTAACTCCGTTAAAATATTCAATTACCTTTATATTAAGTTCCTTGCTGAGCTTGTCACCTATCTCCCTTGCAAGAGTATCACCCCGGGCAGGTATAACTTCTCCTATTGCATTTCTGAATGAATCATTAACAATTACAGGAATACGCTTTGCAATATTTGAACTTAGCACAGGCTTAAGTGCATTATTATAAATGAACTGGTATATATCGGAATCGTTCATCCACTTGTTCAATGTCGGAGAATAAATATAATATGAATAGAAATTAATAGCAGTAGTAAAAATCAGTGTTAAACACAAAGCTTTCGGCATCTGCCATAATGCGCTGATTATCCTTCTGAGTACTCTTCCCATTTTACTTATTCTTGTGTGCAGTGCATTTGCCAATGGTACTACCAATCTGGTGTATAACGGATTTGTTACAATTCTAAGAATTATTGATAGTATAAGAAGGACTACAGGCACCACTATTATATAAGTTAATACATCTTTCCCATATAAAAAGTCCCTTGCTGATTCAGGTATTAATCCATATATCCTTTTGAAAATGTCTGCGCTGTCATCGAAGAATATTTGTTTTGTAGTATAAAACGATAGTATAAGAGCTACAAGGAACTCAATATTATCAAGCATAGATCCCAAAGAGCGTTGAACCCTTTCCCGGGAAAAGGGCCTGAAAAAACCTATTATTAAAGGAAATAAAAAAATAAATATTAATAAATATGTTAAAATATCATATCCAGCCAAGTTTTCCTTCCTATTCAGCTCCCTTCTTTAACTTCTTCTATTAGAAACCAATCCTCATAAAGCAGGTTAATCTCTTCCGTAATCCTTGTCTTCTCTTGAAAAAGGCTATCTAAACGTTGATAATCGCTAGCTGATTCCTCCATCTCCTCACCAATGGACTTCAGTTTCTCCTCCAGTTCCGATATCTTTTTCTCATATTCTTTTGCTTTCTTTATATTAATATCTGTATTATTGTCTGTTCCTGATTTTTTCCTTTTAGTAGTGCTTGTAAACCTTCCATCTTTATCTGCAAAAGAAACTGTTTGTGTCCCAGTCCTTAATTTCCATTTCCTGTACTCTTCATAGGATCCATGATATGCAAAAACCTTCCCTTCTTTCATTTCCCATATTTCTGTAGCAAAAAGGTTAATAAAATATCTGTCATGGGAAACAAAGAGTACTGTTCCGTCAAAGCCTGATATTGCCTCTTCTATCCATTCCCTCGAGGCAATATCGAGATGGTTTGTTGGCTCATCCAGTATGAGGAGGTTCACATCGGTATACATTAGAATACACAGCTTTAGTCTGGCCTTTTCCCCTCCTGAAAGTGAATTGACCGTTTTAAATACATCATCCCCTGTAAAATGAAAAGCTGCAAGCCTGTTTCTTGCCATCTCTGCGCTTACCCCAAGGGAATACCTCACAGCATCAAGCATTGTACTTTCATTATTATCAAACTTGATATCCTGCTGCAAGTAAGCATATTTTACGCTAGTACCCACTTTTACCATGCCTTGGTCAGGAGTTTCACAGCCTGTTATTATTTTAAGCAAAGTTGTCTTTCCACAACCGTTTTCTCCTATAAGAGCAATTTTCCCGCCTCTGCCCACTGCAAGGCTAACCCCGTTAATAACGTTGCTATTGCCGTATGCTTTATATACGTCCTTAAGCATTATAACATCTTTTCCAGGAGTTGAACTTTTATGGAACTTAGCTGTTATCGACTTGTCAATAACAGGTTTTTCCATATCAGCAAACCTTTCAATCCTCTTCTCTATGGCAAAAGCTCTTCTATGCAGGCTTTTGTTATCTGACCTTCCTGCCCAGTCATGTATTCTCTTTGATGCCTCTTCCAACTGTTTTATCTTTTTCTGTTCCTGTTCATACTTCTTAATTTTTTGGTACTGCCGTAATTCCTTTTCCTCTGTATAAAAGCTATAGTTGCCTTTATATAAATAAGCTTTCCCGTACTCCAGTTCTATAATTCTATTTACCACCTTATCAAGGAAATACCTGTCATGTGATACTACAATTACTGTTCCCCTGTATTGGCCTAAAAACTCCTCCAGCCATTCCACAGAAGCTACATCAAGGTGGTTAGTGGGTTCATCCAGAAGTATAATATCTGCATCATGCAGTATAATCCTTCCGAGATTGACTCTGGTTTTCTCTCCCCCGCTTAGCAGGTTGAATTTCCTTTCCTGTAAGTCATTGCTGATGCCAAGGCCATTACATACTTTGGCAATTGAACTGTTCATTGTATATCCGCCGGCGGACTCAAATTCTGTCTGAAGATTACCATACTGTTTAACCAGTATCGGACTGGTATCAGACTCCATCGCAGCTTCCAGCTTTTTCATTTCACTTATCAGATTATACTGCCTTGAAAAAGCGGTTTTTAAAACATCTTTTACAGTATAATCCCCGGGATACTCCGGAATCTGATCAAGTACACCAGTATTTACATTTGCCGGTATGAGCACCGTTCCACTTTCATATCCTTCTAAACCCGCAATAATCTTGAAAAGTGTGGTTTTCCCTGCTCCATTCTTACCCAGCAAACCAACCCTTTCACCTTCAAATACATCAAAGGTAATATCCTTAAGAATATGGTTTTCTCCATAATACTTGTTCAGGCCTTGTATTGATAAATTAAACATTTTCAACACCTATAAGCAATATCAGCCAACATCTTCCAGTCCAAAACCCTAGTATTCCATTCCTTTTTCAAGAGCTTTTATCTCTTCAGGTATCATATGATGGTACTTCTTTGGCAGAACTTCTTCCAGGGCTTTTTTAAAGCTCTCTTTTGTAACAATTTTAGTTGCTTTAAGAAGCTTTCCAATGAGAATTATATTTGCATAAGTTAGATTACCCATGTCAGATGCCATCTGGGTGGCAGGGATCTCAAAAATATCAATATCCTTCCTCCTTGGACTTCTCGCCACAAGTGAGCTGTCAGTAATAATAATTCCACCCTCTGTTACCATATCTTCAAACTTATCCAGTGAAGGGCCGTTCATAACTATTAATGCCGTAGCACTGTTTAAGATAGGAGAACCAACCTGTTCTTCCGATATTACTACATTACAGTTGGCTGTCCCTCCCCTCATTTCAGGCCCATATGAAGGAAGCCAGGAAACATTCCTGTTTTCAAGCATACCTGCATAAGCTAACAGCCTCCCTGCTGAAAGTATTCCCTGTCCGCCAAAACCTGCAATAATAATTTCCTGATGAATCATAAGCCCTACACCTCCAAATCCTTACCCTTGAAATTGCCCAGCGGATAATAGGGTACCATATCGTTTTTTATCCTCTCTAACGACTCAACAGGGTTTAATCCCCAGTTAGTCGGACATGAAGACAGAACCTCCACTAAGGAAAAGCCTTTACCGGCTATTTGAGCCTGGAACGCTTTCTTAATTGCTTTTCTGGCGTTCCTTATGTTTTTTATATCATGCAGTGATACCCTCTCAATAAAAGCTGGCCCATCCAATGTGGATAAAAGCTCACATACTCTTATTGGATAACCGTGTATCTCAGGCTTTCTCCCAAACGGGGAGGTTGTGGTTACCTGGTTTATTAAAGTTGTAGGCGCCATCTGGCCTGAAGTCATCCCATATATTGTATTATTAATAAATACTGTAGTAATATTTTCACCTCTCGTGGCAGCATGTACTATTTCAGCCGTACCGATTGCAGCAAGGTCACCGTCTCCCTGATAGGTAAAAACCACATTTGCAGGATTCACTCTCTTGATTCCTGTAGCTACGGCAGGTGCCCTTCCGTGTGCTGCCTGCTGCATATCGCAATTAAAGTATAAATAGTTGTTATATGAACACCCAACAGATGAAACACCTATTGTTTTTCCTTCTATATCCAGTTCATCCAGAACCTCTGCCACTAACCTGTGGGCTATGCCATGGGTACACCCTGGGCAGTAGTGCATTGACAAGTCCTTTAATGCATGAGGTTTTTTAAATACAGTAGCCATACATTTTCCCCTTCTTTCCAAAATCATATTACTATCTTACTATTTCCTTGATTTTATCCAAAATTTCCTGTTGGGTGGGAATCATACCTCCCATTCTCCCATAGAAGTACACAGGTTTCCTGCCATTAAGCGCCAGCCTGACATCTTCAACCATCTGTCCGGCGCTGAGTTCCACCGCCAGGAAAGCCTTAGGCACATCAGCATATTTATCAAAAGATGCTATTGGAAAAGGCCATAAGGTAATAGGCCTTATTAGCCCGACCTTTATACCCTCCTTCTCGGCCATCTTTATAACACTCTTAACTATTCTTGAAACAGTTCCATATGATATAACTATCACATCTGCATCTTTACAATTATATTCCTCAGCCCTGGTTTCCTTTTCTTCTATAATCCTGTATTTTGCCTGAAGCTTTTGGTTGTGCTTCTCCAGAACCTGAGGGTCTATATATATAGATTCTATAGTATTGTGTTCCCTCTTAAGCCCTGTGCCAGTGGTAGCCCAATCTTTTTTAACATCGATTATATCTTCTTTTTCCTTAAACTCTACTACCTCCATCATCTGTCCGAGCGTGCCGTCACCCATAATCATGGTTATAATTCTGTATTTATCAGAGATGTTGAATGCCTCCACAGTAAGCTCGTATAACTCCTGTACGCTGCTGGGAGCAAGCACTACCATTTTGTAGTCTCCATGTCCTCCTCCCTTCACTGCCTGAAAGTAATCGGACTGCGCAGGTAATATGCCCCCCAGTCCCGGACCGCATCTGACAATGTTCACAACAACAGCCGGGAGTTGTGCTCCTGATATATATGAAATTCCTTCCTGTTTCAAACTGATCCCAGGGCTTGAAGAAGAAGTCATAACCCTGGCCCCTGCTCCGGCAGCCCCATAAACCATATTTATTGCAGCAACTTCACTCTCAGCCTGAACAAAGGTGCCACCAACCGCAGGCATCTTTTTTGCTAAATAATGCGCAATCTCAGTCTGCGGAGTTATCGGATACCCGAAATAATGCCTGCAGCCAGCTCTTAAAGCAGCTTCAGCAATAGCTTCGTTCCCTTTCATTAAAAACCTTTCGCCCATGTATACTCAATCCCCCTTGTCCAAAATCATTTTTCTACTTCAATAACACAATCCGGACAAATGGTTGCACAAAAAGCGCATCCTATACATTTGTCCATATCAGTAACCCCTGCGGGATGAAAACCTTTTTGGTTCAACTTTTCAGTATTCATTGCCACTATGCCTTTTGGACATACAGTTGTGCATAATTTGCATCCCTTACATCTATCTTCATAGAAAGTAACTTTAGCCATAATATCCCTCACTTTTCTATATACTTACTTGGTTTATTATAAATCTGCCAATGGTAATTTGCAAGTTTAACTGCAACTTTACAACCTTTGCCATGGAAGCCTTATCTTTTTTTGCATATACAGAACCTTGGTATTTACCTTGCCTTCCAGTTCATCCTTTATACCGTTAAAAACGCTGATAAAGCTAATTGGTTTGTTTGTCTCCAAAGAGACCCGTTCAAGCATTCTTTGTCCTTCCAATACATCATCACAGGAGGTATACTCAAGCATGTTTGTGTTGTTTACCAAACTGCCAACAGTAAGTCTTGAACTGGCTTCTATGCTGTTAATCATTTCCAGTATCTTATCTTCCGTATCAGTCATAGGCCTTCTGGTGTTTACCACAAGAAATATTTCGTAGTCATCCTTCAGTATTTCATCCCTATACCTCGACAGAACCCTGGCTCCAAGGTCATCTCCCCCCACATCAAAAACAACCCGGTAATCCCTGTTTTCAAACAAAGTATTTATTTCAGACGGAAGAGCAGGTACATCTGTATTTGTGTTTGCATATACAGGGGTTATTACACGGATTCCTTTCTCCGAAAGCCTGTCTTTGACATCGGCAGTCCTGAAATAGGGATTGACTATATCAAAATCCACTATAGCGGTTTTATCGCCCTTCTTCGAGAGTTGAAGCGCATAATTAACCGCAATTTCTGTTTTTCCGCTCCCAAAATGCCCTGTAAATATACTTATCCTTTTACTGAACAAACTGATTCACTTTCCTTTCAATTTCGAATTAATTCTGCCGGTTCAAGTACCAGGTAAAATGCTTCATTTTTAATATGTTCGAATCATGTTTTATTATCCCAGTAAGCTTGTTATCCTAGCATAGTGAGTAAACTTTAGTCTGCTATTCTATGAATATACTATAGTTGCGAATTTTTCTCAACGCAAAATATATAGGAAATGGCGCAAATTTTTGTATGACCTATTAAAAAGAATTTTTTTCTCAAACAGTGATTTGATTTTATATCTGCTTCACAACAGTTTCTAAAGCTCTTGCATATGTTCCTTCCATCATTTTCTTCACATTTATTACATGCACCCGTTAAATGAGTTTGATTTGACCTTGCATCAGTCTCATTAAACAGCCTCTATATCCTCTCCACAATGTCCATTCCATAGTATGAGCCATACAAAGAAAGTACAACCTATAGAAAGCCCTGTATTGCTTTTTATCAAATATTAGTATTTTTTCTTGTTAATTTTTTCACTCTATCTGTTGACTAGAGATTATTGATGTGTTAGATTTAATACAATGGCCAGAAATTTGTTAAAGAGGAGGTGCGAACATGGGTTTTACAATTAGTATTGCTGTTGTTGGGATATTAGTTGTTTTTTTGTCTTTAATTATTCTCGCAGTAGTTATTAGTGTTTTTGGAATGATTTTCTATAGTAAAAAAAACACTCCAAAGGACGGCTCGGCTACAGCAATGAATAAAGCACCAATCTTGGAAACCAATGGGGATGAAAAGTTGGATGCACCTTATAACAATCTTTCCAATGAAGAACTTGTTGCAGTATTGACCGCAGCTGTGCAAGCCAGTTTCGGAAGGACTCCTGAATGCAGAATAAGGGTAAAATCATTCAGAAGAATCCCTCAGACTTCCCCTGCATGGAACTTGATGGGAAGAAGCGAGTATTTTTTTGGTAAGCTTTGATAGAAACCTTTGCAGATATTATTAATTGCTATATACCAAATGATTGAGTTTAGTAAAGGATGATAAATACATATGGATATGATTATTAATTCAATTGGAAACCTCATTGCTGACTCAGGTTTTGCAAATCTGACTTGGCTTCATATACTCATGCTTGTGATTGCATTTATACTTTTGTACCTTGCCATTGTCAAACAGTATGAACCACTTTTACTGCTTCCAATAGCTTTTGGAATATTCCTGGCAAACCTCCCTCTGGGAGAATTGATGCATCCGGAACTTTTTAAAGGCGATCATATTGTTTTCCAGGATATAGTCAATAACGGTGGTCTTCTTGACTTTCTTTACCTTGGGGTAAAGTTGGGTATATATCCATCTTTGATTTTCCTTGGTATCGGAGCAATGACAGACTTCGGTCCCTTGCTTGCAAACCCCAAGAGCCTGCTTCTGGGTGCCGCAGCACAATTCGGTATTTTCGGTACTTTTATTGGAGCGAAGCTTTTAAACTTCCTGCCTTTCATTGAATTTACAGATAAGCAGGCGGCCTCTATTGCAATTATAGGCGGAGCTGATGGTCCTACGGCCATTTACCTGACATCAAAGCTGGCGCCTGAACTTCTCGGGCCTATTGCGGTTGCAGCTTATTCATACATGGCCCTTGTGCCAATTATCCAACCTCCTATAATGAAAGCCCTGACCACAAAAAAGGAGCGGGAGGTTGTCATGAAGCAGTTAAGACCGGTATCAAAAACAGAAAAGATTATTTTCCCGGTACTGGTAACACTTATTGTTGTAATGATGATACCTGCTGCAGCACCACTTATTGGAATGCTAATGCTAGGCAACATTTTTAGGGAGAGCGGTGTTGTTGAAAGGATATCAAAAACTGCCCAAAATGAACTTATTAACATAGTCACTATTTTCCTGGGCTTGACCGTTGGAGCAACAGCAAGCGCTGAAAAATTTGCAGACCCTGAATACGGTGCCAAAGCACTGCTTATAATAATACTTGGCCTTATAGCATTTTCTGTAGGCACTGCAGCCGGTGTCTTATTTGGTAAAATCATGTATATAGTCAGCGGCGGGAAGGTTAATCCTTTAATAGGTTCAGCGGGTGTATCGGCTGTTCCTATGGCTGCGAGGGTTTCGCAAAAGGTCGGGCAAGAGGCAAATCCCGCAAATTTCCTTCTGATGCATGCTATGGGTCCTAATGTTGCTGGTGTAATTGGATCAGCGGTGGCAGCAGGAGTCCTGTTAAGTATTTTTGGATGAGCTGCGAAAAGAGGAATATTATTAATTAAGATAAAAAGGAATCCGGGATTAATTCCCGGATTTTTGATTCTCTTATGTTTTGTTTCATTAATCTAATATTATGGGTTGACTTCTTTTATTGATAATATTTTCCATCCATCTTCACATCTTCTGAGGAAGGCCTTCAGCTTTTGTTTAAACTCCTGACCTTCGTTGATTGCCAAAGATTGTATATAGTCAATGCTTGAAGTGTCGCCTTCAGTTATTACACCAGATATACTATCCAGCTTCGCGGCTTTTAACAGTTCCCTGTAGACTGATACATTATCAAGGCTGATATCGCTCTTTCGCACTTCACTGATATTAAACTGCTTAAACATGTTCATTTCAAGCACAAAACCATCATCAAGCAAATCCATTGCATTCTCATACAGGCCAGTACCATCGGAGGAAAGGTATTGGTAAAACTTTTCCAGTGTTTTCCCAGGATGATCTTCAAGGTCCTTGCCTTCCTCATCCTGTGTCCCTCTACTCTCTTGTGTTCCAGTATCATCATTATTTTGAACAACAAAATCATTTTGCGAGGAATTGCTTTCTTCTAATATCCTGCCGTTTTCATCCAGAAATAAATCTTTATTGATATTATAACGTACTTTTCTCTCTATCGATCGTGCATTTCCTTCATTTGTCCCGGTTTTTTTTACCGAAATCTCCTTTAATTCTGAAGTATCATTTGATTTCCACCCTAAAAAAGTATAGCTGTACAAAAGATCTTTATCCCTGTTTTTTCCTATAGTGCTGCCATCCAAATGCCTGCTTTCCGTTATAATCATTTCATCAGACTCACAATCCACCACCTGCAAAAAAGACTCTTCCTGGGAAGTGCTGTCAACACCTGTGATTCTGTAACTAAAACCTAAATATTTAAAGTTATCTGTGAAAAATAAATCTGAATAATATCCTGCCCTGGTAAACACTTTTTTAACTAAAAGACTATTTAAGTTGTAAGAATATATGGCCGCACCAGTACCTGTTGATAAGCTTTCTCCTTCAACTAATAAATATACCTTCTCGTAAACAGGATTAAGCCATGCAGCTTTCACTCCGTAATTATGTATTTCTACTGTTTCTTCTTTCGGTTCGGTTCTCTGCTTCTTATTTGCAATGCTTATTAATTCTGGTATTTGACTCTTATCCACTACTTCAGATTTGCTTGACCCGTTATGGTAGTATTCAAACCTCAGAAATGAATCTCCCTGTTTATTTTTTTGCAGGAATATTTTCAGGTCATATAAAGGAGAATTTCCTGTTACTGCGATACTCCTGCTTTCAATGATATCATCTTCAGAATTATCTTCCCTGTAGGTTTCAGCACTGCTGCCACCTTCTGGTTCAACACTGCTATCATTTGCATGGGATTGTGCATCATCAAACACTTCCAGAAGTTCTTCGCCTTTTTCTATGTATTTATTATTAAATGATCCGTTCAGTGAGATTAATACTACAGTAACCACTAAAACCAGAACCACAGAAGATGTAATAATTATTTTGCTCCGCACACAACCCACCCCTTAATGCCTACATGGCCAATCTAAGGATATTAACCACATCTTCAGTGCTCAGTCTTACGAAATTACCCTCTGTCCTTTCACCTGAGCAGGTACATTTTGATGCCATTTCATCAATCCTGTCATCCTTGATATCCAGTTCCCTAAGTGAAACAGGCAAACCTATTGAACCGAAAAATTCCTTCAGCCTTTTTATCCCTTCCAGAGCAGTTCTTTCAGGCGAATCAAAACACATTTCAACATTCCATACCCGTACGGCAAATTTAACAAACCTGTTAATATCATGCTTATATACATATTGCATCCAGGCAGGAAAAACTACTGCCAGGCCTGCGCCGTGTGCAATATCATAAATTGCGCTTAGCTCATGCTCAATATTATGTGATGCCCAGTCACCTACCCTGCCTGTTCCTAATAAATCATTGTGGGCAATTGTCCCTGACCACATAACTTCAGCCCAAGCATCATAGTTATCCGGCTCTTTTAATAAAAGGGGGACATTATTAATAACTGTTTTCAAAGCTGCTTCACAAAGCCTGTCAGTTAACTCGACCTTCTTCACATTGGTAAAATACCTCTCCATTATATGAGCCATAATATCTGCAGCACCGCATGCAACCTGATAGGGCGGCAATGTAAAACACAGTTCCGGGTTTAGTATTGAAAACACAGGGCGCATTAACTCAGATCCGTAGGGCCTTTTATACCACCCATCTTCATTGGTTATTACTGAACCGCTGCTTGATTCACTTCCGGAAGCAGGTATTGTTAAAACCACACCTACTGGAAGCGCTTCCTGAGCTTCAGCCCTGCCGGAATAAAAATCCCATACATCACCATTATACGGTACACCCACAGCAATTGCCTTTGCAGAATCTATTGCACTTCCTCCGCCTATTGCAAGAATGAAGCCTAAATTTTCTTTTCTGCAGATTTCTATCCCTTCCCTTACAAGACTCAGCCTGGGATTGGGCTTAGCATCTCCCAGTTCCACAAACTCAACCCCTGATTCATTCAAAGACCTGACTACCTTATCATATAGTCCTGTTTTTTTTATGCTTCCTCCTCCATAATGCAGTAAAACTCTACTTGAGTATTTACGTGTTTCGCTGCCTACTTTATTCTCAGTCCCACGTCCAAAAATTATCCTTGTCCTGTTTTGGAAAACAAAATTCTGCAATGAAATTACCTCCCCAACAGAATGAATTCATACTGTGTCAATTCTAGTCAATATTCTCGGAATTGTTTTTGTTCTGCGAACATTTTGCACAGTAGCCATAGAATTTTACCCTATGGTCTTTTACAATGAAATTGTTCTTTATAAGTATTTGTTCTTCCAGGGATTCAAGCAAATCTCCTTCTACTTCGGCAACACTTCCGCATTTCATGCATATTAGATGATGGTGCCTATGATCCTCCTTGTTTCTGTTTAACTCATACCTGCTGCACCCATCATCAAAGTCCAGCTTATACACTAATTCCATGTTTTCCAGGAGAAGCAAGGTTCTGTAGACAGTCGCAAGTCCAATGTCAGGACATTCTTCCTTTACAATCTCGTATATCTCCTCGGGGTTCAAATGCTCTCCTTCATGCTCAGTTATTGCTCTCAATACCGCCTGACGTTGTGAAGTAAGCTTATATCCGCGTTCTTTTAATTGGTTTTTAAAAGTATCATGACTATCGGACAATAATATCACTCCATAAATTAACTTATTTTATTATAAATCATAATATCTTCATTTGCAATGTATAGA
This sequence comes from Acetivibrionales bacterium, assembly GCA_050953835.1. Taxonomy (GTDB): domain Bacteria; phylum Bacillota; class Clostridia; order Acetivibrionales; family JBMNNH01; genus JBMNNH01. The sequence goes on along the minus strand of JBMNNH010000022.1, from coordinate 129,368 downwards.
ACAATACAGTGTATGAGTTTTCCCCTCAGACTATTTTAAAATTAACACATATTTGATATAATAAGGTTTACTAAATACAGGAAAGAGGCTTCATAAAATGAAATATATTGTTATATTAGGCGACGGTATGGCAGACTACCCTATACCACAATTAAACGGCAAAACACCTTTGCAAAGCGCAAAAAAACCGAATATGGACTACCTGGCAAAGAACGGTCTGATAGGGATGGTAAAAACTATACCCGATGGTATTCCTCCGGGAAGTGATGTGGCGAACCTGTCAGTTATGGGATATGATGTGAAAAAATACTATACAGGACGTTCTCCCCTTGAAGCAGTGAGCATGGGAATAGCCTTACTTGATACGGATATTACTTTTCGCTGCAACCTTGTGACACTCTCCGATGATGAGCCTTATAATGAAAAGGTAATGGTTGATTACTGTTCTGATGAAATAAGCTCCGTTGAAGCTGCAGAATTGATTAAAGAAATAAATAAGCATTTTAAGACAGACAGTATTTTGTATTATTCAGGAGTAAGCTACCGTCATTGCATGGTATGGAAGAAGGGGCCCTTTGATTTTATCCCATCGCCCCTTACACCTCCGCATGACATACTGGAGAAAAAGATAAAACAGTATCTTCCTGGCGGTAAAAATGGAGAAAAACTTCTTGAAATGATGGTTAGAAGCTATGATATATTAAAAGACCATCCTGTAAACAAAGCAAGAATTGCGAGAGGGCTGAAGCCTGCAAACTCCATATGGCTTTGGGGAGAAGGGAAAAAGCCTGCTGTGCCTGAATTCTATGAAAAGTATAAAATAAAAGGCTCTGTAATATCTGCTGTAGACCTGATAAAGGGTTTAGGGATTTGTGCCGGCCTCAGGCCGATAAATGTAGAAGGGGCTACAGGCAATATCCATACAAATTTTCTTGGAAAAGCACAAGCCGCATTGAATGAACTTGAATCAGGGCAGGATTTTGTGTATATCCATATTGAAGCTCCTGATGAATGCGGGCATAGAAACGAAATAGAAAATAAAGTAAGATCCATAGAATTAATTGATGAGCAGGTGGTCGGAACAATACTTAAAGGTATAGAGAAAATGGATGATTACAGCATTCTTATCCTTCCTGACCATCCTACTCCGCTGTCTTTGAGAACACATACCTCAGAACCTGTACCTTTTATACTATACCAAAAAAGCAGTGCAATGGTCTCAGGAAACATCAGCTATGATGAGAGCAGTGCAAAGCGGAGCGGCATAATGGTAAGTGAAGGATATAAATTGATGGACCACTTTATTAAACAGATACCCTTCTCCGAAATACAATGATACGAATAAGAAAATTTCATTGCCTAAGCCAGACTGTCCTTCAGTCTGGCTTTAAAAATGACCTTTTTGCATAATTACCCCGCAGGCAAGCCTCTTCCCTGCATTTCCGGCCGGCTGTGTACGGTAGTCATCAGGGTTTTTGTGTATAATAATAGTTTTTCCAATTACATCATGTGGTTTAAACCTGTTAGTAAAAAAACACATCCTTGCCCGGCCATTGTTTGAAAACAGAACCGGGAAATCTCCAGCATGGTTGCCATGGGGCTGACCATCCGGATTCCAGTGCCCACCTGCATCCTGAAAGGGATCATTTGCATCTCCCTCTTTTCAAATACCCTTCTCGTGAATGTGAAAGCCATGAGGCCCAATTGGCTGTTCTCCGTTTGCAGCAGGCCGGTATGACGGCAAACCTGCCACATCTACACACACTTCTGTTCCACCCGGTACATCCTTAAAAATCACAATTCCCGATATTTCCGGTTTAAGAGGCCCTCCTTTTAAACTGGCTACAGCCTGGACTGTACTGTCTTCCAAAGGGCACTTAAACACACGGTTACCGTATCCGCCACTTAAGTTTACGTTCATTTGCCTGTATATACTATTAAGAAAGTGATTACTGTTAACCATTTTAACACCCCCAAGTTTATAATTTATACTATAATATATGTTATGTTAATTTTCGCAAATATGTTATGGGAATATTAAAATGCAAAAGCAAAGAATAAATATACAATTGTTTATATATGCTGTTTTATTCTAGTCCTTCCATTTCATGCTTCTTATCCCTTGTCATTAGTTCTGAAACTGCTTTTTCAGGCTCCTTGCCATTAAACAAAATTTCATATGCCTCGAAGGTTATAGGCATAACTACATTATGCATTTTAGCAAGTATACAGGCAGGTTTAACAGTAGATATACCCTCAACAACCATCTTTACCTCATCAATGGCCTCCTGGGCTGATTTTCCCTGACCTATAAGTATCCCAGCCCTCCTGTTCCTGCTGTGCATACTTGTACATGTAACTATCAAATCCCCTATTCCTGCCAGGCCTGAAAATGTTTGAGGCTGTGCCCCCATAGCGTTCCCAAGTCTTGAAATCTCTGCAATACCTCTTGTCATTAATGCTGCTTTAGTGTTGTCCCCAAAACCTAAACCATCAGAAATCCCGGCACACAGCGCAATGACATTTTTAATGGCACCGCCGAGCTCCACTCCAATTACATCAGGATTGGTATATACCCTGAACCTCGGTGTCATGAATATATCCTGTACAAACTCTGCTATCTCTCTTTTTGGGGAAGCTGCAACAACAGTAGTTGGTATATCCCTTGCAATTTCCTCCGCATGGCTGGGGCCAGTCAAAACTGCTACTTCTACCTCGCCAGCTTCCTGTTTTATAACATCTGAAAGAAACATGCAGGTGTCCTCTTCAATACCTTTTGAGCAACATACAATCACGCTGTTATTATTAACATACCGGGAAAAATTTCTGCAATTCTCTCTTATTGTCTGTGAAGGCAAAGCAATTACCACAACTTCAGTTTTCCAAAGAGCTTCCTCAAGATCGTCAGTGCACTTAATCATTCCGGGAATTCTTATTCCGGGTAGCTTATGTTTATGTTCCCTGTCATTATTTATCATTTCAACTTCTTCCCTGAAAGGTGACCACATCCTTATACCATGTCCGTTCTTTGACAGCAGGATAGAAAGTGCGGTCCCCATGCTGCCTGCTCCCATAATTGAAATTTGTGTTTTCATGTTTATCCTCCATTATCTGTTTTGACAGTTTTTTGACCTAATTTTGATTCCGAGCCTTTAAGTAGCCTGTCAATATTCGAGTGGTGTCTGGCTATTACAAGCAGAGACATAAATAAAGCAGCAAATATGAGCTCTATTTTTTTATTAAAAAATATGCTTGCCAAAGGAAATGTAATAGCCCCAAGAATTGAGCCAAGAGAAACATACCGGCTGACTGCAACTGTTATACCAAATACTCCTATTATTATTAGGCCAATCCTCCAGTCCATCATCATTACTACAGTAATTGATGTTAAAGCGCCTTTGCCTCCTTTAAAACCAAAATACAGAGGCCAGTTATGGCCAATGACTGCTGCTATTCCACTAATTAACAAACCTATATCATCAGCTATGAACAAACCAGCTAAACAAGCCAGTATACCCTTCGTGATATCCCCTATCAGAACAAGCAGTGCCGCAGCCTTGCCCATTGTTCTTAAAGAATTGGTCATTCCTGCATTACCGCTTCCATGCTTTCTCACGTCAACTCCATAGAGTTTCCCAACAATTAAAGAACTATTTACACTGCCAAGCAAATATCCGATAACTGCACATAAGACAATAATTAGAGCTCCCAAATAATACCACTCCTATATGATTAATCTTCTTTCTCCCTGTTAATAAGCTTAATCGGCGTTCCATCAAATCCAAAGCTGCTTCTTAATTGATTCTCCAGGTACCGTTGATATGAAAAATGCATAAGTTTCATGTCATTAATAAATATAACGAATGTAGGCGGCTTAATTTTTACCTGAGTAGCATAATATATTTTTAATCTCTTTCCCTTATCAGAAGGTGGCTGCACCATTGCTACCGATTCACTTATGAGATCATTGAGCACCCCGGTGGAAATCCTCAAAGACGCCTGGTTATTGACAAACTTAATCATATCGTAGAGTTTGTCAATCCTCTGCCCAGTTTTAGCTGAAATAAACAAAATTGGAGCATATGATAAAAATGCAAGTTTTGTATAAACTACTTTACGGTACTTTTCAAGTGTGCCGGTTTCCTTCTCTATTAAATCCCATTTGTTAATTACTATTATTGAAGCTTTTCCCTGTTCATGGGCATATCCGGCAATCTTAGTATCCTGCTCTGTAACGCCGTCAACGGCATCTATCATAATAAGGCAAACATCAGCCCGTTCAATGGCAGTCCATGAGCGAAGCGTGCTGTACCTTTCAATATTCTCTGTTATTTTACTCTTTCTTCTTATTCCTGCAGTATCAATAAACACAAATTTATCTTCTCCAATTTGTGCATAAGTATCAATAGCATCCCGTGTTGTTCCCGGAATATCACTTACTATTACCCGTTCTTCACCAAGTATACAGTTAATAAGTGAGGACTTTCCAGTGTTTGGTTTCCCAATAACAGCAACTTTTATTACGTCTTGATCATACTCATCCCCGGCTTCTTCCGGAAAATGCTTGTAAACTTCATCAAGTAAATCTCCTATACCAAGTCCGTGTGTTGAGGATATTGGCAGTATTTCTCCTAATCCCAGATTGTAAAATTCATATATCTCCGGGGGAGGCTCGCCAATATTATCTACTTTATTTACAGCAACTACCACAGGCTTGTTAGATTTTCTCAGCATTAGCGCAACCTCATTGTCGGATGCAGTCAGGCCTGTTTTTGCATCAACCATGAATATTGTAACATCTGCCATTTCAATTGCGACTTCTGCCTGACGCTTCATCTGCCGTAAAATACTGTCTTCTGAATACGGCTCAATCCCACCGGTATCTATTAAAGTAAAATACCTGTTTCTCCACTCAGCTTCGGCATATATCCTGTCACGGGTAACACCTGGTGTATCTTCAACTATTGATATCCTCCTGCCGGCAACATAATTAAAGAGTGTAGACTTTCCTACATTAGGCCTACCAACAACTGCAACTATTGGTCTTCCCATTATTCCACCCCAATCCCAAGCACCTTATTAATAAAATCCCGTCCATTGTTTTCTACTACAATAACCTTCACATCAAGCTGCTCTTCAAGCATACCAACAGTAATACCGTCCAGCAACATATCTTCCCCCGCTTTAAGCATGGAAGATGATATAAGGAGTTGTTCTCCAAGCTCCTTATCTTTAAGCTGTGAAATAATATCTCTGCCAGTCAACAATCCGGTTACAGTCACATTATCCCCGAAGAAACTATTTTTTATCTGGTATACTTGGACCTCTAGTTTATTATACCTCTTTTTCAGGATTTCTGCCATTTTGTCAATGTAGCCTTTCACAGAAACGCCTGTAGCTATACTTATCTTTCTGTAATAATCACCAGGCATTTTGTCTTTATATTCAGTCAAGCTGTTAGTGAATTCATGTAACAAGAGTGTAACAAGTCCCACGCCGTTCTCAATCTGTGGATACTCTTCATAGTGCTCATAACCGGGCAGCCTCCTGCCCGCCATAATATAAAACTCATCAGCCAGGAAAACCACTCTTGAACCATATTTATTAAGAAGCTTATTCTGCCATTTTTCCACCTGATTAATAACTCTATCCGAAGATTCCTTATCATAGGGCTTTAAATTATACAGACCTTTACGGTAGCGGGTTATTCCAACAGGAACAACCGAAAGGCTCCTTAGCGCCGGAAAAAAAGATGTAAGGTCTGATATTGAATTGTCAAGCTCTGTTTCATCATTAATACCTCTGCACAGGACAATCTGGCAATTTACTGTAATACCTCCGTCAACAAGGACTTTTATTTTTTCAAGAATGTCACCTGCGAACCTGTTATTCAGCATCATCTTCCTGAGCTCCGGGTTTGTCGTATGCACAGAAACATTAATAGGGCTCATCTTGTATTTTACAATTCTATCCATATCCTCAAAGCCCATATTGGTTAACGTAACATAGTTACCAGTTAAGAATGACAGCCTCATATCATCATCCTTAAAGTACAAAGTATCTCTCATTCCATGGGGAAGCTGATCTATAAAACAGAATATACACTTGTTTGTACATTGCCTTGTCTCGCATATCATAGGGTCTTCAAACTCAATACCAAGATCTTCATACTCATCCTTTTCAACTTCAATTTCCCATATGTCCCCGCTTGGTTTAAGAACTTCAATAAGAAGTTGCTCACTGGCAACAAGGAATCTATAATCAATTATATCTGTAATTTTTTCCCTATTAATAAAAAGTAGTATATCCCCTGTCTGTATGCCCGCCTCCTCAGCAATACTCCCGGGCGTAACCTTTCGGACAACAGCCCTGTTCTTTTCTTTCACCTGTTTCCTCCGACTAGCAAATTTGTTGGATTACAAAAGAACTGTCCCAACATCTGGAACAGTCCCTGTTTTTGCTTTTATTTTTTTCCTTCCTTCTTAATTACCTCTTTGCCATTGTAAAAGCCACACTCTCCACAAACTCTGTGAGGTAACTTCAGCTCGTGACACTGCGGGCAACTAACCAGGTTTGGTGCCGCCAGTTTCCACTGGGATCTTCTCTTTCCTGTTCTCGCCTTTGACCACCTGCGTTTTGGATTTGCCATCTATAACACCTCCCGTTCCAGAGAACTGAAAACAGATAACAGAAAACTGCTTTCTATTCCGCTCACCCTTTATTATTCCCTCTGCTATTATCAAAAAAGTCCTTTAAAACTTCCATGCGTGGATCTTTTTGCTCCTCTTTACATTCACATTGCTCCTTGTTAAGGTTGCACCCACACTTTGGACATATTCCCCTACAAGCATCACTGCAAACATGCTTCATCGGGAGACTTAATAATATGTTGTCTTTTATCGGTTTATCAAGTTCCACATAGTTTCCTTCATAAGTATATGTGTCGTCATCTTTTTCATCTCCGGCCTTAACGAAATTCTCTTCAATTCCAATATTCAGTTTGCATTCAATTTCCTTAAGGCATCTTAAACACCTGGTTTTATACCCAACCTTCAAACGCCCTGTTAGTTTTAAAACCCCGTTTATATTCGCAATCCTGCCGGTGAAACCCACCGGTGTTCTAAATATGATATCGTTGTCTACAAAATCGTTGTTCTCTAATTCCTCAGACAACTCTAAATCCAACCAGGCTCCGTTCTCCTTTAACACATCATAGACATTTATTTTCATTAGAAGCCACCTCTTAAAACCGACAAAAGATATTATACTAACTAATGCCTGTTTTGTCAATAAAACAGGAGAAAGATTAATATAAATGGTTATGCCCATTTTGAGCATCTAATATTCATGTCTTTGGACTTTCATTTTGAACCTTTGATTAAATACAGCCAAAACAAAAAAGACAGTACCAATGGCCATCAAGGCAATTATGGTTTTGGTTACCGTCCGGAAACCCATATTTGACACAACAGTATTTGTAAGACCTTTTATAGCCCAGTACTGAGGAAAGATAACTGCTATTCTCTGCATAAAAGCAGGTTGAGAATCTACAGGCCACCAGCACCCCGACATCATTGAGCTGCAAATAACAACTATTGATGAATAGGCTCCAAGCTGCGCATTCGTTTTAACCAGCGAGGACAGGAACATACCCATTGCTGTAACACACAAAAGGTATGCACTCATTACAACTGCGGTTGCCGGGAAGGAGTTCCCCCATCCGATGCCCATAACAAACACTCCAAAAAGCATCAGAAAAGCAACCTGCAGCCACCCCCTTGAAAATGCGCCAAGCATTTTACCCAGTACAATAACAACTTTTGAAGTAGGAGTTATTCTTAGTCTGTCCCATGTATTTGTCTTTCTTTCATCAAGGATATCACCTGCACTTAGTATCAATGTGAACATAACAAACATAACCAAGTATCCTATTGAAGCCTGGGCTTTAGCGTTATACTCTGTACTCACCTGGTTTTCAACATACTTTATGGTTTCAACTATAGTATTATCCCTGTTTTTCAGGTTTTCAGAAACCTTTTTATTCAATGTTTCAATTATTTCCTCTCTGTTATTGGCTTGTATGCCCTTAAGTTGGTTTCCCGCATACCTGACTGCAGCTTCATATATCTGTAGTTTTGAAAACGCAGTGCAAAATATTCTTTCAACAGCTATAAAGCCGGAAGATGCAGGTAGTTTTAATACTTTAATATCAGGAGTTTTTCCTTGTTTAACCCTTTCGGAAAATCCCTCCGGTATAATAAAACTAACTTCCACATCCCCATTTTTTACCTGGCTATAAAGCTCCTCCATGTCCAATTCCTTTATATAGATAGCCTTGTCCTTTTTAACTTCTGCCAGCAGCCCTCTAACATATTCGCTGCCGTCATGGTTTGCTATGCCAACAGGCAAACATAGGGCTTTATCTGAGCCTCCAATACTCCCAAAAATATATCCCGTGACAAGGGTAAAAACAACTGGCAGCAATATTGCAAAAATTAGTGCAGTCCTGTCTCTCAGCATCTTTATCAGATCATATTTTACTATACTTAATATTTTCATTTACCCTAACACTTCCTTTTCATCATTCCAATCTGATTCTCAAAATACCTGTACCAAGGTATGCAAGACCCATTAACATCAGTATTCCGCAGAAAGGTATAATCTGCTGTGTGTCTGCTCCAAGCATCAATTCATGGTATCCCCGAATCGCCCACCAGTTCAGTGTAACACCTGCAACCCGCTTTATACTCTCCGGAATAAAATAGTAGGGGATCATCCCTCCCCCAAGCATGGTGAACATCTGAATAAGTACCATTCCCATAGAATCAGCAGCTTTTGTGGTTTTTGCAACTGCACCTATAAACATGCCGAAAGCGGCACCCGTGAATACTGTACAAATGGTTATTATAATTACCCCGGGTAATGAACTTCCCCAGTTAACACCATATGCAAAATGTGTAAAAATAATAAGTATAGACGCCTGCAGCAAGCATATGAGCCAGATTCCCAGAAATTTCCCAAAAATAAAAACTGCCCTGTCTGGTCTTGCACTCATTATCCTTCCCAGAGTTCCGGATTCTCTTTCTTCAAGCATAAGCCTGGTGCCCATATTTGCTCCGAAAAGTATGAACATTACCAGCATTGAAGCTGAGTAGTACTGTATAGCACTAAGGGTTTTCTGAACTTCCTGGTCTGCTTCTTCAAACTCAATCAGCCCTTCCCCGAGTAGTTTCTGAAGCCCACTGACAACAGTAGTTGATTCCGGCATTCCCTGCAAAGGTACTTTTATCTGAATATTATTTTCTTTAAATTTGTCCACTACTGCATTTGCAGCGGCATAGCCAAGTGACGTGCTTTTTACGAAACTTTCAGCCACACTTTTCACTATCATTGCCTCTAAATGCTTATCAGCCACAAAGCGCACCTGAAGCTTTACAGGATAGTTCTTCTCCAGGTTTTCAGTGAAATCCCCCGGTATTACAATAACTGAAGGGACTGTCTTTTTCCTGAGCATATCCTCTGCCTTGTTTTCATCAACCACATATGTTTCAAACATACCTGAGATATTGTTTCTTAAAACCTGGTTAATAAAAATATTTGACATAAACCCCTTATCCTTATTGACCACACCAATTGAAAACTTTTCTACAGCAGGCTCCTGTGAAAACATAGAGTTTAGTGCTGTACCAAGTATCAATATAATTAGCACAGGCATTAGAAGCATAACAGCCAGGGCTTTTTTGTCTCTGAAAACAATCTTCAGATCCTTAAAGGCAATATGAAATATCACATCAACACCATCCTAATCTCTGAGGGCTTTACCGGTCAGGTGCAGGAACACACTTTCCAGATTTGGCTCTTCTATATTTATAAACCGTATCCTGCTTTTTCCCGAGTCAATCACAGATATAACCCTTGCGAGTACAGTATCAGCATCTGAGGCTATTATCCTTATATTGTTTTCTTCCACCCATACACTCTCCACTCCAGGCAAAGTATTCAATTCATCCCTTATTTTTTCGTTTGTATTCTGTACCCCTATATTTATAGTATCCTTATTGCTAATCATTCTCCTCAGCTCATCCTTGTTACCAATTGCAATGATTTTTCCGCAATCCATAATAGCCACTCTGGAACATAGAAACTCAACTTCCTCCATATAATGGCTGGTATACACAACAGTCACACCTTTTTTATTCAGCTTTAAAACCGTTTCAAGGATATGGTTCCGGGATTGGGGGTCTATCCCTACGGTAGGTTCGTCCATAATGAGTATTTCAGGGTGATGCATAATGGCTGCTGCAATGTTAATTCTTCTTTTCATTCCGCCCGAGTAAGTTTCCAACCTGCTTTTTGCCCTGCCTGTCAATCCTGAAATTTCAAGTGTTTCATCAACTTTTCGTGCCAGATTCCGTCCTTTAAGACCATACATCCTTCCCCAGAATACCAAGTTTTCCCTGGCAGTAAGAGAAGTATAAAGAGCAATTTCCTGAGGAACATAACCGATGAGCTTCTTTACATTCCCGGCATGTTTTTTAATATTCAACCCATTAATCTCTATTTCCCCGCTGTCAGATGACAGCAGTGCAATCATCATTAAAATCAGGGTTGACTTGCCTGCTCCGTTAGGCCCCAGAAGACCGAACACTTCTCCCTTCTCCATTTCAAGTGTTACATTGTCTACTGCTTTTATTGCACCGAAGCTTTTACTTACATCTTTTAAGCTGATAAAACCCATAGCCTGCCTCCTCTTAGTTATATACCATTCAAGTATTGACTGATTTTTTTCATAATAGATTCTTTTAAAACATCAGAGTCCTTAAAATCAAATTCACTTATATCTATGAGTTCATCTTGGTAAACCTCCGGTACATTAACTTCTACTGGTCTGTTTATATTCCACCTCGTGGTATTGGCTACTAGCCCAATCCTTATCTCCTTCGGGTCTTTGATAAGCAATCTCATTTCCACTGTTTCGTCAATGATATAATAATCCCTGTCAATTCTTGCGGTAAACTTAAGCTTTTCCAGAAGAAATTTATCCTCAAGCTCCTTTATTGTTTCAGGAAGCTTTTCCAGCATATCTTCCAGAACTTTAATCTTTCTGTCATGGGAAATACTATCGTTAATATACTGGATACCGCTTTCAACAAACATTTCCTTTATTATCTCATCCCTGGAAAGGAAATCCGCCAGTTTACCCAGTATGGCTTTAGCTCTCTCGTCAGTCAATTCCAGAGACAGCTGTGTTACCTTTATATCTCCGTCAGGTGTATTTTTTACCATGCTTCCTTCCTTAGACAATATTTCATTTTTAATTGATTCCTTCCAGATTACGGCCAATTCTTCATACAGTTTCTCATATTTATAGTAGTTTTCACTTACTGGCGGCTCCTCAAGTTTCTCTAATTTAGGAATCAGGCTTATATACTTATTCCCTGTAATAATTGATTTCAATAAGACTCTGTCGTGGTTACAGTACATAAGCATATCCATCATAATTTCCCCTACATCAATGAATACCCGTGTTTCACTTTTCTTGGCCATATTGTCTGTTGCTTGGTCAATATTGAAAGAAACCTCCTTAAAAGGTTCCAGCCTGTTCTTCAGTTCTGGCGAAGCTTTTGAAGCATCAATACTTATCCTGCATTCTGTTTTTGAATTCAGGGATTTAACCCCGCTTGTTATTTCAAAAGCTTTAAGATACTTATCGGTTGCAGAAGAAAACATATTACATGAAACACAAACTATAGAACATATTATTATAATTATTATCAGGATACTTTTTTTGAGCATACAAATCACCTTCTTATATACTGCATATTTAATATTATAGGATATCATCTTAGAATAAACATCTTGAAAAAGTAATGGTTTATGTATGACTAAAGTAATGTTCTATTGTTTATTATATAGATGGCTATCTGTGTTCTATGGCTTAAGCCAAGCTTTGATAAAATGTTGGTAATATGGTTTTTTACAGTGCCTTCTGTTATATAAAGTGCTTTCGATATCTCCCTGTTTGACATTCCTTTCGCCACAAGGCCGCAAATTTCTGTTTCTCTTGAAGTAAGACCATTCTTGTCCTTTGACGGATCAGCAGCTCTTTCCATAACCCTTGCTGCAATATTGCGGTGTAACACTGTCCCTCCCAAATGAATAACCTTTATGGCATTTATAATCTCCTCAAGCTCGGCATCTTTCAACAAATAACTACTCGCTCCATTCTTAAGCGCTTCAAATATATAATCATCATCATTAAAAGTAGTCAGAATGATTATTTTTAACTGCGGAAATTCATCCTTTATAAGTTTTGTTGCAGCAACCCCATTCATACCCAGCATACGAATATCCATAAGTACTACATCAACTTTCTTGTCCCTGCATGCCTTTAGAGCCTCCTCACCGCTTGGAGATGTATGCACAACCTCAATATCCCTGCTAAGTGAAAGGATCATCTCCAGTCCCTCTCTTACAATAGGCTGGTCATCTACTATCATTACCTTAATCCTCTCCATTTTTTCTCCCTTCTTTATTCTACCATCTCTTTTGGTACCTCAATATTAATCATAAAACCATTATCCCCGAAAAAACTTACATCTCCACCAAACACTCTCATTCTTTCCTTTATACCATTAAGTCCGTTTCCCTTTCTAAAGCTTTTGGCACCCTTGCCATCATCTTTAATTAGTACTGATAAGGAAGAATTACCAAAATCTATTTCAATTTTTACATTATTGGCATTACCATGCCTGACGGAATTAGTTACAGCTTCCTGTACTACTCTGTACAGCGTAATGTTAAAATCCGGTCTGGTAATATAGACAGAACCGCTCACATTAAGTACTACTTCAATGCTGAATCTGTCCTTTGAGCTTAATGCGATTTCCTCCAGTGATTTTATTAGCTGTATATGCTGAAAACCCGGAGGTTTTAATGTCTGAACTGCTTTCCTTATTTCTAAAAGGCATTCTTTTGCTATATCTCTTGATTTACTCAATTGATTTTTAAGCTTTAGGTTGTTTTTCTCCACTATTTTATCACAAAAATCAAGGTTTATTATTAGGCCTGTTAAACCATGTCCTACACTGTCGTGTATTTCCCTTGCTATCCTGTTACGCTCTTCAATTATTGTAAGCCCCTTAATCTTGTTATTTTTCTCTTCCATCTCTTTATTTACCCTTTTCAGTTCGCTGTTCAGCTTATCCAGCTTGGCCTTTTCTTCTGAAAGCATCTTTGAATAATTTAAAAATACCGCCAGTGTAATAAAAACCATTAACATAAAAAACAGATAGGAAAAAACAAATGAAGTATTATACGTATCCATAAACCTCAAATATTTTACCAATGCAGCAGCAATAATTGCAAAGCTTACTACCAACCTATGCCTGTGCTTAAGGATAAACCCGGCAGCTATCAGCACATAGAAGTAGTAAATATTAAAGTAATAGTTGACAACATATTTTGAGCTGAAATCCAGAAGAATTAGAATTATACAATCTATCATAAAGGAACATGGAGCCAACCTGCTATACTTTTCAAATATTATCTCCCTTATATGCATCCATATAACTAGAAGTGTAAAAAGCACTATAATAGAAAGCAGTCTGCTGTTTGCTGCATTTTCCATATTAATTGCGAGTACAAAAGTCATAGCCATAGTTGTATCTCTTAAAAGGAGGTATAGAATCCGGGTCTTCTTTTTCATCCGCACCACCTGCAATTCTCTCAAAAGTATTCTATCAGAAATTTCTTGCATTATATAGTATTATTACAAATCTTTTCTAGTTTCGTTGCAGATTTCTCTAGAAATCATAAAAGACAGCCTATGCAAGAGGCTGTCTCCTATTTCTTGATGAATCATACTAGTATTAAAACTATACAGTTGATATATCCATATTCACATGATTAAAAAACTTTCTTTGGTCATATCTTCACACATTTTGAAGTTTGACTATTTAATAAGTCTGGCAGTTTCCCTGGCTATAGCCAGTTCCTCATTAGTCGGTATTACCAGGGTTCTCACTTTAGCTCCCGGGGCACTGATATCTATCTCCTGCCCTCTTATCTTGTTCTTTTCCGGGTCAATAGCAGCTCCAAGGTACTCCATGTTCTCCATTATCATTGCCCTAGTAATACTGTTATTCTCTCCAATACCGGCTGTAAATACAATTGCATCCACTCCGCCAAGTACTGCTGCATATTTGCCAATATACTTTTTAACCCTGTAGCAGAAAATATCAATTGCAAGCTGGGCTCTCTTATTGCCTTCATCTGCAGCTGCATGCAGATCTCTGAAGTCACTGCTTACACCCGAAATTCCTAAAACTCCGGATTTTTTATTAAGGTAACTGTCGATCTCTTTTAAAGTCATATTTTCCTTTTCTACAAGGAATTTTATTACTGCCGGGTCAATTGTACCGCTTCTTGTTCCCATAGCCAGCCCATCTAAAGGTGTAAAGCCCATACTTGTGTCCACGGATTTTCCGCCCTTGACAGCACAAATGCTTGCCCCATTTCCAAGGTGACAGGTTATAATCTTCAAATCCTCTATAGGTTTACCAAGTAAAGCTGCTGCCCTGTTAGCAACATACTTGTGGGATGTTCCATGGAATCCGTACTTCCTTACACCATATTTTTCATACATTTCATATGGTATTGCATATAAGTATGCATATTCGGGCATAGTCTGATGAAATGCAGTATCAAAAACACCTACCATTTTAACATCAGGCATAATTTCTTTGCATGCTTCTATTCCAACTATGTTTGGCGGATTGTGCAAAGGAGCCAATTCAATACAGTCTTTAAGAGTTTTGATTACTTCATCATCAATTATAACGGAATCGTGGAATTTCTCTCCTCCATGCACAATACGATGTCCTACAGCAGTAATTTCTGACATATCAGATATTACACCAATTTTCTGATCCGTCAGAACCCTAATTACTTCCTGTATAGCCAGCTTATGGTTATACAAATCTTTTTCAATAACCACTGCATCATTGCCAGCTTTTGTATGTTTTAAGAATGAATGATCCAGCCCTATCCTGTCACACAATCCTTTTGCCATAACATTCCCGTCCGTTGCATCAATAAGCTGGTATTTTAATGATGAACTACCGGTGTTTATTACAAGAATTTTCATTTCTATACCCCCATATATGTTTAATTGTTTCTTAAAAGCTTATTTTAAGCAGGCTTTCCTTGCTATTTGTCCTGAGCCTGTACGGAAGTAATGGCAACAACTCCAACTATATCCTCTGCGCTGCATCCCCTTGACAAGTCATTTACAGGTTTAGCTATACCCTGGGTTATTGGTCCGTATGCCTCAGCTTTTGCAAGCCGCTGGGTAAGCTTGTACGCAATATTTCCACAGTTCAAATCGGGGAAAATAAGGACATTTGCCTTACCTGCTACAGTACTTCCGGGAGCTTTGGACTTACCAACCGATGGCACCAGAGCTGCATCTGCCTGGAGTTCCCCATCAATCATTAATTCAGGAGCTTTTTCCTTTGCCAGCTTTGTAGCTTGTACAACTTTTTCTGTTAGTTCGCTTTTTGCACTTCCGTATGTTGAATAGGACAGCATTCCAACTACAGGCTCTTCCTGTACAAGGTTCCTGAATGTTTTTGCTGAAGCAATGGCAATCTCTGAAAGTTCCTCTGCGTTTGGATTTTCAACAAGGCCGGAATCTGCATAAATAAAGGTTCCGTTAGCACCATATTCACAGTCAGGTACTACCATTACAAAAAATGCTGAAACTATTTTTGTACCCGGTGCGGTTTTCAAAATCTGTAAAGCAGGACGCAGCGTATTGGCAGTAGAATTTACTGCACCTGCAACCATGCCGTCGGCTTCACCCTTTTTAACCATCATAACACCATAGTATAATGGGTTTTTCATAGTTTCTTTTGCCTGTTCTAATGTAATCCCTTTAGCTTTTCTCATTTCATAGAATGTATTTGCATAATCCTCAGATTTATCGGAATTATTTGGGTCTACTATTCTTGCTTTCGATATATCAAGGTCACCTGCAAGCTTCTTAATTTCATCTTCATTACCCACAAGAATAACATTGGCTATTCCCTTTTCCTGTATAATAGATGCCGCCTTCAGTGTCCTTTTATCTGAAGATTCCGGTAATACAATAGTCTTAATATCAGACTTTGCTCTTTGAATGATTTGATCTAAGAATTTCATTGTCTTCCCCTTTCGTATCCATAAAATGTTTTTGTTAAATTTATGACCAGGTCTTAAGACCTGCTTGTATCAAGCATTTTACGCTATTAATATTATAAACAAAATGTTCATTGTATACAAGAATATTTAAAATATAAAAAGATTATTACAAAAAACTGCAATTTTTTCTAAAGCTTTTATACTCGCTTTCGGAAGCTGCTTGAGCCTCAATGCGTATTATGTTTATTTGATCATAGAACTCTTCCAGTATTGAAACAAGCTCCGGGTCAATACCATTATTATCAGCCATTGTTTTAAGCACTCTTAGGGAATTCTCACTGCACATACCCTTTCTGTAAGGCCTGTCTTCAGTTATTGCTGTGAATATATCCGCTACGCATACTATCCTTGACTCAATATCCAAGTCATCCTTTTTAAGGAAAAAAGGATATCCCTTCCCATTAAGCCTTTCATGATGAAATGACGCAAATCTGTTAATCTCTTCAAATCCTTGTACAATTATTTTGTATTAAATCAGTGACCAAAGCCACTGTTCGACCCATTAAAAGTCATAGTTAACATAACACTTCAAATTTTATTCTTTTCCAAACATCAAGCACATCATCCGGCTTCACATCTTAGCCATTATGCCAGCGTTTGTTGGCCTGAACTTTGACAATCATGTATAATATCTTTCGGACTTGGAAGGTGTGTGTTTCACCTCCTGGGACGGACCTTGGCGGGCCGATTACCCGTATGAAAGAGTATTTTTCCATTCCGGTAAGTCTACATGATTTGGCTGGTTGAGGCCAGCTTTTTAGCTGGTTCCTCGTGTCACATGCAAGGTTGTTTGCTTACATGAGAAGGAATGGAGGCTTTTAAGTCCATTAATTTTTTAAGGAGGCATTTTGATGAATTTCAGACCTATTGCAGGAATCGATGTAGGTAAATTCTTCAGTGAGATGGCAATTCTTTCTCCATCCAATGAAGTGATTGCCCGCATGAAGATCCACCATGATTCCAGTTCTGACGTTGAAAGAGTCGTTGAATTACTGAAAAAAACGGAAAAGGACTTTGATTCTAGGCCTTTCGTCGTCATGGAATCCACCGGGCACTATCACAAAATCCTTTTCCATTCACTTTGTAAAGCTGGATTGGAGGTCTCCATCATAAACCCCATCCAGACTGATTCTATCAAAAATATTGGAATCAGAAAAGTGAAAAATGATAAAGCTGATGCCCGGAAAATTGCCCTGCTATACAGATTTCAGGAGCTTAAAACTACTAATATCCCCGATGAGGATATTGAATGCCTGCGAAGTCTTTGCCGACAGTACTACAAGCTCTCTGACGAACTTACTGCCTACAAAAACAGGCTTACGGGTATTGTTGACCAACTCATGTTAAACTTCAAGGATGTATTCCCCAACATCTTTTCAAAGGCTGCTCTTGCAGTATTGGAGAAATATCCTACGCCTGCGCATATTCTTAAAGCGAACAGGAACAAGTTGATTGCACTGATCCAGAAGAATTCTCGCAGAAGCCTTAAGTGGTCAACTGCAAAGTATAATCTTTTGGTCTCCAAAGCCAGAGAGTTTGCGCCTTTGACTGTTCATAATTCCTCGAACATTGCTATGCTGGGTGTCTACATATCCATGATCAGAACTCTGGAAGATAACTTGGCGAAGGTCCTAAAAACCATTCATCTATTGATCGCTGAAGATATGGCAAAGGACATGCCCATGCTAGCATTAACTCTTGAACTTTTGCAGAGCCTGCCAGGTATTGGCCTTCTTACTGCTGCCACCATTCTAGCAGAAATCGGCGATTTTTCCGCTTTCTCTAAGCCGGGAAAACTGGTTGCTTACTTTGGCATTGACCCCTCTGTGATGCAATCCGGAGAATTTACCGGCACACGGAATAAAATGTCCAAGAGAGGTTCCAGGCTACTTCGCAGGGTTCTTTTTACAACTGCTCTTGCCAATATCCGAACTAAGCGGAATAAAGAGGCTTGCAACCCTGTATTACTTGAATTCTACAAGCAAAAGTGCCAGAGCAAACCTAAGAAGGTAGCTTTGGGAGCAGTTATGCGTAAGATCATCATTTACATCTTTGCTGTTCTAAGGGACAGAAAACCGTACCAGTTACGCAGTCCTCAGGAACATGCTCAGATGTTAGCAGCAAAGCATATAGCAGCTTAGCAGTACTTGCACTTGATGTTTAGTTTTCAAGGATCGGTATTTCATTTTAGACCAGCTATTTTATGTCTACTTCGTAAAGGTGGTCTTGTTGTTATGCATTTTTTCTATGTCAGGAGTTTTCAAAAATTCATAAAGCTTTTTCTTAAAAACTCTTGACTTTAATTAGCTGGTCTTTTATTTTACTTAACACCTGATATGAGTAAAGTGCATGCAATTTTACTGCCTCATACTCTTCATTAGTTAATTTGCCCGGCTTTTCAATATATTCAACAGGTATGGCAAGTTTTCCCACATCATGCAAATAGCCTGCAATTCTTAAAAGTATGCATCTGCCTTCTTCCAAACCTGCGAACCTTCCCAGGGCTTCAGCTACCGCAGCAACCCCGCTTGAATGATTTGCTGTAAAACTGCTTCTAAAGTCTATAATCCTCTCAAACAGTTTAGTGATTTCAATAGTCTCTTCAAAGTCAAGAACCGTATCCTTAAGCTTTTGTTCCTTTATGCTATATGGAAGATCCTCGAATAAGCCCTGCAGCAAGTCTTCTTTTTGACAGAGTTCCAGAAAACAGTCTACCAGTTCAGGCGAAAACTTGTGTCCGGACTCATTACTTATTCTACGGCAAACCCTGTTAATCTGTCCGGATACATTATCCTGTTTATCAAACAGCACATCCAATCTGTCCGCCAAATGGATTATGCTGCTTCCTAAAGGAATTTCTTTCTGCCATGAATTATTGTTTTTAATGTCCTCCCAATCCACATGATGGTATCGGATGATTTTGGCTGCGTTTTTAAAATGTGTAAAGTTTTTTAAAAACTGATATCCAACCTCTGCATGATGGTGCGGCCTTTCCAATTCAAACTTAAGCGCATCAAGTTTTTCTTTCAATGATAGCGCTCCACAATCATGCAGCAGACCTGCAAGGAAAATATCGCTCTGACAGTCTGTCGAAAGCCCTAAACTTTCAGCTATTCTTAATGCCAGATAGGCAGTACGTTTATGATGCCCATCCAGCTTGGGACTTATCATGTCAATTACATTTGAGATGGAAAAGACCACATCAAAAAGTGATACCTTCAAATCTATCAAAATACCTTCCTCCCCCTCCCGAAATCCATCTTTTCATTGCTGCGGATAAATTTTATTTATCTAGTTCTTGTTTGAGCAACCTGTTTACAATCAGAGGATCAGCCTTCCCTTTGGTTTCCCTCATTACCTGTCCAACAAGGAAACCAATTGCCTTGCCTTTACCGTTTTTATAATCTTCAACAGATTTTTGGTTTCTCTCAATTATTTCTTTTACTATTGCACCAATCGCAGCCTCATCACTGACTACTTCAAGACCTTCTTCCCTAACAATGGATTCTGGGTCTTTTCCGCACTCAAACATCCTTTCAAACACTTTTTTTGCAATCGTACCGCTAATTGTACCCTTGTCTATAAGTGAAACAAGCTTTGCAAGATGTCCTGCAGGGAAAGGTATATCATCAGTCTCCATATCCTTTTCCTTCAATACCCTTGTAAGGTCACCCATTATCCAATTACTGACTGCCTTAGCATTTCTGCTTTTTGCAGCAGCTTCTTCAAAAAAATCCGCAATCGCTTTTGAAGCAGTAAGGATTTCGGCATCGTAGGCAGGAAGTCCATATTCTTCTACATACCTTCTCTTTCTGGCTTCAGGCAGTTCAGGCAATGACTCCCCTATCCTTTTAATCCATGTACTGTCAAGCACTACCGGTGCAATGTCAGGCTCTGGGAAATACCTGTAATCATGTGCTTCTTCCTTGCTTCTCATGGTATAGCTCATTCCCCTGTCATCATCCCAGCGCCTGGTTTCCTGAATAATACGCCCTCCGGATTTCAATTCGTTTACCTGCCTCGAAGCTTCCCACTCTATTGCTCTAACAATTGCCTTAATGGAATTAAGGTTTTTCATTTCAGTTCTGGTGCCTAACTCTATTTGCCCTCTTGGCCTTACCGAAAGGTTTATATCGGCTCTTAAAGAACCTTCTTGCATTTTGCAGTCCGAAACTTCTATATACTGTAGTATTGACTTAAGGGCCTCAATGTATGCCCTAGCCTCCTGTGCAGATCTCATATCAGGCTCACTTACTATTTCAATAAGGGGAATCCCGCACCTGTTGTAATCTATCATAGAACTCATATCCAATTCATCATGCATGAGCTTTCCGGCATCTTCTTCTATATGTATTCTGGTTATCCCAATACGTTTATTGACACCATCCGCATTAATATTTATATATCCGTCAATACACAGGGGAAGATCATACTGTGAAATCTGATAAGCCTTGGGCAAATCAGGATAAAAGTAGTTCTTCCTATCCTGTTTACTGAATTCAGCTATGGTGCAATTGGTAGCTAGCCCTGCTTTTACTGCATATTCTACCACGCTTTTGTTCAGTACCGGCAGTACACCAGGCATCCCTGTACATATAGGGCAGCAGTGTGTGTTGGGTTGTCCTCCGAATTCTGTGGTACATGAACAGAATATCTTAGATTTAGTTGAAAGCTCAGCATGGACTTCCAAACCTATTACAATTTCATATTCCATTTATTTCACCTCATCAGACTATTTAGAACGTATGCTGCTATATATTTGGCCTCTGTTTGTGATGACCAGTGTTTTGTTCATAAGTATATCCAACCCTGAGCAGCATACTCTCGTCAAAAGGTTTGCCTATCAACTGAAGCCCAATAGGCAGGTTGTTGCGGTCTTTTCCGCATGGAACGGACAATCCGGGAAGTCCCGCAATATTCACTGAAACTGTATATATGTCTCCCAGGTACATTTCAAGCGGGTTTTCCGTCTTTTCTCCAGTTTTATATGCGGTAGTTGGAGCCGTTGGTCCGATAATAATGTCGTATTTTTCAAACGCTTTATTAAACCCTTGCCATATCAATGTCCTGGCCTGCAAAGCCTTTTTATAATACGCATCATAATACCCTGAGCTCAATGCAAAAGTTCCAAGCATAATTCTCCTTTTGACTTCCGTTCCGAAGCCTTCGCTTCTTGTTTGCTTGTAAAGGTCTAATAAGTCCTTGAATTTTTCCGCTCTGAATCCATATTTTATTCCATCATATCTGGCAAGATTTGAGCTTGCTTCGGCAGATGATAGCAGATAATAAGCAGGAATTGCATATCTGCTGATTGGCAATGGAAACTCTTCACACTCAGCTCCCAGCATTTTCAAGGTTTCAACTGCTTCAAGAACCGCTTTTTTTACATCATCATTAATGCCTTCACTGATATATTCCCTTGGGATTCCTATTTTAATACCTTTGATTCCATTGACAAGGGCTTTGGTATAATCCGGGTAGTCTATATCAGCAGATGTAGAATCCATAGGGTCATAGCCGGTTATCTCATTAAGCACAAGGGCACAGTCTGTTACATCTTTTGTTAAAGGCCCTATCTGGTCAAGCGACGAAGCAAAAGCAACCAAGCCAAAACGCGATACTGCTCCATATGTTGGCTTCATACCAACAACACCGCAGAAAGAAGCCGGCTGTCTTATAGAACCTCCAGTATCGGAACCAAGCGCAAATACCGACTCTCCAGTAGAAACAGAAGCAGCGGGTCCTCCACTTGAGCCTCCGGGTACTCTCTCCAAATCCCATGGGTTTTTTGTCTGTTTAAAGTATGAAGTCTCTGTTGAGCTTCCCATAGCAAACTCGTCCATATTCAGCTTGCCAAGCAGTATGACGTCTGCATCATACAGTTTGCTCGCTACTCTAGCATTGTATGGGGGTACAAAATTATACAGCATTTTCGAACCACATGTTGTGGTAATACCCTCAGTGCATATGTTGTCTTTAAGAGCCATAGGTATTCCCGCCAGTGGTGAAGCAGCTTCACCTTTACTGATTTTATCCTGAACAAGCTTAGCCCTTTCTAAAGCCTCATCCCTGCAAATATTTATATAGCATCCTATCCTGGAATCAATTTTATCAATTCTGTCCAGTATTGAATAGGTAAGTTCAACTGCACCAATCTTTTTCTTTCTTAATAGATTACTCAATTCATGAGCTGTTAGTTCATACAACTCCACTTGCTCTCCTCCATTCTGCCTCACCTATTCTACAACCTTTGGCACTTTGAAACAACCATCTTTGCTATCCGGCGCATTTGCAAGTATTTTATCCCTTTCGTAGGACTTTTTGACTCTATCTTCCCTTAAAACATTACTGATAGGCATAACATGCTCCATTGGTTTTACATTGGAGGTGTCAAGTTCGCTTAACTTTTTCATAAAAGAAATAATACTTTCCATTTCGGAAGCCAATTTCTTTTTTTCATGTTCTGAAAGATCCAACCTGGCCAGATTTGCCACATGCTCCATAGTATCTTTCGTAACCTTCATACTTCTCCCTCCCGTTCTTACAAGTAATTATAACCAATGGGTATAAGGTCGTCAATGTACGTATACACTAGGTGTGTTTATTTATATATGGACATATTGTTCCATCAACTAATGCTACGAGTCTAAGAGCTTGAAGCATCAGTTCCTGGAATCATTTTCTTCACATAGTATATACACCTTATTAATTAGCCTCTATAACCTCTCCACAATATCCATTCCATAATATGGGCATACATAGAAAATACACCTTAATTTACTGGCATAAACCCTGTTAATCACCTACAAAACAAAATGACCCATTTATAAGGCCATTTATTAATTTAACAGATATTTCGAAAGCTCAATTAACCAAATGAATAAGCTGCGCTTCACGCCTTTGCAAGTAATATGTGAATAACAGTTATACGCAGGCTGCATTAATCGTTCAGCAATCTTTAATACTTATATGCTATTCTCTATGCAATTCCACATAGTGAGTTTTCATAGAATAGACAAAAGATACCTTTTATTACATCATTATGATTTTCCTCTGTTACCGGATATAAATCTCCATAGTCTACCTGGACTCCTAATTCAATATCATATTCATGCTTGTTATCCATTAGTGCACTAATAATATCAACCGATTCCAATGGTTTACGGTATACATAGCTCCATTGGTCAACATCTTTATCCATAACAACTTTATCCTCATAGTATTTTTCCAGGAACCTTCTGATTTCTCCCTCTTTTTTTGACCACAAACTAACAGTTATTGACATGTTTTTGTCCTCCCATTTCTTTCTATATACAAAGCAATATTTTATAACAGTTAAAAAATAATCATACATTAATGTATTTGACATAAAACCATAAAACCCTTTATGTAATTATTTCATATTTGATATTCTGAATATATTATTTCATTAAATGTATAATAAGATTATAAAACTAGATGCGAAATTGTTTCCCAATTGCACATCGTACTACTAAGGAATTTAAAAAACACTGGAGGGATAACACAGTAATTTTACTGGATAATATGCTTAAAGGATTTATTAATATAAAACTGGCAGGAGTCATCCTAATACTATCATTCATACTTTTTACATCATGCAATCAAAATGGGGAGGAGAAAAAAACGCCTCAGCCTCAATCTCTTGAAGAGCAGCAACAGGCTGATAAAATTCCCGGACAGCTAAAAGAAATTGAAGCCGCCATTGAAAAAATTATTAAATCGTTGGACGGCCCTGCAATAGCCATAGAAGAAGGAAATGACGGGGAACAGAGTAAAACGCAGGGAGAAGGAAAGAAAGAGCAGGATAAACAAAATGAAGAAGGCGGTCAAAAAAAGGAAGAAGAAGAGAACCTGAAAGGGAAAGAAGGCGAGCAATCAGGGCAAAAACAAAACGGAGAAAGCGGACAAAATAAGCAGGCTGAACAAAAGCCTGAGCAGAAGGATCCCTGGCAAGAAATTACTCCTGCAATAAATGATTTGCATTATAAATGGAACAACTACATGCCTATGGCCATGAAAACAGGTGCTAACAGGGATTTGATAGATAATTTCAGCGATGCACTAAACAACCTGACCGCTACATTAAGTGAGAAAAACAGAACCAATACGCTTATGGCTTCCAGCAATTTGTATTCATATATACCCGATCTCTATGCCCTATATAAAAGCAAAACATCGCCTGAAATAAAAAGGGTAAGATATTTTACCAGGAATGCCATACTTAATGCCATGGAAAGCAACTGGGAGGAAGCCGCCAATGATATTAACAGCCTGAAATCATCCTGGTCGCTTTTTAAAAATACCGTTCCGGAAAATCAGCAGGAAAATGCAAGCAAGCTGGATTTCTCAATATATGAACTGGAAAAGGTAATTACAGAAAGGAGCCAGCAATTAACCGACATTAAAGGCAGAGTGGTTATGTCAAATATTGAGGCTCTTGAGAAGGTTATGGAGGAAAAAGCTTAAAAACCGCTTTTATTTCTCCAACCACCTCTTTCCTGTGGTTTAAAAGCGGCGGATTCCAGAATTCTTTAAGCTTTTCGGCCTCTTCACGGCTAATTACTCCAATTTGAAGAAGTATTTCAATAATAACAGGCCCTACTGCTCTTATATTTCCATCCTCAATTTTAAATGCGATTCCAGTATCCCTTCCAAGCAGCCCTGTACAATGTAAAGCCTCTGCTCCAATCTTACAAATCAGGCGGTCTCCAAAGTGTCGTATTATATGAGTATCCGCCCTGTCGGTTCCCCCCAGCATTTCAGGGTAAGTTGTGATGGCTTTTATAAGTAATTCCTGCGATTTTTTATATTTGCCATTTAAAAACCCTGTGTTTGCCAGATTTGCATATGCTATTGCCATGTTCCTTAAAGGAACTCCGTAAACCGGAATTCCGCAGCCGTCTATACCCTTAACAATTGATGTGTGCGGAAGCCTGCAGAATTCCGATAACACTTGCTCTATCCCTTCATACACGGGGTGATCAGTTTTATAATAGTCCTCCATACCCATACCCTTTGATTTGATAGCAGCCATAATACCGAGGTGTTTACCGGAACAGTTACAGTGTATACTAGTGGGAACCTTGCCAGCAGCAAAAAGTTTCTGTGCTGCATCCTGGAAAAGCGGAGCATGGATCCCGCACTTAAGTTGCTCTTCTTTAACCTGGATTTTTCTCATAATTCCATTCAGTGTATCTACATGTTTTTGCTCTCCGGTATGCGAAGCTGCTAGAATAGCAACTTCCTTCAAATCAAGACCATATTCTTCTGCAATACCCGCTTCAAGAGAATTTATGGCTATAAGTGGCTTTGCCGCAGAACGGAAATAAGTCAGGCGCTCAGCATTTCCCAGCTTATATAGTATATGCCCGTCAGAGTGCATTACCACTACACTTCCCATATGCACACTCTCAATTATACCCCCTCTGTATACTTCAACCAGCCTGGCTGCCATAGATTCCTCCTGAAAGTAGTTCTCCATGAAATACTAGTATTCCCACATGAAAGCCAAAATATATAGGCTATAATAATCCATATGTAAATATCCAATCCTAAAGGATAAGTATTGGAAAAGTTATTGATACGATACTCATAGCCAATCCAGACGTAAACCCTGCAATAAAGGGCAGTACAATAAAAAGGATATGCTTGGGTATGTTATATATACCCTTTTTTTCTTCTTATAAGCCCTGTATACGAATGTAAATTCCTAAAGGCTTTTCCCTTTTTGGAAACAGTCTTTTTAAGAGCCTGATCATTCCTTTCACCCCTATATTATTGTATTTGAGCAGTTTGCAAATAATGATTCAGTGCCATTATTAACAATAAAGAATTTAGTAAGATAGTTGAAAGCTGCCATCTATTGGCAGCTTTCGGGTTTTAGTTCTTTGCTGAGTTTTTTAATTGCCTTCTTTTCAATCCTGGAAACATAAGACCTTGAAATGCCTAGCATTTTTGCTATTTCTCTCTGGGTTTTACTTGACCCGTTAAATAGTCCATAACGTAATTCTATAACAGTTTTCTCGCGGTTTTTCAATACTGATTTCATTTTATTGTATAGTTTTCTAATCTGCATTTTTAATTCAACTTCATCTATCACAGAATCGTCATCATTGCCTATTACGTCAATAAGGGCAATCTCATTGCCTTCTTTGTCAACACCTATTGGAATCCTGTAAAGATACCTCGCTTTGTATTTTTTTTTGTGGATCTTATCTGCATTAGTATCTCATTTTCAATGCACCGGGCAGCATAGGTTGCAAGTCTGGTTCCTTTCTGGTTGTCAAATGTTGATATTGCTTTTATCAAGCCTATTGTACCTATTGAAATCATGTCATCGCAGTCACTTCCATATGTGTTAAATTTCTTTACAATATGGGCAACTAAGCGAAGATTTCTCTCAATAAGTATATTCTCTTGCTTCTTCACTGCCGTTTTTTAAACATTTCGATATATTTTTGCTCCTCTTCTGCTGAAAGAGGATGAGGAAAGGAATTTGGATTAGATACATATCCGAATAGAAAAAATACGGTTTTCAGTGCTTCAGTAACTGCTGTAAAGAATATTGGCAGCAAATAAGGCACCTCCTCAAAACAGGATACCATATAAGTATATGAGCGTATTCAAAATAATGTGCAAGTACATAAAAAAACTTTTTCTGTTCTCTTATTGAGACATCCCTTATGAGCCATCGGCTTGTACCTTGCACTTTACAGGTTAAATTTTTTTCAATGCTTTTGGTAAATAAAAAACTCCTTCACATATAATAGTATAAATGAAGGAGTATGTTGCAGTATTTCTTCTCATTCAAAATAATTAATGCCTGTTCCTTACTGTCAGATTGGAACAGGCATAAATTAACTCAGTATTATTTTATTTCAGTTTTCCAAAGACCGTGGAGGTTACAATAGGCATAAACAGCAACAGGCTTATCGTTAATAAAGCTAAAAGCTGCTTTAGGGGCTTCACCAACTTTAAGACATTTCCGCTGTCCACCGCTCTCTGTTTTGACATATACAAAGGTAATGTGATGTGCTTCCACCATTGGGTGGAGATCACTGCCAATTTCAACTTCAATTTTGTCATTCAATACCGTAACAACCGGCAAATGCTTTTCGACTGATGCTTCGGTTGTGTTTGCAACCAGTTCGGTCATTTTTTCTCCACAACAAATCATTGGAATACCTTTGTTCTCAATCATGCCAATTAGATTTCCACACTTCTTGCAGATAAAGAATTTTTGTTCACCACACATAGTCATTCCTCCTTAAATTTAGTAGTTTTCTTTTCTTACTTCAAAGAAAACTTTGAGGATGTGCGCAAGCGGGACAAACCCCAGGAGCCTTTTTCCCAGTAATAAGATACCCACAGTTGCGGCATTCCCACATGGTTTCATCCTCCTTTTCAAATACCTTTTGCGTTTCAACATTCTTAAGGAGTGCACGATATCTTTCCTCATGAGCTTTCTCAATTTCTGCTACCATTCTAAAACTTGCTCCGCAAGTACAGTAAAGCCTTCTTCCTCTGCATCTTTTGCGAAACGTTCGTACATATCAGTCCATTCATAGTTCTCTCCTTCAGCTGCATGCAGAAGATTTTCTGCAGTGCCGCCTAGCTCACCGAGCGCTTTAAACCAGAGTTTTGCATGCTCTTTTTCATTATTTGCAGTCGCTTCAAATATTGCAGCGATTTGCCTCAAAGCCCTCTTTTTTTGCGACAGATGCAAAGTATGTATATTTGTTTCTGGCTTGGGATTCTCCTGCAAATGCCTCCATTAGGTTTTTTTTCTGTTTTTGTTCCTTTAAAATTCATATTACTCTCTCCTTTATTATTATTTTTATTAAAAGTATCCAATAATTTTTTTACAACATCTACTGGAAAATCTTCTGGTTGCTTATTATCAAGAAGTGACTGGAGAAAATCCTTAACATTTTCACTTTGTGGAAGCAAATATCCTGCTTCACCGGACGATATCCTCTGCCATAATATGGTTGGATTTTTCCATTGCGATAGCCAGCTTACCAGATAAGCCTGCAGCAATATTTTCCTGTTCCGACTTGCTGCGCAAAAGCACATTCATTGCACTGATAACTGCTTCAGTTTTGGACTGCTGAGGTGGATACTCCGCAGGCACCATAGATATCGCACCGGATGGGCAGGCGTCAGCGCAATCTCCACAACCTATACATTTGTCAACATCAATGATGCTGTTCTCTGTGTCTGTTGCCCCGGTAGAGCAAACATAGAGGCACAAGCAGTCCTTAGTGCACAAACGTATATTTCTTACCGCATATTTCTTAGCCATTATCATTACCTCCCCTCGACCTTTTCAAATTTCCAATTTGGTACCTTGCAAACAGGACAAATATCCGGCAGGGTGTCTCCTATGTAGATAAAACCACAAATGGTACAGACGTAAACACCGGTGTTTTGGAGCATGGCCTCTCCCTCTTTCCCGATATCGGGTCAAGAGGGACTTTAAAATGCGTGTAACCTTCTCACTCCAGACCAAAGCACGGAGCGCGCCTCGATCCTTAGCATCGGATGCAGCAATATTAGCATTTGGAAAACCTTCCTCAAGGTCTTTCTCAATAAGATCAAGCAGCTTGTCAAAGCTTGGCTGCTTGGCTGGCTCTGATACTGTTTTAAAATATTCAGCAAGCTTAGTAAAGAGAGCAGCTTCCTCCGGCTTATACTGTTTTTCACAGCCACGCGCCAGATTAGTACAAAGTGCACTAATCTCCAATGGTGACATCTCCCTCATGTCCGTGGATGCCTTAATTACAGGTGTAGGCTTCTTCTCTGCAGGTGCAGCAGCCTCACCCTGTTTTATAAATTCTGCTTTTGTTGCACCACAGAGAGGGCAGACCCAATCTTCAGGAACATCATCCCATAATGTTCCTGGGGAAATGCCAACTTCGGGAACTCCCTTTGCTTCGTAATAAGTGTAACCACAAATGGAACATGCATATCTTCCCATGTCATTTTCCTCCTTTTCTTGTGATTATTATATTTATACTTCATTTGTGAATCTTATCATTAATCAGTTATTCTTCACATTCATCCGGCTCTCTCTTTTTTGCGCTACTATTAATATTAGGAAGGCATTTTGGACAAATACCATTGAAGTATACATTTTTTTCATTAATCTTGAAGCTGCTTAGTTTCTGCTAGATTTAATAAATCAATATCAACATTAAAATCATAGATGGTTCCGCAGGATTCACACATAAAATGTCCGTGGTTTTTAACAGTAATATCATATCTAGTTTCATTGTCTTTGATAGTAATTACTCTTACTAAACCTGCTTCTACAAGTATTCTCAATGTATTGTAAATCGTTGTTTTTGAAAGTGTCGGTATATCCTTTTGCAGGTCGGTGAATATCATATCTACAGTTGGATGATATTGATGCTTAGTAAGGTATTCTAATACCTTCAATCTCTGATATGAAAGACGAATACTCTTTGTATTTAATTCTTTCTTTAAATCTTCGAATAAAGGTCTTATCAAAATCACTTCCTGTCTTCAAAATAAGAAAATAATTAACTTATAAATATTACATAGTTGTAATAATTACAATTTTATTATACATATAATTAATCCATTATGCAACAGAGATTTTGAATTCTCAAAAACTATTTATTAAAATTACTCCTTCCAGGAAATATTGATCAGCCATTCCTCTTAAAAACATAGTCATTAACTCTAACCCCAAACATTTTTGAAATTACAGGACATTTGGCTTTTAAAAGAAAAAAGATTCCTCTTTTTTGTTCTGAAAGAGATTCATAGTTTCCTTGCCCCTTACTGATAACTATGTCTGCATTATTGAATATGTTTAAGAATTCTTCATTACACTCATCAAGAATCACGCCCGGTGCATTACAGCCTGTGGAAATAAGCCTTGAGCACTGATCAAGCCCTGATGCACACGCATCATCAATAATTACATCATTAATGATTGGTTCGCTTCTTACCGCATAAGTAATATCAAGGTGTAAAAGCTCCTCAATCATTATCCTATCAAATACAGTCTCTCCAGCATTATCCCCAATTACTAACAGCTTCTTTGCACACTTAAGCTCACTCTCCAGCTTCTCAATATTACAAATGGAAAACTCCTTGTTGAGTTCTTCTACAATACATTCCTCAATACTTATATCTCTATAAACTGCTGAGTCAATTGTATTCCCTGTTGCTGCTATCTTAAGAGCCCAATAAAGCCTATTCTCTTTTTTTTGTAAAAACTGTTTAAGTGAAGGATAAAGCTGCAAGGCACTTTCAATACTCCTGTCTTTAATCTTCTTGTATGGGTCAAGAATACCTGTATGCTTTTTTACTATTTGGTGCATTGCCCTTCCTATTTCAAGTGAGCATCTGAATTTTTCATAATCTGAAATAAGCTTTGCAGCCTCTTTCATAATCTTTACCTGTACATCCATCCGGTCAGTTACCATCCTGGATGCTTCAAGAACCTGCCTGAGATTGCAAGGCAGACAATCAAGAAATATTTCCATCCTTTACCTCCTAGTAATAATACAAATAAGTCAATGTTACTAATGTACTTTGTTAATCTTTCAGCTGTTTTTTGTACCTACTACTGCACCCATAAATTTTCATAGGTTTATCAGCAACTTGAAACGCTTTATCTTTTAAAAGCTGTATCTTCAGATCCTCTATAAGTTTATCATCAATTTCCTGTAACTGTCCACATTCTAAACAAATCAAGTGATGATGCCTTAAATTGTCATGTATAACAAGTTCATACTGTTTTATAAACCCCTTTTCATTATCTCCCGGGCAATTCCGGCAAAAACAGGGGCTGCTACTCCCCCTCCACTTTTACCGTTCTCAACAAAGACTGATACAGAATACTTTGGATTGCGTTTGGGAAAATAGCCTGCAAACCATGCATGTACTACATCTTCCCGTCCAGTCTCCGCACTTCCTGTTTTGCCTGCTGCTCCTCCGTATTCCTCAAGGGAAGCCTGTGTTCCCGTCCCAAACAAAGTGACCCCTTCCATAAGCTGTTTAACTTTATCTGCCGTATCTTTTGATATAACCCTTTTCCATTCTTTAAGCCTTATATCACGCACCTTGTTTCCATCATCGTCTACTATGGAGTCTACAATATTGATTCTGTTTTTTATTCCTCCATTTGCTATTGTTGCAACAATATCCGCTACCTGTAAAGGAGTTGCCATAATTTCTCCTTGTCCTATAGAAATATTTGCAATATCTCCGTTACTATAATACGCATTTTCAGGCGGCAGATTGCCTGAAGACTCACTTATTCCCTGCTCCTTAATACCAGTGTATTCCCCAAGGCCGAAAACTCTAGCTTTTTCTATGAGACTGCTGTATCCTATATCAATACCCGCATCAATAAAAAACGGATTACATGAAACTGCAAATGCTTCCTTCAAGTTCAGCCAGCCATGCCCTCCTTTTTCATATGACTGGCATTTGAACCTATTGCTTCCTACATCAATATATCCCGGGCAGTAATAGTCACTCCCGTAATAATTACCTGATTCATATATAAGTGTAGTGACAATTATCTTAAAAATTGAGCCAACATTATAAGATGCAACAGTCCTATTAAAGAGTTCATTTTTGGGGCTCTGAAGATAGTCAGCCACCTTTGTCTGGTCATAATCAGGTTTACTTGCCATTGCAACAATATCTCCCGTACATACATCTTCAACAACTACCGCACCGGTAATATGCTCCCTCTCCATTACTTCCTCAACAATCTTCTGTATGTGGTAGTCAAGAGTCAGCTTGACATTTAGTCTTTTATTCTCACCTTCATGCTTTAAGAGCCTGTATCCTAAACCCTGAACAAGGTGGTTACGGGCATCCATTACAACTCCAATAGAATCTTGCCTGTCAAATGACAGAACATCTTCATAATACTTTTCAATAGCTGCCTGACCTGATTGGTCTGATTTATTCAGATAGCCTAATAGGTGTGTTGCTATTGATTTCTCATCGTATCTTTTTAGCGAATTCAGGGCTGATACCCCCTGAATATTTAAGCTCATTATCATATCTTTTTTCTGTTGCTCGGTTTCAAGGATTATAGGCTCTTTCTTTGATTCAACATCCCTTTTAATTTTATAATAATCCAGATTAAGAATACTGCTGATTTGTTTTAATTCTTTTTCCTTATCCCTTAAATACAGAGGCTTTAGCACAATAGAAAACTTTTCAGTCCTGTTGGTAAATGGTATGCTGTTTCTGTCAAGTATATTTCCCCTGGGTCTCTCAATATTATAATTAGTAATACGTTGTGCAGAAGCGGCTTTCGAAAGCTCCTTACCCCTGCAAATCTGGAAATAAAAAAGCCTCAAAATTAAAGCACCGAATAAAATAAAAAACACCAGAAAAATTGTTTTATTCCTGTCTTTATACATAGATAACCCCTAAAAGCTTTTACTCTTAATTATTCCAATAAAAGGGGCTGTCTATTCACTATCTTTACCCTTCCGTCTTATTATCGTATATTCTTCAACTTCCTCATCCATCGGCATAAAGACTGTCATTTGGGGGTGTGGGGCAACACTGATGCTTTTCCCTTCGGAATCTTTCATACCCTTTATTGTCTGGGTAAAGTATTTGCCTTTTGGCCTTACTACTTCTACTTCTTCACCCTCAAACATCCTGTTTCGCTGCTCAACAGTAGCAATACCGGTAGTGCTGTCATAGTCCTTTACAACGCCAACGAACTCATAATCTCTGATATATGAGCTGGTATGATATATTTGTCCTTGATCCGGCTTGCCAAAGTAGAAGCCTGTGGTAAATTCCCTATGGCTTGCTTTTGACACTTCCTCAAGCCATTCAGGGTTTAGTTTGTAACTGTCAGGATTGCAATAGTATGTATCTATAGCCTCTCTGTAAGCCTTAACTACTGTTGAAACATAGTATGTGCTTTTCATTCTGCCTTCAATTTTCAAGCTGGATATGCCCGAATTGATTATATCGGGTATATGCTCTATCATACACAGGTCTTTTGAATTGAATATATAAGTCCCTCTATCATTCTCCAATACAGGCATATATTCGCCGGGCCTCTTTTCTTCCACAAGATGGTATCTCCACCTGCAGGGATGTGCACATAAACCCCTGTTAGAATCCCTGCCTGCCAGGTAATTGCTCAGGAGGCACCTCCCTGAGTAAGATATGCACATGGCTCCGTGTACAAAAATCTCCAATTCAAGCCCTTCGGGCACTTTTCCCCTTATCTCTTTTATCTCTTGAAGTGATAGTTCCCTTGCCAGAATTACTCTTTTTACACCATGTTTAAACCAAAATTCGGCGCTTTTCCAGTTAGTATTGTTTGCCTGTGTGCTTAAATGCATTTCCAAACCATCTGCACATTCCTTCACTATTGAGTATACACCTGGATCAGAAAAAATTACCGCATCTATTCCAATATCTTTCACTTCCCGTATGTAAGAGGCCATGTTTTCAATGTCATTATTATGAGGAATAATATTCATTGTCAAATAAACCCTTTTACCCATAGAATGCGCAAAATCAATTCCTTCCTTCATTTCATCCATATTGAAATTATCTGCTCCGGCCCTTAATCCATATTCTTCTCCACCTATGTATACAGCATCTGCTCCATAAACCACTGCCATCTTCAATTTCTCCAGGTTTCCTGCTGGTGCAAGCAGTTCAACTTTTTTTACCATATTTAAAATATCCCTCTTCTCATACTTTTTTATAGCTAATGGCCAAACCGTCTCCAATAGGTACTATGCTTGTTTCCAATTCCGGGTTATTACAAATACTGTCAAGGTAACTTCTCATCCTTTTCACTATAGTTTTCTTCCTTCTAACCACTAAATCATCGTTTGCTATCATACCTTTGTACAGCACATTATCCGAAATCAACACTCCTCCTTTTTCAAGCATTCTGAGGCATTCCGGAAGGAATTCCATGTATTGGCCTTTAGCCGCATCCAAAAAAACCATATCGTACTTTTTATCCAGGCTTCTAAGAACATCAATTGCATCGCCCTGTATTATGTTAACTACATTCTCCAGTTCAGCCTTTTTAATGTTTTCCTTTGCTCTGTCCAGCATCAACTCATACCGGTCAATTGTATCAATCATCCCGCCAGGTGCCAGGACAGAAGAAAGGAGGATGGATGAATAACCTATTGCCGTACCTACCTCTAAAATAGTCTTTGGTCTAATAATACTGCCCAATACAGTTATCAGCCTCGCAACCTCAGGCTGTATTATTGGGACATGATGTTCCTTAGCATATTCCTCAAGTTCTTTCAATATTCCCTTGCTGCCCTTAATAGTTTTCCTTATGTACTCATTTATATAATCATAGCATATCATAATACCCTTACCTTCTTCGAATAATATTTAATCCCGGTAAATTAAAACAGGGGGACAGCATACTTCCCCCAAAAATACCTATAGCAAACTTACAAACCCCAAGCCTGGTTATATCATCAACCTGAATCAACCGGTACTGCATAATAATGTATTTCAATACTTATACTAGTTTAAGCCGTATTTATTAACAGCATTTACATGATCCCTGTAATTATCAGAAAAAACATGTCCTCCATCACCCTTGGCAACAAAATATAAATAATCAGTCTTTTCAGGGTATAAAGCAGCAATCAGAGAAGCTTCGCCCGGATTGCTTATAGGTCCTGGCGGAAGCCCTTCAATAATGTATGTGTTGTACGGGTCTTCCACCTTCGTATCCTCCTCCAACAATACATCCTTTACCTTGCCCTCTTTTTTCAGAAAAATATATTGGATGGTTGCGCATGACTGGAGTTTTCTAAGAGTCATGTCACTGCTGTTTAATCTGTTGTAAAACACCCCCGATATGATGTCACGATCCTCTGGTATTCTT
Source organism: Acetivibrionales bacterium (assembly GCA_050953835.1). GTDB lineage: Bacteria > Bacillota > Clostridia > Acetivibrionales > JBMNNH01 > JBMNNH01. Next base: position 94,204 of record JBMNNH010000022.1, on the reverse strand, counting down.
GCCTCTCTCTCAATTATTGAGGCTAGTATGACAATATCGTCTACCGACATGTTAAGTTCTTCGGCTCTTTCATAATACTCAGGTTTAAACTTATTATTAAAGTTTCGCAACATCACCTCTATTGCAGCTTTCTCCCCCGCCATTGCATCAAAATCATAGGTATCGGGAAATAAATACCCTTCCAACCGTGGCTTCCTGCCTTCCGGTATACCATTCAAAAATTCATATTCAAAGCTTGCATTATTGGCTGCTTCGTTGAATTTCTCTTTGTTTATTACTCCCTTACTATGGAGCAGATCTACTATCTGATCATAAGTGAATCCCTCCGGTATAGTAACTCTTATCGATTTGCTTACGGGAGTGCTTGATAATATACCCATCAACTGCTCTAAACCTGTCAATGTATTATAATTATATCCTTTTTTCACAAGGTGGGTTCCGGACATGTATGTTCCATCATACCCGTTTATTTTGGAAAGTATTTTAAAAAATAGAGGCCCTTTTATTATACCTTTCTCCACAAGAATAGTACAAATATCGTCAGTGCTTGACCCGCTTGGTATATCAACTTCTATTGCATTATCCGGGTCAATGTCCTTTTTTATTTCTTCACTACTGCCAGCATTTTGTCCGTTTATTACATAATTATATGAAGCACGTCCAAAATAAAGGCCTACACCAACAATCAATAAAAAAACAAACAACTTGATAAAAAGTCTACCTGCAAACTTTCCTCTACGCCTATTACCCACTCATGTACCACTCCGCTCATGTTTTATTAAGCCCTTCGCCTTCCCTTTGCTCTTTGTTCAGAATCCAGTATTCTTTTTCTTAACCTGATGCTTTGGGGAGTTACCTCTACAAGTTCATCTTCTGATATAAACTCCAGCGACTGTTCAAGACTTAATAGCTTTGGTGGTGTCAATCTTAATGCATCATCTGACCCTGCCGCTCTGATATTTGTAACATGCTTCTTTTTACATACATTTACTACTATTTCCTCATTTCTTGAGCTCTCTCCAACCACCATTCCTTCATAAACCCTGGTACCTGGCCCGATAAACAGGTTACCTCTTTCCTGAGCGTTATACAAACCATAGGTTACAGCCTCCCCGTCTTCCCAAGCAACAATGGAGCCTCTTTGTCTTCCGGATATATCGCCTTTGTAAGTTTCAAAACCGGAAAATATATGATTCATTATACCATTTCCTCTTGTATCAGTCAAAAACTCCGAACGGTATCCTATGAGGCCCCTGGCAGGTATTTTAAACTCCAGCCTCATATATCCCTGGCTCGCAGAACCCATATTGACCAATTCCGCTTTTCTGGTACCCAGTTTCTCCATAACAATACCCATATACTCTTCAGGCACATCAATTATAAGCAGTTCTATAGGTTCAAGTAATACACCATCCACTTCCTTCATTATAACAGTGGGTTTTGATACCTGAAATTCATAGCCCTGTCTTCTCATTGTTTCTATAAGTATGGAGAGATGCAGTTCTCCCCTTCCTGAAACTTTGAAGGAATCGGGGCTGTCCGTTTCCTCTATCCTCATACTCACATTGGTTTTTAATTCTCTAAACAGCCTCTCCCGCAAGTGCCTGGAAGTAACATACGTTCCCTCCTGCCCTGCGAAAGGGCTGTCATTCACACTGAATGTCATCGAAATCGTTGGCTCATCAATATTAACAAATGGCAATGGCTCCGGTGAATCTGCATCACAAACAGTTTCCCCTATTTCTATATTACCTACCCCCGATACGCAGACAATATCTCCATACTTAGCCTCTTCTGCATCAACTCTTTTCAAGCCTTCAAAAGTATAAAGCCTGGTTATTTTAATGTTCTCCACAGAGCCATCCTTTTTACATATTACAGCAGACTGGCCCAACCTTATCTGGCCTCTCTCTATTCTTCCTACTGCAATCCTTCCCACATAATCATCATAATCAACACTTGAAACCAACAACTGGAGGGGTTTGCCCAAATCACCTTCCGGTGCCGGCACTCTTTCTACAATTGTTTTAAATAAAGGCTCAAGATCCTTTTTTTCGTCGGTGAGTTCCTTTATAGCGTAACTGTCCTTTGCTGAAGCAAAAACAACTGGAAATTCCAATTGTTCGTCATCGGCTCCCAGTTCAATAAACAATTCCAGAACCTCGTCAACAACTTCATACGGCCTTGCCCCAGGCCTGTCTATCTTATTAATTACCACTATTGGCTTTAAGTTAAGCTCCAATGCTTTCTTTAAAACAAATCTTGTCTGTGGCATGGAACCCTCAAAGGCATCTACAAGGAGCAGTACTCCGTCAACCATTTTAAGTACCCGCTCCACTTCCCCTCCAAAATCCGCATGTCCTGGTGTATCAACAATATTAATCTTTATCCCTTTATAATTCACCGATGTATTCTTTGACAGGATAGTTATTCCTCTTTCCCTTTCCAGATCACTTGAGTCCATTACTCTATCCTGTACCTGCTCATTCTTTCTGAATATACCGCTCTGTTTAAGCATTCCGTCTACCAGGGTTGTTTTTCCGTGGTCTACATGAGCAATTATTGCAATATTCCTTATGTCATCTCTTTTTTCCATGTTATCTAGTACCTTCCAATATAAAAGCAATATTCTAACTATTTATGAACAAATAAATTTTAAGGCATTGCGAATGGCATGTCAACAAAAAAGTAGACAATGATAATTATTTTGCTCAAACAGTGATTTGACTGTATATCTGCTTCACAACAGCCTCTAAAGTTCTTACATATGTTCCTTCCATCATTTTCTTCACATTTATTACATGCGCCCTTTAATCAGTCTGATTTGACACAAAGGTTGAATTTACAGCTTCTTAGACTCGGAACATCAATATAGAATAATATGGGCCATACAGAGAATATGCACCTGAAGACTATATTATTTCAATAGAAATATTAATATTTATACGTTGCTGCAGCCTCACTTACCATGTGGCCGTAATCATCAAGCAAACTAATAAACTTATTTACGATGTCCCTGTCAAATTGTGTACCTGCTCCCTTTATCAACTGCATCTTGGCTTCACTCAGGCTTAACTTCTTCCTGTACTGCCTGTCTGATATCATTGCATCAAAAGCATCAGCTACAGCTATTATTCGTGCCAAAAAAGGTATTTCCCCACCCTTTAACCCGTCAGGGTACCCTTTTCCGTCAATCCTTTCATGATGATGCTTAACAAGCGGTACAACATCCCGGAACATAGAAACCGCTGAGAGTATATGCGCCCCTTTCAATGGGTGTTTTTTAATCTCATTATATTCCAAACTGCTTAATTTACCGGCTTTTAGTAAAATATAATCTGATGTGCCTATTTTCCCAATATCATGAAATATACCACTTATCCTTAATAGTTCAAGTTCCCCTTTAGAAAGGCCGAAAGACTTTCCGATTTCTACAGCATAATACGCCACCCTGTCTGAATGCCCCCTAGTGTACAAATCCTTTGCGTCAACCATGAGGCGCAAAGCTTCTATGGTATCCATATACCTTACCTTCAGCTGGTCATAAGTCTTATTAAGCTCCTCGTTTTTCATGTTGACCAGCGAATGTAAAAAAGCGTTGTTTAAAGAAGAAGCAGCCTGGCTTGAGTATATCTCCAAAAATTTTATTCCATCATTCATATTCCTTCCTTCTACATACATTACACCGATTGTATTAGAAAATTCGTTAATCAGAGGGAGAATAACCCCGTTTTTCAGCTTCACAACTCTTTTACTGGTTCTTGCATAGCCAATACTTTCCATTAATTCAGGCTCCAGCATTTCCATAAAGTCTTCTATTTCAGTTTTATATTTGCCTATTCCTCTAAATATACTCTTATTACCACTGTCTATAACAGTAGTATCATCCACCAATATAAAGGCATTTCTACTATTGACCAAAGGCATTATCTCAATAAGGATTTCCTCAAGAATATTCCCTATAGGCTGAAGCTGGTATATCTTTGGAACTGCCAGTAAAATCCTGTTCAATCCATCTCTGAATTGTTTTATAGTCCTCATTTGGGATATGGATTTAATTCCGGATTCAACCAGCAAAAGAAGCTGGTCAAACCTGTCGCTCTTTTCACAGTAACCCTGAATTTCCAAGGCTTTTATTGTTTCAAGAGGTGGAGCTAAATCCTTATGTCCTGTAAGAAGTAAAATGTATAATTCCTTATTAAACTCCCTTATCTTTTCCACTACCTTATCTCCGTGCAAAGGTTGCATTAAAAAATCAAGTATAAGCAGGTCAAAGTGCTCCTGCCTTATCCTTTCAATTGCTTCCAGCGGATCTGTAATACCTGTAAAATCATATCCGCTCCGTCTTAATATAACCGACAGTGAATCTAAAATACCTGCTTCATCATCTACTACTATAATTTTGTACTGGGATGAAATGCCTAAATTCTTTCTTCTCACTACATTGCCTCCTCATTTGTATTAGTTGTCATACACGGTACAGATATATAGAATGTAGTACCCTTACCCTCCTTTGTCGTAAACCATATATTGCCACCAAAACGTCCTTTGATAGTCGAGTAGGACATATAGAGGCCTAATCCCGTACCGTTTTTACCTTTGGTTGTAACCATTTCTTTGAATAATTTGGATCTAATATCTTCCGGTATTCCTTTTCCATAGTCAGCTATACTGAATTCTATGTTGTCACCGCTTCTTGCAATATTAAAGTCTATTATTCCATTTTTGCCTTCATATGAATGAATGGCATTAATAATTATATTATCAAATATTTGAACTAAATTGTTTATCTCTCCTTTTATTTCTGTACCAAGGTCTACTTGGAAATTAGTATTCATGATACAGTTGTACTTAATTAACTCATGCTTCATTAAAATATTTATTCTCTTGACCAGTTCATCCAAAGTAAAACTTATGTCGGACACGGTATTAAACTGTACAGCCTGTCCTTTTACAGTGGTTATTACATCAGACATGTATGAACAGTATGGTTTCATTTTTTCCAGCCATTTTCCCATTTCTGAAGCAATCTCATGATGGTCCTGCCTGGTAACATTATCATCATCTATTGATTCATCATATTCTCTTACCAAATCCCAAAGACCCTCAATAGCTCCTGAAAGAGACATTATAGGCGTTTTCAGGTTATGAGCAATACCTCCTATCAACTGTCCCAGCGAAGCAAGCCTCTCTTGCTCAACAAGTATTGCCTGGTTCTTTTTTATGGTTTCAATATTCTCTCTTACCTGTGTAATATCCTTTAACAGTATTATTGTTCCTATATAGTTATTATCGGATATAATCGGAGTTATTTCAATTGTAAAGTATTTATCACAACTAATGGATTTGATTTGCTTATCAAATTTGATGGATTTCTTCCTTTTTTTCGCCAGAAAAATGACACGTTTAACATCGCTCACAGCGATATTATTAACAGGACTTGATTTCATCACATCCAGAATATTCTCATTCCTTTTAATTCTGAATCCTTCACCGAAAGTGTCAATGCATGTTTTATTATAATCAATTATTTTAAGCTCTTCATTTAAAACAATAAAGCTGTCTGAAATCAAGTCAACAACTTTCTGGAGAGCAACAGGCGCAACACTAAGAAATTGATATTTTAAAATTGCAAACAAATAACAAATAATCATAAAAGAAAATGCTACCGGTGTAGCATGTAAAGACAGCTGTAACACATTTAGTGTAAACAATATATTTATAATAAGAGGAACCAGAGTTGCTAAAATAATCAAAATTGCTTGCTTTGAAAAGAAGCCGGAGTTTTTTATAGAAAAATAAATAAGATGATATAACCCCACTATAATACAAGTATATGAGTATAAAGTATGGACAATAAAATACTCACCATAAACAATCTGACTGCTTATCATGGAGAATTCCTTATAAAACAAATGATGAAAGTCATTAGTCCAAAGTACAATTGTAGATATAACAGGCACAACCAGTAATAGCAAGTATTTCCATGTAAAGTTAATTCTCGTATGGGCAAATATTAATCCTACAAATAACATAGGTATGGGAATAAAGCAAATACCAATATATGCTATTTTATCAAAGAAAAAAACCAAATGAATGTTTGTATCTCTTAAATAAGTTTCAACTATCACTCCAATACACCAAATAAGCAACAAGCCCATAAAGCTTAAGAATGCATAATGAATTTGTGATTTATTCGCCTTTCTTAAGATTTGTATAAATAAGAAAAATACTAATAAAGTGGATAGATGAAGTAGAATAAACACTATGTCAAAACTATCCATACATTTTATGCCCCCTTTCCATCCACTAATTATTCATAATCAAATATTTTTTTGTTATACTATCAACTATATCATGAATATATTTAGTACCTATATGGGGCCAATGAAAACCGAGTTTCCTCAAAAACTCTCTTGTGATATGTGAGTCTGTCACTATAGAAGAACTATATTCAAGCTCTCTTCCTCCGTTAAAATCCTGAATTATACCCATTAAAGCCTTTTGCTTGCTTTTATCCTTGGAAATTCCTTCTACGTAGTCAGCATAAGAGCGGCTATCCATTGTTTCAATACAGATTCCCAAAGAAGTAAGTATATTAATAAAATCTGTCAAGCTGATACAATTATTGTTAAATAAATGTAGTACACGTGGGACTGGTCTATTGCACATAATTGTTTTCACGATTGCACTGCTGCAGCAGTCCACAGGTGTAAACTCTACGGAATGTTCCAGAATTTCATTTGGCAAAGCTCTCAATTCTATTATTGACCTAATCCTATTATAAAAAGCATTTTTATCCATATTAATCTGAAAAAGGCCATCTGAATACCTTCCAGTCAAATTCCCAACCCTTAAAATTACAGCTTTCAATCCGGACTTTACTGCATTAAAAATTAGTCTTTCAGCTTCAAATTTACTCCTCACATACACATTATCTTTGTAATTCTGTCCAATATAAAAATCCTTTTCTGTAAAAATTGTCTTAACCTTTTCTTTATCTACAATATAAGTACCCGAAACGCTCATAGTTGATATATGATACAACAGCTTATTATATTTAAGAGAAAAATCTATGACATTGCCGGTTCCTAGAACGTTCACTCTTTCATAATCCGAGTACACGCCAAAATGGTCAACTTTTGCTGCTGCGTGAATTACTATGTCTACAGTTTGTCCGAGCGCTTCATATTTATTGTTTTGCAAGCCAAACCTTTCCTGTGTAATATCACCGTTAACAATAAATACCCTTTCATTTATTAATTCTTTGTATTTCCCATTAAAATAATAATTAAGCATACCTTTAAGGCGTTCTTCTGATACCTCTTTATACTCATCGCGCATAAGGCAGTAAATATTTAAGTCCGTATAAGATAAAAGGTCGCACAAAATATGGATGCCAAGAAAACCTGTTGCCCCTGTCAGAAGTACACTACCAATGGGGCTCTCTTTATTGTTAACAACGCTTGTATCATCCACCGTCTTTTGAAAATCATCTGTAGCATTATCAACAGCATCTATTCTGGAATCATTACTTTCTTCCATCTTCTCAATAATCATTTCTGAAAGCTCCCTTATAGTCTGGTATCTGTAAAAATCCTGCGTTGTCAAACCCCAATTGTATTGAAATGTTTTTATCTGTATCATAATGATTGATAATGAGTCCGCACCAAGCTCAAATAAGTTGCTATTTACACCTATCTCTCCAATGTTTAATACCTCTGAACATATTTTTAAAAGTTTATCTTCAACTTCATTTGCTGGTTTTAAAATACAAGTTTCATTTATCATTTCTACTTCAAATTCGGATAAGAACTTTCTGTCAATCTTACCATTAGGCGTTTGAGGAATATTATTAATGAAAGAATAACTAGTTGGCACCATATATACAGGAAGGTTTTTTAATAAATAATCCCTCAGCTCTTTTGCGGATATTTCTCTATTAGGGCTTAACACAATATATGCACATAAGTACGGAGTGCTCTTTTTGCTTCTTCTCACAGTTACTACTGCCTCTTTTACACATTCAATTTCAAGGAGTTTGTTTTCAATCTCTTCCAGCTCTATCCTATGTCCCATAATTTTTACCTGATGATCAATTCTACCTAAACATTCAATATCTCCATTATTAAGCCACCTTGCAATATCCCCTGTTTTATAAATTCTTTCATTCTCAATAAAAGGATTGGGAATAAATCTTTCATCTGTTAGCTCAGGGTTATTTAAATACCCTGTTGCAAGGCCTTCTCCACCAATGTATAAATCTCCTGGAACGCCTATAGGTACAGGGTTCAAGTCTGCATTTAATATATATAGCTGAGTATTTGCTATCCCACTTCCGATATTTACTTTTTCGCAAACTGTTAAGTCTTTAATTGTTGACCATACTGTAGTTTCTGTTGGTCCATACATATTATATACACGGGCTTTTGTTAATTTTTTTAGTTTATCAAGAAGCTGCTGGGGAAAAGCTTCGCCTCCAACCATAATCTCAGATAAAAGCTTTAAACAATTAAAAAAATCTTCATACTCAATAAGTAACTGAAGCCTGGAAGGAGTTATCTGAAGCATATCAACTTTATTCCTAATAATAGCTTCGCTTAAAAGCTTTGGTTGTTTCTGCTGATCCTCATTTGCTATCACACACTTTAAACCTTTTACTAATGGAAGCAGTGTTTCAAGCACAAATATATCAAAAGAAATAGTAGTCAGAGATATTATTGTCTTATTAGATGAAAAACCAATTTTGTCTGTAACTCCTTTAATAAAGTTTATTACGGACCTGTGAGTAAGCATTACCCCTTTAGGGTTTCCGGTTGAGCCTGAAGTGTATATTACATAAATCAAATCTTCCGGCTTATTTATATTCTCAAGGTTTTTTGTACTAAAATCAGAATTCTTAATTTCATCGATTAGAATAACGTTACTATCTGTGTAAACTTTTGGTTTAAGGGAGCTATTAGTAATGACAATATCTACATTGCTGTCATTTAATACATATTTGATCCTGTTTTCAGGAAAATCAGGATCAATAGGCAGGTAAGAGCCTCCTGACTTAATAATCCCCATAATACCTATTATCATTTCAAGTGACCTGTTTATCATTATTCCAACGATACTGTTTGACTTAACACCCTTTTCCCTTAATAATCTTGCTAGTTGGTTGGATTTCTCATTTAACTCCCTATAAGTTAATTCTTTATCCTCAAAAACAATTGCAGTTTTTTCCGGTGTTCTTTCAACCTGCTCTTCAAATAGCTTGTGAACTGTTTTATCACATGGAAAGCCTGTCTTTGTTCTGTTAAACTCAAATAATAACCGGCATCTTTCTTCTTCAGAAAGAAGGTCGATATTCAAAAGCTTCAAATCAGGGTTTTCAGTTACCCTAATTAATATATTGAGGAAGTGGTTTGCAAATCTCTCAACAGTATCCCTATTAAAAAGTTTGGTACAATAATCAAATACAAATAGGATTTCATCTTTTTCCTCGACTGCACCCAACAACAAATCGAATTGGGATACATTATGTTTAAATTCATAAGCTTTTAGTTTAAAATCGTAAGTTTCTAACTCTGTTAAACCACTACTTTGCAAAATAAACATTGTATCAAAAAGTGGATTTCGGCTTAAATCTCTAATAAGCTTTAATCTGCCCACTAATTCTTCAAATGGGTAATCCTGATTTGAAAAAGCCTTTATCGAGTTTTCCTTAACTTCACTTAAAAACTCAGTAAATGTCTTCCGGCCAACAGGCTTATTTCTCATTGCAACTGTATTTATGAATACCCCAACCATACCCTCCAAATCAAAATAGTTTCTGCCAGCAACAGGCGAACCAATTATTATATCTTCCTGTCCGGAATACTTAGCCAATAGAATATTATATGCTGCCAGAAGCAACATATACAATGTGGTACCTGTACTCAACGATAACTTCTTTAGTTTAGCTGTAAGCTCCTTATTTGCCCTGAAGCTCACCCTATCTCCAACAAAGTCCTGTATAGGAGGCCTTTGATAGTCGTAAGGCAGGTTTAAAACCGGTATTTCATCAGAAAACACTTTTAGCCAATAGTCTTTCTGTTTTCTAACTGTTTCAGTTTTAATAAGTTGTCTCTGCCATTCTGAATAATCCTTGTACTGCACTTTGAGATCAGGCAGTTCCTTTCCATTATAAATATCCACTAATTCCTTTAACAGAATATTAAGCGAAGCACCATCAGAGATTATGTGATGCATGTCAAGCATAAGTATATATCTCTTTTTTGATATTTCAATAAGGCCAGCTCTTAGCAGAGGAGGTGTGCCCAAATCAAATGGTCTTATGAATTTTTCAACAATACCCTCTATTTCCTCTTCTTTTGCTCTATAATATTCAACTTTGAAGTCTGTTATATCAAAAACTTCCTGTACAGGAGTCCCATTAAATATTGTAAACCCCGTTCTTAATGATTCATGCCTAGCTATCAACCGCTTAAGCACACTTTCCAGTTTATTGACATCAATACTTCCATCCACTGCCATGACCCATGGGATATTGTTTACAGTATTGTTATTCTCGAGCTGTGAAAGTATATATAGTCTTTTTTGTGCAGATGATAATTGGTAATACTTTTTCCTCTCTATAACAGTAATTGGTAAAAACTCATTCCTCTTTGCTTTTTCAATAAAACTTCCTAATGCATTTATTGTAGGCCTTCTGTAAATATCCTCTATTGAAATCTCTATACTAAACTCCTTATAAATCAAAGAGGCTATAGAGATTATAGTGAGTGAATCGCCCCCCAATTCTAAAATATTATCATTTATGCCAATTCTATCAATATTAAGAATTTCAGACCACATATCACAGAGTTTAACCTCAATAGGATTTGATGGCGGAACATAATCATCAATTCTGTAACAATCAACACTGGGTTCTGGAAGTACCTTTCTGTTAACCTTACCATTCTGAGTTAAAGGTATTTTATCAATTACGATAAAGTAAGAGGGTACCATATATATTGGAAGTTTACCGGTTAAATAGTTTCTTATCTCAGACAGCTCAACTTCGCTGTTGAGCACCACATATGCACACAGGTATTTTGTCCCTTTACTGTCTTCCCTGTCTATTACAACGGCTTCCTTCACTGAAGGATGCTTTAGAATATGGTTTTCAATTTCTTCTAATTCAATCCTTAATCCCCGTATTTTTACTTGATTATCACTTCTCCCTAGACACTCTATTTCTCCTTCAGGGAGCCATCTGGCAACATCACCGGTTTTATACACCTTTTTACCTGAAATGAAAGGGTTTTCTATAAATCTGTCCCTGGTAAGTTCGAGCCTGTTCAGATACCCTCGTGCAAGACCATCGCCACCAATATACATATCCCCAATAATACCTATTGGAACAGGATTTAAACATTTGTCCAAAATATAAATCTGTGTATTAGCTATAGGCGTCCCAATACTAATTTTACATGACTTGGTTAAATCTTTAATTGTTGACCATACAGTTGTTTCAGTAGGGCCATACATATTATATATCTTTGCTTCTGTAATTTCCTTCAGTCTTTCCAACATCTTTTGTGGGAATGCTTCTCCTCCTATCATGAGTTCTGAGAGGTTTTTAAGGCATGAAGAGCCGTCTGCATCATTTAACAATAGCTGCATTAGTGAAGGTGTAGTTTGAAACATTGTTACATTGTTTCTCAAAATCGCTTTACTCAACATCCTTGGTATTTTCTGCTCATTTTCATTAGCAATAACAACTTTCAGTCCGCTGGTTAACGGCAGTAAAGTTTCAAGGACAAATATGTCAAAGCATATTGTTGTTGCTGACAAGATAGTTTTCCCCGGGGAAAAATCTATTTTATCCTTTACGCCTTTAATAAAATTAGCTACTGATCTATGCTCCAGCATAACCCCCTTCGGCTTCCCTGTAGAACCTGATGTGTAGATTACATATATAAGATGGTTGGCATCATTAACATCTGGCAAATTTGAGTCACTAATCATAGATGTATCCTGTTGGTTAATAAGAATTCTTTTGCCTTTAAATGCAAAGTCTTTTTTTATATCAGAATGAGTCAATAACACCTCCACATTGCTATCATCCATCATAAAGGATAGCCTTTCTTCAGGATAATCAGGATCTAACGGCAAATATGCTCCACCAGCTTTTAAAACACCTATAATACCAATAACCATTTCCAGGGATCGTCTCAGCATAACTGCAACTATGCTTTCAGGTCCAACTCCCATCCTTCTCAGTTCTCTTGCCAGCTTATTGGCTTTACTATTCAATTCCCTGTATGTAAGCCTTTTATCCTCAAATATAACAGCAATAGAGTCAGGGGTTCTTTCCACCTGTTCTTCAAATAACCGGTTTATAGTCTTACCCTTTGGATAATCAGCTTCGCTGTTGTTAAACTTGTATAAAACATTCTTCTTTTCCTCAGCATCCATTATTTCCAATTCATATATCTTCTTCTGCGGGTTTTCCATTGCATCCTGCAGAATAACAAGTAGCCGTTTATGAATGTTCTCTATATCTTCAGAAGTAAAATATTGGGTAACAAAATCGTAGTCCATTATTAGGTTTCCGTCTGCTTCCCTGTCATTTATATGAATATACAGTGAATCCTTCTGATATCCGCTAAAATGCCATCTTCCTTCAAAGCTATGAATACAGCCCTCTTTTATAAGTTTTGCATTCTGATAAGAAAGAATAACATCATACAGGTTTTTTACACCTTTATGCTTGCTCCTAATATCTTTTATCAGAAGTTCATAAGGATATTCATGGTGTTTTAAAAAAACAAACCATTCCTTTGATAATTTTTTAATAAACGAAGTAATATCCATTGTGCTGTCAATTTGTATCCTTATGGGAATAGTGCTAATAAACATTCCCAGCATATCCTTTTCCCTGTAATTCGATCTGTTCAACACAGGAGTGCCTATTACAATATCATCTTTGAAAGTAATCCTGTGAATATATACTGCAAGAAAAGAAAGAAAAAAAGTAAATATAGAAATTTTATTGCTTAAACAAAAATCATTAATTCTTGCTGCCAGATTTCCCGGAATAATAAATGGCTTTCTTTCTGCAGCAGTTGACTTCAGATTTTCATCCTGCGTTTTCAATGTGCTTATTTCCGGCATGTCTTCGAAGACTTTGTCCCAGAAAATTTTATCCTTTATAAATTTTTTAGAACTCTTATAATCATTTTCCCTGTTTATATATTCTATATATGATGGTTTCTTTTCACTGCTGATGCTTTTGCCTTCAACCAGTTTTGTGTAATTATCCATAACCTGATTGACTATGGAATTCATTGTCCATGCGTCTGATACCAGATGATGTGTCTTTATATAAAACCTATAATCTGTGTTATTGATTTTCAATATGGCAAAATAAAACAAATCGGATTCAATTATTTGAAACGGTTTGGGTGTTTCTTTCTCTTCCCATTTATACATGCTGTTCAGGCCATCATTACTGAAATCGAAAAAATCAATATGTTTATATTCGTATGGTGAAATGTATTGTGCAGGTTCGTCATCATGAATAGTAATTCTAATCCTTAAAGAATCATTTCTTTCAATGAGAATGTTTATAGCTTTTTCGAGCAGTACACAATCTACTTTTCCAAAAATTTTTACTGTGCCTGCAATATTACATATGCTTGTCCCAGGATACATTTTTTCAGTGTACCATATCCCCTTCTGTGGGTATGTTAATGGATAGTAAGCCCTCTCATTATTCACTGTATAACTTAGCCCCCATGTACGAATAATTCATGTATAACTGGCAACTTGAATATTTACAATAACATTATAGATGTTTTTTTTTGTTTATACAAGAAAATATTATGTTATCCTTCATATAATTACTTTATATTCAATTTTATAGGTAAATTGTGTGCGTTTTTATGCACTTTTGCACATGCTTTATTTTATCTCAACAATAGTAACCCCTGTTTCGCCCTCTCCATATTTCCCAAGTCTGTATGATTTTACATGAGCATGGCTTTTTAGAAACCGATGTATTCCGCTTCTTAAAGCCCCTGTACCTTTACCATGAATTATTATTGCTTCATTAAGTCCGGAAATACTTGCATCATCAAGGAATTTGTCTACATAATCCAGAGCCTCTTCGATGGTTGTTCCTCTCAGGTCTATCTCTGTAGAGACTTTCCGGGTTTTTGACATTGCAGTCCTCCCTGTAGAAACCCTGTCAATTTCCTTCTTCTGTTCATCTATTAATTTCAGGTTTGTTACATGTACATTAATTTTCATAATTCCAGCCTGTATTACAGCTTCCCCGTCTTTACCAGGCGGTGTAATAACAGTACCTTTCTGATTGAGATTCACTATTAATACACTGTCTCCAGGTTTAAGGCCTTCGGGAGGCTTAATATATCCTTTTTTGGGCATGAGTGGTTCCACCATGGATTCCTCAAGCTCATTTATCTTATTTCTCAACCGCATCTTCATTTCTTCTGCGGTACGATTCTTTTCAGCACTTATTTGCTCCTCCTCCAGACGCTTTATTTCACTTAAAATAGTGTCAGCTTCCCTCTTTGTCTCAAGGAGTATCTTCCTGGCTTCCTGTTTTGCTTCCTTTATTATCCTTTCCTTTTGCCGGTCAAATTTTTGTTTCTCACCTTCCAATTCCTTTTTTAGCCTTTCAATTTCTATTCGATAGCTTTCAGCCCTTATTTTTTCCTGCTCTGCTTCACTGCGGTTCTTCTCTATGGTTACAAGCACATCTTCAAACTGTATATCTTCTTTGCTAAGGAAAGTCCTTGCTCTTTCCAAAATTTCTTCATCCAGGCCAAGCCTATGGGAAATTGCAAAAGCATTACTTTTCCCTGGTGTGCCTATCAAAAGCCTATAAGTTGGTTTAAGGGTTTTTACATCAAATTCACAGGAAGCATTCTCCACTCCCTCTGTGGATACCGCATAAATCTTCAGTTCGCTGTAATGCGTTGTAGCAACAGTGCTTGTACCTCTTTCACGCAGGCACTCAAGTATAGACATTGCCAAAGCAGCCCCCTCTGTAGGGTCTGTACCTGCTCCCAGTTCATCGAAAAGTACCAGCGACCTTTCATCTGCTTTTTTTAATATGTTTACAATATTGACCATGTGTGAAGAAAAAGTGCTTAAACTCTGTTCTATGCTTTGTTCATCACCTATATCTGCGAACACTGAATTATATATTCCCATTTCTGTGCCATCATTAGCAGGAATATGCAGTCCGGCCTGTGTCATAAGCGTAAAAAGCCCAACTGTCTTAAGAGTAACTGTTTTTCCGCCTGTGTTAGGCCCGGTAATAACCATTGTGTTAAAACCTTCACCAATCCAGAAGTCTATAGGAACTACAGTATCCCTGTCCAGAAGCGGGTGCCTTCCTTTTTTTATTCTAATATGCTGGTTGTTATTTATTACAGGGCAAACACAATCATATTTTAAACTTAGCCTGGCTTTTGCAAATATAAAATCCAGCCTTGCCAGTATAGAGACATTTGTTTTCAGACTTGTTAGTATACCATTTACATCACAGGTTAGTTCCTGAAGTATCCTTTCTATCTCTGCCTGTTCCTTAATCCTTAGCTGTTTAATATCATTATTTGCCTCTACAACAGCCATAGGTTCAATAAATATCGTAGCTCCACTAGACGATGAATCATGCACTAACCCTTTGATTTCGTTCCTGTATTCCTGTTTAACCGGTATTACATATCTGTCCCCTCTCATTGTAACTATTGGTTCCTGGATAAATTTCTGATACCTGGCAGACTTTATTACACCGTTCAGTTTATCCTTAATAGATTCCTGGATGTCTTTTATCTTTCTTCTAATGCTCCTGAGTGTACTGCTGGCATCGTCTGCAATTTCTTCCTCTCCCAGTATCGAAAAGTATATCTTATCTTCAATGGCTCTGTTTCCTTCCAGTGAACCAGCCATCCCATAAACAATGTTCTCTTCGTCTAACAGAGCCTCTCTTGATGATTGAGCACCTCTGGCATAATTCCTGAATCTTCTGGCAGCTCTTAATAGGTCAGCTATTTTTAAAAGCTCAGCTGGACTTAAAACAGCGCCCATTTCAACCCGCTTTATACTGCTTCTGATATCATGTATTCCTCCCAAAGGGGGGCTTCCTTTCTTGACAATGAAATCTAAGGCATCACTTGTTTCCTTCAACAAATCCTTAACAGTACAGTAATCCTGCTGCGGCGTAATAGAAGCAGATATCTCCTTACCTAATTCTGATGATGACAGCTCCACCAGTTTTTCTGCTATTTTATTAAATTCTAATGTTTTTAAAACTCTATTATCCATAAAACCTCATTAAAAATCCCACCTCAAGGCTTAAAAAAGATTATACGAGCGCATATTTTATGCATGACCCATATATGGAATGGACATTGTGAAGAGGCTATAGAGGCTGTCTAATAAAACTAATGCAAGGTCAAATCACTGTTTGAGTCGGCTTACCTATCATTCATTAATTCAAAATGCCGATGAGTTTGATTTGACACAAAGGTTGAATTTACAGCCTCTTGGACTCGCAACACCAGTACATGGAATAATATAGGTCATACATAGAAAATATGCCCAGATTAAACAGGCCCAGGGCGGGGTAATACCAGTTACACAACTATTTCTCAAGAAAAATCTTGTGTTCTACCAGCGCCAGTTCTTTTATCTTTGCTTTGATTATTTTTTTCTGACCAAATATGTTTTCCAATACCAGCTTGTCATCCTGGGGCGTAAGTTTATCAACACCCTCCAACAACAATGTCGGCTCGCCATTTTCATCAATCAAGTACGCATTTGCTTCACACATTTACTTGTCCACCTTTCCATTTAAATATACTTTTATTATTTTTATCGCATCATCAATATAATGAGGCAACGGCTCATTTCTTACACCTACTATTTCGATATTACACCTATTCAGAGGTATTAACACTTTTTTAGCCTGGCTTCCGGATATAGCAGATGCAATTTCAGGTGTCAGTTCTCCCATAAAAGCATTTGCTACTATAATACCAATGGAACCAACAATTACATCTACCTTCCCTACATTCAAGATTATGGCATTTGCCCCTGTAGCGCCTTCATTAGCACCTGCTTTCAGCATGGGAACTGTAGCAGAAGCATTAGTACCTAAAGCAATGATTTCCAAATCCTCCGGAAGCTCTTTCCTTAATTTTTCCACTATTGCTTTTCCTATACCTCCGCCCTGTCCGTCAATTACCGCTATCCTCATTTGCTTACCTCGTTCCTCTATTTTCTGTTTGTGAGCTTCAATGAATTCTTCCTTAGCCTCGCCATTTTCCGCCCGTGAGTTTCAATGAAATCTTCCTCTGTGCTTTTTATATTTATTCTTTATAGATTTCATTATAAAATGTACATAAAAAAAAGTCAAAAAAATAAGGCGGCAATTCCTGCATGCCACCTTAGAGAATAGATTTATTTTTCTTCTAATGCTTTAATTACTCCATCTTTAAGCGCCTCAGCCGCTTTTTGCCTGAAGTCTTCGGTTTTAAGCTTTGACATATCATTGCTGTTTGTCATGTATGCTACTTCTGCTATTACGGCAGGCATCCTTGTCGTTCTCAATACAACTAATTTTGGCCTTGAATAAATACCCAAATCCTTTGTGCCTAATGTATTCGAAAGTTCCCTTTGGACAATCATTGCAAAATCCCTTCCAGTGAAAGCTCCCTTGCCCGGATAATATAGAGTCATACTGCCTGAGGTCTTTGAATTTCCGGCATTATTATGAATGCTTATAAACAAGTCTGCATTCACACTGTTTGCAAGTCCTGACCTGGCATATAAATCTACGTGGTAGTCGCCCTCCCGGGTCATATAGGTCTTTACCCCATCTTCCTTCAGCAAATTATTCAATCTTTTTGCAATGTCCAGGTTTAAATCCGCTTCCTTCACTCCGCTATATACCGCGCCAGGCAATTTTCCCCCGTGCCCAGCATCAATTACAACTATAGGTGTCCTGTCCCAACTTCTTCCGGCGCTGCCATCTCTATTATTGATTATGCCGGATTCTCCTAAAAGCACAGCCTTGTTTCTTGCATCCCATTTTACTCCCAAATTCAAGGTTTCTGCCACAAACCTTACAGGAAGCATTACTGTCCCCCTAACAAGTAAAGGAGCTATATCAGTTGTAGCATAAATACCGTTAATATTAACTACATTACTTCCAACTTCCATACCTATATAATAATTATCCTTGCTGATAATAATCTTTTGTGAGTCCGGATACCAGTCCACCCTGACTCCCAGGTCTTCAAAAGTATCCCTGGCAGCTGATAGTATCCTACCCTCTACTGAAACCGGCTGCCTTTCCGGGTTAATTACATTCCCGTTTACTACAATATCTACATTAACCTGCACAGGCATACTGCTGCCCGCCGTTGCAAAAACCGGTAAGCCAGTCACTGCAATAATAACAAACACAATGGTAAGTAAAACAAACCTTTTCATATATCGCTCCCTATATAAACTATCTTTTAGTAACAAAAATTACGCCACTGTTTACATAATATTCTACAGATGAAGAACAAATCCTCTATGTAATTTTTAACATTTGAAACTAATCTTTAAATTTATTTCTTATTGAAGGGAATATCAGAAATCCCGCAAGCATGCTTATTAAGCAAGCTAATATTCCCATTAGCATAGGTAGGGATGCTAAATATATATCTTTAAAATCAATGTTTATATTATTTTTAATAATAGGAATCGGCTTTAAAATAGTATACATAAAAAAGAATGTACTCCCCAATATCTGGAATATGTAATGTTTTTCTAATAGGTTAATAATCAGACCAGAGACCAGCACCACTATAAATACCGCAATTGAATAAGATATGCACTCATTTAATTGATACACTTAAAACTCCTTAGTATTTATTACTGATTATTGTAATATATACCAAATTGTTTTTCAATTACATTCCTATTGATTTTCTTATTCTTGATTTATAGTATTGAATAATAAGGCTGTAAACACAATCATAAACGATAAAAGCTATTTCCAGGGCAGCTATTATTGCCCACAACGGAACCTTAATGCTTATACTTCCCAGAAAGAACTCTTTTATGAATATGATGCCTATTGCAAGGCATATATTGAAGAAAACAACTTTTAAAATATATTCAACTATAATCCTGTTTAGCTTTTCGATATAAAACTTAACAAGTCCATATATACCAAAAAAAATTGCAAAAGGTATAAGCCCAATTTTATCAGGTATTACGGCCAATGCAAGTATTAATGCTGCGAAATAGAAAAAAAATCCGTACTTAGCACCAAACTCTATTATAATAAAAGAAACAAAAAAGGAACTCAATGCATAAAAGGATAACCTGCTAGTTGGCAATGTAGACGCTAAGAACAGCATTATAACCGTTAATGCAAGCAGTATTCCACTTAACGCTACCCTTTTTACAACTTTTGAGTCCTTATTCATTGCAACAACCCCATTTAATAACTTGTCATTGCTTAGCAGCAGCCTATCAAATCCCCGCCGGCACATTCACAGCAGCAATCGGAGCACCACAAGCAGGTACACAGCTGGCAAATATCCTGGTTCTGTCCATAGCCTCTTCCAAAAGCACTCTCCCTGTATCCCATTCCGGCCATGTTTATCCTGTTTAGGGTATTCCTGTATTCATAATTAGTGGGATCCATGTTTACAGCAGTCTGTATATGTGAATTAGCTTCATTATACCAACCTCTGTGAAGGAAAATAACCCCTTTTAAATAATACCATTCTGCATCCCTGTTCTGGGATCGGTTTAGCATCTCTTCCGCCACTGATATATTTCCATTGTTAATATTCATCTTTACCTGGTTGTAGAACCCGGTGCTATTACTATTATTCCAGTTTGTATTGCTATAGTTTGAATCTTTACTATAATTTCCATGCCTGTTTTTCATCAAGTACTCATAGGCTTCATTTATTTCACTAAGTTTCTCCTCTGCAAGCTTTGAAAGAGGGTTATCCCTATATTGGTCAGGGTGGTATTTCTTTACCAGATTCCTGTATGCTTTTTTTATTTCTTCTTCACTCGCACCTTCTTTTATCCCCAACACTTCATATGGATTTCTCAACTTCTTTACAGCCCCCCATGCCTAAAATTTTTTCTGTTTTTCTTAGCATACCCATATATATTATATTTTCGAGTATTCCGGTATTGCATTTTATTTCCAGCAGCTCATATGCCTTGGAAATCTGATCCAGTGTATATAATAGGTTAAACTCGACATCCTTTTTTATAAACCCTTTGAATTGTCCCATTTCCTGGCCGGAATAGTTATACTGGTACAATAACGGATTG
The DNA here is from genome assembly GCA_050953835.1 of Acetivibrionales bacterium. GTDB lineage: Bacteria > Bacillota > Clostridia > Acetivibrionales > JBMNNH01 > JBMNNH01. Next base: position 73,843 of record JBMNNH010000022.1, on the reverse strand, counting down.
TAAGCCTTATTGTTTATATTATCTTCGATATCATCATAAGCATCCAGAATATAAATCCATTTCCCCAGATTATACCCAATCCATCTTAGAATTTTTTCAGTTTCCGCACTATCACAAACCGGCTTATAAAGCAAAACCTCTTCCATCAATCTGGCAAAGGGTTCCGCTGCCCTGTCCATTGAACTGCATTTTTCTTTTTCCAGTGCTTCCAATTCCTTTAATCTGTCCTCAATTATAACACATTTTTCCTTGTATTTCTCTCTTAGTTTTTTAAAGTTTGTTGATAGTAACAATTTTCCGATTCCGGAAATAACCGATTTCTCATCCCTCCAGTTGTCTTCAAGATTATAATACGCCAGTAAAAGGTTTATGTCTGAGGAGTAGTCAATAATTTCACTTTTTCCTACTACATAGCGTTTTTTAACTGGATGGACTATACATCTCTCCATTTTTATGTTAACTTTTTCCTGGTAAACAGATGAAATAAGAATAGCCAGAAAAGCAGAATCGTAGTTTAGTGTAAGCCTGGATATTTGTCCATACCTCTTCCCTATAGACTTGCATACTCCGCAATAATAAGCCCTGAACATCTCATATTCCCTAATTTTCAATTCCGGTTTTTCCGGAAGTACGTACCCGAACATTACCATATACCTTTCGCTTAAGCTTTTTACCATATTAGCATATTGAAACTAAAATTTAAAGTATGGGGTGTTATAAGAGGTATGACTTGATTTTCAACCTTCTTATAGTATAATACTTTTAACGGATTTTACTGGAGGACTCAAAATTGAATACAATGGATTTAAGTTATATAAAGCTGAAAAAAATAAAAATTGCTTTAGACTCGCTGTGTATATACAGAGTCCTTCTGGACGACAACGTAGTATACGTTCTCAACGAGCTTGTTAATTGTCTTTGCGGCAAAACAAAAAAACTGGATGAATATTTGAAACTATATAGCAGCTTTTATTTTAATTTGTGCAGCCAACATCCGGGTAAAAGCTTTAAAGAGTATATCGTGGATAAACTCCTCTTTACCTGTAACCCATTTTCATATATTGCTGAAACCTACCATACAAAGGATATAGATAGTACTTTTCTAATGGCTGTAAAAGATGATTTGTATAAGCTTAGTATGATTTCTGATGTGTCTTCAAAGGATATTAAGAATTGCATGATAGAGTACTGTACCTCTTTCGGGTATGAAACGGATACTGTTAATAGCCTTCCAGACTGGGATAAAGAGCGGCTTGAGCCTGTCTCGAAATCCTATGGAATCAATGGTATAGATTCAATGAGAAGCTACATGCTTAATTCTTCTGACTGGAGTCAATGTGTTAATCATCTTATAGATTTTCATAAAAGCTGGGGAACAGGAATCTTTGCCAGGTACAAAGCTTTCGTGTGGGATTATTGCGAAGGGATGGGAAAACTCAGGGGAGTAGAAGAGCCGGATCCGGTATCTCTATCTGAGTTAATTGGTTACCAAACTGAACGTAAAGATGTTATTGATAATACACAATGTTTATTAAAAGGCCTTCCTGCAAATAACATTTTGCTTTACGGGGATAGAGGCGCCGGAAAATCTTCTACTGTAAAGGCAATTGTTAATGAGTTTTATTGCCAAGGGCTCCGCATGGTTGAAGTGCCAAAAAGCCGTCTTATTGATTTTCCCATAATAATAAATTGTCTAAGAAAAAGCAGTTTAAAATTTATTATTTTTGTTGATGATCTTGCTTTTGAAGATAATGAAGAAAACTATACCGCACTAAAAGCCGCACTTGAAGGGGGAGTTGAGATAAGACCCGGCAACGTTGTGATTTACGCCACTTCAAACCGCAGGCACATAATAAAAGAAAGATTCAGTGACAGAACAGGCTTGTATTCTGCAAACCGGGATGATGAAGTTCGTGCCGCTGACAGCATTCAGGAGAAGCTTTCTCTTGCAGACAGGTTTGGGATTACAGTTGTATTCTCGTCCCCTGATAAACAAAAGTATCTGCATATTGTAGAAGGTATAGCAAAAAAACGTAGTCTCTTAATCAGTAAAGAACAGCTTCACGAACAGGCACTAAAATGGGCGCTCTGGTATAATGGATACTCACCTAGGACTGCAAGGCAATTCATTGATTGGCTGGAAGGTGATTTATCAAAATCAAGAAATAACAATGATGCCTAAAAAATCGCTCATATTAAGCTTCCCTTTTTATTTATTAATTCTGATGTAGCTTAGTAAATACATGAAGAATGCAAAAAGCGTACATAAAACTGCTATGCCTATAAATATGTTGTTATAAAGACTGTTCAAATCAAATATAATAATAGCTGCGACAGCAAAGTAGAATATTACTGTCGCCATCTTTCCATACCAGTTGGCTGAGACAACATATTTTTTATTCCTATAAATCAGGATACTGCCTAATCCCATGAGCAATTCCTTTGTGGTGATAATAACCAGTATCAATACAGGTATTTTGTGTTGAATAGTCAGCAGTATAAGCGCGGTTATCTGCATAAGCTTGTCTGCCAAAGGGTCTGCCAGCTTTCCCCATGATGTAATTAAATTATATTTTCTTGCAATATATCCATCCAAAACATCAGTGATTCCGCCAAGCAAAAAGAGTACAACGGCTGTAGTATACTGTTCTCTGTACAGATAATATCCAAATATGGGTATAAGAATGAATCTTATTCCCGTCAAAATATTTGGGAGGTTCAATAGCTCACCACCTAAAATTTTATTATGATAAGTTTAACACATCTTGCTATTGTGCCGCAATGTATCATTTATTATTTATATTATGCAGCAGCTCATAAATATGTGGCGCATGCTTTTTTAAATTCAAAGGCTTCAGAGACTTGTTTGTCCACACATGCATTGTTTCACCTGTAGTTATCCTCTCGCTGCCAGAATTTTTAAAAACCTCATAATAGAATACTACCCTTGTGTATGTAAGTTCCTTAATGCTTGTCCTGACCAGTATGTCATCTTCATAACGGGCAAAACCAATATAAGTACATTTCAATTCAATCAAAGGGAGTAAAAAACCCATCTCTTCAATCTTTGAGTAGGATAATCCCAGCTTCCTTATAAAATCAGTCCTGCCGGCTTCAAACCAGATTGGGTAGCAAGAGTGGTGTACAATACCCATCTGGTCAGTTTCTGCATACCTTACAATAAACCTGCTTTCCGACTTAAACACAATTCCGCCCCCAATAGTTTTTGTGAAATGCATTAGCCGAATTCTTATAATGATAGTACTTTAAACAATTCCAACTGTCCCAAATCCAAATCCTTTTTCATTTCCAGAGCCTCGTCAATGTCAATATCCATCAATTTGTTGTTCCGTAAGCAAATAACCCTATTGGTTTTTCCCTTCTTAAGTGCTTCTATAGCTTTGCCGCCCATTCTGCTAGCCATAACCCGGTCATAAACAGTTGGGTTTCCTCCTCTTTGAATATGTCCTAAAATGGTGTACCTTGCCTCAATACCTGTCTTTTCCTGAATTTCCTTCGAAATTTCTATAACCCCGCCAACACCTTCAGCAACAATAACCGAGTAATCTTTTTTCCCTCTGTTCCTGCCTTCTATTATTGGCTTTATTATATCTTTGTCCGTATCATAAGGTTTTTCCGGCAGCAATACTACTTCTGCTCCACCTGCAATTGCAACATTAAGGGCAATATATCCGGCCCGCCTTCCCATTACCTCTAGCACCGTACATCTTTCATGAGAATATGCTGTGTCCTTTATTTTATCTATTGCATCCAAAACTGTATTTAAAGCTGTGTCGTATCCAATAGTATATTCCGTAGATCCTATATCGTTGTCAATAGTACCGGGCAGCCCGATTACAGGAATTCCGTACTTACTTAAATCACGTGCCCCCCTATAGGAGCCATCCCCTCCAATAACTACAATAGCATCAATTCCAAAAACGTTAGCTATTGATACGGCTTTTTTCAATCCTGCTTCTGTATTGAACTCCGGACATCTAGCAGTTTTTAATATGGTACCGCCTCTATGTATAATATCTGATACCGACCTTAGGTTCATTTCTATAACGTCACCTCTGACCAGGCCAGAAAATCCCCTTTGTATACCTACAACTTTGAATCCCTCATTTATCCCTGTTCTTACTACAGCCCTTATTGCTGCATTCATCCCCGGAGCATCCCCGCCGCTTGTCAATACTCCCACTGTCTTTATTTCTCTCATATATTCTATTCCCTCCTTAACAACAACAAACCCGTGCAATGATTCTTAACACGGGATTTAGTATAAATTATCCAGCTATAAAATTAAAACCAGTTAATATCCCTTCTCAATAATTACGCTGTGCGCTTCCTCCACTTCAGCCTCAGGAACCAAAACCTCAAAATAATTATCATTGTTTTCATGGTTTTTACTTATAGGTCTTAGCTTAACAAGTATTCCTTCATTTGTAAGAGATTCCTGTAGTTTTGTCGCTATATCCTTACTTTGAGCCATATACACTACTGTCCACATAAAAACACGCCCCTTTTTTGATGTATACTTAGTATACATTTCAATAAAAGCTTCTTAAAAGCTTTTACAAATTTAAAAGCTTTTATTCTTTATTCACCGGAATATAACTCACCATGGCTGCATAAAATTCTTGCTTTACCTCTAATCTTTATTGCTGATGTGTTCTCGGTGAATTGGGCTATTAGCACTTCACCCTTGTCTAGTTTCTCAGTGTGATGAAACTTTGTATCTCTTCCCCTGGTAAGGCCGATAATATTAACACCGTTTTCTTCCGCCTTAACCACTATATACTCTCCTAAAATATTGTCTGATTCTGAATCCAATGAAAACCACCTCGACATAACTATATATTATTTTACTCTAAAAATCAATACGCAAATGCAAAGATATACGCCATACAGAGCTATATTACCTTAACGTTTTCTTCTCCTATCCTTGTCCTTAATTCGGACAAAAGCTGCTCATTAGGGTTTACCCAACAATCCTTTTCAGTAATTACTGCTTTCTTGCTTTCACCGTTATAAAAATAAACTGGTGTATTTCCATTAAAGTATTTCAAAAGGGATTTTAAAGAATCCATTAGTTCCTTGTCCCCATAATCATTGACATTCAAATAGATTTTTCTCATTCTTCTTTTCTTTAAAGGTTTTACTCCGTCAGCTATTATTTTAGGCTGCTCATCCTCCTTCATACTAACCCTTCCATTAATCAGAACGATGCTTTCTTCTTCAATCAGGTCTGAATACCTGCTAAGCACTGCAGGAAATACTATTACTTCCATAGAGCCATATAAATCTTCCAGTGTAATAAATGCCATAAGGTTATTACTCTTTGTAGTTTTAGTTTTCTTCCCGGTAATTATTCCCCCGATAGTAACTTCCATACCATCCTTAATACTCTTCATTTCATTAACTCTCATTTCCGTTACACTGTCTTCAGTGTTTAAGCTTAAATCAGAACTATATACCGTCACATGTGATTTGATTTCATCTTCAAATTCTCTTAAAGGGTGGCCGGAAATATAAAGGCCCAGCATTTCCTTTTCCATTGTAAGAAGCACTTTTTGTGGATACTCTTTAATATCCGGATATATTTCCCAGCTGTCATTAATTTCTTCATTTTTTTCTTCAAACTCAAAGATTGATAACTGTCCCTCTATATTTCTTTTTTTGTTTTCCTGTATTCCATCAATCATTTTTTCATAAACTGCAATAAGTTTTGACCTGTATATTCCGAACGAACTAAAGGCTCCGCATTTTATCAAGCTTTCGACACATCTTTTATTGATATCCTTACCTTCAATTCTCTCACAAAAATCCCTGAAGCTTTTATAACTCCCGTTTCTTTTCCTTTCAGCAATTATTTCCATAACTGCGCTTTCACCAACATTTTTTATGGCAGCCATTCCAAACCTGATTTTACCGTTTACTACTGTGAATTTAGCATTGCTTTCATTAATATCAGGCGGTAGAACGTCTATATTTAATAACTTACACTCCCCAACATAGTGTGAAATCTTATCGCTATTACCCATGTAACTGTTTAACAACGCTGCTGTGAACTCTACAGGGTAGTATCTTTTCAGCCAGGCTGTCTGGTAGGCAATTACGGCATATGCCGCTGCATGTGACTTATTGAAAGCATAGCTGGCAAAATCCATCATTTCATCAAATATCTTGTTTGCAGTCCTTTCATCCACTCCATTCCTAATAGCCCCGCTCACAATAACATTTCCTGCGTCATCGGTAATACCGTAAATAAAATTCTTTCTCTCTTCTTCCATGACCTTAACCTTTTTTTTGGACATGGCCCTTCTCACCAGATCGGATCTTCCCATTGAATAGCCCCCAATATCCCGGACAATCTGCATAACCTGTTCCTGGTAAACCATGCACCCATAAGTAACGTTCAATATGTTTTCAAGTAACGGGTGGTGATATTTTATACTTTCAGGATTATTCTTGTTCTGTATATACCTTGGTATCTGATCCATGGGGCCGGGCCTGTAAAGTGCAATGCCTGCTATAATGTCCTCAAAGGATTCCGGCTTCAGTTCCCTCATAAACTGGGTCATCCCGGCGCTTTCAAGCTGAAAAACCCCTGTGGTTTTGCCATCCCCTATCATTTTAAATACTTCACTATCACTCATATCAAGGCCTTCTATGTCAATTTCCTCATTATAGTTTTCTTTCACCATCTCTATCGTATCTCTGATAACCGTTAAGGTTCTAAGGCCAAGGAAGTCCATTTTTAATAATCCAAGTTCTTCCAGTAATACCATTGTGAACTGGGTTGTTACACTATCTTCATTTTTTTGAAGCGGTACATATTCTGTTATGGGTTCTTTTGATATGACAACACCCGCAGCATGGGTGGAAGCGTGCCTTGGCATTCCTTCCAAAAGCTTTGCCGTGTCAATAAGCTCCTTGACCCTCTCTTCATTATTATATTTGTTTTTTAATTCAGGGTTTATTTCAAGAGCCTTGTCAATATTCATACCAATCTGAAAAGGTATCATCTTTGCTATCAGATCCACTTCCCCATAAGGAATATTTAAAGCTCTGCCCACATCCCTTATTACCGCTCTTGCAGCCATTGTGCCAAAAGTTATTATTTGAGCTACCCTGTCTTTGCCATATTTGTCTACTACATAATCTATTACTTCCTGTCTCCTTTCATAACAAAAATCAATATCAATATCCGGCATACTGATTCTCTCTGGATTCAGGAATCTTTCGAACAGAAGATTATACTTAAGCGGATCAATACTGGTAATTCCCAGGCAGTATGAAACAATGCTTCCGGCTGCCGAGCCCCTGCCCGGACCGACCATTATTCCATGATCCTTTGCATATTTAATAAAGTCCCACACAATAAGAAAATAGTCCACATACCCCATTTGCTTTATTATTTGGAGCTCATTCTCCAGTCTGTCGGTATATTTTGTGGTATAATCAGGAAGCCTTTTTTTCAGCCCCTCGTAGCATAATTCTTTAAGATATTTAAAAGAATCAGAACCTTCGGGTACCTTATACTCGGGAAGATGTAGTTTCCCGAACTCAAGCTCCACATCACAGCTTTCAGCAACCTTTACAGTATTGTTAATTGCTTCAGGTATGTTACAAAACAGTTCACACATCTCCGAAGGAGACTTCAAATACGTTTCTAATGTGGAAAACCTCATCCTGTCTTCATCATCGACGCTTTTTCCGGTCTGTATGCATAGGAGTATATCCTGTGCTTTTGCATCCTCTCTGCGAAGAAAATGCACATCATTGGTCGCAATTAAAGGTATACCGGTTTCTTTTGCCAGCTTTACTATTTGGGAATTAACAATATTCTGCTCTTCAATTCCATTTATCTGAAGCTCAAGGTAAAAGCCTTGTTCACCAAATATTTCCTTGAATCTTAATGACAGTTTTTTAGCGTTCTGGTAATCATTTTGAAGCAGCAGCCTGGGAATATCTCCCGAAAGGCAGGCACTTAACGCAATAAGTCCATCGCTGTATCGTTCCAGGATTTCCATATCTATTCTTGGTTTATAATAAAACCCCTCTATGAATCCTGTTGATACAATCTTCATAAGATTTTTATACCCGATCCTGTTTTTCGCAAGCAACACAAGATGGCCCTGGTCAGAATCCAACCCAGGCTGTTTATCCAGTCTGCTCCTTCTCGCAGTATATACTTCACAGCCAAGAATTGGTTTAATACCTCTTCTGATGGCTTCCTTATAGAAGTCTATGACGCCATACATGACCCCGTGGTCTGTAATGGCAATACTTTTCATCCCTAATTCCTGTACCCTGTCCAACAAATCTTTTATTCTGTTTGCTCCGTCCAGCAAGCTGTATTCTGTATGAACATGCAAATGTACAAATCTATCAGGGTTAGAATCATTGAATAATGTAGCCATAAAAACTATTTCCCCTTGTTTGCTTTATATAGTAATTATAACACATCTTATATGATTTGATTTTTTTTTGTGAGTTTGATTTGACTTTAGGGCTGAACACTACAGGCTCTTAAGCTTGAAGCATCAGTTCCTGGAAGCATTTTCTTCACATAGTATATAAGCGCCCTAATTCCAGGCAATATTTGAAACATTATGGTTATTATGGTAATATATTACATATTTTAAGTGACAGAGAGGTATTGATTTTGTATAAAGACATTTATATCAATCTCTTAAAAAGATACAATATCAACCTTAAAAGCATATTGAACAGGTTCAGCCTGGTATCGGAGGATTTTTTATATATTAAGCTCTTTGAAGCAGAAATTGTACCAAAACTATTCCATATGCATATCAAAGGGAATTATAAATCATGTGTTTTCTGCCGTCATCTGTACAGCCCTGGGTGCCATAATTGCTGTTTTGCATGCAAAAAAAACACCTATAGCAAGTGCAGTTGTTTGCTGCCCGGAGTATTTTCCTCAAACGATAGTTACTTTTCAGTTATGGAGAATAATATTACACCATGGATTTTCAGAACTCCTTGCCCTGAGTTCGAACGGCTTGATGCAGGTAGCTACTTTAAAAACTTCACTGCGCCTAAACACTTTATAACAGCAGAAAACTATGAGGTTTTAGAAGGCTTGTTTTTTGGTTTAACGCATAATAAAAGACCATGTCATATTTGTGCTTCAACAAATATAAAAATATATAATATATGCACGCTTGACGACGCCTGTTCATCAACTGAGCCTTGTCATAAGATATTAAAGGTGCTTTCATACGAATACGGTGCAGAGCCATATTTGGCTGTACACATGGATGAAAACAAAGCACCAGTTGCTAGTTGCTAAGCATATAAATGTTTTTTAACCTCATCCAAAACATTTTCTTTCACTTTTTGAAGTTTACTTTCTGCCGATTCAGCATCTGATTCGGATATTCCGAAATATATTTTTATTTTGGGCTCCGTTCCTGATGGTCTTATACAGAACCAGTCACTGCCACCCAGTTCATAATACAGTACATTTGAAGGCGGAAGCTCAAGATTATGCGACTTACCGTCAATCATGGCAAATCTTTTTTGTTTTAAGTAATCCCTTATTGCAGTAACCCTTTGTGTGCCAAATTTTGAGTCCATATTTTCTCTTAAATAATCCATTGTATTTACTATACGCTCCTGTCCATCTTTTCCTTCCAGGGTGAAGGAAACTGTATCTTCCAAAAAGTATCCGTACTTTTCGAATAGCTCATGCAGAGCCTGATGGACTGCCATCCCTTTGAGCCTGAAAAAAGCCGCCATCTCAGCAATGAGCAACGAAGCAACTACTGCATCTTTATCTCTGGAATATGTACCTGCAAGATAACCGTAGCTCTCTTCGAAACCAAATATAAATGTCCTGTCACCATACTCATCCAGCTCCTTTATCTTTTGTCCAATAAACTTAAAGCCGGTAAGCACCTCAACCATTTCAACATTGTATTCTTTTGATATTGCTCTGGCTAACTCGCTAGTAACTATTGTTTTAACAACAAATCCGTTCTTTGGGAGCTCCCCTTTGTTCTTTTTTTGTGACAGGATATACTCCATTAAAAGGCATCCTATCTGATTTCCCGTCAAACTCATGAATTGACCGCTTTCATTTTTTATCATTACCCCAACACGGTCACAATCAGGATCTGTTGCTATTATTAAATCTCCGTTTTCTTTATTTGCAAGCTCAATTCCAAGCTTATAAGCGTTTTTGTCTTCAGGGTTTGGGGATTTTACAGTCGAAAAAGAAGCATCAGGCATCTCCTGCTCTTTAACTACCAGAACATTCTTGAACCCTGTTTCATCAAGCAATCTCCTGACCGGCTTATTACCTGTTCCATGAAGAGGAGTATATACTATCTTCAATTCACTGCCCATACTTTTAGCCAGTTCCGGATTTACAGATAAGGTTTTGAGGCAATTCATATACTCAATGTCAATTTCCTTTCCTATTATTTTAAGGAGACCTCTGGCTTCCGCTTCCTTTTTGCTTATTCTATTTACTTTGGTAATGTCGAAAATTTTTCTCACTTCATCTATAACCTTGTCCGACTCCTCCGGAGAAAGCTGAGCCCCATCTTCGCCATAAGCCTTGTATCCGTTGTATTGTTTTGGGTTGTGGCTTGCAGTAATTACAACCCCTCCAGCAGCATTTAGAAATCTTACCGCAAAGGAAAGTTCAGGTGTAGGCTTCAGTTCATTAAATAAATATGCCCTGATTCCATTACCTGCAAACACCAAGGCTGTTTCCAACGCAAACTCATCAGATTTAAGCCTTGAATCATAAGCTATCACGACACCTCTTTCTTTAGCCCCTTCCCCTTTTTTTAGTATATAGTCTGCCAGCCCCTGGGTTGCTTTCCTGACAGTATACTTGTTCATCCTGTTGGTTCCCGCTCCTAATATTCCCCTCAAGCCACCGGTTCCAAACTCCAGTTCCCTATAAAATCTTTCTTCAATTTCTTTAGGGTTGTCCTTAATACTGTTAAGTTCCTCGACTGTTTCCTTATCAAAATAGCTATTCTCGAGCCATTGTTTGTAACTCTTATAGCTGTCCATGCTTTTCCTCCATTGTATAATTCTAAAAAATAGTATAGCATATTTTACCCAAAATAAAAAAGAAATAAAACATTTCTGCTTATTTCTTTTTACTTATTAAGCTTTATGCTTGTATTAAAGAATAATGCATATCAAGCCTCCGCTGCCTTCATTCAGTATCCTCTGCAAGGTCTCCTGCAGTTTAAGCTGGGCATCTTCAGGCATTCTGAAAAGCTTATTGTGCAGCCCTTCATTTACCAGTTCATGCAGCGATTTTCCAAACATGTTTGATTCCCAAATTTTAGACGGTTCGTTTTCAAATTCCTTTAGCAGATAGTTAACCAATTCCTCTGACTGCTTTTCTGTCCCTACAAGGGGTGCTATTTCAGTTTCTATATCTGCCCTGATCATATGTATTGATGGAGCGCTGGCTCTCAGCTTTATTCCAAACCTTCCACCCTGCTTGACAATTTCAGGCTCATCCAGGGTTAAGTCTTCCATACTTGGCGTTACTATGCCATATCCCTTAAGCTTAACCTCGTGAAGAGCATATTCCACCCTTTTATATTCTTTCTTTATCTCGGCAAGTTCTTTCATAAGGCTGATTACCTTGTGTTCTCCTTCAATATCAAGTCCTGTTGTTTCACTAAGCACTTTATAGAAAAGACCGTCTGGAGTGCTTAGTTCCACCAGTACATTTCCTACTCCAAGGTTTACTCTCTCTACATATGCCTTTTTTATAAATTCATATTCTCCAAACGCACCTATACAGCTCTTGACTTCACGAATTTTCCTTACATCTTTGAATGTTTCCTTTATTGCTTTCATTATATCTTCTTTTAACCAGTAATCATCCTCCAGAGTTTCAACCCACTTAGGTATATTGATCCCAATTTCACGTACTGGGAACTCATACAATATGCGTTCCATAATCATATTTATATCTTCGATTCTCATTTGAGCACAGTTGACATTTAAGACAGGTACTGAGTACTTTTCCCTTAAAGTGTCTCGCAACTCAATAGTATCGCTGTCATTTGGCCTTGTTGAATTCAAAATTATTATAAAAGGTTTATTAATGTTTTTGAGCTCATTTACTACCCTTTCCTCAGCCTCTATGTATTCTTCCCTGTCAATCTCTGTTATGCTTCCATCTGTAGTGACCAGCAATCCTATGGTTGAGTGTTCGTTAATTACCTTCCTAGTACCCAGTTCAGCCGCTTCTTCAAAAGGAATCTGTTTTTCAAACCATGGAGTGGATACCATTCTAGGAGCATTGTTTTCCAAATATCCAAGCGCTCCTTTCACAAGATAGCCTACACAATCTACCAACCTTACTTTTAATTCCACATTCTCATCTATTACTATCTGGACTGCTTCATTGGGAACAAATTTGGGCTCAGTAGTCATTATTGTCCTACCTGTTGCGCTTTGTGGCAGTTCATCCTGTGTTCTTTCTTTGCAATACTCATTCTCTATATTTGGTATGACAAGTAAATCCATAAACCTTTTGATAAAAGTTGACTTACCTGTCCTGACAGGCCCTACAACCCCAATATAAATATCGCCTTGAGTCCTTTCCGATATTTGCTGGTATATATTGTATTCTTCCACCCGCAAACCCCCCTTATTAATTAACACAGCAATATGCTCTTACTTTTGTACTAGTACTTCAATATAAATATATGTCTATATTCGGCTAATATTACTAAATGAAAAAAAAAATGTGCACCAGGCACATTAAGTAATTGCAGGTATATAAGCTTTTTTATTCAGTCTACAAAGACTTTCAAAGCTTTATTAATGAATTTCACATCCATAGGAAGTCCATCAGCCTTTTCACCGTCAATAGTTATCGCAATATCTTCCTTGGCATCGATATAGCAGGTTTTACTCTTTAGTTTAATAACATTCTTATCATTAATAAAGTCATTGGTCAGTACCTTGAAAAATAGAGCAGCCAAATCAATATGAAGGCAACTCTTTATCAGCACAATGTCCATAAGCCCATCTGATATATCTGCTTCTTCAACAATATTTGTGAAACCTGCAACATCCTTTCCATTCAGTATTAGGAAAACAAGTATTTCTTCGTCAATAGTACTGGAGTCTGTTCTTACATTTACTTCAAAAGGTTTAAGATTTTTTACTTCGCTAAGAGCCTTTAAATAATATGCCAGCGGGCCGAAGCTCCGTTTAAGCTCACTGCTGGTATTGAATGAAACATTAACAAACAGTCCTCCCGCACATGTTCCAAGAAAATACTTTTTCCCATTAACAATCCCAATATCCACTTCTTTTATCTTCCCTTGTAAAACTATATCAAGGCATCTTTTTAAATCATGGGGTATGTTAAGGCTTCTGGCAAAATCATTTGCAGTACCTGAAGGAATTATTCCAATAGGGACATTAATATTATTTTTAGCAAAACTGTTTACTACATTGTTTAATGTACCATCACCGCCGGCAACAACTGCATATGCGAATCCTTCTTTCATTAAACTAACGAGTTTCTCTTCCGAATCTTCTACAAGCCTAAATGGTTGTATTAATACTTCCTCTTCCATAAAACGTCCTATTATATAGTCAAGTTTAGCAGTTATACTTCTGTCACCTGACATGGGATTATATAAAAATACTGCTTTTTTCATATTACCCCTCCATATCTGGTATTTGGCAAATAATATTAACGATGATTAAATATTACACCTTATTTCCTTTAAAATCAATAACAACTGCTCCATTCCAATTGTCGCATGCATGTTTTTCAGCAGACAAGTTAAATGCCTCTTTAAATACTTCTTTGTCATATTCATCAAACACTGTTATCCTGTTTATTACCAATTTTATTATGCTTTGTGATAAACCCTTTTCTTTAAAGTCTTTGATAATATACTCAATAATCTTTTCTGCCTTAAAATCTTCATTATTTGTATTACTTATCCTTCTTATTTCCCTTTTTAAGTACCCTATATCATTTTCTAAATTGCTGTTTATCCTTAAAAAGAGCTCTTCCGAGATTTTCCTGTGCAGTCTGTCCATGTATAGTATTTCCTGCTGTTTCAATTTTACCGCTAACCTCTTTCTAACACTCTCCCTTTTTTTTGAAGCATCATTAATTCTGGCTCCAGTGTTATCAAGATAATTCTTAATTTTTTTTATCACTGCTTCATTCATGAATATACAGGTTATTTCATCCGCAATTATACTCTCCAATAGGCTTTCATTAATGTAGTGGCTTGTGCACACACCCCTTCCGTGCTTACTATAGTTGCTGCAAACATACCCCATAGGCCGGTTTGTTCTTTTTCTGGCATACATGGTACTTCCACACCTGCCGCAGTAGAGAGTACCCCTGAAAAGATGTATTGTCCCTTTATGCGGGCCGTGTGAAGCTCTTCTGGAGCCTCTCAATCTCTGGACTTCATTAAACTCTTCTTTGCTTATTATAGCTTCATGGGTTCCCTCAGTTATTTTCCATTCGTTCCCGGGAAGCCGCCTTCTTTTTTTACTTTTATAACTGACTTTCTCACTTACACCCTGAACAGTATCTCCAATATACACACGATTTGAAAGGATCCTTTGTACTGCCACAGGATTCCACTTCCCCATTGAAGGTGAAGGGTACCCCCTGTTGTCCAGTATTTTTGATATGGATGAATACCCGTATCCCTGCAGGTAAAGATTAAAAATTTCTTTAATAATATGGCATGTATCCTCATCAATACAAAGTTTATTTTTCCCCTTGCCTGGTTTTTTGTAGCCAAAGGGTGCGCGGCCTATATATTCTCCTTTTTCGATTTTGAACCTTAAACTGGCTCTTATCTTCTTTGATATATCCTGGATATACCTTTCATTAAACCAGGTTTCAATACCTACAGTCTCATTATCCCTGACGCTGTCATACCTTCCGTCATAGGTCAGAACACGTACCCCATTTTCTTCGAGGTAATCGAGAAAGAGCAAGGTTTTTGCATTGTTTCTGCCTAACCTAGATAAATCTTTAATAATAAGCAGGTCAATTTTTCTTCCCTCAATGTCCTTCCTTAACTGGAAAATCCCTCCCCGGTCAAAACCGGCTCCTGAAGCGTTATTATCCATATATATACCCACTATTTCCCCAAAATTATTCTTATTAACGAAATTTATAAGTAGATCCCTTTGGGTTTCTATGGTATCATAGTTCTCCTCGTTGTCGTCCCTGCTTTCCCTGACATAAATACCAACATTAGAATTCCCTGTAGCATTATTCAATACCATTATTATCATTCCTTATAGTTTCCCAAAAATAGTATTTCTCCATATAAATATTAACTATTTCCTCCAGTACCTTTTCCCAGTATTTCTCATTACTGTACAGTTTAATAACCGCCGGAAGCTTTCTGCTATATTTTCTCACACCCATTAAATACCACCCTGAAGAATAATTCTAGTACTATCTATATGAACAAAATAAAAAATTTAAAAATTGTCCTGAATATATGGTTTAAATCTTCTCAAAAAATGTATAATATATTGTTAAGAGGTGATATTTACATGGAACGCCAGATACCGGAAAGTCTAAAGTATTTTTTAAAGAACGCTTTAAAGGATATGGATGACGGTTATGAGTACTCATCAGAATTGAAGCGCATATTGAACTCAGAAGGATGCCAGTCAGCATTAACCTCTAAAGAAATGCAGAGATTGAGAGATTATGCTGATGATGTAAAAAAAGTAGGAGAGATAAACTATTACACCGAAGAAAGAATAAGGGAAATTGAAAGAGATTACTTTGGCAGCAATGGAATAGAAGGTTTTCTAGGCCTAAAAACTACTCCCTCCAAACCTAGGTGGCCTTTTTAATCAAAAAAAGCCTTCATCTCAAAACTGCCCCAACGGCATTGCAGGTACTTATTTATTATAGCTGCTTTAAAAACATATTCAGGTAAATTTAACTGTACCACTGCCCCATCAATTTTCAAGGGCTTTAAAAAATCCCTGCCTTTTGAAAAAAATTCGGGCATGCTTCTGGTAATGTATTCTGTTATTCTTCTGAGTATACTCTTTCGTTTCTCAATGCACTTTATAAGCCATTTTGCTCTATTAATCCTGTCCTGTATAAATTTTCTGGTATCAGGGCTTGTGTCCTGAGCCATTATATCCATGAAACATTTGCTTATCTTTAGATTAGGAAAAGCATCTTCGTTCAGTATAACCTCAAAGTTATTCCTTATCCCTTTTACACTGACATCACATATTATATACGGGATAAACTCCCTTAAATTTGGCCTGGAGGCGGTCCTTTCAGCAATAGTACCATTGTTGCGTTCAGCATATCCGCCATCTTCATCCAGTGTATCGTGCCCGGAAAGCACTTCATGTTCCCAGTCAACCTGCTCAACAGTAGTCACGAGGCCGCTTTCACAGGTACTTTCATCTTCTGTTGAAATCTCCAGGGCAGGATTTATTTCTATTTGACGGTAAGCATAATTATATAGTTCGTGTGTACTCATTATTAGGATTTCCAGTGCCTGTTTTAATTGAGGAGTAAGAAATATCTTATGGGGATTTGCAGGGTCAAAATCAAAGTTGAAATCCAAGATGCTCCACCTCTTAAATAGCTTATATATATATTATATACTTGAGATAAACATTATATTAGTGGTGGACTAAGCGTACAATCCCAATAATTGAAAAATTATACATACATGTCAAGGTAAATGTATAATATTAAAAACCGGATACTCTTGTTGCAATAATAGACAGTAAATATATGGCCATAAAAAGAAGGTAAATACCAAGAATTACTATTATAGGCCAGTGTGATGATATAGATACAATATCATTTCTTACGCTGCTTATGGACGGCTTGAATACATATATTTTTCTGGTTGCATATCTGAAAAGGACGAGCAGCAGAGACAGGAATATAAGCCCTGCTATCCCATATATGATAGCACCTGCCAACTCTTCACCAGACAGCTTTATAAAATCCATTGGTTTTATCTCTTTACGAAAAAAATACTGAATACATTCTGCTATGGCATTATTCATAAAATGGGCAATCATCCCGGCAAATATTGAATTGGTTTTAAATACATAATATCCTATCAGCAGTCCAAGGAAAATTGGCCCAAGTAGATTTGTAATATCAAAGTGGAAAATGCCAAAAAAAATAGATGTATAAACCAATGCCTTCATTGTTCCCCTTTTTTCATATGCGCTTAGCATTATCCCCCTGTGAAGGAGTTCTTCACATATGGCAGGGGAAACAGCAATAACAAATATTCCAACCGCCAGCTCCCTTGGACTGTGCGGCACAGGAATAGACTGGGAAGGAATATTACCAATAAACTGCAGAAGATATATCACAAAGGTATTCAGCATAGCTGCTACCATATACGCAAAAGGAGACATAATAATAATCAGGATTGAAGGAATAATACCCGGGCTGTTCAATCTGAATACACTTTTTATGTTTAATCTATTAGCCAGTACATATACCAGGACAGGGACAAGTATTAGAACGTATTGATTAATCAAAAGGATGCCATATATATTGTTTTCAATAAAATCCTGTCCATATATTATCGTCATGCCAACTAAAACAAGCTGAAAAAACAGGAATAGCATTGTAAATATGAAAAAAACCTTATTGGCACCTACAAAAGTTATTCTATTTCTCATCGCCTTTTCCTTTCACTATACCTTTCTCTGTTATTATATAATCCATAAGGATATCATGTTTTTCTGCCGGAATACTATCCAAAACTTGGTATTCATAAGCAAGCCCGGCTTTCACGCAGTCCTTTCTAGTCTTGCAGAGGAACTTATCATAATAACCCGCTCCAAATCCAATTCTATTGCCATTTCTATCGAATGCCACACCCGGGACAAGTACTAGTTCGAATTCTTTAGGATCAACTACCCTCGAAATATCCTTAACAGGCTCCAAAATCCCATAAGCTCCTTTTTGCATTTCTTCTTCAAGACTGTTAATCTGGTAGGCTACTATTCTGCTTTTCGCTGTTTTTCCATATTTTTCGACTGCAGGTATTGCTACCCTTTTCCCCTTTGAGAGGAAAAGGTTTATTATTTCTCCTGTCTTTACTTCATTGTTAAAATCCATATAACACATGACAGTGCCAAAAACATCAAAGCTGTCAATCCCCAAAACAGCTTTAAGTACTTCCCTGCTTTTTTCTTCAACCTCGGCTTCCGTCATTGCATTTCTCAAACCTAGAATTCTTTTTCTTATTTCACCTTTCATATCCTTCAAATCAACCACCATATCTTCCTTTATATATAACTAAAATTCTATCCCTTTTCAATCCATACATCAATAAGTGGGTGCAAAATATAATTGGATAACATAAACAATAATAATATTATAATAGCAGATGCACCTACCACCATGCCATTAAAATAAGCTTTACTTGAAAATCCTGTACGTATAAAAACTGTATAAACCATTCTGGATATTAAAAGAGTAAGCGAAAAAACCAGAATACTGCTTACAACTATCCAGGGAATTAAACCTGTCTTTAATACTGCCACACAAAGTGCAATTGCAATAAGCAAAGCACAAAACGGTTCTTTCCAGTCCTTTATTATATCTTCCGTATTACTGTTATATACTTTAAAGTTTGCTGCAGGAACTAATAAAAACGGTATTGATACCCCAAAAAGTGCTCCTGTAAACAACCTTATAGTATTGTTTGTACTTCTTAACCCAAGGTATGAACTTATTGCATCCAAAACCATTGGCAACATAAACAGGCAAAGAAGAACCGCCTGTTTAAGGGAAGGAGGTTTATTTGCCCTCAACCTCTTATTAAAAAAAGTATATGCAAAAGCAGAAAACACTCCAAAATATATGCCGGTATCTCTTGCACACATGGGCAGTGGCATATTTGATACGTATAGTGTCCTTTCAGGCAATTGATGGCACATCATTGAACCAATCTTCATAAAAATGTCTATCAGAGTATCCATCACAATTAAACCTGCATAGCCGAAGCGGCTATCAGAGCAATAAAGCAACCCAGGCATGACAGGATAAAGAAAATCAAGGATGAAATCAATAGGGCCACGCCAAATGATTTTCTATCCGGGTCATCCCCGCTGTTCATGAATACTATTGCCATAATTATTCCTGCAAGCTGTCCTAAACCAGGAATAATAGTAGAGATTACCGTCAAAAAAACCTTTATACCATTGCTTAAAGGATTGGGAACCTGCTCTTTCTGTCTGACAGCTGTGTTTACAATATTACTTTCAATCTTGCCAAACTGTTCATCAGGTTTTTCTGGCTGATTGTCATTAATAACAGTAACAGCATCTTCTTTAAGATCTTCACTTTTATCACCATCGCCAGCAAAGTCTACATTACTGTTTTCAGGGTTATCATCCAGGCCTGCATCACTATCCTTGAGCAAACTGCCGCAATAAGGGCATCGCCAGGTACTACTGGAAATAGTTTCATTACAGAAACTGCACTTTTTATTCATTTCATCTTTTATGTCCAAGCAATAACCTCCTGTATCAGCACTAATACTGTTGTCAGTTATTTTATTCTATACTGAAACAAAAAATCCTCTTTTTATTCAAAAATCATGCTTGATACATATTCGTCAACGAAATCAGCCGAAGCGGAAAGCTCAATATATTTTATCCTTTCTTTAATCATACTGGTATCCTGAAGCGCCTCAACAGACAGCAATCCCTCAACCGCTCCCTGCCCTGCCGCATTTCCAATCGATTCAACCTTTTCTTCGAGTCTGGAAGGTATTAACCCTATTTTAACTGCATTGCTGATATTTATATGGCTGCCAAAACCTCCCGCAAGGTATACTTTGAATATATCATCAATACCAATTCCCGCCTTCTTAATAAGAGTTTTAATACCTGCCGCAATAGCTGCTTTTGCGTTCTGCAGCTCTCTGATATCCTTCTGCGTAATTGCTATATCCGTATCAATTGCACTTTCCTCAGCTTTCAGCAGTAAGAATGCCTTCATATTCTCAATATTTATTATGCGGCTCTTTAAATCCTCAGGCAAACCATCTGCTTCATCCTCATCGACAATTCTGCCTGTTTCATCTATAACACCAGCAGTTAACATTTGTGCGATTGCATCAACTATTCCTGACCCGCATATACCAACAGCCTTTTGGTTGCCTATTGTCGTAAACTCTACTCCATTGTTCAAGTATACCTTGTCAATTGCCCCTTTTATCCCGCCGACACCATTTCTAATATTAGCCCCTTCAAAAGCAGGACCTGCAGCAGTTGAACATGAAAACAAGCGCTCATTGTTTCCCAGAACAATTTCTCCGTTTGTTCCTATATCTATCAACAAAGAAATTCTTTTATCGGTATACATGCCACTTGACAGCACAGCAGCAACAGTATCCGCACCAATATATCCTGAAACTGAAGGAACCATAATCACTCTTCCATGGGGATTAATCCCTATGCCAATATCATCCGCTTCAAAGCAGTGCAATCTTGTAGTAACAGTAATAAACGGCGATATCGCGATATTTTTTGCAGTAATATTCATCAGAAAGTGCATCATGGTAGTATTGCCAACAAAAACGCACGCATATATATCATCTGCTTCAACTCCATAACTGGAAACAAAGTGGCTGATAATTTCATTATTTATTGAGTCAACAATTACTTTATTCATTTCATTCAGAGAGGCACCAGATTCCAGAGTATACTCTATTCTTGAAAGAACATCCGCTCCGAATTTCCTTTGTGGGTTAAGAAGTGAATACACGCCTAATTTCTGCCCTGTTACAAGATTATACAAATAAGCAGCCAGAGTGGTTGTACCAATATCTACCGCAATTCCATAAAGCTTATCTGTAGTATTCCCAGATTCAACAGAAATCAGTTTATTCAGCATTGAAACCAGCGTAACTTTAAAATCATGCTTTCGAATTATATCCGGAAGTTTTCTGATTAAACCTATTGAATTTATATCTTCGTTTTTCCCGGCAACTGCCATTACCCTTTCCAGGTCCGAAAGCTGATCCTGAATTCCAGGAACAGCCATTTCAACATATTCCTTTTTAACAATAGGGTTCAGAACTACTGAACGCCCTTTTCCCGCTGTCACGATATTGGCTTCTTCCGTTGCCTCATCCAGGAATATATCAACTTCAGAATTAATATTGTTGTAACAAGCCAGCCTGTACCCTTTTTTTACCGCATTTTCTCCCAGCAGTTTTGCTTCCTTTCCTATTGCCTCTTCCTTTAATCCATCAACCTTTACTCTGCACTTCCCGCATGTCCCTTTTCCCCCACATGGCGTACTGAGAATTACAGAATTAGATTGAAGGAATTTCAAAAGGTTCGTTCCCGCTTCAACCTTTTTTTCGATGACCTCTCCCTTACCATGTATCCTAACGCTATATTCCATTGCTGCCTCCTTGTTATTATATTTTTATTCTAATTAATCAAAAGCTATAATCACTCCAATGGTACATATGGCTCAATTTCCGCATCTCCAAAAGTGCCCATATGCGTATATGCTGCAATAGCTGCATCAACTATATGAAAAGCCAGTGCAGCACCGGTTCCCTCGCCGACGCGCATCCCAAGGTTTAAATAAGGTTCATATCCCAGAAAATCCATAACCTTTTTAGTCCCTGGTTCAGCAGACCCATGTGAAGGCAGAATATAGTCTTTCAGCTTTGGGTTTAGTTTTATGGCTACAAGCGCAGCAGTCAAAGAAATAAACCCGTCAATCAGTATGGGAATTCTATATGCACCAGCTCCAATATAACACCCTACAAGGCCTGCAATGTCAAATCCGCCCAATTTTGCCAGTACGTCAATAGGGTCATCTGCATCAGGTTTATTAACATCTATGGCTCTTTTGACAACTTCAATTTTCCTATTGAAAGCACTCCTTGACAAACCCGCTCCCCTGCCAACCATATCCTCCACTCTGCAACCTGTTAAAAATGCTGCTATTGCGCTGCTTGTAGTAGTATTTCCAATACCCATTTCCCCTGTTCCTATAAGATTGACACCTTTCTTCTTTAAGCTTTCGACTATATCTATGCCCACTTCTATTGCCCTAACAGCCTCCTGCCTGGTCATAGCAGGGCCCCTGGCAATATTCCATGTCCCCTTCCTTATTTTCCTGTCCAATATACCTGGGCAATCAATATCATCATCAACACCTATGTCTACTACCAATATCTCCGCTCCGGTATGCTTTGAAAAAACGTTTATACCGGTAATTCCTTTCATAAAATTCTGAGTAACAATAGAAGTAATTTCCTTGGTTGACTGGCTGATACCTTCTTCAACTACACCGTTATCCGCACACATTATCACAACTTCTTTTTTGTTTACTTTCGGGAACATTTCCTTGGTTATTCCAACAATTTGTTTTACCATGCTTTCCAGCCTTCCCATGCTACCCAATGGCTTTGAAAGGCTGTCCAGCCTCTTTTGTGCTTTAATCATTAATTCCTGTTCCAAACTCGGAATTGATTCTATTACCTGTTTATAGCGCATATACTCCCTCCATATAGTACGTATGTAGTATTCCTAATACTCATTATACAATAACATGACAAAGCATGTATGTATTAATTTTAGTTTTTTTGGAGTATTTTACAAAACAAAAAGGCGGCATAATGAGCCACCCTATTGTTTGTGTTGTGAATCCAAGTCTAGACTATATCTTCTTCAGATACTGTTTTCTCTTCATCTGCATTTTCCTCTTCAGGCTTGTTTTCCTGATCTTCAACTTCCTGCTTCACTCCGCACCTGTGGCAAAAAGCCATTTCTATCTGAAGCTCCATCCCACATTCAGGGCATACTTTAATATTTCTCAACTCTAGTATTTTTTCTTTCATTTGTTCAATGCTTTTTTCCATACCATTAATCTTTTCACAGAATTCTCTTGCAGATTCGCATACCTCTTTCCCTAATAAATAATCCTTGTATACAGCCTTTCCGATATCATTATACACCCTTTTGATTTTATCTTCTTCAGCAGCAATGTTCATGTTAAGTCTTGTAACTTCAACAATGTCACCGGATCTTTTTGCAGCAGTCTTGGCTGTTTCAGTAACCTTCTTCCCTATGTTATCAAGAATAGACATAGTTAAACCTCCAATCTCATTTTAAATTATTAAATACTGTTTGTTAAACAGTAATGAAAAACAATAAGGCATTGTTTTTCCAATTGCGCATATTAGTATTAGGTTATATAATAATTATACAATAATAGTTTACTATTATTAATATATTCATAATTACTTTTTACTATCCCTGAAAATTATATTATTATCATCAAAGTACTGCAATAACCTGAGGCTCTTACCTTGACGAATATACCTAATAATAATATAATCAAAATAAAATTTGTATGCAAAATAAGGGAGAACAAGGAATATGCCAACAAAAGTAAGAACAAGGTTTGCGCCAAGCCCCACAGGTTATATGCATATCGGGAATCTTCGGACTGCACTGTATGAATACCTGATAGCAAAGGCAAATAATGGGAAATTTATCCTGAGGATTGAAGATACAGACCAAAAACGGTATGTTGAAGGCGCTGTTGAAATTATATATAAAACACTAGAAATGGCAGGCATAAAAATCGATGAAGGCCCTGTTACCGGGGGAGAATATGGTCCATATATTCAGAGCGAAAGAAAGGATATCTACAGGCAGTACGCAGAAAAGCTTGTAAAAATGGGTAAAGCATACTACTGTTTTTGCACTAAGGAGAGGCTGGCTGAACTAAAGGAAAAACATGAAAGAGAAAATACAACAAATAAGTATGATAGATACTGCCTTAACCTGGATGAAGAAGAAATCAGAAGAAAGCTTTCTAATAATGAACCCTATGTTATCAGACAAAAAATGCCGTCTGAAGGCGCTACGAGCTTTCACGACGTTGTATATGGAACAATTACCGTAGAAAATAAAGAGCTTGATGATCAAATTCTACTAAAATCGGATGGCCTTCCTACATATAATTTTGCAAACGTAATTGATGACCACCTGATGAGAATAACCCATGTCGTAAGGGGAAATGAATACCTCTCATCCGCTCCAAAATACAATCTGCTTTATGAAGCTTTCGGATGGGAAATTCCCATATACATCCATGTACCACTTATTCTTAAACCTTCAGGCCAAAAACTGAGTAAAAGGGCAGGAGATCCGTCTTTTGAGGATTTGATATCAATGGGATACCTGGTGGAAGCCATTGTTAACTACGTTGCATTACTCGGCTGGAGCCCTGGTGGAACAAGAGAAATTTTTTCACTTAAAGAGCTTGAGGAGATATTCAATGTCGAAGGCATAAGTAAATCTCCTGCAATATTCGATATGGAAAAGCTAAAATGGATGAATGGCGAACATATCAGGAAAATGTCCACAGATGAATTCCATGAAATTGCAAAACCTTATTTTAAGGATATAATAAAAAATAATAATGTGAATCTCAAAGAGATAAGCAAGCTCTTGCAGGCGAGAACTGAAGTGCTGACCTCCATACCTGATACTATTGACTTTTTTGATACACTTCCCGATTACAGCAATGAGCTTTACGTTCATAAAAAAATGAAAACCACGGAGGAAATAGCATTAAAAAGCCTAAAAGCCGCTTTGCCGGTGCTTGAAGAGATTCAGGACTGGAATAACGACATACTGCATGATAAGTTGCTGACACTTGCCAGCGATATGGGAATAAAAAACGGCCAGATGCTTTGGCCGATTCGGACAGCACTTTCCGGAAAAGCTGTTACACCAGGTGGAGCAATTGAAATTGCATCTATTCTTGGCAAGGAAGAAACAATCAGGAGAATTAAAATAGGCATTGAAAAACTATCTGTAATAAATAGTTTCTAATACAGGAGGACTGACAAATGGAAATAAGCAAAGAATTATATTCAAATTTTATACAGGACCTTATTGATGAAGATAATAGAAACAATAGATATTATAAAAAAGTTCATACCAGGTTTCCTCCCGAACCAAACGGATATCTTCATATAGGCCATGCGAAATCTATATGCCTGAATTTTGGAATTGCAGCCCATAACAACGGGTTATGCAACCTGCGCTTTGATGATACAAACCCAACAAAAGAAGACACTGAATACGTTGAGTCAATAAAAACGGATGTCAGATGGCTGGGCTTTAACTGGGATGATCGGCTTTACTATGCTTCTGATTATTTTGAAAAACTCTATGAATGTGCAATACAGTTGATAAAAAAGGGCAAGGCTTATGTATGTGATTTGACTGCGGAACAAATGAGAGAGTACAGAGGTACCTTGACTGAACCCGGTAAACCAAGCCCGTACAGGGATCGTTCGGTCGAGGAGAATCTTGACCTTTTTACCCGAATGAGGAAAGGCGAATTCGAAGATGGTTCCCGTGTCCTACGAGCGAAAATTGATATGGCTTCTCCGAACTTGAATATGCGTGATCCTGTAATTTACCGTATTGCCCATGCAACGCACCATAGAACAGGTGACAGCTGGTGCATATATCCCATGTATGACTTTGCCCATCCGCTTTCTGACGCTTTTGAAGGTATAACCCATTCAATATGTACTCTTGAGTTTGAAAACCACCGGCCGTTATACGACTGGTTTCTTAATGTTCTTGAGTTTCCCATGCCGCCACGGCAGATAGAATTTGCCAGGCTTAATCTAACATATACTGTTATGAGCAAAAGGAAACTCCTCCAGCTTGTAAAAGAAGGATATGTATCAGGTTGGGACGATCCGAGGATGCCTACAATATCTGGCCTTAGAAGACGTGGGTATACTCCCGCATCAATAAGGGCTTTTTCTGAAAAGATAGGCGTGGCTAAAAGCAACAGCACAGTTGATTTAGCACTTCTAGAGCACTGCATAAGGGAAGACCTTAATAAATCTGCCGCAAGAGTAATGGCAGTACTGCGTCCTCTCCGCGTTGTTATAGACAACTATCCGGAAGGGCAGGTAGAGGAGTTTGAAGTGGAAGTAAATCCTGAAAAACCGGAAATGGGTTCCCGAAAGGTTCCATTCTCACGTGTGATATACATTGAACAGGATGACTTTATGGAAAACCCGCCCAAAAAGTTTTTCCGCCTGGCCCCCGGCTGTGAAGTAAGACTCAAAGGCGCATATTTTATTAAATGCAATAGTGTTGTAAAAGACGAAAAAACCGGAGAGATTATTGAGCTTCATTGTACTTATGACCCTGAATCAAGAGGTGGTGAATCCCCTGACGGAAGGAAAGTAAAGGGGACACTGCATTGGGTTTCTGCTGCACATGCCATTGATGCCGAAGTACGTATCTATGACAACCTTTTTAAGTATGAAAACCCGGGCGAAATTGAAGGAGAATTACAGGACCTGATTAATCCTGATTCCCTGCAAATACTGACAAACTGTAAGGTAGAGCCAAGCATTAAAGGTACAAAACCAGGTAGTAAATACCAGTTTTTAAGACAAGGATATTTCTGCGTGGACATTTAAAGACTCAACAGAAGAAAAACTCGTATTCAACCGTACAGTATCCCTTCGTGATACCTGGGCAAAGATAGTAAAAAAGATGGACTAAACATTAAAAATTTTCGATTTCCCGCATGAATTCCTCTAGGATTTTATCCTGAGGAATCTTGCGGATGATTTTCCCCTTCTTGAAAAGAAGAGCTTCCCCTTTACCGCCTGCTATTCCTATGTCAGCATCTTTAGCCTCTCCGGGGCCATTGACCGCACATCCCATAATGGCAATTTTAATGTTCTTTTTCACCGGCTTGAGCCTTTGCTCTATTTGGTTCGCAATAGCTATCAGATCTATCTGGCACCTTCCGCAGGTCGGGCACGAAACCATGTCAATGCCCTCTTTTTCCAGGCTGAGAGCCCTTAGAATTTCATGTCCAGCCCTGACCTCTTCTGCAGGGTCGCCCGTAAGCGAAACTCTTAAAGTGTCTCCTATTCCTTCTGCCAAAAGGCATCCAAGGCCAATAGACGACTTTATTATTCCCCTGTATACTGTTCCTGCTTCGGTCACACCAATGTGAAGGGGGTACTCTGAAACACTAGAAATAAGCCTGTATGCTGCTATTGTCATTGGGACACTGGAGGCTTTAATGGAAATTACTATATCTTCAAAATTAAACTCCTTCAGTAATGCGGCGTTTTCTAAAGCGCTTTCCACCATACCTTCAGGTGTGACTCCGTTATACTTCTGAATAATTCGTTTTTCAACAGAGCCTGAGTTTACACCAATCCGGATTGGTATACCCCTCTCTTTTGCCATGTCAACAACTGCTTTAATCCTGTCTTTTGTACCTATGTTTCCCGGGTTTATCCTGATTTTGTCAGCACCGTTTTCCATGCTGGCTAAAGCAAGTCTGTAATCAAAATGTATATCCGCTACCAGCGGTATATTAACAGAGTTTTTAATCCTTTTTAATGCCTGGGCAGCCTCATTGTCCGGAACAGCCAGGCGGACTATCTGGCATCCTGCTTCCTCCAGCCTTCTAATCTGCTCAATAGTACTATCAACATTCCGAGTATCGGTATTCGTCATGGACTGTACTGTTACAGGAGAGTTTCCGCCTATATATATATCGCCAACTCTGACTTTTCTTGTTTTCCTGCGTTTTATATATAGATCCAAAAAATCATCCCCCGCCAAATCTTCGCACTATATCATTATAGGTTGTAAAAATCATAAACATTATCAAAACCACAAAACCAACAAGGGAAATAAGCGCTTCTCTTTCCGGCGGAATGGCTTTTTTTCTTATACCCTCCACACCAATCAAAAGAAGCTTGCTTCCATCAAGCGCTGGGAAGGGCATGAGGTTCATAACGCCAAGGTTTATGCTAATGAATCCGGTTATATTCAGAAGGCTTAAGATTAAAAGTGTTATGCTCGGGCTCTGTTCAACCACATCTCCGATGGTTGTTACGATGCCTACAGGCCCCATCATCTGCTTAAATGACACCGTCCCGGTGATAAGCCATATTATACTGTAGAATACACTCCTGACAGTAGAATATGTGTATACAAGTGATGCTTTGATTACTTCAAACAGTCCACCTTTTATGGTGGCATAATCCATTCCGATATTGAAGTACTCAGGTGTTTCGCTTAAGGTAGGTTCTATTGTCAATTCTACACTGCCCTGTCCATCTCTATGCACGGTGACTTTTACTGATTCTCCCCCGTTGTGTTCCATGAACTCCCCTATTTCCCCTTTGCTGGAAACAGGTGTACCGTTTAATGCAACTATCCTGTCTCCCTGGAGCAATCCTGCTGCTCCGGCATTTGAGTCCGGAACAATATTCCCGACAACATTGGACTCCGTCCCCTCATTTTCCTTTGCCACAAAACCAAGTATATATCTTTTTTGAGCCAGTATTCTCTCTGGAATTATTGTAGTGGTCCGGATTTCGCTTCCACGTTTATACTCAATTTCTGAGGGCTTTTCTTTGTTTACAAACATAAAAAGTTCTATGTCCATTGGATGGTATACCCTTTTCCCTCCAAAGCTTACTACTTGGTCACCAATCTGCAAACCTGCCTTCTCTGCCGCCATACCTTCTCCAAGAATATTAACTTGGGTAGTTCTGAATCCAACAATTGAAAATACTATGGAGAAAATAATCACAGCGGTGAATATATTCATGAAAGGACCTGCTATAGCGACAGTAGCCCGGGTATATAAAGGTTGTTTATTATATGCCCTTGAATCATCGGATGCTTCTTCCTCACCTTCCATCCTTACAAAACCGCCAATAGGTACCATTCTTATAGAATACTCTGTTTCTCCCCATTTTTTGCTCAGCAGCTTAGGTCCCATAAACAGCGAAAACTCAAGAACCTTGATGCCTGCGATTTTTGCTGCTGCAAAGTGTCCAAATTCGTGTATAATTATTAAAAAACTCAATGCAAGTATAGCTAAAACAATCTGCATAAAAACCTCCTGTTACTACTGATGAAGATTTATTTTTTTAGATTCAAACATCCAACGGCTATTTGCCTTGCCCACTTATCTACTTCTATTATATCATCTAGGCATGGGTTAATATTCATAGAATGCATATCCATTACTCTTCTAATGATAGCCGGTATGTCTAAAAAGCCTATCACTCCATCAAGAAACAGCCTGACAGCTTCTTCATTTGCTGCATTCAATACAGCAGGCATGGTTCCGCCTTTTTCCAGCGCCTCAAAAGCCAATCCTAAACATGGAAATGCTTCATAGTCGGGTTCTTCAAAAGTTAAACTCCCGCAAGTAAGGAAATCAAGCCGTTCAAACCAGTTTCCCTTCCTCTCAGGATAAGTCAATGCAAATTGAATAGGTATGCGCATGTCGGATGGACCCATCTGAGATATTATAGAGCCGTCGGCATACTCAACCATGGAATGGACAATACTCTGAGGATGGATCAGTACCTGAATCTGATCCGTCCACACATCAAAAAACCATCGGGCTTCAATAACCTCAAGCCCTTTGTTCATTAATGTTGCTGAATCAATAGTTATTTTTTTCCCCATACTCCAATTTGGGTGCTTCAAAGCTTCAGATACACTTACATATCTCATTTCATCCAGGCTTCTTCCGCGGAAAGGTCCGCCTGATGCCGTCAATATGATTTTTTCAATATCTTTATTCCTATTTCCCATTAAACTCTGGAAAATAGCCGAATGTTCACTGTCAACCGGTAGAATCAGAACATTGTTCTTTTTTGCTTCCGGCATTATTATGTGGCCTGCTGAAACCAAAACTTCCTTGTTGGCCAGTGCAACATTTTTACCGTTCCTTATTGCTTCAAGTGTAGGGATTAGTCCTGCTATACCCACTACAGACACCACAACGGTATCTACTTCTTCGATACAAGCAGCTTTTTTTAAACCTTCTACACCACTATATACTTTTGTTTCAAGGTCACGCAGCCTGAATTCTAATTGTTCTGCAAGGCCTTCATCAGCTATAGCAACTACTTTAGGATGAAACTCACGTGCCTGTTTTTCAAGCAGGTCAATATTCTCATAAGCTGTCAGTCCGGCTATTTTCAGGTTTAAATTCCTTGCAACATCTATAGTCTGAACTCCTACTGACCCTGTAGAACCTAATATTGATATAGTTTTTTTCATTACCTTACTCCTTTTTTGCCAAATATATCATTTCGCTAAACTAAAACAAATATATAGTAAAAATATACGATTGGAGCAGTAAAGAGTATACTATCAAACCTGTCCAGCACACCTCCGTGTCCCGGCATTATTCCACCATAATCCTTTATTTTTGCATACCTCTTTATTGCCGAAGCTCCCCAGTCACCAATCTGGGACACTACTCCGTTTAAAGCACCTATTAAAACAAAATGATATAAAGGTATATTATATACTTTATTAATAGCAAAAATTCCATATACTACCGTTGACAGTGCAGTTCCAATAACTCCTCCTATTGTGCCTTCAACGGTTTTTTTAGGGCTTATTGCCGGAAGCACCTTTCTTTTGCCCGCAAACATTCCTGTGAAGTAAGCAAATGTATCGGTACCCCATGCTCCAATAAAAATAAGTATAACAAAAAGCATTCCATTTTCAAAGTTTCTTGTCAAAATTAAAAAAGAAAAAAGGAACGCCACATATACAGGTCCAAACAAAGTAAGGGCAATATCTGAAATATTATATCTTTTATGCAGAAACACTATCATTGAAAAAAGCAATACCAGCACGATAAACAGGCCAAAAGCAAGAAATTCAATAAGTCCCGGAAAGGTATTTAAATTCCTCAACCAGCTGTAACCCACTCTGAAGCTGATTAGGAACAGCGGAAGGCAGAATATGTACCCCACTATCCTAACAGGCCTGAATCCTGCAAAGTGAACAGCTTTGTAGAATTCATATAATCCAATCATTGCTACACAAGACATTGCAATTCCGAAGACTACTGGTCCAGATAAAATTACTGCCACCAGCAATGCTATTCCTACTGCTGCACTTATAACTCGTACTTTAAACAATTAAATTCCCCCAAACCTTCTGTTTCTTTTCATATATTCCTTCAATGCTTCAAGCATATGTTTTTCATTAAAATCCGGCCATAGTACATCAGGAAAGCAGAATTCCGAGTAAGCTGATTGCCACAAAAGAAAATTACTTGACCTTTTCTCTCCACTAGTCCTTATTATCAGGTCAGGATCAGGAATATCCTTCGTATACAGGTTGTTAGATACAGTTTCTTCGTTTACTTCGTCAATCTTAATTTCCCCTATCTGGACACTCTTTACAATGTTTTTTACTGCATAAAGCAATTCTCTTCTACCCCCGTAATTAAGTGCAATAATAAGATTCAAGCCTGTATTCACAGAAGTAAATTTCTCCACACGTGGTATTTCTTTCTGTAGTTCATCCGGTAATCCATTAATGTCTCCTATTACTCTTATACGGACATTGGAACCGGAAAGTTCCTTCTCCGCATTCTTTAAATATTCTAATAGCAGTGCCATTAATGTATCAACTTCATTTTTAGGCCTTAACCAATTTTCAGTTGAAAAAGCATACACAGTAAGGTATTTTATGCCCAAATCAGCACAAAATTTTACAATTCTTTTTATTCTTTCAGAACCTGCCTTATGCCCTATTGTTCTGGGTATACCACGCTTTTTTGCCCACCGGCCGTTTCCATCCGGTATGATGGCTATATGTACAGGCAGTTTACTTGTATCAATCTGTTTTAACCTCTTTCCTATTAACCATTTAACCAACTTGGCGTCCTCCATAAAGAACTTATAAAACTACCCCTCTGTATTTAAGAGGGGTAAGCCTTAACTAATATTGGGATTGCAAACAATTAATTCTATCTTTCCTTCTTCGCATTCTCTTATTCTTACTACCCTGCAGGCATCATCAACACCATTAATCCGGCACCTGGGAGGAGCAGTCAGGGAAATACTAATAATCTCCATGCCGGCATTCTCAATCAATTCTTTTGCTTCTCCAAGAGTAAAACCTGTCACATCAGGTATATTCATAATATTATATCACACTTCCATAATCTCTTTATGCTTGTTCTCAACTACAGAATCTATCTTTTCAATGTATTTATCTGTCAGGTCCTGTATATCCTTTTCACAGGTTCTTAAATCATCTTCTGTTATTTCTGAGTTTTTCTGCATTTTCTTAAAGGTATCTATAGCATCTCTTCTGATGGATCTTATGGCTACTTTTGCTTCTTCTCCATATTTCTTAACTACTTTGGTTAACTCTTTTCTTCTTTCCTCTGTTAATACAGGGAAAACCAGCCTTATTACCTTTCCGTCATTGCTTGGGTTAATACCAATATCAGACTTTTGAATAGCTTTTTCTATTTCAGACAATATCTTTGTATCCCAGGGCTGAATAACCAAAAGCCTTGCTTCCGGTACCGAGATGTTTCCTAACTGACTGACAGGTGTTGGAACCCCATAGTAATCTACTTGCACTCTTTCCAACAGAGACGGATTTGCTCTTCCTGCTCTCAGCCCTCCCAATTCTTCCTTCAATACATTAATAGTCTTTTTCATCTTTTCCTCAATTGATACGTATTCGTTCCTGGCCATAGTAAAAATCCTCCTTACTTATATATAGATTAGGTAATATGGATTAAAAAAACCTATTTGCCTATCAAAGTTCCAATGTCCTCGCCGCATACAGCCTTTATAACATTTTCAGGATTATTCAGTCCAAATACAATTATAGGTATATTATTATCCATACACAAAGACGTAGCAGTTGAGTCCATAACTCCCAGTCCTTTATTTAGCACATCAATATATGACAAACTGTCAAACTTTCTAGCATTAGGATTTTTTTCAGGGTCACTGTCATATACCCCATCAACCTTCTTTGCAAGAAGAATTACTTCAGCATCAATTTCCGCAGCTCTTAGTGCCGCTGCCGTATCTGTTGAAAAATATGGGTTTCCGGTTCCACAGGCAAATATTACGATTCTTTTCTTCTCAAGGTGCCTGACTGCTTTCCGCCTGATGTATGGTTCCGCTATTTGCCTCATTTCTATAGCTGTCTGTACCCTCGTAGGAACATTCCTTGACTCCAGGGCATCCTGCAAGGCCAATGAATTTATTACCGTAGCTAACATTCCCATATGGTCTGCAGTAGTGCGGTCCATTCCTTCTCCGCTTCTTCCCCTCCAGAAGTTACCGCCTCCAACAACAATAGAAACCTCGACACCCATTTCATATATTTTAAATATCTTTTCAGATATTTCATTCAGAGTTACTACATCAATCCCATGCCCTTTCTTCCCTGCAAGGGCTTCGCCGCTGATTTTCAGAATTATTCTTTTATACTTAGGTGTTTGCATTAGCGCTGTACCCCCACTCCTGTATCATTATTTTCTACACATATTGCAGAAATTCCTTTTTTATTGCTGGATTTCTTGTTAATAAATAGGAATTAATACTAAATAATTAAAAGGGAACACATATTTATATATGTTCCCTTTAGCAGTTAGCCATTTATTTGCTTCATAACCTCATCTGCAAAATTTTCTTCCTTCTTTTGAATGCCTTCGCCTCTTTCGTACCTTACAAACCTCCTGATTTTTATGTTCTCTCCAATAGTTGAAATCTTCTCTGTCAGAAGCTGCTGCACAGTTTTATCAGGATCTTTTATGAAAGGTTGATCGAGCAGGCATATTTCCTTATAGAATTTTTCTATTCTGCCCTCTACCATTTTATCAACAACCTTTTCAGGCTTGCCTTCATTTAAGGCCTGAGCCTTAAGTATTTCTTTTTCTTTTTCCACGACCTCAGCTGGCACTTCTTCCCTGCTTACATACTCAGGTTTACTTGCAGCAATCTGCATAGCTATATCTTTCACAAAAGCCCTAAAATCTTCATTCTTCGCTGCAAAATCTGTCTCAATATTAACCTCTACCAGGACACCAATTCTTCCATCACCGTGTATGTATGCGTCAACCATGCCTTCTGCCGCAATTCTTCCTGATTTTTTAGCAGCAGCTGCAAGGCCCTTTTCCCTTAATAACTCAATAGCCTTATCCATATTTCCATTAGCCTCGGTTAGAGCTTTTTTACAATCCATCATTCCTGCTCCGGTTCTCTCACGAAGTTCCTTCACCATACTAGCATTAATCATCGATACTCCTCCAAACTTTATTTTATTTGTATAATATACATATTTTCTATATACATATTTTCCGATTTATTAAAAAATAAACGCCTATCTTTAAGCTTTTATAAGTTAAATAAAAAACCGGTCCCAGCCTTCTCAGACTGAAGACCGGATTTACTGTTACTCAGCATCTGTTTCTGTTTCTTCCTCAACAGCTTCCTCTGCTGCTTCATTTTCTTCTTCATTATTTAAATCTAAAACTGATTCTGTCTCCTCAGCTCTCTCTTCATTATCAAACTGTTCACCTTGTCTTCCTTCAAGTACTGCATCGGCCATTTTCCCTGCAATCAGTTTCACAGCCCTGATTGCATCATCATTACCCGGAATAACATAATCCACTTCATCAGGGTCACAATTTGTGTCAACTATAGCGACAACAGGTATTCCAAGTTTCCTTGCTTCCAATATTGCAATTCTTTCTTTCCTTGGATCGACAACAAACATCGCTCCGGGCAGTTTCTTCATATTTTTAATCCCGCCCAGGTTCTTTTCAAGCTTTTCCATTTCAGACTTAAGCTTGATAACTTCTTTTTTGGGTAATACATCAAAAATATTATTCTGTTCCATCTCTTCCAACTGACGCAACCTGTCGATCCTTTTACGAATAGTCTTAAAGTTTGTTAGCATGCCACCAAGCCATCTTGCATTCACATAATACTGTGAGCATCTTTCAGCTTCTTCCTTAATTGAATCCTGCGCCTGCTTTTTAGTCCCAACGAATAACACATCTTCTCCATTTACTGTAAGTTCTCTAATAAAGAAATATGCCTCTTCAACTTTCTTTACAGTTTTTTGAAGGTCAATAATATATATACCGTTCCTTTCTGTAAAGATATACTCTGCCATTTTGGGATTCCATCTCCTTGTCTGGTGCCCAAAATGAACTCCTGCTTCTAAAAGTTGTTTCATAGAAATTACTGCCATTTTTAATAACCTCCTTTTGTTTAATACCTCCATAGCACTCATCCCGACAGAAAACCTTTTGGCAACCTTCTGCAAATCATGCTATGTGTGTATTTTTCCGTCTAGTAGTATAACATAAGGAAATGCTTTTATCAATACAATTTTTGTTAATGTTTGTGTCTTGGGGCATACAACAAATGCGACTTAATTGCAAAAGTAAATTCCAGCCCTATCACACCCCACTGTGGAAGTTACTCCTACAAATAGGAAGATGGATTTTATGTTACATAAAATAACATTACTTCAATACCTCTTACCACCTATTTTTAAGGCCATTCATTATACCCATAACAAAACTCCTCCTAAGCATTGTGTTGTTAATCTATGCTAAGAAGGAGCCATTTCCTTTTCTCGCCAATAAAAGTTATTACATTCTCTATCAATATCAGTCACCATTTTGCAAAGGATAAATCAGGCTTAAACCTATTATCTGCAGCCTGGTTGACTGGTATTATCATATTTATCTTTTCAGCTTTACTTTTTCGGCAAATGCATACATTTACCCAGACTGTCCGCTGCAGCCTCCATAAATGCTTCAGAATACGTTGGATGCGCATGTATTATTCCGGATATCTCATGGGTGGTTATCTGCATTTCCATAAGCGAGGCTGCTTCATTTATCATTTCTGCTGCACCTGGCCCTATAATATGCACACCTAAAACTTCACCATATTTTTTGTCCGCTACAACCTTTACAAAGCCTTGCCTCTCTCCTGAAGCCAAAGCACGTCCATTAGCTGCAAAGGGAAATTTCCCTATGCTTACATCGTATTTCTCTTTTGCTTTATCTTCACTGAGTCCCACTGTTCCTATTTCAGGGAATGTATATACACAGCTGGGTACATTCTTCAGGTCTGCTTTCTCCTTTTTCCCCATTGCATTCATCGCTGCAACTTCCCCCATTTTAAAAGCTGCGTGAGCAAGCATACTCCTTCCATTTACGTCCCCTGGTGCATATATGCCCTCTATACTGGTTTCCATATATTCATTAACCTTTATCCTGCCTCTTTCCATAGAAACCTTCACTTCACCAAGAGCCTCAATATCGGGTGACCTGCCTATGGATAAAAGCGCCTTGTCTGCTTTTACCTCTTCATTACCTGAAAGTTTGAGCATTAGTTTTCCGCTTTTTTCTATTATTTCTTCAATCTTCTTTGAGTTGATTATTCTTATGCCTTTTGTAGTAAGTTCCTTTGTAAGTTCATTTGAAATATCTTTGTCCATAAATGGAAGTATTCTGTCTTCAAGCTCAATTACTGTTACCTCACTCCCAAAAGCATTAAAAGCCGTTGCAAATTCAATACCTACTACTCCTCCACCTATTACGGCAAGCTTATTTGGTATTTCCTTCAATTCAAGAATCTCATCGCTTGTTAGAATATGCCTGCTTTCAATTCCCGGAATGTTTATCCTTATTGCCTTTGAGCCACTGGCAATAATTATTTTATTTGCATTTATTTCTTCCTTATCATCGACAATTACTTTTCTTTCTTTTGTAATCTTCCCTGTCCCTTTATATACTTTTACACCATTGCTCTTTAGGAGCCCCGCTATCCCGGATGTCAAAGTTTTTACAACGCTGTTTTTGTATTCTACTGTCCTTTTTATGTCTATCTTTAATGTTTTTGTGTCTATGCCAATTCCTCTTTCTGAAGAGTGCATCATACTTTCAATAATTTCAGCATTCTTCAGATAGGTTTTGGTAGGGATGCAGCCCCTGTTAAGGCATGTTCCCCCTAATTCATCCTTTTCTACCAGCGCAACCCTGCCGCCAAGCTGTGATGCCTTAATTGCAGCTATATACCCCGCAGGACCCCCGCCTATTACTGCTACATCAAATTTTTCTGCCAATAGTACCACTCCTTATGTGCTAAAATCTATTGTTCGACTAATATTTACAAAATCACAAGTTCCAGTGGATTTTCAAGCAGTGATTTTATCTTGTTCAGAAATAAGGCACTCTGGGCCCCATCGACTACTCTGTGGTCAAATGTCAGGCTAAGCCCCATGACCTTCCTTTCTTCAATTTTTCCGCCTATCATTTTTAACTCTTCTTCTATACTGCATACCCCTAATATTGCACTTTCTGGTTGGTTTATTATTGGCGTGAAGGATACTATGCCATACATTCCTAAATTGCTTACCGTGAATGTTCCTCCCTTGTATTCATCAGGGCTGAGTTTTCCGTCCCTTGCTCTCTTGGCAAGATCCTTTGCTCTTTTTGAAATATCATTAAGCGACAGTTTATCGGCATTTCTTATTACAGGCACTATAAGCCCTTCTTCA
Source organism: Acetivibrionales bacterium (assembly GCA_050953835.1). GTDB lineage: Bacteria > Bacillota > Clostridia > Acetivibrionales > JBMNNH01 > JBMNNH01. The sequence continues at coordinate 36,373 of JBMNNH010000022.1, read as the reverse complement.
AGGGCTACTGCCATTCCAATATTTATTTCTTCCTTTTGTACAATTTCATCACCTTCCAGGCTGGCATTAATGTATGGTGATTCCTTTAGTGCCGATGCAGCAGCTTTTAGTATAAAGTCGTTAATAGTAATCCTGTTTCTTCCGCTCTGGTTAATTTGTTTCCTGATTTCATAAAGCTCTGTAACATCTGCTTTCGCATTCAGCGTTACAGTAGGTATCTCTGTATGGCTCTTTAGCATTCTTTCAGCTATTATCTTCCGCATTCCCTTTAATGGAATTCTTAAAGCGTCTGCTTTCTCTTCCTGCCTTTCAAATATTTCAATATCTTCTTTCCTCACCTTGCCCAGGTGCCCAGAACCTTCTATAGAGGATATGTCAATGCCCTTGTCATTGGCAATCCTACTCGCCAATGGGGTAGCCTTAATTCTTCCAGCCTTTTCTATATCTCTTGCTTTTATTTCTCCAAAGCTTCCAGTTCCTGTTATGCCTTTTATATCAATACCCTTTTCCTTCGCCAAGGTTTTTGCAAGTGGTGTAGCTGGTACTTTTCCGGCTGACTGCTCAAGCTTCCCAATGCTGTTTGGCGTTTCCAAAGCAGCTTTTGTATTATCCGCCAGCAAATTTTGGGCAACTTTTCCGCCGGTACCATCTTCTGCCTCTTCCTCAATGATTTCTCCCTTTTCACCAATATATCCAATTGTTTTAGTTACAGGCACCACTTCCCCCTCGCCTTTTACTATCTTTAAAAGGTAACCTGTATCCATTGATTCGATTTCCATATTTACTTTATCAGTTTCTATCTCCAGAAGTGGGTCTCCTTTTTCTATCCATTCCCCTTCCTTAATAAACCACCTTAGTATTTTTCCCTCTTCCATTGCCATTCCTGCTTTTGGCATGATTACTTTATGTGCCAAGTGTAGCCCCCCTTACTTTATCAATTCGTATATTGCTTCCCTTACCTTTTCAAAAGTGGGTACCACATTTTTCTCCAGCTCAGGACAATATGGTATGGGTACATCAAGTCCTCCAAGCCTCTTGACTGGTGCATCAAGGTAAAAGAATGCTTCACTGTCGGCTATCACTGCGGCTATCTCACCACCAAAGCCCCCTGTCTGGCATGCTTCATGCACAATTAGTACCCTGCCCGTCTTTTTTGCAGACTTTATTATTGCTTCCTTGTCCAATGGTATCAGAGTCCTCGGGTCTAAAATCTCTATGTCTATTCCTTCCTTTGAAAGTTCCCCGGCAACTTCAAGACAAAGCGGAACCATCCTTCCATAGGTTATGACAGTAACATCTTTTCCTTCTCTCTTTATTTCCGCTTCTCCCAGAGGGATAATGTATTCTTCCTCCGGAACAGGACCTTTTTTCCTGTATAAGAGCTTTTGCTCGAAAAACATAACAGGATTGTCATCCCTTATTGCGGCTTTCAAAAGCCCCTTTGCATCATATGGTGTTGAGGGTACTACCACTTTAAGACCGGGTACGTGGCAAAACCATGCTTCTATACTTTGTGAATGTTGTGCCGCAGCCCCAGTGCCCGATCCTCCCGGTGTCCTTAGCACCATTGGTACCTTGGCCTTTCCTCCAAACATATATCTCATCTTTGCAGCCTGGTTAGCAAGTTGGTCCATGGCTATGCTGGTAAAATCACTGAACATTATTTCCGCAATAGGCCTCATGCCTGTTACTGCAGCTCCTCCTGCTGCTCCTGCTATTGCAGCTTCAGATATCGGCGTGTCCTTTACCCTCTCTTCACCAAATTCCTGATACATACCAACAGATACACCAAATGCACCGCCGTATAATCCAACATCTTCACCCATTAGAAATACGTTCTCATCTTTCCTCATTTCTTCACACATTGCCTCTTTTATAGCCTGTGCATAGGTTATTTCTCTCATAATCTATATGCCCCCTTACGCATAAACATCATCTAGTATTGTGTCAATTGAAGGATACGGACTTTGTTGAGCATATTCTACAGCATTCTCAATATCATCTTTTGCTCTTTTTTCCAAAGCATCCAGCTCATCTTTTGTAAATACCCTGTTATCCTCCAGATACTTCCTCATAAACTTTATTGGACACTTTTTCTTCCACTCATTTATCTCTTCCTTGGTACGGTATACATTTGCATCACTTTTGGAGTGTCCAAGCCATCTATAGGTGTTAGCTACAATCAGCATGGGGCCGTTCTTTTTTACATAGTTCTTAGCTTTAAATACAGATTGGTATACTTCAAGTACATTGTTTCCGTCCACCACTTCTCCTTTAATCCCGTATGCTTTAGTCCTTATAGATATATCATCTATGTTCATATGCTTTTTAATAGGCACAGACATACCGTACAGATTATTTTCGCAGATGAATATTATTGGTAGTTTCCATACTGATGCTAAATTCAATGACTCATGGAATGAACCCTGGTTTGCAGCACCGTCACCGAAAAAACATACTACTACCCTGTCAATTTTTTTCATTTTTGTAGTAATACCTGCTCCTACCGCAATTGGTATTCCTCCGCCTACTACTCCATTTGCACCAAGATTACCCCTTGTAAGGTCAGCAATATGCATTGATCCACCCTTGCCTTTGCAATATCCCGTTTCCTTACCAAGAAGTTCAGCCATCATTTTGTTAAGGTCAATACCCTTCCCTATGCAGTGGCCATGCCCCCTGTGGGTACTTGTTATTAGATCCTTTTCTTCCAGAGCACAACAGGCTCCTATTGCAGTAGCCTCTTCACCTACATAAAGATGGGTAGTGCCATGCACCATACCCATAGAAAAAAAGTACGCAACCTTCTCTTCAAAGTTCCTTGTATGAAGCATCTTTATATACATTTCTTCGAGCTTCTCTTTGCTTATTTGTACTGTCATGCCACATCATATCTCCTTATATTTATCTGAATTTGATTAAAACCAACTAGACAGAAAAACTGTTATTTTAATGTTCCAAGTATTCAATAAGAGCATTCGCAGTATCTTCGTCCGTAATTAACTCATTGATGTACCCGCCTCTGCAAGCTCCGATTATTGTTTTTATTTTCGGTTTACCAACTGCAATCGCAACCCTATTTTTTATACTCTTAATCTGCTCTAAAGAAACCGCAATAATCCGATCTGAAAGCGGTATTTTTATTGGATTCCCATTAATATCATATGGACGTGATAGTATATCCCCTACTGCTCCTGCTTCTTTTAAAACCCTTAGATCTTCCTTACTATATGCACCTGTCATATATAAAGATGAGGCTTCAGTTAGATTACCTAATCCAAGCATACATATAGTGCATTCCTTAGTTTTCTGAAATACCTCAGCTACTGACTCGTCATTCATCAGAATATCCCTGGCTTCTTTTGAACCAACAACTGCAGGCACATTCATCCAGTTTCCCTGCGCATTTAACTTGGTTGCAATCATTTTTACAATTTCCTCAGGATTGATTTTATCACTATGAGATAGTCCTCCCATTAGTTGCACTACTTGAATTTGCTTTCCGTTCTTCTCTTTTACCGGTTGTAAGTTTTTCGCTACACTGTAAAGTGTGAAACCCCATGCTACACCTAAAACGTCATCTGCAGTTAATAGCTGGTTCATCCTCAGAGCACCTGCAACGCCTATACCATTTTCAGCATTTTCCTTTTTTTCAGTGGATGGAACAACACTAACTACATCAATATTTAAAAGGTTTTTTAGTAATTCTTCTTTTTCAAAACAATAGCCATGGTCCAAAGATACGGTTATTTTCACAATTCCAAGATCTCTTGCTTTTTGTAAGTATCGAGTCACTTTTACACGGGAAATGTTGAGTTTATCTGCTATTTCTTGCTGTGTATTATTATTAATATAGTATGACCAGGCAATTTTTGTGAGCAGTGTTTTAAATTCATCCATATTATGACCCACCTTATTCATTCGTTCATGCAATGCACATTTGTTCACTGAAGCTATAAAATAAAAACGCTTAAATTATTAAAACGTTGTTTGAACATTTGTTCATTCTCTATACGATTGTTTATTATGCTTTTATTATATAAATTAATAATATTTTTGTCAATACAAGTTATAATTTTTTTATCAATATTCTGTAAACTTCATTTCAAAAGTAAATTCCGTTCCAATTCTGTCTTAAAGGGTTTGGGAGAAAGTCCCAAGGTTTTCTTGCTTTTATCCATTTAGTAGTACTTCTCTTGACCCAGCAGTACGGGTTTTTATATTTTTTTGTTTTGCATATCTTTTATTAACGAAAGGGTTTTAGCAAACAATTATTGATGGTATACTGATTTATGAAGAAGTATACTGATTCACGGGGAATTTCTTTATGATTGAACAAAACGGTTTGGATTTTAAAAAGCTTATTAAAATCATAATTGCAGCCTTATTGCTGGCAGTCTTGTTATATGCGGTATATAAGCTTATTTATTATGTTGCACCAATTATAATTGCTTTTGCTATATCGTCAGTACTGGAGCCTATAATAAAGTTTATATCCAAAAAAGCAAAAGTTTCAAGAAAAACTGCAGCACCTATTACTCTACTACTGGTTATCATACCTTTCGGCGTGATTTTTACATTGATAATTATAAGACTGGTTTCAGAAATCAAAGCTATTTCAAAAGTACTGCCTAAATACTTCTCTGAGCTTTATGGCATTATAAACAGCCTTATAATAAAAAGCACCGAAATTTACAATTGGCTGCCAAGAGACATTACAGATAATATGGGTAATATTATTTCAAATATGTCGGCTACCTTGATAGGAGTATTAAATTCAACTGTTGAAGCAATTGTTAATACAGTAATATCAATTCCTCAAACTATGATTTTCTTAATAGTGACGATCTTATCAACTTATTTTATAGCCAGCGACAGGGAAAGGATTTCTGTTTTCTTACGGGAACAGCTTCCTGAAAGTTGGATAAGAAAAATAACAAGTATAAAGGATGACATGTTCGCTGCGTTTTTCGGATACCTAAAAGCTCAACTAATAATGATGTCTATAACCTTCGTTGAATTATATGTCGGCTTTATGATAATTGGTATCCGGTATTCATTGCTTCTGGCTTTCATAATCAGCATTGTTGATGCACTCCCGATACTTGGTTCAGGAACTGTCCTTATACCATGGGGAGTGTTCGAACTAATAACCGGAAATATCAGAATGGGCATATCACTGCTTATTATTTATATAATAGTACTAATAGTCAGACAGCTTATTGAGCCAAAAATCCTGTCGCATCAGATCGGGATTTATCCTTTAGTGACGCTTACGGCAATGTATGCAGGTTTAAGGCTTATAGGAGTTTTTGGGCTGATACTTGCCCCGATAACAGTACTTGTTTTAAAAAACATCATTAAAGGAATTGTCAAAAACAGGCCAATCAAAGAGCTATTAAATAAAAAGGACTCATCCGCAAATAATAAATAAAAAATCAGGAGTAATTATTATATGGAACAAAGTGCAAACATATTGTGGCAATCATTTCTAATTGTTATATTAGTAGGTTTTAATGCTTTTTTTGCTGCATCTGAAATAGCTGTTATAACGCTTAATAATAATAAACTGGAAAAAATGGCTGATGAGGGTAATAAAAAGGCTCAAGTTCTAATGAAACTAATAGAGGAACCCAGTAGGTTCCTGTCTACAATACAGGTTGGAATTACTCTTGCCGGATTTCTTGCAAGTGCATCCGCTACTAAAAGTTTCTCCCATATTATCTCTTCCTGGTTAATTAAAACAGGGCTTCCGTTCTTAAATGCAATTGCTGGCGCACTGTCTCTTATACTGGTTGTTAGCTTGTTGACATTCATTACGCTGGTGTTCGGAGAACTGGTACCAAAAAGCCTGGCACTTCAAAAACCTGAAAGGATATCACTTATTGCAGCAAACCCGCTATCATTTATTTCAAGGGTAACATCGCCTTTCGTCAGTTTGCTGACATTAAGCACAAATTCAATTATGAAATTATTCGGAGTCAATCCCGGCGAAAACGAAGAAAGGATTACTGAAGAAGAAATAAAGCTTATGGTAGATGTAGGAGAAGAAAAAGGTGCCATAAGAGAGATTGAGAAAGAAATGATTAAAAACATTTTCGAATTTGATGACACAGCTGTATCAAAAATTATGACCAGTAGAATGGATATAGTAGCTTTACCGGTAGAAGCATGTTTAGAAGAAGTCATCAGTGTAGTTGATAAAGAAAAATTTAGCAGAATTCCGGTATATAAAGGTACTATAGACAATATAATCGGTATTTTGCATTCAAAAGACCTAATAAGTGTACTTAAAGACTCAGAAAAGAATAAATTTGAATTAAAGAAAATCATTAGGCCCCCTTACTTTATCCACGGTTCAAAAAAGACAGATGAGCTATTTAAGGAATTAAAGCAAGGAAAAAACCACATTGCTATTGTGATAGATGACTTTGGAGGAACAGACGGTCTTGTAACAATGGAAGACCTTCTGGAAGAAATAGTAGGAAACATATTTGACGAAGATGATATAATTGTAAAAGACATTGAAAAAATAGATGAGAATACTTATTATATCTGCGGTACTATAAGGCTGGATGATGTAGAAGACTATTTTAATATAAAAATGCCGGTAGATGAGTATGAAACATTAAGTGGCTTTATTATTGGACAAATTGGTCATATTCCGGATAGTGACGAAAAAAATACAGTGGAATTCAACGGCATGATATTTAAGGTTGAAAAAGTTGAAAATAAGACCATAAGCAAGGTAAAGGCCTGCAGGGTATAAAATCTATCAAATATTCTATTAAAATACGGTATTCTGCTCCACTTCAAGAGGCGGAATACCGTATTTATTGTCCGCATACAGTAAGCCAGATCTGATAATCTTTAACCATACTATCTTTTATTATTTCACTTGCTTTTTTGCCGCCTGTATTACGTGTTTTGCCAGCACTGAGGTTGTTACTGTACCTACACCTCTTGGTACAGGAGTTATGTAGCTTACTTTATCCTCCACTTTTTCAAAATCCACATCTCCACACAAATTACCCTGGTCATCCACATTTATGCCCACATCAATTACAATCTGACCATCGGATACAAACTTATCAGTAACCATTTTTGCCTTTCCTGCAGCTGCAATCAGTATTTCAGCATTCCTGCAGGTTTCTTCCAGGTTTTGGGTCCTTGTATGGCAAACAGTAATGGTTGCATGTCTTTTCAAAAGCAGCATTGCCAGCGGTTTACCTACTACAAGGCTCCTTCCTATAACAGTAACCCTCTTACCCTTCAGTTCTATGCCGTAATGGTCCAGCATTTCCATGACAGCTTCAGGTGTACAAGGTGCAAACCCCGTTTCATCCCCTTCAAACACCTTTGCAACATTTATTGGATTAAGGCAATCAATATCCTTGTCCGGACTAATAACATGCTTGATTACATTCTCATCTATATGCTTAGGTAATGGCCTGAAGAGAAGAATTCCGTGAATTGAACTATCATTATTTATTCTTTTTATCTCTTCTATTAGGGCCTCCTGGGTAAGATCCTCCTGATATTCAAAAACCCTCGGCTTTATACCGATACCCTCACACCTCTTAATAGCCCCTCTCTCATATGCCAGATCATCCTGCCTTGCACCAAGCCTTACTATTGCAAGACAGGGCTGTATACCCTCCCTGTTCAATATCTCAACATCATTCAACATCCTGTCCTTCATAGCCTGGACTACCTCTTTGCCAAGCATAAGTTCAGCCATAATATATCTACCTCCCCAAAAGTTATTCCCTGATTCCGGCTATTATCTTCATATAGACCTTGTCAGCCCTCTTTTCTCCTTCTTCAAGCATTTCTTCAGTGGAAATGTTTATGCTTTGGGCATATTCCCTGTCTTTCATCAGTTTAGTGTTGATAAATACATTGAGGCTGGCTCCAATTAAAGCTGCCTTGCAGAAAAGGACTCCTACTCCGACATCGCTGATCGCTATCCTGGTTCCTTTATCAGCAAGCTCTTCGTGAAGTGCAATTGCTTCCATGCATTTTTCCATAATCTTTACCGGCACACTACATGCAAGCTTTAAAGCATTTTCCATAACCTCATCTCTTTTTTTCCTATCTTCCTCAGTATCCCTGGGAAGCCCATAAGCCTTTGAGAGTGGTTCAAATACTTCCGCATCCTTTTCAACCAATTCTAATAAATCATTTTGGAGAAGTTCTGCCTTTTTCAATATTCCCTGGATATCATCCTGCACACTAGCATACTTTTTCTTTCCTAATGTAAGGTTTCCAACCATACTGCCAAGCGCCATTCCGATAGCGCCTGCAAAAGCGGAAGCACCGCCGCCGCCCGGAACAGGGGCTTTTGAAGCCAGTACTTGCACAAAATCCTTGCAGCTCTTATCCATCATCATTCCCTTTCCACCTCCTATATTTGCTTAACATGCATAACATAATTCACAAATGGAAATGGCAATGGGTGACAGTATTCCTGCCACCCTGCCACCATTTTTAGAACAATCCGGAAATCCTTCCGCTTGAGTCAACGTCTATCTTTTCAGCAGCAGGAACTTTTGGAAGTCCAGGCATTGTCATTATTTCACCAGTCAGCACTACAATAAACCCTGCGCCTGCAGATACTTTTGCGTTTCTTACGGTAATCCTGAATCCTTTTGGCCAGCCAAGCTTCTTAGGATCATCGGTAAGGGAGTACTGTGTCTTTGCAAAGCAGACCGGCAGGTTTCCAAAACCCATTTCTTCCAGCTTCTTTATTTCCTTCAATGCTGGGCCTGTATAATCAACGCCATCTCCCCCGTATATTTCCTTAACCACTGCTTCTATCTTTTCTAGTATTGGCATTTCTTCATTATATATGAATCTGAAATTGCTTTTTTCTTCTTCCACAAGCCTTACTACTTCATTTGCTAGTTCAATTCCTCCCTCTCCGCCTTTTGCCCATACATCGGAAAGTGAAACGTTTGCACCATATTCTCTGCACTTGTCTTCAACCAGTTTTAGTTCCCTTTCGGTATCGGTCGGGAACCTGTTTATTGCAACTACCGCGGGAAGCCCATACTTCTGGGTAATATTTTCAATATGCTTAAGCAGATTCGGGATACCCTTTTCAAGAGCTTGCAGGTCTTCCGATGCCAAATCAGCCTTTGCTGCCCCACCATGGTGTTTGAGCGCTCTTACTGTCGCAACTATTACAACTGCAGAAGGTTTGAGCCCAGCAACACGGCATTTGATATCAAGGAATTTTTCAGCTCCAAGGTCAGCTCCAAAACCTGCTTCAGTTACAACATAGTCTGCAAGTTTCAATGCCATTTGGGTTGCCATTATGCTGTTACATCCATGAGCAATATTTGCAAAAGGCCCGCCATGGACAAATGCTGGAGTGTGTTCAAGAGTCTGAACCAGGTTCGGTTTAAGAGCATCTTTCAGCAGCGCAGCCATTGCTCCCTGAGCATTCAGTTGTCCTGCTGTTATAGGTTTATCATCCCTGGTATAGCCTACTACTATATTTTTCAGCCTTTCTTTCAGGTCATCAAGACTTCTGGACAGGCAGAGTATAGCCATTATTTCTGAAGCAACAGTGATATCATACCCGTCTTCTCTTGGAACTCCATTGGTTTTTCCTCCCAAACCGTCAACAACAAACCTGAGCTGCCTGTCATTCATATCCACACATCTCTTCCAGGTTACCTTCCTGTTATCAATCCCCAGTTCGTTACCCTGGAATATATGATTGTCAATCATTGCTGCCAGCAAATTATTTGCAGCACTTATTGCATGCATGTCACCTGTGAAATGAAGGTTGATGTCTTCCATAGGTACTACCTGGGCATATCCGCCTCCTGCAGCTCCTCCTTTTACACCAAAAACAGGTCCCAATGAAGGTTCTCTCAAAGCAATCATAACCTTCTTGCCTATTCTATTCAAAGCATCTCCCAAGCCAACTGATGTAGTAGTCTTTCCTTCTCCTGCTGGAGTAGGATTAATAGCCGTTACAAGGATAAGCTTCCCGTCTTTCCTATCCTTCATGCTGTTAAGTATGTTGTAATCCACTTTTGCCTTATAATCCCCGTACAGCTCAATGTTTTCCCTTTCAATTCCCACTTTTTTGGCAATTTCCTCAATGGGCTCCATTTTTACACTTTGGGCAATTTCAATGTCACTTTTGTAACTCATAAAAAGCAAACCTCCCTTTTTTGAATATTTATAATGCAGTTCTAAACACTTTATTTCAAAATACTATTTTTACCTTGTTTGTGCAAAAATTATCAATACTCCTGGGGCATTTCAGATAACTGCTCCATGTTAAACACAGGGCCGTCTATACATACGTACTGGTGCCCAATATTGCATTTTCCGCACTTGCCTACTCCACATGTCATTCTCATTTCAAGGGTGGTAAGTATTCTGTTTTTAGGTACTCCCATTTCCACCAAAGTATTATTAACAAACTTAATCATAATGGGCGGGCCGCATATAATTGCATAAGTATCCGAAAAATCCACATTCATTTCCTTTATTAGGTTATGGGGGAATCCAACCTTTTCTGTCCATCCTTCAGCTTCCCTGTCAATAGTCAGGGTTATGTGGGTATCCTTAACTTTTCTCCATTCATCAAATTCCCTCATGTACACAAAATCACTGGGAGCCCTTGCAGCCAGAAGCATTTGAATATCTTTATACTTATCCCTGTTTTGAGGGTCAAACATGTATAGGATTAATGGACGCAAAGGTGCCAAGCCCAATCCCCCGGCAACAATGAATATCTTCTTGCCTTCCATCTCCTCTACAGGAAAAGTATTTCCAAATGGTCCCCTGATCCATACATGTGAGCCCGTTTTTAAACTATGCAGAGCCTCAGTTACAAGACCAACCTTCTTTATGCTGAGTTCAATAAATTCCTTGTCTAACGGTGATGAAGCAAATCCAAAAGGAGCTTCACCCTTACCCGGTATTGACAATTCAACGAACTGTCCCGGCATAAACTCCATAGTTTCTCCGTTAATAAACTTAAGCCTGTATGTTTTTATATCCAGGTCAGATGATGTTGTTTCCTGGATTATCTCTACTATTTCAGCTTTTTTAGGTAAATATGGGTTATTACTGGTCACAATGCATCTCCTCCTGAATACCTTCTAATACAGTCTTTATATTCATCCCCGCCGGACAGCTTCTTATGCATCTTCCGCATCCTGTACAGGCAATGTACCCGAAGTTCTGCTTCACATACAGGTATTTATGCATAATCCTCTGCCTGAACCGTTCCTTTTTGGAGACCCTGGGATTATGTCCTGAAGCATGAAGAGTAAATTTTGGATACATACAACTGTCCCAACACCTGTACCTTACAGAATCACCATTCTCAACCACATCCCTGAATCCGAAACAGTGGCATGTCGGACAGATATATGTGCATGTACCACATCCCAAGCACTTTTCTGATATCCTTTCCCAGTCAATCTGTTCAAAAAGTTCTTTCTCTCCTGCGTTTATCTCAATAGCTTTCACATTAGCTTTTTCGCTGTTAATCATTGAAACACCGGAAACATTGTCAGCAGCCTCCAGATTCAATCCCTCAAGCAATTCAGCTCCCTTTTCAGTAATAATATCTGCAGTATAACTGCTGTCCCCATTATCTGAAAGGAAAATATCGCATTCTCTGGAATACCCCTTGTCTATGTTCCTCTCTGCACAAAAGCACCCTGTTTTTTCTGACAGGCATCCAAATCCGACAATAACCGTATTCTTCAATTTGCTCTCAAAATACTTGTCAGAATATTTACCCTGGGTAAACACAGCTGTCATAACCTTCAATGCCTGAAGATCACACGGCCTGACTCCAAATATGATGGTTTTTCTGGAATCCTCACAACTTACAACTTTACCGTCTTTAGTAAATGTCATAATTCTCTCTGTCTGGGGAAACAGGAATTCCTTAGGTGACTTATAGGTTATTTCATCATTAAGAATGACATCCCCGGCATCTTTAACCTCATCAAATAAAAGGGTCTTCTCATTTTTTACTGGTGCTACAAGCCTCGCAACGGATATAAAGCTTTCTAATACCTCTTTAATCCGGCTTTTTGGTACCACAACACGATTCATCATCTTCACCTCCAAGAAATCCAACTTCCCTGTCGTTACTGTCAAAAGCTGTCATAGCCGGCACTTCGTCAGGATCCACTCCGGGCTGGTAACCGTACAGCTCTTGGCAGAAGTCCGCAAGGTCCTGTACCAGGTAACGTATATTCACTCCCGAAGGACAGGCTTTTTCACATGCTCCGCACCCAACGCACCTTCCGGCCAGATGCATTGCTCGCCCGAGATGGAATACCATCTTTGTGCCTATATCAATATCCGAAGGAAGCCAGTCCGGTATCCCCCTGTCTACAAAACAGGTTTCACAGTAGCATGCATAGCATGCCTGCCTGCATGAAAAACAAAGAATACACTTTTTCATTTCATTCTGAAATCTTTCAATCTTATCTTTCATCCTGCCCGGTTTAATCGCTTCACTTTCGGACATTTTTTCCTGTTTATCTTCAGAGCCGGCCTTAACCAAAACATCATAAACAGGAGGGGTTTTTACCGCACAGGTATCGCATCCCGGAGCTGCAGAGCCATCTTCTTCAGTCATTCCCATACATTCAACACCAATAATATAAATATCCTCACGGTTTATCTGGTTTTCAGCCATATACATTACTATTGCCCTTGCATCACAAGGCTTGGCAATTATTGCTACTCCCTGTTTTTTTTCAGTAAGATACTTTGCGAGATTAGAGTTACACTTGCTGTCCCATTTCAGGCTGTCAGCATCCTTAACATCTCTTATAAATAATGGAATAGAAATGTCCGGTGTCTCACCTTGAGCAAAACCAAGGATTAATTCAACCCTGCCCTCACACAACAAATCCCTGCATATTTTTATCAATTCATTTCTTTGTTGTTCAAAGCCCATCTATTTCACGACCTTTACATCTTTTATCTTATTTGGCCCCAGGTTCTTTACTTTACCGACCACTTCATCCACAACCTGTGCAAAACGTATTCCCTCAGATGCCGATACCCAGGTAAAGTGAACTCTGTCAGGCTCAATACCCGCTGTGCTTAGAAGTCTTTTTAGCATTGTGAAGCGCCTTCTGGCATACATATTTCCTTTAAGGTAGTGGCAGTCTCCGGGGTGGCATCCTGAAACCATAACCCCATCCGCTCCATCAACCAGAGCTTTGATAATATACAAAGGGTTAATCCTTCCGGAGCATGGCACCCTTATTACCCTTATATTGGGCGGATACTGCAACCTGCTTGTTCCTGCCAGGTCTGCTCCTGCATAACTGCACCAGTTGCAAAGAAAAGCTACAATCCTGGGTTCCCAGTTTTGCATACTATTATTGATTTCTGTTTCTCTGATAGTCTGTTCTCCCATAAATTCAACCCCTAATTCCGGCTTATGTCTAAAAGACATCTTCATTAATAGTATTCAGCTGTCAGTCATAAGCCGCAAGTATTTTCAACATCAAGCAATCCTAACCTTTAATAAGGCTTTCAATTTCGGCTATTATCTGCCGGTCTGAGAAACCGTTAACATCAATCGCACCGCATCTGCATGTTGCGGAACAGGTTCCGCAGCCTTTACACAGTACTGCATTAACAACCGCTTTTTTGACCTTTCCATGCCTTTTTTCAATCTCCTGCACACTGACGGCTTTATATGCACATACTTCTTCACATGCGCCGCAACCGGCACAGAGGTTTTCATCCACTTGCGCAATTGTACCTTCTGTCTCCAGTGTGTCCTTTGAAATAACCGTAACCGCTCTTGAAGCTGCTGCCTTGCCCTGCACCATGCTTTCACGCAGATTCTTTGGAGCATGGGCCAGTCCGCAGAGATAAACACCCTCGGTTGCAAAATCCACAGGTCTTAGCTTTGCATGGGCCTCCAGGAAAAAGCCTTCCTGGTTTAAGGGTACCTTCAACATCTGGGCAATTGTCCTGTTGTGCCCTGTTTCTGGAATAATGGCACTACTTAAAACCAGAAGATCGGTTTTTAGTATCAGCTCTTCACCAATTAACTGTTCATAAACCTTTACAGTAAGCTCATTTCTATCAGCTACCACTATCGGCTTACGTTCAGGCTCATAACGGATAAACTGTATTCCTGCCCTGCGTGCTGTCTTATAATTAGCCTCATTAAAGCTGTAAGCCCTTATATCTCTGTAAAGTATGGTGATGTTTGCCTGCTTGTTCCTTTCCTTCAATACAAGTGCATTCTTTATTGCCTGATTGCAGCATACCCTGCTACAGTATGGCCTTTCTTCGTCCCTGGAACCCACACACTGTATCATAACAATATTCCTGACATCTTTGTTGTCAAGTTCCCCTGTCTTTAGCTGGCCTTCCAGTTCCATTTGGGTAATTACCCTATTATCAGTGCCGTACAAGTATTCACTCGGTTTTCGTTCCTTTGCACCTGTTGCTACAATTATCACACCGTGCTTGATTTCTTTTTCTTCACTGCTGCTTTCCAATATTGTCGAATACTTGCCTACATAACCATCAATACTCTTAATACTAGTATTTAAATGCACCTCAATAAGAGGATTATCCATAACTTTTTCTATATATTTACCAATATAATTATCGTATCTTCTCCCTGTGGAAGAGGTATATAGATTTGCAGCATTTCCCCCAAGTGCTCCGGTTTTTTCAACCAGGTATACTTTGTAGCCCATTCCGGCAATTCCAAGGGCTGCGGAAATACCAGCCATACCTCCGCCAATTACAAGCGCGGATTTATTAACTTCTATTTTTTGCCGTATAAGCTGTTTTGCAAATGTTACCTTCCCTACTGCCATCCTTACCAGGTCTTTTGCCTTCTCTGTAGCATCATCATACCTTTCCATATGCACCCATGAACACTGATCCCTAATATTTGCCATGGTGAACAGGTATGGGTTCAAACCAGCTTTTGCAAGCACTGCCTGAAAAAGCGGTTCATGAGTTCTTGGCGTACAGGAAGCCACTACCACCCTGTTCAGCTTATGTTCCTTAATTTTTTCCGCAATTATCTTCTGTGCATCTACTGAACATGTGTATAGGTTCTGGTCGCTGTATTCTACAAAAGGAAGCGTTTTCGCATATTCAACAACTTTATTTACATCAAGGTAGCCTCCTATATTAACTCCACAGTGGCAAATAAATACTCCTATCCTTATTGGCTCTTTGGAAACATCCCGGAACTCAAGCTGTTCCTCCACTTTGAAGTAATCATCGTAAATACCTGGTTGTGCATCAGCAAAACATGCAATCTTGCTTGCTTCGGATGCTGCTGCACTCGCTTCAAACACAGTTTCGGGAATATCCTTCGGCCCTGCTGAAACTCCACATGCTGATATCCCATATTTGGATGTCGCAGGAGCATTCATCTCATTTATCCAGCAAAAACCATATTTATCGGTTTTTACTCCCGTTCTTTCAAGCAGGCTTTTTATTTCTTTCTTAGGACTTAATCCTACCGACAATACTACCATATCATATTCTTCGCCAGATGTATCACCATTATCATCGCAATGTCTAACAACAAGCCTGCCTGTTTCAGGGTTTTCATTAACTTCTGCAATCCTGCTCTTTACAAACCTGATCCCATATTTATCCTTAGCTGAATCAATATACTTGTCAAAGTCTTTACCATAAGCCCTCATGTCCATGTAGTATATGTCTATATCCTGCACAGAAGGCAAGTGCTCCTTTGTAATAATTGCCTCTTTGACTGCATACATGCAACATACTGCCGAACAGTATTCATTGCCGCATCTGGTATCCCTTGAACCTACACATTGGATAAACGCAATACGTTTAGGTGGTTTACCGTCTGAAGGCCTTTGGACATGTCCCTTGTATGGGCCTGAAGCAGAGAGTATCCTTTCATACTCCATACTGGTAACAACATCCTTATATCTTCCATAACCAAATTCAGCAGGAATATCGCTTGATGCATCATAACCATGTGCAAGTATGGCAGCACTAACGGGGATTTCAACTATTTCATCCGTCTGCTCATGACGTATTGCTTTGGATTGGCATGTTTTTTCACAAGCCTTGCATTCTGAGCAAATGGAGCAATCTACACACCTTAGTGCTTCCGCTTTCGCTTGCTCTTCTGTAAATCCCAGCTCCACCTCATCAAAACTGCTCTTTCTTCTCTCCATATCTAATAACGGCATATTTGCTCTCGCTTTTGGTGATGCTATGCTGAAATCAATTTCCTCAATCGGTGTCTCAGGAAGCAGGAAAGGTTTTATTGGTTCTTCAGTTCCCTCCAGATAGTTCCGAATGCTTTTTGCAGCCATATTTCCAGCAGAAACCGCCTCAATCATGGTTGCCGGCCCTGTTACACAATCCCCGCCTGCAAATATATCGTCAATATTTGTAATCATACTATCTGTATTGCAAACAACATTTCCATCCTTCTTAAACTCAGGCCCGCCTGCAGCACTAATTAACCCGGTTTCAACAGCCTGGCCTATAGCAGGAATAATTGTATCAGCCTCTATAATAAAATCTGAGCCTTCAACCGGCACAGGCCTTCTTCTTCCGCTCTTATCTGCTTTGCCAAGCCGGTTTCTCATGCATCTTAAGCCGGTAGAAGTGTTATTCTTTTTAATAACTTCAACAGGTGAGGTCAAAAATTCAAATTTTACTCCCTCTTCTTTTGCATGCTCAATCTCCCAAGGATTTGCAGGCATCTGTTCTTCTGCTCTCCTGTAAACAACTGTAACATCAGAGCCAAGGCGGACAGCAGAACGGGCTACATCCATTGCAACGTTACCCCCGCCGATTACAAGTACTTTCTTACCAATTTTAGGTTTTTCCCCCAGGTTCAAATCTCTCAAGAATTTTACACCTGAAACAACCCCATTCGCGTCTTCTCCCGGAATCCCTAGTTTCCAGTCACTATGGGCGCCTATGCCAAGGAAGAACGCCTTAAAGCCCTGCTTACGCAGGTCATCAAAAGTCAAACTTTTACCTATGGGAGTGTTGCATTTTATTTCAACTCCCATACTCTTTATTATTTCTATCTCCCTGTCCAGGATTCTTTTGTCCAAACGGTAATCAGGTATCCCTACCCGCAGCATTCCTCCCGCTACTGGTAAAGCCTCAAAAACTGTAACAGGATAACCAGCTTTAGCTAGTTGGTATGCACAGTTCAAACCTGCAGGCCCGGAACCTATAACAGCAACCTTATCATGCTTTTTATCTTCTGAGACATTGATTTCAGGTTTTTTACCTTTCTTGATTTCATGATCCGCAATAAACCTCTTTATTGATGCAACAGCGATAGGTGAGTCTACGTATTGCCTGCTGCATTTCGATTCGCATGGGTGGAAGCAGACCCTTCCCAGAACGCCGGCAAAAGGTGTTACTTCCCTTACCAGGCCCAATGCCTCATCGTACCTTCCCTGTCCGGTTAAAGCTACATACCCGTGTGCATTGATGTGAGCCGGACAAGTAAATTTACATGGCGAAGTCCCTTTTTTATCAATAGTCACCTTATTTGGAACAGCCTGTGCAAAGGGTTTATATACAGCATTTCTCTTTCCAAGCCCCATATCAAATTCACTTTTTACATGTATCGGGCACTCCAGTGTGCAATCACTGCAGCCTTTACAAAGCTCCTCATCAATAAAGCGGGCTTTTTTTCTTATTACTGCCGTAAAGTTTGGCGCATCACCTTTTAACTCAAGCAATTCGCTCCATGTGAAAGTATTTATTAAAGGATGGTTATAGCAGGCAGTAACCTTAGGTGCCAGAATACATGCCGAGCAGTCATTTGTAGGGAAAGTCTTGTCTAACTGGGCCATTCTCCCCCCAATACTTGGAGAACTTTCCACCAGAAAAACAGGCACTCCCATTTCCGCCAGGTCAAGTGAGGCTTGAATACCTGCAATACCTCCACCTAATACAAGTACAGGCTTTTTCATATAACAACCTCCATACCAGAGAACAGTAAACAGAAACCTGTCGTTCGCCTACCCTTCTCTGTTGTCTATGTTTTTTGTTTCTATCTCTTAGTGATTTCTTTTATCTTGTTTATCCTGTTCTGTCTTAATTCAATATCCAGCCGTTCAACATCATCTAACAGTTCTTTCTTCACATAATCCTCTTCAACGGCCATTTGCCTTAATACTCTTATAATATCAGCAAATCTTACATTCTGCGGACAATGTGCAACACATGTATGGCACTGGTTGCACTGCCATAGTTCCGGCGAAGACAATACAGCATCTTTCATTCCCAATAAAACCATTCTCATAATTCGTCTGGGGTTGTAGCTGCTGTTTAATGCACTCACAGGACATCCGGCAGTACAAGTACCGCATAAAAAGCAGTTTAAAACCTTTTCTCCACCAGGCCTTGAAGCCACTTGATTTTTAAATTCAGTATCAAGAGAATTTAATTCACGCATCTTTAATATCCTCCTAGTCTATTACACAGTAGGGCGCGGAAGAAACCCGGCCTTTTCAACAATAGTGGGAACTATGCTTTCCCATCCGACTGCCATAATATGAATTCCGCTTACACCCTCAATTTTTCTTATTTCCTTAATCAGATCAAGAGCTATATTAATACCTTCCTCCTGCTGTGAGGAAGCATTCCTCATCCTTTCAACAAAAGTATCCGGCACATCCATTCCCGCTACCTTCTGGGTCATTTCAACTGACTTCAGAGACTTATTCACAAGTATTCCTGCCTGGATAAACGCTTTTTTATGAAGGCCTTCTGCTCTTACCTTTTCCATCCATCTGCTGAACCTTTCGACATCGTATATTGCCTGAGTCTGAATAAACTGCGCTCCAGCCCGGATTTTCTTATTAAGCCTGATAAACTGCAACTCTTCAGGGTCTGCAAAAGGGTTTGCAGTCGCACCAATAAAAAATTCAGCCGGCTTTTTTGTTTCCCTTCCGCACATAAAAACATGTTCTTCTTTCATTCTTTTGAGTACCTGAATTAATTGAATTGAGTCTATATCATAAACATTCTTTGACTGTGGATGGTTTCCAAAGGACTGGTGATCCCCTGAAAGGCATAGAATATTTCTAAGTCCAAGTGCATATGCACCTAAAAGGTCGCTTTGGATGGCTATTCTGTTCCTGTCACGACAGGTCATCTGCATAACAGGTTCCACACCCTCCTGGCTCGCTAAAAAAGATGCTGCAATACTGGACATCCTCACTATCGCAGTCTGGTTATCTGTAACATTGGCAGCATCAACCACCCCAACAAGACCTCTTGCCCTGTTCCTGACAAATTCTCCATCCGCACTCATTGGCGGGCCAATCTCAGCAGTTACGGAAAAATGCCCCGCCTCAAGAATTTTCTGTAATTTGCTTTTCTCAGTGCTCATATATAACCCCCACCATATTCTTTACATTTTAACTTCACAGAAGCATTTCTTTATTAGTGAGTTTTCTGGGACCTCCGTCCCTGCTGGTACGCCAATCCCTTGGTTCCATTATTTCATAAATCTTATGAAGCCTGCCCAATTCCTTGAGCCTGTCATATATTAACTGCCATCCGCAATCGGTATCAGGGTCTATTTCACACTTGCCACTCTGTGAACCTCCGCATGGCCCGTTAAAATTGCTTTTTGAACATCTTGCAACCGGGCAGATCCCTCCCGTTTTCTCCAATACGCAATTACCGCACCCCTGGCACATTTCAGTCCAGTAGCCTACATCCCTTGCGACACCGATAAATCTTGTATTTACCCCAGGGAGAACAATCTTACCTCGGAATATTTCTCCCATAAACTGCACCCCAGCACCACAAGCTAAAGAAAGCACCACATCGGCATTTTCAACCTCTTCAGCTATATCTTCAAGGAACTCTGCATCGCACTGTCTTTTTGGAGTTACCACCTTTATTTCAACAGGGCCGTCTTCCTGCTTTTTTGCCTGTTCAAGAATAGATGCAAGCTTCAGTCCCTCCTTTTCGCCACCTGCCATACATACAGTGACACAGGTACCACAAGCAGCAATAAGAATCCTTTTAAACCCTTCCAACGATTTACTTATTTCTTCAATAGGTTTTTGTTCCGCTACTATCAAGGTAATTCACCCCTTAACTCATATCCTTTATATAATCTCCAGCTACATTCTTCATAGCATGGGATACTTGCATGTATTGGATCCTCTCTTCATCAAGCCCCGCTGCTTTCATCATTTCCCTGGCCCTATCGACAAACCGGGCAGCCCTTTTACTGCCTTCGAAGTGTCTGCAAGCTCCTTCCATACAAGTCAAAACCAGAACCTTATCAAACTGATCCAGCGCTTTAATAATTATCTCTGTTGACAACTCTCCTCCACAGGATACCGGTTGCAGTACTACATTTTGATACAGACCATCCATCTCTTCCTCAAGGCGTTTGACTGCAATCTCTCCTGAGTTTTCACAGCAAAACACCTTTAATGATTTCGGTTCAGGCTGCTGCAACGATTCCTCCTTATTTACTATTCGGACCGCATTAGCAGGGCATACGGAAACGCAAATTCCACATGCGCTACAGCTATAGTTCAGGTTTTTCATAACAGAATTTTCATAATCAGGAACCATAGCAGCATGGGGGCAGGCTCTAAAACAGGTATAACAGAAAGCGCATTTACCTGGATCTACATCAGCGTATTTTTCAATGATTTCACTGTTACCGCTTTGAACAGGCTTTTCATCTTTCTTAATCTCAGAAATTGTATATTTGATATGGAACATTAAGTCATCGTGGCTTCCGGCCGAATTCATGTTCAAATAATATATACCCTTACGGTTTGTAATGGTAGGATAGAGGTAAAACTTATCAGAGTTCACGAACCCGTTTTCGTCAAATTTCAGCCTCAAAGCCTTTGCCACCCTGTTAAAACCCTCTTGTGGAACGCTGCCTTCAGCAATAATGACTTCCCTGGTCTGTATATTCAGACTGTCATATGCGTCATCTATATTAATACTAAAAACATCACTTTCTTCATTGTAGTCTACTTCAATACTATTATACTTTATGAATGTAACTCCGGCTGCACGAGCTTCTCTGTACAAACTCTCAAATTCGTTTGCAGCAGTTCTCATGAATCTTGAAAGGTATAATACCTTTTTTTTCTTCTTTGCAAGAATAACAGCTTTCTCCAAGGCAATTCCGGTATCTTTGGTATTGGACTCAAAGGGATAATCCAGTATAAAAGCAACGGTACCGGAAACATTCCCCATACTGGTTTCCGGGTCAAGTTCTGAGAGCTTTATATATGGCCAATCACCAGATAAACAAACCGGGCTGCCTATCTCCTCTGTAACAATTATGCCTTTGACACCAACACTTCCGGTATCTGTAACAATAGAGAAATTTCCAATTTCCCCGGATATCTTTTTTATTTGTACCGCATTTTCAAAAATATAAGGCACAAGTCCGTTTTCCCTCAACTCATCTGCCAAGAGGCTGTTTACTTTTCCTTTACCAACAATAGCAATACTCATATTATCCTCCCACGAAAATTCACTTCGCTTGTGACAGCAGATATTAACCTACAGCTGCCGGTTCGCAGCTGCTTATAAGCTGCCGTGCAACTTCCAATGATTCTGTGTAAACTTCTTCTATCCGCTTTGGCCCTGAGGCACACCCTGCCAGATACACTCCTGTTATATTACTGTCTCCAACGTATTTCAGGAAGCCATCATTATCAATACCCAGCATGCATAGCTCGGCAATTACATCATTATCCTCAGAAGGATAAATTCCTTCTGAAAGTATAACCAAGTCAAATTCCCTTTTCGTTAATCCTTCGCTGCCCGGCTCTTCATATACTACAGAACATGGGGTACCAGCTTCAAATTTAGCTGGCCTGCATCTTATAAACTCAATATTCTGGTCGTCTTTTAGATAATTATAGTAACTGCCTTCCTCTACCTTCTGCAAATCCATATAGAAGAAAACAATACCCACTTCGGGATAAAAATACCTTAATACTCTCGCCATCCTCGTAGAATATGCACAGCATACTCTGGAACAATATGGAACTCTTTGCTGGATATCCCTTGAACCAAAGCACTGAATAAATGCAACATTATTAATTTCTTTATTCAGAAAGCCTTCTTTTTCCCTATCAAAAAGAATACTTTCCATATCACTTCCCCGGATTATGTTGTTGTCTGCATAAAATTCCAGATTGCCGGATAATGCCTGAGAAAAATCCTGAAAACCGGTAGAAACAACAATGTTTGTTACTCCTTCTAATGTGCTGGTTTTGTTATCTCTACTGTAAACAATAGTGAAATTCCCTTTTGAACCAATAACATCTTTTAATTCTGCCTCTGTTATGATTCTGACTCTGCTATCGGCTTCAACATCCTCCCATAAACTCCCTACAAGGCAAAGGCCACAGTTGCTGCACTTACTGGTCGCTTTACATCCGTAATGTCTAACCTTCCCGCCTATATTCTCCGTCTTTTCAATTATGGTTACTTCCTGACCGCTGTTTGCCAACTCTCTGGCAATGGTGCATCCTGCAAGCCCACCGCCGATTATCAAATTATGTGCCATTTAACATCACCTGTTCATATGGAATTGTATTTATTTAATGCATCAATAATAAATGCACTCAAACCAGATAGGTTATATAATTTATATAAAAGACTCGCATAGTATAGTTTTATAATACATTCATAAAAACCCGATGTATATTAATTTTTTTAATTTTTTTGTATTTTCTAATTGTATTGTATTAATATTAGTACAATTGTTAAATTATTAACGCTAAGATATTAAGGAGTCTTTTCTGAAAACCTCCCTTTTATTGTCAACATAATTATATTAATTGTTAATTAAATAACAATCTATGTTAAAATATTAACACATTTTTAGAAAAAAATAAATAGGTTATTTGAAAATAATAAAAAAGTCGTATTTTTCATAAATAAATACAAAAGATAAGTTGGTCATACAGAGAATATGCCCCCATAATCATGCGTAATACTGAAAATATTTATTATTGCCCATGACCGTTTTCAATAATGTTCAGCATTTTAACAGTGGCCTTTATAGCTGAGGCTGTCTGGTCGGAGTCCAATCCCCTTGTTTTAAACTCACGGCCGTGTTCCCATGTTATCACTGTTTCTACCAACGCACTCGTTTTCCCTCCAGGGGGTATTGTTACCACATAATCAAGCAGTGGAGGAAGTGTTTTCCCAAGCTTATCATATACCTTGCTCAGGGCTTTCATAAATGCATCGTATTGCCCGTCTCCCGTAGAGGTTTCTTCATACAGGTTACCATCAATTTCAATGCTTAATGTAGCTACAGGGCTCAAATCTTTTGCATGGCCAATATAATAATTCCTTATTCTTATTCTTTCACTTATCAACCTGCTTCCAAGCACATCAGAAATAATGTAAGGCAAGTCCTCTGTTGTTATGTTTTCCTTTTTATCACCCAGTTCAACTACTCTTCTCGTAATTTTATTGATAGAATCCCTGTCAAGTTCAATACCCAGCTCTTCCAGGTTTTTTTGTATGCTGGCTTTTCCTGATGTCTTTCCTAATGCATATTTCCGGGAACGCCCAAACCTCTCAGGAATAAGGTCGTTATAATAGAGATTGCCTTTGTTATCACCATCGGCATGCACACCACAAGTCTGTGTAAATACACCTTCTCCTATAATGGGTTTGTTCGCAGGAATTCGCACACCTGAAAAAGCTTCAACAATCTTACTTATTTTGTTTAGTTTTGCTTCATCGACAGGTATTTCGACCTGTTTACAGTGATCGTTCAACACCGCCACCACACTTGAAAGAGGAGCATTCCCTGTTCTCTCCCCAAGGCCGTTTACCGTAGTATGGATACCTTTACAGCCTGCCTTAACTGCCATAAGAGTATTTGCTACAGCAAGGTCATAATCATTATGAGCATGGAAATCGAAGTGCAGATTCGGATACTTTTTCAGCATGGTACCACAGTACTCAAAAGCCTCAGAAGGCGTTAAAATCCCAAGGGTGTCAGGCAGCATGAATCTCTGAATTTTTTCGTCCAATAATGAATCAATAAGCATAAAGACATATTCAGGCGATTTTTTTATTCCATTTGACCAGTCTTCCAGATATATATTTACCTTTAATCCGTGTTTTGTGGCATAGGATATTGTCTGCCTTATATCATTTATGTGTTCCCAGGGCTTTTTTTTCAGTTGGTTTTCAACGTGGTTTAACGAGCCCTTACAAAGAAGGTTTAAAACCTTAATTCCAGCCTCCAGCAGCCAGTCCACTGATTTTGTCCTGTCTACAAAACCTAGAACCTCAACTCTGTCCAGATAGTCCTTCTCCCGGCTCCATGCAGCAATTCTTTTTGCCGATTCCATTTCACCCTTTGAAATCCGTGCAGATGCAATTTCTATCCTATCCACTTTTACTTCGTCAAGCAGCATCCTGGCTATGTTAAATTTTTCGCTATCCGAAAATGCAACTCCAGGGGTCTGCTCTCCGTCCCTTAAAGTTGTGTCCATTATTTCTGTTCTCACTTTTAAACCTCCATTCCATTATAATAAAAAAACTTTCGCCCCTATAACAGGACGAAAGTCTAACTTTCGCTATACCACCCGATACGACATACAAACATATGCGTTCCTTTTAACGGAAGAAAGCCGTCAAAACCTACTTTAAAAAATTTCGGTCTGAAGCTCGGGAGGGATTTTCAGTGTTTCCTTAATCAGTTTGGGCTCACACCATCCCCAAATCGCTGGCCCTTTCAGAAAAAACCTACTGTCTCCGTCATTGCTGCTATATCAATAATACTAATTTTATAATATTATAGTGTAAACAAATCTTTTTGTAAAGTGTTTTATATCCACATTTATAGAAAATTTTTGTTACTTGTTAAAAACATCAATATTATTACTGTTTACTTCAAACACTCCAGTATCTTCGTATTCAGGTACCTTCAAGCCTTTAAGCGCATCTGAAATCCATTTCAGCGAGCGTTCTCCCCATACAAAGGGCCTTTGCGCAATAGCCGCAAGTACTATACCGTCCTTTATTCCCTTGCATATGGCATCGGTATTGTCAAAAGTAATCAACCTCTTATCATGTATATTGTTCTTGCGCCAGTATTCAACCATAGATTCCCCCCATACACCTTCATGGCAGTAGAATACATCAATATCAGGGTGTACGGCAAATGCTCTATCCAGAGTTTTAAACATGTCTTCCCTTGATATGTCATATCTAACAGGTAGTTCGATAACTTTTATTTCCGGATAATTGACTATTGTACTGAAGAAGCCTTCTTCCCTGTTTAGCCATGAATCCGGGCCTTCATTCCTTCTTGGACACATAACAACTCCTGTTTTATTGAGACACCTGGCAGTTACTTCTGCAGCAAAGCTCCCTGCTTTTATAGCATTTGTTTCTATCGTGCTAATCCCGCTTAACTCTTTTATGGTAGAGCCGATTACTATAACATTCAATCCCTTTTCAGTTGCCTTCTTCAATGCATCAATAAGTATCTTATCATTATTTGCAGGAGAAATCACAATACCGGCATAGCCCTCTCGTATCCACTTTTCAATATACTCTACCTGTATAGCAGAATCTAATTTTTCCGGGTTTACAATCTCCACTTCAAAATTGTATCTTGGTGCAGCCTTGGTAGCACTAGCTGTGGCAGGTTCCCAAAAAGGATGACTTTGGTTGTAGATAATCCCTACCTTTCTCTTCTCAATTTCATCTACCTTAAAACCATAGCTTTCCCTTATTTCATCCAGTTTTTCCAAAGCTTCCATCAGTTTGTCCGACATATCCGAAAGGCTGGAAGTAGAATTACTCTGCATCATCGCCACTGAAGCAAGTTGCTCTGTCTCGGCGTTGGATTCCTGGGTTACGGATGCTATATTGTTTATTGAATCCATAAGGCTGTCTCTCATGCCTGAAACCTTTTTAAACTGGTTGTAAACATCAGTAATCTGTTCAACGAATGAAGTAAGAAATTTGTTTAAGTTTTTAAAAGCCTTTTCAGTTTCAGCCAATGAAGCCGACTGATTTTCAAATGTATCCCTTGTAGAGTGTATCTTCTTTTGGAGTTCATTCAAATCATTAAATATAGTCTGTAAAATGCTGCTTATTTCTACACTTGATTGCTGACTCTGGGCAGACAGTTTTCTGATTTCTTCCGCAACAACAGCAAAACCCCGGCCCGCACTTCCAGCCCTTGCAGCTTCAATTGATGCATTAAGCGACAGCAAATTTGTCTGATCTGCTATTGAAGATATGGCTGAAGTAATCTTAGTAATTTCATTTGCCTTGCCAGATAAAGAGGTAATTCCATCTAATATACCGAGAATAACGTTATTTAAGTCTTCATTTTTTCCAACCAGTGTCTTAATGCTTCCGTCACCTTCAGCTATCGCATTCTGAGCTCCATCAACGCTGGTCATAAGGGACATGGATAATTTTGAAACCTTATCCAGCTGTGATACCATCTCCGAAGCAACCACTGCTGAAGATTCTGCATCTTTTGCCTGTTGAGCCGCTCCTTCCGCAATTGCCTTGGAAGCCATAGCAATATTCTGGTTGGTATTGCCTATTTCGCTGATTAAATCCCTAAGATTATAGCCTACAGTGTGTACAATTCGTAAATGGTTAAAAATCCTTTTTCCGAATTCCCCGATTGAACTGCCTGCGCTATCCTTTATGTTGCCTTTACCCTCTGTTTCGGTATAGTCAGATTTCATAAATCCTTTTTCATCACTGGTGCAGCGTGCAGCCATGAAAATCATAAATGCAAGATAAGCCACACACCATATAGCTTTAACTAAATCAACCGGCTGAAAACCTCCCTTAGCTGCTGCAACTACCTCTAAAACCACTAGCGGTAAAACCAGGACAGAAGCCAGTAAAAATCTTTTTTTCATAGCTTACACCTCACACCTTTGGTTTGAAATTTATCTGTACACAAAAAACATAATTATGGGCTATTACAGGATATTACCAAATATCTATTCTACAATATCATTTTATGTTTTATAATATCATTTTAATAACATCCACAAATTATGTCAATTCAAACCGATTCATCATAATGACCCTTTTAGGCCAATTTCTTCAGCAACCTTCTGCATACCTTTTATTGTTTCATCAATAAGATATTCCAATTCCAGGCCAAGCATAGCAGCGCCTTCTTCAATAATATCCCTGTTGACTCCAGCAGCAAAGCTCTTTTGCTTCCACTTCTTCTTAACCGATTTTACATTTAGGTCCATTATGCTTTTACTGGGCCGCATAATGGCAGTAGCGTTTATAAGCCCAGTGAGTTCATCAACAGTGTACAATACTTTTTCCATTTGTTCAATCGGCTCAATATCCGTACAAATTTTCCAGCCATGGCTTTGTATAGCCCTGATATAATCTTCCGGCCAGCCTTCACCTTCCAAAATCTCTCTAACCTTTTTACAATGTTCATCGGGGTACGTTTCATAATCCAGGTCGTGAGTAAGTCCAATAATAGCCCACTTCTCCTTATCCCCTTCTCCAAACAGCTCTGCAAAGTGCGTTAATACTGATTCTACTGCAAGTGCATGATGAATTAGGCTTTCATTTTTATTGTACTTTTTTAATAGAGCATATGCCTGTTCCCTGCTTGGTACATTGTTTCCCATTTTCTCTGCCTTCTTTCTTTATTTTTGTATAAACTGCCTTTGATTAATTTTATAGTAATAATTTATTCTATGCATGTCAAGCAAGGTAGGTACATTTAAGCAAGGACACATAAACAGTATAAAAAAACCGGCCTTGTGGCCGGAATTTTTAGTTCTTTATTAATATTTACTAGCCTTGAACAAATCTACATATGAATCACAGTATATTTCTTTATTCATAAGTATCCTTGCAGTTGCGGCAGCACTCATTAACTCATCGTCATTTGCATCCGCTATTGCTGCATCAAGTCCGCATGCCATAAGCATTACCAGCATTGTCCTGTTTATCAGTTGCCTGTTAGCACACCTCTGTGAAACATTTGACAAACCTACAACTGTCTTTGGTGCAGGATCAGAAAGGAATTTAACCTGCCTTAAAGTCTCCATAACCTCAACTGCATGGTCCTGCGCAACATTAACAGGAAGTACCAGAGGATCTATATACAGGTCTTCAAGCGGCAAACCGAATTCATCGGCTGCTGCAACCAATTCCATTGCCAGGGCAACCCTTGCATCCGAAGTTTTGGGAATGCCTGATTCTTCATTCATTGCCAATCCGATAACCTTTGCATTGTATTTCACTGCCATTGGAAACACTCTTTCAATTTTATATCTGTCTGCATGGCATGAATTTATTAATGCAGGTCTTTTGCATAGCTTAAGCCCTTCTTCAATAATATCATAATTTGTTGAGTCCAGTGCAAGCGGTGTATCTACTACCTCCTGGATGGTCTCTACCAGCCATTTCATTGCTGCCATCGGGTCTTCAGCACTTGCTCCGGTGTTTACATCCAGCCATGTTGCACCATTCTCCGTCTGTTTTACAGCCCATTCCTGAACCGGCTTTTTATCCATATTTATTATTGCTTGTTTAATATCCTTGAACATCCCATTAATTCTTTCACCAATTATCTCCATATTCTTTCTCTCCTCATAAATAATATTATTTTATAATAATTTAGAAACTGCTTATCTTCATTAAATCATCTATGTTTTTACGGACAAGCCTTATTGCCTCAGGATGCCTCATTACAAGGATATCCATGCCTGCTTGCAGGAGTGAAGTGGCAGTCACCGCTTCCCATAAGATACCTCTTTCACTTTGTTCGCCCCATCCCGGGAACTCTTCTTCGCTTGCTATTGCTTCCTTAGCCTTCCAGGCTTCAAAACCTATAGTACCTAAAATAGGCATTGAGAGCATTTTATCACCCTGTAAAGCACCGATCCTTCCTCTTTCCTGTATTGAATAAGCGTATTCTATTCCATAACCAAGGCCTCCAATGCTGGGATCTATAATTATTCTGTCGGGAGCAAGGCCCATTTCGGTTATTAGTATATTTAACTGTTTGCACATATTAATGTCCAGAGGGGATTGCGCTATAAGGGTATGGCCGTGTACCATACAGGCCGCAGCTATTGTGTTATAGTTTTCATCCCTTGCAAACCCAATCAGCAGGTTCTCACCGGCACAAGCTTCAGCCACTGCAGCCAACACATTGTTATCTATTTCGTCCACACCGCAACCTACAACTGCAAGAGGCACTCCTACTGCAGCAAGTACATCCTTTACTGTTTTAACACACTGCTCGGTTGAACTGTTTCCTTGATCAGGATCTGCACTTACAAGTCTCAGGAATATCATGTCAGCTCCATATTCCTCAACACATTTTTTTGCCCATGCAGCTGGGTTATCCAGAACACCTTCGAACTGCTTCTTTATTTCTTCATTCCAATCATCTGGAACCCTGTCCAAAACCTCCATTGCAATTACAGGCCTGTGTGGAGTTTCCCCTTCAAAGTGCATAAAAGGCAGACTAGTTTCTCCACCTACCGTAATAGTATTGGTTCTGGTACCACCTTCTTCTTTGGTAGCTCCCAGCTTTACAGTTAATATTTTCCCTGAATTTCTTTCTTTTAAAACTTGAACTGCCATACTATTTTCTCCTTTCAATACTCCGTTATCATATTTTAATTCTGTCAAGAATATCATAAACAGCTTTTAATGCCAGTGAATCTGCAGGAAGTTCAGTCAGCGGCTTACCATTTATATCATATTCTGTTATCAACGGGTCATTAGGTATAACTCCTGCCAATTCCAAACCTGTCTTTTCAATTTCCTGCCTTAATCTCTCAGCATCATCACAGCTACCCTTCGTAAGAATAAGGTATATGTTCTTAATTTCTGTTTTTATTTGCTTCAAAAGCTGATTTATCCTGCCGGCCGAACGAACCGACCTGGCAGATATGTCGCTTACTATGAAAAGGTAATCCACATCTTTTGTAACCCTCCGGCTCACATGCTCAAGGCCTGCTTCATTATCCATGACAACATATTTATACCCTTCTGAAAGGTTATCCAGGTATTTTCTCAATATATTATTAGGGAAGCAGTAACAGCCCGGGCCATCTGGCCCTCCCATTACCAGCAGGTCAATATCCTTACTCTCCGAAAGGGATGCATTTAATTTGTATTCAATATATGTTTCCTGTGACATCCCTTGCGGGATTCCTTTGAGTTCCTTGGTTTTTGCAATCAGTTCTGACACCGTCTCATTTTCAATCTTCAGCCCCAAAGCTTCATTCAGGTTCGCATTTGCATCTGCATCAACTGCTAAAACAGGGGATTTCCCTTTTTCAGTCAAATATTTTATCAACAAGGCACAAAATGATGTTTTTCCTGTTCCACCTTTTCCTGCTACTGCAATTTGAATCGTCATTTTCACCAATACTCCTTACCTTTATATTGACCTGGTGGTCTGCAACACTTCATCCGCTGTATGGCTTCTGTTGTCTTACTCTGTATCATACCAGCGCCATATCACTTACCCACTTTTTACTTGCCAAACTTGGAAACAGACTTAAATCTGTATGCGGGATAAACAGTGCCGATATAAATTCATCCATGAACATATTGCCCAAAGAAAGTTCTATATATGTCATCATATCGGCAATGTTTTCAGCAGTCTTCAATGCATCCCGATCCAGCAGTACAATCATAGCCCCCTGAACACTGCTGTTTCCAATATATTCATACTTTTCTTCTGGCAAATCAGGCAACAGACCGATACTTATTGAATCAGTGATGTTAAGGTAGCTGCCGAATCCACCTGCAATATATACCCTTTCAATATCCGTCATGGACAACTGAACCTGTTCAAGCATGGTTCTGATTCCGGCAAATATCGCTCCTTTGGCCCTAATGAGATTCTTTATATCTCCCTCAGTTATAACAATATCCTTACCGCTTCCGCTTTCCTCAGAATAAACAAGTACAAATTCCATTCCTTCATTCGTTATTCTGAGACGCGGTGTGTCAATTCTTTCTGAAAACTTTCCTGCCCTGTCAATTAATCCAGTCCTCATAAGTTCAGAAAGTGAATAAATAAGCCCTGATCCGCATATACCCAGTGCCGGAGCATCATCCAGCGTTTTGACGGTTACATCGAAGCTTTCCGGATCAATATCTATCTGGCTTATGGCTCCGCTCATTGCCCTCATCCCACAGCTTATACCAGAACCTTCAAATGCAGGTCCCGCAGAACAGGAACAGGTTACAAGCCACTCTTTGTTCCCCAGTACCAATTCACCATTTGTACCTATATCAATAAACAGAGTCAATTCTTCTGTTTTATTAATCATTGTTGCAAGAATCCCTGATACTATATCACCACCGACATAACTTGAAACTGACGGCAAGGTAACAATTCGCCCCTCAGGATTAATCTTTATTCCCAATTCCTTTGCTTTAACGGTAGGAAATTTTGTTGCCGCAGGAATATATGGCTCAAGCCTTAAAAACGTTGGTGAAACATTCATTAGCATATGTGTCATAATCGTATTGCCGGCACATACCATAACCTGAACATCTTCATTCTTTAGAGAGTTCTTTGTCAAGAGCTCTTCCACCAGTTCATTTACTGAACTTATCACTGCGTTGTGCAAACGCTCCAGGCCATTATTATTTTCATCCGCATATATTGTACGGGTAATAACATCAGAACCGTATATACTCTGTTTATTGTATAAACCCGACCTTCCGCTCACTTTCCCTGTTTCAAGGTTTAACAGTGACGCAGCGACTGTGGTGGTGCCTATATCCACTGCTATGCCAAATACCGGCATATCTGTTTTTCCAGGCTCTATATCAATTATTTCATATTCATCATTGATGCATAATACAGTAACAGTTGCACTCCAATTACCTTTTCTTATAACAAAAGGCAATTCTCTTAAGCACTTAAGTGTAATTCGGGCATCTTTTATGCCATAGTCTCTGGACATTACTGCTCTCAGCCTGTCCAAATCATTCAAACTGTTTGACAAATCAGGTTCTTCAAGGTCAACATGTATTTTCCAACATAGTGGTTTGAAGGAATTGTCAGAAAAATAGTCATGCTCCTTTTGGTATTTTGTCCGCTTGGCTCCCATAACAACCTTATGCTTAGTAAGCCTAGAAAAATGTGGCACCTCTAAAACCAAGTCCCCTA
This sequence comes from Acetivibrionales bacterium, assembly GCA_050953835.1. Taxonomy (GTDB): domain Bacteria; phylum Bacillota; class Clostridia; order Acetivibrionales; family JBMNNH01; genus JBMNNH01. The sequence continues at coordinate 4,167 of JBMNNH010000022.1, read as the reverse complement.
TTACCGTTGCCTGGCAAGCAAGTACAAAACCTTTATCCTTCAAGTCTTCCGGAATATGGTTCTGGTCACCAGGATCATACATTCCGTTTATTACTTTAACTGCACACTTTCCGCATGTTCCATGCCTGCCGCATGGACTTTCAATTTCAATGCCCGACTTTTTAACTGCCTTAATAAGGCTTGTTCCCTTTTCTACATTAACTGTTAAATTTTCCGGCAGTATTGTTACTGAATACGTTTTCATCAAAATTCACACCTTTTCAGAATATAAAGCCCTGTTATTCCCTCACGTTATTTACTGAAATTAGCTTTGGCAAATGCTGGTAATCCCGACGCTTCTGCCGGCCCTACCGTAACTTTCCATCCGGATTTTTCTTCTAACGCTCCTTTTATTACTGCAACATAACCTGGTATAACAATATTCCTATGGTTAACTATATCTTCAATGCCACACTCTTTAAGAAATTCCGCTACCTTTTCCCCTGTGAACTTTCCTGCTGCCCATGCCGTTAATACGGAAGTACCATCGGTTGGACACGCAATAATGTATGAAGGTATCTTACTGGCTGATATTTCTCCCTCAACTGTGTAATAAGTCAATGAGAAGTTGGTTGTTACATAAACCGGTGAATCTTTTCCTGCATCACCAATTTTATATACCTTCGGTTCAACCTGGCTTGGTTTCTGAGGATCAGTATACAGATTCATCCTCCATGCCATAAGCGGCAATATTTGAGATTTTTCATCCGCTTTCATTACAACAATGCTTGCATATTTTGCAATCAAGCCGCTTGCTTCCACAACCTCTTCTCTTGGGTCTTCGGATGTAGTAAATGTTATTACGGGATAACCTAAGGGCCTGAATTTTTTCTTGATTGACAGCCTTCTTGTCTGGGTTAATTCTGCTATAGCCTGGGATAATTCCCTTGTTCCCACATCTATTACCAACTCTTTATATAATGATGCAACTTTTTCTACCAGTGCTGCTGTATCTTCCAGTCCATTGCCTCTAACAGCCAACGGGCAGTTGTACTTTTTAGCCAGTTCCGCCATCTTTTCATAATTCTCTTCAGTAGCAGCATATATTAAGGGATTTCCGCCGCCCGAAATTTCAAGTGCTTTTGACATTGCGTCAACATCTTCACTTTCCAGCACTAAAGCAAAATTGCTTTTTTCTGACACTGTTTTTACTGCGCTAGCGAAAGTATCAGCGTTATTGGAATCATTTTTCACTGCAATAAAGTCAATAGATACTGTCTGCCCAACCCTTTCAAATACCAAGCCATTAACCTTGTCAATCTTTGCATCCAGTTCTTCGCCCTGTAATGTATCTGATATTTCCACTGCAATGCATGTTGGATGATAAAATGTCTTTTCATGCCTGAAAAGTACTACTTCGTCACCAAGTTCCCTTTCCTTATCTCCTTTGCCAACCTTCACCAGCTTAATAGGAGGTGCAGCTGCCCCGCCAAGAGTCTCTTTAGCTTCTTCTGAAACATGCGGGCATTTGTCCAGGGATGTCTTTGACGATGCAAGCGCCATTGCAAAAGCCAAACAAGTGGGCTGCCCACACTCCTTACAATTTGTTTTAGGTAAAAGCTTAAAAATTTGTAATCCAGTTAGTGCCATTCTATACATCTCCTTTTTGAAAATAAAATCTGAATGAAACATTAACACAGGGAATGAATGAAAAATCATTCCCTGTGAATAAAATTACCTAGAATAACGGATCCATAGTCAGTGCCGGATGCCCCTTTTCTTCAAGGAATGGCAGTATCTCTTCTCCAGAAGTACCAACAGTTTCATCGGCTATCTTATCAATGAAGTCTTCGCCCAATCCCTCTTCAACACTTCTTTTAACAAACTCTTCCCTTAAAAAGTCCTTTAATTCCTTGGGCATCCAGACTATTCTCGCTATACCGCCATCTGCTTTGATGAATTTCCTACTTAAAACATACCGTTTGCCTATTCCCATGAATCCTGGTGACTGTACACCACCGCCTACTGTACCTGCAAGGGTTGAAAATGTCATGCCACATGGGGTCATTCCACCATGCTCCCTGGTTGTAATCATCAAACCATTTGCTTCAGGTACTATTGCCATTATGGCTTCAAAACATCCACATGATGTCATAGGCATATCCATAAATGTATATAAAGCAACCTCTTCAAGTGTCTTGTTTGAACCCTTATAAACTGCTTCGTTTACACTTTTCCACATACCCTTTTCTTCATCTATTGTACCTTCCTTCTTAAGGGGCTGGTTAGGTCCTGTTGGCGTAATCTCATAAGAAGCCTTGGCATCAAGCCAGCTTACCGCACCACACAGTCCAACACGCTCAGGTGTAACTATACAAACATGATTCGGAGCAAAAGACTGGCACAGGAGGCATGTATAGAACTCGTCAACCGATTCATCCGTCATTCCTGCAAGCCTTTCATCCCTCTTTGCATAAGATGCCCTTGCTTCCTTTATTTTCTCTTCTACCTTTTCCTTGTCGGTGTATATAATTACTTCCACTCTGTCAACTATTGCCGGGAATTCTGACTTGTATTTTGCTATCAGAATTTCTCCAAAGTGTTTAAATTTAAAGCCTTTTTCCTTTGCTTCCTTACTGATCCTTACCCATGCCAGATCCCTTTGGGCAACGTGCCATAATCCCTCTCCATAGTTAATAAAGTAGTGGACCCTTCTTTCAAGGACACTTTCAAAGTCTTCCTGCATTTTACGGCCGTATATCTTTACATATATTCCCAGAGGGAGTTTTGAGCCTTCTTCAATGTCATCAATTTCAGGTCCTATTACTGTTATCTTGCCGTCTTCAATTTCATCATGCCCGACCATCTTAACCAATTCAAAGGCAGTAGTCCTTCCCCCTCCAAATTCAACAAAAGCATCGTTCTTCCTTATGGTTTCGCCTTCAAAAGCAGGGCCTATTGTAATAGGTACATTTATATCAACAATTTTTAGTTTTATTCCCCTTAGCTCCATGGAGAATTTTACAATCTCATCATAATCAGGCTGGTAAACATACCAGTCAGGAACCTCTTCCTCAAGAGGCTGGTCTGTGATAACTGGGAATCCAAGCATTATTGCTCCAAATTCAGCAGCTATCCTCACTTCATCCTGTTCTCCCAGGGCAAGCACAAATGCTCTTACACGCCTTCTCTGGTAGTCCAGTTGCTCTGCTTTTTTGCCCGGTGCTATTCCACCAAATGCAAGGCCGGCTCTCAGAGCAAAGTTCACTGCATGTATTGCCTGCGTAAAATTGCCAAGGGGAAATGCAATATAATCAATACCAAGCTTGACATTTTCTTCAAGCAGCTGCTCAATTATTTCATTACAGAGCATAAGCATTATACCCTTACTCTGGAGTTCCTTAATTATCTTGACGGCAGCTTTGCTGTCTTTTGCTTTTCCAATAATAACTGCAACACCAGGAATGGTAAAGTCAACCAGCTGTATTCCGAATTTCCTTAATACAGGGTCTGTAAGAAACCCTGTCCATGGTTCAACATGCGGGTTATTTCCATTTAAATACCTGAGTGCTTCAATTATCTCTGCAGCGTAAAAAGCTGCTTCCCCATTTGTTTTTGCACCTTCGAGCGTCAAATCTTCCTTTACTTTTTCTGATCTGATCCTGTTCAAAATCGGAACCAGATCCTTCAGAGTTTTTACTTCCTCACCACTCAATGCAGTAATAACAGGAAGTTTATATGCAGTGTCAGGATAAGCAACAGGCGTATCTTCACCGTGCTCCTTGATAGCTTGATTTAGTAATATCTCGGCATAACTGGTTGCAACAACTGCTCCGTCAAACGCCTTTTGAAATAAATATTTAGCCATGTTTTCTCCCCCTTAACCTTCGTATATTCCAGCAAGTTCACTGTTGTATTTTTCTGCAGTCTCGCGGTAAATGCGAAGCTTCCACGCTCTCTTTTCAAGTCTTTCAAGCAGCTTCTGCGCTGCCTTCTCCGCATTTTCCTCAAATATGAAATAACCGCCAAATACGTCTCTTGCTATTTTGGTCGTAATTTCATAAACAAGGTCACTGCCTTCAACCGGGGTACAACACCTACATGAGTAGGTATACCCATAGATACGCACCAAGAGCCTATGGCTACGGCTTTTTCGGACATTGCTTCCGGTGCAGATCCAACGAATGG
>JBMNNH010000021.1:0-68084 GCA_050953835.1 Acetivibrionales bacterium | reverse complement strand
GGAATACCAGCTGTTCAGAGAGCTGTGTCCCCTTACCTTACCACCACAAATGGAGACCTAATATGGAAAGTGAACTTCGTATACTAAATACAATTGAAAAAAACAATAGCGCAACACAGCGGGAAATAGCCAAAAGCACAGGCATGTCCCTGGGGAATGTTAATATCCTCATAAAACGGCTTGTGAAAAAGGGAATGATAAAAATTGAAAGGCTGAATCCCCGCACCATACGTTATATTCTCACTCCTCATGGCTTCAGGGAAAAGGCGGAAATTACCTACAGGTATATTGTATCATCCTACAGGTATATCAATGATGTTGACAGGAAAATTAACATTCTGCTAAAAAAGCACCTGGGAGAAAATAAATGCCGGGTTTACCTTTTCGGCTCCAGGGATGAAATATATGAGATACTGGTAAACAACCTTAACAATTCAGGCTCGGAGTATACGCAACTTAATACAATTGAAGAGGTAAAAGCCTGTCCCGGTATTATGCAAGAAGAAAGACCTGTGGTGATTGCCTGGCAGCCTGAACCTGTTGAGATGCTGAAGCAGGCCGGCATAAAGTGCATTTACCTGATGCAGGAGATATAAGCTTATAAAAATATATATGAGCCAAGAAAACTCAATGTTAAGAAGCGAGGGTCGAAATGGTTAAAACAGCTAAAAAAGCTAAGAAAACTACTAAGAAAAATACAAAGAAAAACATACCCCAAACCAGTCCAAATAGGGAAAAAACAATAAAATACTTCAGAAGGGCTTTATTTCTGGTGGTATTGATAGTTGTATTCTACCCGCCATACCTCAGGGGACTGTTTTTTGAATCGCAGCAGCTTGACGCAGAGATTATAGTATTTGTCATTTTCGGAGCCTTCTGGGTGTATAAAGCCTTGAAAAAGGACAGGCGTTTCCTGACAACTCCGATTGACTATGCGTCCTTTGGGTTTGTTGTAGTATACCTGCTGTCAATATTCGCAGCGGTGGGTTTAAGGCTAGCGGTAGCTGAGTGGCTGAAGTACTGCATGTACTTTGCAGTATTCTTCATGGTGACGGAACTTGCGGAGGATTATAAATCAAGGATAACCGTGCTCTGGGTTATCATTGCCTCAGGGACGGGAGTAGCCTTGCTTGGGCTGGATGGAGCGGCAGGGGGGCATGTATCTGGAGCCCTCAACTCTTTCTTTAATCTCCTTGGAGTAAAACATGATGTGTTTTTCAGCCTGTTTGAAGGAGGCCGTATTTATTCCGTACTCCAGTATCCAAATACCCTGGCGGCCTATCTGATAGGCGTTTATTTTATTGCCCTTGCCCTCTCAATAACACATAAAAGGCTTTGGGCGAAGCTTATTGCAGGAGCTGTAAGCTTTATACTGCTTATAACATTCATATTTACGCTGAGCCGCGGTGCGTATCTGGTAATGGCAGGAGCGGCAGTGCTTTATCTGATTGTACTGCCTAAGGGAGCCAGGATAAAGGGCGCCGTATATGCGTTTCCTTCAATAATATCTGCCGGTGTTGTATCCATTAAATACATTGGCTATATACAGAACCCGGAAGGAAACGAATTGAAAATGTGGCTGCTTGTAATTGCGGGCATGTTTTTGTCAGCGTTACTCACATTAGCTGTTAACTATGCGGTCAATTGGCTTGAAAGGATAAGCTGGAAGGTATATGCTGGTATAATAGCCGGATTCTTTATTGCAGCAGTCACAGCGGCACTTCTCGTGTACAATGTATCCGCCCCTGCGGAGCTAAGCCATGCGCAGGGGGAGAAGGACGGTTCCAAAGTCATAACTAAGAGTATTTCCCTACAGCCGGGAAAAACATATAGACTTGAATATGAAGTTGAAGCTTCAATGCAGGAGGATAAGCCTTACGCATACCGTTTAAGAGTGTTTAACAGGGATTTAAGAGATATAGTTAACAATAAAAGTACAGAGATAGCGAGGCTGAATGAAAAAGCAACCGGCGGTGCTGTGAAGCGGGAATTGGAATTTACCGTCCCGGAAGAAAGCAAACTAATAAACATCCAGTTTTTGAATCATTATGAAGGAACCGGAATAAAGCTTACAAGCCTTAAAGTGGTTGAAGCAGAAACTGGTAAAGAAGTAAAAGACATAGTATTAAAAAGGAAGTATATACCTGATTCTATAGCTAGCAGATTTGAAAATATTGCTTTATCCAATAGCACTATTGTAAGGGCTATTTTCTATAAGGACGGGCTGGATATCGTAAAAGACCGCTGGCTTTTAGGCGCAGGGGGAGGTGCATGGTCACTGCTGTACTTTGCGCATCAGTCATACATGTACTGGACTACCCAGGCACACAACTATCCCTTGCAGCTTGCTGTTGAAACAGGAATTTTAGGCATAATTGCATTATTATTCCTTCTGTTTGCCATTGGGGGAATGTATATTTCAAACAGAAGGAAGGAAAAGGAAAGCGGGCAGAAGGACAACAGGGAGCTGATAATCAAAGCGGCTCTTATTACATCCATTGCAGCAATGTTTGTCCACTCAGTGCTGGACTTTGACTTGTCCCTGTCGGCTGTGTTCCTTATGCTGTGGCAGTTTATTGCCTTATTTAACTCGCACTACAGGAATGAGGGCGAAAACAGGCTGCCCATTACCAAAGGCAAGCTGCCTGCTGTAAACTTAAGCCCGGTAATAGCCGTATTTGTTTTAGCTATAATTGCAGTTTTCCCTGTACTATTCAAAATTGCGCAGGGTTATGCGGATACCGGCGGCGCATTGTACAGTGAGCAGAAGAGGGATGAAGCGGTAGAATATATCAAAAAAGCGGCCCAAACCGATCCTTTCAAGGCCGAGTACAAAGTTGACTATGCCAACCTTGTCATAAGGAAGAAAGACAAGACCCAGCAGGAGATACAGGAAGCGGAAAAAGCTATCAGGCGGGGATATGAATTATCAAAATATAATCTAAACACTCTGCCAAACGTTGCCTCCTATTACTTCAATACCGGAAGGATAGAAGAAGGGCTGGAAGCCATTGACCGTACCACGCAGCTAAGGCCTTTCAGGCCGGAAGAGTGGCAGCAGAGAATCGGTGCTTATTACAATATAGCAATGGCCTATTTTAATAATAAGGATGATGATAAAGGACTCAGCTTTACCGACAAGACTCTTGCATTGATTGATGAAGCCCGAGAGGTTAATAAAAACAATCTTAATCCATTTATCTTTAACGCGGAGACAAGTGACATGCTGGAAAAAGCAAAATATATCAGCGATATGTATGGCAGGGAAAAAGAGATAAGAGCGGACAGGCTGGTATTCTACAATATGCCTCATGTGGACATAAATATGGATAATGTTCCCGACCAGTGGATGGTGAATAATGCCAACGAAGTAAAGATAAGCGGTTCAGAGGGGAAAATGTTGGTGGAAAACACAAACCCGGATGCATGGAACTATATACTATCAAGGGAATTTATGCTGAAGACTGGCAGGACATACAGAATAGAGATAGAATTTGAAAATCCCCCGGAACTTAAGACAATTCCATATAACCTTATCGGGATAAGTGAGAAAAACGGTGAGCTTAAACCGGAGCAGGACGAAGCGGTATATATGGCTGAAATAACGGTACCGGACGATAAAGAGCTTGGAAACAACAGGCTAAGGCTTTACGTCAAAGGCAGGTATGAGATAAAAGGCATAAGAGTTGTGGAAAAATAGGAATTAAACAAAAAAGTGGTAAGGGTTGTTTTGGAGAGGAAGTTATTGAATCATGGCAAATGAAAAAAGAATCTATCTTTCATCCCCCATATGAGCGATGAAGGCTATGAAATGAAGTATATACAAGAAGCTTTTGACACAAACTGGATTGCGCCGCTTGGAGCAAATGTAGATGGTTTTGAGCAGGAGCTTGCAGCTAAGGCGGGCATCGGACATGCTGTTGCTTTAAGCTCAGGAACAGCTGCAGTTCATATGGCTCTTAAGGCTGCCGGGGTAGGCGAAGGGGATATAGTTTTCTGCCCGACACTTACCTTCTCTGCTACGGCTAACCCGATTATTTATCAGAATGCAATCCCGGTTTTTATAGACAGTGATTTTGAAACCTGGAATATGGACCCTGAGGCCTTGGAAGAGGCATTTAAGAAGTATCCGAATGTGAAGGCTGTTTTAGTTGTGCATTTGTATGGACTATCTGCAGATATGGACAAAATTGTTGAGCTTTGCAGGAAAAACAATGTAATTCTTATTGAGGATGCGGCAGAGTCTATAGGCACTACTTATAAAGGAAAGTATACAGGGACTTTTGGAGATTATGGCATTTTCTCTTTCAATGGCAATAAGATTATAACTACTTCCGGAGGCGGCATGCTGGTTTCTGATAATGAAGAGAGGATTGCAAAGGTTCGCTTCTGGGTGACCCAGGCCAGAGACCCGGTAAGGCACTACCAGCATAGTGAACTTGGATATAACTATAGAATGAGCAATATAATTGCCGGGATTGGCAGGGGACAGCTTAAAGTATTGGACAGAAGAATAGAAAAAAAGAAATATATTTTTGAGTTTTACAGGAGAGAGCTTGGCCAGCTTGAAGGCATCCGGTTCATGCCTGTCAATGATTGGAATGAACCAAATTACTGGTTAAGCTGTATGATGCTTGGTGGCAAGATTAGACCACTTCATATTATAGAAGCCCTTGAGAAGGAGAATATCGAGTCAAGGCCTGTATGGAAACCTATGCATATGCAGCCGTTCTTTGAAGGATATGATTTCATAGGTGAGGGGATTTCAGAGAAGATATTCGAAAACGGGGTTTGCCTGCCGAGCGATACAAAGATGACTGATGAAGACCTTGAAAGGATTTGCGGGATTATAAAAGGGTTGTGGAAATAAATGCAGAGTAAACAACTAACCAGGAAGCATTTCATTTATAAAAGATACTTTAAGAGGCCAATGGATTTTTTTCTGTCACTTGCCGCAATTATTGTTTTAAGCCCTGTTTTACTGGTGATAGGATTATTAGTGAGGGTTAAACTGGGAAAACCGGTTTTGTTCAAGCAGAAAAGGCCAGGAATAAACGGGAAGATATTTACCCTGTATAAATTCAGGACTATGACCGATGAGAGGGATGAGAATGGAGAGCTTTTGCCGGACTCAGCGAGGCTTACACAGCTTGGCAGGTTTATTAGATCAACAAGCCTGGATGAGCTTCCGGAGTTGTTTAACATATTAAAGGGGGATATGTCAATAGTAGGGCCAAGGCCGTTGCTGATACAATATTTACCCCTTTACAACTCTCACCAGAGAAGACGCCATGAAGTGCGCCCGGGGCTGTCGGGCCTTGCGCAGGTAAGCGGCAGGAATGCTATCAGTTGGGAAGACAGGTTCAACCTTGATGTAGAGTATGTTGATAATATTAGTTTTATTCTGGATTGGAAGATAATTTTCTTGACCATTAAAAAGGTTATTAAAAGGGAAGGCATAAATTCAGAAACTGCTGCAACAATGGAACCTTTTAAGGGGAGTACAAGGGAAAGAGTGAAGATATGAAAGAAAGACTTTTAATTATAGGTGCAGGCGGACATGGTAAAGTTGTCGCAGATATTGCAATCAAAATGAATAGATGGAAAAGCATTGCTTTTTTGGATGATAATGAATCAAAGAAGGTATGTATGAGATTAAAAGTAATCGGCAAGCTGGCTGATGCTTTAACATATATAAATGACGGTGATTTTTTTGTCGCTATCGGAAATAATGCAGCCAGAGAAAAAATCCTGAAGAGGCTTGAAGCTGAAGGAGCATCGATACCCAGTTTGGTTCATCCTAATGCTGTTATTGGGGCAGGGGTTTCATTAGGTAGCGGGACTGCTGTAATGGCAGGAGTTATTATTAACAGCTCTTCAAAAATCGGAAAGGGTTGTATTATTAATACCGGATCAACGATAGACCATGACAGTGTAATTGAAGACTATGTTCATATTTCGCCAGGGGTTAAACTGGCTGGTACAGTGAAGATAGGTAAGGGTAGCTGGTTAGGTATTGGAAGTATAATAAGCAATAATGTAAGCATCTGCAGTGATTGCATAGTAGGAGCTGGTGCTGTAGTTGTTAGGGATATAACTGAGGCTGGAACATATGCAGGTGTTCCGGCAAGGAGGATAAATTAGTTAAAAAATAAGAGGGGAAAAAAGTAAAATGAAAAAAATTTGTTATGTGACAACTATATCTGATACTTTAAAAGCATTCGTTTTAGATTCTGCAAAATATTTACATGAGAACGGCAATTATGATATTACCTTTATATGTGATTATGATCAGAAATTTGCAGATACTTTACCGGAGTATATTCATTATATTCCAGTACCGATGAAAAGGGGAATTAGCGTTTCAGGTTTTAAGACTATTTTTAGAATGCGTCGAATATTTAAAAATGAGAAATTCGATCTTGTTCAATATTCTACTCCCAATGCATCATTTTATTCAGCAATTGCAGCAAAGTCAGCAAAGATACCTGTACGGTTGTATTGCCAATGGGGTATTGCATATGTAGGCTATAATGGAATTAAACGGAATGTTTTGAAGATAATAGAGAAAATTATATGTTATTGCTCTACTTGGATTGAACCAGATAGTTTTGGAAATAGGAGATTTAGTATAAAAGAAGGTTTATATAAAAAGGATAAAAGTTCTGTAGTTTGGCATGGGAGCGCAAATGGTGTAAACTTAAAAAAGTTTAATATTAATTGTAAAAATGATTGGGCAAAGATAATAAAAACGAAATATCAAATTCCAGATAATTATTTTATTTTAGGCTTTATAGGTAGAATAACTAGAGATAAAGGAATAAATGAATTACTACGAGCAACAAAGGATTTATTAGAAATTAAAGATAATGTTATATTATTAATAATTGGCGAAAAAGAGTCAAACCATAATTTAGAATTGGCACTCTTAGAATGGGCTAAAAATGAAAAAAGGATTATTTTTTGCGGGTGGACTTGTGAAGTTGAAAAATATATTGCTGCAATGGATGTGCTCATATTACCAAGTCATCGTGAGGGATTTGGATCTGTTGTAATTGAAGCAGGAGCTATGGGAGTTCCTTCAATAGTAACAGATATTCCAGGCCCCACCGACGTAGTGGAAAATGGTGAAACAGGTATTGTAGTAAAAAAAGGAGATTACAAGGATTTTCTAAGAGCAATTCTCAAGCTAGAAGATGATAGGAAATCATTAGAATATTTAGGAGAAACAATGAGAAGACGTGTTACTGAGAGATATAATCAAGAAGAACTAATGAAATATATTTTTATTGATCGTGAAACTTTGCTTAATAAAAGATAGGTTTATTGTATTTAATCCTATATTAAATATGGTATTAAGGCTTAAAATAATTATTTTAGGTATCAGATGATTTAAAAACTTTAAACATTATTAGGATCTAGTATTAGATAATAAGAGATTGAAGACTGTTGGAATATTTCTCAACACATTAAACTCTTATAAGGGCTAGGATTGGTTATTGTATTTTCTGATTTAATAGACTCTATAAAAGTTTTGTGTAGTTATTTGAATCTATTGATAGTTCTAGATTTTCACCTAGAGTAATATGAAAGGGATTTGAATGAAAAAAATTGCTAATATGCTATTGCTTTTAATATTAGTTGAAATGTTTGTATTTGGTACTGGTAGATTAATTAGCTTTGGTTCAATAAGTTTAAGGCATATCCTATTCTTTACTTCAATATTTTTTTACTTAATATTTTACTTAATATATGTATTAAAAAGAAAAAAAATAATAGTTGAATTCATTATTGTCTTTTATCTAATATTATTATTATTAAATTATTTTTATGAAATGTTACAGGGTATTAATCTAATGAGTTCAATTTCTCAGTCTAGCCATTCATTTTATATTATATATTTACTTACCCTGCCCGCTTTATTTAATATCGCTGAAAAGAATATAAATTATTTTTATAAAATTCTCATCAATTCATCTGCAATTGTGAGTGTTTTTTGTATACTTGTGTTTGTAATAATAAAAATAGATTTACATAGTTCTTCTTTTTTAAAAACACTTTTTTATAAATACTCCACAAATGATTTTGGTTTTAGAGCAAATGGTAGTTTTTTTTATACAGGTTTATTTTATTGTTTTATTGCTTTAATTATACTGTCGGTAAAACTCTTTAAAGATGGACTTCGATATAAGGAAAAAATAATATATTTGCTAAACCTTGTTGCAATTATACAGTCTTCTACTAGAGGGTTCATTTATATATTTTTTCTTATTATAGTAATTTTATTAATTACAAATTTCAAAATCAACTATAGGAATATTTCTATAATTCCAATAATCGTAATAATAGTTTTTGTTACAATAGCTTTTTGCTTTGATAATATAAATGTTTTTTTTCATGAGTACATTTTACGGGAAGGAATAACTAGTGATAGTGGATTTCAAAAAAGAATCAATATAATTAGAGATTTAGATATTAATGAATTGAATATATTTTTTGGACAAGGATTTAATAAATATATTGTTTATAATAATAGAATTGTTAATCATTTTGAAATCTCTTATATTGAAATCATTGTAAAACAAGGTTTAATTGGCTTATTTTTCTGGTTATATGTATATTCTTCAACTATCATTCGCTTGTTAGTAAATCATTTCAAAAATATAAATGCTGATTATATTGGTTTAGGAATTGCAATAAGTTTAATATCAATTATGATTCTTAGCCTAACAAATCCGTATTTAACAGTTTCAATGGGTTTATTTGTTTTGGCAATAGCGAAATCATACTTACAAGTGGGGACAAATCATGAATGATAAGGTATGTATAATTGTTATTGGACACTATCCAAATAGTAGGTCATATAAAACAATGATCAAATATGTAAATATGTCATATGCTGTAATTGTATATAATAATGGTGGAGTTTTAAAAGAGAACATACCAAGTGAATATTTAGAGAATATCATTATTATTGGAGATGGTATAAATCACGGAATAGGTAAAGCTGTTAACGAATCAATGTTGTATGCTTATAAAAAAGGATTTAAATACGCTATTATTCTAGATCAAGATAGCTATATTGATAATAATTCTTTGACTGCGCTTTATGAGGAAATAAAAGATAGAAAGAATATTATTATTTGTCCATTGATTTATACAAAAAACTCAGCTAATAATGGATCTATGTATATTGTTAAAAAGAGTAGGTTTAAGTTTAAAAAAGAGCTTGTATTACCTAATGAGATAAAAGAGGTTTCTATAGTAATAACATCAGGTATGTTTGTACCAATAAGAGAGTTCCTAGAGGTAGGTGGATATGATGAAGAATTGTTCATAGAAGGTGTCGATGATGAGTTTTGTTTAAAACTTAATAAATTCAACAAAAAAATAATTGTTAATGGCAATGCAATACTATATCAACAGTATGGCGATTTAACAAAAAATATGTTCTTAGGTATAACTTTTTATTGCACAAATCACAAACCAATTCGTAGATATTATATTTTCAGGAATAAAATAATAATATCAAAAAAATATGGATTTCAGTATGGGTATTACATTGTTTTTCAATTTTTCTCCTTATTAAAAATGATGTTAGGAATATTATTATTTGAAAAAAACAAATTTAATAATTTCATAATGATATGCAAAGGAATAAGGGATGGTATTTTTTACACAAGCAAGCACACTTAGCAACTTCTAAATGTATAGAACGACTAAGGAATTTATGGCATGACTATATAAGATTATATGATGTATAGAATGCTGTTTAATGTAGAAAATGAGGATTGTATTGTCCACAATACTTAAGAAAATATATAGGCAAAGTGAAATAATAAGTGAAATAAAAATTGAAATCAATTTTATTACATATACAAAACCTCTTAGTGCCACCATTTTTGTTTAATATATGAAACTATAATAAAAGATAATAAAAGTGAATTAGAGTAAATAAAGGGGGAAGGAGAATTTGAAAAAATACGCACCTGTTTCTGTGGTTATACCATGTTATAATTCATCACATACAATTAGTAGAGCTATAGTCTCAATTGAAAATCAAACTGTATTGCCTCAAGAAGTAATTTTAGTTGATGATTGTAGTTCCCAAGAATATGAAATAGAGTATTTAAAACAAGTTCAAAATAAGAGCTTTTTAAATATTAAGTTAATTTGCCTAAATAAAAATGTGGGCCCAGGTGTAGCAAGAAATTATGGTATGTTAAAATCCAGTTTTGATTATATAGCTTTTTTAGATTCAGATGATATATGGGATAGAAAAAAGATTGAAATACAATATAATTTAATGAAAGATAATGGCTATTTTTTTACATGCCATGGAACCTGTGATATTTCTAAAAAAAATAACGTTTTAAATCATAATATGTGTTATATAACAAAAATAAATAGAATTAAAATGCTCTTTAAAAACTATGTAGCTACGAGAACAGTAATGATTCATAAGAGTTTAGTAAGTATATCAATTTTTAATGATAAATTAAGGTATAGTGAAGACTATTATTTATGGCTTGAATATCTAGCTAATGGCATTGATATATATTATATTGATGATACCTTAGCATACACTTTTGGGAATATATTTAGAAAAGGTCTTAGTTCAAATTTAAAGAACATGTATATAGGCGAAATAAAAACTATCTGTAGACAGAAGGTTGTATCTTCTATTTTAATAAAATTTTTATTAATTAGCTGGGTGACCATAAAAATGTTTAGACGTGTAATACTTTGTTTCTTAAAACACTAAGAGATTAATGATTTAATTGATACTATTTATAATAATGCATAGATTTTTAATTAAAGTAAACCGTTGAATATGATTATAGTATTATAAATTATCAAATCAGCAGAAATGAGATATAAATTATGAATGGTTTTTATACAAAAGTTAGTAGTACATTTCTTCTCAAAATCCTTGGATTAGGATTAGCTTTTATTTTTCAAGTGTTTTTAGGTCGTATACTTGAACCTGATTTATATGGGCAATATACAATGTATTTAACTTATAGTTCAGTACTATCCATTATTCCTGTTTTAGGGATGGATAGAAACCTAATAAAAGAAATAGCAAAAGCACCAGATGATAAACCAAAAGCTAATAGTTTATTACAATATTCATTAGTTATTGCGGTTATTATTATAGTAATATTATCTCTTATTATATATATAATAAGAGATACTTTATTAATTGCTGAGAATACTTTTAGTCTTTTTTTATTAATGCTAATAACAAATGTGTTTATTGCGATACTTGATGGATTTTTACAAGGTCAAGGGTTAGTAATAAAAGCTACATTCCTAAATGTAGTACTTAATAATATTCTAAAAATAGTTTTATTTATTCTTTTGATAAGTATAAAATTGGGCACTTTACACGCTGCTTTATATAGCTTTATAGTAAGTGAAATAATTACAATATTGATTAGAAGTATAGATATTAAAAATCTATTAGGAAATGAATTAAAGCTTAAAATAATACTTAATAAAAATCAAAAAAAACAATTTATTAAATATTCAGCGACGGTTGCACTTATATCAGGTGTAGGCTTACTATTACAAAGTGTAGATAAAATTATGATTTCTACGTACTTAGATTTTCACAACGTAGGTATATATAAAGTATCACAGAACTATGTACAATTGATAAGTATATTTATAACCCCATTTATTGCTTTTTGGCCTGTAATATCAAAGCTGTACAATGAAAATAAAATAAAAGAAATCGAAATAGAAATGAAAAGAATAGTACGTATTGTGTCATATCTTGTTATACCGATGTTTTTTTTATTTTTGTATTTGAATGATAAACTGTTATTAATATTTGACGAAGTTTATGTAACTATAGAAGCACAAATAACACTGGTTATACTTGCCTTTTCATTTCTTATTGATGCAATTTCGGGGCCAATAGGAGCTATACTAACTATGACAAAATATGCAAAATATGTTTTGTATAATAATATGCTTTGTTTAGCCCTAAATATAGTTCTTAATTATATTCTTATCGGAAAAATTGGAATTATAGGAGTAGCAATTGGAACCGGTATAAGCATAATAGCAAACAATATAATATCAATCATTGAAGTAAAAGTTTTATTAGGAATATTCTCATATGACTATAGAAACGTAATCCAGATTAGTGTGTTAGCATTAATAAACTTTACTATATGTACTATACTTACTAAAGCAATTATATTTAATAATTTATTTTTAGATTTAATTATCTATGGTGTTATTCTGTATTCAATTAATGTAATTATACTAGGAATAGAGCAAAAAGATAAAATAATTAAATTATTATCAAATTGGGGACATTGATATAATGAAAAGTTTAAAAATACTATACAAAGTTTCAAAGAGGATATTTTTTGCTATCACTAATTTATTAGTTTTGCTAGTATCTTTAATGATACCCAAAACTAATAGAATTATTGTTGTTGGGGGTTGGTTTGGAAAAAGGTTTGCAGATAATTCAAAATACTTTTTTTTATATGCTAATGAAAACAAAAAAAAATTAGGTCTTTATAAAGTAATATGGATTACTAGAAGTAATAAAATAAAAGAAGAATTAAAGAGAAAAGGCTATTGTGTGTATAAAATATGGTCCATTCAATCTATATGGTATCATCTAAGATCTAGAATTCATTTAATTGATCAATCGAGTAGTGACATTAATCCTTTTTTTTCGGTTAGAAGTAAACGTATAAATATGTGGCATGGATTCCCATTGAAGAAAATCGGTACTTTTATGAAGGATTGCAATAAAAATAAAATCAGAAAAAATAACTGTATTTTAGTTTTTTTAGATAAAATATCAACTAGAGGGTTTTGGTCAGATCGATATATTTTAGCTACCTCTAAATTCTCTGCTAGTGTTTTAGGCCAAGCTTTTGGTGTTCCAAGTGAAAAAGTGATAGTTTCAGGATATCCTAGAAATTATGAACTAATTGTTAATAAACCAATAAAATATATTTCTGAAAACGAAATCGAGTGCTTAAATATTATTAGAAGTGAAAAAGAACGAAGTAAAAGTATTATTGGTTACTTTCCAACTTTTAGAGATAAAAGGGAAACATTAATATTTGGGATAAAAGACAATAATGAATTACATGAAGTACTTGATTATTTTGAGAGGTTGAACATCAAAATAATAGGAAAATTTCATTTTGCAGATAAAAATGATGAATTTAAGGGTATTTATTATCATAAAACTTTTGTAAATCTACCTTCTGACGCTGACATATATACTTTTATAAATGAAATCGATATTCTAATTACAGACTACTCATCCATATATTTTGATTTTTTATTGTGGAATAGACCAATTATTTTCTTTCCATATGATTTAGAGTACTATCAAAACGAGGATAGAGGGATAATTTTTGATTATGATACTATTACACCAGGACCTAAGGTTTACAATGTGTCTGAACTAAAGGCTCTTTTTCTGGATGGAGTTGAAAGTTTTACTGTAGCTTATCATAGTAAGTATCAAGATAAGGCTTTGCAACTAAAGAAAAAGGTTTTTGAAAATATTACTGAAATGGATATTGAACACTTGATTAAGCAGATAAAATTTATCAATACCTAGTATAGTTTGGAGGGAAAACAATTATGAAAAAAGTTATCACATATGGCACTTTTGACCTATTGCATTATGGGCATATAAACCTGTTGAAAAGAGCAAAAGAATATGGCGACTACTTAATTGTTGCGTTATCAACCAATGAATTCAATAAAATTAAAGGGAAAAAATGTTACTTTTCTTATGAAGAACGAAAAAAATTGGTTGAATCAATACGATATGTAGATTTGGTAATACCTGAAAATAGTTGGGAACAGAAAATAAACGATATATTGGAATATAAGGTTGATGTATTTGTAATGGGTGACGATTGGAAGGGAAAGTTTGACTTTTTAAAAGAATATTGTAGGGTAGTATACCTTCCTAGAACACCTGAAATCTCATCTACGAAAATAAAAAAAGATTTAAAGCTTAATCTTATTCCATAATAAGAAATTAATCTATACTAGCCCAAATAAATTATAATCAAATATAATTATCTTATAATATTTATAATAAATTTTTGATAAAGGTGTGGAGATAAAATGAAAGGCATAATCCTAGCCGGGGGTAGCGGTACCCGTCTTTATCCGCTGACAATGATCACAAGTAAACAGTTGCTGCCGGTATACGACAAGCCGATGATATATTACCCTCTTTCTACTCTTATGCTCGCAGGAATCAGAGATATATTAATTATCTCAACTCCACAGGATTTACCCAATTTCGAGAAGTTATTAGGAGATGGCAGCCAGTTTGGAATAAAGTTGTCGTATAAGGAGCAACCGTCGCCTGATGGACTTGCCCAGGCATTTATAATAGGCGAGGAATTCATAGGCAAGGATACTTGTGCTATGGTGTTAGGTGATAACATATTCTATGGGAATGGCTTTAAATCAATGCTTAAAAAGGCTACAGAGAATGCGGCGAAGGGAGAAGCTACAATTTTCGGTTATTATGTCCATGATCCGAAACGATTCGGAATTGTGGAGTTTGATGAAAACGGTAAAGTTATATCTGTAGAAGAGAAACCTGAAAATCCAAAATCAAACTATTGTATAACAGGACTATATTTTTATGACAACCGTGTGGTTGAATATGCAAAGCGGGTTAAACCTTCATCAAGGGGAGAACTTGAGATTACTGATGTCAATCGTATGTACCTTGAGGACGGAACTTTAAATGTGCAGCTTTTAGGAAGAGGCTATGCATGGTTGGATACAGGAACTATGGACAGCCTTGTAGAAGCGGCAAACTTTATCCAGATGATTGAAAAGCGTCAGGGCATAAAAATTTCTGCGCCGGAGGAAATCGCTTTTATTAACAAGTGGATAAATAAAGATACAGTTCTAAAATCAGCTAAAAGATATGGAAAGTCTCCTTATGGAGAACATCTGAAAAGGGTGGCGGAGGGAAAAATAAAATATTAGCATCAGTATTGATTTGGTAATGCAGGAATTCTATATGGGGGGTAGTGAATATTATGAAAGTAACTAAAACCCGGTTTAAAGGAATATTAATAATAGAAACTGATGTACATGGCGATAACCGGGGATGGTTTACAGAAACCTATACAAAAAACAAATTTATGGAACACGGCATTGATGTTGATTTTGTCCAGGATAATCATTCCTATTCGGCGCAAAAAGGCACGCTAAGAGGAATCCATTTTCAAACTAATCCAAAGGCTCAAAATAAGCTAATAAGATGTACGAAGGGCGCTATTATTGATACCGTTGTAGATTTAAGAAAAGGCTCGGATACATACAAACAGTGGTTTAGTATAGAACTGTCTGCTGAGAATAAAAAACAATTGTATATATCTAAAGGCTTTGGACATGCTTTTTTAACTATAACAGATGATGTAGAAGTACAATACAAGGTTGATGAATATTATTCAAAGGAGCATGACCGCAGTATAAGGTTTGATGATCCTGAGATTGGCATAAATTGGGGAATTAAGAATCCGATTTTATCACAAAAAGACCTGAATGCGCCGTTATTAAAAGACAGTGATGCAAACTTCAGTATAAGGGTACTGGTGACCGGGGTAGAAGGCCAGCTGGGCCACGATATGATGAAGAGATTAGGGGAACTGGGCATAGATGCTCTGGGTGTGGACAAAAATGACTTTGATATATGTGATAAAGGGCATACATTAAAATATTTCTTGAATAATAAACCGGATGTAGTAGTCCATTGTGCCGCATATACCGCTGTAGATAAAGCGGAGGATGAAAAAGTAAAATGTTATGCAATCAATGTGGAGGGAACAAGGAACATTGCCGAAGCTTGTAAAAAGATAGATGCAAAAATGGTGTATATCAGCACGGATTATGTATTTGATGGACAGGGTATAGAACCTCAACCCGAAAGCAAAAGAACGAATCCTCTTAATTATTATGGCTATTCCAAAGAACAGGGCGAATTGGTTGTTAAAGAACTATTGGATAAATATTATATAATAAGAACATCCTGGGTGTATGGCAAAAACGGTAGTAATTTTGTTAAGACCATGCTAAAATTGGCACAGACGAGAGATGAAATCAGCGTAGTCAATGACCAGATAGGGACACCGACATATACTGCAGACTTGGCGGTTTTAATCTGTGAAATGATTCAGACTGCTAAATTTGGAATATATCATGGGACTAATGAAGGTTATTGTAGTTGGTATGAATTTGCCTTGGCAATATTTGAAAAAGCAGGTATTAATATTAAAGTAAAACCTATACTTACATCGGATTATCCTGCAAAAGCCAGGAGACCGTTAAATTCCAGGTTATCAAAAGATAATCTTAATATAAACGGTTTTAAGAGGTTACCGGACTGGAAAGATGCCCTGGAAAGGTATCTGAAAGAAATTCTATAACAGGAGGCAGTAGATGATATGAAAACCATATTAGTTACAGGTGGTGCGGGGTTTATTGGAAGTAACTTCATAAAGCTTATGCTGAAAAGGCATCCTGATTACAAAATTATTAATGCAGATGCTTTGACTTACGCAGGCAATCTCGAGAACCTAAAAGAAACATCCGGCAACCCAAATTATACTTTTGTTAAAGCTGATATCAGGGACAGGAATAAGATTGATGAAATTTTTTCAATGTACGATATAGATTATATTGTGAATTTTGCGGCAGAGTCCCATGTGGATAGGAGCATTGAAGAACCTGAGGTATTTCTGACAACCAATGTTATTGGCACTCAAATTTTGCTTGATGTAGCGAAAAAGTATTGGAAACTCAATCCTGAGGATAAGTACTGCAAGGAGTACAAAGAAGGGGTCAAGTTTTTACAGGTTTCTACGGATGAAGTGTATGGGACGCTTGGTAAGACAGGAAAGTTTGTTGAGACAATGCCTTTGATGCCTAATAGCCCCTATTCCGCTTCCAAAGCAAGTGCAGACTTGGTAGTAAGAGCATATCATGAAACTTTCGGCATGCCCGTTAATATTACCCGTTGCAGCAATAATTACGGGCCGTATCAGTTCCCGGAGAAACTAATTCCCCTGATGATTAATAATTGCTTAAAGGAAAAAGAATTGCCTGTATATGGGGACGGAAGGCAGGTAAGAGACTGGCTTCACGTTTCTGATCACTGTTTGGCAATTGATACGGTTCTTCATAAAGGGAAAGACGGAGAGGTATATAATATTGGTGGCAACAATGAAAAAACCAATATTGAAATAGTGAAACTGATTATTGAGGCTTTGGGCAAGTCGGAAGATTTGATTAAGTTTGTTAAAGACAGGCCGGGACATGACAGGAGATATGCGATTGACAATACCAAGATTACAACTCAACTGGGCTGGAGACCTGTGTATACTTTTGAACAAGGAATAAAGGAAACCATAGATTGGTATTTAAATAATACAGCGTGGATTGAGAATATTGTATCTGGAGATTATGTAAAGTATTATGAGCAAATGTATTCCGGAATTGATGAGGTTGCGGCTGCAAAGTAATATTAAAAACAAGCAGCGACATTATCCCCAAACTATGATAGAATATTACTGCACATATAAGGTGTATGCATATTAAACATACTTATGTATTGTTTGTATTTGCTGACGGAATTCTGGGGGGACGGAGTATTGAAGAGGAAAATAAGGTCATCTCTTCTGATGATGTTAGATATAGTTTTAATAAACATTTCACTTGCGGCTGCTTATCTTCTCAGGTTTGAATTCGGATCTGAAAGTATCCCGGAGCAGTACCTGGAGAATATTATAATAATAGCTTTAACGGCCACACTGATTAAATTCCTTTGTTTTTTGTTCTTCCAGCTTTACAGCAGCCTGTGGAAGTATGCCGGGGCATATGAAATGGTATCCATTGTTGCAGCTGCCTTTGTGAGTAATGTGATAATGATGGTATTTGTCCTTTTTGCCCAGACCAAAATGCCCCCGGGCTTAAGTGGCTTGATGATTTATTTGCCAGGTTTGCTGCCCCCAGGAGTATATTCATAATTACCTTCTTTATTGATATATTCCTCATCGGCGGTGTCAGGTTTGCATACAGGGTATTCAGAAGGTTAATAAAGGGAGAAATTATCCGGCTGAGCAACACTAAAAGGGTAATGATTATAGGCGGCGGGGAAGCCGGTGCGATTATCATAAGGGAGTACATGCTCCATCCGGAATTGAAGAGTATCCCTGTAGCGATAATTGACGATGATGATGAAAAGCTTGGAAAGAACATAAATGGAGTGCCTATTTTAGGGAAAAGCAGCGAGATTGTTCAGATTGCTGCAAAAAAGAGGATTGATGAGATAATAATTGCAATTCCGTCCGCAAGCAACAGGGTTATTAATGAAGTATACAGCGAGTGCTCAAAAACAGATTGCAATGTCAAGATACTGCCATCCGTTTCCCAGCTCATTGATGAGTCGGTCACCATACAGAAAATCAGGGATGTGAATATTGAAGACCTCCTGGGGAGAGAGCCGGTAAGGCTGGACTGCGAGGAGATATCCTCCTACCTGAAGGATAAGGTTGTGCTTGTGACGGGCGGGGGAGGCTCGATAGGGTCGGAGCTGTGCAGGCAGATTGCAGGTTTTAAGCCTGAAAAGCTTGTAATACTGGATAATTATGAAAACAACCTCTTTGATATTCAAAATGAGTTAACGGATTATGATGATAAGGTATGTATTGTCCCGGTTGTTGCCAGTATAAGGGAAAAGAACCGGCTGTACAAAATCTTCAGTGAACACCGGCCGGATGTCATATTCCATGCCGCTGCACACAAACATGTGCCGCTTATGGAGGCAAATCCTACCGAGGCTATAAAGAATAATGTATTTGGTACATTGAATGTTGCTGAGTGTGCAGACTTGTTTGAAGCGGAAAGGTTTGTTCTGATTTCCACAGACAAGGCGGTGAACCCGACAAACATCATGGGGGCAACCAAAAGGGTAGCGGAAATGACAATACAGGCCATTGACAAGCACAGCAAGACTGACTTTGTGGCAGTCAGGTTTGGCAATGTGCTCGGAAGCAACGGAAGTGTAATCCCTCTGTTTAAGAAGCAGATAGAGAAGGGAGGGCCTGTCACTGTCACCCACCCGGAAGTAATAAGGTATTTTATGACTATTCCCGAAGCTGTACAGCTTGTGCTGCAGGCGGGTGCTATGGCTGAGGGCGGGGAAATATTTGTACTGGATATGGGAGAACCTGTTAAGATATATGATCTGGCAAGGAATCTCATCAAGCTGTCCGGATTTGAACCGGATGAGGATATAAAGATTGAATTTACCGGTTTAAGGCCCGGGGAAAAATTATATGAAGAGCTGCTTATGGCAGAGGAAGGTTTGAAGGCTACAAAGAATGATAAAATATTTGTTGCAAAACCTGTATTTACGGATTTAAAACTACTCAGAAGGGAAATTGACTGTCTAAGGGAGATTATGCTGAAGGACACCGGCAGGGTTATGGAATATATGAAAAATATCGTGCCAACTTATAAAAAGGCCCAGGACAGATAAGATAAATATGCATTATAGTTACTACAAATCAAGACATGTACTTAACATAGATAAAAAAACAGTTATTTTGTTCTTTGCCACTATTATTTGGATGGGGGTTATATTCTGGTTTTCATCACAGCCTGCTAATGATTCGGCAGCCTTAAGCGGTGAACTGGCCAGAATATTCAGGAACTTGCTAAACAGCCTTTTCGGGGGAAAGATACCAGGATTTTTAAGGTGGCTGTTTTTTGAGAATCAGTTCTTTATCAGGAAAGCTGGGCATTTTATGGAGTATTTCATACTTGGATTATTGGTTTCAGGGCTAATATTCAGGCAGAACTTTAAAAGAAAGTTTTTGATATCAGTTCTGATTTGTTTCTTTTATGCTGTTTCAGACGAGATTCATCAGATGTTTGTCCCGGGCAGAGGGCCTATGGTGACGGATGTAATGCTGGATACTTCCGGGGCTTTTATTGCTGCACTGCTTAACCTTTGCAGGAAGTAATGCTCAATTCTCCATGTCCACATCATACGTTACGGGTATCAGGTTGAAGCCTGCCATATCCTTTACATTTCCGGAAATCCTTAATGATATTTTACTTGTTTCCGGCTCATGCTCCAGTATCAGAATAAATTTGGTGTAATTATCCTGTTCAATCACCCTTTTCACAGGAATGTCTCCCCTGTTAACTTCATACAGGTATTTATTGCCAGCCTCTACAGGTTCGTTGAATGTGACAGCTATTGTATCTTCTCCTAATACTTCTATCTTTTCTACCTTTGGCGATAAAATATCTATACACTCAATGCCGTTGTATTCCTCTCTGCTGATTCTGTCACCGTTAATCCCCCGTATATTCCTTACGGTAAGATCTAATAGCTCATTCTGGCTGACTGCTTTGTCCAGCGTCAGTATGACGGTTCTGCCGTCCGGTTGCAGGTTTGCAACCACAATATCAATGCGTGAGCGTCCAGCATATACAGCATAGTTATTCGGCTCGGATGCGCTTTTTAAAGTGACTCCAGCATTAAACGTCACCTTTAGCTGCATCAGGTTTGGTACAGTTACTGATTCAACAGCAAGGGGTTCAAGATTTCCTACAGGTATTCCCACACTTTCAGCACGTTCAGCTGATATGGCGCCACTGCTGACAAGCTCGCCCATAAGGGTCGTACCTTCACCCTTTATTCTGGATTTAGGGCTTCCACCGTACCGGTGGCAAGCACTCTGACAGTGAAAGTTTCAATATCAAGTAATTTGACTATACCTATGCTGGTTGCGAATTCCTCAACATTTTCCCATGAAAAGTCCACATCTTGCTGATATCCCAGGGCAGTAAGCAGGACCTTAGTGTATTCTTTAGCTTCCACAGGAGCAAGAGGATTGAAGTTACCTGTACCGTCCCCCAGCCATCCCAGCTCGGGGTTGGCCTTGAGATAGGCCAGCATAGCACGGCCGCCGGACCATACCTTGCCTGCATCCTTGAAATTAAACTGGCCCTGGTATTCAATGGCTTTATTTTCAAGGCCCTTTAGCCTCAGGAACATTATTGCCGCCTGCATTCTTGTTGGGACACTATCAAGGTACTCATCGGTTAGTCCGCTGCCTTCACCTTTCAGTATACCCAGCTTTTCACAGATTTCTGCATCGGACATGGCTTCAACAGCATATACAGGTAAGGCTGCGGTAATCAAAAGCAGTATGGTAAATAAGATTATTAACACTTTTTCCGGCTTTATCATGCTTTTATGGGCCCCCCTAAAAAAGAAAAAACAAATAAAGATAAAGTGCAATTATTCAGAAAAATAACTCATATATTAAGTTTACCACTAATTAAATAGTTGTGCAATCTGCGGGTGGGAAATAGCAGAATTACCCAATAAATGAAACCTTACAGCCTGGTTTTATTCTTCTTTTTCTTCTATAGATTTCTTCTTTTTCATATATATGCCAAGTATCCTGTCCAGCCTGCGGCTGTATTCCTGCACCTTAACATTTTGAAGGTCAAAGTCGGTTTCACTGATTAGGTTGTCCAACTCACTATGCATTTCGGTGATTATATTCTCTAAGGCTTTCATTGGCATAACCCTTCACCCGTCTAAGTATTATCGTAAAGCTGTATGCAGGGAATGCTGCTATACCACAATGCTATAAAGCATTATGATGCTAATGCCGGACGGATTATACTGTTGCTGTATATTATAGCATCATACTATAGAATATGGCAACCAATAATGGCAATCCAGCCATATAGCAATGGGGCAAAAATTGTTATTCATTTTTTTTTTATTAATGATATAATAGGATAGTAATAGACATTATCAGAAGAATAATGCAATAATATAAATTGTTTTAAGGGGCGGGCACTTGTGGGAAAAAAAATTTTAATTGTGGACGACGAGAAGAATATTGTAGATATTTTAAAGTTCAATCTTAATAAAGAGGGTTTTGAGACAATAGAGGCATATGACGGGGAAGAGGCTATGAAATTAGCGGTTGAACAGAATCCTGACTTGATACTGCTTGATGTTATGCTCCCTAAAATGGATGGTTTCACTGTTTGCAGGAAGCTCAGACAGTCCATGAATACACCAATACTTATGCTCACCGCAAAAGAAGAAGAGGTTGATAAGGTACTGGGGCTTGAACTGGGGGCGGATGATTATATTACCAAGCCTTTCAGCCAGAGAGAGCTGATGGCCAGGATCAAGGCCAACCTAAGGCGTACAGCCGTAGAGCAGGCGGAGCAGAAATCAGGGAATATACTCGATTGCGGAAGTGTGGTTATAGACATAGACAGGTATGAAATAAAGCGTGATGGACAGGTGGTAGATTTGACCCTCCGGGAGTTTGAGTTGGTTAAATTTCTTGCGCAGCATCATGGGCAGATATTTTCCAGGGAAACACTTCTTGAGAAGGTATGGGGATATGAGTATTACGGAGATGTGCGGACTGTTGACGTGACTGTAAGAAGAGTGAGGGAAAAGCTGGAGAGGGATCCGGGAAATCACCAGTTTATTATGACAAAAAGGGGAGTAGGATACTACTTTAATAAAGTGGATTAGTTAAATAGTAGATTAGTTTGACGATGAGGGTGCATATGTTTCCTGGTAGTCTGCAGTGGAGGCTCGTATTCATATTTATCTTAATAACTATATTTCTGGTGGTACCTATCGGACTTTTATTGAACAGGAGTGTTGAGTCGTCATCATATGACAGCTTTAAGGAGGGTATTGACTACGGTTTCCAGAACTGGACGGTAAAGAGCAATGCCACCATAGATGATATGATGAAATCTCTTGATGAAGATAACGATAAGGTATTATTCAATATTATCGGAAGGTATAAAAGCTATACCATTATTAACAGGAATAATATAAGGGATATAAAAGACTCGTCCGACATTGTATTTATAGAAATGGGAGAAGAGGATTTTCTGAATGAGATACTGTCTTCGCAAAACCTTCTGGCTGTGATGGCTGGAAAGGATGAAGGTGACAGTGACAAGCTGGTGCATGCCAACGGCAGGAATTTTTTTGATTATGCAAGGCTTGTAAAGCTTTCAGACGGCGAGTATGTGCTGTATTTCAGATATGACAGCGCTGCATGGAGGGAGATTGTCCAGGAATTCAATGATATTATCCTGAGTACTCTAATGCTGTCAGTTGTATTCTCCCTGATAGTAGGATATTTGCTGTCCAAGACTATCATCATTCCAATACAAAGGATAACACACAAGGCTGAGGGTATAGCTTCAGGAGATTTTGACCAGATGCTGGAAGTCAAGTCGCAGGATGAGATAGGTAAGCTTACGGGGGCTTTCAACTATATGGCGAGAAGCCTGAAAATGACTCTTGCGGAAATTTCAAGCGAAAAGAACAAGATAGAAACCATACTGAATTATATGACAGATGGGGTTATTGCTTTCAATATGGAGGGCAGGGTAATCCATATAAACCCTGCGGCAAAGGCAATGACTGAAACAGAAGGATTTGACTGGACATTTAATGAATACTCCAAAAGGTATGGGTTGAACGTGGCTATTGAAGAGCTAATGTACCTGGATTCGTTAAGTACAAAGGAAGCGACCGTGACAATAAACGACCGGAGCATAAGGATATATTTTGCAGTGTTTGCCGACACACAAAATAAGCCGGAAGGCATAATTGCAGTGATGCAGGATGTAACCGAGCAGGAAAAGCTGGAGAATATGAGAAGGGAGTTTGTAGCCAACGTATCCCATGAGCTGAGGACACCCATCACTTCAATAAAGAGCTATTCGGAGACACTGCTGGATGGCGCAATGGAGGACAGGGAGGTGTCCGGCAGGTTTTTGGAAGTGATTAACTCTGAAGCCGACAGGATGGCAAGGATAGTAAAGGACCTGCTGCAGCTTTCAAGGCTGGACAATAAACAAATGAAGTGGAACATTAAGGCGGGATCTGTAGAGAGCCTTGTCAGGAAAGTCTGCGAACGGATGAAAATGGAAGCTGAGACAAAGGGCCAGACATTGGAATGCCATGTTATTGGAGAAATCCCTGAAATAAATATGGACAGGGACAGGATTGATCAGGTGATAGTCAACATAATAAGCAATGCAATCAAGTATACTCCTGAAGGAGGAAAAATTTCTATCTACCTGAGGAAGGCGCATGAGGAGGTCCATATAAAGGTTGCTGATACGGGAATAGGTATACCCCGGAAGGATCTTACAAGGATTTTTGAAAGGTTTTACAGGGTTGACAAGGCCAGGTCGAGGGAAATGGGGGGTACAGGTTTAGGGCTTGCTATTGCCAAGGAAATAGTGGAAGCGCATAAAGGTACAATATCAATCAGCAGTGAGACGGGAAAAGGGACAGAAGTTACCGTGAAATTGCCTCTGGAGGCAGATAATGTGTAATTCATTCTTAAATACTGCGTAACGGTTTTGTAACAAAGAAAATGTATAATATTTATAATAGAAAGTTAGACTTATTTAAGGGGCAACTGTGGAAGAATTCCATGGCTTAAGGAGTAGTATTATGTTAAAGAAATCAAGGTGCATTTTTTTATTTTTACTTTTTATTATCTGTTTTAGTGTGCCAGTATTTGCAAACCCGGGAGATGAAGATACTGTGACAAATACCGTTGTCGCAGACCAAACCCTGACACAGGCTGATACAACAGGACAGGCTGTTTCCAGCACGGTAGATACGGGAGATATTGAAGGAAAAACCGCAAGCGATGCTGATGAAGATATTGACGAGCACAGTGAGATTGTGGATGGCATTGTATCCGACCCATACATAGAAGAAACCGAACAGTTCCTGGTGGACATAACAAGCCATGAACACAAAGATATATACATTAACGATTCCAATACAATTACAATTGCCGGTGTTAGTGTAGAAAATAAGGTGAAGCTTATATTCGCGATGAAGGATGATGAAACTGGGGAGTATGGGTATTTTAAGGATGATGAAGGCAGCAGCAGCTGGGATATACAGGAAAACGAGTGGTTTACCAAGAACCTTACTCTTGATAAAGAGCAGAACAGACTTAAAATTGTAGCGTACAGGGCATCGGAGATGGATAATCTTGTTGTAGGTGAAAATGTACAGGTAAATTACTTCAATATTAATATTTTGAAGAAATCTACAGTTCAAAAGGTGGCTGACGGTTTATCCGAGCTTATAAACAGCATATTGAACAAGAATAACTGAGGTATCCTATGTACCGGATAAACAGGGAAAGAATTAAAACCTATATACTTATGGTTTTAATTGCATTGAGTATAATACAGGTAGGGATCCTATTGGATTATCAAAGTCATGGGTTTCCTACTAATTTTTTACAGGCGTTTTTAGATAAGATTAATGTTGTTAGCCCTGACAGCTCTGAAAAAGCAAGAGAAAAATATTTTAACCCTTACAGGGTGATAGCTTCAAACGGGAACGGGAGCCATTGGCTTTTGCCAAGGGAAGGGGAAGCTTTTACGCAGCTCTGGCAGGAAGGGGCTTCATATCTGTCAAGAGTACTGGATGACAAACCGGCACTTGTTCTGCCTGCTGAAGAGTGGGAAAATCTTGTTACAAAAAGGACTTTCATATTTGAATTCAAATCCAATATAGATTCTAATCTTCTAAAATGGTTTCTAAGCAAGTCCGGATCGGACACACCGGAGCTTGATAGTGTATACAAGATGGCTATGCTGCCCTGGGAAGATATTAACCATGGTACTAACACAATATATTTAAAAGACGGCAAGGCTATATATAAATATCTAATAAGGTTCAACCCCGGAGGGATGGACAGAGATAAGTATTCAAACCTGATGACCAGCTTTGAAACCGGGAAGGAATACCAGGATAAGTTATATAAGGTGATAAAAGAGCTGGATCCGGAAAGGAAAAGGCTTAAGAATATAGATCCGGACATTCCGGTTGCTGCAATAGGGCCAAAGTTCCGCAGCTATAAAAAGCTTAGATGGTTCATTCCGGAAAATGTATCCAGTATGTCCGACATGGCGGGTATTGTTCTGGGCATAGAAAGGGCAGGCTATAATCGTTCGATTGATATATATGATACCATTGTTTTCAAGACTACAGATGATGTATACAGGATTTTCAGCAACGGTCTTATGGAATACAAGTACATACCCGGAGCCCAGTCTGACGGTGCAGGTGATATAGGTTCTGCGTTCATGAATGCGTTCAGGTTTATAGAATCGATGGAAAAGCAGCTGGTTTCCGGCGCGGATATTTACCTGTCAGGAATGGGAAAGATAGAGGGAGGCGGATACAGGTTTACTTTTGACTATATGGTTGACAATTTACCCGTAGTGATAAACTATGGGCAGATGGGTAATGATTTGAAGCCTGTAAGGAATGCTATAGAAATTACTGCCAATGGGAAACGTGTTCTTGATTGTAGGTGGATTCTAAAGGGTTTTGAAACGGTTGGCAGGGAAGAGGCTTATAACGTGAGTTTTGAAGCTCTGAGCAGGAGCCTGAACCTCAGCAGCCTGGAGGCTGACGACCTGGCTGTTTCGTATATGGTGGAATCAGATGAGGCTATGGGTATTAGCCCTTCGTGGATAATTGAAGTGCATGATGGGCAGAATATCGCTATTCCACTGCAGTTTAGGGAAGGAGACTGATTATGGACTGGTCGAAAGCAAAGAGCATTTTAATAGCTGTTTTTCTCGTATTAAATATTGCTTTACTGGCCGGTATTATTAGCAGCAGGTTGGATAGGGGAGTAAGTGCCGAAGCTTTAAGCAGCACGGTTAAGATACTGGAGGGGAAGGGTATTGTTCTGGAGTGTGAAATACCTGTATATAATTCCAATACACCAATTCTGGAATATCAAAGCAACAAATTAAACAGGTCCTTAATATCGGAGAGGCTTTTTGGAGGGGACTATGAAAGCTCAGCCAAAACGGAAAAGGGCGAAGTACAGGTAAAAGACAGCAAAACCTTGCATTTTGAAAACCATGACAAGTTTATGTTTACTGATGTTAATCCTGATAATCCAATAGATATGTCCGACAGAAAGAAGGTAGAATCCCAACTGAGAAGGTTTATGGAGGGCATAGGACATAATATGTCGTCATACATATTGGATTTTTATAAAGAGCAGGAGGATGGGTCTGTAAGGGTACGATTTACCGAAAAGTACAGGAGATTCCTTGTATTTGACAACTATGTGGAAATAGAGGCAAGCAGCAAAGGAATCGATTATATTGAGTGCAAGTACAAAGAGGTTAAAGGCTTTCTAAATGAGGAAGCAATAGTTATGCCGGCATATCAGGTGCTGCTCAAGAACTTTATGGAGTCAAAGGGCACTGTTATTACGGCTATTGATATAGGTTTTAAAGGATTTGAAAGCGACAGGGATATGAAGCAATCCTCAGAAGGCCCTGCATGGAGAGTCACATTGAAGGGGGAAGATCCCCTCTACTTTCGCACTTCTGATGGCAAACCCATAAAATGAGCAGTGGAAAACCCGATAAAATAAGGAAAATTGTGTTATTATTAAAAGTTCCTTTTTTTTTTATGTGTATAGTGTTATAATGAAATCTGGTAATAAAAATAAGAGAAAAGCCTTTAGGGTAATTTCTTAAGGAAGATTTCATTGAAACTCACGGGCGGAAAACAGTAAAGATAAGGGAGAATTAATGTTTTCCTGTTCGTTATAATGAAATCTAGTAATAAGAAGTAAAAGAAGTAATAAGAATAGGAGAAAAGCCTTTTTGGACACTTTACAAAAGAATAAAGGATGGTGCGGTGCATTGGGCAAATTTTTAATAAAAGGTGG
Organism: Acetivibrionales bacterium; assembly: GCA_050953835.1. Taxonomy (GTDB): domain Bacteria; phylum Bacillota; class Clostridia; order Acetivibrionales; family JBMNNH01; genus JBMNNH01. The sequence continues at coordinate 40,236 of JBMNNH010000021.1, read as the reverse complement.
GAAACCGCTGCACGGCGAAGTGTACATAAGTGGAGCCAAGAACGCGGCTGTGGCAATTATACCTGCTGCCCTGCTGGTAGAAGGCCCCTGCCGTATAGAGAATATTCCGGACATAAGTGATGTAGAGCGTTTGTTTGATATTGTAAGACAGCTTGGAGCAAAGGTTGATATTGAGGATAAACATACCGTAGTGATCAATTCAAGTTCTTTGAATTCGTACATAGCTTCATATGATATGGTTAAGAGCATGAGAGCTTCCTATTACTTGCTGGGGGCGTTGCTGGGCAGATTTGGAAAGGCCGAGGTGTCATCCCCAGGCGGGTGTGATTTTGGATACAGGCCAATAGATCAGCATATAAAGGGATTTGAGGCTTTAGGGGCAAAAGTGGAGGTGAAGCACGGGCTTGTGAAGGCATATGCCAACAAGCTTGTAGGAAACCAGGTATACCTTGATGTAGTGAGCGTAGGTGCCACCATAAATATTATGCTTTCAGCGGTCAGAGCCGAAGGTGTGACATTTATCGAAAATGCGGCAAAGGAACCGCACGTTGTTGATGTTGCAAACTTTCTTAACGCAATGGGTGCGGATGTCAAGGGCGCCGGAACTGATGTAATTAAAGTGCGCGGTGTGAAATCTCTTAAAGGCGGAGCAACATATTCCATAATTCCCGACCAGATAGAGGCCGGCACTTTTATGATTGCCGGGGCTGTAACAAAGGGTGATGTAATTGTAAGGAACATAATACCGAAGCACATGGAATCCTTGACCGCAAAGCTGCTTGAGATGAATATTGATGTGGAAGAGGATGCTGACTGGATTAGGGTAAGATCAAAGGGATCGCTGCATAGAGTTAATATAAAAACACTGCCCTATCCGGGATTTCCCACTGATCTTCATCCGCCTATCGCCAGCCTGCTTTGCCTGGCAGAGGGGACAAGTACCATAACCGAAGGGGTTTGGGATCTCCGTTTTCAGTACATAGACGAGTTTAAGCGTATGGGGGCATTGATAAAGGTTGAAGGCAGGATGGCTGTGATAGAGGGAGTCAAGAGGCTGACAGGGGCGCCGGTAAAGGCGACTGATTTGAGAGCCGGGGCGGCGCTGGTGCTTGCAGGCCTGGCTGCAGAGGGAACTACAGACATACATAACGTAAAGTACATAGACAGGGGATATGAAAACCTGGAAGAAAAACTGAGGAAACTGGGAGCAGATATAATAAGAGAGGGCAGAAAAGGTGTATGATTAAGTTTTGCAGTTTGTTTAGCGGCAGCAGTGGTAATGCTATTTTCCTTTCTGCCGGAAAAACAAAGCTTCTTATAGATGCGGGCTTAAGCGGAAAAAAGATTATACAGGCGCTGCATTCCATAGGGGAAGACCCTTCGGAGCTAAGCGCCCTTTTAGTGTCCCATGAACACATTGACCATGTCAGGGGGGCAGGTATAATTTCAAGGAAGTTTAATATACCAATCTATGCGAATGAGAGTACCTGGCTTGCAATGGAAAGAGGTCTGGGATCTATAAATAGTAAAAACCGCATGTACTTTAATACGGGCATGGAGTTTGAGACAGGAGACATTTGTGTTTGCCCCTTTCTGATACCCCATGATGCGGCAGAACCTGTGGGGTTCAATTTTTATGCGGACGATAGGAAAATTACTGTTGCCACAGATATCGGGCATATGACAAACCAACTGCTTCAGCATTTTGAAAAGAGTGATCTCCTTCTTCTGGAGTCAAATCATGATGAGGAGATGCTTAAAGCTGGAAGGTATCCGTGGGTGCTTAAGCGGAGGATTCTGAGCGATACAGGACATCTTTCAAATGAGAATGCGGGAAAGGTTGTTGCATATATGGCTGAGAAGGGTACAAGGAATTTCCTGCTTGGCCACCTGAGCAAGGAAAATAATTTCCCTGAGCTGGCATATGAGACTGTTTGTAACTATCTCAGGAAAAAGCGGATAGAAGCGGGAAGGGATATTATGCTGGATGTTGTCCACCGGGACAGGGCAGGCAGGGTTATTGAGCTGTAGTAACAAATAAACTCCAAGACTTGAAACACTTATTGCCTTAACCAAATCCAAAATTTTACCGATAAGATAACATAGAATACTATTTTAAGTTTTTTATCAGGTGGAGGTGCTTTAATGATTACAAAAGCATTATGTGAGGGTTTGGTTTCCGGTAATTCACCGCTTAGGGCAAGCACAAATGTATCAACTCCGCGTTGCTGTTCAAAAAGGCAGTTAGAAGAGAACGATTTCAAGGAAATAATAGAAAAATGTAAAAGCAAGAATAATGATCCGATGGTTTATGTAAAGTCCGAAATAGCAGTAAAAAGGCTTGCAGGTTATTTTGGAATACCGGTGTCGTTTTTGCTGGTTGTAATGGAGAGCCTTGGAATCAAACCTGAGGATTTGCTTGACAGCAGTAAGCTGCATGAAATAACTGAAAAGCTTGCTGAGCACTTTGGACTGGATGAGGAAGAAAAGGAAGAACTTTATGAGCGCTTGAAGAAAACCTGTGATTCACTAAATAGTGGGAAACTTTGACTGGAAGGAAGACGTATATTTGAAGATTACCATAGTTGCAGTCGGAAAGTTGAAGGAAAAGTACCTTAAAGACGGAATAAGTGAATATAGCAAAAGGCTGTCCAGGTTCTGCAGCCTGGAAATAATTGAAGTGGCTGACGAGAAAGCCCCGGAAAACCTCAGTGCCGCAGAGGAAGCTAATGTAAAAGCAGCAGAGGCGGAGCGTATTCTTAAGAGGATAAAGGAAGGTTCACTGGTTATCGCTCTGGATGTGAAGGGCAGCAGTTTTGATTCGGAAGCTTTTGCTGCTAAGTTCCAGTCATTTTTTATTTCCGGTGGTTCCCATATAACTTTTATTATAGGAGGTTCCCTTGGCCTTGATGAAGAACTGCTTAAGAAGGCCAGACTTAGATTTTCCCTTTCAAGCCTTACTTTCCCCCATCAATTGACCCGCCTTATTCTCATGGAGCAGATATACAGGGCCTTCAAAATCATAAACGGGGAGACCTACCATAAGTGAGAGGAATACAATATTAGTCTCGGAATACCAGTGCGTGGAATAATATGGGGCATACATAAGAATGTGCCCATAACGAAGTATAGCATTTAGTTAGACATATGATATAATAGTATCAATATCAGCTGGTGATTTTATAAATCCATGTTGTTTTATGAGTAAACTGACTATTATCTTTTACAAAACAAAGGAGTACAATTCATGTACAGGCACAATACTTCAGATACTATAAACCAGAAAAACAGCTATAAAATCCTTATGGAAATAATCTCTTACATAGGCAAAACAAACGATATAAACAGTGCATGCCGGTTTGTATGCAACAATATGATTAAACTTGGCTTCAACAATTGCATTATTATTAATCAACTGGATGGAAGAAACTATTCAAATCAAGGAAGCACCAATGCAGATTTTTTGATTGGGAGAATAACAGATAAAACCCTGAAAGAGACAGCAAATGGTTATAAAATAATTGACCTGGGATACTCCAGCTACAGGACAAAGTTAGGGTTCCTTTATATAAACAGGATTAAAAGGAATAATGAATTGTCAGGTTATTTAGTTCTTTCATGTTATAGCAGAGAGCTGTTTAACCATAGCATGCTATCGCTTATTGATACTTTGATTACATATCTGGGGGTTTGTTTTGAGAATATGCAGGTAGTTAATACAATTAAGCAAACTATATATATGGACGAGCTCACAGGCCTGCATAACAGAAAGTACCTTGAAGAGCTGAGAAACGGATCTGACCTGGAAAAAGCACTCAAACTGTCGGTTATTATGATAGATATTGACAATTTTAAAAATATAAACGATACTTACGGGCACCAATTTGGCGACTTTGTACTGAAGGGATTGTCAGAGGTCTTGCAGGACGAGCTTAACGGTATTACTGATTCAATTGTCCGTTATGGAGGTGAAGAATTCCTTGTTATCCTGCCTGGATGGGACATGGTTCAGGCTGCCAGAATTGCAGAGAATATACGGGTTTCTTTTTATCAAAGGCCATTTGCATCAAACTATGGGGAAAAACACTTTTCTATCAGTCTTGGTGTAAGCACATCCAAAGGAAAGCATAATTTTAACAGAATTCTGGAGCTTGCGGATATTAGTCTTTATCTTGCAAAGAGGAAAGGCAGGAACTGCGTTGTGCAGTGTACGGAAGAAATAAGCGCAAAGTATAGTATTGTTGATTATATAGGCAAGCTGAAAAACAGGAACAAAAATTTAATCACATGTTATAAAATTGAATTTGATTCAAAAAGCGTCCTGAAAGGTATGGAGCAATTTGATGATAGCCTGTGTAAAATAGTTAAACAGTGTTTCAGGAAGGATTCTATGGTAAGTAAAACAGGCAATGCAGAGTATATTGCCGTTACAGACAGCAAATTAAGTGTTGAAGAACTGAAAAACAGCCTGCGTTTTCATTTCCGAAGGCTGAATATGCCTGACAGAAATACTCTCATTACTTCTATAGATGCCAATGAAGACAAAAGTTCCCTAGAAAGCTTTATTGGGCTGGTTTAAGCACACAGGTTAAATGTCATCCCACAACCAGGGTAATAATAAGGATGAGTGTAAACTGCCAATGCAGGCGGTTGGTGTTCGGGATTCCGAGGCCTTCAAAACGTGAAACGCTGCGGTGTGCTTTTAATGCAGTCGGAAATGTCAGAAATACCAGAAGCGAAACAACTGGAAATATACCAACAGCTACATAAAACAATGACAGAATAAAGGCGCCAAATACCAGGAATTCATATATAAGCCTGCTTGCCTTAGAGCCGATTCTTACGCTTAATGTACCGAGGCTGAGGCGGGTATCCCTGGAGAAATCCCTCATTTCATTGCTTATCATTAGGGCAGGGATAAGGAAAGATGCCGGTAAGGCCAGTACTACCGGATACCACGAAAAGCGGAGTGCAAATGGGAAATAAGTCCCGTAAACCATTAAAGGCCCCATCAGTATGAATGACAGGACTACTCCAAGACCATGACGTTTATATACAAAGGGCTCGCCGGTATAGGCATAGGAACCGATAATTCCAATTAACCCAATGAAGAGCATTTGTATGTTGGTTATATATATCAAGTAAAGGCCTATAAGGCATGCAAGCCCTAAACAGGCCATCCCCCACATAAATACATATATATCGAAATAAGTGCGGTCGGCGCCCAAAAACCGTATTTTTCTGCCCGAGGGCCTGTAATACCTGAAAGAGCCTTCAAAGTAATCGTTAATAAGGTTGGCTCCTGACTGAGCCAGTATTCCGGCTGTGGTAACCAGCACTATCTTAACAGCATCCATAAGCACTGTACTGTTAAAAAGCAGCCCTTCACGCCATGCCGCTGTAATACCAAGTGTGGTTGAGCCTATTGCAAGGGATAGGGAAAGGGGCCTTAAGGCAATCCATGAATCCCTTATGAATTTTTTCCAATATTCTTTATCCCTCTTCATAAATGGTCCTTTCAGGTAGTATAATTAATCTGTATTAGTAGTACTATATGCAATCGGAAAACACTGTTCAATTTATTATTGCATATGCTTACGGGAGTTTCAACTGTCACTGCGTTGTTACAAAGCTATTTTAATGGTAAAGTAATAATGCAATACTGTTTTTGGAGGCAGAATATGGGAAGATATAAATGTATGGCGGTATATGGTTTATTGGTTTTAGCAATACTGTTTTCATCAGGGTGCAAATCAAATACCCGGGTACAACAGGAGGATATGCTGCTGAAAGTAGGCCTTATGCCTGCAGTTGATTCAGCTCCTGTGCTGTTGGCAGAGAAAAACGGATACTTTAAGGAACTGGGCCTTAATGTGGAGCTGGAGATATATAATAATGCACAGAACAGGCAGAGTGCGCTTCAGGCACAGTCCATAGACGGAGCAATGACCGATCTTATTGCGGTAGCCACAAATGTAGACAGCGGCTTTGATATAAAAGCAACCACCATGACTAACGGAGTATTTCCGGTGCTTTCCAGGAAAGGGAGCGAGGATAAGGAGAGTATAAAGGTTGGGATGATGGAGGTAAGTGTTTCCAATTTTCTGATAGATGAATGGCTTGGAGGAATATACACAATAGAAAAGGTGTTCATAAACGAGATACCTGCAAGGCTGGCGGCTATAGAAAGCGGGCAGCTTGATATGGGATTGTTCCCCGAACCGGTTGCGTCCATGGGCGTATTGAACGGGCTGGAAAAGAATGTATACAACACTGAAGACCCGTACTGCCCGGATGTCATGGTGTTCACTGGAAAGGCTATAAAGGAAAAGGAAAAAGCTGTAGAATTGTTTCATAAAGCTTATAACATGGCTGTAGCTGAAATAAATATCAATGAACAGTTGGCAAGGGATATTTTAATGGAGAAGATGACAAATCTGGAGCCCGGAGTAAGGGATTTGATGGTGCTTCCCCGGTACACTAAGGCATCACTGCCGGATAATAGGTATATTGAGAAAATCATTGAGTGGACATCCGGAGTGCTTCACAAGGATTTGAAAGTAGATGCTGAAGACCTGGTTGAAAGGAAGTTTGCGGAGTAATGATAGAGGTAAGAGGCTTGGGGATCGTTTTTGGAAGGGAGACTGCCCTGGAAAATGTTAATCTTTATATTCCCAGGAATACTACCTGTGCTGTAATAGGGCCTTCCGGGTGCGGAAAAACAACACTGCTGTACGCTTTGGCTGGTCTTATGACTCCCAGGAGAGGGGAAATACTTATAGATGGGAAGACACTTACAGGGGTGAGGAAAAAAACAGGTGTCATACTGCAGGAAACTGGCCTTCTTCCGTGGCTGACCGTGAGAAAAAATACTGAGCTGGGACTGAAAGCGAGAAAGCTGAAACAATGCGAAATAAATGAAAAGGTGAATTCAATACTTATAGAGCTTGGAATGTTTGACCACAGGGACAAGTTCCCTTCACAGCTCAGCGGAGGGCAAAAGCAAAGGGTCGCTATTGCAAGGACTTTGGTTACACAACCGGACGTCCTGCTGCTGGATGAGGCCTCGTCTGCACTTGATGCAATTACAAAGGAGCACATTCAAAACCTGGTACTTGAGATATTCAAAAAAAATCCAATAACACTGGTATTAGTAACGCATAGTATTGAAGAAGCTGTCTTTCTGGGACAGAAAATTGTTATAATGGAGGAGGCCTCAATAAAGCATGTTATTGACAACCCATATTTCGGTGATGAAGATATAAGGTCAAAACCGGATTACTACAATATTTGCCTCGAAGTGAGAAAATGGCTTTATCAGGGTGGACAGCAGTGAAGAAAATAGAGAGACTTTTTAAAAGCAAAACTTTATATGGTGTAATTATAGTTCTTATTTTATGGCATGCAATGCATATTACTTTAAGAAGCCGGATTATTCCAGGGCCTTTAGAAACAATAGAAGTTTTTTTAAGCCTGCTTTGCGGAGACCTTCCAGTCCATATTGCTGTTAGTTTATACAGGATAATACTGGCTATGGTTATTTCAGTTGTTATTGGTGTGCCCCTCGGGCTGTGGGTGGGGTTGAATAAAAAAGCGGATGCAGTCATATCACCAATAGCATATATACTTTATCCCATCCCTAAAATTGCTTTTTTGCCTGTATTTATGCTGCTGTTTGGCATTGGGAATAAACCTAAGATTATTCTTATTCTAACAATAATTATTTTCCAGATACTGCTGGCCTCACGTGACGGGGTGAAGGAGATTTCCAGGGTAATGTTCTATTCGGTAGCATCCCTGGGATTAAACCGGAGGCAAATATACTTGTACCTTGTGTTTCCTGCTGCCCTTCCAAAGATTATATCTGCACTGAGAACCAGCATAGGGATAAGTATATCCGCTTTGTTTTTTGCTGAAAATTTTGCAACCACCTATGGCATAGGCTATTTTATAATGAATAGCTGGATCATGGTGGACTATGTACGGATGTTTGCAGGAATACTGGCTCTCAGCATCATGGGAATATTGATATTCAAAATCATAGACTTCTCTGAGAAAAAGCTTTGCCCCTGGATGTTTATTCATGAACCGGACTGCTGAAAATTCTGATGCATTAGTTTCTATTTATACCAGTTCCAAAGCTATCTCCATCATCTGGGTAAAAGTATTCTGACGCTCTTCCGAAGTGGTAGCCTCATGGGTAACCATCGAATCTGATACGGTCAGGATGCATAATGCATCAACGCCGGCACGGGCTGCATTCATATACAGGGCGGCGGCTTCCATCTCAACTGCCAATACGCCCATCCTTGCCCATTTTTTCCATGACTCCGGATCATCGTCATAAAAAATATCTGATGATAATATATTTCCTACCTTGGCCTCGATTCCTTTTTCGCCAGCAATTTCAACTGCTTTCTTGAGCAGCTTCCAGGATGCAGTTGGAGCATAAGTACCCGGAAGATTGTATTGGGAAGCGAAATTGGAGTTGGTAGAGGCAGACATGCCAATCACAATATCACGGACTTTTACCTCCTCCCGAAGTGAACCGCATGACCCGATACGTATAAGGTTTTTTACTCCATAAAAATGTATGAGTTCATACGAGTAAATCCCGATTGAAGGCATGCCCATCCCTGTTCCCATTACGGAAACTCTTTTACCTTTGTATGTGCCTGTATACCCAAGCATATTTCTGACAGAGTTGAATTGAACAGGGTTATCCAAGAAGTTGTCTGAAATGAATTTTGCACGCAAAGGGTCGCCTGGCAGCAGAATCGTTTCTGCAATTATTCCTTTTTCGCCTGTTTCTATATGTGGGGTTGGAATCATTTCATCACTCTCCTAAAATATTTTTTCTCAAAATATATGTGAACCATTAGGCTTACATACAGTTAGATTATATCAAAAGCATTTTGTTAATTACAGGCCTTTAGTCATCCTTTGCACGGAATATTATTAAAAAAATATTTTGGTTTAACCCGCGCTTTTGAGGGAATATAAAAAAAGAGTAGTAATAGTAACGGGTAATTATACCCTTATCAGGAGAAAATGCTTCATATAAACTACTTGAAGGGGAGGATAAAATGTATATTAAAAAAATTTTAGCATTTGGTCTGTCAGTAGCCTTAGCTGCAGTATTGCTTACAGGGTGCGGAGCATCAAAAAACGATGAAAAAGGCAAAAACACTCAGCAACAAACACAGCAGCAATCGGGGCAGAAATATAAAGACGGAATTTATTCCGCAGAGGAAGATGGTTTTGATGAAAGCTCCGGATGGAAGAATGTCGTAACCCTGCAGGTAAAAGACGGGAAAATAGTAGATGCTGAATGGAACGCTATCCATAAGGATGGCGGGGATGACAAGAAAACCCTGTCTGCGGACGGGAAGTATGGCATGCAAGAAAAAGGTGGAGCCCAGGCAGAATGGCATGAACAAGCTGAGAAGGTGGAGCAGTATTTACTAAAAACTCAGGATCCTTCTGACATTTCTTATAGTGATGATGAAGGGCATACAGATGCTATTTCCGGTGCATCCATACATGTTAAGGAATTCTTTGATTTAGCAGCAAAGGCTTTGAAGGATGCGAAATAATTAAGAAGATTAGATGTTTGTTGGCAAATGCTTTTGGTAATATTACCCAGAAGCATTTGTTTTTTTATGTGTTCTTTTTAGCTATTTATTTGCTTTTGTTACAAAAAAAGAAAAAATCTCTTGTAGATTTACTGTTTTCTGTTATAATAATATAATCATACTTCGTTACTTTGTATTATACGGTAATGGGGCTATGAAAATACAGGAGGTATAAGGATTTGAAAAATGCTTCATATTTGAAAAAAAGGCATTTTATTATATATGATAGTATGATACCTTTTTTTCGGCTGATTATTGTCTTTATAGCCGCTGTTATCATATTATTATATGGAAGCGGTGAAAGCTCTTACCCAGCAATTGCTGTGTCTATAATCATTTATTTGGTTTGTTCCGTGTTGATTTTGGTATTTTCAGGCATTAGAAAGAGGATAGCATTCAACTATCCCCTTGTTTTACCTTCTGCTGATATGCTGCTGCTGTCCATATGTATTTTTAATACAGGGGGGGCAAAAAGCCCGTTATATATTTTTTATGCTTTCTTTATAATTTTTTTCTCTGTCATATATGGTCTGAAAAAATCCATAATAGCAAGCTTCACAAGTATAGTTTTTTATAGTGCGGCAGTTCTGGCTGCAGACGGTACTATCGGAATGGAACTGCTGCTGAGAATAATATTTTTCCTGGCCCTGTCGTTTTTTTCGGGATATATTTTTGGGAAAATAAATAAATATTCTTTCAGCATGGCAACCAGGGACAGCCTGACATCCTTGTATAACCATCAATATTTTTACAGCAGCCTTGAATGTATCCTCTCTGAAAGCTCCAGACTGAAGACTCCTGTTTCTATTGCAATAATTGATGTGGATAATTTTAAGAGCATTAATGACAAATATGGGCATCTTAAAGGTGACCAGGTGCTGGTAAAGGTTTCATCAATTATTAAAAAGAATCTTCGCGGAGATGATATTGCCGCCCGGTATGGCGGGGATGAGATTGTTTTAGTATTACCCAGCACAGATAGTAACACTGCTCTGCAGGTATGCCACAGGATAAAGGATGTATTCCAGGAAGGTTTTAAAAAAGAGCTTGATGAGGAAATTACCTTGTCGATAGGTATTGCAACATTTCCTTATGACGGATTAACCTCCCTGGAACTTTTCCATGCTGCCGATATGGCATTATACAGGGCTAAGAACAATGGAAAAAATGCCGTAGAATATTGTTCTGCCAGCTAATGAGTTATTTCAAATGTCCTCTGGTATTTATACCTCCAATTCCTTCACTCCCTGAGATTGTAATCAGGCTGATTTCCCGCGGCGTAACCATCATTCTGTAATCGGTAAGCGCAACTTTTTCCGATACAAAGGCAGGATCCAACGCATTAATCAATATACGTCCCGGAGAGCTTGCAAAGTTTGCTCCTGCTTCCATAATTGCTTCAAAATACGACTGGCATGCACCAGCGAAAACACATAATTTCCTGTTACTTGGTTCATATTTTCTTGCTTCTTTAACTGATTCAATAAAGTATCCTGAATTTCTGTAGTTGCTGAGTGAGTCCTGCTTATCAGCATTCTTCTTGATGCTGTCATGCCCCGTAACCACAAGAATGTCCGGATTATGCTTTTCAAGCAGCTTCCTCACTACGCCCGGCTGCTTGCTTTCGCTTGCCAGTTCACCTACATGGCTTATTTTTGCTTCCCTGTAGTGTTGGATACACATATCCAGAAAGTCTTTGTCGGCGTCAATGTGTAATATTTTGCCTGGCTCTGCCCTGAATAAGGGAAATAGCAATCTGTTGCTGCGGTACAGGCATTTTTTCATGTTCCTTTTTGCATCAGACAGCGTACTGTTTATATTAGACCTTACCTTTTGAACATCCAGCTTTTCCAGGTCATCCTCATCACTGTCGGCTTCTATTCTGTACATTAGGCCTTTGAGGACATAAACCGGTTTATATCCCCGGTTTTGAATTATGTTAGATATCCTGAAGTAGATGTCACTTCCATAGGATTTTCTTCCCACAATATCTCCTACTTTAAAAATATTCATGTTTTCACCCCATTATAGAATTTCATGCTACATAATATGCAGGGCAAACAGCTTTTGGGATTAAGTAGAGAAGATATTCAGGAACAGCGGTGGGTACGGGAAAATGAACCGAAAATTAATAGGAAAATGAATGGCAAAATGAACGGGAAAAAACAAAAAACCCGGCAAATAAGTCTGCCGGGTTTTTAGGGTTCTATAATAAATGTTGGGGTGGCTAAAGAGATAATTCTTTAACTCTCCAACATTTTTTATATAATAAATGAGCATAGAGTTGAAATCTCAAGTAAAATGAAGTTATCACCAAATCATTTTGAAAGGAGATTCAATCTATGCTCTACCCTAATTATACAGAAGAATTGCTTGGTTTAAAAGATATTTCTCTTAAATATGTGGAAAGGTGTGATAACAAGCTCTTTATTCATATAGAAATGCATAAGAGGATACATAAATGTCCCCGTTGTGGAGAGTGGACAAGCAAGGTACATGATTACAGGAAGCAGCCAATAAAAGACATTTCCGCCTTTGGTGAAATGACAGTCATTTATTTACGGAAACGAAGACATGTATGCCCTATGTGCAGTAAAAGGTTTTATGAAACCGTCCCTTTCCTACCACGGTATTACCGCATAACAAACCGTCTAGCAGCTTATGTTATTAAATCCTTGAAAGATGTGGGGTCAATGAAAAGCGTATCAAACTTGGTTAATCTCTCTCCACCTACAGTAGCCAGGATATTTGACCATGTTGGATATTCTAATACCTCTTTGCCAAGGGTTATATCTATTGATGAATTCAGAGGGAATGCAGATGGGGAGAAGTTTCAATGTATAGTAACAGACCCCGAGCACAGGAAGGTAATAGATATATTACCCAACAGGAAAACAGAAGATATGGCTAAATATTTTCTTGGTTACAAAGATCGCAAGGTAGTTCAGCATGTAGTAATTGATATGAGTGGGCCATTTCGCACTCTTGCCAAAAGTCTATTTCCTCGTGCGAAAATAATAGCAGATAGATACCATGTTGTAAGACAAGTGATGTGGGCGTTTGAAAATGTAAGAAAAGCTGAACAAGTAAAGTTTTACGATTCCCGAAGGAAATACTTCAAGAGAAACAGACGAGTTCTGCTGAAAAAACCAGAGAATCTAACTGAAGAGGAAACAGACCAGATAGAAGCAATGCTAAAAATATCAGAGAGGCTAAGACAAGCTTATTTATTAAAGAACGAATTTCACAAGCTTATGGACTGTAAAAACAGAGATGATGCCAGAAAACAACTTGGAATCTGGAACATGATTGCTACTGGTTACGATCTACCTGAGTTCCAGGCATGCATAAGAACCTTTGTCAATTGGAGCGAAGAAATACTTAACTCCTTTGAGTATCGCTTTTCAAATGGTTATACAGAGGGTGTCAATAACAAGATTAAGGTAATCAAGAGAAATGCTTTTGGTATAAGGGATTTCAAAAGGTTTAGAAACAGGATACTACACGTTATGTCATAGGAACAGGCATGGGATACAGATCACCGTCAGCCTTGTGAGGAGCAAATACAGGCTGTTATCAGGCGAAGCTGAAATGCGGTATCAGGAACATAAAGGTTTGCCACGGACGGCAAAGCCGCCAGCGCTAAGGCAGGATGCCGATTCGCTGGCGCACGCATTACAGCGAGCCAAGTCAAATACAGCCTGTTTGAGACGAACCGGCTGCGGACATCTGTACCTCCATGCCTGATAAGTATAAAAAATCCAGAGAATAACTTTTTATGGTCATCCTCTGGAAATCATCAATACTTTATTTTACTTGAGCCCCACCCCAACAATTGACGTAGAGCCGTTTTTAGTAATACAGCATTTATCTATCTGCAAGTTTTCTATAGGTTTCATACCTTTCTTTTGCATCCTGTTCAGCTTTATCAAACAGTTTTTCTGCCCTATCCGGGAAAGTCCTTGTAAGGGATGAATAACGGACTTCGCCCATAAGGAAATCCTTAAAGGAAGCTGACGGTTCCTTAGAATCCAATACAAACGGGTTTTTGCCCTCCAGTTTTAATAGCGGGTTATACCTGTATAAATGCCAGTAGCCTGATTCAACCGCTTTCTTCTGTTCAAGCTGTGCGCAGCCCATACCAGATTTTAAACCGTGATTTATACACGGCGCATAAGCGATAACCAGTGATGGCCCGGGATATGCTTCTGCTTCTGTCAAGGCTTTTACCAGTTGGTTCTGGTTTGCTCCCATTGCTACCTGGGCAACATAGACATAACCATATGACATGGCCATCATTCCAAGATCTTTTTTCTTAATAGGCTTACCTGATGCAGCAAACTTTGCGACAGCTCCTGTAGGAGTAGATTTAGATGACTGTCCCCCGGTATTTGAGTATACTTCCGTATCAAATACCAGTACATTTACATCCTCTCCGGATGCCAATACATGGTCAAGGCCTCCATATCCAATGTCATATGCCCATCCGTCACCGCCGAATATCCACTGGGACTGTTTTGTAAGGAATTCCTTTTTGTCCAGTATTTCATCGAATATTTCCTTAACCCTGTCATTTCCACCATTATATTCTTCAATTAAAGGAATAAGTTTCATCCTGGCCTGTTTAGACTTTTTGCCGTCATTCATGTTGTCCAGCCATTCTTCAACGGCAACCCTGATTTCAGCCGGCAATTCCAGGTTAAGCACTTCTTTGCATAAATCAGCAAGCCTGCTCCTTATTTGCTGGACACCTATACTCATTCCGAAGCCGTACTCTGCATTATCTTCAAACAGTGAATTTGCCCAGGCAGGACCATGCCCGTCCTTGTTCACGGTATAAGGTGTTGAAGGAGCACTGCCTCCCCATATAGATGAGCACCCTGTAGCGTTGGCTATCATCATTCTGTCCCCGAACAGTTGAGTTACAAGTTTTGCATAAGGGGTTTCTCCGCATCCGGCACAAGCTCCGGAGAATTCAAGGAGCGGCTGCTCAAACTGGCTGCCCTTTACAGTATTTTGGTTGACGGGATTGTCTTTGTACGACAGGCTTAATGCATATTCCCAGTTTTCAGCTTCACTCATTTGCGTTTCAATAGGCTTCATTATCAAAGCCTTTTCCTTGGAAGGACATACCTCTGCACAGTTACCGCAGCCTGAACAGTCAAGCACAGATACCTGTATCCTGAAGCTGTACTCTTCCATACCTTTGCCTATAGCCTTTTTGGACTTCATTCCTTCAGGAGCCTTTTCTGCTTCTTCCTTGTTAAGAATGAACGGCCTAATAGCAGCGTGAGGGCAAACATATGAGCACTGGTTACACTGGATACATTTATCCATCTGCCATTCAGGTACCAGCACAGCAATGCCTCTCTTTTCGTACTTGGTAGTACCCTGTGGGAATGTTCCGTCTTCTCTTCCTTTGAAGGCGCTAACCGGAAGATTGTCGCCTTCCTGTCTATTTATTGGTTCAACAATATCTCTTATGAAATCAGGAACATCCTTTTGTTCTGCTTTTTCATCTTCAGCATCCTTCCAGGAGGAAGGAACTTCAACCTTCTTAAGCATTTCTATACCTTTATCTACCGCCTGGTAGTTCATATTGACTATCTTATCGCCTTTGCTGCCATAGGTAGCTTCTATAGCTGCTTTAATATATTTTACTGCATCTTCAATAGGAATAATATTCGCCAGTTTGAAAAATGCAGCCTGCATTATCATATTAATCCTGCCGCCCAGACCTATATCCCTTGCGATAGATACAGCATCAATGGTGTATAAACTGATGTTGTGTTTTGCAATAAACCTTTTCATTTTGGCAGGAATTTTCTCAGCGAGTTCAGTTTCAGACCAACTGCAGTTGAGGAGGAAAGTGCCTCCGTCCTTAAGATCCGAAACCATATCATATTTGTCTACATATGAAGGATTGTGGCATGCCACAAAGTTTGCTTTTTTAATCAGATAGGTAGACCTTATGGGTTTTTTACCAAACCTAAGGTGGGAGATGGTTACACCTCCGGATTTTTTGGAGTCATAAGCGAAATATGCCTGCGCATATAAATCAGTATGATCACCAATAATCTTTATGGCGTTCTTATTGGCCCCAACTGTGCCATCTGAGCCAAGTCCCCAGAATTTACAACTGATTGTGCCTTCCGGAACGGTATCAACGTCATCCTTGACATCAAGGGATGTGTAGGTAACATCATCAACAATGCCAATTGTAAATCCGTTCTTTGGTGAGTCTGATTTAAGGTTATCAAAAGCTGCGATTATCTGAGCCGGTGTTGTATCTTTTGAACCAAGGCCGTAACGTCCTCCGACTATAACAGGCCTATTTGGAGTATCCTTGTAAACGGTGCATATATCCTGATACAATGGCTCCCCAAGTGAACCGGGTTCCTTAGTCCTGTCCAGGACAACAATGCTCTTAACTGTTTCAGGAACGGCCTTCAGGAAATGCTTAATTGAAAATGGCCTATAAAGATGTACTTTTACAACACCTACTTTTTCACCCTTGCTCATCAAATAGTCAACAGTTTCATCTATGGTATCACATACCGAACCCATTGCTACCATAACACGTTCAGCGTCAGGAGCACCATAATAGTTGAACAGACCGTATTGCCTTCCGGTTATTTTACTTATTTCATTCATGTAATACTCAACAATTTCAGGGAGGTTTTGATAGAAACTGTTTGAGGATTCACGTGCCTGGAAGAAGATATCAGGGTTTTGAGCTGTTCCTCTAAGAACCGGATGCTCCGGATTCAATGCATTTTTCCTAAAGTTCTTCACTGCTTCATAGTCAATAAGGCCGGCGATGTCATTATAATCCATGACTTCGATTTTTTGTACCTCATGGGACGTCCTGAAGCCATCAAAGAAGTGCACAAAAGGAACCCTGCCCTTAATTGCACTAAGATGGGCTATACTACCCAAATCCATTACTTCCTGTACCCCACCTGATGCAAGCAGTGCAAATCCTGTCTGGCGGCATGCCATTACATCCGAATGGTCCCCAAATATAGAAAGTGCATGGCTTGCTACTGCACGGGCACTTACATGGAAAACACCTGGCAGCAGTTCACCGGCAATTTTATACATATTAGGTATCATAAGAAGCAATCCTTGTGAAGCAGTAAAAGTAGTTGTTAAAGCTCCCGATGCCAGAGAACCGTGTACTGCACCAGAAGCACCTGCTTCAGACTGTAGTTCTACAACTTTGACCTCCTGGTCAAAAACATTTTTCCTTCCGTGAGCAGACCATTCATCGATAAGCTCAGCCATGGGTGATGACGGAGTGATAGGATATATTGCCGCTACATCAGTGAATGCATAAGCTATGTGAGCAGCAGCAGTATTACCGTCCATGGTTTTCATTACTTTTGCCATTTTATAAACCCCCTTGCAACAATATCTAATGCTGTATACAAAATACACTTGATACATAATTATATCAGTATACGCATTAAAAAGCAAATATCAGCAGTACATAAAAATACCTCCTGTAGACTATTATAATACAAAATACAGGAGGAGTTGTATAATTATTTTAACTCTTTTTTTCGTATCTTAATTATTTCAGTCCTGCGGCAATTCTTATGTTTGCCTGGTGTTTTTCGTCAACCTTTCCGTCACTGTGCCTGCTGCTGTTTGGGAAATGAATATCGAAAACGCCGTCCATACCATTGTTTTTTACCCAGTCATAGTTATAGCCGGCACCGTAGTCACCGCTTCTCCATGATGTGTGCTTTCCACCGGCAGCTGCGTCATTCCCTGCATGAGGCATGGCGGTTGCGCTTGCGGCCAGCTTTCTTCCATTATATTTTATTATAACAGGCCGTCTTTCCCATGAAAAGCTGCCTCCCCAGATTGCTTTCATTTTAGCAGTATCGGCAGCAGTCATAGTTTCTACGTCAGCATGGTTTGCACCTGTTGTACGTTTAGCCATGAATGATTTGCCGGTATAGAAGTCTACTAGTTCAAATACACTTCCGCTTGGTATTACATACTGTGCTTCAGACCACCAGTCAAGGTATTCTCCGTATTTTTCACCGGCTGTTTGCTTTATCGGAATGTGATGAACCGGAATTTTAATCACATCTCCTTCATAAAGCACGGTGGACTCAGTCATGTTATTGGCTTTTAGTAGTTCATCCATAGGTATTCCGTGTTTCATAGCTATATCCCAGAAATAGTCGCCTTTTCTGATTGAGTATTTCTCATATGTGATATATGGTTTCTGTGATGAAGAGTTTGCAGGATTTGAAGGCTTTTGCATTTGGGGTATCTTGATTTTCTGTCCGATGTATAATATGGTATTCTCGTTATGGCCGTTGTATGCCATCAGTTGCAATATGTCTACATTGTATTTTTCGCTTATAATCCAGTATTTATCACCTGGCTGTACTATATGGACAGCTTCCGAAGGAACTGTTATTTTTTGGCCAACATACAGTACTGTGTTCTGATTGGCACCGTTTGCATCCATCAAATTATAAATGTTGACGCCGTACTTTTGACTGATTTTCCAGAAAGTGTCTCCAGGCTGCACAGTATGAATCATATTCTGCGCAAATGAAATGCTTGCACTGCCTATTGCTATTGAAACACTCAAAATACCTGTAATTAGAAATTTTCTTAAGACCATATTTGCCTCCCCTTTAGTAGTATTAAGTTAACATAAAATAATTGAATGGCAGTAACCCTCACAGGTTATATAATCTTAATATTATTAATTCGACATAAAATAAGAAAACCATTTATGTAAATTATGGTTTTCTGTTGGCGAGATGGAATAAGGTCAAATCATTGTTCGGCTTTTCAACGGGCCAAAAGGCGAATTATGATTTGACCTTTAAGTAAATATGCACACTCTTTGCCTTGAAGAGCTTGTATCTGGAATATATGAGGCCATTATATTACTTAACACTATTTAGGCTTGCTTATAAACATTTGTGTAAAAATATTTCCATAGGAGCTGCCTCTTTTGATTCCTATCCCTATATGAGTGTAGTCACCGCTTAATATATTTTTTCTGTGACCAGGCGAATTCATCAATGCATTGTGAGCAGCCTGAACAGTCTGATTGCCTGCAATGTTTTCTCCAGCATGGACATAATTAATACCAAAACTCTTCATCATATCAAAAGGGCTTCCGTAAGTTGGTGAGTTATGGCTGAAGTAGTTTTTATCAATCATATCCTGCGATTTGATTCTTGCGACGTTTGTCAGTTCCATGTCTATTTCCAACGGCGTTGCACCGTTCTGTGAGCGGGCTTCGTTCACCAGGCTGAGCATTTCCTGCTCCAGGTCAGTTAGAGTATTGCTGTTTGCAGGATTATTTCCCGGTGTAGCCTGGGGCGCATTTTCAAGTGCAGGTGCTGAATCCTGCTGTGTATCATTGATATCACCGGTTTTAGTCCCGACTTGTATTCCTGTAGTACCCGGCGTTGTATCCGTTTTGCCGTCCTCAACTACTATAGGCTTGGCTTGTTTCTCAGGTATAAATCCTATCTGGTTTTCAGGAAGTTTTACTGCATACCAGTCCTCTACCTTACTGATTACGTCAAAAGTGCTGTCCTTATTTGACCTGGTGATTGCAGGTGCATCGCTGGAGCAGCCTGTTTTTACTTCTACATTGTCCGCTGTGAGTTTTACCCTTTTAATATCATCCATTCCGGAGATAGAAGATTCTGCGTTCCGAACAGGTCTTCTGGCACATGAAACCGGAAAAAGCAAAGAAAAAATAATAAGAATAAGTGCTAGTCTTCTTGTCATAAAATTCCTCCTTTCTGTTAAGGTTAGAATAACTCCTTAACATATTATTTAATATAAAAGAGAAATTTATTTTGACAAATTATTGTTAAAGTAACGAAGCCACTTTTGGTTTTAAAGTACCAGGGAGAGCAGTTTTTGCCCTCCCTCTGATTAAAGGTCCATATGCTTCTATTAAGGCTTGTATAACTATGTATTTCTCAGGTGTTTTTCATCATTATGCTTTCAATGATGTTTGCAACGTCTTCACAGGCATCGCAGCACTTTTCCAGATAGTGGAAAGTCTGATCCCATGCAATAACCTCCAAGTAGTCCTTGCAATTGACGTACAGATTCCTTATTGCATTTGTAAAAAGCTTGTCCCCCTCTTCCTCAAGGAAATTGACTTCTACAATTAATTCATGCAATATCTGTGATTTACGGAAATTATGGAACTCATCCAATGCCATCTTTAATACATTGCAGCACTTTACAACGATATCAGCTATCTTTAATGCATCCTCACGGACATGTTTTATATTCAACATATACATATGCATCAGTACATCCTCAATGGTGTCTGTCACATTGTCTATTGCATCTGCTAAATCCATAATGTCTTCCCTGTCGATAGGTGTAATAAACTCCCGTGCAAGTTCTTTCACCATTATGTGCCTTGCTTCGTCTCCGCTGTGTTCTATGAGATGCATCTCTTCCATTTTGCCCTTTAATTCGTCTGTGCTGAAATTTTTCATTATCTTATTCAACAGATTTGCAGCCTGGCAGGAATAATCCGATAATTTAACAAAAGAATTAAAATAATTTACATCCTTCTTACGAGCCATACTCCAATCATCTCCCTTTTTGTGTATTATAAGCACTTGATTTCATATTATGTTTGATTTCGGAACATATTATATCTGATTTCCGAACTAATATCATACTGGTTTTAGAATATTACCATAAACAACATCGCCATCAAAAAGCCTATCAATCCGCATCCCGGGAATGTCAATACCCATGCAGTCACCATATCCTTAACTACTCCCCAGTTTACGGATGACGGCCGTTTTGCCGCACCTACACCCATAATGGCAGTAGTTTTTGTATGTGTTGTACTGACCGGCAATCCAAGAGTGGATGCAGTGAATAAACAAATAACCGCAGCTGTATCGGCAGCAAAACCCTGATATTTTTCCAGCTTTACCATATCCATACCGACAGCTTTTATTATTCTGTAACCACCTATAGAAGTACCTAATGCCATAACCAGAGAGCAAAGAATAATCAGCCAGATTGGAATTGTAAACTCAGTTACTGATGCCTGTCCCTGAGCAAGAAAAATACTCAACATAAATACTCCCATAAATTTTTGCCCGTCTTGTGCGCCGTGCATAAACGCCATGCCTGCTCCTCCTGCAATTTGTGCGTTACGAAAAACACCGAAGGTCTTTCTCCTGTCGATGCCTTTGCAAATATACTCAATTGTTTTTACAACTAAGCCGCCCATAACTAGACCCATTACTGCAGAAAGGGCAAGTCCGTAAAGTACCTTTACCCACTCACCAGCATTTATTCCATTTATCCCCCCCTGTAAGGCAATGGCAGCACCGGAGATTCCAGCAATCAGTGCATGGCTTTCGCTGGTTGGGATTCCAAACCACCAGGCTGCCGTAGCCCAGAGTACAATAGCAAAAAGAGCTGCACATAGTGCCACCAGAGCATCGTGGGAATTTCCTCCAAAGTCTACCATTCTATAGATAGTGTGCGCCACTGTTGCATTGAACATTGTCATAACCAGAACTCCGAGAAAATTAAAGATTGCAGCCATCAGAATGGCAGCGCGTGGACTCATAGAGCGTGTGGATATACAAGTAGCAATGGCATTTGGTGCATCTGTCCATCCATTGACAAATACAACACCTAATGTCAAAACTGTAGTTACCATTAGCACAGGATTAGTTATAAGCTGGTTTAAGTAATCTGTTAGAGTAATAGTCATTTGGGTTCAACCTTCCTAAATGTTTATCATTTTATTTATTCTTTGTTTTTCAAGAAAAAGCTATATAATTATCTTCAAACGTTTTTAGAATAGCATTTTTTGTGGAAATATACAATTCTTTTTTCATTTTTGACGATATGTTCCTGAGTGCAGGATATAAAAAGAGACCCTGGGTATTCCAGAGTCTCTACGTTCACTGTGACGATTACCGGAGCAGTTGCAATACTCCCTGTGGCTGCTGGTTAGCTTGAGCCAACATAGCCTGTGCGGCCTGTGAAAGAATGCTATTCTTCGTGAATTCCATCATTTCTTTAGCCATATCTACATCACGTATACGTGACTCAGCGGCTGTCAGGTTTTCAGCGGAAGCATCCAGGTTATTTATTGTGTGTTCCAAACGGTTCTGGTATGCACCTAGTGATGAACGCTGGGAGGACACTGAATTAATAGAATCATCCAGCACACTAATAGCAGCTGAAGCTTTTTCATTGCTAGTTATATCCAATGCATACTCGATATAAACATTATCAGTTTCATTAGTTACAGATGATTCTGCTGTATAGTAGGCAACTTTCCCATCGCTTGCAGTAACAGTACCTGTGCCGTCATTACTTATTCCCAATGCTCGGCTTCGCATATCTTGGATTCCCAGGGTAATTGACTGTCCTGCATTAGCGCCAACCTGGAAACGAAGACCCTGATCTACGGCTTCGGCACCTGCTGTATTGACTACACCTTCGGATGCAGTAAGTTTTAATGCCTTGGCTAATTCGTCCGTCCCGATAATTATTGACCCATCTTGCCCGGAAGTTCCTGAAGTAATGATAAAAGAGCCATCTACGAAACTTACAGTGGCATTTGCCAGGCTTTCATCTGCTGCACGAATTTGTGCTTGAAGTTCTGATGCGAGTTCTTCCGGATTATAAGTTCCTGCATTTAATGTAATGTCTACGGGTTTATCATCAATAGTCAGGGTTCCTGTATTATTAGCGTCCTTTCCCTGACTATAAGAAATGGAAGCCAATCCCAGGGAATTGGTAGCCGTACCCGTAATATCAACAATCGTACTGTGGGAGCCCTGCGCCGTATTTGTAAATACCAGCCTGTTGCTTTCATCAAAGCTTGCCACCACATTTCCGACTCCGAAGGAGGCATCCAACTCCCCATTTAAATGATCCAGGAAATTTGTTTTGCTGGTGCTATTTGTGAAATCATAGCTACCATTTGAAAGTGTAATGGACTTTTTAACTCCGTTTACAGTCAAATTCAGAGTATTATTTCCAACACCATAGGTAGATGTCTGGTAATCATCTTCGGGGTCGCTCTTTAATAGTGCTTCTGCGCTGCCACCATCAATGGTAAATGTATCGGAAGCATTTTTGGTCATAAACACCAATTTATTATCAGCATCGAAGCTTACCTCAATGTTCCCGGCTCCAAATGCGGCATCCAGTTTTGCCTGAAGATCATTTTTAAATCCGTCTGCTCCATCATCTCCGCCGGAGCTATAATCATTCTCAGCTAAGGTAATAGTCTCCTGATTGCCGTTGAAGGTTACTATCAAAGCAGTATTATCCGTGCCCTGTGCATAGGAAGCTTTGGTGCCATCCAAGCCCAGTGCTTCTGCAGCGCTGCCGGAAATATCTGATATCGTGCTGGCAGCTCCTTTAGTTAAGTTAGTGAGTACAAGCTTTTTATTTGTATCATCCCAACTAGCCTCAGCAACCCCATCACCAAATTCAGCCTTTAACTGTGCATTCAAGTCACCAATTAGATCATTTATGCTGTCCACATTGGTAAAATTATATGTCCTATTGGTAAGAGTAATGGTTTTAGTCTCAGTCCCTACAGTTAGAGTCAGCTCATTGTTTCCTTCCCCCACATGTCCTGCTGTGAAACTTGTGCCTATCAATGCTTTTGCTCCGCCTGCGTCTACTGTAAACGTGTCGCTTGCTGCAGAGGTTTTAAACTCTATATTGCCACTAGTGTTTAGACCAACAGTTACAGCATTTGAACCCAATGCAGCATCAAGCTGGCTTTGAAGATCAGCAATAAAATCTGAAACCTTATTGCCCTCAGTGCTGTCATAATCCTTTTCTGTTAGGGATAACAGTTTCTGGGTTCCGTTATATGTGACATAGAGACTAGTGGTGTCCATCCCCTGAGCATCATCTACATTATCAAGTCGTAAAATAGCTGCTGCTGAGCCTCCAATATCAGTAATAGTGCTGTCTTCTCCCCTTTGGATATTAGTTAACACCAGTTGTTTATTGTCTTCATCGAAAGATGCTTCTATATTTCCTCCAAATTTTGCACCTAAAAGCGAATTCAATGTGTTTATTAAGGAAGTTCTGTCTCCGCTGTTACTAAGGTCATAGGTATCAGGAGTTAGGGTTATAGTTTCGGTATTGCCATTAACAGTAAGAGTTAAATCAGTATTTGCTTCTATAGTTTGGGTAGCAAAGCTATCTTCGTCCGGGTTATTCAAAATATGTGAAGTTAGTAGACCTCCCCCATTAATAGTGAATTCTTCTGCGGAGGAATTCCTGATATCTATCTTGCCGTCTGTTAATCTAACCGTTATGCCCTCAGCCCAATCGTCACCTCCATCGGCATCATGAAATGCAGTCTGTAAAGCTTCGATAAATTCAGTCACATCAGTATAAGTTTCTGGATTCACAGCTATAGTAGCGGTTCTTCCGCCAATAGTGAACTGCAGTTCATTATTGCCTGCTCCTACATTTAGTTCAGTACCAATTGAGTGGTCCTTTGTACCCATTACTTGCTGATAAGCTTCTGTAAACTCTATGGTCCCGCTTAATACACCGCCTGTGACTGAAGCTGCTGTCTTTTGTACGTTTCCAAATTCACCATCTTCAGAAAAAATCTCATCCCCTATTAAAATTGCATCTCCTAATGCGGAAATTTCTACTGAAGAACCATCCAGCATGCTGCTTGTTGCAGTAGCAGAGGTTTTTCCAACATTCGGGCCTGAGTCAGCGGCACTTGGATTAGCATATGCTCTGGTGCCGGTAACAGTTGGCCTTCCATCTGCGGAGATTTCAGTATTTGTACTGGTTAAAGCATCTCCGACTGCGGTTGCATTGGTGGAAGTATCAATAATATCTATGTTTCCTGCTATTGCACCGCCCTTGACGTTTGCAGCAACTGCATCCCTTACATTCAGGGCACCGTTTAACAGGCTTTTTGTGTTGAATTCGGTGGTATTGCCGATACGGTTAATTTCTGATGTTAGCTGATTAATTTCTTTCTGGATTTGATCCCTGTCTGTGGTAGTATTGGTATCATTGGCCGCTTGAGTTGCCAGTTCCTTCATACGTTGAAGAATTGAATGGGTTTCATTCAACGCCCCTTCAGCTGTTTGAATTAAAGAGATAGCATCCTGCGCATTACGCTTTGCCTGATCCAATCCCCTGATTTGCCCTCTCATTTTTTCACTGATAGCAAGACCTGCTGCATCATCCCCCGCACGATTGATCCGAAGGCCTGACGACAGTTTCTCAAGTGACTTTTGTGTGCTGACACCGTTGGCATTTAATTGCCTATAGGTGTTTAATGCTGAAATATTGTGGTTGATTCTCATATAAATTCTCCTTCCGTGTTATTGTTTCACCGGGTCCCATCCGTAGGTCCCGGTCTGCCCTTTGGGCATTTTATCTATTTCCAGCCCCAAAACCTGATGTGCACCTCAAACTCTGAGACTTGAAACCTCTAGTTACTCTTTTTAACTTATTTTTTCCTTACTTTTTTCTTGCCAATAGACTGTTGTTTCCTTTCATAAACTTCCCCACGCAAAATATTAATTCCCATTGGCGCATCAATAGCAAGCCGAAGGTCTCCCTCATTGCTTCTAATTACTTTGACCATTATGTTCTCGCCTATCATTACATGTTCTCCCGGTTTCCTTCCTAACACCAGCATTTCTTTTACCTCCCTGTAAAATAACTAAAATTTCCTTGACATTTAAAAAAACAGGGATGACCCAATTGTTAAACCCTCCTTGCGTCCTGCAGGAGAAGTTTAACTATTAAACCATCCCTGTTCCAACAACTGTAATTTAAATACAATTACAAAAAAATAACTCATTAAATCCCTGCATTCCTTGCCTCCTATGTAAGAAATGCTGGTAACTTCATGAGTCATCCCTGTTTTTCTACTTATTAAATTATTTGGTACAGTGGTACAGTGTTTTCCACTTGTTTAAGATATCGTCATTTTCAAAAGATACTTTAATACTTTTTATAGATTTCAAGGCCAAAACAAAAACTCCCTGCCTAAATTCCAGCAGGAAGTTCTATAATTGCTCTCATTCTGTATTTATTAGCTTACTTTTTCTTCTTCCAACAGCTCACCCCTTTTAATACTTACATCTTTGGGAGCTTCTATAGCGAGCCTTAAATCCCCTTCATCGCTTCTAACCACCATTATCTTAATATTATCACCGATCATTACATATTCTCCTGGCTTCCTTCCAAGCACTAACATTAGCAAACCCTCCCCGGATAAAAACACTGTTCCAATAATATAATTATTATAAATAGTATAAACCTTCAATTATGGTCGCCTTAGACAGTCCTGCTTTCCAGAGTTTTAGAACGGAATTCTGTGCAAAGATGACACAAAGGTTACTTTTTATTTCTATTGAATTATTTATCATCAAAGCCTCCTTAAAGGCAAAAAAAAGGCAAAAAAGCCCCCTTTTTTGCATGAGCCGATAAGTGCATAAAGGCTCAATCAGCATTTTACCACCGTGAGTTTTATACAAATTAAAGATTAGTTAAAGTATTTCTAAAGTTTTAATGAGGACTTTCAATAATATTAAATTTCAAAGAAGGGTAGGAATATTTGCATATGTTAGTCATTAAATGCTAGAATGAAATTGAAAGCGTCGTTTCCCTCTGAACTGCCAACTGTTCAGTTTGAACCAGAACCTATATTCAAATTCAGACTGTAGCAGTGTATACTTTTAGTCGGAAACGGTGTCCATTTTAACTGAAAAACGCATTTCAAATTGTTATAGCAGTAGTTAAACTAAAATATATTATAAAGTAGGTAGAAACTATGGCGAAAAAAGAAATACTAGTTGTAGATGATGAAATTGAAATCGGTGAACTATTAACTTTGTATCTTTCAAAAAGCGGATTTGGTGTTAGTACTGCCACAACAGGATTTGAAGCTTTGAGTCTAACCTCTCGCGTGAATCCGGACCTAATTATACTTGATATCAATTTGCCTGATATTGACGGAATTGAGTTGTGTCAGCAGCTGCGCCAAAAAACTGAAGTACCCATTATCTTTCTAAGCTGCAAAAGTGATGATATGGATATAATCCTTGGACTGACTGTTGGCGGCGACGACTATATCACAAAGCCATTCAGTCCGGGTGAGCTGGTGGCAAGAGTCAAGGCCCATTTCCGGCGAGATCGCATATTTAGTTTAAAGAGGGAGCAGCATAATGAAGTTCTGAACTTTAAGGGCCTGTCCATTGACCTGTCAAGTCACATTGTTACTGTAGATGGCCAGCTAGTCAAACTGCCGGCTAAGGAATTCGATCTTTTGGTTTTACTTGCCAGTCATCCAAACGTTGTTTTCAGTATTGATCAAATATATGATTCAATCTGGGGTTTAGATAATATCGGCGATACCAGAACTGTAATGGTTCATATTAGCAATCTGAGAAGAAAAATCGAACAGGATCCCCGCCGCCCCAAATACATTACTACAATCAAAAGTGTAGGATACAAGTTTTCTGCACAGCAGTATGAAAATCGACAGAATCAAATTGAGGCGATATTTTGAAGAAAAACATACTATTATTTATTGCTATAATCATCGCAAATATTTTATTGATTTCAGGCTGTAACGGTAAAGTAGCTGAAATCAAATCCACGCCCCGTGCTGTGAATGGAATTCTTGACCTGAGTAACTGGGACTTCCAAAAAGATGGTGTCATCAGACTTGAAGGACAATGGGAGTTTTACTGGAATCAATTTTTAGATCCTACTGATTTTCAAAATGGTAAATTACCCGAAATAACAGGACATATAGATGTTCCAAGCACATGGAATAAATACAAAATAAATGGAGAGAAGCTATCCGGTAATGGCTATGCAACGTATAGACTCCTTATAAAGACCAGTAATAACCTTAATAACGGTCTAGGCTTGAAAATTCCAAGAATCTTTACTGCCTATTCCCTTTGGTCAGATGGCAGACTGATTGCTTCAAGCGGAAAAATTTCTAAAACAAGTGAACATGCCGTACCTCAATATTATCCTAAGATAGTGATGTTGAACCCCTCTGATCATATAGTAGAGTTAATTGTTCAAATTTCGAATTTTTCTCACCGCAGTGGTGGCATGCTGGAGAGTATAATTCTAGGAAGTCAAGAGGACATTATTAAATCCCGCGAAAACAAGCTTTCATTTGAGCTGTTTTTGTTTGGAACCCTTCTTATCATGGGCGTTTACCATATTGTACTCTACATTTCAAGAAGGAATAATCTTCCACCCCTGTTTTTCGGATCTTATTGCTTATTAATAGCTACCAGAACTCTTTTTGTTGGAGAAATTTTTATTATACAGCTTTTCCCCTCACTGAACTGGGAATTGCAGCATAAGATCCAAACATTAACTTTCTATATAGGTGTTCCTATATTTATAAAGTTCATTAAATCTGTATTTCCACACGACGTTCCTAAAATTACTCTGGTATTATCTCAGATTGCAGGAGCTGTTTTTGGCCTTCTTGTGCTTTTTACCCCCGCAAGGATATTTACTGTATTCAATCCGCTTTATCAGCTTATCACAGCTATAATCATAGGCTTACTGATATTTTCCCTGATCATGGCATGTATCAGAAAGCGTAAAGGATCCTTGGTTATTGCCTCTGGTGGGATATTTTTCATCCTTACTGCTATAAACGATATTCTATTCCTTAGTGTTCCATTTAATGATTATAATTTTACTTTTCTAAGGTCAATCATTGTAACAGGCAACCTGTCCTCTTTTGGCTTGATCGTTCTGGTTTTTTCCCAGTCTATTGTACTTGTAGTAAGCTTTTCCAAAGCATTTGCACAAGTTGAAGAAATGTCGGGAAAATTAATACTTGCAGGCAGGCAGAAGGATGAATTACTTACCACCTTGGAATATAAGGTGAAGGAGAGAACCTTAGAACTTGAAAAAGTGCTTGAGGATTTAAAAAGAACAGAGAACTCCCGGAAACGGTTCATCGCTAATATTTCTCATGATCTGAAAACTCCAATGACATTGATTTTGGGTTATTCCGAAGCCATAATTGATGGCATGGTAAACAGCAAAAAAGATGTAGACAAGTACCTTAAATTAATCCAAAACAAAATACATGTTTTAAAACGCTTGGCCGATGATTTGTTTGAGCTGTGTCAGCTTGAATCCCGAAATAAAAAACTTGATCTTGCTAAGATCAGTTTATCAAGCCTTTTTGCAAAAATAGAAAAAAAATATAGATATGATGTTGAAAAAGCGGGGCTGCAATTTACACTGAAGGCTCCTGAAAATTCAGAATACTATTTCAAAATAGATTTCAACCAGATTAACAGAGTATTTTCCAATCTGATTTATAATGCAGTAAAGTATTCACAGGACGGTGAGATTTGCATAAGCTGCTGTTTCTCGACCAATGAAGCTATATTTGCGGTTAGTGACAAAGGTGCCGGTATCTCTGAGGAGGATCTTCCAAATCTCTTTGATCGTTACTATACAACATCAACCCCCCGTAATTCTTCTAAAAAGGGTAGCGGCCTTGGACTTGCAATAGCAAAAGAAATAGTGGAATATCATGGTGGTTCCATATGGTTTGAAAGCAAGCTTGGGCAAGGAAGCACTTTCTATTTTAGTTTAAAACTATTGACCGAACCTTCAGATGAGTTTGTTTAAGACGGTTATGGACTGTGAATTTGATCAGGATCCAGGCTAAGAAATATTATAAAAACGACACTAATTACAAAATCATGTTCTACTCATCAATTTCCAGCCATCCGCGGTCAAGCTGTTCAGCAAGCCGAAACAGGTCTTGTCGTCTGTGGATCCCAAACTTGTTATACAGCTGGTTTGTATACTTTGTGACAGTTTCGGGTTTTACACCCATTTCCTCTGCAATCTCAGAGCGGCGCTGCCCCCGCATGATGCAATCGGCCAGTTGATATTCGCGGCGAGTTAGCGGAGAGAGCGTGTGCTGCAATAAGGTTCTCATACGCAGAGCTTGAGGGGAGTCCACTCCCTCCGTCTGTTCTGCTTTCGGCTCTGCCTCAATTTTCGATATGTTATCTGTCCCACTGACGGTCGCAAGTACGGTGACAGGCTCCAGCACAGCGGCCACGTCCGTTTCCTCTGCGACAACCCCAATCAAATCTTCCAAGGTGCGGCAACGGAAGCTATATCCTAAATACGGTTCTAACAGCAGATATAGAATCACAAGCGCAACGGCAATGACGAGATACACTACATACAGCAAAGTCAGATTGTCACGCAATGCGTAAAGCAGCACCGTTTGTACTAGTGATGCCGCAAACCCAAGCCCTATGATGCCTGGAGTAATGAATCGGGATGGATACTGCTTTGCCATGACAACGCCGAGATAGGAGGACATACCGCTGATACCGCCCGCGCCGAGCAAAGCACAAGCTGGAAGAGACAACTCCGGGACATACAATGAAGCAATGGCAAGGAGAAAGCCAAGTGCTCCCACGGCGATCATCACCGATGCACTTTTCAGCGGCATGATGTGAAACCTTTTCCAAAGCACCGCAAGTATTATACCACAGACAGCGGAGGACAGATAGTATACGGAAATGCCATGCTCCACGCTGTATGCAACGGCGCCGCCAAACAAGGTGATGACGGACGAGAACCCAATCAAGGCAAAAAGCTGAACCATAAATGCTTTTGGCTTGACAAGATCGTCGGATTTTTTCGCATATTCCGGCCAAGTGCTTTTCGGCATTTTGCAGAAAAACAGCAAAAGCATCGCAAGGGCAACAATCGTGAAGCCGCGAAATACACCGAAGGGTATGGGCATCACATCATTCTGTAGGATGGCAATCAGGCACCCGGAGGAAATCAGGGAAATGATTACCTCCTTAATCGCAGCTTTCTCTGTAAGCAGATTGATGATGACCGCTATTAAGCTACCCATTAAAAAGACACAGCTAAAGGCTTGTATGTAAAAAAGCATAGCCGCCATATGTGGTGGGAGCGGCAAATAGAACATCAGTGCGGAAAGCAAGGCAATACTGACGCTCAATCTTGCTGCCATAACACTGTGCCGCTGTAAAAAAATTAGAAACAGAATATCTGCAATAAACCCCGCCGCAACAAGGGCGGTGATAACGTTGCTGTCGAGAGCAAAGGGGATTGGCGTTTTTGCCCCAATGGAAAGGGTTTTGCCGGAAAACAGCATGATCCCCATCTGCCACGTTGCAAACATGGAAAGGCAAAGGAGTAAAGACAGCCCCACGTTTATCTGCTTATTTTCATTTTCGGCGAGCAGCGGATGGCGGTTCATTCTTACTCCCCCTTTCAATCATTTTCAATGTCTATATTATAGTGAACTTAATAGGCTCAGTCAACGACGCCAGTTTTTTCAAAGAAATTCGCCTTTCATCCATACCTTATGGATATGAACTTTTGGGGAAATCCGCTATTCTGGCCTTAGCATTCGGGCGGGAAAGAGAGGTGAGTATCCCTGAACGGTAAAGAGTTAACGCCCCCCATGCGGCCATCGCAGCGAGCGTTTGAGCAGCAAACTCGATATGACTCTGCTACCCATACCTTTACGGCGCATTGCGCTGTCTGCGGACGGGTGAAGAAGCAAAGGGAAACGTGGCTTCGCGGTCGTGTCAAAACGCTCCTGATTCTGCGACGGGAGCTTTTGTTCTGCGACAGCTGTGGCAAGTGGGTATGTGAGGACTGTTTTTTAATTGACGATGGAAAAGGCAATGGTATCGGTATTTGTACTGCTTGCGCTTTGGCAAAAGGCATAAGCGGACTGACAAGTACACAATTTGAGGATGCGTGGCCGGATATACAGCGCCCGATCCAGAAAAGGTTGGAGGCCGCAAAGCGGGCAACCCAAAAAAGCAATCAAAACAAACTATGAGAGCAGAGAAGTGAGAATTATGAAAAAGATTCTATCTTTTATTTTAGCGTCTGTATTGATATTGGCGCTTGCCGGATGCGGAGCAAAAGAGCCTGCGGCAGACAAAGCAAACGGCGGAACTACATCGGAACCCAAACAAAGCCAGACCATCGATGGCCCTCAAAAGCCAAATGAAACCGCCTCTGGTTCCAAAACGCTGCCGGCCAGCTTTCCCAAGGAAACTTTGCCCCTTGCAGCAGATGCCGAGATCCTTGATGTAAGGGAAAACCCTGCAAATAATGGCTTGGAAGTCAGCTATGTAAGCGACAATGACATCGACACGCTTTGTGTTTTTTATGAGGGTGCACTCAAAGATGCGAAAGACTTAAACACAACTGAAACCCAGGATGACTACATTATTACCGCTAAAATAGACGGCGTTGGGTATACCATCATGCTCAGTAAGGACGCTATGAATCCCAATCCCCAATATGCCAGAAAAGTGTCCGTCTACCTAATTTTGTCGGGTTTGGAAAGAAAATATTATCTTGGAGGTAGATATTATGAGATTTAGAGTTTTGACATTTACATTGGTCTTGTTCTTATTCATAGGCACCCCGCCCCTTAACGCCTTAGCCACAAATTCTACACCCTTTACATTGGATGCCCCTAAAAATCTGACTGTGGAATTGAAGTATGACCAAAACAACTGGCCTTACTTTGCCATTACGATGGATGTACCTGAGAGTGTTCAGGCAATTAACAAAAATTTAAATAATAACCTGGGATACTATTCAGGTACAAACTGCTCTCCAATAAAAATAAGATTCGAATCTAAGTATGGAAATTATGATTGGAACCAAGGCCCTTCCCTCTATGATATTACAGAAATGTCACTTGACGATCTTTTAGAGGGCAATGCTTTCACTTATTACCCATATGAAGAGGAAGATGCACATGGGGGTATAAATTTAAAGGCGGAGGTCTATAACTTCCGGGCATGTTTCTACTCCCCATGGGGTTATGTGAATAGCTTTATCGACAAAGAGGTCATATCCGGCTATTCTAACCTGGTAACCTTAGGTAATCCGGCTCAATACCGCGGGGCGTCCGATTGGGCGAAGGACGGTCTTGATAAAGCCGTTGGGTATGGCTTTATTACGGACAAAATCAGGGACAATATGAGTGGCTCCATCACCAGAGAGGAATTCGCGGAGGTCGCAGTCAAGCTATATGAGCTGTATACAGGAAGGAAAGCTACAGCGGCTCCTTCTTCAACCTTTACGGACACAACCAATGTGGAAATACTGAAAGCATATCAATTAGGCATTGTCAATGGTATCGGCAACAACAAATTTTCTCCGCAGGTGCTAATCAACCGCGAGCAGATGGCGGCCATGCTAAACCGCGCCGTAGAAGCCATTCGGCCTGATGCGGATACGTCCATCACAGGAGCGCCAACATTTTCCGATGAAAACGAAATTGCACCGTATTTTATAAGCAATGTTAAGTTTATGGCGAAAAATGGCTTTATTAACGGGGTGGGCAACAATAGATTCGCACCCAAAGCCACTTCTACACGCGAGCAGGCTGTGATTGTAGCCGTCCGGGTATATGAAGCATATGCAGGGCTAACGGAATAAGCTTTTTCAAATGCCATCAAATGCCATAAGATTAATTTTCGGAAATGTAGTAAAAGGAAGTAGGAGGAGCACCCTTTTGCTTCCTTTTATGCTTGTATATTGAACACTATAGTGCGTGTTTGTTAGGAGGTATGTTCCAATGGAAGGCAACCAAAAAATGAAACAAAAACCGAGAGGCTGTATTCTCTCGACTATCATTGTTGCCGCACTGCTCATAGCAGTTGCATCGGCGTTTATCATTTATCGCAGCAGTATCGGGACTGCGTCTGCCTACACTGAATTCAAAGAGGCTATGCTCGAAATTAAAAAAATGGGCGATGATTATGCCGAAAACGACATGAAATTGCAGGCGCAACATTACTACGGCATGGCTGGTTCAAGCGTCAGCGCTATGAGGCTTGCGGTTGATCATATCCTTGATATGAAGGGCGAAAGCAAGTATTTGAATGACGTGTCAGATGCGGAGGATACGAATGTTACGGCGAGGCCTACATATAAGGATTGGGAATCTATCGCTGCCATCAGCCCTGCTTCGCCGTACCCCTATTATTTTGAAGGACTAATATATCACATTCAGGGAAATGAGAGCAAAGCAAAGGAAGCCTATCAAAATGCCCTGATCAATCCCTTGTTTTCTGAGAACAGCGCAGCTTTTTACTATCTAAGTGAGCTTGGCATAAATGAGCTTTCTACCATACGGGATGAGCTTGCCGTGATAGAATCCGATCTTTATGCAATTTTTACGCCGAGACCCTATAGTTTGGAACGTCATCCTATGAACTTCAATGACGAATATTTACGGGCTAAAGCAAAAGATGTTTTGGAGAAGGGACCAAATGAGTATACAGAGGCTTTGAGATATTATACTGCAGCACTCAGAGTAAATCCATTTGATGCGAAGAATTATGCTTGCTGTACCCTTATCTCCATCTTCAACAATGATGTTGATGCAGCCATAAGTTGTGTCAATGAAGGGCTTTGGGTCGATGAAAACAATGAAGAGCTGAATCAAATCGCTGCATGGCTCACACAGAATCGGGAATAGGAGGTTTCGCCATGAAGAAAATGATTGTTTCCACATTGATATCACTGATTTTGCTTGTGACAACCGCTGTCCCAGTTCAGGGCGCATCGACCAGAGGGGTTGACCGCAGTAAGATCGGGTTTGATTCGTTAGAGAGTTATCCCCTCATCATTACAGTAGGCCAGCTTTCTTTTGAAGGTGAGGTCGCACGCGGAGCGAAGGCGACAGAAGAAGATATTGAAAAAGCCATAGAGAAAACGCTGAAAGAATTCGGAAAAACCGAGGCGGAGATTGGTGAGGCAGAGGTTTTTGTGGAAAAGGTGGTCCGTGATCGGACCTTGGCCGAAAAAGCCGTGGGAAAGGAAATACAGGATGTTATTTTGAAGGCAACGGGCCTCGATTTCCCTGTGGAGGTCATCGAACATGTTGTTGGTCTGAACGATCGTCCGCTGGATGAGTTTCTTTTGGATACAGCAGAAGGAGCTGTTCAAGATAAGGCAGCTGAGTTGCTATTGAAGGAGGCAGGTGGACCTATCACGCAGGTTGCCGAGGCCCTCATGTTTTTATCTGAAAAGTACGAACAGGATAAGCAAAGATGGAAGGATAGGGTGGATGCCATAAACGCTAAGCGGATGCTGATGGATTTTTACAATAAGGCAAATTCTAATTTAAAAAACATTGCAGGCGATGAGCGTTGGAACTGGAGAGTATCCATGGATGCGACAGACAACAGGTATTTTACGTTTTTTGGAATTCCAGGCAATTTAGAAATGTGGGCAATTATCCTATTTCATGATCTTCGACATACTGCAGCAACAAACATGCATCAGCTTACAGGTGATTTTTACTATTCACAAAAATAAAACCCCTCGCAAGCCTAGTGTTTACAAGTCATGTCACCATTTTGTCACCCTTGACACCATGAATTAAATCAGGCAGAAGGAAAAAACAATGGAAACAGAGAAAAAAATAAATGCACAAAGTTTGTTACTTGATAAGGGTATTATACTCCAATCCGGAGTAATATGTAGGGGTAAAATCAACCTTATATCCGGGACCATGACCGCCCCATTGATTGAAATGGTCTGGATATCCTCTGGTTATGATGCTAAGATCATAGAAAGGATTTCGACCATCTTAACTCACTTATACAAGAAAAACCAGCAAGCTGAAATGATGGCCGTACTGCGTATTCTATACGATGTTTTGGGCTTGCAGTTCCCGGAGGATGTTGAACTATTAGCAGATCACCCGGAGGCTCGGCAGTATTTTTTGTTTTCTTTTTTGATGGACATGGAAGATTGTATTCATAATTTCATGGATGAGTTTGTTGTTGAGGAAAACGAGATATGATAAATGCAATCAAAACTTTTTTGCAAAATATTGTTTTGCTTAGAAAGTTTTGATATAATAATCAAAAGAAATATATCAAAATTAAATTTTGGTATAAAAATTTTGATGGAGTGATTACATGAACACAGATGAAAGGACAGCTAAAGATATTTTTTATAAAGAACTTAAAGGATATATGCAAAATGGTGATGAATTAAGTGTCAAAAAGATATATTCTCTATTCCCCGAAACAAATCCGAAAACAGTATCATGGCGATTACACGCATTAGTACAGAAAGGAAAAATCCATAGGACTGGTCACGGGTATTATGCCTTAACTAAAATAAGTGAAAACAACCCTGCAGGCTATATTTATTTGCAGAAGAAATCTCAATTGGTATACGATGTTGTTATAGATTATGGGTATGATTTTTATATTACCGGTTTAGATTCCTTAATTGGCTTACAGCTTCATATACCTGAAAAATATCCGGTATTGCTGGTAACAGAGGATGCAGGAATTGCGGAAATGCAGGAAATTCTAAGTCAAAAAGATTTTATTGTAATGACAGAAAAAGATCGTAAGATCTTTGAAAATAGTACAATAAAGAGCAAAATTGATGTCATTATTTTAAAAGGAAAAGATTTTTCATTATCTTTTGAACATATTGCCCAGAAAGAAAAAGGATTTATT
The DNA here is from genome assembly GCA_050953835.1 of Acetivibrionales bacterium. Lineage (GTDB taxonomy): Bacteria > Bacillota > Clostridia > Acetivibrionales > JBMNNH01 > JBMNNH01. Next base: position 4,013 of record JBMNNH010000021.1, on the reverse strand, counting down.
GATTTGTACTATGCAGTTACCAGAATGGATTATGGAGTTTCAATACCGGAGTTATCGAGAATTTACCATAGTTTGCAAAGGAATAACTCCCTGGCCATGGCGAATGTAAAAAGTGCTGCTCGAGATAGGGGAATAAGTACAGAGATTAACTGGCTTATAGAGATAAATAAAGCTTCTAAAAAAGTACTGGAATTTATGAGCTACCAGATTGAGGAGGCAAAATGAACGGAATACGTCAAGAAAATTTAGTATTAGAACGTGATGTTTTTAAGAGAACAGAAATAGAAAGACGTATGGTAGATGGAGGCTTCAATTCAATAGCTAAATTTGAGCTATTTATATGGGACTTGGAAATGTTTCTGCAGCTGCAGAAAAAACTTAATGATAGAATCCTTCTTAAGGGCGGAGCAGCCACACAGTTTTATGTACCAATAACTGCTCAACGGACAAGTATAGACATTGATATGATCTGTTTAGCATCACGAGAGGAAGTACATAAAGTAATTTCCGAAATAGAATCAGAATTTAATGGAGAGCATGGATATTTCAAATTCAGATTTTACAAACCCAAGAATCCGAAATTGGGCTTGGAAGCTTTGGAAACATACTTTGTAACTGTACCAAGTTATTTGTGAAGAAAAAGAATTGTTTTCTTCAAGAGGAAAACAGGAAGTTAAAATTGAATTTATGTTCTCTAATCATAGATATGATATTAACAAAATTAAGCAGCCGGAACTATTTGCTTTAGAAACTGAAAAGGAGTTCAATATACTGGCATTGGAGAGTCTATTTGCTGATAAGCTTACTACACTTGGACCAACAACAATTGGTGTTTCCGACGAAAGAGCGGATGAGCAATTTAAACAGATATATGATGTTACTTATAAACCGGGTCAAAAATATTGAAAGTGACAGTACCCTGTTGCAGCGGGCGAATGACTTTCAAGCTCTATATCTTAGAAATATCGTAAACAGGGATAAAGCACAGTGGGCAATTGTAGGATATCAGCTTGAGCTTCTTGTAGAGTATATTTTTCATGATGATACGAAAGTTTTGCAATTTAGGGAGATCGGAGAACTTATTGAAAAATTGAAGTTTGAGAATGTACATGGCCCTGAACGAGGACGTTTAAATAGAGAGGTGCGCAGTTTATTAGAAACAAATTTTAAAACTATAGAAGGGCTGTCATTAGATCTTTTTAGAAAACGTGTCGATAGAGTTATTTGGGAATTGGTTAATTTTGTCTCTTTTGATGCAGTTCAAGATTCATTAAAGTCAATTCTTACGGTTTTCTGATAAAAAATATGGCGATGATTAATTAACATTTTCTCTCATATTATCATATGAAGGCTAATAATAAAGAGAAACCTTCACCTAAAGCAGTTTTTTATGAATTGGGACATGCACTTCATGCAAAGTGTTTCAAAAATTCAGGCTCTGTACCAGAGAGCATTTTATCCTTTTTAAAGCAGCTCTGCATGCCAACTATTGATATACGTATGCTTCAAGAGTAAGTTGAGGTTTTTGCTGATAGTGAAGGAATTGGAAAGGCAGAAAAAAATATAATAAGCAAAAACAATTGATTGACAAAGCATACCAAGACAATGATTTGCTAACTTGTATAGAAAAACTGTAGAGCAATTCTTTAATAGACATAGAAAAAATGAAGTATTATCAATATATGCCGAATATTTATGGGATGTTAAGAAAAAACTTGATATGGATTTATTATCTTTTGAGTGTTTTCTTGCAGAAGCTAGTGATGGATTTATTTTGTTTTTTACCAATATCAGAACATGCTAAAGCATACGGAAAGGGTTGTTCTATAAAAAGAAATGCAGAATTACATTTAAATAGCAAGCATATTTTACATGGTGATATAAAAAACTTCTTTGATACAATTGATAAAAATCATAGTAAAAATAAAGGGGTTCAAGGCAAAAATCCCTGAAACCCTTCATTTTGGCGGAGAGAGAGGGATTCGAACCCTCGGAACGCTATTAACGTTCACACGATTTCCAGAAACGTAATAGCCAAATATTTGCTTATATATCTTTATAACTTTTTATTACTTATTCGATAAAATCCGCATAAAAAGCGGATCTTTTTATTTTTTCGTTAGGAAAGTGCTACTTTTTTATTTCGTTAGGAAAGTGCTACTTTTTTAGCAAAAACAAAAAAATGGCCATGGGAAATCATGGCACAACAAAAAAACCTAATGAAATTAGATTATTTTTTGTATTCGTAGTGGACACCACGAATACCAGTATAAGATTTTGGGGTCATAGTACCGTCACAAACTTGGCAATCTGGTTGTGGTGGAACAGATGGATCAAGTCCGTCAAACATATTATCTTCTTCTAGTTGCTGTACAATGAAACGAGGAACCCAAAGTGAATATCCACACTTGGTACAGATAAATTCTACCAAATCATCATTTTTAGAAAAACCCTCAAGAATATTCATAACCAAACCTCCATAAAGTGCAAATTAGTTTCTAAGCACTATTATTATATCTAGGAGAAGATAACTTATCAATATAAGGGTTTCTACCTGAAATGGAAGATCTCAACAAGTTCCATTGTGTGTCCACAAGAACAACAAAGTGGATCGACCCCAAAAGCTAGAAGAAGACGTGCACGCCAGTGAGAATGCTTTTTTCTAAAACGTCTCTTGGTCTGTGCTTTCTATTCGATAAAGTTTAGAAGAGTGAACATATTCCTTAGCATAAAGACCATAGTATCTAATCATTTTAAATTGTTCTTCAGGAATATGGATAATTAGGCGTTTAATAAAATCGAATGCATGTATTTTTTCAGTAACACGTTTATTGTCTTCATGGCGGTCATAATAGAAGGTAACAAACTGACCATCATAATCAAGAATACGAGACTGAGCCATAGCAGGACGACTGTAAATGTCAATAAAAATTTAGGCCACTTACCGGCCTAAAATTAGGCCACCAATTCATAAAAAATTAGTCTGCTTTTGCCTGCTTTGAAAGAGCTTGCTTAAATCTATAGCTTTCGCCATTAATGTTCAGTATGTGTGCATTATGGGTCAAGCGGTCAAGCAAGGCAGCTGTCATTTGTTCATCGCCTAACACCTCCGTCCATTTCGGAAATTCTAAGTTTGTAGTTATGATCAGGCTGCCTCTTTCATACCGGGAGGAACAAAACTGGAAGAGTAGTTCTGCTCCAACTTTGCTGAATGGCACATAGCCTAATTCGTCAAGAATTACTAAATGCGGTGCCAGCCACTGCTTTTCAAGCTTATTTAGCCTGTATTCCTGCTGTGCTGCAAGCAGTTCATTTATTAAACCGGCCGCCGTGTAGAATTTTACCTTCATTCCCTGCCGACAAGCCTCGTAACCGAGCGCAGTAGCAATGTGGGTTTTTCCTACTCCAGAGTTACCTATCAAAATGACATTTTCTCTTCTTCGGATATATTCTCCCTGCATGAGTTTCAACACCCGCGGCTTGCTTAGAGATGGTATTGCAAGAAAGTCAAAGCTTTCAATCGTTTTGATCACAGGAAAGCCCGCTTGCCGGATTCCTCTCTGGATCCGGTTGCTCTCCCTCTGATGTACTTCCTGTTCAAGTACACACAGCAGGTATTCTTCATAATCCAGATTGTTGTCCGCAGCTTCTCTTGCCAGGGATTCATAGGTTTTTGCCACCTGAGGCATTTTTAGTTTTTTCAAGTAGGTTTCAATAAGCATTTTGTTGACCAGCATTATTGTCCACCTCCTGACATAAGAACACTATATTTGTTAAGGTCAGGAGGTATTACAAAAACCTCGGGGATGCCCTGGAGCTTGTCCTTGCTGACAGGAGCTATCTTAGGACTGTCTGAGACCAGTAGCTGTCCCAATATGTTCAATACACCGTCATAGCTGTATACATTATATGTCATAGCTATTTCAACAGCTTCCGTTACCAGCATCGGGGGATAATCCCGGTGCAACAGAAGTATTCTTACAAATTCCCGATTACCTCTCGGACTTCTGGCA
>JBMNNH010000020.1:0-56479 GCA_050953835.1 Acetivibrionales bacterium | reverse complement strand
CATAAGATACAGGGAATAGGTGCAGGTTTTGTGCCTGACATTTTAAACACATCAATAATTGATGAGATATATAATGTAAGAAGTGAAGAAGCTTTTGAAACCTCAAGGAGTCTGGCGAAAACTGAAGGACTTCTTATTGGGATTTCTTCCGGAGCGGCAGCATTTGCTGCAACAGAGCTTGCAAAAAGGCCTGAGAATAAAGATAAAACCATTGTTGTATTATTGCCTGATACAGGCGAGAGATACTTATCTACAGTTCTTTTTGAGGATATATGATTATAGTATTAACGTAGATAAGAGCTAGAGAAATGTGTAATGAAAGGATGATACAATGCCAATAAAGATTCCCGATAGTTTACCTGCAAAAGAAGTATTGATAGGTGAGAATATATTTGTTATGGGAGAGGATCGTGCATTCCATCAGGATATACGCCCACTGAGAATAGCTATTCTGAATTTGATGCCGACAAAAATTGTTACTGAAACGCAGCTGCTCAGATTAATAGGAAATTCACCTTTACAGGTTGATATTGTACTTCTTCACCCAAAGATGCATATATCAAAAAACACTCCAGAAGAGCACCTTGCAACCTTTTATAAGAACTTTGATGAAATAAAGGAACAAAGATTTGATGGGTTAATAATTACTGGGGCTCCATTGGAAAATATGGAGTTTGAGGAGGTTGACTATTGGGAAGAATTGAAGCAGATTATGGATTGGAGTATCAGAAATGTTTATTCGACATTCCATATATGCTGGGCGGCGCAGGCAGCTCTTTATCATCATTATGGGATTCCTAAATATCCTCTTGAAAAGAAAATGTTTGGAGTGTTCCCTCACACAATTAACAGAGAATATGTTAAACTATTCAGGGGGTTTGATGACGTTTTTTATGTTCCGCATTCCAGGTATACAGAAGTCAGAAGGAAAGATATAGAAAAAGTTGACCAGCTGGAGATTCTATCTGAGTCTGAAGAGTCAGGAATATATATTCTTGCTACAAAGAACGGAAGGCAGATATTTGTTACCGGGCATTCAGAATATGATCCTTTGACTTTAAAGATTGAATATGACCGGGATAGGGCAAAAGGGCTTGACATAGATATCCCAAGGAACTATTTTCCCGATAATAATCCGTCAAAATTTCCGCTTGTGACCTGGAGAGGGCATGCGAATCTTCTTTATTCAAACTGGTTAAACTATTATGTATACCAGGAAACGCCCTATGATCTTAACGAATTGGAATAATTGAAAGGTGAAATTATGTTATACGCATTTTCCAGGACTGAAATGCTTATTGGAAAAGAGGCTCTCGCCAGGCTGAAAGGAAGTAAGGTTGCTGTATTTGGAGTTGGAGGCGTTGGCTCATTTGCTGTGGAAGGCTTTGGCAAGAGCCGGTCTGGGCAAGTTTGTACTTATTGATAATGACTGCATATGTCCTACAAATATCAACAGGCAGATTCATGCCACATGTGAAACTGTTGGTAAATACAAGGTTGATGTAATGAAAAAAAGGATACAGGAAATCAATCCTAAAGCAGAGGTTGAAACCCATAAGCTTTTTTATTTGCCCGGCAGCTCACAGGACCTAATCAGGAATGATTATGATTATATTGTTGATGCGGTGGATACTGTGACCGCAAAAATAGATATTGTTGTAAGGGCAAAAGCATTGGGAATACCTGTTATTAGCTGCATGGGGGCAGGAAACAAACTTGACCCTACAATGTTTGAGATCGCAGATATATATGCTACATCTGTTTGCCCTCTTGCAAAAGTAATGCGGAAGGAACTAAGGAAGAGGGGAGTTGATTCACTGAAAGTTGTGTATTCCAGGGAAACTCCGGTAAAGCCTGCTGATATAAAGCCTTCTGACGGTAGCAGCAATGCTTGTTCTAATGAAACAAGTGGAATTAGTGCAGTACATAAACAGGTTCCGGGAAGCATTTCATTTGTTCCTTCAGTTGCGGGATTGATAGCTGCCGGTGAAGTTATAAAAGATTTGACAGGGGTTAAAAGATAATACAGGGTAAACTGAGGTGGTAAGTATTGGAAAGAAAAACACTGAACATAACAGGAATGAGCTGTGCTTCATGTGCAAAGGCAATAGAAAGAAGTGTGGGCAGAGTTGAAGGCGTGAATTCAGCAAATGTAAATCTTGCGACTGAAAAGCTGACAGTGGAGTTTGATTCTAACAGTACGGATATTGAAATAATAAAAGAATGCGGTGAAAAAAGCAGGATTTAGTGTTGATGAGGAAAAGAAGGATAGCTTGCTTGAGATAAATATGCCAATTTCAGGAATGACATGTGTATCATGTGCTAAAGCTGTAGAACGCTCTTTAGGCAAATTGGACGGAATTATTGAGGTTAGTGTTAACTTTGCCACTGAGAAATCAAGGATTGTATATGATTCATCAAAGATAAGGATTTCCGAAATAAAAGATGCTGTAGCAAAGGCTGGATATAAAGCGCTGGATGTTGAAACCGGGAATCAGACAGATTATGAAAGAAAGCGTCGGGAACAGGAAATCAAGTCTTTATGGAGAAGATTTCTGGTTTCTTTAGTATTTGCAGCACCGCTATTCTACATTGCAATGGGACATATGATAGGGCTCCCGATACCAGAATTCATTATGCCTGAAATGCATCCGCTCAATTTTGGAATAATACAGCTGATACTGACTGTACCTATAGTAGTTTCAGGGTATAAGTTTTATACTGTCGGTTTTCGGAAGACTGCTGAAACGTGAACCCAATATGGACTCGCTTATCGCAATTGGTACCAGTGCGGCTTTTTTTTTATGGATTATATGCGGTAGTTCATATTGCAAATGGCAATACTGAATATGTAAACGAACTGTATTTCGAAAGCGCTGGGGTTATTATTACTCTCATTATGATGGGTAAATACCTTGAAGCTGTTACAAAAGGTAAAACTTCCGAGGCAATAAAAAAGTTAATGGGACTTGCACCCAAAACTGGCTACCGTTATTCATGACGGCAAGGAAATGGTTTTGCCCATTGAAGAAGTTCAGGTGGGAGATATATTGCTTGTTAAACCGGGGGAAAAAATCCCTGTTGATGGTGTAGTAACAGAAGGCAGGACATCTGTGGATGAATCCATGCTTACCGGAGAAAGTATTCCGGTGGAAAAAAAACAAGGGAAGCAGGGTTATTGGGGCAAGCATAAATAAAAACGGCACAATTAAGTTTAAGGCTACCAAAGTAGGAAAGGATACGACTCTGGCTCAGATAATCAAGCTTGTTGAAGATGCACAGGCTTCAAAGGCGCCCTATTGCCAGGATGGCGGATATTATATCAGGGTATTTTGTGCCTGTTGTAATAGCAATAGCAGTAATTGCAGGGTTGGCATGGTTTATTTCCCGGAAAGCCGGTAGTTTTCTCCCTTACAATTTTTATTTCGGTCCTGGTTATTGCATGTCCATGTGCACTGGGACTGGCAACACCAACCGCAATTATGGTAGGGACCGGTAAGGGCGCTGAATGTGGTGTGCTTATTAAGGGCGGGGAGGCGTTGGAAACTGCTCATAAAATACAAACAGTTGTATTTGACAAAACCGGTACTATTACAGAAGGTAAACCTGTTGTTACAGACATTATTACAGCAGGAGGCATGAAAGAAAGCGAACTCTTACAATTATCGGGCTCTGCTGAAAAAGGTTCTGAACATCCTCTGGGTGAGGCTATTGTTAATAAAGCAAAAGAGAAAAATCTTGAGTTTTTAAAGGTTGATGGATTTGAAGCCATACTAGGGAATGGAATTGAGGTAGAAATACAGGGAAAAAAAGTGCTTCTGGGTAATAAAAAGTTGATGGATGACAGGCAAATAGAAATCACCCTCCAGAAAGAATCCGACAGGCTGGCGGAAGAGGGGAAGACGCCCATGTTTATTGCCATTGAAAACAGGCTTGTTGGTATAATAGCAGTGGCAGATGTAGTGAAGGAAAGCAGCAAGAGGGCTGTTGATATACTTCACAGTATGGGAATAAAGGTTGCAATGATAACAGGAGACAACAGGAGGACTGCAGAAGCAATAGCAAAACAGGTTGGTATAGACAGGGTTATGGCTGAAGTCCTTCCCCAGGATAAGGCTAATGAGGTTAAGAAGCTCCAGGAGGAGGGGATGAAGGTAGCCATGGTGGGTGATGGCATTAATGATGCCCCCGCACTTGCCCAGGCAGATATTGGTATAGCTATCGGGTCAGGGACGGATGTGGCTATGGAATCAGCCGACATAGTGCTTATGAAAAGTGACCTTATGGATGTTCCGACAGCCATACAGCTAAGTAAAAAGACAATAAGAAATATAAAACAGAATCTCTTTTGGGCTTTTGCTTACAATACTGCAGGAATACCTGTGGCAGCAGGGGTACTATATTTATTCGGAGGTCCGCGGCTGAATCCGGTTATTGCGGCAGGAGCTATGGCATTCAGCTCAGTTTCAGTTTTGACAAATGCTTTGAGGCTTAAAAGATTTAGACCTATACGCTAAATAAGAAGGGATGATAAAGATGACAAGAAAAGTTTTTATTGAGGGTATGTCTTGTGAACACTGTGCCAGACGTGTTGAACAGGCACTAAAAGAAGTATCGGGGATAAAGTCGGTAAAGGTTAATCTCAAGGATAATTATGCGGAAATAGAAAGCGAAAATGGTTTAGATAATGAAGATATTAAGGCTGCAGTGGATGAAGCAGGATATGAGGTTACAGGGATAGCGTAGTGCCAATTGACGGGAGGTAGTATATATTTGAAGCTGGTATGTATAGGGGACAGTCTTACTCACGGATATAAAATTAGCAGGAATAATTCATGGCCTTTGATGGTCGCTGTAATGAGGAATACTGAGGTAATAAACAAGGGAATTCTTGGAGATACAACTCAAGGGGTTCTTAGCCGGTTTTACAGGGATGTTGTTGAAGAAAGGGCTTCACAGGTGGTCATTACAGCCGGAACCAATGATTTTATTAATGAAGTTCCATTAAATGTGGTCAAGTCTAATATGGCCACACTGGTGTATCACTCATATCACTATAGTGTAAGGCCGGTTATAGGGGTACCTGTTCCTGTATGTACAGACATGGCAAGAGTTTATTGGCCTTTTGTTAATAATTTAAATGAAGTAAATAATAAGATAAGGGAATACAGGGAATGGATATTTGAATTCAGTACGAATTTCAAGTGCCAGGTGATTGATTTTTATAAGCTGTTTTTTAATTTTGAGTCAAACATGGTACTGGCCGAGTACTATACAGACGGGCTGCATCCTACGCTTGAAGGGAATCGTATTATGGCACAGGCTGCATCTGAAGCACTATAATAGTTAAATGGGAATAACGCACTGTTTTGGCATATTTGATTAGATGTATTACTTTATGTTTTTGTGAAAAAATAAAACAAACAATATAAATTAATACTAAGGAGGCTAAACAAAGTGCCCAATACAAATACAATAGAATCACTTAACCAGCTTTTACAGGGAGAATATATGGCGGTCGAGAGTTTCAATAACTTTATATCTAAGTTAGAAGATGAGAATGTAAAGCAAGCTTTTAAAGAAGTGCAGAAACAGCATAGAGAAAATATTGATAAATTAGCGGGCTACATTCAGGATATTGGTGGACGTCCAAATGAAAACCTTGGTATGAAGGGCAAAATGGGAGATATCAAACTAAATATGGATTTAGGCTTGTACGTAGATTCAACTGAAATAATAGAGAAAGCAATAGAAGGCGAGACTCGAGGAGTTAATATGGCTGAAAAAGTCCTGAGGGGCGAATTGGACGAAAGATCAAGGGATATTGCAGGTGAGATACTACACAAGGATAGAAAGTCTATTGAAAAAATAAGGAACTTACTATAGAAACAACAAAGCCGCTATGGTAGGCGGCTTTCAAAGTTTTTACCTGGTACGCCATCGGGGACTCGAACCCCGGACGCCCTGATTAAGAGTCAGGTGCTCTACCAGCTGAGCTAATGGCGCATGGCTTACAACACTTTTATATTATAAGAGCAAAACTGCCTGTTGTCAACTGTAAAAAAAAATCATTTGTAAAAATTCTCTGAACCATTTTTGAGAATATATTCAATTATTTTCATAATTAATGCTTATGGTATAATATTACAGAGGAATTCTAAGATTGCATGTAGAATATAATTCATATTCTAAAGCCCATAAAATGCAGAGTAAGAGGTTGTTTGTTTTGGTAAACCATAAGATTAATGTAGTAAAACTTGATAAAATAATTAAAAAGACAATTGAGGCTATTAATAGTAGCCGTAATGAAATTTATGATATAGCAGAAGGTGCAAGAAAAGAATGCAAACGTCTTGAAGAAGAGCTTGCAAGTCTGAAAATCCAGGTAGTTGACCTTATAGGTACTGTTGAAGTGCTTGAGAAACAGCTTGCTGAAAGCAAAGCCAGGTTGGCTCTTGTTAATAAGAATTTTAGTAAATACTCTCAGGAAGAACTAAAGGAAGCGTATGAAAGAGCCGATAACTTACGTGTAAAGCTTGCAGTGAGACGTGAACAGGAGCAAAACCTTATTAGGCGAAGAAATGAGCTTGAAGTGAGGTTGAAGGACGCGTATAAAACTGTTGAAAAAGCCGATAATCTCATTGCCCATGTAGGTATAGCGCTGGGTTACCTGACAGGAGATCTTCAGGAGATAAGTGTCCAACTGGAAAGCATGCAGCAACGTCAATTGTTGGGACTGAGGATTATTAGGGCTCAGGAAGAAGAAAGACAGCGTGTTGCCAGAGATATTCATGATGGACCTGCTCAATCAATGTCCAATGTTGTATTAAAAGCAGAGATATGTGAAAGGCTTGTTGATGTTGATATTGAGAAAGTAAGGACTGAATTAAAAAATCTGAAAAGGATTGTTAGGGAATGCCTGCAGGATATAAGAAAGATAATTTATAATCTAAGGCCTATGTCCTTGGATGATTTGGGACTTGTTCCGACCCTGCAGAGGTTTGTAATGACCTTTCAGGAAGAAACGGGCATTGCTGTTTCATTTAAGACAAGGGGAACATATGTTGATACTAAGCCAGAGATTTCATTGACAATATTCAGGATTGTCCAAGAGGCAATAAGCAATGTAAATAAACATGCCCAGGCGCAAAATGTTATTGTGAATCTGGAGTTTCTTGACAAGAATATCAAAGTTTATATTTATGATGACGGCAAGGGGTTTAATGTTGATGACTTAAAGGTAAGAAACCAAGATATAAACAGTGGCTTTGGACTGGTAAGCATGAGAGAGAGGATAGAACTGCTAAGTGGTGAGTTGAGAATTAATTCAGAGATTAACAGGGGAACTCGTATAAATATTACAATACCTTTAATGCAGGAAGAGGTGGGTTTAAATGGATAAGATAAGTGTCTTAATTGCTGATGACCATTCAATGTTCAGACAGGGACTGAAACAAATACTCGAGTTGGAAGATGATATAGCTGTAGTTGCCCAGGCTTCTAATGGGGACGAAGCTGTTAGGCTGGCAAAAGAAAAAAAGCCTAATATAATTCTAATGGATATTAATATGCCGGGAACAAATGGTCTTCAGGCAATAAAAGAGCTTAGACAGGAAAGAATTAGTGCCAGGATTATAGTTCTTACAATACATGAAGACAGGGAATACTTGTTCAAAACCCTGCAAATGGGAGCAGAAGGGTATGTGTTGAAAGATGCGGAACCATCGGTGTTAATTGATGCCATAAGAAGTGTGAACAGCGGTGAATCATATATCCAACCTAATATGACCAAAGCACTTGTAAAAGAATTTAATAGAGTTACTCTGCATGAAAAGGACAGACAGCTTGAGAACAATCTTACATCCAGGGAGATTGAGGTTCTTGAGCTTATTGCAGAGGGCATGATTAATAAAGAAATTGCCAGGCAGTTATATATAAGCGAAAAGACTGTGAAAAATCATGTTTCTAACATATTCAAGAAGCTAAATGTGTCAGACAGGACTCAGGCAGCAATATATGCTTTTAAACATAATATAAAGAGTTAAAGCGTAAAACTTACTGAAGTTTCATATAATAGTTCTAAGGGTAAGTATAATGATATACTTGCTTTTATTTTTATAGTGTACTTCTTCTGATAAGCTTGATTAATATAAAGGCAATAAATAACTTTAGAAAATATTATGTTGACACCCCTTGTAGTTACATAGTAATATATTTATAAATGTTTATAATAGTGTATATAATATAGAACATAGTTTTAACGGCGATGATGGGGAGTAGTAGATGAAGGTAAGTCTGAAGAGAGCTGTCGGTTGGTGTGAGGCGGTGTTTGCCCAGTTGAAACTCGCCCCGGAGTTTTGGATTGAAGCCGGAGAACCCGGTAGTAGATTTTAACGGCGCCTGACGTTATAAGGCATTAAGAGGATACAGAATTTCTGTATCAAATAGGGTGGTACCGCGGAATAGGCCTTTCGTCTCTAAACAAAGACAGAAAGGTTTTTATATTTTTAGGAAAAATTATGTTGGAGGGGTTTTAATGGATAAGTTGATGGAGATAACGGCCGGTGATTTGCTGGATCAAATAGCAGAAAGGTATCCTGGCCACGATGCAGTATTGTATACAGACAGGCCTTTCAGAAAAACATATTTGGAGTTCAGGGATCTGTGCAATATTGCTGCAAAAGGTTTTATGGCAATGGGCATTAAAAAGGGTGATCATGTGGCGATTTGGGCCACAAACTACCCTGAGTGGATAATTACACAGTTTGCCACAGCTAAAATAGGTGCGGTGCTTGTGACAGTAAACACCAACTACAAGAAATTTGAGTTAGAATACCTTTTAAGGCAATCAGATTCTAATACTTTGATATTGATTGAAGGATTTAAGGATTCAAACTACGTAAGCATATTGAATGAATTATGTCCCGAGCTGAAGCATAGTGCTCCTGGCAAGTTGAACTCCCGTTCCCTTCCATATTTAAAAAATGTAATATATATTGGTGACAGGGAATATCCGGGGATGTTTAACTGGAATGACTTGTATAAGCTTGCTGAACAGGTAACGGATGAAGAACTTGAAGCTAGGCAGAAGAGCCTTGATATTCATGATGTAATAAACATGCAATACACTTCGGGAACCACGGGGTTTCCCAAAGGTGTTATGCTTACACACTATAATATTGTCAATAACGGGAAATCTATCGGCGACCGCATGAACTTGACACACAAAGATAAATTGTGTTTACCTGTGCCTCTCTTCCACTGCTTTGGTTGTGTTCTTGGTGTGATGGCCTGCGTAACTCACGGAACGACTATTGTTCCTGTAGAATACTTTAGCCCATTGAAGGTTTTAGAAGCAATTGAAAAAGAAGAGTGTACAGGTATTCACGGAGTTCCTACCATGTTTATCGCAATGCTTGAACATCCTGATTTTAAAAAGTTTAAGTTTTCCAAATTAAGAACCGGAATTATGGCCGGATCACCTTGCCCTATAAAGGTTATGAAACAGGTAGTGGATATAATGGGAGCCAGTGAGATTACTATTGCCTATGGACTGACTGAAGCTTCTCCGGTTTGTGCTCAGACCAGTGTTGATGACAGCATAGAAGTAAGGGTATCAACAGTTGGAAAGGCACTTCCTTTTATGGAAGCAAAGATTGTGGATCCTGAAACGAAAAAAGAGTTGCCACATGGAGTGCCGGGAGAATTCATAGTCAAAGGATACAATGTGATGAAAGGATACTATAAAATGGCTGAGGCAACATCGCAGGTTATTGATGAAGACGGATGGCTTCACACAGGCGATCTTGCAACAATGGACAAGGATGGGTATTTCAAAATAACTGGAAGAATTAAAGACATGATAATCAGAGGCGGCGAAAACATTTATCCAAAGGAAATTGAGGAGTTTTTGTATACTCATCCGGCAGTAAAGGATGTGCAAGTAATAGGCGTACCCAGCAAGCAATACGGTGAAGAGATTATGGCTTGTATAATATTGAAGGAAGACCATACCATAACTGAAGAAGAGGTTAAGGAATTTGTAAAAGCAAACATGGCAAGGCATAAGACACCAAAATATGTTAAATTCGTAGAAAGCTTTCCATTGACTGCGAGTGGCAAAATACAAAAATACAGGTTAAGGGAGGCAGCAATTGAAGAATATGGGCTCCGGGATGATGCTTCAATTGAAACTGCATAAAAGTTTATAAAAAAATCTTTCTTTTACACAATATGTATTTTTATGGTAAAATATTTTTAGCAAATCAACTATAGTTAAATCAGGAGGCAATATGGCTAGGAAAGCCAGATCTTTTGAAAAAAGGCTGTTTGAAATAGTGAGGGAGTACAATCAAAAATTCTACTACTCAAGCATATTCAAAGTAGTAGATGATAGTTGTTTTAAACTTAAAGTTGAAAAGGACAGGGAAGAAATGGTGGGCTTTGCATGTATATACTTTCCAGATGGTGACAGGATAGACTATGAGGTGAGATTTAACAGGATAGTAAACCTGAAAGAGGATTATACTTTGCATGTTCCAGGTTTAAGGATTGGTTGAGAATTTATATGAAAGGAAACTAAATGAATAGGTTTATTAAAGAAGTTGAAAAAAGGATTTTAGTTTATGACGGTTCTAAGGGTTATTTGCTTCAAAAAATGGGGCTTGCGGGGGGAGACTGCCCTGAATTATGGAATATAAAACAAGCAGTTAAAATAAAGGAAATCTATATGGCATACAAGGATGCAGGCTGTGATGTAATTCAGACAAATACTTTTCAGGGTAACAGGGTGCAATTGGAAAAGTATTCACTGGGCAGCATGGTATATGAATTGAATTACCAGGGTGCCGTACTTGCGAAGGAGGTAATGGGGGATAATGGCTTTGTCGCTGCTTCCGTAGGTCCAATGGGAGAGCTCCTTGAACCGCTGGGTGAACTTACTTTCAAAAAGGCATATGAAATATACAAAGAGCAGGTAACAGCTCTTGTTGACGGTGGGGTAGACATAATAAATTTTGAGACTTTCTCTGATCTTGCAGAAATGAGAGCAGCATTTTTTGCTGCCAAAGAGGTTTCAGACATTCCTGTTATCTGCTCCTTTGCTTTTGAATCAAATGGGAGGACATTAATGGGAACTGATCCATTTACGGCGGCTGTTGTAATGAAAGCATTAGGGGCAGAAATGATTGGCGCAAACTGTTCTTTCGGGCCGGATCATATGCTGGGGGTTATTAAAAAGATGCACGAAGCGGGAGGAATATGTCTGAGCGTTAAGCCTAATGCAGGAATACCGGAAGCCGTTGGCGGCAGTATTGTATATAAAGAAACAGTGGAAAACTTTACAAAACTTGCCCAAGAGTTTGCTAGGCATGGTGCAAGGCTGATTGGAGGTTGTTGCGGTACTACGCCCGACTATATTAAAGCTTTAAGAGAAAGGGTTGAAGGAATGGAAGTGCCTTGTTTACCTGAATATAGGGGAAATGCTCTTATAACCTCCACTGTAAGTTGTTATGATATAAGCAATTTTCCCGATGCTAATATTGGCGAAATAAACTCTGATAAAGACAGCAACCTTATTGAGGCATTGAATGGGGATGATACAGAATGTATTGCAGATATGGCAATGAATCTCCAGGGTGAGGAATTTGATTTAATATATATTAATATTGATACGGCCATGAAGGATAGTAGAATTCTTGGGGAGCTAGTAAAAAATGTACAAGCCTATGTCAAGCAGCCGCTGGTTATTGAAACTAAGTACCCTGATGCCCTTGATTATGCTTTGAATGCTTATAATGGCAGAGCAGGCGTGATTATAAAGGCTTCATCTGGCGAAAATAGAAAACTGCTTACTGAAACAGCAGAAAAATACGGTAGTGCAATTATAAAAGCTGGCATATAAAACAACTTAGAGCCTCCTTTGTGGAGGCTCTAAGTTGTTTACAACCATTTTAATGATCCTATTGCACGGGCAGTAATAGTTACTTCTATTAAAAATGTATCACTTCCAGGCATATCATTAATTTCATAATCATTGGCTTTCATTTCTTCGGGGAACTGGTTTTCAATATCGGCGTCAATAAAATAACCTGACAGCGCAGCTTCATTCCTGTCAATACTGGTAACTACATTGACTTCACCGGCACCCCTTGCGATAGCATTTTCTCTGGCAAGTTTAGTAGCTTCTGATTCCGCCCAGCTTATGGCATCATGATAATCCTCAAACTTAGCCCTGCTTACGGACGAATAGCACATAAACACTTCTTTTGTGCCTGCCTGGTAGTTTGGGCGAATAATAACTTTTTCTTCCACGGTTATGTTTCCAGTTATAGCTCCAACAGCATTAGCAACGGAGGCTTTTTCAGATATAATACACTCAGCATTGAGTGATTTTGCTACATCAGGAAGATATATATGAATAGGTGCACCAATCCCTATAAGGGAAAGTCCTGTATTAAAAACTGATTCTATATAACCCTTATTTTTTGACGATTTATCAGGTATACCTTCATAATACGGTTTTCTATAGCCCATCATAATGAGATCATGGAAACTATCTATATCTATACCTTTGAATAATTCCTCATTTTCATTCTCAAGAAGCATTTTAACAATATTATAGTATAGTTTTCTTTTGACTAAATGGTAAACCCTTTTATTCAGTTCGTCCAGGGTGATATTAAGCTGGAAGGCCATAATTTCCGCTCCTAATTGAGCCGCATCCCTGTTCCAGCCGGAGAAGTCGCCGGTAAGGTGCATGATGTCGGTTGGTGTAAGTCCACTTCTCATAATAATTCCATGTTTTTCTAAACGCTGAAACCTGTTGCCGTATATAGAAATACCAGTTGATTCTGAAAGCTCAAGTATACTTTTAGGGCTATCTTTAAGCATTTTGACCACTTCTTTTTCTTCATCATTGTAATACGAATCATTGGTTATATCCTTTATCAAATAAAAGAACTCACAAAGTGAAACGGTATGCCTTTTCTTTTGCAGTTTTAATTCCTTAATTGTTTTTATGATTTCAGGGCACTTATCAGCCAGCCATGATAATGGTGCAGCCCTGAAAGGGCCAACCAGCAGCTTGTTTTCTTTATTATGCCTTATAAGGCTGTCTCCGCCCAAGCCAAAAGTATTTATATAAATTGATTTTGTTCCGGTTCTCCAGTCGCCTACTTTTACTCCCTCATATGCCAATATGGGGATTCCGTCCCTGACTAATGCTAGATCTGTGGTTGTTCCGCCCATATCCACAACAACACAATTTTTCCGTTTACTAAGGTTTATTCCTCCTGACACACTTGCAGCAGGCCCGGACAACAAAGTTTCGACAGGTTTTTCCCGGGCAAATTCTTCAGACATGAGGCTTCCGTCTCCTCTCACAATGACAAGCGGGGCATTGATTTTAAAATATGAAAGACTTGATTTGACTGAATTAATGAAGTCATTTACAAGAGGAATAAGTTGCGCATTAAGAAGAGCGCTGGCAGCCCTTTTCAATGAGTTTACTTCGTCTGTAAGATCATGGCCACATACAACTGGTTTTCCGGTCCATTCGGATATAAAATCCTTGGATTTCCTTTCATAATCTATATTCCTGATTCCCCATAATTCAACTACGGCAAAAGCATCAGCCGTTTTTTCAAATTCTGAAATCCTTCTTTTCAAGTAATTCCAATCGGGTTCATTCTTTACATGCCCTTCCTGGTCATGTCCGCCGTCAAGGAATATTATTCTGTCAGAATCAGGCAGTCCATATTTTACTCCGTATTCTTCCACAATATCCCTGTCGCAGCCAATAAGTATAAGTACAGCCCTGCTGCCTTTTCCTTCAACACAGGCATTGGTTGCAAGTGTAGTGGACAGTGACACAAGCATTACTTCGCTGAGCTTGTCCACTGGTAGCTGCTGTAATGCGTTATTGATTCCTAATGTCAAATCTTCTTTTATGGTTACTGATTTTGCACTGCTTATTATTGCTTTAGTTTCAAAATCAAATATTACTGCATCAGTATATGTGCCCCCTGTATCGATTCCTAGACCATATTTCATAACAAAAGTTCACCCCGCATAATTAAGTATTTGGATTTACATTATATTCTACCCATAATATGCCTGTGTTTAAATAAAAAAATATTATTACTATAAGAAATTACAAATAAAAACGAATAAAGACAATCTCCCTTGTTACTTGTTGTTATTTTATACTATAATATTCAAAGTATTAAATAAAAAGTTAGGAAGATAAGTAATGAAAGAATACATATTAATAATAATGCTGATAATGTTGGTTTTTTTTAACTGTGCCTGCAGTGAATATAAAGAACCAGAAAAAGCGGAAGGAGACGTAAGCAGCAAACAGAAAAACACCGAAACAAATATGGATTCTTTACCCAGGCATGAAGACACCGATAGTCAAAACCCAATAGAAGGCATTTTGTCACAAATGACGCTTGAAGAAAAAGTAGGACAGGTTTTTATAACTGCTTTCAGATCCAACTCCTCAGATAAACCCATGCAGGAGTTGGATAACAATGCCAGAAAGGTAATATCTGATTACTGTTTGGGAGGGGTAGTGCTTTTTTCAGAGAATATCCATACAATTCAACAAACAGCAAACCTTATAAAAGATATGCAGATGAGCAGTAAAATACCTTTGTTTATAGCAGTAGATGAAGAAGGAGGCATTGTAAGCAGGCTGAATTCCAGTGACAGCATGCATGCGACAAAGCTTCCCGGGAACATGGCTGTAGGCAGGACACAGAATCCTCAGTTGGCATATGAAGTGGGGAGAATTATAGGGAGGGAAATAGGGGCACTGGGATTTAATATTGATTTTGCACCTGTAGCTGATGTAAATACAAATCCTGAAAACCCAGTAATAGGAGATAGGTCATTTGGATCCGATCCTGATACTGTTGCACTGATGGTGGAGGCAATGGTGAAAGGGATTCAGGATCAGAACGTAAGTGCGGTTTTAAAACACTTTCCAGGCCATGGTGATACATCTTTTGATACCCATACTGGAGAGGTCGTGGTTGAACATGGGAAGGACAGGCTTGAGACTGTGGAATTTGTGCCTTTTAAAAAGGGTATAGAAGCAGAGGTTGATGGGATAATGACTGCGCATATCCAGGTGCCAAAAATTACAGGCAACAACATTCCTGCAACTATGTCCGAAGAGATACTGACTGGAATACTGCGGGATGAACTTAATTTTAAAGGGATTATAATAACTGATGCTCTAGAAATGGGTGCGATAAGCAAGTATTGGTCTTCCGGGGAAGCTTCTGTAAAAGCCTTCAAGGCAGGTGCAGATATTCTATTGATGCCGGCATCACTGAGCGAAGCATACAATGCTCTGTTGGAAGCAGTGAGGCAGGGAGAGATATCCGAAGAAAGGCTGGATGAATCGGTAAGGAGGATTCTGACAGTTAAGCAAAGAAGAAGTATACTTAGCTCAAAAGATAAAGGAGCTAATGCTGAACAGATACTTGGAAACCAGGAACACATAGAGATTGCAGACAGGATTAAAAAAGAGGCCAAAATAAATTGAAGGATATTTTATATACATGTAGAAATAAGAATTAAACAAGTATGTAATAGGAGGCTGTAAATGAGTTTTTGGGATATTTTCAGTTTAATGAGAATGTTTTACTATCGTTACGAAATTCTGGTTAGAATTGCAATTGCCTTGGGTATTTTAATAATAGCCATTCTTTTGAGACGTTTTTTTATTAATGTTATTATAAAACTGCTGAAAAAAGCAACTAAAAAGACAAAGACCGATTTTGATGACCAGTTATTAAGTGTAATTGAAAAACCTGCACGCTTTGCACTAATGGTAATAGGAATTTTTATTGCGGTAAAGACGCTTCCGCTGGGACCGGAACTATCTATTAAAGTGGGTGTATTTTTGGACAAAACACTAAAGACTTTAATAATGCTGTCATTGTTCTGGGCAGGCTACAGGGCAGCCGAATTGCTGACTGTATTCCTGAGGCGTTTAGTGGAAAGGTCGGGCTCCAAACTTGATGATTCACTGTCGGCATTTATTGGGAATGCTATCAAAATAATCATATTGATTATCGGGAGTATAACCATATTGCAGATATGGGTAAAGGATATTGCAGGAATTCTTACAGGCCTGGGCTTGGGTGGCCTGGCTTTTGCCCTTGCGGCTCAAGATACTGCTGCCAACCTTTTCGGAAGTGTAACCATAATGCTGGACAAGCCGTTTGGTATAGGGGACTGGATTATGACTCCTCATGTTGAGGGTACTGTTGAAGAAATAGGATTCAGGAGTACAAAGGTACGTACTTTTGCGCAGGCTCTTGTAACAATACCCAATTCGACTATGAGTAAAGACCCTATTACCAATTGGTCAAGGATGGGTAAAAGAAGGATTAATTTCAGGCTTGGTGTGACTTACAATACAACAAACGAACAAATGAAAGAATGTGTTAAAAGGTTTCGTAATATGCTTGAGAACCATCCAGGTATTCATCCTGAGACAATTTTTGTATACTTTGAACGCTTTGGTGAAAACTCCCTTGATATATTTATTTATATGTTCACGATAACGACTGTGTGGAAGGAGTTCCTTGAAGTGCAGGAGGATGTGAATCTGAAGATTATAGAGATAATCAGGGAGCTGGGATTGGAAATTGCCCTTCCCTCAAGAAGAATATTTTCTCCCGATGAAAAATCTAATGACGGGATTACAGTAAAACAACCAAAAAAATAGGCAATATTGATATAAATTAGTATATTTGTTATTATTGGTTAGTATACAAATAGACATGAGAATAGGTAACAGGCGTCTGTTTACCGGAAGGGAGGACACCGATGCTGGAGGAATTTTTCCCGCGTCTGTTAGTGGACAAGGTACAGGATATTGATTTGGATTTTTTGAAGGAAAACAAAATAAAAGGCTTGGTTCTGGATATTGATAATACCTTGGTACCGGAACATGTGAAGGAGGCAGACGAAAACGCTGTTAAGTGGATAGAGAGAGTAAAAGAAGAGGGATTTGAAGTATGTATTGTATCAAATGCCTCCAAGAAACGTGTAATAAAATTTAACGAAAAATTAAAGCTGTTTGCTATTCACAGGGCGAGAAAACCTGGTGTAAAAGCCTTTAAAAAAGCAGTCAGGTTGATGGATGTTAAACCAGAAGAAACTGCCATGATTGGTGATCAGATTTTTACAGATATATATGGTGGGAACAGGGTCGGTATGTTTACCATACTGGTTAATCCCATAAATTTAAATGAGTTCTTTTTTGTGAGGCTTAAGAGACTCCCTGAAAAATACATACTCTATCAATACCGCAAGAAATATAAGCAGGAAGGCTAATAATAATGATTGAAATGGTGAAAAATGTAACGGGAAAAACCAGAATAACCGGTATTATAGGAAACCCTTTGGAACATACTATTTCTCCCCAGATTCATAACACTATCAGCTATTATATGGGAGTTGATTTAGTCTATGTACCTTTTAAAGTAGAGGACAAAGACTTGGGCAGTCTTATTTCGGGCCTTAAGGCAGCTAATATAACCGGGGTAAATGTAACAGTCCCGTATAAAAATCTCATTATAAAACTGCTTGATTATATCTCCGATGAAGCTTCCCTGATGGGGGCTGTAAATACAGTAAAATTTGCAGATGGAAAGCTGTATGGCTATAATACTGATGGCGAAGGTTTTTCCCGCTCATTTAAAAGTGAAACAGGTACAGGCTTCAATGGAAAAAGGATTGCAATTATTGGTGCCGGAGGCGCAGCAAGAGCTGTTGCCGTGAGGGTTGCGACTGAGGGCGCAAAAGAAGTTGCAATTGTAAACCGTACAATATCAAGAGCTGAGCAACTTGCCGGAATAATAAATAACAACATTGTTCCTGTAGCTACGCCTTTTGAACTTAGTGTGTTTTTAAACAAAGGACTAATAAAGGAATATGAAGTGATCATTAATACGACTTCTGCTGGTATGTATCCAAATATTGAACAAGACCCTTTGGGTAATCAGGCCAGGTTCTTGAAGAAGCAGATAGTGTATGATGTCATTTATAATCCTCCCAAAACCAGGCTGTTGATGGCTGCTGAAAAAGAAGGCTGCAAGTCAGTTAATGGTCTTGGTATGCTGTTGTACCAGGCAGCAGGTTCATATGAGATATGGACAGGCAAGGCAGTTCCGGATGGATTGATTGATGAAATCTATAAATGTTTTTTAAAAAAATGATGTGTTAAAGGATTTTCCTGATTTTTATAGAATACTTAATAAAATATGTAAATAGGATTGATATGGTTAATGCTGTTGAATCATTTATTTGTAATTGCTTTTGGACTAATAACCGGGTCTTTTCTCAATGTCTGCATATATCGTATACCTGAAGGTGAATCTATTATTAAACCTTCTTCACATTGTATTAAATGTGGCAAGAAACTAAAAGCAGCAGACCTTATACCTGTCTTCAGCTATTTGCTCCTTAGAGGAAAATGTAGGTATTGCAAAGTTGACATATCTCCAAGGTATGTGCTGGTTGAAATAGTTACAGCCGCTGTTTTTTTGCTCCTGTTTATTAAGTACGGATTGTCAATGGACTTTATTGCAATGGCATACCTGATGGCTATACTTATAGCAGTATTCTTTATTGACCTGAGACACAAAATAATACCTAATGAGCTTGTAGCTGCGGGACTAATAGGCTCAGTTCCAGTAATAGCATACAACATTTTTGAGCCCTTGAAAATATATTCTGATGCTCGGTGGTGGGCACCATTGCTTGGGATACTGCCAGGGTGTGGTTTCCTTTTCATGGTAGCCTCGGCAGGTTTTTTGCTCTACGGTTCAGATGATGCAATGGGAATGGGCGATGTAAAAATTTTTGCACCTATTGGGTTGTTCTTGGGCTGGAAAATGTGTATAATAGCCTTGCTTTTATCAATAATAACAGGAGGGGTATCAGGGATAATCCTTGTTGCTGCAAAGGTCAAAGGGAGAAGAGATACAATCCCTTTTGGACCATTTATTGTGTTGGGTACATTAATAGCAATAATGTGGGGAGAAAATATACTGGGATGGTACTTGGATAGTTTTAAGATATAACTATAAATATTTAAGGGGGAAAAGACATGCCGCAGATTAAGAATTATATGGAGGAAATAGTATTCAATGCTATGAAGGAAGTGCTTGAGGATATTAATGTATGTACCTGTGAAAAGTGTTTTATGGATATTGCAGCAATTGCCCTTAATGATTTGCCGCCCAAATACATTGTGACTGAAAAAGGTGAGTTATACTCAAAATTAAACTCACTTAAGTGGCAGTTTGAAGTAGATGTAATTGCAGCCATAACAAAGGCGGCGGTTTTAGTTAAGAGGAGTCCCAGGCATGATTAGAGGAGAAAAAGAATGATAAGATTCGGCCCATCGGGAAATTCGGACAGCTTTTATGAGCAAGGGTACAAGTCATCGGTTCAAATGCCTGAATGGCTTGCAAAAATGGGATTAAACGCTTATGAATACCAATGCAGCAAAGGTATAAAGATAGGTGAACAAACTGCCCGACAGCTTGGAGAGAAGGCTGCTGAAAACGATGTGTTCCTGAGCATCCATGCTCCATATTATATCAATATGGCTAGCCAGGAAAAGGAAAAAAGGTTTAATTCAAAGCAGTATATACTAAAAACCATGCTTGTAGCGAGATGGATGGGTGCCAGAAGAATGATTGTACATACCGGCTCATGCACAGGGGTAAACCGGAAGGATGCGCTTAATAATGCCATGTCAGTTTTAAGGGAAGTTATTTTTGAAGCTGATGAAAAAGGCTTTTCGGATATCTCTATATGTCCTGAGGTACTTGGTAAAATTAATCAGTTAGGTACACTTGAGGAAATTCTGGAGATGTGTAAAATAGATGAAAGACTTATCCCTACGATAGATTTTGCACACCTGCATGCAAGGGGAATGGGTTCATTGAACACTGTCAGTGATTTTGAAAAGGTAATTAGTATAATTGAGAATGCATTAGGGGAAGAGAGACTAAGGAGTATCCACTGCCATTTTAGCAGGGTGGAATATACAAAGGGTGGAGAGAAAAAGCACTGGTCTATGGATGATACCAAATATGGGCCAGAGTTTGAATTTCTTGCAGAGGTGTTTTGGAAGAAAAGGATGGAACCGGTAATAATCTGTGAGTCTAGGAATAATATGGCTGAAGATGCATTGAAAATGAAAAAGATTTATGAGAGGGTAAAGGGGTTGAAACAATCTTGAATAAAGTTCTGGTTATTAACGGACCGAATCTAAATTTGCTGGGCGCCAGGGAAAAAAATATTTACGGAGAAAAAACACTTGAGGAAATAAATAAAATGCTTTTAGATGAAGCCGATAAGCTTGGAATTGAGGTAGGATTTGTGCAATCTAACCATGAAGGTGTAATTATTGATACAATACATGAAGCTAAAGGCAAGTATGATGCAATAATAATTAATGCTGGCGCATATACCCACTACAGTTATGCAATAAGAGATGCAATAAAAGCTGTCGATATTCCTGCTGTAGAAGTCCACCTATCAAATATCTATAGCCGGGAGGACTTTAGGTGCAAGTCAGTAATTGCCCCGGTTTGCAAAGGTCAAATCAGCGGCTTTGGGTATAATAGCTACATAGTTGCTTTAATAGCAGTAATTACAGAGTATTTTAAAAAATGAACGGGGTATTTATATGCAGCAACATAGTGGACAGTTAATCAGAAAAAGGATGGATAATTTCAGGTATAGGCTGCGGCAAACAGGATGTGACGCTGCACTGGTATTACAAAAAGAGAATTATACCTATCTTTCAGGATTTACGGGAACATCTGCAAATCTTTTGATTACACATAATGAAGCATTTCTTTTGACAGATTTCAGGTATGTGCAGCAAGCGTCACTGCAGGCACCTTTGTATAATATAGTTCAATACAAGGGAGATATCATGCCGGTAATTAACGATATTATAAATGAAAGCGGCGTGAGAAATCTTGGCTTTGAAGACAATCATATGACATTTGATACATACCTCAGGTTCGTTGAAAAACTGGAAACAGTGGAGCTGGTTCCTCTGAAAGGCATAATCGAAGAACTGAGGATGATAAAGGACGAGGACGAAATAGATACAATAAGGAGGGCTGCGAGAATTGCGGATAAAGCTTTTAGTTATATCCTGCCATTTTTAAAACCAGATGTGAGTGAAATAGAGATTGCCGCAGAACTGGAGTATTTTATGAAGAAGAAGGGGGCAGAGGGAGCATCTTTTCAGACAATAGTTGCCTCCGGTGAAAGGTCGGCACTACCTCATGGAGTTGCTTCGGAGAAAAAGCTTGAAAAAGGTGATGCAATTACTCTTGATTATGGAGCAATATATAAAGGATACTGTTCTGATATGACTCGAACAGTTTTTTTAGGAAAACCGCATGAAGAACTGGAAAAAATATATAACATTGTACTTGAAGCCCAATTAATAGGGCTGGAGAAAGCATGTGCAGGCAGGACCGGTAAGGATATTGACAATGAATCAAGGGATGTTATAAAGTTTGCAGGTTATGGAGATTTTTTCGGACATGGCCTGGGACACGGGGTGGGGTTAAATATTCATGAAAGGCCAAAACTTTCACCCAACAGCACTGAAGTGGTCAATAACGGAATGGTAACTACAATAGAACCGGGAATTTACCTTAAAGGTCTTGGGGGAATAAGGATCGAGGATATGATAGTAATCAATGACGATAAACCGCTTGTTTTAACTGGATCTAGCAAGGAATTAATTATTTTATAAGATAATAGCAAGTTTTTCTTGAAATAGGCATCATTTTAATTTAATATAAACTAGGACATATTAAATGGTGTAGTAGATCAATTTTGGAGGGATTATTTATGATAACTGCTGGAGATTTCAGAAATGGAGTGACTTTTGAACTTGATGACCAGATTTTTCAGATAGTTGAATTCCAACATGTTAAGCCTGGAAAAGGTGCTGCATTTGTCAGGACAAAAATAAAGAATATTGTTACAGGTGCTACTCTAGAAAGGACTTTCAGTCCTACTGACAAAATGCCTAAGGCGCATATAGAAAGAAGGGACATGCAGTATCTGTATAATGATGGAGACTTATACTATTTTATGGACAATGAAACATTTGAACAAATGCCTCTCAGTGCGCAGCAGCTTGGAGACTCTCTCAAATTTGTGAAGGAGAATATGAATGTAAAGATTTTATCACATAAAGGTAATGTTTTTGGTGTTGAACCTCCTACATTTGTTGAACTTGAAGTTACTAAAACTGAGCCCGGATTCAAAGGCGATACTGCAACAGGTGCAACAAAACCCGCAACTGTTGAGACAGGTGCAACTGTTAAAGTCCCTCTGTTTATTAACCAGGGGGATGTAATCAGGATAGATACCAGGACAGGAGAGTATATGGAAAGAGTAAAATAACTCTTTTTGTTTAATTATGCGTTTAAGTGCTGGGAAATATGGGGATAATTTAGTAAGTTGAAAGTAATAATAATGCTACAGAGATTAAAGTCAGGAGGTTTACTATGAACTATTTAAGAGAGAGGGTTTCATATCTTAAAGGCCTTGCGGAAGGCATGAATCTGGATGATTCTACCAGCGAAAGAAAGCTCCTAAAGGCTATTATTGACGTATTGGACGACATAGCGCTTGCAGTTGACGATATTGAGGAAGTTCAGGAACACTTAAGTGACCAGGTTGACAGCATAGATGAGGACATGGCGGAGATTGAGAGCATTTTGTTTGATGAAGATGACTATGAGGGAGGCTTGGGTGAATTCCTTTGCCCACACTGTAACGAGAGAATTGTAATAACCGAGGACATGCTTGACCGAGAAGGGAAAGTATTGGTATGCCCCAATTGTAACCGAGATATTGAAGTGGAATGGGAATGTGACTGTGAAGAGTGTGACCAAAGCGAAAATAAGAAAAAAGAAAAGTAATTCTAAAAATTCAGGCCAATAAACAACATAATATAGGCTCTACGTCAATTGTTGGGGTGGGGCTCAAGTAAAATAAAGTATTGATGATTTCCAGAGGATGACCATAAAAAGTTATTCTCTGGATTTTTTATACTTATCAGGCATGGAGGTACAGATGTCCGCAGCCGGTTCGTCTCAAACAGGCTGTATTTGACTTGGCTCGCTGTAATGCGTACGCCAGCGAATCGGCATCCTGCCTTAGCGCTGGCGGCTTTGCCGTCCGTGGCAAACCTTTATGTTCCTGATACCGCATTTCAGCTTCGCCTGATAACAGCCTGTATTTGCTCCTCACAAGGCTGACGGTGATCTGTATCCCATGCCTGTTCCTATGACATAACGTGTAGTATCCTGTTTCTAAACCTTTTGAAATCCCTTATACCAAAAGCATTTCTCTTGATTACCTTAATCTTGTTATTGACACCCTCTGTATAACCATTTGAAAAGCGATACTCAAAGGAGTTAAGTATTTCTTCGCTCCAATTGACAAAAGTTCTTATGCATGCCTGGAACTCAGGTAGATCGTAACCAGTAGCAATCATGTTCCAGATTCCAAGTTGTTTTCTGGCATCATCTCTGTTTTTACAGTCCATAAGCTTGTGAAATTCGTTCTTTAATAAATAAGCTTGTCTTAGCCTCTCTGATATTTTTAGCATTGCTTCTATCTGGTCTGTTTCCTCTTCAGTTAGATTCTCTGGTTTTTTCAGCAGAACTCGTCTGTTTCTCTTGAAGTATTTCCTTCGGGAATCGTAAAACTTTACTTGTTCAGCTTTTCTTACATTTTCAAACGCCCACATCACTTGTCTTACAACATGGTATCTATCTGCTATTATTTTCGCACGAGGAAATAGACTTTTGGCAAGAGTGCGAAATGGCCCACTCATATCAATTACTACATGCTGAACTACCTTGCGATCTTTGTAACCAAGAAAATATTTAGCCATATCTTCTGTTTTCCTGTTGGGTAATATATCTATTACCTTCCTGTGCTCGGGGTCTGTTACTATACATTGAAACTTCTCCCCATCTGCATTCCCTCTGAATTCATCAATAGATATAACCCTTGGCAAAGAGGTATTAGAATATCCAACATGGTCAAATATCCTGGCTACTGTAGGTGGAGAGAGATTAACCAAGTTTGATACGCTTTTCATTGACCCCACATCTTTCAAGGATTTAATAACATAAGCTGCTAGACGGTTTGTTATGCGGTAATACCGTGGTAGGAAAGGGACGGTTTCATAAAACCTTTTACTGCACATAGGGCATACATGTCTTCGTTTCCGTAAATAAATGACTGTCATTTCACCAAAGGCGGAAATGTCTTTTATTGGCTGCTTCCTGTAATCATGTACCTTGCTTGTCCACTCTCCACAACGGGGACATTTATGTATCCTCTTATGCATTTCTATATGAATAAAGAGCTTGTTATCACACCTTTCCACATGTTTAAGAGAAATATCTTTTAAACCAAGCAATTCTTCTGTATAATTAGGGTAGAGCATAGATTGAATCTCCTTTCAAAATGATTTGGTGATAACTTCATTTTACTTGAGATTTCAACTCTATGCTCATTTATTATATAAAAAATGTTGGAGAGTTAAAGAATTATCTCTTTAGCCACCCCAATATTTATTATAGAACCTTTTTTTATTGGTCTGATTTTTTATTACAAAAGTCAATACTATATTTACAAAATATATAATAAAATGTATAATAATACAAAATAATAAAAAAATATACAAATAAGTAAAGGGAAAATATGAACAGGCCGCTATTTCCTTTTGTCATATCACTCATATGTGGAATAATTATTGCGAGAGCCAGTCATTCATATACTTTAATCATCTTAATAATGGTGTTTTTTGCCTTTGTAATAAGAATCTCCGGTTCATATTTCAGAGGATTCTTATTTATGCTGATAGGAATATCCTTCTTTTTTTCTTTGGGAGCGTTTTTATATTTATATGTGGACGATATTGAGTTGGAAAGGTTCAGAGAATATGACGATAAAAGGGTTGTTGTTACAGGGTTTGTATGTTCAGAGCCGGATATCAGAGAAAAGTCTGTTGTATATACAGTAAAAACTGAGGAAATCCAAAGTATTGAGGAAAAAAACAGTAAAAGGATTAATGGAAAAATTGTATTAACAATACTAAATAGTAAAGACAGTATAGTTTATAAATATGGAAAATGTATTAAAATATTCGGACAGATGAGTTTGCCGGATGAGCAAAGAAACCCGGGTGCTTTTAATTACAGAGAGTATTTGGCACAGTCAGGTGTTTCAGCATTGATATTGGCAACCAATGATCAAGTATATCCTCTGGAAAATGATAAAGGTTTTGTTTTATTAAAGTTGGGATTAGATATAAGAAACAAGATTATTAAAGTAATTGATGAAAGTCTTCCGGAGCAGCAGGCTGGCCTTCTCGCAGGTATGTTAATTGGTTACAGGGAAGGGCTTAATGAAGAAATACAGGGTGTATTCAGTGATTCAGGGCTGACTCATATAATGGCAGTATCAGGAGCCAATATTGCTTTCATAATTTTTCCTATGCTTTTCGTGCTGAAAAAGCTCAGGATTAATAATAAGCTGGCAAATATTATCGTTATGGCAACACTGGTACTGTTTGTTTTTATTACAGGTTTTGAGCCTTCTGTTGTGCGTGCTTTTATTATGGCTGAAACAGCATTGCTTGGAAAAATTATCAACAGGGAGGCAGAGGTAATAAATAGTCTATCCCTCGCGGCAATAGTGCTTTTAGTTTATAATCCATACAATCTGCTCAATATAGGATTCCAGTTGTCCTTTGCAGCTACGCTTTCGCTGGTCTTGTTTTATAAAACCATTAAAAACAAGATTAGCCTGAAATTCCTGCCTGATGCAATAAATGACACAATATCTGCTACACTGGCTGCACAGGCAGGGGTACTGCCAATAACAGTATACTATTTCAATAAGGTTTCAATTATATCTCTGATTTCAAATATTGTCGTTGTACCCTTAACCGGAGTGATTACAGTATTAGGTTGTATAATGGCCCTGCTTGGGCAAATGAGCCTGGCAATTTCCAGGGCTATTGGCTATGTGAACTGTACTATTCTTTCATTTGTACTATTTATTGCAGAATTCAGCTCACACATTCCTTTTGCTGTTATAAAAATGGCAACCCCTTCAATAATTATTATAGTACTGTACTACATATTGACTTGCTTCTTTCTGTGGTATAAACCATCAAAAGGCTTAAGGGTCAAGCCCCGTTACTATCTATTATCTTGTTTAGCCCTGACCCTGATAATATCTGTTTATATCTTGATTCCTAAGAACATGATAGTCGCATTTCTGGATGTGGGACAGGGAGATTCAATATTTATAAAAACCTGCAGTGGCAAAGCGGTATTGATTGACGGAGGAATTGGGGGTACTTCTGTTGAAGGGATCCTACTGGATTATGGGGTATTAAGCATTGATGCTGTAATTGCGACCCATGGCCATGATGACCATATTAATGGGCTGCTTCCTGTAATGGAGAATTTTAGGGTTAAAAGCCTGCTGATACCCTGCAATACTCAGTACAGTGAATTCTCAGAACTCATCGGCATAGCAGAAAAGAGAGGTATTGATTACCATACACTTGCCGCCGGGGATGAGATAAGCCTGGATAGAAATACATTAATTAGGGTGTTAAGCCCTGGAAGGGATATGATTGATACAAAAACATCTTTAAATAACGGATCTTTAGTGTTAAAATTACTTTATAAGGATGTACAGTTGTTATTGACAGGGGATATTGAAAAGGAAGCTGAATACTTTTTAGCGAATAATGGCAAAAATTTGAGTGCCGATATCCTGAAGATAGCTCATCATGGGTCGGAAGCTTCAAGTACAGATATTTTTTTGGACAGGGTTTTACCACAGGCTGCTGTTATAAGCGTTGGTAAAAACAGCTTTGGGCATCCTTCCGAAGCGGTGCTGAAGAAACTTACCGATAGGGGAATTGACATATTCAGGACAGACAAGGACGGTGCGGTAGTTATGAAATCTGATGGTAGCGGAATTAGAATCACAAAGCAACTGCACCAGAATAAAGATCGGGGCGTTATATACCATGGAAACTTTAAGGAATGACTTAAAAAATAATAGGATTAGAAATCTGTATCTCTTTTATGGTCCGGAAGAATACCTGAGAGAATACTATCTGGGTAATATTGAGAAAAAACTTTTAAATACGGAATTTTTCTCTTTAAATAGAATTCTTATGCAAGGGAAAGTAAGTAATGCAAGTTTGATTGACTGTTGTGAAACGCTCCCTGTATTTTCAGAGAAAAAGCTTGTTATAGTAAAAGATTCGGGCTTTTTCAGATCCAAGAAGAACTCCGGGGCTGATGAGCTTGCGGGCTACTTCAAAAATTTGCCTGATTACACCTGCCTTATTTTTCTGGAAGATGAGATAGATAAAAGGACAAAAACTGTTAAATCAGTTAAAGAGCATGGACTGATGGTTGAGTTTAAATATCAAAAACCTGCAGATCTTGTAAAATGGGTCATTAAAGTGTTTAAGGCAAAAGGAAAAGAAATTGGCATACCTGCAGCATCCTGGCTTGTAGAGAACTGCCAACCTGGAATGACCTATATTCTGAATGAGATTGATAAAGTAACGGCATATACACAGCAGCGGGATAAAGTAACTATAAAAGACCTTGAAAATGTGTGCATAAAGTCGATAAAAACTAGGATTTTTGATTTGACTGATGCTATTGGACAAAAGGATAGCACAAAAGCCCTTAAGCTTCTTGATGATATGGTTGTTTTAAGAGAGCCGCTTCCAATTATTCTTCATATGATAAGCAGGC
This sequence comes from Acetivibrionales bacterium, assembly GCA_050953835.1. Taxonomy (GTDB): domain Bacteria; phylum Bacillota; class Clostridia; order Acetivibrionales; family JBMNNH01; genus JBMNNH01. The sequence goes on along the minus strand of JBMNNH010000020.1, from coordinate 28,586 downwards.
AGTTCAGGCATATTCTTGAGATGAAGGCTCTTTGCAGTGAGGGATGCAGCTTAAGTCAAGCGGCTTCAAATATAGGACTGACGCCTTATGCCGCTAAAAAAACCATGCAGCAGACACAGAATTTCACTGTAGACAGGTTAAAAAAGGCATTGGAAAGATGCCTTGAGATAGATACAAATATTAAAACAGGGAAGATAAATGAGCGTATTGCTACTGAATTGCTAATTGCTGAGTTTTCCAAATAAAAAAAACGTACTTCTGTACGTTTCTCTTACTTGTTTACTTTACATTTGCATTGTTAAAAGCTTTTGTCAGCCTGGAAATTTTTCTCGCAGCGGTGTTTTTGTGTATGATCTTCTTTGCTGCTGCTTTATCTAAAGCTTTTATAGCACTCTTTAAAACATCTGTTGCATTCTCACTTTTATTAGCAATGGATTCTTTTGCTTTTTTTACAGATGTCTTTAAAGCAGATTTCATCATAGTATTTTGCATGTTTCTTGCTTTAGAAGTCTTTGCTCTTTTAATTGCAGACTTTATGTTCGGCAAACTATTCACCTCCTGCGATTTAATTAACATCGATTATTTTACCATGAAAAAATTTAAAATGCAAGGAAAAGAATTTTGCATTATAAAAAAAGCATGTGGAAAAATACTTTAATAACAATATAAATATTGCACATCAATAAAACTTTGAAAGGATTGATATGATGGAGTTTAATAAAAATAGAAGAACTGACCTGGTGTTGGAAGCCCATGAGCTTATTAAGGAACATGAAGCAAAAAAAACTGAACAAAAAATGGAAGAGCCCAATGGAGTAGTTGTAGAGAACGCTGGAAATGAAGATATTAAAATAACAAGGGTCAAAATTACATCGCCGGAAGGTGAACATTCCCTTGGAAAGCCAATGGGCAATTATATTACACTTGAGGTTCCCGGTATAAAGTATAATGACCAGGATTTGTATGAGAATACATGCAGAGCGCTTGCAAAGGAATTACAGAGCATTGTAAAGCTTGAAAGAAACTCCACTATACTGGTTGTAGGGCTTGGGAACTGGAATGTAACGCCCGACTCGCTTGGGCCTAAAGTTGTTTCAAGTATGATGGTTACCAGGCATCTTATCCAGTATGTTCCTGAGCAGGTGGATGAAGGGGTGAGGCCGGTTTGTGCTGTAGCACCAGGTGTTCTGGGGATAACAGGAATTGAAACCGGAGAAATAATTCAGGGTATAACTCAGAAGGTCAAACCTGATTTAATTATTGCTATTGATGCACTTGCTTCCAGAAAGATGAACCGTGTAAATACCACAATACAAATTGCTGATACTGGAATATCTCCGGGGTCAGGAGTAGGAAACAAGAGGATGGACTTATCGCGTCAAACATTGGGAGTGCCTGTAATTGCCATAGGAGTTCCAACAGTTGTAGATGCAGCTACAATGGCTAATGAGACAATGGATCTGATTTTGGACAACATGATAGACCAGGCCGGACAGGGTACAGAGTTTTATAATATGTTGAATAGTATAGACAGGAATGAGAAATACCAGATGATTCAGGAGTTGCTCCAGCCGTATGTTGGCAATCTTATCGTAACACCCAAGGAAATTGACGAGGTTGTTGAGAGAATTGCCAAAGTAATTGCAAATGGCCTTAATATTGCTTTACATGAGGGTATTGGCCTTAAGGACGTAAACAGATATTTGCAGTAGTGCTGAAGATAGCTGTAGCAATGCGCCCGACTGCTTGGATACTATGAAAAATCTAATTAGTATTAAAAAGGAAGGTTTGCCCTTCCTTTTTTCCTCTTCAAAATGTATAATTTTGACGTAGAAGAGTATTATCCGAGCATTAAGTTCATAAGATTTTTTGAAAAGAATACATGAGAGGGTGGATATGCCTATGGATATAGAAAAAAGAATAAATGAATTAAGGGAGTCTATTAATTATCATAGCTATAAATACTATGTTGAAGACAATCCTGAAATTACCGATTATGAATATGATCTCCTATACAGAGAACTGGAAAACCTGGAAAGTGAACGCCCTGACCTTATTACCCCTGATTCTCCGACACAAAGGGTTGGCGGTCAGCCTGTTGAAGGTTTTGAAAGGGTTGTCCATGAAGTTCCCATGCAAAGCCTTGTTGATGTTTTTAGTGAAAAAGAACTGCGTGCTTTTGACGAAAAGGTTAGGACCACTCTTAACAGTAAAGTCGAATACGTGGTAGAAAGGAAAATTGATGGTTTATCAGTATCGCTGGAGTATAAAAACGGGAGATTTATAAGGGGTTCAACAAGAGGAGACGGCCTGGTGGGTGAAGACATCACGCAGAATTTAAAGACTATAAAAACAGTTCCCCTCATCTTAAGCCATGACATTCCAATGATTGAAGTAAGAGGGGAAGTGTTTATTCCAAAAAAGGACTTCCTGGAAATAAATCAAGAACAGGAGGAAAAGGGCCAACCTTTGTTTGCAAACCCAAGGAATGCTGCCGCAGGTTCACTGAGACAGCTAGATCCCAGAATAGCGGCAAAGCGCAGGCTTGATATTTATGTGTTCAATATCCAAAGAGTAGAGGGAAAGGTTTTTGAGTATCATTCCGAAACCCTTGAGTATATGAAGAAGGCAGGATTTAAAGTTAGCCCCGGATATAGGGTATGTAGCAACATTGAAGAGGTAATAGAAGCAATAAAGGATATTGGTGAAAAACGGGGGGAGACACCATTTGAAATTGATGGGGCGGTGGTTAAGATTAACTCTCTGTCGCAAAGGGATATGCTTGGTAGTACTTCAAAGGCTCCCAGGTGGGCTGTTGCATATAAGTACCCGGCAGAAAGGAAGCAAACAAAGCTAAAAAGTATATGGGTTAATGTTGGCCGTACAGGCGTATTAACTCCAAATGCCGTTCTTGAACCTGTAAGGCTTGCAGGAACTACTGTAAGCAGGGCAACACTGCATAATATGGACTATATAAGGCAAAAGGACATACGGATTGGGGATACTGTATGGGTTCAAAAAGCAGGAGACATTATACCTGAAGTTTTAGAGGTGGCAGTTGATAAACGTGACGGGAGTGAGATGAGTTTTAATATGCCGGAGGAATGTCCTGTCTGCGGTGCACAGGTCATTAAAGAAGAAGGAGAAGTGGCGTACAGGTGTATGGGTATTGAGTGCCCGGCCCAGCTTTTTAGAAGCATTGTGCATTTTACTTCAAGGGATGCAATGGACATAGAAGGATTAGGACCGTCAATAATAGAATCTTTGCTGAAAAACGGCTTAATTAAGGGAGTGGCTGATTTATACTATTTGAATACTAAGAGGGAATTACTTGAAAGTATGGAAAGGATGGGAGAAAAATCGGTTGATAATCTTTTAAACTCAATAGAGAAATCTAAGCAGAATAATATAGACAGGCTGATTTTTGGATTTGGTATTAGGCATATAGGCCTCAGAGCTGCTCAGCTTCTGGCTGAAAATTTTGAATCAATAGATTCACTTATGAAGGCTGGTGTTGAAGAAATAATAAGGATTGATGAGTTTGGGGAAAAAATGGCTCAGAGTGTGGTGCTTTTCTTCAAACAGGAACAGACACGTGATACTGTCGATAAACTCAGGGCTGCAGGAGTAAACCTTATAAGCAAGGGCAAGAAACAAACAATTGATAACAGGTTTGAGGGACTTACATTTGTCCTGACAGGGACTCTTCCTACTTATTCAAGAAGTGAGGCAAGCAAGATAATAGAAAGCTTCGGAGGCAAGACTTCCGGCAGTGTATCAAAGAAAACCAGTTATGTATTGGCAGGTGATGATGCCGGAAGTAAGCTTGAAAAGGCCCTAAAGCTCGGAATCAAAGTAATTGATGAAGATGAGTTCAATGCAATGATTAGTTGAGGGGAGAAAACCAATGCAAAAAAATATATATAAGGATAAAGCCTTTCTAAACCTATTCGATGGATTAACTATTGACAGTGAGACGCTGGATTATTTTAAAAATGCTGAAGTCTTGGGTATCAATGTATACAGGAAATCCAGGACGGTACAGATACTCCTACAGTCGCAGAGAATAATTCCGGCTCCAGCTGTTGAGAAGCTGGAGGAATATATTTCAGATTTTTTTAGAATAGATACTATTAAGGCGAAGGTTAAGTTCATTCTGGATACACCTTTTGAGGAAGCAATCAGTGAGTATTGGGACAGCATTGTATATATGGTGAATAGGGAGATAGCCTTAAGCCGTGGTATACTGTTTGGCAGTGATTATTCATTATCCGGAAGGAATCTAAAAATCAAATTGAAGACAGCAGGGGCAGAAGTGTTAAATACCCGAGGATGCGGCAGTTTAATAGAAAAAATAATTGAAGATGCTTTCTGCCAGCAAATCAAGGTCAGATTTGAGGATCCTGCATTTGATACTGGTGTAAAAAATGAGTATATTAAGTTTAAAGAAGTGGAAGAGACTAAGGTGATAAGGTCGGTAGAACCTGTTATTCCTGTGGATGGAGGAAATAAAAAAGGAAACAGCAATGGCCGGCAGCAGCAAACTCACTCAAAGGATTCCGGTGCGGATATTATCCTTGGGAAGTGCTTTGATGACAGTATAATGAAAGTTATTGAGATAAACCAGGACTCTGGTAAAGTTGCAATCTGCGGCGATATAATCTGCGTGGAGTTCAAGAAAATCAGAGGAGAAAGATATCTTTGCGTTTTTGATGTAACAGATTATTTCAGTACTGTAACAGTCAAGTTCTTTGTGAAGAAAGACAAGGTTGATTATTACAGGGAAAACATAGTGGAGAGTATACGAGTGAAGGTCAAGGGTGATGCTCAGTATGATAAATTCTCAAGGGAGTTGGTAATCCTTGCTTCGGATATAGTTAAAACACAAAAGAGCATAAAAAGTGACTTGGCAGAAGAAAAAAGGGTTGAGCTTCACCTTCATACACAGATGAGTTCCATGGATGCTGTTTCCGATGTGAAAGACCTGATAAAAAGAGCGGCAGAATGGGGGCATAAGGCAATAGCAATCACTGATCATGGGGTAGTGCAGGCCTATCCTGAAGCATCATCTGCTGCAAAGAAGAACAAAATAAAGGTAATTTACGGAATGGAATGTTACCTTGTTGACACAGGGCTTCCGATTGTAGATAATCCATGCGATTACCCGCTGGATAGGGAGTTTATAGTCCTTGACATTGAGACAACAGGACTTAATGCGAATAGAGATAAAATAACCGAAATAGGTGCTGCCAAAATATGCAATGGTCAAATAGTTGATGTATTCAGCAGATTTGTAAACCCTGAGATTCCTGTACCGGAAAATATTGTAGAGCTGACCGGAATTACAGACAGTATGGTGAAGGACGCTCCAATTATTGATTTGGTTTTACCTGAATTCATGGAATTTGCAGGTGATTTGCCTTTGGTTGCTCACAATGCGGATTTTGATATGAGTTTTATAAGATACAATGCAAACAGGCTGGGAATTAAAATTAACAATACTGTTATTGACACATTGGAACTTTCCCGCAAGCTATTGCCGAGGTTAAAAAGCCATAAATTGAATATTGTTGCAAAAAACCTGGGGGTTGTAATGGATAACCACCATAGAGCTGTTGATGACTCAAGGACGGCTGCAGGGATATTCGCCAAGTGCGTTGAACTACTTAAAAATAAGGGCATTGATAATGTGAAATGATATTAATAGTAGTATTCGGCAAAAAGGCTGATTATAAAGACTCGGTTTCTTACCATGCTGTTTTACTGGTGAAGAACTATACCGGCCTCAGAAACCTGTATAAAATTGTTTCAGATTCCCATTTGAAGTATTTTTATAAAAAACCCCGTGTGCCAAGGAAGTTGCTTATAGCGCATAGGGAAGGTATTATTGTGGGAAGCGGATGCGAAGCCGGAGAGCTCTATACCGCAATTTCAAACGGCAGGAGCGATAAGGAGATTGAAAGAATAGTAAAGTTTTATGATTATCTGGAAATACAACCTCTAGGGAATAACCAGTTCCTGATAGATAACGGCAGGGTTAAGAACTTGGACGGCCTTATTGAAATTAATAAAAGAATAGTGGAACTGGGGGAAAAATTCAGCAAGCCTGTAGTGGCGACTTGTGACGTTCATTTCATGGACGAGAAGGACGAAGTTTTTCGCCGTATTTTAATGGCAGGACAGGGATTTGCCGATGCTGACAATCAGGCACCGCTATACTTCAGGACAACGGATGAAATGCTTAATGAGTTTGATTATTTGGGTTCTGATAAGGCTTATGAGGTGGTGGTGAGAAATACTAATAAAATTGCTGACCTTGTTGAAGATATTACGCCTATACCAGATGGGACATACCCTCCGGAGATAGAAGGCGCTGAAGAAGAAATAAAAACCCTTGCATTAGGAAAAGCTGTTGAAATATATGGTGACCCCCTTCCTGTTATTGTAAAGGAACGGTTAGATAAAGAGCTTAATTCAATAATTAAGAATGGCTTTTCAGTAATGTACATAATTGCCCAGAAACTTGTATCGAAATCCCTTGAAGACGGGTACCTGGTAGGGTCAAGGGGTTCGGTGGGTTCGTCTTTTGTGGCTAATATGGTGGGAATTACAGAGGTGAATTCCCTCCCTCCACACTATATTTGTGAAAGCTGTAAATACTCGGAGTTTATAACTGACGGCAGGGTAGGGTGTGGGTTTGACCTGCCCGATAGGACATGCCCGAGCTGTGGAAGAGAGCTTAAAAAGGATGGCTATGATATACCCTTTGAAACATTCCTTGGATTTGACGGAGATAAGGAGCCTGATATTGACCTGAACTTTTCCGGGGAGTACCAGCCGGTTGCGCACAAGTATACTGAAGAGTTGTTTGGAAAGGGGCATGTGTACAGGGCGGGTACAATAGCTACTATTGCAGATAAGACGGCCTATGGATTTGTTAAAAACTATCTTGATGACAGGGGGATAGTTGTTAACAATGCTGAAATAAACAGGCTTGTTAAAGGTTGTACAGGCATAAAGAGAACAACCGGACAGCATCCAGGCGGTGTGATGATAGTACCGAAGGGGAGAAACATCTATGAATTTTGCCCGATACAGCACCCTGCAGACGATACCGAATCAAGTATTATTACAACACATTTTGATTATCATTCCATAAGCGGAAGGCTTTTAAAGCTTGATATACTTGGACACGATGATCCCACAGTAATAAGGATGCTGGAGGATTTAACCGGTATAGATGCAAGAAGCATATCCATTGGAGAGAAAAGAACAATGGGGATATTCAGCAGCACTGAACCGCTGGGAGTAAAGCCTGAGGATATAAACAGTGAGGTGGGCACATTTGGCATACCGGAGTTTGGCACGAAATTTGTAAGGCAAATGCTTATTGATACCAGGCCAACAACTTTTGCAGAACTGATAAGGATATCCGGCTTATCTCATGGTACGGATGTGTGGATTAATAATGCCCAGACTCTTGTCCAATCCAATACCGTTTCGCTATCAGAGGTTATATGTACAAGGGATGATATAATGAATTACCTGATATTAAAAGGCCTTCCAAGTATAACAGCATTCAAAATAATGGAGGATGTCAGAAAGGGAAAGGGGCTTGAGGAAGAATATAAAAACTTAATGAGAGAAAATGGTGTGCCAGAATGGTATATACAATCCTGCGAGAAGATAAAATATATGTTTCCAAAAGCCCATGCCGCTGCATATGTTATGATGGCTTTCAGGATTGCCTGGTTCAAGGTTTATTACCCGGAAGCTTTTTATGTTACATATTTCACAGTTAGAGCTGATGAGTTTGATGCGGATTTGATGACGCAGGGACAGGATGCTATCAAAAATGAGATTAGGGAGTTGGAACAAAAGGGCAATGATATGACTCAAAAAGAGAAAAATGTTTTGACAATACTTGAAGTTGGAAATGAGATGTATGCCAGAGGAATAAGATTTCTCCCAGTGGACCTGTACAAATCGGATCCAACCAGGTTCCAAATAGAATCTGAGGGGATAAGGCCACCGTTGAATTCCCTACAGGGTCTAGGTACTGCGGCAGCTCAGAGCATTGTTGACGCAAGAAAAAGTGGAAAGTTCACATCAATTGATGATTTGAGAATAAAATCAAAGGTGAGTAAGACAGTTATTGAGATACTACAAAACCACGGATGCCTTGAGGGAATGCCGGAAAGCAACCAGATTAGTTTGTTTTAAAAAAATAATAAATTGTTGATAATTACAAATAATAATGATATAATACTACTTGACTGAAGCAAATAGTTTTTTTGAGAAGAGTGGGAATTGCCCACTCTTTCGTATTATTTACTGATTGTCAGGTGTTAAGTACGGAGGTATGTTTATGGCAAAAGCAAAAATTGAGGACATAGTTAAAGACTTGGCTGCACCAATTGTGCAAAAGTACTCGTATGAGCTTGTTGATGTTGAGTTTATTAAGGAGGGAGCTAATTGGTATCTCCGTGTTTATATAGATAAACAGGATGGGATTACAATTGATGATTGTGAGATTGTCAGTAAAGAGTTAAGTAAAAAGCTGGATGAGATTGACCCTATAAAACAGAGCTATTTCCTGGAGGTATCATCTCCAGGTCTTGACAGGCCTTTGAAAAAGGAAAGCGACTTTGAGAAATTCAAGGGAGAAACAGTCGAAGTAAAGTTATATAAGCCACTGGAAGGCAAAAAGCTTTTTGATGGAAAACTGGTAGGCTTAATAGACGGCAGGGTGGTTATAAAAAGGGAAAAGGCTGGAACAATGGAGTTTGAGCGTGAAAATATAGCTGTTGTAAGAAGGTCAGTTGATTTTAAAATTAAATAAGGAGGTTGCATATTGGTATGAGTGTTGAATTAATGCATGCATTAGACCAGCTTGAAAAAGAAAAAGGCATAGAAAAGGAAGTATTGATAGAAGCGATTGAAGCCGCATTGATTTCCGCATATAAAAGGAATTTTGGCTCAACACAGAACGTAAAGATTGGTATTGACCGGATAACAGGTGATGTAAAGGTATTTGCAGTCAAAAATGTTAAGGAAAAGCCTGAAAACGAAATGCTGGATATTTCGCTGGAAGAAGCGAAGAAAATTAATGCAAGCCTTGAAGACGGAGATATTGTTGAAGTAGAAGTAACACCGAGAAAATTCGGAAGAATAGCAGCTCAGACTGCTAAGCAGGTAGTTGTACAGAGGATAAGAGAAGCTGAAAGAGGCATTATTTTTGATGAATTCTATAATAAAGAAAGCGATATAGTTACAGGAATTGTACAGAGAAGTGAGAGAAGGAACGTAATTATTGACCTGGGAAAAACTGAAGCGGTTTTGCCCCCTGCTGAACAAACGCCTGGTGAGCAATATAACTTTAATGATAGAATAAAAACCTATATAATTGAAGTAAAGAAAACAACAAAGGGACCTCAAATATTACTTTCAAGAACGCATCCAGGGCTTGTTAAAAGGCTTTTTGAACTGGAGGTGCCAGAAATTCACGACGGAACTGTTGAGATTAAGGGTATTGCCAGAGAGCCTGGATCCAGAACTAAACTTGCGGTATTTTCAAGAGATGATAATGTAGACCCTGTAGGGGCATGTGTCGGACAAAAAGGCATTAGGGTTCAGGCAATAGTGGATGAACTGCGTGGAGAAAAAATTGATATAATAAGATGGAGCAGTAACGCCGAAGAGTTCATTTCAAGCAGTTTAAGCCCTGCAAAAGTTATAAGGGTTGACATAAATGACGAAGAGAAGTCTGCAAAAGTGACTGTCCCTGATTATCAACTGTCTCTGGCTATTGGTAAGGAAGGACAGAATGCCAGGCTTGCTGCCAAATTAACCGGATGGAAAATTGATATAAAGAGTGAGTCACAGCTTAGGGCTACTATCGAACAGCAATTGCTAAACTTTGATGGAAATTATCAGGAAGGTTCGGAATACGATGGGTTTATGCCGGATAATACTGTTGGAGCCATTGATACAAGTCAGGATATCTTTCTAGATAACCAAGATTACAATGAGCCTGGCGGTGGCCATGAGCAAGAGGAAGATGTATAAGTAGGTGGTGGTTTTTTGAAGAAAAAAAGAGTACCTATGCGAATGTGCCTTGGTTGCAGGGAAATGAGGCCCAAAAAGGAGCTTATAAGGGTAGTGAAAAATAAGCAAGGTGATATAAATATTGATTTTATCGGAAAAATGCCAGGAAGAGGGGCTTATATATGCAGGGATGTTTCGTGCTTCCGTAAAGCACGCAAGGGTAAAGGTTTGGAAAGAGCGTTTGAAACACCCATACAGGAGGAAATATTTCAGGAACTGGAGAGACAGTTGGAGGATGCTAATGGAGAGTAAACTATATTCCTTTATTGGACTGGCAAAAAAGTCCGGCAATCTTGTATCGGGTGAAGATGCATGCAGAAGGGCAATAAAATCAGGAAAAGTATTTTTAGTAGTTGTTGCCGAAGATGCATCGGAAAACACTAAGAAGGAATTTACTAATGCATGCAGGTATAGAGGAATAGATATTTGTCTCTTTGGTAAAAAAGAGCTTCTTGGAAGGCATATTGGAAAGAGTGTGCGAGCAGTTGTCGGAATACTGGACAGAGGATTTGCAGAAAGTTTGAAACAAAAGATTTTTAGACATAATAAAGAACACGGGGGTGGGCAGATTGGACAAAGTTAGAGTGTATGAACTTGCTAAAGAGCTGAACACTACGAGTAAAAGACTGATTGAAAAACTGTCAGAAATAGGAATATCTGTCAGGAATCATATGAGCCTTTTGGATGAAGAACAATTAGAAGCTTTATACAAACATATAGGTGTTATTAGGACTGGAAAGGATACGAAGCCTGAAAAAGATGATAAGAGCATTGAACCGGCTCGTTCTCAGAAGCCAGGTTTTGGCAGTGAGAGGAAGGATATAAGAAAAGGTCCAACAATTATAAGGAAGACGGAGATAATCATTAACTCTGACAGTACAGAAACATCCAGAAATGGTCTAGTAAAAGGTGGGTTTAGTGACGGTTCCAGGAATGATTCAAGGAGAGGCGGAAAAAACAAGAAGAAAGTCAGGGATTTTGTAGTGGTTGCTGATGATACATCAGGATTAAGAGCAGGGTTTGTCAGAGAAAGTGCAAAAGATCTAAAAGCTCTTGCTCAAAGAGAACTGGCAAAACAGCAGGAGAAAAGCATGGAGAAAAAGGAACAAGAGAAACCGGTACAGCAGGACAAAGCGGATATAAAAGAGCCGCTTGTACAACAAAAAGGCAGTAGTGATAAGAAACCTGATTATAAACAGGAGCAGAAAGCGGAACCAATACATGACAGCGAAAAGAAAAAGACTGAAACAAGCAAAAAGCGTGATGCAGGAGAACAGATCAGAGAAAAGACTGAAACAATAAAAACAGCACATACAAAACAAAAGGATACTATTAGGACTATGGACAATACCATTACAAAAAGGCAAGAAACAGAAGATATTTCAAAAGAGCACAGGAAAGATGAAAAAGACAAAAAGCAGAATATACAGGATAATAAAAAGACAGTAACTGAACTTCATCCAGTCAAAAAGCCTTTAGATATTTCTGAGCCTAAGTATCCGGTGGTGCCAAAAGAGGAAGTGTCCATCCAGCGAAAAGAAACCAAGCGTGAGTATCAGAGCAAGGATACTGAAAAGGGTGATAAAAAAGAAGGAAAGAAAGACCTGAATAAGGTAAGTAATGTAAATAAAAAAAGGAAGTTTAATACAAAGAGTGTTGCGCTAACAGGCAAAAAGCAATTGTCTGAAATACTGTCAGAAGACTTTATTCTTGAAGAATTTTATGATGATGATGGTGTAAAAAGGAGCAGGAAAACTGCTAAACCGAAGAAAGAAAAGTATATTCCTCCTAAAGCGGTATTAACTATGGTTAAGATTCCAGAGAGTGTTACAGTGAAAACTCTGGCAGAAATATTAAAGAAAACATCTACGGAAATTATTAAAAAGTTAATGTCCATGGGGTTAATGGTTACTCTCAATGAAGAAATAGATTTTGAAACTGCTGCAATAATAGCGGACGAATATGGTATCACAGCAGAAAAAGAAGTTATTGTTAGCGCAGAAGATATTTTGTTTGATGACTCGGAGGATGATGAGGAAGGGCTGGAACCCAGACCACCTGTAGTTGTTGTGATGGGGCATGTTGACCATGGTAAGACTTCATTGCTTGATGCAATTAAGAAAACAAACGTGACAGATACCGAAGCTGGCGGTATAACTCAGCATATTGGCGCATACATGGTTAGTATTAATGGAAGAAAGATTACCTTTTTGGATACTCCCGGTCATGAGGCTTTTACAGCCATGAGAGCCAGAGGTGCCCAGGTAACGGATATTGCTATTCTGGTTGTAGCAGCTGATGATGGAGTAATGCCTCAGACGGTAGAGGCTATTAACCATGCCAAAGCAGCGAATGTAACAATAATTGTGGCAATAAACAAGATAGATAAACCTGGGGCTAATCCTGACAGGGTAAAGCAGGAACTCACTGAACATGGCCTGGTTGCTGAAGAATGGGGCGGAGACGTTATATGTGTTAATGTATCTGCTCTAAAGAGGCAGAATATTGAAACCCTGCTGGAAATGGTGCTTTTATCTGCCGATATGCTCGAATTGAAGGCTAATCCAAACAAGCAGGCAAAAGGAACTGTTATTGAAGCACAATTAGATAAAGGTAGGGGCCCTGTTGCTACATTAATAGTACAGAGAGGTACTTTAAGAGTTGGGGATTTCATTATTGCAGGAAACACTGCAGGAAGAATCAGAGCCATGGTTGATGACAAAGGAAGGAACATTAAAGAAGCAGGACCTTCTACTCCTGTTGAGATAATAGGGTTAGCTGAAGTCCCGGAAGGGGGCCAATTGTTTTACCAGGTAGAGGATGAAAAAATGGCTAGACAGCTTGCTGAAAAAAGGAAGGAAAAACAGAGGGAGCAGCAGCTTAATACTACTGCAAGGGTTTCTCTTGATGAATTATTCAACCAGATACAGGAGGGGCATGTTAAGGAGCTTAATATAATTGTAAAAGCTGATGTCCAAGGTTCGGTTGAAGCCGTCAAGCAGTCATTGGAAAAACTGAGTAATGATGAAGTAAGGATAAAAATAATCCATGGGGGCGTAGGAGCTATTACTGAGCACGATGTAACACTTGCTGAAGTTTCTAATGCAATAATCATTGGGTTTAATGTCAGGCCCTCTGCTGTCGTTACTGCTGCTGCGGAGAATGCGGGTGTTGATATAAGACTGTACAGGATAATATATAATGCAATAGAGGATATAGAAGCAGCCATGAAAGGTATGCTTGAGCCTACGTATAAAGAAGTAGTACTGGGTCATGCAGAAATAAGGCAGATATTCAAAGTATCAGGCGTTGGTACAATAGGAGGCTGCTATGTGATTGACGGAAAGATAAACAGGAATTCTGAGGTAAGAGTTGTGCGGGATGGTGTAGTAGTACATGAAGGAAAGCTTGAGTCACTTAAAAGGTTCAAGGATGATGCTAAAGAGGTAGCACAAGGGTTTGAATGTGGTTTGTCTATAGAAAGATTTAATGATATTAAAGAGGGTGACATAGTAGAGGCGTATACAATGGAAGAAGTAGAGAGATAATTTTAAAAGCCCAAAAAGCGGGACATTACTTTTTGGGCTTTTAACCTTATATTGGAATGGTGGTGGTAAATTTGGTTGAAAGAATAAACCGTATTTCTGAAGAGATAAAAAAAGGAATAAGTAGTATTATCCAATATGAATTGAAGGATCCAAGGCTTTCCAAATTGATAAGCATAACAAGTGTAAGTGTTACAAAGGATCTGAAGTATGCAAAAGTATATGCAAGTGTACTGGGGAACGAAGAAGAGAAAAAAAATTCCTTAACTGCACTTAAGAGTGCTGCAGGATTTATTAGGCGGGAAATAGGCCGGAGAATAAACCTCAGGTACACGCCTGAGATTTTATTTGAACTTGATACATCAATAGAGCATGGTGCCTACATAAACAAACTGTTAAATGAAACAATGAAAGGCATGGACAAGTAAAAGGTGGTTTAATGACGCTAAAGGACATATCAAATATAATAAGCCGTAGTAATAGTATAGCCTTACTGCCCCATATATCAGCGGATGGAGATGCTTTGGGGTCAAGCCTTGCTTTAGGGATTGCACTAAAAGGTCTTAATAAAAAAGTGTGTATTTTTCTTGAAGAGGATATACCTAATACATATACTTTCCTGCCCTGCCTTGAATTGGTAAAAAAATATGGAGAAGAAGAAGCGGATGGTTTTTATGATACGGTTATAGCTCTGGATACAGGAGATTTAAGCAGGTTGGCCGAACGAAAGGAGATTTTCGCTGGCGGGAAGGTCACCATCAATATTGACCATCATAGTGTTAATTCAAACTATGCTGAACACAATTATGTACGACCCAATCATTCAGCAGTAGGGGAGATCATATATGAACTCCTTGGGTTATTAGGGATAAATATTGATTACAGCATTGCACTATGTTTATATGTAGCGATAGCAACCGATACAGGTGGCTTCAGATTTAGCAACACAACCGCTTATACACATAGCATTATATCAAAACTGATTGGTAAGGGAATAGATGTTGCTGATGTTTCCAGGAAGGTTTTTGAAGAAACCTCCATTGAAAAGGTAAAACTAACAGCTAAGGCAGCTAATTCGTTGGAGTTATTGGAAGATGGCAAGCTTGCTGTTGCTATGATAACAAGTGCTATGATGAAGGATTCAGGTGCAAAGGAAGAAGACTGTGACGGGATAGTAAATATAGGGAGGAATATTAGGGGTGTAGAAGCTTCCGTATTATTGAGAGAAGTTGGACAAAGGGAGGTCAGGGTAAACCTTCGGTCAAATAACTACGTGGATGTTGCTGCAGTAGCAAGACATTTTTCCGGTGGCGGGCATAAAAATGCAGCCGGATGCACAATAGAATCAACACTTAAGGAAGCTAAGGAAAAAGTACTGGAAGAAATAAGGAAGAACCTGAAGCAATAATGGGGTATAGTTATGAATGGAGTATTAAATATATTAAAGCCTCCCGGGATGACATCTTTTGATGTAGTTGCATATTTAAGAGGTGTTTTAAAAACAAAAAAAGTTGGGCATACAGGAACTTTGGATCCTGGAGCAGTGGGCGTATTGCCTGTTTGTTCAGGAACGGCTACAAAGGCCATAGAATATATAACAGGTAGCGACAAGCTTTACAGGGCAGAGTTAACCCTTGGTATTACAACTGATACACAGGACTCATATGGAAACATAATTGCTTCAAAAAGTGCTGATATATCAAGTGAGGAAATAACAAGAGTGATTAATACTTTTAAGGGACAGTATAGCCAGTTGCCTCCAATGTACTCGGCGGTTAAGATAAATGGGAAAAGACTGTATGATTTGGCAAGGAGAGGTCTTGAAGTCGAGAGAATACCCCGAAATGTAGTGATTCATTCTATCAACATACTTGATATTAAAAAACAGCCTGAAAAAGGCTCTATGGGTTCAACAACAGTCAAAGTGATGTTTGATGTTGAATGTTCAAAAGGTACATATATAAGGACATTATGCCATGACATTGGAGAAAAACTGGGCTGCGGAGGACATCTATCCTTTCTGCTAAGGCTTAAGGCAGGTATGTTCGATATATATTCAGCTGTTACACTGGAGGAGGTGGAAGAAGCTTCAACTTCCGGAACACTGGGTGACATTGTAATCTCTATAGATAAAATATTTGATAGTTTCGATGCAATAGTACTTGATGAAAGCCGCAACAGAATGTTCCAGAATGGAATGGCGGTGAATTATGTGGAAAGGGGTTCAATGCCGGGCAAGATATTAAGGGTTTACAGCCCAAATAAGGATTTTATTGCATTAGGACAAGTGATTGAAAGAAATGGACATTTTCTACTAAAGTCAAAAAAGAGATTTTAGCAAAAGTGAGGGAATATATGAAGGTAATTTATGCTGCAAAAACTAGCGAAAAAATTAATGGGTATAATGGTGTCGGACTTGGTAACTTTGATGGCCTGCATATAGGGCATATGACTTTGATAAATGCGCTTTTAAGCGAATCCAGGTTTTATGGTTTGAATTCAGTGGTATATACTTTTTCAAAGCATCCTGAAAACATCCTGAGAAAAAAGCTGTTTACACCTTTATTGACAACTGAAAGGAAAAAGATAAGCCTTCTAAGGGAAACATTATTGGATTATCTTTACTTTGAGGAATTTGATGAAAGATTTTCCCGCCTTCAGCCCGAAGAATTCGTAAAGGGCATTTTAGTGGACAAGCTCAATATAAAGCTTGCAGTTGCAGGTTTTGACTACAGGTTTGGATATAAGGGACAAGGGGACACGGAGTATTTAAAAGCATTGGGTGGAAAACTTGGTTTTAAGGTGATAGTTATTCCCCCAATAAAAATGTGTAATGAAATTATTAGCAGCACACTAATAAGAGAACAGGTAAAAAAAGGGAATATGGAAAGGGCTTTTGAATTGCTTGGGAGGCATTATTCGATAACAGGCGAAGTCGTTGGCGGCAAGAAGATAGGCAGCAAACTTGGTTTTCCTACAGCAAACATACATCCAGAAACGTATCTTGTAATGCCGCATAATGGAGTGTATATTACAAAAACTATGGTAGATGGGGTACTCTACAACAGTGTAACTAATATTGGAAGGAACCCGACATTTGAAGAAGTGGAGCAGGTCAGGCTGGAAACCCATATACTGGATTTCAATAAGGATATTTATGGAGAAGATATTGAAGTCTTTTTCGTTTCCAAAATACGTGGGGAAAAGAGGTTTTCAAGCAAAGACCGGCTTATAGAACAGGTCAGGAAAGATATTGGCACAGCCAGAGAGTATTTCTTAAAATAGTTTCTTTACATACCTACAGTCTATACTGCCTTTCCGCAGCAATATCCTTCTTGATACGGGGCACAAATTAGTATTTATTGTTTCCATATATTGAATATAAATGACGATTTTTATTATACTATATATAAGCATATTAGCAGGTTTTAATCATTCCGCTATCATAACTAAGGCTTGAAAGGAAGGTAATAATGCAGAATTTATCAATTAATGAAAAGGTCTCAAAGGTATGCTCTAACAATGGAATAGAAGTATATAAAATTGACACTAAGAAATTCAAAACGAATTCTATAAATATATTTTTTCTGGATAACCTGAGAAGAGAAACTGCATCGATGAATGCCATGGTGCCTGCGGTATTGAGAAGGGGGTGCGGCAAGTTCCAAACCTATAAGGATATAGCCCTTTATCTTGAAGAACTGTATGGAGCTTCCTTTGACTGTGGAGTAACAAAAAAGGGAGAACAGCAGATTATTCAGTTCTACATGGAGTTTGTTGCCGATAAATATACCGGTGAAAATACAAACCTGTTTGAAAAAGCTGTTAACCTGCTTTATGAGATTATAATGAATCCTGTAGTTGAAAACGGAGCTTTTAAGGAGGAATATATCAGACAGGAAAAGGAAAACTTGAAACGCCTTATTGAGAGCAGGATAAATGACAAAGTACAGTATGCAGTTGAAAAATGCTTTGAGGTGATGTGCAAGGATGAACCATTTGGAATATATGACTATGGCTCTCTAGAGGATGTTAATGCTATTAGTAACAAGGAGCTTTATGAGCATTATAATAATATGCTCAGGATTCTGCCCGTAAAAATTTATATATGTGGAGATATGGAAGAGGAGATTATAAAAGAAGTTCTAAGTAAATTCCTTTCAATCGACAGGGAAAACCTGAAGCAAATAGAGAAAACAGATGTATTCAGGGAAACTGCGGATGTTAAAGATGTAACCGAAAATATGGATGTTAACCAGGCAAAGCTTTCTTTGGGCTTCAGAACAAACACATCTCCGGGGAGTGATGATTACTATAAATTAATTGTTTATAACGGTATCCTTGGCGGTGGAATACACTCAAAACTATTCCAGAATGTTAGGGAAAAAGCCAGCCTTGCATATTATGTTTTTTCAAGGCTGGAAAAGTTTAAAGGCTTAATGGTAATCAGCAGTGGTATCGAAGCAGAAAAAAGGGAGCAGGCGGAAGATATAATACTGAAACAAATGCGGGAAATCAGAGAGGGAAATATTACTGATTATGAGTTTGATTCCACCATCAAGGCTATAGAGACAGGATTAAGGTCGTTAAACGATAGCCAGATCCAAATGGTGGATTTTTATTTAAGCCAGGCTATTGTAGATAGTAAGGACAGTCTTGAGTCTGTTATTATGAAGGTAAAAGAAGTAACTAAACAGGATGTAATTGATATTGCTTCAAAAATAAAACTTGATACAAAATACTTTTTAAAGCGTTGAAGGAGAAGGATGTTATGGATTATGAAACCTTAGAATATAAGGGTATAAATGAAGTAGTGCATTGTTATAATCACAAGAGTGGGCTGAAAGCATTCGTGATACCTAAAAAAGGCTATTCCAAGAAGTTCGCCACTTTTGCCACAAATTACGGGTCTGTAAACAATCAATTTATAGCACCCCACGAAACTAATATTACACAGGTTCCCGACGGGATTGCCCATTTTTTAGAGCATAAGCTTTTTGAACAGAAAGACGGGAGTGTGATGGATAAGTTTTCTCAACTGGGTGCTTCTCCAAATGCATATACCAGCTTTACCCAAACAGTATATTTGTTTTCCTGTACCGATAAGTTCAATGAGAACTTTCAGCTTTTGCTAACTTTTGTCCAGGATCCTTATATAACAGATGAAAGTGTTAACAAGGAAAAGGGGATTATTGGACAGGAAATAATGATGTATCAGGACAACCCAGGCTGGCGGTCGTTTTTTAACCTGTTAAGTGCATTTTATAAGAATAATCCGGTAAAAATTGATATTGCGGGAAGTATAGAAAGTATAAGTAGAATTGATAAGAATACTTTATATAAGTGCTACAGAACCTTTTACCATCCCTCCAATATGGTTATTTGCATTGTAGGTGATGTTGAACCGGAAAGTGTATTCCAACAGGTTGAACAAGGTATTGCCGTAAAGGACTATATGCCAGACATAAATAGGATTTTTCCTGAAGAACCAAACGGTATTTACAAGCACTATGTGGAACAGAAGCTCCCGGTGTCCACTCCCATGTTCCAGGCAGGAATTAAGGATAACGTAAAAGATATAAGTGGCATGGAATACCTTCAGAGGGAAGTTGCCGTAAAGCTATTGCTTGAATCAATTATGGGGAGAAGTTCCAGGCTGTATAGTGACCTTTACAGCGAAGGACTTATAAACAGCACATTTGACTTTGATTATAATATTGAGGAGAGTTTTGCATTCTCCATGTTCGGAGGCGAGTCGCCTGAACCTTTAAGAGTTAAGGAAAGGATAATTGAGGAGATAGAATATACACATAAAAATGGCCTTAATAAGGACAACTATAAAAGGATCAGGAAAGCGATGTATGGGAGGTTTATCAAACAGCTTAATTCTGTTGAACGGATTTCACATATGTTTATATCAGTATATTTCAAAGAAGTAAACTTATTTGATTATCTTCAGGTTTATGATAAAATGACTTTTGAATATGTAAGTAAAGTTTTTAATGAGCACTTTAACCTGGATAATTTAGCGTTATCTGTTGTTAAACCGATGTGAGGGGGAATAATTATGAATACTGTCCAGTTTCCCGGTTTATGGGGACTCGAATTTTCAATTAGTAGAGTGGCATTTAAGGTATTTGGTATAGAAATATACTGGTACGGAGTTATTATTGCTTTTGGTTTCCTGCTGGCAGTGCTGCTGGCAATGAAATCAAGCAAAGATTTTGGGATAGAACCGGATAGTATCATTGACCTTGTTTTGTATGCAACTCCTGCAGCAATTGTGGCTGCAAGATTATATTATGTAGTTTTCAGCTGGGACTCTTTTAAGGATAATCTCTGGGAAGTGTTTAATACCCGTAAGGGCGGGCTTGCAATATACGGCGGCGTACTTGGAGCAGTAATTGTAGGGTATGTATTTGCAAGGGCAAAAAAGATTGGTGTGTTCAAACTGTTTGATTTTGCGGCTCCTTACCTTGTCCTTGCGCAAGGAATAGGCCGATGGGGAAATTTTGTCAATCAGGAAGCCTTTGGAACTAACACAAACCTGCCCTGGGGAATGACCAGTGAGTCTATCAGAGAATATTTGAGGATGAATGTTGAGGAATTGAGTGCTATAGGAATAAATGTTAATCCTGATTTTCCAGTACATCCTACTTTTTTATACGAGTCACTTTGGGATGTCGGCTTATTTTTTTTCCTTATATGGTACAGAAGAAAGAAAAAACTTGATGGCGAAGTCTTTTTTCTTTACATGATTCTATATGGTGTCGGACGTTTCTGGATAGAAGGATTGAGGACTGACAGCCTTATGCTGGGAAGTTTCAGGGTTTCGCAGTTGCTGGCAGCATTGTTTGCCGTAATTCTTACAGCCATATTTTTTATTAGAAGGAAAAAGGTAGGAGAAGACAAGGAAATGGATACTGGTATAGGTACCAGTAGTTATGGTGCAGTATTAAAAGAACTTCAAGAGCAAGAAAAGAGGCAATATGAACATGAAAACAATAGCCCGATGATCCAGAAGGCAGTAGAACCTTCAGATACGAATAAGAAAAGGGAAGAGGAACTATAACTGTATTAAAGAATAAATTGGCGGTGCTGGCGCATGCTGGAATATAGGATTGAAAAACTGAAGAAAGAACTGAATAATATGGTTAATGAAGGTTTAGGATCCGAAAGGGTATACAAACTGAGCGTCAAACTGGACAGGCTCATTGTAAAATATTATAAAGAGAATAACAACAGGATAAAATGACAAGTAGTTTTTTATCTGAAACTGTGCTATTATAACAAGAAAAGCCGTGTACATAGCGAATTTTCCTGAAGGTGGATGGGAATGTATTTTGTCGAAAAAATAAAGGGCATCAATTTTTTTAAAAGATTTGACTACTTGCTGTTTGTGAGTGTTTTAGCCCTGTCAACAATTGGCCTTTTAGCTTTGCATAGTGCTACTCATACCGATACTAACAGCAATACTATGAAAGTACAAATTGCCAGTATTGTTATGGGTATAACACTGGCTCTAATTGTAAGCGCATTTGATTATAAGGACTTCAAGACTATAGGTATTGGTTTGTATGTTGTAAGTGTTATTTTGCTTATTCTGGTGCTTTACAAAGGAGTTGGGTATCAAACCTGGGGAAGCAGAAGTTGGCTGAATATTCCTTTTTTAGGAACAGGCTTTCAACCATCTGAGATATCAAAAATAACCGTTATTCTTGTAACAGCATTATACTTTGAAAGAATCAGTGAAGGCCAGGGTAAGAATAATGTATTAAAGCTGCTCATTGCCGCAATAATACCTGTTGTACTTGTTGTTTTGCAGCCTGATTTTGGAACAGCCATGGTTTTTGTTTTTATGCTTATGACTATGTTTTTCATACATGGAATCAAATACAGGTACATTTTTATCACTATTGCAGCTTTTATGGCTGCTGCACCTTTCGCATGGTTTTTTATTCTAAATGATAAGAGAAAAGACAGAATACTTACTTTTTTATATCCAGAGAGGGAGCCTTTAGGAGCTGGTTTCCAGGTAATAAGGTCAAAAATGGCAATCGGTTCGGGACAAATCTTCGGTAAGGGCTTGTATAATGGGATACAAACTCAGAATAACGGAGTGCCTGTACAGGAGTCGGACTTCATATTCACTGTTATAGGTGAAGAACTTGGATTTATTGGTTCAATGGTTGTCATACTGTTGGTTTTTTTCATAATATTAAGGTGTATATTTATAGCAATGAATTCCAGGGACATGTATGGCTCATTTCTGGTTATAGGGTTGACAGGCATGATGGCATTTCATTTCATAGAGAATATTGGAATGTGTATAGGGATTTTGCCTGTAACTGGTATACCGCTTCCTTTTGTTAGTGCAGGCGGCAGTGCAATGGTAACAAACTACTTTGCTATCGGGATTATTTTAAGTGTATCAATAAGGCGAAGGAAAGCAATATTCAACAGCGAAAACTAGGTACAGAATTTGTATACCTATAAAAGATAGGACTATATGCCTATCTTTTATTTTTTTTCATGAAATTTTTAAATTATACTTGATTATTGTACGGTTTTGCAATAAAATTACATATAAGTGGTGGGAAGTGGTACGAAGTGGTGACAAAAGACAAAAATGTGGGGTGAAATGATTGTTCTATGGTGAATACCAGCACACGTTGGACCAGAAAGGCCGTATTATTATCCCCTCTAAATTCCGGGAGGAATTAGGAGAAAAATTCATAATCACAAAAGGCCTGGACAATTGTTTGTTTGTGTATTCACAGGAAGAATGGGAAGTTGTAGTATCCAAGCTTCGGGCACTGCCGTTTACAGATAAGGATGTAAGATCATTTGTCAGGTTCTTTTCAGCAGGGGCTGCTGAATGCGAAATGGACAAGCAGGGAAGAATACTAATACCACAGAATCTCAGAGAATATGCAGGACTGGTTAAGGATGCTTATTTGACAGGAGCAATTACCAGAGTGGAAATATGGGATAAGAACAGGTGGGAAGCACACAGTGGTGATTATAACGACAGTGCTGACAAGATTGCTGAGAAGATGGCTATGCTGGGAATATAACTGGTAAATGGAGTGTGTGATTAAACGGTGTTCAGTCATAAACCTGTTCTGCTTCAAGAATGCATTGAGAGCCTTATGATCAAACCTGATGGAGTGTATATCGATGGAACGATTGGTGGAGGCGGGCACTCGGCAGAAATATATACAAGATTAAGTAAAGACGGGCTGCTGATAGGAATGGACCAGGATGAATCTGCATTAGAGGCATCAAGGAGAAGACTTGCAGGTATTAATGGACAGGCAAAACTGATTCTTGTCAGAAGTAACTTTGAGAATATAAATGCAATATGCCTTGAAAATGGGATAGAGAAAGTTGACGGGGTATTACTGGATTTGGGAGTGTCTTCACACCAGCTTGATCAGGCAGAAAGGGGCTTTAGCTACCAAAAAGACGCACCCCTTGACATGAGGATGGATAGAAGGAATAGAATAAATGCCGAGATTATTGTCAATGAATTCCCGGAGGAAGACCTCAGAGATATAATCAGCAGATACGGAGAAGAAAGGTGGGCATCAAGGATTGCAGCGTTTATAGTTGCCTCAAGAGAGAAAAGGAGGATAAAAACTACCTTTGAGTTAGTAGACGTTATTAAAGCGGCAATACCGGCTTCTGCAAGGAAAGGGGGCCCTCACCCTGCAAAACGTACTTTTCAGGCAATCAGGATTGCGGTAAATAATGAACTGGGTGTACTGAAAAAGGTGATAGGAAATGCAGTTGATTTGCTTAGTACAGGAGGAAGGTTTTGTATAATAACATTTCATTCACTTGAGGACAGGATAGTAAAGAATGAATTTAAATATAGGGCGGAGCCTTGTACCTGCCCAAAGGATTTTCCGGTTTGTATATGCGGAAAAAAGTGCGAAATAAGAGTAATAACCAGGAAACCTATACTGCCAACACAGGAAGAACTAAAACAAAATTCTAGATCAAGAAGTGCAAAGTTAAGAGTGGCAGAAAAAGTTTAGACTTATTATAAATCCGATACATATGAAAAAAGCAGTAAGATGCCAAAGAAGAATCTCTAAAATTCACTAAAGATTAGAAAAGTACAAAAGAAGAGGGTTTAAAATACAAAAGAAGTTTAAAAATACAAAAGAATAAGAATAAAAAGGGAACAAAAGAAAAAGTACCAGAAACTCAATAACCTCCCGAGGGTCGACTAAAGTCGATCCCCGGATTTGTTGCTTATTTGAAATTGAACAGCTTGGAATAAAACATCATTGAGGTGAATACAATTGTTACAAAAGAGTGGAACCTATGTTTATGGTAATACTGCTGAGGAACTTGGGTTTGAAAAAGTTGAATATAATGTATATGAAGAGAACAAGGTATTAAAGGAGAAAAAGAAGTATAAATCGTACAAAAAGACTAAATTTAGAACAATTGTAGCCATTCTCTTCATATTCTCTGTTTGCTTGTTGGTTATGTACAGGTATGCACTAATAACTGAATTGAATTATAAGTTCAGTGAAATGGAAAAGAAATACAATGAGATGAGGAAAGAAAATTCTATATTGGAAGTTGCTATAGAAAACGAAACAGATCTATCAGGAATCAGGGAAATAGCAGAACAGAAGTTAAATATGCAAGAGCCCGACAGTTCACAGATTGTTTTCGTAAATGTGCCAAAAACAGATTATACTATTGTTGCTGAAACTTATAAACTGGATAAAAGATCTAATACACGCGAGAGCATATTTACAGTACTTTTAGAGAAAGTTGGAAGGCTCACTAAAATGATTTATTGACGTATAAGGAGATATTAAATCAATAAATAGTAGACTGTGGATAGGTGTGAAATTTTTTGCACGGTCTATGGTCTTTTTTTATAGGGGGGCACAGATTGGCAAAACCGAACATATTGATAAAAAAAAGGCTTTTATTTATGCTTATTGTTTTTTTTTCCCTGGTTTTGGCGCTGATTATACGCATTGCATATATTCAAATAGTCCAGGGTGAGCAGCTGCAAAAAGAAGCTTTTGAACAGCAGAACAGGGGACGTACGTTAAGCCCGAAAAGAGGGGCTATTACAGACAGAAATGGCAAGGAGCTCGCAATAAGTGCTTCGGTTGAAACTGTTACAGTGAACCCTACAGATATAAAAAACTCAAGCAAAAGCCTTGAGTCAATTGCAGATGGCTTGTCACAGATTCTGGGAATTGATAAAGAGCTTATCCTTAGTAAGATTTCTAAAAAGAGTATGTATGAAGTAATAGCAAAAAAGATAGAAAAAGATGTGGGAGATAAAATAAGAAGATGGGTGGAAGAAAACAACATATCAGGGGTTTATGTGGATGAAGATTCAAAGAGGTATTATCCAAACAGGAATCTGGCTTCACATATATTGGGATTTACAGGGGATGACAACCAGGGACTTGATGGTATTGAGAAATTGATGGAAAGGTATCTCAAGGGAATGCCTGGTAAAATACTAAGTGAGGTTGATGCGGGAGGACGTGAGCTGCCATTTAAGCCGGAAAAAAGAATAGAGGCGACTGATGGCTTAAATGTGGTTTTAACTATAGATGAAACAATTCAATATTTTGCGGAGAAAGCTTTGGAAAAGGCTATTGATGACTGGGAGGTAACAAGAGGAGCGGCCGCTATAGTTATGGATCCAAGAAATGGCGATATTCTGGCGTTAGTTTCAAAGCCGGATTTTGATCCGAATAATCCTTTTGCCTTTCCACAAATCAGCAAGTCCAGTGCAGAGCAACTGGGTATATCGCCGGAAGAGTGGAAGGGAACAACACAGGAGGAAGTAAATGTTTTATTCAGAACAGTTTGGAGGAATAAAGCTGTCAGGGATATGTATGAGCCGGGTTCTACATTTAAGGCTATTACTGCAGCCGCTGGGCTTGAGGAGGATGTAATCCATCCGGATGATATTGTTAATGATTCGCCGGTTAGTATAGCCGGTTTTCAACTGAAATGCTGGAGGTATTATAACCCTCACGGGCAGGAAACTTTCAGAGAAGGTGTGTATAATTCATGTAACCCTGTGTTCGTGAGAGTTGCTCAGGATCTAGGTATTGACAGGTTTTATAATTATGTAAGGGCATTCGGTTTTTATGACAGGACAGGTATAGATCTTCCCGGTGAACCAAAGTCGGGAGACTTTCATAAGGAACCGAAGGAAATTGACATGGCAGTGGCATCTTTTGGACAGCGTTTTACAATTACACCCATACAGCTGATTACGGCTTATACTGCAATTGCTAACGGTGGGAATATGATGAAGCCGCGTCTGGTGAAAGAGTTGACTGACAGCAAAGGTAATATAGTAAAAAAGTTTGAACCTGAAGTTATTAGAAAGGTTATTTCCAAGCAAACATCAGATACTTTAAGAGATATACTTGAGGGAGTAGTATCTGAAGGGACAGGCAGGAACGCATATGTGAAGGGGTACAGGGTTGCGGGTAAAACCGGTACATCAGAAACAACAGAAAGTGACAGGTATATAGCGTCTTTTTCAGCAATTGCACCTGCGGATAATCCCGTAATCTGTGTTCTGGTTATTCTTGACGATCCGGATGGGGAGTCGCATATGGGTGGTGTGGTTGCAGCTCCTGTAGCGGGTAAGCTGGTTGAAGACACTTTGAACTATCTTGGTGTTGAAAGGAGATACACTGAAAAGGATAAACAAATGATGGTGGAAGAGGTATATGTACCGGAGATAAGAAACATGACTGTTGCAGAAGCTACAAAGAAGTTGAATGAATATGGCCTGAAATATAGAATAGAGGGTGACACTGAAAATAAGAATGTATCTGTAGTGGAGCAGACCCCTAAGCCTAATGCGCGTATACCTAAAAACTCAGTGGTTATACTATATACCTATACGCCTGAAGAGGAAGTACAGGTGGCGATGCCGGATGTGTTGAATAAAACAATTTCTGAAGCCACCGAGGCTCTGAACAAGGTGGGGTTAAACATTAAAATCAGCGGAATGGGGACTGCCATAAAACAATCTTACGATCCTGGGACTATGGTTCCAAAAGGAAATGTAATAGAGGTGGAATTCAGACACTTGGATAATATTGAATAAATAAGGCAAAGTCTGGAGGTACATTATGATTTTAAAAGAATTAGTAAAGGGATTAAATATTATTTATTCAAAAGGGGATTTGGATATAGAGATATCTGATATTGCTTATGACTCAAGAAAAGTAAAAAAAGGATATTTGTTTGTATGCATTGATGGTACTAAAGTGGACGGTCATAAGTATATACCTGGGGCTATTGAGAATGGAGCTGTTGCTCTTCTTGTAGAAAAAGATGTGGAAGTTCCGGATGGAATAACAGTAATAAGGATTGATAATACCCGGTATGGGCTTGCACATGTGTCAGATACCTTTTTTAAACACCCTTCGGAAAAGTTTTGCTTAATTGGAATTACAGGTACAAAGGGAAAAACCACAACTACATATATGATTAAGTCAATTCTTGAATGTGCAAAACAAAAAGTTGGACTTATAGGCACAATTTCGAATATGATTGGAAGTGAGGCCCTTTATACTGAAAGAACCACACCTGAGTCATATGATTTACAATCATTGTTTTCTGAAATGGTTGATAAAAAAGTGGACAGCGTAGTTATGGAAGTTTCTTCACAAGGATTGCAGCTTCATAGAGTCAGTTGCTCACAATATGAAATAGGAGTGTTCACTAATATATCCAGAGCACATATAGGGCCTAGAGAGCATAAAAATTTTGATGAATACCTGGAAGCAAAAATAAAATTATTCAAAGCATGTAAAAAGGGTTTGGTCAATGTTGACTGCTTATACGGGAAAGAGGTTATTGAAAACGCCAAGTGTGATATTCTGACTTATGGAATTGATAATGAAGCCGACATTAGAGCTGTTAATATTGAGAAGCATCCTAGTAGTGTACGGTTTAAAGCAGTTACTCCCTGGGGAAATGAGGAGATATGGGTTAACATACCGGGTAAATTCAGTGTGTATAATGCGTTGGCATCCATAGGGGTATGTGCGCTTAGGGGAATCCCATTTGACTGTATAAGAACCGGTCTTAAAAATGTCAGTGTTCGGGGCAGAGTGGAAGTAATTGAAACAGGAAAAGACTATACTGTAATGATTGATTATGCACATTCTCCGGACAGTCTGGAAAATATACTGACAACAGTAAAAGAATTTGCTCCCTCCAGAGTGGTGTGCCTTTTTGGATGCGGAGGAGACAGAGATAAAACTATGAGGCCGATGATGGGAGAAATATCAGGCAGAATTTCAGACTTTACAATTATTACCTCTGACAACCCCAGGACAGAAGACCCTGTTGAAATAATTAATGGAATAGAAGAGGGAATTAAAAAAACAAATGGTAAATATATTAAAATTGTGGACAGGAGAGAAGCGATAAAATATTCCCTTATGAATGCTAAGCCAGGGGATATTATTATACTTGCAGGTAAAGGACATGAAAATTATATAACCTTTAAAGATAAAACAATACACTTTGACGAGAGGGAAGTTGTCAAAGAGATTTTAAAAGAGATGGAAAATCTAGAATAGCAGTAGATTTAATGGGGGAACTCCTATGCAGAAAATAACCTGTGAAGAAGTATTAGAAGCTACTGGCGGAATACTGATATCAGGCGACAGAAACAGTGAATTCCTTGATGTTTATACCGATTCAAGGAGAATTGAAAAGGGTGGTTTGTTTATACCTATAATTGGAGAACGCTTTGACGGGCATGATTTTATAAAACCATCCCTTGACGCCGGAGCAGAAGGCATAATTACTTCAAGAGAAATTGAGCCGGTTAAAGGTAAAGTTGTTATCAAGGTTTATGATACGCTTAATGCTCTTGGACGTATTGCAGCTTTTTACAGG
>JBMNNH010000019.1:0-28349 GCA_050953835.1 Acetivibrionales bacterium | reverse complement strand
CCGCGGTGCGTGACAGGGGACGGTTCTCTGTCCTTAGAACCATTCTCCGTCCTGTAGCTGAAAAAAGAAAGACACTCTACGTATATCAATTTGACATAGAGTGCCTGATTCATTTCAGTTTAAGTTCATAAAAATTTTAAGTTTACAAAAATTGGAGTTTGAAATATCAAATTAGACTATTTCTTGTATCCACATTTAGGGCATACGCCGTTTTCGTTTAACGCAATGCCGCATAACGGGCAACGGTCTATTCTCCTTTTGGGGCTCGTATTCTTCTGTAGCGCCATTTACTCCGCTTGTAAACGTGAGCTTCACAATATTCAGCTTATCCTTCAGTAAATCGTAAACGATTTTAATCATGCCTTCAACGGTCATCGTTTCTTTCGTAACAACTAAACGACATTCCGGATACGCTGTTGCAAGTTCTGTCTTAAAAGCAGGGCCTTTTTGCTTATTGGTTGGTGCACCGTCCTTGATGCCTTGTGCTTCGTAAACTCCGAGAATTGCAGGAAGCAATGGATCGTCTTCCCTCAAAACCAGCGCATGGTCAAAGTTTTGTAAAACTTCCCAAGCGGTTTTCTGAATTTCATTACATGGGAATACCATATTGACTCCCATGTTGACAGTATCTTCAACTTCAATCGTCAGTATTCCCGTATGCCCGTGCAAATACTGTGCTTCGCCTTTGAACCCATAGAACCTGTGTGCATACTGTAGGTCTAATGTAGTAAAACTTCTCATAACCATTCTCCTCTTAATTATATATTTACGGGGTTTTTTATGCTCCCGTTATGAGCAGCACATATTTTTGAGTTTGCCGGGTTGCCTGTACCCATGATATAATTACCACTGAGCCGCTCAAATAAACATTCTTTTTTTCTTGAAGACAGGAGCGTAAAAATCACACAAAGGTGTAGGATAGATAGCTTACTTAGCGCCAGTGAAAAGCAATGGTGACGATATTTAAGATAGACTCCATTTCCACTTTACGTATTTCGCTGATATACGACAGGTACAGATTCCAATATGATGTTCCTCTACTGATACTGGTGTGTTTATTCACGACACATCGTAGTTCTCTTCAACGCGGCATGACACCACAACTCTTTGACACGTGACAGGGTACGGTTCTATGTCTTGCGAGAAATAAGACATAGAACCGTACCCTGTCACGCTAAGAACCGTACCCTGTCACGCTAATTATAATAATTCCTGTGCGATTACAGCACAAATCCTTAACTACAAAATATCAATATGTTCTCCTGCAAGTGCCTTATTCATACTTCTTACTGCACAAAACTTTCCGCACATGGAACATGTATCTTCATGCTCAGGCTTCCTTTCAGCACGGATTTTTTTTGCTGTTTCCGGATCTATCGCGCACTTCCACTGTGTCTCCCAGTCAAACATTCTTCTTGCATCTGCCATCCTGTCGTCAATCTCCCTTGCCCCTCTTACCCCTTTGGCAATATCTGCTGCATGGGCAGCAATTTTCATGGCAATAATACCCTGCTTTACATCTTCTAAATTAGGCAGTGCCAAGTGTTCTGCAGGTGTCACATAGCATAAAAAGGCCGCACCAGCTGAAGCTGCAATAGCACCTCCGATTGCAGCTGTGATATGGTCATAACCAGGTGCGATATCCGTTACCAATGGCCCTAATACATAAAACGGTGCTCCGTTGCAGATGGTCTGTTGGATTTTCATATTGGCTTCTATCTGGTCAATCGGCATATGGCCAGGTCCCTCCACCATTACCTGTACATCCTTTTCCCAAGCTCTTTTGGTAAGCTCGCCGAGTCGTACAAGCTCCTCAATCTGACATACATCCGAAGCATCTGCAAGGCATCCCGGTCTGCAGGCATCTCCCAATGATATTGTCACATCATATTCACGGCATATATCAAGAATTTCATCGAAGTACTCATAAAAAGGATTCTCTTCACCCGTCATGCACATCCATGCAAATACAAGAGAGCCCCCTCTGGATACGATGTTCATTTTTCTTTTATGTTTCTTTATCTGTTCTATGGTTTTTCTTGTAATACCGCAGTGCAAGGTGACAAAATCTACCCCGTCCTCGGCATGAAGTCTTACCACATCAATAAAATCTTTTGCTGTAAGGGTGTCTAAATCTCTCTGATAGTGGATAACAGAATCATATACCGGCACAGTTCCTATCATAGCCGGGCATTCCGATGTCAGCTTTCTACGGAAAGGAATGGTATCTCCGTGCGAAGACAAATCCATGATTGCATGGGCACCCATATTAACGGCTTCCATCACTTTTTTCATTTCCATATCATAATCCTTGCAATCTCTTGAAACTCCCAGGTTTACATTTATCTTTGTTTTCAGCATTGAGCCAACTCCCTGCGGGTCGATGCATTTATGATTTTTATTTGCACATATTACCACTTTTCCGGCTGCAACTAATGGCAACAGTTCCTCAACCGTCATTAGTTCTTTTTCAGCTACTTTTTTTAGTTCCTCTGTAATAATTCCTTTTCTTGCGGCTTCCATCTGAGTCGCATATTCCCTCACTGTCATCTCTCCTCCTTATAGATATTCCACATATGGTTAAGTGGTCCGCTTCCTTTTCCCAGAACAAGCATTGCCTTCAATGCACCCGATATATATTCCTTCGCTAACTGGATTGATGTTTCCAAATCCATGCCTTTGGCAAGACCGCAAACGATGGCACTGGATAAAGTACATCCTGTTCCATGAGTATTTTTATTGTTAATTTTCTCCCCTCTGAACCACTTGTACTTATGGTTCTGATACAATAAATCATTGGCATCGTTTACTCTATGTCCGCCCTTGCAAAGAACGGCACACCCGTATTCGATTGCTGATGATTTCAGCCGCTTTAATCATATCCGCTTCATTTTCAATAGATATTCCAGACAAGACAGACGCTTCCGGAATATTCGGTGTCAATAATACTGCCTGACGAAACAAACTGTTTTTCAAAGTTTCAATTGCGTCATCCTGAAGAAGCTTTGAACCACTTGTGGAAATCATTACGGGATCCACAACAATGTTTTTGCATTATAAAATTTCAGCTTTTCAGATATGGTTTCAATTAATTTAGCCGATGAAACCATACCAATTTTAACTGCATCCGGATAGATATCGGTAAAAACACTGTCCAACTGTTTGCCTAAAAATTCCGGAGTAACTTCCATAATCCCTGTAACACCGGTTGTATTCTGTGCAGTAAGGCTGTAATCGCACTCATGGCATATACACCAAGGGCGGTCATTGTCTTAATATCTGCCTGGATTCCGGCGCCTCCGCTGGAATCACTTCCTGCGATTGTTAATGCTGTTTTCATTTCGTTCTCCATTCCACTGTATATACAGTTTTCATTACATTAGCATTAATTCTTTATAGCGGCAATAGGTGGTATCACCGATCTGCCGCTGTTAAACATTTTAGGATGATGCCTTTTCCAGAAAAACATGAATATTGTCCAGCTTCCTCAAATAGATGTCACTGATCCTCTTAATCTCATCCAAATTATCTATGCTGGAAGCATCATATACGCCAACTGTCCTAAAACCGGCACTTTTTGCCGTCTGAATTGCATGCAGCGCATCTTCAAAAACCCATGTATCCTTTGGAAGCGTTCCCATATACCCAGCCGCAGCAAGATAGATATCTGGCTTTACTTTACCGGCACCTATTTCAGTACAGGTAAATATCCTGTCAAAATAACTTCATGACATTAAGCCTCTTTCAAGGCTTCTTTCCACAACATGCCTGTCACTGGATGTCGCAGCCACCATTCTTATCCCGGCCTGTTTCATATCTTTTAAGAATTGTTCCGCACCTTCCTTTAGCTGAACCTGATAATAATAGAAATCTTCAATGGTGTGGTTAATTCCCGTTATTATTGCATCCTTATCCATATCCAGACCGTACCTGTCCTTTAAAAATTCAGCTCCTTCTGTCATGCTCATGGAAAACATGATTTTACCAAGCCCGGGTTCTGCCTCAATTCCCATACTGTTCAAAAACATTTCCGCTGCATTATCCCAGACCGGCATTGAATCCAGAATAGTCCCGTCCAGATCAAAGATTGCCCCTTTAATCATGCCTTCACCATCTTTTTAGCTAATTCTTTTAATTGAGCTGTAGCCTTCACAATGTCTGGCTGCGCAAAAATTGCACTGATTACAGCTATTCCGCATATTCCGGAACCAGACAATTCCATTATATTGTCCTTGCTGATGCCTCCAATTGCCACAACAGGTATACTTACGGCTTCACAGATTGCTTTTAAGGTTTCATAGCTTACGTAATCCGCATCCGCCTTGGAACCGGTATGAAATACTGCCCCAACTCCCAAGTAATCAGCTCCTCTTTTCTCTGCCAGTATCGCCTGTTCCACCGTCTGCGCCGATACTCCGAGAATCTTATCCCTGCCTATCAATTCACGCACATTGCCGGCCTCCATATCCTTTTGCCCTACATGGACACCATCGGCATCCACCGCTATGGCTATATCTACATTATCATTGATAACAAAAGGTACATGATACTTTTTACACAATTTTTTATCTCTTTTGCTTCCTCAAGGAATTTTCCAGCCTCCAGTTCTTTTTCTCTAAGCTGTACAAAGGTTGCACCACCTTTCAGTGCCTTTTCCACCGCACTTTCGAGAGTTTCACCGCCAAGCCAGGACCTGTCGGTGACAGCATATAAAAGTAAATCCTTCTTATCTAATTTCATACTTCGCTCCTTTTTCCAGCGTTTCTCCATCCATGTTATAAATTGCATCAATAATTCTGTTCCGATATGTGGAATTTCCATCGCAAGGCTGCATATTACTCCATCCTATTTCTCCTGCAAGCCCCATGGCACATACAGCAGCTGCGGCTGCCTCAAGCTCATTCTCCGGATTGGCAACAAGAAAAGCTGTCATAATTGCAGAAAGCTGGCAACCGGTGCCTGTGATTCTTGACATTTCCGCTCTGCCATTTCTGATGACATAGCACTTATCTCCATCAGTAACAAGATCAATTGCCCCTGTAACTGCTATAATGCATCCTGCCTTTTTCGCATATGCTTTCACAAAAGTTATTGCATTATCAAGAGTATCTTCGGTTACAGCATCTGCAACATCAGCGTCAACACCCTTTGTACTCCCACTTCCGAAGGCTAATGTCTTAATCTCGGAAATATTCCCGCGGATTGCATTAAACTTAATCTCCTTCATCAAGCTTAACCGCCGTATCTGTACGGAGCTTGCTTGCGCCTGCACCAACCGGATCAAGCAAAACCTTATGCCCCAGTTCGTTTGCTTTCTTTCCGGCAAGAAACATGGAGGGGATTGTATTTTTGTTCAGTGTTCCGATGTTAATGTTCAGACCTCCACAAATGGACGTGATTTCCTCCACTTCCTCCAGATCATCTGACATAATCGGACTGGCTCCGCAGGCAAGAAGCGCATTTGCAACATCGTTCACGGTTACATAGTTTGTAATATTGTGAATAAGAGGCTCTTTACTACGGACATTTTCAATGCATTCTTTTATCATGATCATCTCCTCTTCATAAATAAAATGTGGTCTCCAACATCAAATAAAAAACTGCATATACACCAACGAAGGTATATATGCAGTAATTCTCTTCTAATTATATCCCTACGTTGGCATTACCCAAATCAGGTTATAAGGGTCTAAGCATACAGCTTACTCTCAGCCTGCTTACAGCAAACTCCCCTTTTTTATTACTTCTAATTATACTACAGCATAGCAAAAAATCAACCTTAATATTCACTCATGTTTGTGTCAAGTAATCGTGGGTAACTATTCCTTTCCTGCAGTTCAAGCTATAAAGATGTGAGCGGTCTGCATTTCCCACATCCGATTTTTTGAAATTTTTTTCAGTAAAATATATCTACTAAATTAGAATCAGATCTTCTTGGTTTTAGATATAAAGAGTTTGAGTTTCATAAAACCCCTTTTACCTCCTCGTTTTTCTTTTCTTTTACCTGTAAATCATTTCACTAAATGGCCTATAATCAAACATTCTTTGTATTACTTTTCTGCTATTTGTCATTTTGCAGTTTGTAAACGGTATTTGACCTTTATGTAAAGGATAAACGGCTCTTATTATGGTTTTCTTTAGTACTGCCTTGCTGCTTAGTATTGTTTCTTCAAAACGCTCTGTGACTCTTTCGGATACTTTACCGGAGATTAGGGCTGCCACTTTGTCTTTAAAGCCTTGCCCTAGCTTTAAGGCTATGATTTTTGATAATCTTTCTACTCCTTTTTCACTCCAGCTTTTTGAGCCTTTCATACGCTTCGCAAATATATCCACATTCTTTTCCATAGTACCTAAATTCCTGTATTCTATTCCCTCAGGAGATTCAGGCAAGATTATGTTATCTCTGTTTTTTTATACTATTACTCCATACCCTTTTTACAGATACTTCTCCCATTAATGTTTTTATTGTTGTTCATCTCTTACCTTTATGTCTTAATTTCTTCTTGTTGCGACTTTCTGAAAGCTCTTTATCTACTTTAGATAGAAAGGCTTCCATAAATCCTCTTGCTATTTCACAGCCTATTTCAAAAATATTCTTTCTATTTCCTTGAATGTTGTTTCAGTCAAAGGTAAACTATTCATATCACAACCTCCTGTGTTTGGTTTCTGACAATTCTCAAACTACAGGAAAATTGTGATTACGGGAAGACTTTTTTGGGCTCTTCCCTTATTTTTTATTCTTTTGCCTACCAATAAGAAGACAGAAGACAGTTCTGTTATATTTTCCACATCCAACAATTCCCTTGCTTACCCCCGTTAATCTGTCTTACCGAAAGCTCCTTTTTCCGAAGTTTTTAATGCTGCTGTTTCTTGCTTTGATTTCTATCAGCATCCGCTGCTGATTGATGTCCTTTAGTATTATGTGATATATTCCTGTTGAACTAAGCTGCCTCACACGTCTAGGCATTATACCTCACCTCTGGGATATTTTAGCACACCAACCCATCTACGATGAGACATAGAACCGTCCCCTGTCTTGCTGTCTTGACGGTTCGAAAGCCTTTGTATAAATTATTACATATTAGGAAACCATAGATATTACTTATACATGGAAAAACAATCGTATGTATTTTTGTATACATCCGATTGCTGAGCGTATATTGCAAAAAATGCAGTTAATTACCAACAAAACCATTCTCGTGACTAATATGAAGACATAAACTCAATTATTGCGGGAGAATAATATATAAATGAAGTTTAGTAAATTTAAAAATAGAACTAACCCTGAAGGTAATAAAGAAACTACTGAATTAAATGATAAAGAAATAACAACTGAAAGTATAAAAAGTGTTTTATCCGACAGCAGTGATATCAATTATCAACTACATTATATTAATGGCTGTCGCAATCTACCGGTTAGTATTGTCTTTGTTGATGGTTTAGTGAATACAAAGATAGTTAATGATGACATACTAAAGCCTTTGGCACAGGGAAAAGTCTTAGAAGAAGCGAAGGATTTTAAAAGTATTATCGATCTTATAGAGCAC
This sequence comes from Acetivibrionales bacterium, assembly GCA_050953835.1. Lineage (GTDB taxonomy): Bacteria > Bacillota > Clostridia > Acetivibrionales > JBMNNH01 > JBMNNH01. The sequence goes on along the minus strand of JBMNNH010000019.1, from coordinate 20,802 downwards.
GGTACAATATATCATGCTTCCCGTAAACTGCAAAACAACCTGGGAGACACTCTTGCAGATATTTTAAGTGGTGCAGTTGCCCTGGTATTTGACAAGGAGAAAAAAGCAATTACATTTGACATTAAAGGTTTTGAAAAAAGAAGTATTACCGAACCGACAAATGAGAGCGCTCTGAAAGGGGCAAAGGATTCTTTTATTGAAGTACTCCGGGTAAATACATCATTAGTACGCCGTAAAATACATACACCTTATTTGCGTGTAAAGGAAACCATAGTAGGAAAACAAACCAGAACACCTATTGCTGTTATTTATATAGAAAAGCTGACTAATAAAAAGATTGTCGAGGAAGTTTTTAAGCGTCTCAACAATATAGACATCGACGGGGCTACCACTGCAGGGAGTATCGAGGAATATATAATAGACAATAAACGTACTATGTTCCCTTTGGTTTTGAACACTGAAAGAACCGACAAATTTTGTCATAACATATTGGAAGGAAGAGTAGGATTGATTATTGATGGATTACCGACGGCTTATATAATTCCTGCGACTATAAACATGTTTTACCAGGCTCCGGAAGATTATGCACAGAATTATGTTATAGGCTCTTTTCTTAGATGCTTACGGTATGTAAATTCGCTGATAACACTGCTTTTGCCTGCGTTTTATATAGCAATAACGACATTTCATCAAGAAATGATACCAACAGTACTTGCCATATCCTTAATCAGGAGTAAAGCGGAGGTGCCCTTTCCCACTTCTACTTCCATAGTCTTCATGTTATTGGCATTTGAAGTACTGGTTGAAGCAGGATTTCGTCTTACCAAGAACAATCGGGCAGACTATTTCAATCATAGGAGCTTTAGTAGTGGGACAGGCTGCTGTTCAGGCAAAAATCATATCACCGGTTGTTGTAATTGTTATTGCCATTTCAGGCATGGCGGGTTTTACCATGCCAAACCAGGATTTTGCAAATGCTCTTCGAATTTGCAGACTGCTGTTTGTGATATGTGCAACCATTGCCGGTCTTTATGGACTTTCTTTAGGTTTCTCTGCTACTTATATACCATCTGAATACACTTGAAACTTTTGGTGTGCCCTACTTTTCTCCATTCGTGGCAAACGAGGGGCGGGATATCGCAAAGGATACCCTTATTCGTGTCCCCTTGCTCTTAATGAAAAAACGTCCATCAAGTCTTAAGACAACAAATAAAAAACGTCAGAGATAGGTGAGGATTATGAAAAAAGATAGTTATTGGTATAGGACTTATTCTTTTACTTGTAAATCTCACAGGATGTAAAAAAAGTATACTGCCTGAAAGGAAAAGAAATAGACGATTTACAACTTGTTCAAGTTATTGGAATTGATAAATTGCCAGATGATACTAATGACTGTATGATAACTATAGCAAGTAAAAACCTTGAAGAAGGAGGCGGACAGGAAAGTTCAGGAAGCACAGGAGGAAACACTGGCGGCAATAAGGCAAAGGCTTTGGTTTTAACATCGAAAGGCAAAACCATATTTGATGCTGTCAGGAACATTCAGACCCACAGTAACAAAACGGTTTTTTGGGGTCATGCCGAATTATTACCTTATAGGAGAGGAAGCTGCAAGAGATAACATTGCTAAATATATTGACTTTTTTACACGGGATCATGAGCTTCCGCATAGAGTCGAAAGTATACGTAGTAAAAGATTCAACCGCTAAAGACTTGATTGAGCAGTTCAACCAATCCGACTTTTATATTTTTGATAAGCTGGATAGTTTAGGACAAAATTTGAAATTGCTAAGCATCTCGGAAGAAGTGAAAATCCATGAGTTGATGCGCTTTATTGATATTCTTCATGCGTCTGCTCGTGTCCCTTGCATATATTTAATAAATCGTGATAATGGGGAGGGAAAACAGACAAAGGATATAGAAATATGTGGATATGCAATATTCAGCAACTTTAAACTGGCAGGATTTATAGGTACAGACATATCAAGGGGTGTAAATCTTATTAGCAATACTGTTGAATCGTCTATTGTTGTACCGTAAAAGACCTGACAGGCCAGGATGTATCCCTTGAAATCATAGACAGTGATACCGAGGTTATTCCACACTTCAATGGCGATAATCTGGAAAGCGTTACCTTGAAAACAAAGGTTACCAGCAATTTAGGGGAAATACAATCCCAAATAGATTTTACAAACGAAAATTCTGATTTCATATATGGAATCCCAGCAATCAGAGATATTAAAAAATGAGATGGAAAATGTCCTCGAAAAGGTCGTGAATTTCGAATCTGATTGTCTTGAGATATGCGATAGAATACGGCTAAAAAGGCCTTTGAAATGGCATAAAATCGAAGATCAGTGGATGCAGATTTTGCCCAATATTAAGTTTAACATACAGGTTGAATCAAATATCCGAAGAACCTATGAGATAAGAGAACCCAGCGGATACATAGGGCAGGAATAAATATGGTTTATTTAATATTAGTCATTGTTATAGTAAGCATAAAGGATATTAAGGATTTGATATCCCAAAATAAGAAGAGGGATTTATATGTATATGTAACCATTATGTTGCTGGTCGGTGCTTTTGGCATGTTTTACTATTCAAACCCGGAACGTGATAGTTTTTCAAAAATAGTGCTTTCATTGATAGGAAAGGAAGGTTGATTGTAATTGCTGTCGTCAAGAGAAAAAATATCAATACGTCAGGCAGTCATCCTTTTCCTCTTGCTTGTGTATTTCTTCATCGATACGATTATTTGCCCACTTATGCAGCAAAGACAGGAGAACGAGCCGGGTGGTTGACACCTGTTTTTTCCATTTTACCGTTTGTTTGCCTTGTGTATATCATTCAAGCGTTATTTAAGAACAATAAAGAGGCAAACCTTTCAGATATAATTTTAAAATCTTTAGGTAAAACTTTAGGAACAGTAATATTAATCCTTTATCTTATATGGATGATGGTTTCCCTTGGAATATTTGTCAGGTATTTTGCAGAAAGATTTTTGTCAACACTGCTTCCTAACACACCTATGAGCTTTTTTACTGTTACTATTCTGGCAGCTGTTTTCTATGCTTTACAAAGCGGAATCGTATATATTTCCAGAGCTGCAGAATTCCTTTTTTTGATATTTTCAGCTATTTTTGCTATTCTTTTTCTGTTTACAATACCAAATATAGAAATCATAAACCTATTTCCTGTAACACACCAAGATATTTTGCCTCTACTAAAGTCATCCTATTCTAGTACCGGCATATTTGGTGCGTTTACATTTGTTTTCTTCTTTGGAGATAGAATAAATGATAAGGAACATATTAAAAGATTTGGGATGCAAGGTGCTGTCTACCTGGTGGTTACAATGATAATGATACTGATTCAAACAATTGGGGTTTATGGCTATTCAGTCATTGAACGTATCTCAATGCCTTACGTCTTTGTAGTAAAAAGTATATCTATATTGGAAACTATTGAGCGTATAGAGTCTGTTGCTGTAGTATCTTGGCTAATTTTAGACTTTGCAGCTATATCCCTAGTTTTATATATTATAGTAAGCATTATTAAATCACTTTTCTCTCTTTCTGATGAGAAACCGTTATTAAGTCCTATTACTATATTCGCTTTTATTTTTTCACAATATATTGCTAACAATAGATTTGAGCTTGAAGAATACTCAAACTTAATTAGTATACCAGCAAGTATAATCTTTGGGTTTGTTTTTCCGCTTATTATTTTAATTATCGGGAAGATAAGAAAAAAGATATAACTACCCTGGCTTCTGGAATGGAGGAAGAACGTGAGTATAAACATCCAGCAACGAGCATAAAAACTTTGTTAAAGGTTTGTGCCTCCATTGTGGAAAGCTCGCTAGGGGCGACCAGTGCGAAGCGTGCGGTAGTGTACTGGAGCCGGGAAAATAGAAAAGGGAAATTTCAAGGAAGCACTGGATACTATCTTTGCATTTGTGCGGTCAGTAAATAAATACTTTGATGAGGAACAACCGTGGATTACGGTAAAGAGCGATATTGAGAAGTGCAAGGAAACCCTGAATACCTGTGTACAGATTATTCTTTTACCAACATCCACAACCTTCTCCCTCAGAGCTTCAGATGCCGTAATAGAACTGCAGCTAAATGTCAATCGTACAAATTCATCCTCAAGTTGATGTCCAATAAACATTTTTTGACTATTTTATTCTTGTTTTTTCACCCAATAAACTTCATCAATATGCTTAAATAAATACCCATTCTCCATTTCCTCCATGCCGATAATGGGATCTCTGACACCTAATGTAGATCCTTTATTGCCAATGTGTTGTCTAATAGCATCAATCTCATCTTTTGCAATTACATAAAAACTTTTTAAATCAGATATTCTTATTAATTCGAACATTTTCATTTTGTGATCCTCCTTTTAACTAATTGTGTTCTGTTAACTTAATAATAAAATGAGACCTGAAACGCCTCTGGTATAATGGAATCGTCAAAAAACACATTATCTCCCAGAAAGGAGCGTTCAAGTCTCATGACTATTATACCATCTAACGTAGTATGTCCAAGGTGTTTTTCAAAAGTTCTTAACCGTTTTGGTAAGGACAAGGAGGGTTACCAAAAATATCAGTGTCAACATTGTAAGCGTCAGTTCGCTCCAGATAACCCTACTTCCAATTCACAATCGAGAAAAAGAAAATATCCTGATTGCCCGATTTGCGGTAAAGCAACTTTTCTTCACCATGACTATACTTATTACTCAAACTTCCGGTGTGGTGATAAAAAATGTAACCATTCCTTTAGAGTTCCGAAGCTTATTAACGTGGAACCACCTTCTTCTGAATTGAACCCACAAAGCTTTTCTTTTAAAGGAATGCGTCATTCTCTCCACATTGTTCTTTGTGCCCTTAATTACTACTTTTGCGGTAATTCAACCACCCGCAAGGTTTCCCAGATCTTATACATGGTTCATCAGATTAAAGTCTCACATGTTACCATCTCGAAATGGATTAAGCGCTTTGCCCCGGTATTTAAAAAGATCGCCACAGATCGGCTTTTGGGGATTAAGCTCTGCGATTCGGATGAATGGCATTTCGATGAAACCTATATCAAAATTTCTGGGAAAGATTATTATCTCTGGCTTGCCATTGATTCCGAAACCAGATTAGTTCTTGATTTTCATCTTTCTCCTAACCGTGATTCATCCGCTGCTCATACCCTTTTATCAAGCTGTAAAAGAAATTTCGGACAACCTCAATCCGCTGTAATTTCTGATCGATATTATGCCTATCAACAGCCTGCTTCTCTGTTCTTCCCAGAGGCCAAACATATTTGTGTGGAAGACTTTGATGATTTAATCAACAACAATGTTATAGAGGCTTTTAACGGGCAATTCAAAGCGTGGTACAAACCTAAAAGAGGCTTTAATTCATTCGAATCTGCCAACCGGCTCATTGCTACATACATTTTCTTTTACAACTTCGTTCGTCCTCATTTGAGTCTCAATGGTTTAACACCGGCTCAAGTTGCCGGAGTTAAATACTCAAAACGCGAACGGCTCTTCTGGTTATTGGTAGCTTGAGTAATATTCAGATTTCAAGGTTCATTCCGTCCTGCGCTGTGCCAGGACTATTTGTGCTACCTTAATTAGAACTTTTAAGGGTTGCACATCACTTTTTTTCATGTTACTTTGTTCTTAGTCGTTTCCATTAGTAGGCTTTTTTCTTTTTAAGCTCTACCAAAGGTCTTTCAGGTCTCATTTCTTCATACTTAGTTAACAGAACCACTAATTGGATTGTTTTTTAAGTACCACCATAAAAATATATCCATCTTGTCTCTGAAATGTAAACTAACTTTGAAATAATATTTAATCTTTTTCATTTTATTTATCTCAATCTTTATCTTATCTGGATTTCCGGATGTATTGTGATATCCAATTACCCAAGAATCTAATGAAAAGTAATTCTTAATCAACAAAATTAAATTTGTCAAAGTTGCCATTGCTAAAATCAAAAGAATGTTGGACTAATTATGCTGCCAGTCCAAGGCTTTTACGGTACTCAACCGGTCATATACTCGTTTTGCAGTATGTTGTTGTTTATGAGGTGCTTGCTTATCTTTGATAAGCCATGTGGTGACAATGCTCCTATATGGAGATAATTTGCTTTTTCGCCTCTGTTTGGGGCGAATAGTATGATTGAAATCTTCTTTCTCAGCATACTTCTTCACAGTTTCAAAGTTGTGTCCGGTAAGCTGAGATATTTTTCTTAAACTTTTACCTTCAAATTTCTTCATATTTCTGATACGATATACTTGCTCCATTGTTAGCATCCTTTCTGTACCCCCTTTAGATTCGACACCTAAAAGGGTATTATTTTTTAAGGAAATATAAAAACAGAACCCTGAAACAGTATCGCAGACGCGAGCATATCAGGGAAGGCCGTAATTCTCCTTGACCGGGGCTCCGGTTCGGTAAGTGATGCAACACTTCGTACCTTTTGCAAAGAAATCCATAAAACATCACGGCTTGTGGAGGATAGAATTGTCGAAAAGCTGATCAAAGACAGAATCTGAAATCTTGAGACCCCTGGAGGGGACAGTATTCCCTCTATGGGACATTGCTGTCTCCTCATATTTTTTATTAAGGGGGCAGTAAAATGTTAAATGAGTTTAACCAGATATCACTGTTTGATACCTTGTGTCCAATTCAGTCAAAAACAAATGAGCATCCTTACAGGAATTGATGTTATATAACGCAGGGATTATACAGAGAAATACAATTTATCCGAAACTATCAAATTCCCTGACATACGTGATATTACGCCATCTCAACGGTTGAAGCTCAAACCCAGGAATAGAGCAAATTAACAAAAGCATTAAAAATACCATTATACTACTTATCAATCTTTACTCTTGATTCCTTGAATATACATTTATTTAACTTCCTCATACTTACGGTACTGAAATAGCAAGCAAGACTTATTTGTTCTGCATTTCCATTATCTGCTCATATGTACCATACTTTTTCGCGGCTTCAATGAGTGCAACAAAATTTTCTTCTGGTGTATTATATCCAATAGCACACCCGGAACTTAAAAACAACCCCCTCCCCCCTGTTTTACATATTATTTCATGAGCCTTTTTGTCTACTTCTTCCGGCGAGCCCCAAACCAGAGGGTTGCTTGGGTCAACATTTCCCATAAGAACCGCTTTGTTTCCCACTACCTTTTTGGCATAGCTCATATCCACCTGCCAGTCAAGCTCAAGTATTTTTGCACCTGTTGTTAACATATCTTCAATAATTTCTGTTGTATCTCCGCAAATATGTATTGAGAAAGGAATGCCATAGTCCTGTACTTCCTTTGTCAATTTTATTTCATGTTCCAGGGCAAAGTCTCTGTAAAATTTCGGTGATACCAGGTTTGGTCCTGCATACGAGTCTCCTATGGAAGTTGCATGTGCTCCGGCGTCTTTCTGGGCTTTTGCAAACAGGGTTACTGCCTTTCTGCAAAAATCAAGCACCTTATAAATATCTTCAGGGTCCTCTGTCATCAGATCCATCATGAACCGTTCGGTCCCTCTTAAAAGACATGCCAGATCAAAAGGCCCCTGGTCTGCTCTTCCCATAATAAATACATGACTGCCGATTTTGTCGCTGAGAATTTTCGTAGCTTCAAGCCATTCAGGAAGCCTTCCCGACTTGTATGGATCAGGTAATTCAAGACATTCTATATCCTTTAAACTTTTTAACACCGGTTCCCTTTCATCAACTATAGCAACATCATCTTCCCTGAATATGACTTTTGCACCACAAGCCTCAGCTAACGTGGCATCATCCATATCTATAACGACACCATCATAACCGTATTTCTCACAGCTCACCAAATGAGTTTCCGCCATCAGCTTTCCGGATTTATTTATCTGTCCTATTTTATATCCAGCTGTCTTGCAAGAAAACATAAATGCCTGTGGGACTACAGGAATCCTGTCAGGAATTTCAAAATTCATCGCAGCTATGCATCTTTCAAGAGAAGTCATTTCCTTCATTATAATCACCTACCCAATACATTTAAATAAGAATTTTTTTACAGATTACTTTTCAATTCCGCTTTAATCTATTAATATTTTCCATATTGCCTTACTAACTCCCCTACTCTTTTAACCCTTTCAAAACTTGACCCGGGAACTACCTGATCGCCTACACTCAATACATATCTCGGCTCACTTCTCATGATCTCAATTACATGTATGACAAACTCGTCGAACTCCTTATCACTCACTTTATCAGTAAAATAGCCTCCCGGTATGCCTCCCCAGATTACTGTATCTTTATTTACCCATTTGTGAACATCTTCTATTTCAATGTCTCCAACAGGAGCAGGAGTTATAGCTTCTATTACATCAAATCCAACATCTGAAAGTTCCCTTATTAAACCCTTCATAGTCCCATCAAGATGCACAAAAGAGTATTTCTTCTTTTCCCTTATTCTCTTTATCCACTTTTCATGGTACCCTCTCATATACAGATTATAAAAATTTTTACCTATGGATTCTGAAGAAATATTTTCCGGTATCATAAGACATTCTGCCGGAGAGTTTAGTGCAATTTCCGAAGCCTCATCATGCTTTTTCTCTATCAGGGACAAGGTCTCTTCCATCTCTTCCTTAGCATCAAGCAACATATAGGTAACCTGTTCAATTCCTGCTCTTAAGGCTACCATTTCCATAAATGAACTCTTCGGCAAATAGCACAGAACTACTCCATTGCTTCCAATCATCTCATACCTGTCACGTGCAAGTTTGTAATCCGGCTCATAATATGTATTCTCAAATAAGTACCTTAACTTCTTAAGATCTTCATAGCCCTTAATCATGTATTCTTTAGGTCCCCAGCTATGAGTAGAATAAACATATTCCCACACCTCCTGCAAGTTTCCATGTGGAGTTTCAATGATTGTTATTCTCTTGTTACCTTTCACATTTTCAGTAATTTTAACGTTTTCATATCTGGCTGTAAAAGGGAAGTACCCTTGAAGATAAAAGCCTACACCTAAATCATCATGCAAGTCAAAGAGTCCTTTCCCTGTAAATGGAGAGGCTAAGCCCTGACAAATCGTCTCTTTTTTATCCAAAGTTTTCTCTTTATATTTTTCAGGCATCAAGCCCTCATCATTCAAATAATCTATCCAATATGCCAGATCACCAAACCATGGTACCATATCCGGCTTTTTTCTGTTTAATATAGCAAGAACTCGCTCACGTGGTGTCATAAAATTAGTACCTCCATAGAAAATCCATTTTTATTTATAGAACTGCGAACTTCATTATATTTTCCTGACATGCTTCACTTCTGTCTAATTCTGCGGTGATTCTTCCTTCTCTTAAAACTGCAATCCTGTCACATATATAGAGTAATTCTTCAATCTCCGATGACATAATAATTATTGCCAGCCCTCTATCTGCCAGGCTGCTCAATATATTGTATATTTCAAACTTGGCACCTACATCTATTCCTCTTGTGGGTTCATCGATAATAAGGACTTTAAGATTATCGCTTAAAAGCCACCTGGAAAGTATAACCTTCTGCTGATTCCCACCGCTTAGATTACTTACCTTTTGTATTTGTGACGGTGTCTTTATCTTTAAAGCATTTATTTGTTCATGAACCTTTTTTCGTTCATTTCTTTTTGAAACGATACCTATATTTGAATACTGTTCAAGTGTTGAAATTGACATGTTGGTATTTACCCCTAGCGAGAGAAACAGTCCTTCTGACTTTCTGTCTTCCGGTACGTAACCAATTCCATTCTTCTTACAACACTGTGGAGTGATTTTTTCCATTCGTTCATTACCTACTGACATCTCTCCCTTAAATAGAGGATCCAGCCCGAACAATGCTCTTGCAATCTCAGTCTTTCCAGCACCCATAAGTCCTGAAAAACCAAGTATTTCACCTTTTTTTACACTAAAATTGATATCCTTCAGCTTCCAGTTGGAAAATCCTCTGACATTTAATACCTCTTCTTTTTCAGTAATGCAACTTCCTTCTCTCTTGTAATCACTTTTTAATTCTCTTCCAACCATAAGGCTTATTAACTCCTGGCTATTTGTATTTCTCACCTCTAAATCCTTAATTTTCTCTCCATCTCTAAGTATGGTTACCATATCACACACATCAAAAATCTCATCCAACTTGTGTGACACATAAATTATTCCTATACCATTAGCTTTTAACTCTCTGATAATATTAAACAGAACCTCTATTTCTCCCGGACTAAGTGATGAAGTAGGTTCATCCATCACAAGTATTTTCGCATCCAGTGATATTGCCTTAAGTATCTCTATCAACTGTTGTTGTGCAATACTTAGAAATCTTACCTTTGTATCAGCACCTATATTTAGTCCTACCTTTTTTAAGAGTTCATCTGCCTTATTATACAGGGTTTTTCTATCAACAACTCCAAAGGACTTACTAGGAAGTCTGCCGAAAAAAATGTTTTCGGCTATAGACAGGTTGTCAGCAAGATTTAACTCTTGATGTATTATACTTATTCCCTTACTAATTGCTTCTGCCGGATTATTAATATCTACTTTTTTTCCCTCAATAAACAGTTCTCCTCCATCAGATTGATAAATTCCACCTAGAATTTTTATAAAGGTAGATTTACCCGCTCCATTTTCTCCTAATAAAGCGTGCACACTTCCTTTTTTAAGTGAGAAGTCTACTTTTTTTAAGGCATAAACACCTGGGAAACTCTTATCAATGTTTTTTGCTTCAACTAAAAAGTTGTTTTGCATTTATTACACCTCACTTAGAAATCTCGTTGGTGGATGGTATACTCACGGCATCCACTTTCCTAACTCTTTCTCTCCTTGCCATTCTTTTTTTATCTATTATTACCGCTACAATAATTACTGCACCACTAACCACTTTTTGATAAAATGATGATACATCCATAAGTATCATACCGTTTTCTAAAACTCCCAATATGAGTATACCTGTGAGTGTTCCGATAAGTGAGCCTTGCCCGCCATTCAAGCTTGTTCCACCAAGGATTGTTGCCGCAATAACTATGAACTCAAAGCCTTCTCCAAGATTTGGCTGCCCGGAGTTTACCCTTGATGTTAATATTAAAGCACTCAAAGCTGCCAAAGTACTGCATGTAACAAAACCTATGGTTTTTATTTTCTTGACATTTATTCCTGATGCAATAGCTGCTTTTTCGTTGCCACCTGTAGCATAAATATACCTTCCCAATGTCGTATAATTTAGAATGAAATAGAACACACCAAATACAATAAATGCTACAAGTACCGGTATAGGGATAGTCCCTAAATGTCCCGTTCCCAGGACTGTAAATGATGGTACATTATTCTGTACAGCAATAGCGTCTGTAATTATATACCCTATTCCTCTGTAAACTGATAACATACCCAAGGTAACTATAAGAGAATTTATCTCAAACCTTGTAACAATAAAAGCATTTAATAGCCCTGCCAGTATTCCTATTGCAATTGCGACCAGTGCAGCGGCAACAATACTTCCTGTAAAATTAAGTGTCCGAACTGTAAAAATTGCCACAAACGCTGATAAAGATCCTATTGACAAATCTACCTCACCTAAAAGCAAAACTATAGTCATACCTATGCCTGCTATCAAAGTTATTGACGATTGCCTTAACACATTCATTATGTTTCTGGTAGTCAGGAAGAAAGGAGATATCAAAGACAAAACTATTACAATAACAAGCAAAGCCATAATCAATGAAGCCTCATCAAAACTTATCAGTCTTTTTACTGCTTTACCTATACTTTTCAATTATATTACCTCCTAAAATCATACAGACTGTGCTGTAGACTGACAGTACAGTCTGTATGGTCCCAATTATTTATGTCTGATTATTTTGAAGATAGCTTTTCAACCTCTTCCCACTTGATCATCCATTCATCCCCATCTTTTTGATAGTAATCGTTCACATTTTTCTTATTCATAACGTCAAACGGTACTTGTACATCTGAAGGTACATCTTCTCCATTAACCGCCTTAACAGCCATTTCTACACATATTTTCCCTATGTTTTCAGGAAACATTGCAAGCCCTCCCTGATAAGGACTATCAGAATCTGCCAGTTCATTCTTAGCTGCATTACCCTCTACCCCAAAACCGAATGCAGCAAGTTTGCTTATATCCATGCCGGCTGCTTTGTATGCCTGAACGGCGCCAAGGGTCGAATCGTCATTAATTCCCATAATCATGTTAATATCGGGATGTGCTGTCAACGCATCGGTAGCAACTGCCATTGCTTTATCCTTAGCGCCCTGACCATCTACTTCTGCTACTATTTCAGCTTCAGGTATAACTTCAAGAAGGCCTTTCTTGAAACCTTCAGTTCTGTTTACACAAGCTTCAAGCGCCGGAAGTCCAACAAGTAAAGCTTTTGGAGTCTCAAGATTGTTGTTTTTAATATACTCTCCCGCATACTTTCCATCTAGATATCCGCCCTGGAAGTCATCAATACCTACATAACATGTTTGCTTTTCTGCTTTAACACTCTCTGTAATAACAGGAATACCTTCCTTCATTGCCTGTTCAATAAGGGGCATTACTCCTTTTGCATCTACGGGTGTTATTATTAATGCATCAACTTTTTTTGCTAAAAGATTTTCACCTGCTGATATTTGCTTTGCAATATCTTGATTGGCATCAACAACATCAATCTCAATCCCCAATTTTTCTGCAGTCTCTCTTTGACCCTTAATAATGTTTTTATAGAACTCATGAGCAGCGAAATTAACAATATAGCCAATTCTTATCTTTTCATCAGGTTCAGTCTTATTTTCTGTGCTATTATTTTGAGATTCTTCCTGCTTCTGCTGTCGATTATTATTAGTTGATTTCCCACAACCAACCATAGCTGTTACCATAATAGCAAGTACCATACAAACTGCTAGTATTTTAAATATACTTCTTAACATTTTAAAATCCTCCTTAATTTTTAAGACATTGTTATTCTCAGCTCTTTAAGCTATAATAAAATTGATAGTATTCTTTAGCTTATATCGGATGGTTTTTCACTCATACATCTGATATAGGCTTTTTTTATGTGACTTCTCCCTCCTGTGAGATACTCTTGACTCTATCCAACCCTTCATAAATTACCGCTTTTAAAGAAGTTTGAATAGTACCATTTGCTCCAATTGTTTTTGTTGTGCAATTTTGTCTTGCTTCTTCAAAGTTACCCGGAATACTGGTCCAGGGCTCCAATGCAATGTTATATGTCCGTCCATACCATGGATAGCCGGAAAGACCTCTGCATACCTGCCAGTACCATACATATGGAAAAACAGAAATATCCCAGCAAAAACCTATACCAAGTTTCATCTTCCCATTAGTAACCGCATACCATCCATCCTCAAGCCCCTCAAGAAAGAACAAATCAGCTGTTGGAACCTCACCTGAAGGCATAACACTTAAATCAATCATTTCACCGTTAATACCTTTTTCCTGAGGCCATTTACCATGTCTTCCACTTTCAAAATTGCTTGTGGGAGAATAACTCAGCCCTGATGCTGTAAACCGCTTTGCCGGAACATCGATTCTACAATCCCCGCATAGAAAGGGTTCACCTATTGCAGGATGATGACCCCACATAAAGTCAATATTCTCACTGCTTTCATTCTTAAGTAGTTCTTTAATGTCAATAATTGTCGAACCTTTTCTAAGTGTAATTGTCTTTTTGATGTGCAAAGGAGTTCTGACCAAACTGCAGGTAAACACTACGGATATGCAGTCAATACCATCTTCCTGTACATAAAAATCCCATGGTATAAGACTGCTTTCTCCATGCAATCCGAGTTCGGCACCGTAATATGTACAAGGGCCGCCACCGGGTAGTATCTCCTGCCACCCCCCTTCATAGAAGTCAAGAAAATTACCCATTGAACTTGAACTGGAAGGAATGTGTTTACCAAACTCTCTTATGCCGCATGGTGATTTCCACATAAAATCAATATCCAGAGGTTTATATAATAATTCAACTATATCCGCCCCTTTATCTAGCAGCACTGCCATTTTTATTAAGTCATTTTCCATAACAAGGATTTTAAGTCCTCTATGGACGTATTCAGTAATTCGGCATCCATGATTTCTTCCAGAAGAATAATTCATTTTCTCACCCCTTTCAACTTTTTATTCTATATAATAAAGAAAGCTGCTCTTTATTATATTCATACACTTTGTATGTAATTAAACAAAACAAATCATATTTCAGGCATTTTATAAATCTCACTCATCGCCAAGGCTACAGCACCAAACGCCTCAGGGTACTGCTCAATATCACTTACAACAATATCCACCTCAGCCGCTTCGAGAGCAAAAACATGACTTATGGCAACCTTAACAGCTTCTTCCACAAAAACAGGACAGGTGCAGCACACTTCACCCCCCAGTATTACGGTGTCGGGATTATACATATTAATTGAATTCGCAACTCCAATACCCATTATTCTTCCTGCTTCAGCAAGTATCTCCCTGGCCATAACATCTCCATCTCTGTATGCATCAACAATCATATTAAAGCTAACTTTTTCAGGATCTCCCTGCGTCCGGGATATGAGAATTGAATCATCTCCTTCTGCTAACCTTTGTTGCACCTTTTTTACTATTGCCACAGTGCTTACATATGTTTCAAGACACCCTCTGTTACCACAGTAGCACTCATCCCCTTCAAAGTTGACAACATGATGACCTATATGCCCAGCATAACCGTCTTTCCCTCTGTAAATCCGTCCATCAGTAACAACTCCTCCCCCAACTCCAGCATCAACATATATATAAACATAGTTTTTTGAATCTTTTCCTCTTCCAAACCAATGCTCTCCAATAGCACCGCATATGGTAACATAATCATGCACCGTTGGAAGATCAGGCAGGTTATCCTGCAAAAGTTGTTCAAAATCTGCTTTTTCCCAACCAGCAAAAAAGGATCTTGATATAAGTGAACTTGTCTTAAAAGCAAAGCCGGGTGTTGCAATACCCACTCCCAGAACTTTATCAATTGATATATCCCTATTACTCATAATCTGGTAAACAATCCTCTTTATTTGCTTTACTATACCCAAAGGTCCCTCTCTAATATCCGTAAACTCAATAATCCTATCAACCATATTGCCTTTGAAGTCAGTGCAAATCACGACCATTTTTCTTCCTACCTTAACTCCAAAGAAAAATCCAAACGAAGGGTTTATTTTTAGAAGTATAGGTTTTCTGCCGTAACTTGCATCGCCCTTGCCTATTTCAATAATAAAACCTTCGTCTATCAAATTGTTTACATTTCTGAGGACAGTTGGAAGGGCTAATTTTGTGATATTAACAATGTCAGCCCTTGAAATGGGCTCATTATCTTTAACAGCATTTAGGATTACACTTTTGTTTAAATCTTTTAATAAACTTGCATTTCCTATTGTTTTCAACTAAATCGCTCCAAATAAAAAACATTATATACATACTGTATGTATTATATATTCTACATATTTTTTTAAATTCCTTCTTAATTATAAAATTTTTTTTGATTTTTTTGCAGTTTCAGGTATCTCCAACCTCAAATACTTTTACCTGTATAATAGAGCTTCTTTATTCAACAGATGACATAACAGCAAATCTAACAAAGCTGTTTTTATATTTCTGAGTAATCAAATGGTATAAAATCCTCACGTTCCGGCAGTTGCCAGTTCTTCTTATGATTGATACAAAAGGTAATCAAGAGAAATGCTTTTTGTATAAGGGATTTCAAAAGGTTTAGAAACAAGATACTACACGTTATGTCATAGAAACAGGCATGGGATACAGATCACCGTCAGCCTTGTGAGGAGCAAATACAGGCTGTTATCAGGCGAAGCTGAAATGCGGTATCAGGAACATAAAGGTTTGCCACGGACGGCAAAGCCGCCAGCGCTAAGGCAGGATGCCGGTTCGCTGGCGCACGCATTGCAGCGAGCCAAGTCAAATACAGCCTGTTTGAGACGAACTGGCTGCGGACATCTGTACCTCCATGCCTGATAAGTATAAAAAATCCAGAGAATAACTTTTTATGGTCATCCTCTGGAAATCATCAATACTTTATTTTACTTGAGCCCCACCCCAACAATTGACGTAGAGCCGAAAAAAGATGGTCGCCTGACCATCTTTTTTTCATTTTGGAGCCCTCAATCGGAATCGAACAGTGACCTCGCCCTTACCATGGATGCTCTGACGTCCGCTAAGCTGCACATTGCTGCGTCAGCCTGCGCCCCTCCAGTGCTCACATATCTCATATGCTCCGCGCTTCGGGGCTTGCCTTCCTTGCACTGCTTGCTTATCGGCCTTCAGCCCGACCTTACGGCAGAGCGCATCCCCCCCGTGATGAGGTCACAGGTGGCCATCTGGAGAAGGCCTAAATGAAAAAAGATGGTCGCCTGACCATCTTTTTTTCATTTTGGAGCCCTCAATCGGAATCGAACCGATGACCTCATCCTTACCATGGATGCGCTCTGCCTACTGAGCTATGAGGGCAGTTTACTATGGAGCGGGTGAAGGGAATCGAACCCTCGCTACCAGCTTGGGAAGCTGATGTTCTACCATTGAACTACACCCGCATTAATGCCGTTTCTTTTAGCAGCAAACAGCATTATAACACATTCTGAGCTTGATGTCTAGTATGTAAATGTTTGCTCATACGCAAAATTTTGCCTGAATTTTTCCTCAGATTTTACCTTCTTCAAGATACTTCTCCAGTTTTCGCTTTACCCTCTGGAGTGCATTATCAATAGATTTCACATGCCTGTCCAGTTCCTCGGAAATCTCCTGGTATGATTTGCCCTGGAGATATAATGATAGAACCTCCCATTCCAGCCCACTGAGTATTTCACCCATTTTTGCCTCTATACCCGTGAACTCTTCCCTGTTGATTATCATTTCCTCGGGGTCGGAAATACTCTCTTCACTAATAACATCCATAAGAGTGCGATCCGATTCCTCATCAAAAATTGGTTTATTTAACGAAACGTAAGAGTTCAAAGGAATATGTTTCTGTCTGGTAGCTGTCTTAATAGCTGTTATAATCTGCCTTGTAATACATAACTCGGCAAATGCGCGGAAAGATGAAAGCTTATCCTCCCTGAAGTCTCTGATAGCCTTGTATAAACCTATCATACCTTCCTGTATTATATCTTCCCTGTCAGCACCTATCAGGAAATATGTCCTTGCCTTAGCCCGGACAAAACTTTTATATTTGTTGATTAAATACTCGAGGGCTTTATTGTTTCCTGCTTTTGCATATTCTATTACCTGTTCATCAAGCATTGTATTATATGCATGAGATGTTTCAGCACGTAGATTAGCTTTCAATGATGTTGCCCCCTTAAATATAATAACGTAAGACGATATTAAAATAAACCGTCAATATATTTCTTATTTATATGAAGTAAATTATTTCCCAATAACAGCAGCATACCAAACAACAAAAACAAGTATACAAACACTATTATATGTAACAGGGCTTTTTATGTCAAGCTAAAACTTACTCCTCCGTATTTTCTCAAGTTCTTTAAGCAATTCCGGTTTTAAATGGTTCATCAGGGAATTGGTATTCACAGGTTTATTCTTCAGTACCTTTCGCTCCTCCCGGCATACATTCTCAATTTCCAGTTTTAACTCTCTCGGTGTAATCCTTATGCCACCTTTACTCATGACTAATGTTTGCTCCAAGTAATCTGAAGTTACAACCCTTATAATATGGGTACTGCCATATTTATAAACAAACCTTTCAATATAATTATCTGCAGTCTCATTCTCCTTTGTAAATACAACCTTTATATTGTCAAAGTATTCAACTTTCTCCTGGCTGTCTTTTACCATGTGCGCATCAAATACTACAATAATATTTGCCTTTTTATACCCCTGGTAGTTTGAAAGGGTGTTAAGAAGCTTATTTCTACATTCCTCAAGGGAATCTTCCTTAAGATTGAAAAAATCCCCCCATGAATTAATTATATTATAACCATCCAAAATTAAGTATTCCATCGGCCATATATCCTTATTTATCTATCCTTGTTTTCTCTCTGCTTTAATATCTCATATAAAATAATTGCTCCGGCTACTGCTGCATTAAGAGAAGAAATCTGCCCTTTCATTGGAATTTTAACAATAAAGTCACAACTCTCGGTTGTCAATCTGCTCATCCCCTCTCCCTCACTGCCTATAACCAATGCAATAGGTCCTTTTAAATCACTTTTATAGAAAGGATCTGTGCCGGAATGGTCTGTACCTACAACCCAAATGTTTTCCCTTTTTAAATACTCAATTGTTTGAACAATATTGGTAACTCTGGCTACAGGGACATATTCCACTGCGCCGGCAGATGCTTTTGATACTGCAGGGGTAAGACCAACAGCTCTTCTCTTTGGTATTATTACACCATGTGCACCTACAGCATCTGCGGTCCTGAGGATAGAACCAAGATTGTAACTGTCTTTTATTCCATCCAGAATTATCACAAAAGGCGGTTCTCCTCTTTCTTCAGCGATTTTTAAAATATCCTCCACTTCTACATAATCCTTTATAGCCGCTAATGCTATCACTCCCTGGTGCCTTAAGCCTTCAGACATATTATCCAGCTTCGTCTTCTCTACTTCCTGTACAACTACTCCTTTTTCTTTGGCAAGGGCTATTATTTGGTTAATTGATCCCTCTCTGTATCCTTTGGCAATAAGTATTTTGTTTATTGACCTGTCTGATTTCAATGCCTCAAGAACAGGGTTGCGCCCTCCTAATATATCTGTATTATCTTCATAAAAGCCGGATTCTTCATACCTTTTTCCTTTTTCTTTTTTATTTTTTCCAGTTTCTCTTGTTCTTCTTCCTGTTTTTTCTCTGTTTTTATTAGCTTTGTCCAGTGTCATTATGATTTTCTTCCTCCGTTTCAGTTCTGTTTCTTAATCCATGTATATCAACAGCTTCTTTTAGTATCTGAGCCAACCTTGCAAAGTCTTTTTTCAGGTATAAATATCCTATCAGCGATTCAAAACCGGTGGCATATTTATACTCCGTAACATCAGCATTCTTAGGTATTGTACCCGATTTTGCATTCCTTCCCCTGCGTACAATTTCGCGTTCTTCGTCAGACAGATTATCAATTATTCTGTGGATTATATCCGATTGCGCCTTGGCCTTTACAAAATCGG
Organism: Acetivibrionales bacterium; assembly: GCA_050953835.1. Taxonomy (GTDB): domain Bacteria; phylum Bacillota; class Clostridia; order Acetivibrionales; family JBMNNH01; genus JBMNNH01. The sequence continues at coordinate 1,597 of JBMNNH010000019.1, read as the reverse complement.
TGGAACGCATATGCAGCTTATGTACAGGTGCATTTCCCTGGTACACGAGCAAGGTCCGGATATATACCTCATATACAGCATCTCCCAAAAATGCTAATACAAGAGGTGAGTACTGCCTAATGTCAGTATGCTCCAAACTATTAAACAATTCCAGCATGTTTTCATCGAAGTCTTTTTTCATATAACCTACCCTATTCTATATAATTTTACCTTCCGAAATTTATTTTGCTTATATCCATTTCTAACATAATCTGTTGTGCCAGCCTGAAACAAATTACATTGTAACACCAGCAATCGGAATGTACTGTCACAACACGTTTATTTATTGAATTCATTATATACTATATGCAGATAGTTTTAAACTTAAAGAAAATTTAATAAAAAAAAGGCTGCCCGCTAATGGGCAGCGTAATTAGTAGAAGCTTTGATACTCCAACCATATACAATCATCTTTATAATTCAAGTATTTGCTGCTCTACCTGTTGTAAAAATCCGGGCGCTCGGGTATAGCAATAGGAACTATAGAACCATCTTCTCTTGCTTTAGTACAGGCGTCAGCTGTAATACATGCAATATATCCATCCCAGGCGGTTGGACCTTCTACTACACCCCGTTTTAAAGCATCCGCCCACTGCCTCAACTCAATATCATATGCTTCAACAAATCTATCCGACCAATCAGGAAATATTTCATAGGAATGTGCTCCCTTTGACCTCATAATTACATTAGCTGGATCAGGCAAACGGACTGTTCCGGTTTCCCCTACAACCTCGCACTGAACATCATAGCCGTATTGACAGTTGACAAAGGACTCTATGTCTATGCGTACACCACTCTGTGTTTCCAATAACACAATCTGCGGGTCACGTAAGCCATTTTCCGCTAAACTGGAGCTTCTCGGCATCAATACCTGTGCAGTTTTATATTCCTCGCCCAGCAACCAACGAATTACATCAATTTCATGAATTACGGAATTCTTTATATTCATTTCAGTGGTGTGGTTTGGCCCCGGAACACGATTCCTGTGCACGCAGTGAAGCATTAACGGCTCTCCAATCTCTCCATTTTCAATAACAGATTTTATTTGCCTGTATCCCCTGTCAAAGCGTCTCATAAAACCAACCTGTACCAACTGCTTTCCCCTGCAATCTCAGCCTCCACAATACCTTTACAATCATCTGCCGTTATTGCTAAAGGCTTTTCGCAGAATACAAATTTTCCGGCTTTGATAGATGCCATAACATATTGAGCATGAGTAGGATCCCATGATGTAATTACAATTGCTTCCACCTCTGGCGCCTCAATTACTTCTTCACCCGTTGCATAATACTTTGCGCCATATTTGTCAGCAACTCTTTTTGCCTTGCCCTCATTAATATCGGATAATGCCACAACTTTTACGCCTGAAACAACATCAGTAAGCCTGCGAATATGATTTACCCCTATTGCCCCGGTTCCGATTACTCCAACATGCAAGTCCATATTTGCTGCACCTCCCAAATTAAATAAGTTTAGACTGCTTGAATCCTTGCTTTCTTTTCAGCCCTAAGCCTCAGAACATCTATGTAAACAGCGCCAATAATTACAACTCCTATTG
>JBMNNH010000018.1:0-138808 GCA_050953835.1 Acetivibrionales bacterium | reverse complement strand
GTTAATCACAGGTATAGCGACATTTTCATTAAGATCCCAAGACAGGTTTCTTTCCTGGAGGAAAAGGTAAGGGATTTAGTGGGCAAAACGCTGTCCAGGGGAAAGATAGATGTTCATATAATATTTGAGGATGTTGGAGAGGAAACTAGGAATGTTGTATACGATGAGGCTCTTGCAAAAATGTATATTGACTCTCTTTTTTCGTTAAGGGATAAATTCAGCCTGCAGGATGATATATCTGTTTCCTTGATATCAAGGTTCCCAGATATTTTAAAAGTTGAAAAAGTTGATGAAGATGAAGAAATAATATGGCGGCTTCTTAGAGAAGCCCTTGAATCTGCCCTTAAATCACTGCTGGCAATGAGGGAGAATGAGGGTGAAGAGCTTAAAAAAAACCTGGTCGAAAGGGCCGGGCTTATTGGGCAAATACTGCAAAGAATAACGCAGCGTTCACCTGAAGTGGTAAAGGAGTACAAGCAAAAGCTGGAGACAAGGATAAAAGACTTGTTAGAGCAGCAAACTATAGATGAGAACCGGTTAGCTATGGAAATTGCATTTTTTGCAGACAGATGTAGTATCGATGAAGAATTGGTAAGGCTGGGAAGCCATATAAATCAGATGAAAGAAACACTTGATATGGATCAGCCTGTAGGAAGAAAGCTTGATTTTTTAGTTCAGGAGATGAATAGGGAGATTAATACAATAGCCTCAAAGGCTAATGACTTGCAGATTATAAAAGATGTAGTAGAGATTAAGAGTGAAATTGAGAAGATGAGAGAGCAAATACAAAATATTGAGTAAAGGAGGTAGACTATGAAACTGATAAATATCGGTTTTGGAAACATTGTTTCAGCTAACAGACTGGTAGCAATTGTAAGCCCTGAATCTGCTCCGATAAAGAGAATTATACAGGAAGCAAGGGATAGAGGAATGCTGATTGATGCTACCTATGGAAGGCGCACCAGAGCGGTAATAATTACAGACAGTGACCATATAGTATTGTCAGCGGTTCAGCCGGAAACAGTTGCTCACAGGTTAAATGCAAAAGAGCCGGAAATTGATGTGGATGAAGAAGGCGAAATAGAATAGGGAGATAGAAGATGGACAGAAAAGGTCTATTAGTAGTAATATCTGCTCCTTCCGGTACGGGAAAAGGTACACTTCTGGAGCTTATTAAAGACAGCAATGATAAGGTACGCCTTTCCGTCTCCGTAACAACCAGGAAACCAAGAGAAAATGAAACAGATGGAAACAATTATTTCTTTAAGACACAAAGAGAATTCAAGGAAATGATTGCAAATAACGAATTGGTTGAGTGGGTTGAGTACTGTGATAATTATTATGGTACACCAAAAAAATATGTGGAAGAAATTATCGGTCAGGGGTTCAATGTAATACTGGAAATAGAAGTGGAAGGAGCTATGAATATAAGAAAGAAGTATCCTGACAGCGTTTTAATTTTTATACTTCCTCCGTCCTTTAAAGTGCTGGAAAAAAGAATTAGAGCCAGAGGAACGGAAGAACCGGAGATTATAAAAAAACGGCTTGAAAAAGCGACAAAGGAAATTGAGTATGTAAGTTTATATGATTATGTTATTATTAATGATAAAATAAGTGATGCGGTAGATGATATAAATAGTATCATAAGAGCAGAGTTGTTAAAATATGAAAGAAATAAAGATATACTAAACAAAATTGGAGGTTGTATTTGATGATATACCCACCTATTAGTTCACTCTTGGAAAAGGTTGATTCCAGATATACTTTAGTGGTGGCTGTTGCAAAAAGAGCCCGCCAGTTGGCTGAAGGGTCAAAGATATTGACTGGCCATAAGTCTGAAAGATTTGTTACACTCGCTGTTAATGAAATCGAAGAGGGAAAAGTATCATACACTCGTACGAAAAATGGTATTAAATAAATAGCTTCACAACACACTGTGTTGGCCGGGAGGTGGAAAAAATTCTAAATGGCAAGAATGTTGTAATAGGAGTTTGTGGTGGAATAGCAGCATACAAAGTTATTGAAGTTGTAAGCAGGCTAAAAAAATATAATGCAAATGTTGATGTAATCATGACAGAAAATGCAAAATACTTTGTGACGCCGCTTACTTTGCAATCAATTTCACAGAACCCGGTTATCACAGATATGTTTGCACAGCCTCAAAGTTGGGATATAAAGCATATTTCCCTGGCGGAAAAAGCGGATATTATTCTGGTAGCTCCGGCTACAGCGAATATTATTGGAAAAGTTGCAGCCGGAATAGCAGATGATATGCTTACCACAACTATAATGGCTACAAAGGCTACTGTTGTTTTTGCACCTGCGATGAACTGCAATATGTATGAAAATAGTATTGTCCAAAACAATATATCCAAACTGAAAGAGTTAGGTTATGTTTTTTTAGAGCCAGCTACAGGAGCTTTGGCTTGTGGGACTCATGGGAAAGGGCGTTTGCCCGAACCGGAGGAAATTGTAGAGCAAGTATTACATATACTTAATAAAAAAAGTGATATGTCCAGATTGAAAGTGCTAATTACCGCTGGTCCAACTAGAGAAGCGATTGATCCTGTGCGATTTATTAGCAACCGTTCCACTGGTAAAATGGGTTATGCAATTGCAGCTGCAGCAAAAAGCAGAGGGGCTGATGTTGTTATGGTATCAGGCCCTGTTGTCATGCAAAGGCCTTTTGGAGTAAAAGTGCATGATGTAACAACTGCGGAAGATATGTACCAAAAGGTAAAGGATTGCCATGCCTGGGCAGACATTGTAATTTTTACTGCTGCAGTTTCTGATTATAGATGCAGGAGCATATCTAACAATAAAATTAAGAAGACTACAGACACTTTGACTTTGGAATTAATAAAGAATCCTGACATAGCAAAGGAAATGGGCAAACAAAAAGGAAACAGGTTACATATAGGATTTAGTGCTGAAACAGATGAACTTCTGGCTAATGCTTTATCAAAACTAAAAGAGAAAAACCTTGACTTGATTGTTGCTAATGATGTTACAATGGAAGGTGCAGGTTTTGGCGTAGATACCAATATTGTTAAGATAATCAATAAAGAAGGTAACATTTTGGAACTGCCGAAGCTAAGCAAGCTTGAAGTTGCCCATTGGATACTTGATGAAACAATGAGAATGAAAGGAAGGATGGTATAATGGCTGTTGAAAAATCTATGGAGAAAATTGTAGCTCTTGCAAAAAATAGAGGTTTTGTATACCCAGGTTCTGAAATTTATGGTGGTCTTGCTAATGCATGGGATTATGGGCCGCTGGGAGTCGAATTGAAAAACAATATAAAAAACGCCTGGTGGAAGAAATTTGTTCGTGAGAACCCTTACAATGTTGGTGTTGATTGTGCAATACTGATGAATCCACAGGTATGGGTAGCTTCCGGCCATGTAGGCGGTTTTAGCGACCCCTTGATAGATTGCAAGGAATGCAAGAGCCGTCATAGGGCGGATAAACTTATTGAGGATTGGAACAAGGAAAACGGTCTAAATACTGCTGAGGTTGACGGCTGGACCAATGAACAGTTGACTACATATATAAAGGAAAAAGCCGTAAAGTGCCCTCAGTGCGGTTCGGGAAATTTTACGGATATTAGGAAGTTCAACCTTATGTTCAAAACATTCCAGGGGGTAACAGAAGACTCAAAAGCGGAAATATACCTCAGGCCTGAAACTGCACAAGGGATATTTGTAAATTTCAAAAACGTCCAGCGCACTACAAGGAGAAAAATACCTTTTGGGATTGCACAGATAGGTAAATCTTTCAGAAATGAAATAACTCCCGGAAATTTCATTTTCAGAACCCGTGAATTTGAACAAATGGAACTTGAATTTTTCTGTGAACCCGGAACGGATCTAGAATGGTTTGAGTACTGGAAGGATTATTGTTATAATTGGCTGATTGATCTGGGGCTCAAAAAAGAAAACATTAAAATGCGCGACCATAAAAAAGAAGAGCTTTCCCATTACAGCAAAGCAACTACTGATATAGAGTTTAAGTTTCCATTCGGCTGGGGTGAGCTGTGGGGGATTGCCGACAGAACTGACTTTGACCTGAAAGCCCATATGGAGCACTCCAAAGACGATTTATCCTTTTTTGATCCTGCTACCAATAAAAAGTATGTCCCATACTGTGTAGAACCATCACTTGGCGCTGATAGGGTAACACTTGCATTTTTATGTGACGCATATGATGAGGAAGAAATTTCGGATGGTGATGTAAGGACAGTCCTGCGTTTCCACCCGGCTATAGCACCGGTAAAAATAGCAGTGCTGCCGCTTTCAAAAAAACTTGGTAATGATGCCAGAAAGGTCTATGAAAACCTGATTAAGAAATATACCTGTGAATATGATGAAACTGGAAGTATAGGAAAGAGGTATAGAAGACAGGATGAAATAGGTACGCCTTTCTGTGTCACTTTTGATTTTGATTCACTGGAAGACAAGTGTGTTACAATTAGAGAAAGGGATACAATGGAGCAGGTTAGAATCAAAATTGATAAACTTGTTGATTATTTTGATGAAAAGCTCGGATTTTAGATCGGGAAGAATAAAACATCACGCTAATGGGTAATTCTATTAAGTAAAACTATTTAATAAGAGCAATGGTTTTGCCTGCATAATAAAATACAAAAGATAATGAATATTTTTTAATATGTGTTATAATTGTTATCGGCATAGAGAAATTTTTCCTCAAGAGTGTCTTGAGTTCATATCAGACAAAAATATACTATTAGGGAGGTATTTAAATGGGAAAATACGTATACTTGTTCAGTGAAGGAAATGCTTCCATGAGGAACCTGCTTGGAGGTAAAGGTGCAAACCTGGCTGAAATGACAAGCCTGGGCCTTCCTGTTCCAAGGGGCTTTACCGTTACAACGGAGGCATGTACAAGGTATTATGAAGATGGAAAGGTTATTGCAAAAGAAATTGAAGATGAGATTTATTCAATGATGGCAAAAACTGAAGAAATTGTTGGCAAGAAGTTTGGTGATCCGGGAAATCCATTCCTTGTATCGGTTAGATCAGGGGCTAGAGCCTCTATGCCAGGCATGATGGATACTATTCTGAATCTGGGGCTTAATGATACTGTTGTTGAAGGCCTTGCAAAACTTACTCAAAACGAGAGATTTGCTTATGACAGCTACAGAAGGTTTATACAAATGTTCAGTGATGTTGTTATGGGCATTGAAAAAACAAGATTTGAGAAAATCCTGGATGGGGTAAAAGAGGAAAAGGGTGTAAAGCTTGATACTGAGCTTGATTCAAATGATTTGAAAGAAGTTGTCAAGAGATATAAGGAACTTTATAAAAAGGAAAAAGGTTCAGATTTCCCGCAGGAGCCCAAGATACAGCTTATGGAAGCTGTGAAGGCTGTGTTCCGTTCATGGGACAACCCCAGAGCAATTGTTTACAGAAGACTGAATGACATCCCCGGTGATTGGGGAACTGCGGTCAATGTTCAGGAAATGGTATATGGAAACATGGGCGATGATTCCGGTACAGGCGTTGCATTTACAAGGAATCCTTCTACAGGGGAGAAAAAGCTTTATGGAGAATTCCTTATGAATGCGCAGGGGGAAGATGTTGTTGCAGGCATAAGAACACCTAGATCAATAGAGCATTTGAAAGAAATAAACCCTGACGCTTATAATCAGTTTTTGGATATAGCAGTAAAGCTTGAGAAGCATTATAAGGATATGCAGGATATGGAATTCACAATTGAAAAAGGAAAGCTGTTCATGCTGCAGACGAGAAACGGTAAAAGGACTGCTACTGCTGCATTAAAAATAGCTGTTGACCTTGTTAGTGAAGGAATGATTACCAAGGAAGAAGCAATTATGAAGGTTGACCCTAAACAACTGGATTCACTGCTGCATCCTAATTTTGAGCCAAAGGCCCTTAAGGAAAACTCACCTATTGCAAAGGGACTGCCTGCTTCTCCAGGGGCTGCTACAGGAAAAATATACTTTGAAGCGGAAGATGCGGTTAACGCATATAAAAACGGTGAAAAGAATGTTATACTTGTAAGACAGGAGACCTCACCCGATGATATAGAAGGAATGCATATTTCGCGGGGTATCCTTACAGGACGCGGCGGTATGACTTCCCACGCTGCTGTTGTTGCCAGGGGAATGGGAACATGCTGTGTGGCTGGTTGTGGTGAGATAAAGATTTATGAAGAAGAAAAGTACTTTACTGATAGGAATGGTAATAAATACAGCGAGGGTGACTGGATTTCACTTGACGGTTCTACTGGTAATGTATATGGAACCAGGCTTGCTACAATAGAACCGGAGATGACAGGGGACTTTGCCACATTAATGGGTTGGGCTGATGAAATAAGGACATTAAAGGTCAGAGCAAATGCCGATACTCCCAAAGATGCTGCCCAGGCAATAAAATTCGGAGCAGAAGGCATAGGACTTTGTCGCACGGAGCATATGTTCTTTGATTCCGACAGGATACCAGCCATGAGAGAAATGATTGTTGCAAGAAATGAGGAACAAAGAAGAAAAGCGCTTGACAAGCTTTTGCCGATGCAGAGGGATGATTTTGAAGGACTGTTTACAGAGATGAAGGGCTACCCTGTTACAATAAGATTCCTTGATCCGCCTCTTCATGAATTCCTGCCTCAGGAAGATGAGGATATTAAAGAACTTGCTGCTGAAATGGGACTTACATTTAAGGAACTGAAGGATGTTGTTAAAGATCTGCATGAGTTTAATCCCATGCTTGGACACAGAGGATGCCGTTTAGCTGTTACATATCCTGAAATTGCTGAAATGCAGACAAGGGCTGTTATTGAAGCGGCTATAAATGTTAACAAGAAGGGCATGAGTGTTATACCAGAAATAATGATTCCACTTGTTGGTGAAGCGAAAGAGTTAAAATATGTTAAGGATATTGTTGTTAAAACTGCAGACGAAATAATTCAGAAAGCCGGAGTTAAGCTTGAGTATACAGTGGGAACAATGTTAGAGATACCCAGAGCTGCGTTGACTGCGGATGAAATAGCTAAAGAAGCCGAATTTTTCTCTTTTGGCACAAATGACCTCACTCAAATGACATTTGGCTTCAGCCGTGATGATGCTGGCAAGTTCCTGGAGGATTATTACAACAAGAAGATATACGAGTTTGACCCATTTGCAAAACTTGACCAAACAGGTGTTGGAAAACTGGTTGAAATGGCTGCGGAGCTTGGAAGGAAAACAAGGCCAGATATTAAGCTTGGGATTTGCGGCGAACATGGCGGAGATCCATCATCAGTAGAATTCTGCCACAGAGTAGGATTAAACTATGTATCCTGCTCACCCTTCCGCGTACCTATAGCAAGGTTGGCAGCAGCACAGGCAGTTGTAAACAACAAAGACTAATCAAGGTTATTCAACAGACTTTAATAATTTATTAAAAGTATAACTAAGGTATTGCCCGCAGACTTTTGCGGCAATACCTTTTTGATTTCTAGTTGAAAGATATGTTAAAGAATGCTAATATTCTGTTATAATATGCTTAAGTGAATCCTTGGTGGTTATCAGCAAATAGACAGTTTTACTTGAGCATTTACATTTATAACAAATTTTATTGAACAAAGAAGATTTTAACTAGAATTCAACTTTTATTGAGGTGTTTTCTGTGAAAATAATACTTAGTCTTTACCTATTTGTAGCGGTTATATTAACTCAGCTTTTTGCTGCTTACTTTTTTTCAAAGGGTAAAAATAGCTACCGAAAGTTGTTTTCTGCATTTATTTTATGTGTTGGTGTTTATTTATTTGGTTATTTAATGATTATCAACAATAGCAATCTTCAAGAATTGATTTTTTGGAATCAGATTCAGTATTTGAGTTTACCTTTCATTTCTGTACTGTGGATGACGGTGGCTCTTCTTTATACCAAGACCATCTACACCCTAAGTAGGCGGATGGCGGTTGTGCTCTTTTTTGTGCCTGTAAGTACTTTTTTCATACGCCTCACAAATCCTTGGCACAATCTTTTCTACATGAATTGGGAGGTAGAAGAGTTTTTTGGATGTTATTCTTTGCATATGGAAAGAGGTATCTGGTATTTTGTCCATATTTCCTATACCATATTGTGCATGTTTCTGACCATTATTATTTACTATTTAGGATATCGAAAAAAACGGTCCGCCTACACCAGACCCCAATTTATGATTTTCTTTTTTGCTTCCCTGCTTCCTCTTATCGGAACCATACTGATTCTTTTTATTTACGATAAGTGGATTATTGATTTTGCGGCTTTAATAATGCCCATTTCTATACTTATTATTGGTTATGGCATTATAAAATATGATTTTTTGGAAATAAAGACCCTTGCTCGGGAAGCAATTTTTGAAAACAGTCTTGATGGCATGATGATACTGGAATCGGGGCTTAGGCTAATAGATTACAACAAGGCTGCTAAAGATTTTTTTGAAGCTTTAAATATTTCGTTAGGTAACTATCCTATAGATTATTTATTTAATCGGGAACCAGAGTTGCTGGAAATTTTCAAAAGTGAGACTACCCAGGAATTCTCTGCGAAGATTGATGGGGAAAAGCGCTATTTTGAAGTTGGCGCAGTGCGGTTGGGTAATTCTCATGATAAAAAAATGAAGATGCTCAAATCCATACGGGATATTACAGAAATGAAAATGGTTCAGGAAAGATTAACTATTCTGGCTACCACAGATTCCTTGAGCGGTCTTAATAATCGAGCAGAGTTTATGAAGTTGGCTAAAATGGAATTATCCTGGGCCAAAAGACATAATGAGAAATTATCTTTGTTGATGATTGATATAGACCATTTTAAAAGCATCAACGATACATTTGGACATGCAGCAGGAGATGAAGTGATTCGCGAAATGGGAAATATGATAATGACTAGTTTCCGAAAAACCGATTTTGCTGGACGCTTAGGAGGGGAAGAATTTGCCGTACTTTTAAAGAATACATCTTTGGATGGGGCAAGAGCTGCTGCAGAAAAATTTAGGGAGGCTGTATCAAGGAAAAAAGTGATTTACGAGAAACAGGAAATAAGTTTTACTGTAAGCATAGGAGTGGCGGCAACCTATGGTGATATTAATGATAGAATCAATATCGAAGATGTTTTAAAACAGGCAGATGATGCTTTGTATAAGGCAAAAGCCAAAGGACGGAATTGTGTTGTAACAACGGAGTGGCATGATACAAGAACAGTAGACTAAAAGACTTTGCAAAGACAATAGATTTCGAGATAAATTTGAAAGACATATTGCCAATAGAGTCAATGGAATTACTGCCATTGAGATTGGTTTCTTGATTAGTACTATTCTATGGTATTACAATTACACCAATATAACCCAAAAGAGGCGCATTGAAATTCAATAAAAACAATTATAACAAAGGGCATATTATGATTAATACACTGATTTACCTATTAATTGAAGTTTTTTTCATATAGTTGTTGACATATGTCAGAAACGGTGTATAATAATAATTGAATATGACATATGTCGGAAACTATAAGGAGGTGAATTTTATGCCAAGAAGAGATGGAACCGGTCCAATGGGTGCAGGAACAATGATTGGAAGAGGTCTAGGACTTTGCACTGGAGCAAATGCAGTTAGGTATGGTACTGGTTTTCGGATGGGATTAGGACTTGCCTGCAGACGTGGTTTCGGTGGTGGTTTTGGTAGAGGTTTTGCAGTCAATGAGACATCTCCTAAAACACAAAAAGAATTGCTTCAGGAACAAAAAGCTATATTACAAAACCGCATCGAAGTTATTGATAAGCAATTAGAAAACCTATAACGGGCATCAGAGGTAACCGGAGGACGCTCTGGTTATTTCTCCCTACAAGTGAGGTGATAAGATTATGCCAAGACCGATGAAATGGAGAAAAGTATGCTGCTTGCCTGAAAGAAACAGGTTTGGGCCTCTTGATGCAAATATGGATGAAAAAAATCATATAAGAATGACGGTTGACGAGTATGAAGCGATAAGACTTATCGACTTAGTGGGGTTTACACAAGAAGAATGCGCAAAACAAATGAATGTCGCCCGAACTACCGTCCAAGGTATTTATTTCGAAGCGAGAAAGAAACTGGCCGAATCGCTGGTGAACGGTAAGGTCCTTTTGATTGAAGGAGGAGAATACCGTCTTTGTGATGGATTAAGTAACGGGTGCGGAAGGGGCTGCCACAGGCATAGGCTTGGTTGGCAACTTACAGATAGTGAGGACCGAGGTGACTGATATATATTCTGAAAAGGTAATTGAACATTTTATGTGTCCGCGAAATGCATACAGCATGACAGATGCTGATGCCCAAGGGAGCTTTGGCGATCCCTCATGCGGAGACTTTCTGACTGTTTATATAAAGGTGAAACACAATCGTATAGAAGAAATAAGCTATCTTGTGTTTGGCTGCTGTGCGTCAATTGCAACATCCAGCATGGCCTCTGTGCTGGCAAAAGGTAAGAGTCTGGATGATGCCTTGAAAATTACAGAAGCAGATATTGTTGAAGCTTTGGATGGGCTTCCTGAAAATAAGATGCATTGCTCAAATTTAGGGGTAAGTGCGCTGCGCAATGCAATAAATAATTATATTAAAACAAATAGAACGGAGGATTCATATGAAAATAGCAATTCCAGTAGGTGAGAAAAGTTTGGAGTCGGATGTATATGTATCCTTTGGACGTACTCCATATTTCCTCATTTATGATATCGATACCAAGAAAAGTGTATTCCTCGACAACAGTGCTGCAGCAAGTACAGGCGGGGCAGGAATTAAAGCTGCACAAATGATAGCAGATAACAAAGCAAATGTTTTGCTTACCCCCCGCTTAGGAGAAAATGCTGCTGACGTGCTTAAAGCTGCTGAAATCAAGATTTACAAAACGACAACTGCTTCAGCTGAGGATAATATTAATGCATTCATTGCCGGAAAGCTTCCTTTGCTGAATGAAATCCATGCCGGATTTCACGGACACAGGGGCAATTAATATGAGGATAGCTGTGCTAAGTGGCAAGGGCGGTACAGGGAAAACACTGGTATCGGTAAATCTGACTGCGGCAACAAAAGCATCAACATATATAGATTGCGATGTGGAAGAGCCAAATGGATACCTGTTTTTTAAGCCTGAAAAAATTCAGGAAGAAGAAGTGTCTGTCCGGATCCCAAAAGTGGATGCAGAGTTATGCAGTGGGTGCCGAAAGTGTGTTGACTTTTGCAAGTTTAATGCACTTGCCTATATAAAAGATAAACTGATTGTTTTCGAAGAGGTTTGTCACTCCTGCGGCGGTTGTATTATGTTTTGCCCTGAAAAGGCGCTAACAGAGAAAGAAAAGGCTATTGGAAAAGTTCAAAAAGGAACCTCAGACCAGATAACGGTATACACAGGAATATTGAACACCGGCGAAGCTTCGGGTATCCCTATCATAAAAAGGTTGCTTAATGGGAATAAACATGAATCAGATAAACAGACTTTTATAGATTGCCCTCCAGGAAGTGCCTGTATCGTAATGGAAAGTATCAAGGACGCAGACTATTGTATATTGGTGGCTGAACCTACAGTGTTTGGTGTTCATAATCTCAATATGGTATATGAGCTGGTCAAGTTATTTAATAAGCCATTCGGAGCTATTCTTAACAAATGTCTGGAAGGAGAAAACCCGGCAGAGAAGTTCTGTTTAGAAAAAGATATTAATATTTTAGGCCGAATTCCATTTGATAATGAGCTTGGAATGTTGAATTCAAATGCAGAAATTGCAGTATGTAAAAGTGAAAAATACCGAGCTATATTTTCTTCTTTACTGGAAACAGTGAAAAAGGAGGTGGATCATGAAACAACTTCTAATTCTTAGTGGCAAAGGCGGTACGGGGAAAACTACCATAGCTAGCGCTTTTATCAAGCTTTCTAAAGCTAAGGTTTATGCAGATTGTGATGTAGATGCACCTAACCTGCACCTTATAACGAAACAAAGCTCCAAACCAAAGAAAACAGATTATTATGGTTTGCCAAAGGCGGAGATAAATCCGGAACAGTGCATCCAATGCGATTGCTGTAGACAAAACTGCAGATTTGATGCAATTTCGGCAAATGGAAAATACAAAGTTGACCCTTATGCCTGTGAGGGGTGTGGAGTTTGTGAGGCTGTTTGTCTGTTCGGAGCAATAACTCTAAAGCCGGCTGTTACTGGTGAATTGTTGTTATATGCAAACGAAGAGAAAGTATTTTCAACGGCACAGCTTAAAATGGGGAGCGGGAATTCTGGAAAACTGGTTGCTGAAGTAAAAAAACAGATGAAAACAGCAGCTGTAGATGCAGAACTTGCAATAATTGATGGTTCCCCAGGCATAGGCTGTCCTGTCATAGCATCACTCAGCGGAGTGGATATGGTTTTGATAGTAGCCGAACCTTCCATATCGGGTATGAGTGATATGGATCGCATTATAAAAACAGCAGCGAAATTCGGAACTAAAACAGCAGTGTGTATAAATAAATTTGATACTAATATAGAAAATACAGAAAAGATTGAAGAGTTTTGTAAAAAACGAGGGTTGTCCTTTGTCGGCAGGATACCCTTTGACTCCAGCGCAGTAAAAGTGATTAATAACGGACAGACCATCGTAGACATAGACTGTGCATCAGGTGCAGCAGTGAAATCAGTTTACAATAAGACAATGGAGTTGTTGTTTGAAGAAGGTGGTGGGCTAAGGACATGATTATCAAAGTATTAGTGGAAAATACATCAATTTCAAAAGACTTAGGCAGTGAGCATGGTCTTAGCCTTTATATAGGAACAAATAGTCGCAAAATTCTTTTTGATGTTGGTGCAAGCGAGTTATTTTTAGAAAACGCCAAAAAAATAAATGATAGCCTTGAAACGATAAATAGGATAAGTAAGTACTTAATGGATACAAAAGCAAAATATTACACCTGCCATTGCACAGGTATAGAACCATATAACAGGCTTAAAGCTGTTATGGGTGATAGCATTAATTATCTGTCAGCTGGCAGTGAAATAACAATCTAAAATAAAGGAGCTAAAATTATGAGTGAAAAATGCAATCAAAGCTGCAGCAGTTGCTCGGAGGACTGTGCAGAAAGAAAGGAACAGAAAAATGATTTCTCAGAGAAACCACATGAAATGAGCAGCATCAAAAAGGTTATTGGTGTCGTCAGCGGCAAAGGAGGAGTGGGTAAGTCGATGGTAACCTCCATGCTTGCAGTTACCATGAACAGAATGGGTTATCACTCTGCAATCCTTGATGCGGATGTAACAGGCCCTTCTATTCCAAAGGCATTCGGAATCAAGGGAAAAGCTACCGGTAGTGAATTTGGCTTGCTCCCGGTTAAAAGTAAGACAGGTATCGATATTATGTCCATCAATTTGCTTTTAGAGAATGATACCGACCCTGTTGTGTGGAGAGGACCTATAATCGGTAATACAGTGAAGCAGTTCTGGACGGATGTTATCTGGAGTGATGTAGATTTTATGTTTATCGATATGCCGCCAGGAACAGGCGATGTTCCACTTACTGTATTCCAATCTATAGCTGTTGATGGGATTATTGTCGTAACCTCACCCCAAGAGCTGGTATCCATGATAGTATCAAAAGCAGTCAAGATGGCTGAAATAATGAATATCCCCATCATTGGCCTTGTAGAAAATATGTCCTATTTTAAGTGCCCTGATAATGGCAAAGACTATCAGATTTTTGGAGATAGTCACATTGAAGAAATAGCCGATAAACATAATCTGAAAGTTCTTGCGAAATTACCGATTGACCCGAAAATTTCAGCTGCATGTGATAGGGGTATGATAGAACTCTTTGACGGCGATTGGCTTGACCCTGTGGCAAAAATGCTGGAAGGAAGAATAGAGGAACATAATAATTGAGCATAACAACTGTTAGGCCTTTCAATAATATTAAATATAAAAATGGAGGGGAAAATAGTGATTAAAATTGCAGTAGCAAGTGATAATGATATGGTAACGGAACATTTTGGACATTGCTCTAACTTCAATATCTTTGAAGCCGAAGACAATCAGATAGTTAAAAGTGAGTCTATACCTAACCCGGGGCATAGGCCTGGCTTCCTTCCAAACTTTTTGAATGATATGGGAGTTAATGTGATAATCTCAGGCGGCATGGGCGGCGGAGCTATTGAAATCTTCAATGAAAAAGGTATAGAGGTTATTGTCGGAGCAAGCGGTAATGCTAAAGCAACTGTAGAAGCGTACCTGAAGGGTTCATTAGAATCCACAGGTTCTATTTGTCATGAACATCAACATCATGACAAATGTGGCGAATAGTGCCCTGATTTGTGTTATTAAATAGTGCTTACATTATATAATTAATGCAGGCACTATTTTTTACTATGTATACATCATAATAAATATAAGAAAGCCAATAAGGAAAAAGTAGCAATAGAATGCAGCAGGGTGCTGAAAAAAGGTAAGTTCTGTGCAATTCTTATTGGGGATACTCGTAGGAGAGGTAATGAAATTATTAAGCAATAAAATCAGTCTTGACAGTCAGGAGCATCATGATTTATGCTCAGGGTAAGATAAAGAGCAAAGCTGAAAACATAATAACTACTTTGGTAATTGTGAGTAAGCATATATAAAATTTTTTATATGTTAGGACTATTTACATGCTATAATAAAAATATTACTTCATAGATTATTAGGATATTTATAAAATTACCAGTATAGTAAAAAAGGAGATTAAATGATGTTAAAAGAGTATAAAGAGTTTGCCCTAAAAGGAAATGTGTTAGAATTAGCTATTGCTGTTGTTATAGGTGGTGCATTTGGCAAAATAGTATCTTCTTTAGTAAATGATATCATTATGCCTATTATGGGTGTTTTAACTGGTGGAATTAATTTATCATATTTAAGACTTATAATTAAAGAGGGTAAGGGGGATATCCCAGCGATTACACTTAATTATGGTACCTTTATCCAGAGCACTATTGATTTCTTAATTATTTCGTTTTGTATTTTTATGATTATTAGATTTATAAATAGATTTAAGCGAGAAAATAAAGCTAATGTCCCAGAACAAGAAACTCCAAAAGTGTCCGATGAGGTTTTGCTCCTTCAGGAAATCAGAGATTTGTTAAAGCGGAAGTAATGGAAGGAACTAGTATTAGGAATAAAACACCAGTCTATGAAACAATATGGGCCATATATAGAAAATTTATCCAATTTTAAAAAATACTTGTTTAACTAATATGAAAAGTGGTAAACAAATACTATTAGTTATATACCTATAAATATATAATTGATTGTATTTTTATAGGTATAACGGCAGCAAAATTGGAATAAGAACTAGTGCAAGGAGTTGATTTTATGAATCTTAAAGGAACAAAAACAGAAAAAAACCTAATGGAGGCTTTTGCAGGAGAATCCCAAGCCAGAAACAAATATACATACTTTGCTTCTGTTGCAAAAAAAGAGGGCTTTGAGCAAATCGCTGCAATATTTGAGGCAACTGCAAATAATGAAAAAGAACATGCTAAACTTTGGTTTAAAGCTCTCGGACAACTTGGTGACACTGCAGAGAACCTTCTTCATGCAGCTGAAGGGGAAAACTACGAATGGACTGATATGTACGAACGTTTCGCAAAAGATGCAGAGGAAGAAGGCTTTACAGCTCTTGCAGCCCAATTTAGAATGGTAGCAGAAATTGAGAAAGCCCATGAGGAAAGGTATCGTGCACTTCTTAACAATGTCAAGATGAGAACAGTGTTTAATAAAGCAAATGAAACAATGTGGGAATGTCGTAATTGTGGTCATCTTGTAATAGGCAAAGAAGCGCCTGAGGAATGTCCTGTATGCTTACATCCTCAAAGCTTTTTCGAATTGAGGAAAGAAAATTATTAGTATTAAAAGTAAAAGCGGGGATTGAATTTGTCCACAGATATTGATGCTGAAAAAGCATTTTATTAGAGACTACTGCTTAGGTTTTATGGGCTTTAATAAAACAATGCAATGGTACTGTTTCTTAGAATCACTAAGAGACAGTACCATTATTGGAAAATTCTTTAGTGCTTAATTCCGGAACTATTTTGCTTATTATAGGTCATAGTAATGAGCAAACTCAGCTGGATGAGGAATTCTATTAATTGCTTCGGCTTCAGCCCGCTTAATTTTTATCCACCTATCTAATAAATCCTTAGGGAATACTCCTCCACGGGTTAAGTACTCATTGTCTTCTTCCAAAGCATCAAGGGCTTCATCTAGTGTTTTAGGTAAGGAATTAAGATTCTTTTGTTCTTCCTTTGAAAGATGATAGAGATTATAGTCGTATGGACCCCATCCATTCTCATGTGGATCTATCTTATTCTGGATGCCGTCGATACCAGCCATCAGTATAGCAGAGTATGCATAATATGGATTACAGGTTGCATCCGGATTCCTTATTTCAAAACGCTTTGTTTCAGGAGACTTTGCATAGGCCGGAATACGAATTACAGCACTTCTGTTTGAAGTAGCATAACCTATCGTAACAGGTGCTTCGTAACCAGGTACAAGTCGTTTATATGAATTTGTTGAAGGATTGGTCAAAGCACAAAGGGACCTGGCATGTTTTAAAAGGCCGCCTATAAACCAGTGAGCTTCTGAACTAAGTCCGGAATACCCATTCTCATCATAAAAAACTGGTTTTCCTTCCTTCATTAACAGCATATGTACATGCATACCGTTTCCAGCTTCTGAAAAAATTGGTTTAGGTAAAAAAGTAGCTGTCTTGTTTTCTGCAGCGGCAGCATTTTTTAGAACATATTTAATAATCATTGTTTTGTCAGCCATTTCAGTCATATCACCAAGTTCAACTTCTATTTCAACCTGACCAGGGCCTCCTACTTCATGATGATGATATTTAACCTTTACGCCCCAATCCTCAAGAAGTAGGCACATTTTGCTGCGTAAACTATTGGTAATATCATGTGGCGGAGTGATATGATAACCACCTTTGACTGGAACATGGTAGCCTAAATTACTATAATCATTAAGTCCGCTGTTCCACTCTGCCTGTGTTGTGTCCAGCATGTAAGCAACAATATTTGGGCTGCATTGATAGCTTACATGCTCAAAGATATAAAACTCAAACTCAGGGCCTATAATCATTGAATCAGCGATTCTTGTTTCGCGCATGTATTCTTCTGCTCGAAGAGCTACGTTTCGTGGATACTGGTCAAAAGGCTTGTTACCATCAGAATTGATAGCAAGTACATTACCAATCATTGAAAGAGTTGGAGTATCTGTAAACGGATCAATATGAGCGCTGGAGAGATCAGGAATGAATACCATATCACTTTTTTCAACTTTGGCATAACCGTAGTTCGAGCCATCAAAACCAATTCCATATTTCATAATATCTTCATTAAGCCGTTCAACAGGAATAGTAACATGACGCCAACGACCAGAAATATCAATCATTTTAAAGTCTATCATCTTAATGGCGTTTTTATTACAGAAATCGTGAATTTGATTCAATTTCGAAAGCATAAGCGCCTCCTGACATTAGTATTTTGTAAATATATACAATAATATATATTATAAAATAATAATTTGTTTTTAGGTAGGGTTAATTTAAAAGATAATTGATGAAATGAGAAAAGGATTAAGTAAAAAAAAAGCGCTGATGCGCTTTTTATGCTAAGTCCAGTGCATCGGCAGCTTTTTCTATATTTGTTCTGCCAACCTTTTCTTCATATTTTTCTCCTTCTGTTATTTTTGAACTGATATTTGCTTTATCAATTACTCTCTCCATTAGAATTTTCCTTATTTCCTGTACACATTCTTCGAGTTGGAATTTGTCCTTTAACTGTTCAACTGTTTTGTCATGCATCAGATCTTCCAGGTCAACCTGTACTGAAACATCCTTATTACTTAAAAAGAATAGACCCTTGTAGTGGTAATTATCCTCAGTAATATGAAGACCTGACAGTAATAAATCCGATGTTTTCATTGGAGCACCTCCTAAAAAATTATAACACTGCAATAACAATGATGTTTGCAATTCTGTACAAGATAAATATGTTGAAAAATTCTGAAGGAATACTTAAGTATATTATACCATTATTTTATAAATATTGGTAGTTGTTTTTTATAAAATTTTGTACAAAAAGCTGTACAATTAAGATGCGAAATTATTTGTTTCAGATAGAAGTTTATCAAGGGTGCACATTATATTTTAGAATGGATATTTTTGAGAGACTGTAGAGGCTATTTAATAAGTGCACATATATATGCGTGAAGAAAATACTTCCAGCAACGGCTGCTTCAAGCTTAAGAGCCTGTGGTGTTCAGCCTTAATTTCAAAACAAACTTACAAAACAATATCAAATCTAATAAAAGGTTGAATTTACATCCTCTTTGACTTAAAATACCAATGGATGGAACAATATGGGTCATAAATGGAAAACGCCCATTATCAATGAAGTATTGCATATAGTAATATCCAATGATATAATGTTCTAGCATGTATCTACTGGTTATAAGTGGATAGGGTGTTTAAATCAAGAATGGACTATTAGGAAGGAAAGGATTATATGCTGAATCCGAATGCACCAAAACCTTTATATATACAATTAAAAGAAAAAGTTAAAAATGCTATTGAGTCAGGGGAATGGAAGCCAGATACCCAGATTCCTTCGGAGAGGGATTTATGTAACAAGTACAATGTCAGCAGGATAACGGTCAGGCAAGCGATTTCTGAAGCCCAAAAGGATGGACTTTTGTATAAAATCCAGGGGAAGGGTACTTATGTAAAGGCACCAAAGATTGAACAGGGACTCATGAAAATAACAAGTTTCGGAAATACACTGCAAAGCAGAGGATTGAACGGAAGAACTGAAGTAATGACTGCAGAGATTATTCCGGTGGATTTCCAGATATCCAATATATTAAAAATAGACATGTCGAATAGTGTTGTAAACCTTAGGTTGATTGGTTTGGCTAATGAGGAACCTATAGTATACTATAATTCATACTTTACTTACGATATAGGTGTAAAAATGATAGATGCTGCTAAAAAGCATGCAAAAGAAGGCAGACCTTTTTCAACCTATGACCTTTACAAAGAATTGAACATACCGGCAGATACAGTATCTCAGACTATTGAGGCAACAAACTGCAGCAAGGAAACCGCAAAAATATTGAAATTAAAGCAAGGCACAGCTTTGCTTGTAATTGTTTCAGTTGTTTATATGCACGATGAAAGGCCTGTAGAGTTCAAGACTGCAATGTATAAGGCTGATAAGTATAAGTTTCATATAAGACGCAGTATGTAAAAAATCTTATTATTAAAAAATCTTATTATTTTTAAAAAAATATTCCAAATTTTATAATTAATATTGACTCTTATAAAAAAGCAAAGTATAATATTACATAACAGGTTATAACCAGTCATGACGAGCTCGCGTTACAAAATAACTTAATAATTATTTAGGGGGCGTACAAAATGTCTAAAAAGCAAATCAGGATTATATGCCCAAATGGGCATCTGGGATTTGCACCTACCAAGGAAGAAAGCTTCTGGATTGGGGCAGAAACAAAACCGGACTATTATTGCTGTGATTCCGGAAGTGATGACATCGGGCCTACACCATTGGGAGCAGACATATGTGCTAGTCATTATGAATGGCAGAAACACGACCTGGAATTAATGCTTTTAGCATCAAGAAAACAGGGTGTACCAATGATAATCGGTTCAGCAGGTGATACCGGATCTAATAGCAGAGTTGATATGTTTGTAGAAATAATTAAAGAACTCGCCAAAAAACACAATTTACCAAAGTTCAAATTAGCTTATTTTTACTCAGAAGTAGACAAACAATACATAAAAGAAAAAATGGATCAAGGGATAGTGGTTGAAGGACTGGATGGCAGAAGCAACCTTTCCTATGAGGAGTTGGAAAAAACTGATAGAATTGTAGCGGTTGCAGGCGTCCACCCGTTTATTAAAGCCCTCGATATGGGAGCAGATGTTATAATAGGCGGGCGTTCAAGTGATTGTGCTGTTTTTGCAGCCCCTGCAATAAGGGATGGTTTTCCTGAAAACCTATCCTATTATCTTGGCAAGGTTCTGGAATGTGCCTCATTCTGTGCTGAGCCTTATGGTGCCAAGGAAAGTGTTATAGGAACAATAACCAATGAGGATGTTAAGGTAACTGCAATGCATCCAAATCAGCGCTGTACTGTTGCATCAGTTGCCGGGCATGCTATGTATGAGAGGTCAAACCCATTCTATGAGTATTTTGCAGGCGGTATGCTTGATATGACCAACTGTACTTATGAACAATATGATGAGAAAACTTGCAGGATAACCGGACCGAAGTTTGTTCCTATTGAAGGGAAAACCAAAGTTAAGCTCGAAGGCTCTGGAAAAGAAGGTGAAAGGTATATCGGCATTGCCGGTATAAGAGACCCTTACACTATAAAGAATATCGACAAGGTTATAGAATGGGCCAGAAGCCAGGTTGAAGAGAAATTCGCAGGTAAGGAGTACCAGTTATACTACAGGATTTTCGGTAAAAATGGCGTAATGGGAGACCTTGAGCCTGTTGAAGAAATAAGATCCCATGAGTTGTGTGTAATTGTTGAGGGAGTAGCTCCAACGAAAGAAATGGCTGAGGAAATTACTATGATAGGAACACGTCAGATATTCTATGCAAGGCTTCCTGAAGTTAAAGGAACAGCTGGTACGGCAGCATTTGTTGTTGACGAAGTTCTTCCCGCATCTCCTGCTTACACCTGGACAATGAACCATGTTATCCCGGTTGATGATCCCCTTGAACTGTTTAAAATAAAACTCATTGAGGTCGGCGGGTAAAGGAGGTATTTGAAATGAAGAGTAAAAAGCTTGTAGAACTTGCAAAGACAATAAGAAGTAAGAATGCGGGAACAGATAAAATAACCTTCGACATAATATTCAGGGAAAAGGAAAACTATGAGTTGGTAAAGTCAAGCGGATGCCTTACAAGACAAACAGTTGCTAAACTTTATGGTATTGATGAAGACAGGATTTGTGATTTTGTAGAATTTGATCCCGGTTATGCTATTAAGTTTACAATATTCAGAACCAAGCCAAGCGGGAGCCCAGGGGAAGGTGACGTTTTCGGATGCCAGCAGTATCCGCCGCTGCTTGATATTGAAGTTCCTATTGAAATATAGATATATTGAATTTGTTATGGAGAGAATAATATGTCTATTCAATTGGCTGTTATACTTGCATATTTATGCCTGATAATATTGATAGGCTTGTATGCAAAAAAGAAGTCCACATCATCCAGCGCCTTTCATGGTGTAGGCCTTGGCGTAATAATGTGTGTTGCTGCAGGGACAGGTGAGTGGCTGGGTGGTACATCTACAACCGGTGTATCGGAATATGGGTTTTTATTCGGTATATCGGGCGCTTGGTATACAATTGCCAATGGTATTGGTGTAATATTCCTGGCAATCTTCTTTGCAAAGTTGTACAGAAGCCTGGAAACTGTTACCGTTCCGGGGATTATTGAGAAATACATAGGAGTTAAGGCAAGAATCATTTCAAGCATACTCCTGACATTTGTAATGATAGCAGTAGGTACAGCTCAGATTATTGCGGCTGGTACCCTGGGCGTGGCAGTTCTTGGCCTTGATTATACTATTTCTGTTGTTGTGCTTGGAATAGGGTTTATTGTGTACACATTGTCCGGCGGAATGGTAGCTGTAGGATACACCAATATTATCCATCTGATTGCAATGTATGGTGGTATAATTTTTGCAATTGTACTTATAGGAGCTGATATCGGAGGATTTGATAGCCTAAGGGCATCTCTTCCGGCTCAGCCATACTTCACAATGGGTGGGATTGGTTTTTCAAAAGTATCATCATGGATTATAGCATCTGTACTCGGGGCTTGCACAGCACAGGCCGGAATCCAACCAATCCTTGCAGCCAGGGATGTAAAGGTAGCCAGAAAGTCTGCTTTTATTACTGCTTTGGTAGTTGCTCCTTTTGGAATATTTACAGCGCTTTTAGGCATGGCGGCCAGGGTCAAATACCCATGGCTTGCTGATGCAAAACTAGCTCTTCCAACTATTATGATGGATTTACACCCGGCAGCAGGGGGAATTGTAATTGCATCCATACTGGCTGCTATTCTATCTACAGTTTCACCAATAATTCTTGCTTCCGGTACAATGATTACAAAGGATATTTACCAAAGGGTAATAAAGCCGGAAGCATCGGACAAGCAGGTGCTATTTATATCAAGGCTGACAACTGGCTTAAGCGGCCTTGTTTGCATATTGCTGGCATTGTTTATGTACGGGAGCACTAAGGTGCTTGATTTGGTGTACTTTGCATATTCATTGAGGGGTGCTCTCTTTGTTGTCCTTCTGCTTGGGATATACTGGAAAAGGACGTCGCAAAAAGCTGCTGTATGGGCTATGCTGATGACTGCTGCAATAGGGTTGTTCTGGGTTGCATTCAAGGGAATGTTTGGCTATTATCCTATAAGCCCGTTTCTGACAGAGACTTATGCATCAATAATAACAGCTTTTATTAGTCTGGTTGTACTTAGTATCGTATTTCCCAAAAAAGGCATAGCTACAACAATTGATAACACTTTTTAATTCATGCTTAATAAAAAGAATCATCATGTTAAACATCATGAACCCATAAGGCATTTTATAACAACAGAGTTATCTAACGCTTTAGAGAGGAGGTGATAGTTTTGCAGGTGAAGATAGGAATAACCAGCGGTTGGGAGCCTGGTACGGTTGTAGAAGGTTGGCCACTTACTTATGTCAACAAAAATATAACTGAATGCATAGAAGAAGCTGGTGCTATTCCTGTAATCATACCGGTGCTTGAAAATGAAGAGCTTATTGACCGGTATATGGGTATCATTGACGGCATTGTTGTAAGCGGAGAAGTTCTCAGTATTAAAAGGAACGTTGTAAAAGCTATAGGAAAAAATATATTGCAGAACAGCAATCCATTAAGATACAAAAACGAATTGGCGGTAATCAAAGCAGCAAAGAAATTCAGAAAACCATTACTGGGAATATGCAGAGGCCTTCAGGTTCTTACTATTGTGGAAGGAGGCTCTGTACTGGATGATGACATCAATGTGGGAAATGACATAATCCACCAGCAGGGAGGAATAAAACCCCCAGACGCTGCAATCCATAGTATACGTATTGCTCCGGAGAGCAAACTGTGGGGTATGCTGAAGAGGGACCATCTTATGGTTAACAGTTTTCACCGCCAAGCTCTGGAATCGGTTCCTGATGGCTACATAGCAAGTGCGGTGGCAGATGATGGAAACATTGAGGCTATTGAAACTAAGGGTAATGACTTTATTATGGGCCTTCAATTCCACCCTGAAATGTTGAAAGAAGACGTTTGGAAAGGCTTTTTTAAAGAGTTTATCAGCGTTGTTAAAGAGCATAATCCGGTTGTATAGTTTAATTCTGATTTAAGGGGGGAAAAATAATGACAGCCCAAATGGTAGGACCTTTTCCACTTGAAGTATTCTACTTGATTTTGGTACTCATCTTCGTATTCATAATCTTTGTTCTTTTCAAGAGACCGATATATGAGGTAATGTTTTTGGCCTTTTGCTTCACTATAGTAATGACGTCAAAGTATGACCAATTTCTTAACTACCTTATATATCCTGCAACACAAAGCAACCTGTTCTACATAATAGTCAGCTTCCTTGCCCTTGCTTATATACTTGGGAAAACCCGGGTTGTTGAAAAACTCATTAATATCATACTTGCGATATTCGGAGGGCTTCCCGGAGGAGCAGGATATGTAGCTCTGTTTGGCAGTTCAGCCCTTGCCATGATGACCGGTACAGGCCCCGGCAATGTTGCTGCGACAGGTGTGTTTACAATACCAGCAATGATAAAGAGCGGGTTTTCAAGAGAGCTTGCTGCAACTACCGAAATGTCTGCAAGTATGTTAGGAAACCAGATGGGGCCGGGATTGAACCTGGTAGGCTTCGGTATCCTTTGCAGCCTTTTCCCTGAGAAGAACTACAACCTCGCCAGCTTTTGGATTGCCTTGTGGATCGTAGGCGCATGGCTGGTGGTGCAGAGGCTTATTACACTTATAATCCTTTGTAAAAGGGAAGGGGTTAGGCCTATTCCCAAAGAAGAAAGGCCTAAACTTAGTGAAGCCCTAAAAAAAGGCTGGCACTCTTTGCTGCTCCCTTTCATCATACTATTTCCCATAATAATCTCATCACAGTGCAAGCCCTTGCTCCAGGCAAGATATGGGGTTGACGGAGAAGCAGCATTTGGCGGAACTGTATTAATGTTCACAGTAGGTGTCTGTGTGGTGTATGCATTAATAACAGGAAGAAAAGAATTGATAAAAACTGAAGGCGGTTTTTCCGTGGGAGTTGTATATGGGATGTTTAGAGACAGCCTCAGGTCGGTTGTTCCTGTAGGTGCTACTATATACTTTGCTTATGCTCTGTCAATTGTATTCAAGGATGTTGCGGTTGGAGAAGCTATGCAGGCATGGGTAACAGGTATAGGATTAAGTAAGTTTGCCTGGACTATCATTATTGTATTGTTTACAGCTGTGCTGGGAATGGTGCTTCCTGGGTCTTCACAGGTGGCACTGTTGGGAACCGCAATTATATCAACCGGGGCTGCAGTGGGTATAGATCCATTTTTGGTAGCTGCGGTAATGCCTGCAATAACCGGTGTTATGGAAGGAATGACTCCTCCCCTTGCATTGGCAATGTTTACAGCAATGGGTATAGCAAAATCCAAGTTCTGGCCGACTGCAAAACTTGCCTATGTATGGATATTCGGAAACATCCTGTTTACCATACTGTTATTTATGGGCGTACTTCCGATTTTTATTAAAGGTTAGGGGGGAAGGTTATGAAGAAAAAAATAATCAGCCTGTGCCAGAATATTTTTGGCATATGCCTTACGATAGCTGTCCTCATAGGCGCAATTGTTGCAGTATTGTTTGTCATTGGTTTTATTGCCGGTGGGTCTGTGGGAGAAAGCCTGGCCATATTCTCTAAGAGTATTATGTACAAGGCTATAACTCTTTCTGCAATTGGTTCACTTATTGGGATGCTGGCTTTTTATATTGAAGGTACCCATGAATTGAAGATGGACAGCAGTGAAGAAGCTGAAGAAGGTGATGCTCGGGACGCAAGTCTGGATAGCAGTTCAACGTCGGTAAAAATGTAACATAGCGTATGCTTGGGTTCTGGTTTGTTGGTGTTTCTTATACGAGGGGATAACTGAAGAAGTTATCCCCTTCTTATATGCCCTCTCCACAATGTCCGTTATTATTGGTCATACAGAGAATATACACTCAAAAAACTTCCTTGTATTACCCTCTTGCATAAGAAAATGAACTGTGCTATAATTACCTCTGTCAAATTAATGCGGGATTGTGTAAAGGTAGCACGAATGACTCTGGATCATTTTGTGAGGGTTCGAATCCTTCTCCCGCAGCCAACCAACTTTACAAAGCAACACCTGCCATAATAAAGCAGGCGTTGCTTTCGTTATACAGAGTGTTTCATGGCATTTACTTGATTTAAGTTTACATATGAAATAGAATATCATTAACTTATTCTGTTGTGTTAGTTTGACCAAAATTATATTATGAAAAGGCTTTTGGAGTTTGTTAGTGAAGCGGAAGATTAGTAACATCAACTGTTTGAGCGAAGAAAGTTTGATGCAGCCTGTAGTATAGTAGTATAATCATACAAACTCCAGGTCTTGAAACATTAGCGGTCTGAATTAACTAGTAAAGAAGTTAATTTAATAAAGCGGGGTACATAAAATGACGGACAGGGGTAAAGAAGGAAGGATTTGGGAACTGGATTTTTTAAGGGGAATAGCCTTATTTTTAATGGTGTATTTTCATATTGTATACGATATGAAAGAGATTTTCGATTACCCTGTGTCTTATGAAACAGGAATAAACAGCTTTACCGGCAGTGCAGCAGGCTCACTGTTTATTTTTGTCTCGGGCATCAGCAGTACTCTGAGCAAAAGCAATGTGAAAAGGGGACTCAGGCTTCTTGGGATTGCCCTTGCTATAACTGTGGCCACTCATTTATACAATGCAAGCTTTGGAATCAAGTTCGGTATCCTTCACTTTCTGGGAATAAGTATGCTGCTCTATAAATTGTATGGAAAGCTAAACAGCTATTTTCTTTTAGTAATTGGTACATTGATTATTGCAGCCGGTTGCCTGATTGATGGAATACATGTTTCACATGACTATTTCTTTCCATTTGGCATTTACACCGAATCATTTGTTTCCTCTGATTATTATCCTCTGATACCCTGGTTAGGTTTATTCATCTATGGCGTTGCAGTTGGCAAATTCCTTTATTCAACAAAAAAGAGAAGTATATTTAGTTTCTCTGTTCCCGATAATATTATTAGTATTGCCGGAAGAAATACACTGTTGGTTTATCTGGTTCATCAGCCTGTAATTTACCTTTTATTAACTGCAGTAAAATATATTTTTAGAAGATGAAATGTTTTAATACTCCTCCTGAGTAATACCCCATTCTTCAAGCTGATCTTCTGTTCCTATCCAGATTTTTGTGTTCAAAGGCACTATTGAATAGAGATGCTCAACATCTGAATTAATCATCCGAATACAACCGTGGGATACGTTTTTCCCTATTGAATAAGGACTGTTATTCCCGTGCACTCCATACCGGTCTCCGCCGCCGATTGAAAGGCCCATCCACCTATATCCCAAAGGGTTGTTAGGAGAGCCGCCTGGTACAGGTTTTGCATACCCGCCTCCACCCCATGCAGGGTTTACCACCTTAACACTGATACTGAATTTGCCATCAGGAGTAAGAGAAGGAGGACTGCCAATTGCAACAGGGAATTTTTCAATAACGCATTTGCCATTGTACAGTGTAAGTATCCTTTTTGTTTTATTAATGACTATCCATTTGTTATCAGAGGCGGGACTAGTTACTATATCATTATAGCGCATATTGCCTTCCATCAGCCTTTTCTTTAATGTAGACATGCTCTTTTCGCCCCATATTCCGTCAACAATAATATTGTGGGCACTCTGGAAGCGCAATACAGCATTTCGTGTATTCAAATCAGCAGATTTATACTCTTCTTTGTAATAACCGAATTTTTTGAGTTCTTCAACATAATCAGTAATTTCAGGCTCAACAATTGCTTCTTCATATGCAGGAATGCAGTATAATTGTTGTGCTTTATAAATTTCCTCATGTACACTTAAACAGTCCTCATTCGAACTGTATTCAACAAAACGGGAATACGTTGATACTGTTCCGGTGAAATGCTCAGCATATCCGGTTTCAATTGTCCCCGATGTTGAAGAACATAGGGAACAAAAAATGTATATTGCTATGATTAGATTAATCATGACCAGCCCCCATTAACAGAAAATGATAATTTATATGCTATAATATACTTGTATCGTGCTTGTCCAATTACACTTTTTTTATTTTCACAACATATATGGTGCCTGTTTTCTCTGTATGGCCCGTATTATGGAATATACATTGTGGAGAGTCTCTTAAGCTTGAAGCATCAGTTCCTGGAAGCATTTTCATCACATAATGTATATACACCCTTATATACTCTTGCTGGTAATTACAAATTTGCATATAATTTTATTAATACTTTATGGGAGGGAAAACCATGATAAAAAAGCAGAGTAAAATGATAAGGGAAATAAGGGAACAGATGCGCGGCGGAAAAGGAAATGTTGAGATAAATCACATTTTCAAGGAAGATGAGCTAAATGGCAAGTGCAGGCTGTTTGCAAAAATCACTCTCAATGAGGGATGCTCTATTGGCCTGCACGAGCATGACGATGAAGAGGAGATTTATTATATTATGAAAGGTAAAGCAATGGTTGAGGATAATGGCGTTAAGCAGGAATTGTCTGCAGGTGATGCTGTTTTGACCGGTGGAGGGGCTTCCCATTATATAGAGAATATTGGTGACGAGGCTTTGGAAATAATGGCAGTTATTTTACTATATTGAAGTTGGCAAGATGGAGATGGTTATGTAAGGAATAATGATTATTACTTAAGGTCATGCATTGAGAAAAAGAAAAACAAGGCTCCATATAATGGAACCTTGTTATAGATCTTTAAATACAAAAAAATTGTCCGGGCAAATAAAAGAGAGCCCCTACTTAAGCAAGTGATACCATTATACTAGTGCTGGAGCATTATGTCAATGAGTAAAAAGTACTATTTTATTTTTTGTACTATTTGTATTATATGCATTTTTCTGCTTGTACTATATAAGGCATTTTATCCGCTTAACTCAGATATTCCCTATAGTCAATATCCGGAAATATATTATCTTTAGTTTCTATATCCCTCAGCCAGTTTTCATCAATGTTGTTTTCCATTATTTCGTAATAAAGCTTTGTGAAACGCCCAATATGGTCTTTGGTACGCTTCTCAGCATACTGCACCATGGTTCCGGTTTTCATTATGAAAGCCCAATCACTGCTTTGAGCTAACAGCAACTCCCTCGCAGCCTGATTCAATGCGTCTCTTTTTAATCCTGTAGCGGAAGGGTTACCCCTTGCAAGCTCTACCATCCTTTCAGCTGCTTTATGCAAGTGCTTGTAAATCCAATCATTGGAAGCATTGAGCCATACTTCGTTGTAACCTTTGTACCCCCAGGTGGAAGGCGATGGAGCCGAAAGCTGCATGATAGGATACCTGTGTATATATTCACTTAGAGAAATAAGCCTAAAGGTTTGCTGGTCGTAGTATGCTTTTTTAATCAGGGTGTACAACCAGTAAGGGCCTTCATACCACCAATGCCCGAAAAGCTCTGCATCATAAGGGCAGACTACTATTGGAGGACGGTCCATTTTTCCACTCAGATATTCAATTTGTTTTTCCCTGTTGAACATGAAATTCCCTGCATGTATTTCTGCTTTGTTCCTTGCCCACTTTGGATTATATGGCTTCTTGTCTCCGCTTTTTCCGGTAATCCTGTAGTATTTGATACCTGTATGTATTCTCTGTCCGTCAGGCGAAATATAGTCTTTAATATATTCATAATCAAGGTCAAAGCCTATGTCCCTGTAGAATTCCCTGTAATCAAAATCGCCGGGATAACCTTCCTTTGAACTCCATACCTGCTTTGAGGATTCGGTATCCCTGCCAAAAGCTACAATGCCATTAGGGCTTACAATCGGAGAGTATGTACCGAAAATAGGCCTGGGATTGGCAAATAAAATACCATGAGATTCAGTAATAATATACTGAATCCCGCAATTATAAAGATTGTTTTCAATTTCAGCTACATATCCGCATTCAGGAAGCCAGAAGCCTTCAGGTTTTTTACCGAAAAATCTCTGATGGGTTTTAACTCCTATATTAATCTGGGCTTTGATACTCCCGGGTGTAACAGTCAGAAGAGGAAGGAAACCATGAGTAGCCGCACATGCAATTAATTCTAAATATCCTTCATCCTGCAGTAATTTAAATCTTCTTATCAAATCAGATTTATATTTTTCTTTGAACAAATATAAGTCATTTTTATATTTTTCATTATACATAAGGGCTAAATTGTGAAATTCATGCTGATATTTGGTACGTTCAACCTCCTTTTCAGACAGTTCAATAAGCTTTTCCAGGTACTTTACATACCTGTTTTGCAGAAGAGGGTCAGACAGCATTGAAAGCAAAGGTGGAGTGATGGACATGGTAATACTAAATCTGACACCCTCGTGGATTAGCAATTCGAAATATTCCAGGAGTGGTATATATGTTTCTGAGATCGCTTCAAAAAGCCATCTTTCTTCAAGATGCTGTTCATTTTCAGGGTGGCGGACAAAGGGTAAATGTGCATGCAATACCAGTGCGACGTATCCTTTGGTCAAAAAAATCATCCTTTCAGAAAAGAGTATTATTCATAAAACGCGTCAGAACTAGTTTCTTTATCCTCTAAAACTTCGATACCACATATTCCAGCTGAGCTCATTCCAAATAATGATTCGTTTATGTCTAAAGCAGAAAAACCAGGTGAGCTTGAACCGCATATAAAATCGGGGTGAAGGATGTAATCGGAATACTCATGGTTTTTATAACTTTTTGTATTGGTAATGCTGTGCTTTAAGTCCCTATAGTCCGCAAAGCTAACACTTGTATCGCTGCTTACACTGCTACAAGGCGTAGATACTAAATTTGAGCTTGCAAGATTCACAAAAAGACCATTCGGAAATTTTCTGCCAACCTCTGCAGAATACAGGCAGCTTGAATCCGATACATTAATATACCAACTGTTGGAAAAATCATTTATCCTGATAAAGAAGCTTTCATTTTTTGAAATATTTAGTACTTTAAGCACCGGAACCGACTTTTCCCACAATTGTTCTCCAAAACTGTCAATAAAAGATTTTTTGCTGCCTGTACATATTTCCCAATAAGCAAAAAGAGTATTGGGATCTCTAGGCATTAAAGTAATATGGTTTTCATTGTATCCTGAAGGCAGTTGGTAAAAGCTTTCTGAGCTAGCCATCTATATACTTTTTTCCTCCTGTTTGATAATATGTTTCATGTTTAAACATTTTATTATCAATAGTATACTACAATTGCCTTGATTATACATCTTAACCATAAGAAGATTAAAAAATAAGAAGATTAATAAAAGGACTTTGAAGATGTATGAAGAATAAATATTCTATCAGGAATATAATCAAAAAACTATGGTGATTTTATTGTATTCATTAAGAATTGGTAATGATACTGTATGTTTAAAAGATATAACAATTGAACAATTGCCTGTAATCCTTGAGTGGTACAATAGAACCGAGAGCTTCAGGTTCGCAACTGGTATAGAAAAACCTATTAACTTAGAGTTTCTGATCCAGAAGTATACCGAAACAGCAATCTGCAGCAGGGAATTTTTTGCAGGAGTGTATGTTGTAGCTGAAGACAAAATGATCGGAGTATTGAAGGGAAGGCTCCATGATGAAAAAAAGGGTACTTTATGGCTCAATTCAATTGCAATTGCCCCTGAGTATCAAAACATGGGATATGGAAGTAAAGCAGTAGAGCTGCTATTAGGGCATTTCAGACAGGAAGCAAACGTAAAAAAGGTTTATATCGCGGTAGCGGAAAAAAACACACAGGGTAGGCTGTTTTGGATTAAGCAGGATTTCAAGGAGCTTAAAAGGATTGAAAACTATATAAGGCTTGCTAATAACAACTACTGGAATGGAATCATCATGTACAGGAATTTAGACAGCTAATAAAACCAATTCTATTACCTGAAATAATTAACATAATACTACCTTTAATAGTATGATGTAAATAGGAATGTCATGAATACCAAATCACTTCAAAATAGCGGGATCGAGTATACATAATTAACCAATTTAGCAAAGATATACAAGTTTGACAAAGTTATTTTGGACATGTATAATGTTCGTAAAGTGGAAAATTTTATACTTATCTTACTTTTCAATTATCAGGAGGTTGGGATGCATAGGCGGAAAAAGCTATTATTCTCTGTTTTATTAGTTATTATTGTATTACTTCTTTCAGGTTTTGCTGTATATGCCGAAGGTGAGAAAGAAGGTATTGTTACGGCAGGTTCATTGAATATGAGGGAAAAACCTGACATCACTTCAAGTATTTTAACATCCATACCTGCTGATGAGAAAGTGGCAATACTGTTTCAGACAGGAGATTGGTATAAAGTCAGATATCAGGATGCAGAAGGCTGGGTATACAAGCAATACATTTCAACCTTCGGGGAATCGGTCAATCTCGGTTCTATTAATGCAAATGATGTAAATATTAGAATGCAGCCGTCTTTATCCGCAAAAGTATCCGACCGCTTAAACGCAGGTGAGAAAGTAAGGGTTTGGGATAGGACAGGGGACTGGTATAAGATTTCCTATAAGGACAAAGAAGGATGGGTACATAAGGATTTTTTATATGTTATAGGCGAAGCAGTTGCTATTGGAACTGTAAATGCCAGTGATGTAAATGTCAGGAAAGAGCCAAGCCTCAATTCCGAAGTAATTACCCGTCTGCCGGTAAATAAGAGTGTAAGTGTTTATGGCAAGTCTGGCGAATGGTATATTATTGAGACGGACAACAAGGAATTTGGATGGATACACAGACAATACATCACACTAGACCGTTCTGTGGCATCAAGAGGTAACGGTGAAGAATTTATTCTGCGGGAAGTTGAGCTTCAGGGCGCAGGAACTGTACAGCAGAAACTTATTGAATTTGCAAGCAAGTACCAGGGTGTGAAATATGTCTGGGGAGGGGAATCTCCCAGTGGATTCGACTGTTCAGGGTTTGTTCTATATGTGTTCAAGGAGTTCGGGGTTAGCTTGCCACACAATGCAGACTTGCAGTCAAAGAAAGGTACCTGGATAAAAAGGGAAGATTTAAGGCCTGGTGATGCGGTATTTTTCGATACAAATGGCGGAAATAATGATATTAGCCATGTAGGAATTTATATTGGCAATGGTAAGTTTATTCATGCTTCTTCTTCACGTAATGGTAGGTATGTAAAGATTAGTGACCTTTCCGGCTATTATTCACAAGCTTATATGACAGCAAGACGTTATATAGATTAAGGGATAAGTGATGGAATTTACAGAGTATCAAATAAATAAATTAGATAAGATTTTGAATTTCTGAATATAATTCTACTTTTTGGGCGATTATCATTTTATGTTACGTGATTATCGCTTTTTCAATATATTTCCAGGGAGGTAATGTTGTGAACGTAAAATACAATAAGTTCAGTAAGATGATGGAGATAGAATTCCAATTCAGGGAAGTGGAGGATGCAAATCTTTTCCGGAACATATATCCATATAATGAGGTGCCAAGGCTTGTTTTTAATCACCGTATTGTTCCGATGAACATTCCTGATAAGCTGCATATAACCGATACTTCGTTCAGGGACGGACAACAGTCGCGTTCGCCTTATACCGTCGAGCAAATAAGCAAGTTGTTTGATTTTCTTCATAAACTGGATAATGGGAGCGGGATTATACGGCAGAGCGAGTTCTTTATTTATACAAAACTAGACAGGGAAGCTGTTATAAAATGTATGGAGAAGGGATATGACTTTCCACAGGTTACTGCGTGGATTAGGGCAAAAAGGGAGGATTTTCAGCTTGTGAAAAGTCTTGGCATAAAAGAAACCGGTATTCTGGTGTCTTGTTCAGATTATCACATATTTAAGAAGCTGAAGATGAATAGATCCCAAGCAATGAAAAAATATCTTGAAATTGTATCGACTGCTCTTGATGCAGGCGTTGTTCCACGATGCCATCTTGAGGATATAACTAGGGCGGACTTTTACGGGTTTGTGCTGCCTTTTGTTAATCAACTGATGCAACTGTCTAAACAGGCAAAAATGCCAGTCAAAATAAGAGCATGTGATACACTTGGACTTGGTGTAAATATACCAGGAGTAGCTTTACCCAGAAGTGTTCCACAAATCATCTATGGCCTTACAAACTATGGAGAGGTTCCATCAGAAAATCTGGAGTGGCATGGACACAATGATTTTTACAGGGCAGTAACTAATTCTACGGCAGCATGGCTATATGGGGCTTCTGCAATAAATACTTCACTTTTAGGCATAGGAGAAAGAACCGGGAACACTCCTTTGGAAGCTATGGTTATGGAATATGTACAGCTGCGGGGCAGTGATGGGGGAATGAACTTAAGAACAATAACCGAGATAGCTGAGTACTTTGAAAATGAACTGAATTATGATATACCTCCAAGGACTCCTTTTGTTGGAAGGGCTTTTAATGCTACAAGAGCGGGAATTCATGCTGATGGTTTGCTAAAAGACGAGGAAATATATAATATATTCGATACAACTAAGATACTCGGAAGACCTCCGGTAGTTATCATAGATGCCCACTCAGGACTTGCAGGGATTGCTGCATGGCTGAACAGCTACTTCCTGCTGAAGGGTAAAAAAGCTATTGACAAAAAGGATGAAAGGGTTAAGAAAGTTAAAGAATGGATTGATGCTCAATATGATAGTGGAAGGACGACTGTTATAGGTGATTCTGAAATGGAGCTGCTTGCCAAGGATTATTTTCCAGAGTTGCTTACATTGAGGCAAAGCAGGGTTGAATAAAACGTTAATAAATATGCCGTGCTGGTTGATTTCTGCTGCTTATGTTTTGAAAAAAGGCTCTACGTCAATTGTTGGGGTGGGGCTCAAGTAAAATAAAGTATTGATGATTTCCAGAGGATGACCATAAAAAGTTATTCTCTGGATTTTTTATACTTATCAGGCATGGAGGTACAGATGTCCGCAGCCGGTTCGTCTCAAACAGGCTGTATTTGACTTGGCTCGCTGTAATGCGTGCGCCAGCGAATCGGCATCCTGCCTTAGCGCTGGCGGCTTTGCCGTCCGTGGCAAACCTTTATGTTCCTGATACCGCATTTCAGCTTCGCCTGATAACAGCCTGTATTTGCTCCTCACAAGGCTGACGGTGATCTGTATCCCATGCCTGTTCCTATGACATAACGTGTAGTATCCTGTTTCTAAACCTTTTGAAATCCCTTATACCAAAAGCATTTCTCTTGATTACCTTAATCTTGTTATTGACACCCTCTGTATAACCATTTGAAAAGCGATACTCAAAGGAGTTAAGTATTTCTTCGCTCCAATTGACAAAAGTTCTTATGCATGCCTGGAACTCAGGTAGATCGTAACCAGTAGCAATCATGTTCCAGATTCCAAGTTGTTTTCTGGCATCATCTCTGTTTTTACAGTCCATAAGCTTGTGAAATTCGTTCTTTAATAAATAAGCTTGTCTTAGCCTCTCTGATATTTTTAGCATTGCTTCTATCTGGTCTGTTTCCTCTTCAGTTAGATTCTCTGGTTTTTTCAGCAGAACTCGTCTGTTTCTCTTGAAGTATTTCCTTCGGGAATCGTAAAACTTTACTTGTTCAGCTTTTCTTACATTTTCAAACGCCCACATCACTTGTCTTACAACATGGTATCTATCTGCTATTATTTTCGCACGAGGAAATAGACTTTTGGCAAGAGTGCGAAATGGCCCACTCATATCAATTACTACATGCTGAACTACCTTGCGATCTTTGTAACCAAGAAAATATTTAGCCATATCTTCTGTTTTCCTGTTGGGTAATATATCTATTACCTTCCTGTGCTCGGGGTCTGTTACTATACATTGAAACTTCTCCCCATCTGCATTCCCTCTGAATTCATCAATAGATATAACCCTTGGCAAAGAGGTATTAGAATATCCAACATGGTCAAATATCCTGGCTACTGTAGGTGGAGAGAGATTAACCAAGTTTGATACGCTTTTCATTGACCCCACATCTTTCAAGGATTTAATAACATAAGCTGCTAGACGGTTTGTTATGCGGTAATACCGTGGTAGGAAAGGGACGGTTTCATAAAACCTTTTACTGCACATAGGGCATACATGTCTTCGTTTCCGTAAATAAATGACTGTCATTTCACCAAAGGCGGAAATGTCTTTTATTGGCTGCTTCCTGTAATCATGTACCTTGCTTGTCCACTCTCCACAACGGGGACATTTATGTATCCTCTTATGCATTTCTATATGAATAAAGAGCTTGTTATCACACCTTTCCACATGTTTAAGAGAAATATCTTTTAAACCAAGCAATTCTTCTGTATAATTAGGGTAGAGCATAGATTGAATCTCCTTTCAAAATGATTTGGT
Organism: Acetivibrionales bacterium; assembly: GCA_050953835.1. Classification (GTDB taxonomy): domain Bacteria; phylum Bacillota; class Clostridia; order Acetivibrionales; family JBMNNH01; genus JBMNNH01. The sequence goes on along the minus strand of JBMNNH010000018.1, from coordinate 103,054 downwards.
GATAACTTCATTTTACTTGAGATTTTAACTCTATGCTCATTTATTATATAAAAAATGTTGGAGAGTTAAAGAATTATCTCTTTAGCCACCCCAATATTTATTATAGAACCATAATATACAGCCTGCATTAAAAGGATGGTTTTATTGAACCGTTCTTTTTTTATGTCATAAAATTGGACAAAGCAAAATATATTACTATATAGGCAGAAGGCACATATTCAAATAATTATAAATAAAAGATAAACAGAAGTTTAAAGGCACAGGGGGAGCAATGTTGTGATTACTGAAGTTAAAAGCAGCTTAAAATTGGACGTGCATATAAGGATTGAAAGGGAAGTATTTAATTTCATTTTTGAGGATATCAGAAAACTGTTGGAGAAGATTAACAGATCAAATTTGGAAACCCTTGAGGAAATAAGGCTCAGAGCTAATAAACCTGTTATGATAATAAACAGGTCTGGAGATTGGTTCGTAGACCGGGACGGAAAGCTAAGTAAAAACCATGTCTCTTCCTATGGCGTGCGGCAGTGGGAAATAGCAAAAACACTGGAATTGATGAGTGAAAACTCAATTTATGCTTTTCAGGAGGATATAAGGAATGGCTTTATTACTTTAAAAGGTGGACATAGAGTGGGCGTTGCAGGTAAAGCAGTGATGGATGGCAGTAGCATAAAAAGCATAAAGGATATTTCCGGGTTGAATATAAGGCTTTCAAGAGAGGTATATGGATGCTCTGAAAAAGTTATTAAACATATTATAAATAAAAACTCCGTTTACAATACCCTTATTATTTCTCCCCCGCAATGTGGAAAAACAACAATACTAAGAGATGTGGCAAGGGTTCTAAGTGACGGGATTGATGAATATAACTTTAAAGGTAAAAAGGTCGGAATTATTGATGAAAGGTCAGAGATAGCAGCATGCTACAAAGGCATACCGCAAAATAACGTAGGAGTGAGAACAGATGTACTTGATGCATGCCCCAAAAGGCTGGGAATGTCTATTATGCTCAGGTCTATGTCTCCGGATGTAATAATAACTGATGAGATTGGAAACGATGGAGATAGGGATGCGGTGCATAAAGTAATTAATGCAGGAGTGAAAATTATTACTTCTGCACATGGATATAACATTTCTGAATTAAAAAGCAGGCAGGAAGTTTTAAGTCTTATAAAGGAAAGAGTATTTGAAAGGTATATTGTGTTAAGCAATAGACAGGGGCCGGGTACTGTTGAGGAAGTCATTGATGGCATTTCAATGAAAGTGAGGATTGGAAATGATACTTAAAGTGTCTGGTTGTATAACAATTCTTTTATGCAGCAGCTTAATTGGATACGTTTTATCAAGGGATTTATCAAGAAGGCCTGCAGAATTAAGGGATTTGCAAACAATGCTTTATATACTCGAAAACGAAATCAGCTATTTGTCAAATTTACTGGTTGATGCATTTGAAAAGGTGATAAGAAGCTGCAACAGCAATGTATCCGCTTTCTTTAAAGCTACAATTGAGAATCTTAAATCTGACAGGTCATTGACCGCATCCCAGGCATGGGAGTTCGCGGTGAGGGATAATATTAAGATGACTGCTCTTAATAAGGAGGATGAAGAGATACTTGCCTCCTTTGGAAAAATCCTCGGTAGCTCGGATATTGAAGGCCAGGTAAAAAATATAAGGCTTACGTTAAAGCAGCTTGAAAACCAGGAAAAGAAGGCAGAAGAAATACGCAAAAAAAATGAAGGTATGTATAAAAAACTGGGAATATTAGCCGGACTGGCATTGGTGGTTATTATAATATAGCAGCTAAGAGAGAGGAAAGATTACAATGGATATTGATTTGATTTTCAGAATAGCAGCAATAGGAATACTTGTTTCTATATTAAACCAGGTCCTGATTAAATCAGGACGTGAGGAACAGGCTATGATGACATCATTGGCAGGCCTTATAGTAGTGCTTATGATGGTAATCAAGGAGATTGTAAACCTTTTTGATACAGTCAGGACAATGTTCCAGTTCTAAAGTACAGTAAAAATATACTTTTCAGCCGGGAAAAGGTGTTGATTGATTTGGAGATACTTCAGATAATAGGGCTGGCTATAATAGCAACAGTGGTTATTTTGGTTATAAAAGCCCAGAAGCCTGAGATGGCAGTACAGGTGAGTATAGCAACAGGAATAATTATATTCCTTCTAATAGCCTCAAAACTTTCTGCTGTCATAGATTATTTACGCAGTTTCACAGAAAAGGTGAATATAGATTTAGTTTATTTCACCACACTTCTCAAAATTATTGGCATTGCATATATAGCTGAGTTCGGGGCAGAAGTTTGCAAAGATGCCGGGGAAACATCAATAGCTTCTAAAATCGAACTTGCCGGCAAAGTAATTATTATTGTAATGGCAGTACCTATAATAACTTCTCTTCTGGAACTGGTTATAAAAATAATGCCTTGAATTTTGAGGGATTGAGAGGAAAAAATGGTGAGGATAAACATAGCAAGGATAAGAAAAAGCTTAATTATAATAATAGTGGTGCCGGCGGTTTCGATAATATGTTTTTTTTCCTGTTGTTATATTACAGTGCAGGCTGAAGAAGAAACGGCTTTTGATCAGGAGATTATTATTGACGAACAGGTTGAATCAGGGGAAATAAAAAGCATAGAAAGCCAATTAGAAAGATATGCTTCGAAGGAAATTGAGGAGATTTTTGAAGGGTATGACCCTGAAAACATCATTAAAGATGCTGCAAAAGGCAGATTTGAATTAAATATTAAAGGCTTGTTGGGCAGAACACTGTATTTTCTTTTTAAGGAGGTATATTTAAATATCAATGTTTTATTAAGGCTTTTAGTACTTGTAGTGCTATGTGCCGTCCTGAAAAACTTGCAGGCATCATTCTTAAGTGAAAGTGTAGGAGAACTGGCTTTCTTTGTTTGTTATATTGTGATTGTTTCAATTTTGTTTGTTAGTTTTACTTCTGCTGTAAAGCTTGGAACCAGTGTGATTGAAAACATGGTTGATTTTATGTATGCAACTGTACCGGTCTTGATTACTTTACTTGTTGCAGGAGGGAATTTTACTTCGGGAGGAGTATTCCAGCCTATACTTGTAACGATGGTTGAAATAACAGCCATTATATTTAAGAATGTGCTTTTGCCGGTTATATTCATGTCTGCTGTACTTTCTATTATTGATAATATTTCAGACAAGATTCAACTTTCTAAACTGGCGAATTTATTGAGACAGAGCTCTATGTGGGCAATGGGTTTCATATTAACCATATTCATTGCAGTAGTATCAGTTCAGGGGTCTTTAGGGGCTGTTGCAGATGGAGTTGCAGGGAAAACAGCTAAGTTTGCCATTGGCTTTTTACCTGTTGTTGGAGGGTACCTGTCAGATGCAGCGGATACAGTAATCGGCTGCACTTTGTTGATAAAAAATGCAGCAGGGCTTGCAACAATGATAGGAGTAATTGCCATTTGTATTGTACCGTTGCTAAAAATCCTTGCATTAATAGCTTTGTATAAAATCACGTGTGTTCTGGTTGAACCAATATCAGATAAAAAAGTAACAAAATGCATTAATGATGTTGCAAATTCCATGACATTTATTTTGGGGATTGTAGTGAGTGTTACATTTATGTTTCTCATATCAATAACAGCAATAATAAGTGCAAGCAACACTAGTACAATGATAAGGTAATAGGAGGATTGAAGTGGTTGAATTCTTGAAGCATTGGGTGTTGAATATAATAGCACTGGTAATGCTTATAGTACTGCTGGAGATAATAATCCCTTCGGGCAAAACCAAGAAATTTGTCCATCTTATTTCAGGATTCATTCTTATTATTGCCATAATTTCGCCTTTGCTTGATTTATTGGCAGGAGACATTAGTGTAAAGGATTTTGAAATATCAACCAGATATTTTATTGACAGAAAGGAGATTGAAAAAAAAAGCAGGGTGCTTGAAGATAAGCATATGAAGCAAATAACGGAATTATATAGGAAGAAGATTATTGAGCAGATTGAACAGGGAGCTAAGCAAATAGATGGAATTGTACATGCAGATGGTGATGTTATTATAAATGAAGATTACAAATCAAGCAGCTTTGGCGAAATAAAAAGAGTATACCTTCATGTAAAACTTGAGCCTGAAGAACAAGGAGACAGGCCTGTGACAGAAATCAAAACTGAAAAAATAAAAATCGAAGGAAGGGGCAGTTCAGGAAAGGACAATGAAGACAAAGAAAAGATGTCCGGAAAGGAGGAAAAGAACAATGTAATTAAAGAGAAAGTTGAAGACAAAATCAGTGAAGCTCTTGCAATACAAAAGGAGAATATTGCAGTTACTATACAATAAATGAGGTGATATAATTGGGTTTTATTATGAACATCATCGGACATTTAAAAAGAATATTTTACAGCGGTAATAAAAAGAAATTAATAGAGAATTTATTAATTGTAATAATCATTGCAGTTATTGCAATAATAGCCGGCGGCTCATTAATTGATAGGGAGAAAGATGTGCCTGAAGAAAAAAAAGAAATAAATGAAGGGAGAATACATCCCCAAATGGAAATCAACAGCTACACGGAAGGAGATGAACTGGAAAAAAAGCTGGAATTAATACTGGAACAGATAAGTGGTGCCGGAAAGGTGAAGGTCATGGTTACATATGTATCAGGAAGGGAAATTGTACCTGCATATGATACCCGGGAAAGTATAAACGATACCAGCGAAATGGATAATAACGGCGGGCATAGAGATATTAAGCAGAAGGATTATGAAAGCAGCATTGCATATACAGAAGAACAGGGAGGTAATAAAAAACCAGTAGTATTAAAGGATTTAAAACCGGTAGTAAAAGGGGTCGTTGTAGTTTGTGACGGTGCAGGTAACCCTGCTGTAAAAGATAATATAACCAAAGCGGTGAAAGCATTAACTGATGTACCTATTCACAAGATACAGGTTTTTAAAAGAGAAAAATAGAATTTAACAAAAAGTAATAATAAGATTTAAAAAACTGAATATACATAAATATATGTAGAGAATGTTGGTACTGATAAGGGGGTATATTTCATGAAGGGCTTTAGAAGAAAGCAGATTGTTGTTTTATCACTGGTTCTTATGATTGTAGTTGCAGGGTATTTGCAATACAGCTATAAAAAAAGCAGCATTACTGCAGAGAATAAAGAAAAGGGAAAACTGGGGGAAGCTGTTTATGTAGATAATCAGGAAGTAGATATTGATGATTTGATAAACCAGGCAGCTGCAAGTGATGAAATTACGGAGGTATCTGAACAGGCAAATGAATTTTTTGCACAGGCAAAGCTGGACAAAGAAATTTCCTTAAGCAGGGATACTGATATGCTCAAACAAATTACAGAAGATGCAAATGCAGATGATGAAATAAAAGCGGATGCTTTTGAAAAAATGATGGTGTTGGTTGATAAATCTCAAAAGGAAATGCGTATAGAAGCTCTAATAAAAGAAAAAGGTTTTGAAGATGTAATTGCTCTCTTCGGGAATGACGGCAGCATTGATATTATTGTAAAGGCTCCAAGCTTAAGTTCTTCAGATACTGCACAAATTGCAGATATTGCCTCAAGGCATGCCGGGATAGATATAAGCCAGATATATGTTAAGAGTGTATATTAGTTTGGGTGTATTTTCCGTGTATGACAATATTAGTCTATGGACTAGTGTTCCGAGTCTAAGAGGCCATTGATTTTTATATTGTTGCTTAGTGCTTTTTACAGTGGTATAATTAATTATGTTACCAATAAATGCAAGCTTTGCACTTATTGCTTTTTAATGAATAATGATATATCGGAGTATTTGTGATAGGCTGAAACAGGATTAAGGGAGGGGATATAGTGAGCGAAATAAATAGCAATCAAACAAATGAGATGGGTACAGTAAAGATAACCAATGAAGTTGTTGCGATTATTGCAGGTATAGCTGCTATGGAAGTACCGGGAGTAATAGCAATGAGTGGAGGCATAGCCGGAGGTATTGCAGAAGCACTTGGAAGAAAAAACCTGACCAAAGGCGTAAAGGTGGAAGTTGGAGAAAGGGAAGCTGCAGTTGATTTATATATAATTGTTGATTATGGATGCAGAATTCCGGATGTAGCATGGAATATACAGGAGAAGGTTAAGAAGGCCGTCGAAACAATGACTGGTTTGACGGTTGTAGAAGTAAACATTCATGTCCAGGGAGTTAATATTGATAAGGATATAAAGAAAGAGGGGTAGCAGTAGTACAAGACAGAAGAAAAATACCGGAAAAGACGAAGAAGTTCGCTCGTCAAGCCATAGACAGGGCGAATTTTTTTTGGGGTTTATTTTTTATATGAAATACAATATAATTATACTTGTAGTAATAATTTTACAACTTTAGAGGAAAATAAAGGTAACGGAAGAGGTGGAAAAATGAACATAATTTTCAGGATATTGCTTGCAATATATGCTTTCAGCCTTATGGTACTATCTGCTTTCATCATGGCTGTGACAATTAAACCGGCTTTTTTGGATGTTATATATTTTTATTTTTCAAATGATGTGCTTAGTAGCAAGGGATCTACTATTGTCATGTTTATTATTGCTTTCATATTCTTTTTGATAAGCCTGGTTTTTCTTTTGTCTGGGTTAAAAAGCGGCAGGAACAAAAAATCCGTGGGCAGACAAACTAACATCGGAGAAATCAATATTTCCCTCAGCACCATTGAAAGTATTGTACTTGCAGCATCAAAAAGAGTTAGCGGCATTAAGGAAACTAGGGCAAATGTGTATAAGAAAGATGATAAAGTATCAATAGTTGTCAGCATGATAGTATATCCTGAAATTAATATACCTGAGCTTTCAGAGAGTATGCAGGAAAAGGTGAAGAAAGAAGTTGAAGATATTTCCGGCGTAAGTGTAAGTGATGTCAAAATAGTGGTAGAGAATATCCATGCGGGTTCAATAATAAAACAAAGGGTAGAATAGAAACGGGGGGATTGAAGAATGAGATTTGAATGGCTTACCGAATTTTACAGATCTCACCGTGGAGCAGTCATTGGGGCGCTGGTTGGATTCTTTATTGCAGTTGCAATTCTGATACTTGGTTTTTTTAGGGTTCTGTTTATTGCAATTTGTTCAGGCGTTGGGTTCTTTTTAGGTAATAAGCTGAGTGTTGACAAGGAATACCTTAAGAATCTTTTAGACAGGATATTGCCTCCAGGGACATACAGGTAAATAATATAGGGTACAATAGTTATATTTAAAGCATAATAACAGGAGGAACTAATTGATGGGACGGAGGGCAACAAGGGAAATTGCTATGAAGCTCTTATATCAAATAGAAATCCGTAAGGATAATATTGGAGAACAGATTACAAGCATAGTTGAGGAAAACGACTTTAATGATAAGGATAAGGAATACCTGATAGATGTAGTAAACGGTGTAATAAAAAACAAGAATCAAATAGACGAAAGGATAGAAAAGTACTTAAAAGGATGGAAATTGAATAGGATTTCAAAAGTTGACCTGGCCATAATGAGGCTAAGTATATATGAACAAATCTTCAGGAAAGACATTCCTTTAAGTGTCTCAATAAATGAAGCTGTAGAATTGGCAAAAAAGTATAGCACAGAAGATTCAGGCTCATTTATTAATGGGGTTTTAAGTAAGCTGATGCAGTCTGAGAATTTAATCTAACTTTTAGAATGTTTAGGTGGGTATATGCAGCATATTTTATCAGTTTCTGAAATTAATAAATATATCAAGGATGTTTTTTCTAAGGATTTGGTATTGTCGAATTTGTGGGTAAAAGGAGAAATATCAAATTTTAAACTTCATTCTTCCGGACATATGTACTTTACTTTAAAAGATGAAAAAAGCATATTAAGAAGTGCTATGTTCAGAAGCTACTCATCAGCACTGAAGTTCAGGCCTGAAAACGGAATGAGGGTAATTATTAGAGGGTATGTTTCTATCTATGAACGGGACGGGCAGTATCAACTGTATGTTGAAGAAATGCAGCCTGATGGAATAGGTAGCTTACATATAGCTTTTGAACAGCTTAAAGAGAAGCTCCAAAAAGAAGGATTATTTGATCCCGGAAAAAAAAGGGCTATTCCGTTTGTGCCAAAATCTATAGGGGTAATAACCTCCATTACGGGATCTGTTATAAGGGATATATTGCATGTGCTGGATAGAAGATTCTGGAACATAAACCTAAAAGTGTACCCGGTTCAGGTGCAGGGAGAAGTTGCTGCAAAACAGATTTCAAAGGCTATAGAAAAACTAAATGAGCTTGATAATGTTGAAGTAATAATTCTTGCCAGGGGCGGGGGTTCTCTTGAAGAACTATGGGCCTTTAACGATGAGAATTTAGCCCGCTGTATTTTTAGATCAAGAATTCCTGTGATATCAGCCGTTGGACACGAAACTGATTATACAGTCTCGGATTTCGTAGCTGATTTAAGAGCACCTACACCTTCCGCTGCTGCAGAAATAGTGATGCCCGAAAAAAAAGTAATTAAAGAGAGGATTGAGAATTTAGTTGTAAAGCTTGAAGCCATTGTTCAGAAAAACATTGATTCGAAAAGAGTAAAATTGGAAAGGATTATTAACAGTGCAGTATTCAAACAGCCATATAATACTGTAAATCAGGAAAGAATGAGGTTGGATTTATTAAACAGGGATTTAATCAAAGCTATAAATGAATACAAAGAAAAGAATAAGAACACGGCAGCTTTATTGGCTAATAAGCTGGATGCACTTAGTCCTCTTAAAATATTAGCCAGGGGCTATTCTATTGTAAAAAATGAAACAAGTGGCAAGCTGGTTAAGTCGATTCAAGGTACAAAAAAAGGAGACAATCTCCAAATAAGACTATCGGACGGAATACTTGGATGTGTTGTTGCGAGTAAAAGAAAACTGTAAGGGGGACAATATGGAAAAGGAAAAAAGGAGCTTCGAGGAAGCAATAAGAGAATTAGAAGAAATTGTTAGCCAAATAGAAAGAGGAGATTTGTCTCTGGATCAATCAATTGAATTGTTTCAAAAGGGTATAGAACTTTCAAAATACTGCACTAAAAGACTGGATGAAGTAGAAAGGAAAATAACAGTACTTATTGAAGATGACAGAGGAAATATACATGAGGAGCCTATGCCGGAGGGGTAAACAACTATGGGATTTAATGAGAAGCTTGTTGATTATATTGAGATAATTGGTAAAGAACTGGAAGGTTATGTCGAACAAAAGGATTCACCGGAGAAAAATATTTACAATGCGATGAGATATAGTTTGATGGCTGGAGGGAAAAGGCTGAGGCCTGTATTGTGCCTTGCTGTTACCGAACTACTGGGCGGTAGCATTAGATTAGCCCTTCCATTTGCATGTGCTGTGGAAATGATACACACATATTCGCTTATTCATGATGACCTGCCGTGTATGGACAATGACAGTTTGAGAAGGGGAAAACCGACTAACCATATGGTTTTTGGAGAAAACATGGCAGTTCTTGCAGGTGATGCACTTCTAAACTACGCTTTTGAAATAATGCTTGATTCCTGTGAAATGGAAGCGGAACCATTGTTGCAACGCCGTAAGGTTAAAGCGATGAAAATAATAGCTGAGGCGTCAGGTGCTTCAGGAATGATCGGAGGTCAGGTTATTGACCTGGAATCAGAGGGCAAAATGATTACTAAAGATGAATTGATGTATATGCATCGGTGCAAGACAGGTGCATTAATAAAATCCTGCGTAATGGCTGCTGCAGTATTAAGTGGTGCAGATAGCAGTCAATTGGGTCACCTGAAGGAATATGCTGAAAACATCGGATTAGCATTCCAAATCAAGGATGACATTTTAGATGTGGAAGGGGATACCAGTGTACTTGGAAAGCCTATAGGAAGTGATAGCGAAAACAAAAAATCAACCTTTGTTTCTCTATATGGATTGGAAGAATCAAAAAAAATGCTTAATGAGATAACAAGTAAAGCTTTAAATTCGTTAGATTTATTTAAAGAAAGGGCAGATTTCCTGAAAAATTTAGCCGATTACCTGATACACAGGGAAAAGTAGAACTTATTAGCTCTTTTAACTTGAAAACATTTATGTTATAATCTTGTTTCAGGCTTTTGAATTAATATTTTATGTCAATGAACAAGGGTGGTGCAGTATTCTAGTCAGAACCATCGGTTCTTAAGACGGGCCTAAAAATCCGTTAAAGGGCATATCGATGAAGTTCCTTGTGTCGGCTTGCTACGCCCAGTGGTGGGTTGGTACTGGGAGTTAAGGTTTAGGGGCGATCTGCAATGGCATGCAGGCGTGGACCCCTTTTCCGTGGAGACCCTCCCTCTTGGTGAAAGCCAACCGATTTATTTTGGTTGCAGTAATGCCAGGAGAAGGGATTAAACCTGTTATGCGGTACTTTTGGTGCTGTGAACAGTGTAGCCTGCCTTGAGTGAGTTTGGTGGATAATGGGTCACGTGTGGATATGAAGGCCAACGTATCTGCGCTATTGCTGTTTGAAACCCTATTTGCAAAAGAGGCTAGGAATCGATTGGTTTTGTTGGGGAAAACCTCTAGGCTGTTCTATAAAGAGGTATATTGGGGATTGAAGTGCGGACTGAGTGGCAATCAGGTTCCATTTTCGGTAACGAATTGGCAGTGAATTTAAAGGGAAACCGCTGATATGGTGACATTTCAGTATTCACCGGGGAAATCCTGCCTGACCTAAGCCGCAGAATTTACTCAGTATACTGCCACCCGTTTTATATACTTGGAGGTTTTTTAGTGGAGGACAATTGCAAACCGCCGGCATCTGAAAGAAGAGTAAAATTTAAAAAGAACTTGCTTGGATCAAAAGATCAAAACAGAACTTGGATTATAATTATCACTCTTATCTCTTTTACATTATCTGTTACACTTATGTTTGTTTCATCTGAAATACTAGAAAAAGCGAATAATTTTATTGCTTTATGGGTAGTGTTTATAATAATTTTGATAGGAATACTATTTGATATGATAGGCATTGCCGTGACAGCAGCTGATGAGACCCCGTTCCATGCAATGGCTGCAAGGAAACTCTATGGCGCGAAGCAGGCTATACAGTTAATAAGGAATGCAAATAAGGTTTCGAGTTTTTGTAACGATGTTGTGGGGGATATTTGTGGGATTATAAGCGGTACTGCAAGTGCATTGATACTGGTAAGGGTATCGGATGGTTTAAGTGCAACGCATACTGTTATTCTAAGTCTGGTTATCAGTGGCTTGGTTGCTTCAATTACTGTAGGTGGGAAAGCTATGGGAAAAACATTTGCTATAAGGAACAGTAATTACATAGTATACAGGGTTAGTGTGATTGTAAAGTTTTTCGTAGGAAAAATCAGTTTAAAAGAGAAAAGAACGGATAAGTAAAGACACTGAAAGAGAGATGAAGATATGGGTGTTTTACTGGATACTATAAACTCATTGGAAGATTTTAAGAAGCTTGATATAAAACAAATGGAACAGCTTTCAATAGAGATAAGGGAGTTTTTGGTGGAGTCAGTATCCAAAACAGGGGGCCACTTAGCAGCCAATCTTGGAATTGTAGAGTTGACTTTAGCTCTGCATAAAGTATTTGACTCACCTAAGGATAAGATTATTTGGGATGTGGGACATCAGTCTTATGTACATAAAATTATTACAGGCCGGAAAAAGAGGTTCGAAACATTAAGAAAAATTGATGGGATTTCCGGCTTTCCAAAAACGAATGAAAGCATACATGATGCATTTAATACGGGACACAGCAGCACTTCCATATCGGCAGCCCTTGGTATGGCAAGGGCAAGGGACATCAGTAAGGAGAGTTATTCGGTAATCGCTGTTATTGGTGATGGAGCACTGACGGGTGGAATGGCCTTTGAAGCCTTGAATGATGCCGGCAGGTCTGTCAATGACTTGATTGTCGTTCTAAATGATAATGAAATGTCAATTTCTAAAAATGTGGGGGGATTATCCAGGTATTTAAGCAATATTAGAACTGAGCCTCTATATTTTAAGGTAAAAGAGGATATAGACACAATACTGAATAAAATCCCTGCAATAGGAAAAAGCGCAGTTAAAGCATTGGATATGGCAAAAGGCACTATTAAATATGTTATTATGCCCGGCATGTTTTTTGAAGAGCTTGGGTTTAAGTATCTGGGTCCTATAGACGGCCATGATTTAAATGCGGTGATGAAGGTTTTATCCAGGGCAAAGAGGATAAGGGGGCCTATATTGATTCATGTCAGGACACAAAAGGGAAGAGGTTATAAGTATGCAGAAAAAAGCCCTCAAAGGTTCCACGGGATATCACCTTTTGAAGTTGAAACAGGCGAACTGTTAAAGCAGAGAGGACTTACTTATTCAGATGTTTTTGGAAGGGAAATAAGCAGGTTGGCTGAAAAGGATGCTAAAATTGTTGCAATAACCGCAGCAATGCCGCACGCAACCGGCCTTGACCTGTTTGCAAACAGGTTCAGAGAAAGGTTATTTGATGTGGGGATAGCAGAGCAGCATGCTGTTACTATGGCAGCAGGCATGGCAAAGATGGGACTTAAGCCGGTAGTGGCTATATATTCTTCCTTTCTGCAAAGGGCTTATGATCAAATCCTGCATGATGTTGCGTTACAGAACCTGAATGTATTATTTGCAATTGACAGGGCAGGTATTGTAGGGGAAGACGGGGAGACCCATCAGGGAATCTATGACTTTTCATTTTTGACCCATATTCCCAACATGACTATTATGGCGCCATCTGATTATAATGAATTATCGTTGATGCTTGAGTTTGCATTATTCAAGCATCAAGGGCCTGTTGCCATAAGGTATCCGAGAGGGAAAGGCTGTGCAAAGCTAATGGAAACCAAGCCGGTAGTATGGGGACAGGGGGTTATTGCGCGTCATGGCACTGATGTTACCATAATAGCTGTTGGAGATATGCTGGAGCTTTCAATAAAAGTTGCGCAGCAGCTTGAAGAAAAAGGGATTAGTGCAGAGGTTATTAATCCAAGGTTTGTAAAGCCCCTTGATGAAAAAATGATTGTATGCTCTGCTAAAAAAACCAGTAAGGTTGTAACAATTGAAAACAACACTGTTATAGGAGGGTTTGGAAGCACGGTGCTCCAATTAATAAGCCAAAAAGATATTGATGCTGAAGTAAAGATTTGTGGGTTTCCTGACCGGCCTATCTACCATGGTTCAAAGGAGCAGTTGTTTGAGAGGTACAGACTGGATTGTGCTTCACTGGTACAGGATATAATAAGGTTTACCGGAACAAAAATAAATCGGGGTGTTGATATAATTGAAGGAGAGACTGGACGTTTTACTAGTTAAAAAGGGCTATTTCGACAGCAGGGAAAAGGCAAGAAGATCAATAATGGCAGGAGTCGTTTTTGTAGGAAACAGCAGGGAAGATAAGCCTGGAGCCAGGTTTGATGAAAATACCCAGTTTGTTATTAAAGAAAACACAAACCCCTATGTGAGCAGAGGTGGTTTGAAACTAGATAAAGCTATTAAGGAATTCAACATTTCTCTTGAGGGTAAGGCCGCAATTGATATTGGTGCTTCTACAGGCGGATTTACAGATTGCATGTTAAAAAACGGAGCTAGGAAGGTTTTTGCTGTTGATGTAGGTTATGGACAGCTTGCATGGGAACTGAGGAATGATCATCGGGTAGTTAATATGGAGAGAACTAATATTAGAAATGTCAGGCCTGAAGACCTGGATGAGAAGGTGGATTTTTGTTCTATTGATGTTTCCTTTATTTCGCTGAAGAAGGTTATTCCACCTGCTCTTAATTTGGCTAAAGATGGAGCAGAATTTGTATGTTTGATAAAACCGCAGTTTGAGGCTGGCAGGGATCAGGTGGGAAAACGTGGTGTAGTAAAGAAAGCTGAAATCCATAAGAAAGTTGTCACTAGTATTGCTGCGTTTGTCGAGGAAAAGGGATTGAATATCAAAGGCCTTTCATATTCGCCGATAAAAGGACCTGAAGGTAATATTGAGTATTTGATATATTTCTCGAAAAAAGAATGTATTAATGATATTCTTGATATTGAGGCAGAAATAAATAGGGTAATAATGGAATCCCATAAAAATCTGAAGTAGAAGCATTTTCCGCAAATCGGCAATATCGTCCTGTTAGATTTCTTTGTGCTAAAGTATCCGAAACTTAATAATTTTGTATCAAACCATCCTAAGGGCTTTTATAAAATGAATGCTTTTGGTATAATTACCTGGTAAAGTGAATAATGGCAGCGAATAATAACTTATGAAAAGAATATCCTGAGGTGAAAATGATTAAAGTTGGAATTATTGTTAACAGGGAAAAGGATAAAAACTTAAAATATACAAAAATACTCATTGAGAGCTTAAAAAAAAGAGGGGCTGATATAAAAGCATGTTCCGATATTCTAAGGGAGACTAATATAAAGGCTGAAGGACTTGATGAGGAAGGTGTATTCGACAACTCAGACATAATTATTTGCCTTGGAGGAGATGGAAGTTTTCTTGGGGTTGCCAGAAAGGTCTATAAAAGGAATATTCCCATACTTGGAATAAACCTTGGCGCTCTTGGTTTTCTGACCGAGGTGGAAAAAAAGGATATAGATAAAGCTGTTGAATGCATAATTGGAGGGAAATACTCCATTGAAGAAAGAATGATGCTGGAAACTGAAATATTAAGAGAAGACAGGATCCTGGGGAAGGATATAGCACTGAATGATGTAGTAATTTCAAGAGGCGCATTATCAAGAATACTACATGTTTCTACTTATATAAATGGCACTTTTGTAGACTCATTTCCGGGAGACGGTCTGATAGTATCTACCCCCACAGGATCGACCGGATATACCCTTTCTACCGGGGGACCTATAGTTGAACCTGACGTTGATATAATTATTGTGTCACCAATATGCCCCCATATATTATATTCAAGATCATTTATAACGACAGGTGACAGGACAGTAAAAGCTGTGATTCAAGAAAACTATTCACATAGTGCGATGGTTACGGTGGACGGACAGAAAGGTTACGAAGTACGTGGTGGAGATGTTGTTACAGTAAAGAAGTCAGAATACAAAGTGAAGTTGGTTAGAATTAATACAAGGAACTTTTTTAATATATTGAGAAGTAAAATATATTATAGAGGAGAAAAAGTATTAAAAAATGAAATATAACAGGCAAGCAAAGATTCTTGAGATAATTGAAAACCACGTAATCGAGACTCAAGAGGAAATTGCAGAAAAACTGAAGGAGATAGGTATGGACGTAACTCAGGCAACCATATCAAGGGACATTAAAGAGCTAAGGCTGACAAAGGTTATGTCTGAAGACGGGCGGTACAGGTATTCTTCTATAAGCCCGAATGAGGGTTCGGTGTCAAATAGGCTGCTTACAATTTTTAGTGAATCCTTTGTGTCCAGTGATTATGCAAACAATATTGTGGTAGTTAAGACACTTCCGGGTATGGCCCAGGCTGCTGCTTCAGCGGTAGACTCACTGAAATGGCCGGAAATAATCGGGACAATAGCAGGAGACGATACAATTATGATTGTTTGCAGGGCTGAGATAATTGCTGAGAAGCTTGTTGACAGGTTTAACAGAATAGTAAAATGAGCTATTAATAATAGTGGGGGCAAAACTGTGTTAATTCATTTAGAAATTCATAATATTGC
Source organism: Acetivibrionales bacterium (assembly GCA_050953835.1). Classification (GTDB taxonomy): domain Bacteria; phylum Bacillota; class Clostridia; order Acetivibrionales; family JBMNNH01; genus JBMNNH01. Next base: position 87,356 of record JBMNNH010000018.1, on the reverse strand, counting down.
ATTAATTGATACAGTCATAATAGATTTCGAAGAAGGGCTTAACATACTAACCGGTGAGACGGGTGCAGGTAAATCTATAATTATTGATTCCATAAATGCTGTTCTGGGTGAAAGGTTCTCCAAAGACTTTATCAGGACTGGCAAGGAAAAAGCTAGGGTAGAAGCAGTCTTTAAGGTTGATTATAAGAAGGTAGAAGATATACTGGAAAAAACAGGTATCGAGCCTGAAGAGGATTCTACACTGATTATTTCTAGAGAATTTAACATGTCGGGGAAAAATATTTGCAGGGTAAACGGAATAATTGTAACAGTATCAATTCTTAGGCAAATAGGGGAAAGACTTATTGACATTCACGGACAGCATGATAATCAATCGCTCCTCAGAACACAAAGCCATATTGAGCTCTTGGATTCTTTCGGCGGAGATAATATTGAATTTCTTAAAAGAAAATATTTAGCCACTTATGAAGAGTACAGGCAGGTAAAAAATAGACTTAAAAGCCTGATGGGAGACAAAAAAGAAAGGGAAAGGAAGATTGATTTATTAAAATTTCAAATAGAGGAAATAAGCAAAGCAGGACTGAAGCTGGGAGAGGAAGAGGAATTAAACAGGCAGAGGCTGTTGCTTTCTAATTCGGAGAAGATAACAGCAGCTCTTGCTAAAGCCTATATGCACATATACAATAGGGATGGCCGAGAAACAGCTTTTGACAATATTGGACAGGCTATGGATGAAATAGCTCAAATAACAGGGATTAATGAGAAATACGACAATTTGTACAGGAGATTGGAAGATATATTATATCAGTTGGAAGATCTATCACATGAAATAAGAGAAGAGAGCGAGAAAATAGAATTTGACCCTGAACAGTTGAATCAGATTGAAGAAAGAATGGATTTGATATTTAAATTAAAAAGGAAATATGGGAGTTCAGTAGAGGAAATACTTGAGTACTATAAAAGCATCGAATGCCAGCTTGATGAGATTGTAAACAGTGAAGAGAACATAAAGAACCTTTGTTCAAAACTGATGGAAATTGATAACTGCCTTTATAATATTGCAGGCAGGATTAATGCCGAAAGGTTAAAGGCGGCTGCCATCCTTGAAAACGAGATAGGGAATGAACTGGGTGATCTTGAGATGGGAAAAGCCCGGTTTAAAGTAAGTATTGAGTTTGATGATTCAAGGGATGAGAATAATGAAATAAAGTATCATTTAAATGGGCTTGACAGAGTTGAATTTTTAATTTCGCCAAATGCGGGAGAGCCTTTAAAACCATTATCAAAAATAGTTTCGGGAGGCGAAATGTCAAGAATAATGTTGGCAATTAAGAATATACTAGCCAAGGCGGATAAAATTCCTACTCTGATTTTCGATGAAATAGATTCAGGAGTTAGCGGAAGAGTGGCACAAAAGGTTGGTGAAAAACTCTCATCTATATCAGAAAGCCACCAGGTTTTATGCGTAACACATCTTGCACAAATAGCAGCGATGGCAGACAGCCATTATCTAATCAAAAAAGTGACTAAGGAAAACGAAACCCGTACACTGGTAAGAAAACTTGCAGGAGAAGAGATTCAGGATGAAATTGCCAGGATACTTGGGGGCGTTGAGATTTCAGATATTACAAAAAGGCATGCTGAAGAGATGCTCAGTAATGCAAAAAAGCTTAAATAATATTTTTTGAACCATTGAATCAGTTCTGGCCGCAAGGGCGACAAATGATGCCTTCCATTCATTATTTTGTTTGAATAATAAACTTAATAAAAGGTTATGTTATGATTAGAAAACAAGTCCGGAATTCTTATGTAAAGTCACGTTTGTCTGTTTTTTTTTTGTTGTACAAACGTGACATTTATTATCTTTTGGAGGTTGAATTAATGAGATTTGTTGATAAAAAAAGAAGTAAGTTTATTATTTTTTTAGCCGTCTGTGTAACAATTATGACAGTAACATATTTAAAGGCCATATTTACAGTTCCGGCAGAACTTACCCTGATCGAGGGGGAAGAATATTCATGTGGTTTTAAAAGCCCATTCTTGGTAAATATAATACCGGACAAGGAAGGCATTGTGCAACTTTATAATTCCGGTTTCCAAGCTGCAGGGAATTTTTTTCAACTTTCCAATCCGGTGTCTGTCAAGACAAACAAAAAAGGCACTGTTAACCTGAATATGAGGCTTCTTGGCCTAATACCTTTAAAAACAATGAAGGTAGATATTGTTTCCAGTAAAAAGTTAGCAGCATGTGGGAATACGGTAGGCGTAAAATTAAAGGTTGATGGAATACTTGTAATAGGGGTTTCCGATGTTGAAGCTTTAAATGGGAAAAAGGAGTTTCCAGCCAGGGACACCGGCATAAGACCAGGTGATATAATCATAAAGGTGAATGGACGAGCAATGAATGAAATTGATGATTTGATTGAAGAAATAGATGGATGCAATGGCGAGGATATTGATATTACTTATAAGCGGGGCAGTATGTATAATTATGTAAAGGTCAGACCTGTCAAAGCATTTGAGGACAAAAGGTATCACATTGGTTTATGGGTTAGGGACAGCACAGCCGGGATAGGAACACTTACATTCTATGACCGGGATACCGGTAGTTTTGGTGCATTAGGCCATGGTATAACCGATGTTGATACAGGTGCATTAATGCCTGTAAAATCTGGTGAAATCCTGGAATCCAATATACTCGGAATCAGAAAAGGGAAAGAGGGTAATCCCGGGGAACTTAAAGGAGTTTTTATTGAAGATAAAAATAAACTGGGCACTATAAGGATAAATAGTGATTATGGAATTTACGGTACTTTGAATGATGGTGCTGATAGGCTTATAAACAGCAGGCTATACCCGATAGGGTTAAGAAGCCAGGTTAAGGAAGGGCCTGCAATAATACTTTCAAATATTAATGGTAAAAAAGTGAGGGAATATCAGGTAAACATAGAAAGGGTATCAAGGCAGAATGTTAATGGCTCAAAAGGAATGATTATACGTATAACTGATAAAAAACTGCTTGATGCAACAGGAGGTATTGTCCAGGGGATGTCCGGCAGTCCGATAATACAGGATGGCAGAATAATAGGTGCTGTTACACACGTTCTAGTAAATGACCCTACTAAAGGATATGGAATATTCATAGAAGCTATGATTAAAAATGTGCTGGGAAATAATGCGGCTTATTTGCAAAAGGCAGGATAGTATCAGGAAATATAAAATAATAAATTAAAGAACAAACAAACAAGCCATTGATATAAGTCGATAGCTTGAAGCACTGAATAAAAGTGTTTCAGCAATTAATTTATAATAAAACATTATACTTTTCAAAGGGAAAAAAGGAAATAAAATATTATTAAAAGTATAATTTGCTAATAAATAGAAATTAGCACTTGAAATTTTGTCGAAACAAAAATATAATAAGTTTGTATAGAATTGGAAAAGTTAGGGGGGAATAACTTTGGTGGAAAAAAAGATAAAAGTGGTTATTGCAGATGATAATAAGGAGTTTGGAGATATCTTGTGTGAATATCTTAATAACCAGGAAGATATTGAGGTGGTTGGTGTAGCAAGGGACGGGCTGGAAGCATACGATTATATAACTACAAAAAAACCTGATATAGCAATTTTGGATATAATTATGCCACATCTTGACGGATTAGGCGTCCTTGAGAAGATAAACTCGACAGAAATGGATAGACGTCCGCTTTTCATAATATTATCAGCAGTAGGACAGGACAAGATTACTCAAAGGGCTTTAAGCCTTGGAGCTGAGTACTACATAGTTAAACCATTTGATATGGATGTATTGGTATCCAGGATACGTCAGCTTAAGGATATAAATAAATCGCCAATTATTAAGTCCCCGTGTTCTCCAGATTCCTCCCGTGTGCAGAATACACCTGTTCATAGAAGCCTTGAGGTTGAAGTAACAAATATTATGCATGAAATTGGAGTTCCGGCTCATATCAAGGGTTACCAGTATTTAAGGGATGCAATAATGATGGTTGTGAAAGATCTGGATGTTATAAATTCAATAACAAAGCAATTATACCCAACAATTGCGAGAGAATACAATACTACGCCAAGCAGAGTGGAAAGGGCTATAAGGCATGCAATTGAGGTTGCCTGGAGCAGGGGGCAGATTGAAGCTATAAATGCGCTCTTTGGATACACTATTCACGGCGGCAAGGGAAAACCCACCAACTCTGAGTTTATTGCCATGATAGCCGATAAACTCAGATTGGAGTTAAAGGTAGGATAATTAAAGAAAACCTGTACACTTTTAAGTGTGCAGGTTTTTTAAGATTGGGTGTATAAGTTTTTACCTTGAAAAAAGTCGTTTTAGAATACCGGGCTTATTCTTCTCCCTCCACATTCCAATCATACGGTCAACTTCATCAAAATGCTTATCCATTTTAGACTCAAGCTTTCTTACGCTGTTCTCAACACATGCGCCTATCTCAAATTTACTTCTGTTTAGCTCCTTTGAAAGATCATCCCTAATTGAAACAACTTCTTTAGAAATGCTTGTGGTAAGCTGTTCGCTGAATTCAAACAGCAACTCTTTGAACTCATTATAATTAGCATGGCTGATACCCTTTTTACCCGAGGCAACTAGAGATGCCTGTCTATCATCCAATACTACTGGGGGTGGCTCAGGTATTGCATTTTCAGATTGTAGTATTTTTTTGATTGCTTTAATTTCCAAACCTTCATTCCGCATAGCTTTTATTTGATACATCAAGTTTGCAAGATCAGGTGTATAATACCTTCTTCCTCGTTCATCCTTTGGAATATTTATATTGAACTCCTTTTCATAATATCTTAGGGCGTGATCAGTAACTTTAAGCCTCTCGCTTAATTCCGTTATGGTATATCGGTCCTTTAGTATTTCCATACAGTTTCCTCCTTTGTACTTATCAAGAATATAATAACATTAAAGGTATAAACTGTAAATGAGTAGGCTTTTATTTTCTTAATATTTCCAATAAGGTTTTTATGTCCGAAGGAATGGGAGAAAAAAGCTGAATGGTTTGTTTTGTTAAAGGGTGAATAAATTCGACTTTGCTTGAATGCAATGCCTGCCTGTTAATAAACCCTGTCTTAATATCTGAATATAAGGTATCGCCGAATAAAGGGTGGCCGATAGCCTGACAATGGACTCTGATTTGGTGAGTTCTGCCTGTTTCAAGGTAAAAACTCAAATAAGTTGCATTTTTCAGGTACTCTATAACTTTGAACCGGGTAACAGATTTAAAGCCTGATTTTGATATATGCCTTAGCATAATGCTATCCGGTTTTCTATCAATAGGGAGGTCTATGGTACCTGTTTTTTTAGTCAATACTCCATTTACTACCCCAATATATTCCTTTTTGAAAGTATTAGTATTCATCTGTTTTATAAACTCTTCCTGTACAAACTGGTTTTTGGCAAAGATAATAATTCCTGATGTATCCCTGTCAAGACGGCTGACAGGTCGGATTTTTATTCTTATGCCCTTTTCGGAAAAGTAGTATACAAGACCATTTGCTATAGTACCTGTAAGGTGTGACGATGTTGGGTGGACAACCATACCAGGCTGTTTATCTAAAGCAATAAGGCAATCATCTTCAAAAATGATTCTTAGATTCATTTTTTCAGGAACAATATTTTCTGATTCTTCATCAAAGTTAATAATTGCTTCTACGACATCACCAGGTTTAACAGTAGAATTAATATATACAGGGTTTCCGTTGCATAAAACCTTGTTATTGTATTTGAGCTTTTTAATAAGCTTTTCAGAAAATTCAAACTTATTTTTTAATATAGATTTTAATTCCCTTCCTGCATATTCTTCATCAACAAAATACTCGAATTTCAAGATATCACTTCTTTTACATAATAATTAATTATTATACCACTAATTGACCTCGTTTTATGCTCATTAGCATATTCTACTGTTTCTAGTATTAATACTATTGCAGTAAACAGGAAAACTCAATCCCTAAATCACAAAATAAGTCCAATGTTAAAGCAACTGCTTATCTATATTTAGGTATGCATATGCATATTCTCTGTATGCCCCATATTATGGAACGAGCATTGTGGAGAGGCTATAGAGGCCGTTTAATGAAACTGATGCAAGGTCAATCAGACTGATTAAAGGGCGCATGTAATAAATGTGAAGAAAATGATGGAAGGAACATATGCAAGAGCTTTAGAGGCTGTTGTGAAGCAGATATACAGTCAAATCACTGTTTGGGCAAAATAATATGGGGCATAGGAATTATTATATGGTGCATATAGAATATGCGCCTCAGATTTACGTACTGTATTGAAATATACTCTTTAGTTGGATACAATATTCTTAACAATACATAAGAAGAGGTCTGCGATGAATAATAATTTTAATAATTACCTGAAAAGTGAATTTGGAATAAGTGAAAGGGTTGTTGACCTATCCGAAAATGTCGAGAAAGAAATTGAGGAGATTTTTAAGGATATTGACAGTGTTAAGCAACATAACCAGTTCAAAGTAATTAAGGCAATGCAGAATAACGGCCTGAGTGACTCCCATTTTCCAGGAACTACAGGATATGGCTATGATGATAGGGGTCGGGAGGTTCTTGAGAGTGTATATGCAGAAGTATTCAAAGCAGAAGATGCTTTAGTAAGGCATCAAATTGTTTCCGGAACACATGCTCTTGCTATCTGCATGTATGGTAATTTAAGGCCTGGAGATGAACTTTTGTCTATTACCGGGAAGCCTTATGACACATTAGAAGAGGTAATTGGTATAAGGGGTAAAGGTAACGGATCCCTAAAGGAATATGGTATAACATACAAACAGGTAGATTTGCTTGAAGACGGCAAAATAGATTACCACAATGTGAAGAAATCAATAAACAAGAATACAAAGATGGTTTTTATCCAGCGGTCAAGGGGCTATTGCTGGAGGCCGGCGCTTAGCACTGATGATATTAATAAAGCGGTTAGTTTTGTCAGAGGGATAAAGGAGGATGCCATAATTCTTGTAGACAATTGCTATGGCGAGTTTGTAGAAGAAAGTGAACCAATAGAAGCAGGTGCGGATATAGCAGCAGGCTCCCTTATTAAAAACCCAGGTGGTGGGCTTGCACTGGCAGGCGGGTATATAGCAGGCAAGAAAGAATATGTAAAAAATGCTTCTTATAGGCTTACAACTCCAGGTTTAGGCAAGGAGGTAGGAGCTTCACTTGGGAATAACAGGCTTTTTTTCCAGGGGCTATTCATGGCGCCTCATGTGGTTGCTGAAAGCCTCAAAGGAGCGGTATTTTGTGCTGCGTTGATGGAAAAGCTTGGTTTTGAAACGTCCCCATCCTTTTATGAGAAAAGAGGGGATATAATACAGGCTGTGATGTTTAATGATGAAAAGAACCTTATATCTTTTTGTCAGAGTATACAAAAAGCTTCTCCTGTAGATGCATTTGTAACACCGGTGCCTTGGGACATGCCGGGATACGACAGTCCTGTGATAATGGCTGCAGGCGCTTTTATTCAGGGAGCTTCAATAGAGTTAAGCGCTGATGCCCCGGTAAAACCTCCTTATATTGCCTATATGCAGGGTGGCTTGGTGTATGAACATGTAAAGCTAGGGATAATGATTGCGATGCAGAATATCATTTGATTAAGCTCTCTTATTGGAGGAGACTATGAAGACAGAAAGCAAAAGAAAAAGATCCGGGATTAGAAGAATTGTGCTGATTTTTTTCCTGGTTATTTATATACCTTCCCTGATTCACTGGGTATACGGAAAGACGGTAAACACCGAAATACTAAGGATGGGAACAATTGAAGACTCAATAAATACGGAGGGGTGCATTATTAGGAATGAAAGGGTATTAAAATCGCCTTTTGAGGGGAAATACATACCCGAGGTAGAAGAAGGCGGAAAAGTGCCTGCAAATTTCAGAATTGCATCCATATTAAAAAAGTCTTCAATGGAATTATTGGAGCAAAAAAATGACATTGATTTAAAAATAATAAAGCAGCTAAATTCACACAATGAAGCACAAGCATTATTCTCTGAGGATGTAACAAAGATAGATAAGGAAATAGGAAATAGAGTACAGGAAATGATAAACCTTGCAAATAATAATGAGATTTCTGATACTGTTCAGATAAAAAATGACCTTGATGAGTTAATAAAAAAGAAGGCGGCTGTTTTGGGAGGCTTAAACACAAAAGATGTATATATAAACACTTTAAAAAAGGAAAAGGAAAGAATTGATCGGCTTATAGAATCAAGTACAAAAGATGTATATACAGAAAAACCTGGAATTGTTTCATACATAATCGATGGATATGAGGAAGTACTTAATTCAAGTGCTATAGAGGAATTAACACCGGAATTTCTAAACCAGATAAAAACAGGTGTGGTAGGAAAGGGACAGGAGGGTAATGATACACAAATAGAAAAAGCTTTTGCCAAAGTAATAGAAGGAAATGTATATTATATTTCAGTACTTTTGGATGAACATCATGCAGAAAAATTTAAGCAGGGAGAAGAAATATCTGTAAGGTTAAATGATATAGGTAAAGAGGCATTTGGGGAAATAGTACATATATCAGGGAATTTTGATGGGAATTATATACTAACAATGGAATTTGACAGGTATATCAGTGAAACTACAGCTTTTAGAAAAATTAACATTGATCTTATTAAAAGCTCATATGAGGGATTAAAGGTACCGCTAAAAAGCCTTGTTGATATTAACACAAAGGAAATGAAAGCAAAAATTGTTATGGTAGAAGCAAATTATGCCAAATACGAAGATATTGTTCTGAAAGGAATAAGCGGTGAGTACGCAATAATAAGCAGTGAAAACGGCAATGTAAGCTTATATGATACATATATTGTTAATCCGGGAAAAATAAAAGAGGGGCAGATGGTTTACTAATGTGTTCTCAGGACGATTTAAGAAAAAATATAGAATGTGTAAGAAAGAGGATTGCAAGGGCTGCTGCCAGAAGTGGACGAACACCCGGGGATATAGGCCTTATAGCGGTAAGCAAGACTGTCGGGCCTAAAATAATTGAAAAGGCTATTGATGAAGGGATAACTGTCTTAGGGGAAAATAGGGTTCAGGAGTTGGTTAAAAAATACGATACTATTAATAGGGAATGCATATGGCATTTAATTGGGCATCTTCAAACAAACAAGGTAAAGTATATAATTGACAAGGTAAAGATGATACATTCCCTGGATAATATAGGCCTGGCTAAAGAGATACAAAAAAGGGCGGAAAAAGCCGGCAGGATGATGGATGTACTGGTGCAGGTCAATGTATCAGGTGAAGAGTCCAAGTTCGGGATAGATAAAAGACTGTTAAGAGATTTTTTGAGGGAAATAAGCAATTACAGTAATTTGAAAGTGAAGGGTTTGATGACAATTGCTCCTTATGCTCAGAATCCTGAAGAGGTAAGGCCTGTTTTCAGGGAATTGAAAAAACTTTTTATTGACATAAGCAGGAAAAATATTGATAATATAGATATGGAATACCTTTCAATGGGCATGAGCAATGATTTTGAAGTTGCAATTGAGGAAGGGTCCAATATATTGAGGATAGGCAGAGCAATATTCGGAGAGAGATGCTAAATACTAAAGAAAACAGGAGGATATACTATGGCTAAATTGTTTAACAGGATGCTTAATTTTGTCGGATGGGAAGACGATGAGGATTATATTGAAGAGGAAGACGATGTAATAGAAGAGAAAAAAGAGTACCATACGAATATTTTCCAAGCGGGTACAAGAAAGCAGCAGAATAAGGTAGTAAATATTCATACTAATACCCAGTTTAAGGTAGTAATCATGCAGCCCGAATCTTTTGAGGATGCTCAGGATATATGCGATCATCTAAAAAATAAAAAGCCAATTATTGTAAATCTTGAAGATATTGAAAAGGAATCTGCCCAGAGGATAATAGACTTTCTAAGTGGTGCGGTGTATTCATTGGAAGGGAATATCCAAAAGGTGTCAACCGGCATTTTTCTTTTAGCACCTAATAACGTTGATATAATGGGAGATTTTAAAGACGAGTTAAAAAACAAAGGAGTATTCCCCTGGATAAAATAATCGGAGGTAAGGATGAACTACTTAATATACAGAGCATTGGGAATTGTATTTTCAGTAATAGAAATTGCAATTTTTGCAAGGGTTATAATTTCATGGCTTCCGATATCTAGGGAAAACAAGCTTATAATACTATTATACCAGATTACCGAGCCAATATTAGCGCCTATCAGAGCGTTAATACAGAGGTCTGTATTTGGCAGGAATATGATGTTTGATTTTTCTCCAATAATAGCTTACCTGTTGATACGTTTAGCGCGAAGCCTCATTTTAAGTATTTTGTTTTAATTCTTAATATATAGTGACTTTGTTAAACTACCAAGTTAGACATTGTTTTTTGTGTCAGGTATAGAGGTCAGGGATAAAAGCTTTTATTCCGCCTTAATTTATGTCTAGGGTTTAATATATAAAGGTTTTACACTTTGGAGGTGGGATTTATGAATTATACACCAAACGACCTGCAGAATATATCCTTTAAAAAAGTATTTATGGGATATAGCGAAGACACGGTTAATGAAGTTCTGGACAGGATAATTGAGGACTATAGTGAGTATATACGTGAGAACATTGAATTAAAAGACAAAGTAGCCTTGTTGAACGAAGGTTTGCAGCATTATAAAACTATGGAAGAGTCTCTGCAGAACACCCTGCTTGTCGCTCAGCAGACTGGTGAGGATATAAAAAAGAATGCATATGAAAAGGCTGAAAATATTATTAAGGAAGCAGAGATAAAAGCACAAAAAATTATTAGCGAAGCTAATGAACAGCTTATTAAAATAAAATATGAGCATGAAGAAATGAAGAAAAGGCTGCATGTGTTTAAATCAAAGGTAGAAACGCTCCTTGTATCCCAACTGGAGCTATTAAAGCAGATGTTCGAAGAATCTTGACATGAAAATCAGGTGTAGTGTATAATTCTATTTAAATTGAAAATAGTAATGCGATGATTGGAAAGAGTAGAAGGAGTAAGTTTTTTTAGAGAGCAGGTGTTGGTGGAATCCCTGTAAAGCTGCCCTTTGAAAATCATCCATGAGCAGCTACCTGAAACCACTTTCTAAGGATGGGGATTGGGTGTGGAGTAGGGGATGCCGGTTAAACCGTTATATTTTGGGAATGTATTATCGTTCCTTATTGAAAGAGTGATTATTGATAGAATAATAAATTGGGTGGTACCGCGTGAGTTATGCCCTCTCGTCCCTTTGATACGGATGAGAGGGTTTTTTAATGGAATACTAACCAAAAAGCCAATGGAGGTAATTTAATGTATAAAAAAGTATCAACAAATTTGGATTTTGTGAAAAGAGAAAATGAAGTATTAGATTTTTGGAAGAAGAACAATATTATTGAGAAAACTATTAATATGAGGGAAGGGTGTCCCACTTTCACGTTTTATGACGGTCCTCCTACCGCTAACGGAAAGCCGCACATAGGCCATATTCTTACAAGGGTGATAAAAGACATCATTCCAAGGTATAAAACGATGAAAGGCTATAAGGTGATCAGAAAAGCAGGGTGGGATACACATGGGTTGCCTGTTGAACTGGAAGTTGAAAAGATGCTGGGTATCAGCGGCAAGCCGGATATAGAAAAATACGGTGTAGAGCCTTTTATTAAAAAATGCAAGGAAAGTGTATGGAAATATGAAAATGAGTGGCGCAGAATGAGTGAAAGAGTAGGATTCTGGGCTGATATGGACAATCCGTATGTAACCTATCACAATACCTATATTGAATCGGTATGGTGGGCACTTAAAAAAATATGGGATCAGGACTTACTTTATAAAGGCCACAAAATTGTTCCTTATTGTCCACGTTGCGGCACATCCCTATCCAGCCATGAAGTTGCGCAAGGATATAAGGATGTTAAAGAAGCTTCAATTTTCGTTAAGTTCAGGGTAAAAGGAGAGAAGCAGGTTTTCTTTATGGCATGGACAACAACACCATGGACTTTGCCCTCAAATGTTGCATTAACCATAAACCCAGATGTAACTTATGTAAAAGTTAAATGCAGTGATGAAGTGTATATCATGGCAGAGGCACTGGTTGGGAATGTAGTAGAAGAACAGCATGAAATAATAGAAAGGATGCCCGGAAAAAGCCTGATAGGGATGGAGTATGAACCTCTTTTTGATTTTGCAAAGGTAGACAAGAAAGCATACTATATTGTTTCAGGAGACTTTGTAACCCTTACCGACGGTACAGGTATTGTCCATACAGCCCCGGCTTTTGGTGAAGATGATGCAAGAGTTGGAAGGGAGAATGATCTTCCCTTTGTTCAACTGGTTAATGAACAGGGATTGTTCAAGGATGAGGTAAAGCCATGGAAAGGTGTATTTGTTAAGGATGCGGACCCTGAGATAATAAAAAACCTGGATCAAAGAAATCTTCTTTACAAACAGGTAGCTTATGAGCATTCCTACCCATTCTGCTGGAGATGCGACACTCCCTTGCTGTATTATGCAAGAGACACATGGTTTATTAAGATGACTGAAGTAAGGGAAAGGCTTGTAAAAAATAATAAGAAGATTAACTGGCTGCCTGAGAGCATCAGAGATGGGCGTTTCGGGAATTTCCTGGAAAATGTTGTCGACTGGAGTTTAAGCAGAGAAAGGTATTGGGGAACTCCTCTGCCCATATGGGAATGCGAATGCGGCCACAGGCATGTTGTTGGAAGTATAAAAGAGTTGAAAGAAATGGGTGAGGATGTCCCTGATAATATTGAGCTCCACAAACCTTATATTGACAATGTTTATCTCAAATGCCCTCAATGCAAAACCGGGAAAATGAAAAGGGTAACAGAGGTAATAGACTGTTGGTTTGATTCAGGAGCAATGCCTTTTGCACAGTGGCATTATCCATTTGAAAATGAGGATATTTTTAATGAAAACTATCCTGCTGACTTTATTAGTGAAGCTCTTGATCAAACAAGAGGGTGGTTCTATACGCTTCATGCAATTGCCACTTTATTATTTGACCAGCCTTCATATAAGAATTGTATCGTATTAGGCTTGGTGCAAGATAAAGATGGTCAGAAGATGAGCAAACATAAAGGCAATGTAGTTGATCCATGGACGGTGTTGGATAAGCAGGGGGCAGATGCAGTAAGATGGTACTTCTATACCGCAAGTGCACCGTGGCTTCCAAGCAGATTCTATGAAGAGGCGGTGAGTGAAGCCCAAAGAAAGTTTATGGGAACCCTGTGGAATACTTATGCTTTTTATGTGCTTTATGCCAACATTGACAAATTCAATCCGATGGATTATAAGCTGGAATATGGCAAGATTTCTATTATGGATAAATGGATTTTGTCGAGGCTGCACTCACTTATAAAAAATGTAGACAAAAACCTTGATAATTACAGGATTACAGAACCTGGGAGGGCAATACAGGAATTTACGGATGATTTAAGCAACTGGTATGTGAGAAGAAGCAGGGAGCGTTTCTGGCAGAAGGAAATGAACCAGGATAAAATTAATGCTTATATGACCCTGTATACTGTACTTGAAACCTTGACAAGAATAATAGCTCCATTTGTTCCATTTATGGCAGAGGAGATATATCAGAATCTGGTTAGAAGTGTTGATGCTTCAGCTCCGGATAGTGTCCACCTGTGTTATTTCCCAGAGGTCCAGGAAAATTTAATAAACACAGAGCTTGAAAAGAATATGGATCTTGTTTTGAAACTTGTGGTATTAGGACGTGCTTGCAGAAACTTGGCTAATATAAAAAACAGGCAGCCGATTAGTAAAATGTATGTAAAATCCGGTTTTGAACTGCCAGATATGTTTAAAGACCTGGTTGCTGATGAGCTGAACATAAAAGAAATCGAGTTTACAGAAGATGCTGACAGGTTTACTGACTATAAGTTTAAACCGCAGTTAAAAACCCTTGGCCCGAAGTATGGCAAGCTGGTACCCAAGATTGCTGCATTTCTTAGCGGGGTGGATGGCAGAAAAACAATGAAGGACTTTAAAGATGGGCAAAAACTGGTATTCACTGTAGAAGGTACCGAAGTTGAGCTTACCCAGGATGATGTATTGGTAGAGATAATTCAGAGGGAAGGTTTCATTTCTGAGACAGAAAGGGATACAACTGTGGTGATAGATACAAATCTTACTCCTGAGCTAATTGAGGAGGGATTTGTAAGGGAGATTATAAGCAAAGTTCAGACCATGAGGAAGGAAGCAGGGTTTGAAGTCCAGGACTACATTAATTTATACTACAGTGAAAACAGTATGATCGGTGAAATCATTAGTAAAAATTCTGAGTTGATAGCTGATGAGGTACTTGCTGAAAAGATCGCGGAAGGTACTTCTGATGGTTACAGCAAGGAATGGAGTATAAATGGAGAAAAGGTCAGGATGACTGTAAAGAGAGTATAATAATATTGCTGGAAGCTATTGGATGCTAGAAGCTTCCAGCATTAAAGATTTTAGGTATCGGCAATATGCTAAGTAAAAGGGGGGAATATTGTGATTAAGATTAATATTAACCTGCCTGAAAGAAGTTATCCCATTTATATAACAACCGGTTTCGGCGACCTCGAAAGCTGCTTTGAGCATGCGGGAATAGAAGGCAAAGTTGCAGTAATTACAGATGAAAACGTTGACAGGTACTACTCGCAAAAAGTGCAATTAGAATTAGAAAATGCCGGCCGCAAATTTTTTAAATATATAATTAAGCCTGGCGAGGGAAGCAAAAACCTCAACACAATAAGTGGCATTTACAGTTTTTTAATAAACAACGGGTTTGACAGGCAATCTTCAATTGTTGCTCTTGGAGGAGGGGTTGTTGGGGATATTGCCGGTTTTGCCGCAGCTACGTTCCTTAGAGGTGTTAACTTCATTCAGATGCCCACATCATTGCTTGCACAAGCTGACAGCAGTGTGGGCGGTAAAGTAGGGGTTGACTTTAAAAATTGCAAAAATATAATAGGTGCATTTTATCAACCTAAATTTGTATACATTAATGTTAATTCACTAAAGACACTCCCAGCCAGGGAATTAAAAGCAGGACTTGCTGAGACTTTAAAGCACGGCCTAATCATTGATGAAAACTTTTATGAATACATAGAATACAACCTGGAAAAAATATTCTATTATGACATTGATGTGCTTCAACATATTACAAAAGTGAATTGCAGAATAAAAGGGGATATAGTTGAAAAGGATGAGAAGGAAAGCTGTCTTAGAGCAATACTTAATTTTGGCCATACAATAGGCCATGCTGTAGAAAGCATGTCAGATTTCAAGCTTCTTCACGGGGAATGTGTGGCAGTTGGTATTATTGGTGCATATAAGATGGCCCGGTATCTTGGAATGGTAAGCGAAGATACTGTAAGCAGGGTGATAAAAACGGTTGAAAGGATTGGGCTGCCTGTATATATAAAGGGGTTGGATATAGAACAGGTATATAACCAGATGTTTTACGACAAAAAGGTAAAAAAAGGTATACTAAACTTCATACTGCCAAAAAGGATTGGGGAAGTAATCATATGTTCTGTTGAAGACCAAACAATCATTAAATCGGTTCTAAGTGAAATAATAAAGTAAGATACTGCAGCAGCTTTACTGCAGTATCTTAACAATACTATATGTAACTTTCCTTGTCACATTCGCAATTTTTTATGTTCAAATCAATTCTTTTTATCATTTCAAACAGCATACTTTTAAGCTTTTCATTACTTTCTTCAAATACCTTGAGAACAGCTTCATGGGTAACAGGAGCAATATCTTTGCGGCCCTCCAAGCCTGCATCGTAGTCGGTTATGAGGGATATATTTGTGTAACAGATACCAAGCTCCCTTGCCAGGTAACATTCTGGGTATTGGGTCATATTTATAACTTCCCAACCCATTCTGCTAAACCAACGGCTTTCAGATACAGTTGAAAATCTTGGGCCTTGTATAACAACAACAGTACCTTTGTCATGAACTGTAATACCAAGTGATTTTCCAGTATCAATTGCAATCATGCGAAGCTCAGGACAGTATGGGTATGCAGAACTGATGTGTTTAACTTCTGGGCCATCATAGAATGTATCCTTCCTTCCTGTAGTTCTGTCAACAAATTGGTCGCAGACAACAAAATCTCCGGGTTTAATGCTGGGCTGAAGGCTGCCGGAAGCTGTTGGGGCAATTATTCTCTTTACACCAAGCTGTTTCATCGCATATAGATTTGCTCTGTAAGGAATCATATGGGGTGGAAATTGGTGCTGCTTTCCATGCCTTGGCAAGAAGGCTATTCTTTTCCCATCATATTCTGCCAATGCGATTTTATCGCTGGGTTTACCAAATGGCGTATCAATTTCAACTTCTTCAATATTTTCCAGAAAAGAATAAAAGCCTGAACCTCCAAATACGCCAATATCTGCTTTGTATTTCATAACAATCCTCCTGAGTGCTGGTTTTATAGACTAATTATACAATAAAAACAACTGTTTTCAATATATACTTTCCAAAAGAATCAATCATATTAGTTTTTCCTAATGGAAAACATAGAATCAAAGCTCAGAGTTTATTAATAAATAAAGTAAAAGATATTGCTTTCCAATTTCACATGGTAGAAATATGATTAAACTCGTTTTATGGAGGTTAAGAAAATGAATAATACGGATAAGGAAGTATTAAAAAAAATGCTTTTAACTAATAGGAGTAATATTGAAGGAATAATAAAAAAGATGAAGGAAAACGGAACAGCCAATCAGAGCGAGCATCACCCCGTAGAACTTTCAAATTATGATAACCATCCTGCAGAAATTGCAACTGAACTTTTTCAGGTAGAATTAAACAATGCATTAATGGTTCATGAGGAACATTTGCTTTGGGAAATAAACCATGCTTTAGAAAAAATTGATAAAGGGACATATGGAAAATGCGAGCTCTGCGGAAAGCAGATAATAAAGGAAAGATTAGAGGCAATACCATATGCACGGGTATGTAAGGAATGTGAAGAAAATAAAGCAATTGATCCAGAAATACTTGCTAATACCAGACCTAATGAAGAGCTTGTGCTTGATGCACCTGTTGGAAGAAAATATCAGAACCAACGGGAAGATGATGAGCATGAGGGTATGGACCAGTTGTTTGACCTTGTAAAGTATGGGAGTTCGGATAGCCCGCAGGATATGGGCGGATATTATGATTATGAGGAGTACTATACTAATGAAATTGATAAACAAGGGATTGTGGACAAGATGGACCAGTTTTCAAACCAGCAGTATAAAAGACAGCTTCCAGATTAATTCCTAACAATTTATTCCATCTAATTATTTACTTCAATAAAACTAAACAAGATGAGAAAAATAATATTGGAGGTGTTTGATATGAAAAGAAAATACCATGTAATAAGCACTCTTATTGTAATAACAATACTATGTGCATTTGTTTTAATTGGATGCGTGGGGCAACAGAATGCCACTCCCCAGAGGCAGCAGCCCGGTACAGTAGGACCTGGTGGCCAGCAGCTTGGCACTCCGGGCATTAACGGACAAAACACCGACAGGGGAAACCGGGGTGACCTGCTTGATAATAACCCTGATATGTCCCCTGATATGAATATGGATATGAATGGCCAGACGCAGCAATTAGGGCAGGTACCACAACCGGGACAGACGAATGCTTCCAGTAACAAACAAAAGGCAGAAAATATAAGCAACCAACTGAAGAAGATGAATGAAGTTGATGAGGTAAACACAGTCTGTTCAGGAAATACTGCAGTAGTAGCATATGATCCGTCAAATACCGGGGGAGATACTGAAAAAGTAAAAAATGAAATAATTAATAGGGTAAAAGATTTGGAGCCAACAATTACAAATGTGGTAGTAAGTGAATCGGCCGATATTATGCAAAAGGTTAAAACGCTTGCAAATAACATGGCTAACAGGCCCATGAATGAAATAGATGATGAAATCAGAAAGTTGATACAGCAAATCCAGCCCACAATGAGATAATCAAATCAAAACCTGCCTTGCTGAAGGCTTAGACAAGACTTCAGCAAGGTGTCTACTAATGGAAAGGCACAGCAGTTATTCGACCATATATAAATAATTAATACAATTAAACCCATAAATACTCAAAATTTGTTTATAATAATGTTATTTTTGATAAATATATTGAAAAAACTGTATTATGTGATAAAATGTAACCATAATAAGGTAAACTTATCATTTTATAATTTACTTTTGGTTGTTTTTACATATAGATTTCCTTTATTGATGTAAGAGCTTCTAAAGTTTATTTAAGGGTATCATGCCCTTTAATATAAAAAAGAAAGGAGGCACTGGTTTCAGGTTTTAACTTGGGATCGGGAGAGTATGCCGGAATATTTGTCACCAGGTGTGTATGTTGAAGAATTTGATTCGGGTGCAGTACCTATGCAAGGTGTGAGCACCAGCACAGCCGGCTTTATAGGTATGGCTGAGAGGGGAAAGGTTTCAGGGGAACCAACATTGGTAACAAACTTCTCAGAATTCCTCCGTACTTTTGGGGGGTATCTTTCTGAAAATGAGTACGGAAATTATAGGTATCTAGCTTACGCTGTTGAACACTTTTTTGTAAACGGAGGATCCAGATGTTTTGTAATGCGCGTTGCCCCTGAAGATGCAAAATGCGCAGAAAGTGTAAAAAATGCCGAAATTGTAAAGTTTACTGCAAAAAACCCTGGACTATGGGGTAATAAAATTAGAGTAAACATATACCCGGCAAGTAAAGCGAAGACACAAATTTTTGACATTACAGGTGAAAAGAGTTATCTGGTTAAAAGCAATGCAGGATTTAACCCAGGCGATATTGTAGTATTTAATGACGGAAAATCTAAAACTGTAAACAAAGTACTGACATCTCAGGATAACATAATTGAGTTTGAAAAGCCTTTCGATGGAAATGTTGTTGACAAAAACCTTCTCCCTAAAAAAGTTATTGAATCTTGTGAACTGACTATTGAAGTAAAATTTGAAGATGTAAAGGAAACCTACGAGAAAGTATCATTTAATGTGAATGCGGCAAACTTTATTGAGAAGAAGATGGAAAAATCTGAACTTGTCAGTGTTGAGTACATAGGAAGCAAAGCCGCACAACCCGCAAAGAGTAACGGGCCTAAAGATAAGGAGGGTGCTCCTAAGGCTGCCCAGAGCGGGGGACTGCAGACACCATTCGAAATGTTTGCGGATGCTGGGGTTGAGTGTGTAACCATATCCCTCGAAAATGGAAGCAATGGAAGTGTTTCAAAAGTTACTGCGGCCGATTTTATAGGTAGTGATTTTGGTCCGGGCAAAAGAACCGGGCTTCAAGCGTTTGTTGATAATGATGAAGTCAGTATAATGGCAATACCAGGTATTACTGATCCAAACGTTCAGTTGTCGCTTGTAGCTCATTGTGAAAACCTCGGAAGCCGTTTCGCAATACTGGACATACCGAGAGAGAGCAAGAAAATACCTGATGTTATTGCACACCGTGACATGTTTGATACTCAGTTTGCTGCTATGTACCATCCCTGGTTACAGGTATTTGACCCGTTGGACAAAAGGAATATTAATATTCCCCCTTCAGGCTCAATAGCTGGAATTTTTTCAAGGACTGACATTGAAAGAGGTGTGCATAAGGCACCTGCAAATGAAGTTGTTAGGGCTTGTGTTGGCCTTGACTGCCAATACAGTACAGGGGAACAGGATATTTTGAATCCCAGAGGGGTAAACCTTATCAGAAGTTTTACCGGAAGAGGCATAAGGGTTTGGGGAGCCAGAACATGTTCTTCAAATGGACAGTGGAAGTATGTTAATGTAAGGAGGCTCTTTATTTACCTTGAGGAATCAATCAAACGTAATACAAACTGGGTAGTATTTGAGCCGAATGATGAAGTATTGTGGGCAAGAGTAAGAAGGACGATAGAATTATTCCTATCAACAGTATGGAGAACAGGCGCTTTAGCTGGTACCACTGCTGAAGAAGCATTTTTTGTTGATATTGGCAGGACAACCATGACCCAGGATGACATTGATAATGGAAGACTTATTTGTGTTATTGGAGCCGCACCGGTCAAACCAGCAGAGTTTGTAATCTTCAGGATAACTCAGAAAACTGCTGAAGCCAGTGAGGAAGTTTAATTTTGTAAGTTAGCAATAATGAGAGGAGTGGAATAGATGCCTGTTAATTATCCATACAGGAATTTCAGATTCAGAGTAGATATTGATGGAATCCAGAGAGCACAGTTCAGTGAAGTCACCGGTTTTGATGCATCAGTGGATGTTATTGAATACAGGGAAGGTGATGACCTAAGGAATACGCCAAGAAAGCTTCCTGGATTATCAAAATACGGGAACGTAACATTGAAATGGGGAATAGTTAGTGACCGTGAAATGTTTGACTGGATGGCAACAGTAGCCGGTACAAATACCCAGAATCCTACCGGTATCACTAGAAAAACCATAACCATAACACTTATAACAGATGACGGAAATGACGGCCCTCAATGGGAACTAATCAATGCATGGCCTGTAAGGTATACTGCTCCTGATTTTAATGCACTTGGTTCTGAAGTTGCGGTCGAAAGTCTTGAAATTGCGCATGAAGGACTGGACAGAATTGACCAGGGTGCTCCTGTTGCGGGAGAAGAACCTACAGAATAAGGCATGAATGCTTTATTACTCCATCAGCCGACTTACATTAGTCCTTTATGACTGATGGAGTAATATTTGGCATATTTATGTACTAGAAGAGCGGGAGGATACGTATGACTTTTCAGACAGAATATGAATTTGAATTACCAAAGGGTTATGTGGATGCAAATGGGGACTTGCACAGGAAGGGGATTATGAGGCTTGCTACTGCGGCTGATGAGATATTGCCTATGAGAGATCCTAGGGTTCAGCAAAATCCTGGATACCTGACAATAATATTGCTTTCACGGGTAATAACAAAGTTGGGGAACCTAAAATCAATATCCAACAAGGTTATTGAAAGTTTGTTTACTTCTGACCTTGCATACTTACAGGATCTTTATCAAAGAATCAATATGTCGGATATTCCAACATATCCTGCTGTTTGCCCCAAATGTGGACATGAGTTTGAGGCACCGATGGATTTTTTATCAATTCAGGAATAGTGACCTATCCTGAAAAAAGATTATATGAAGAATTGGCATTTTTAGCTTATTATTTGCATTGGTCACATGAGCAAATAATGAATCTGGAGCACCGTGAAAGAAGACGATGGTGTGAGGAAGTATCAAAAATAAATAAAAAGTTGAATGAAGAGCCGGAAAACATATTTGATGTTAAATATTAAAGGGGCGTTAAATATAAATGGTTATATCAAATGACCCTATGAGTAATTTTCTTTTTAGGGTGATTATAGGTCCGGAATTAAGGGGCAACTTTGCGAGGGTCTCAGGACTGGAAAATGAAATTGAATTTGAAGAGTACAGAGAAGGTGGAGTTAACGACGGGGTTTATTATTTCCCAACTAATATTCGACACTCAAGGTTGATCCTTGAACGTGGTGTTATGAATCTTAACCCTATGGAAGCGTGGTATTCGGCAGTTTTGTCAGGGGTAATGATCCGTTACTCTGGTATGATAATGCTTATTAATTCATTTGGAATCCCAATGAAGATATGGGCTTTCAAAGATGCATATCCTGTGAAGTATGTGGGACCAGAGCTTAATGCTCAATCGAGTGAAGTTGCTGTAACTAGAATGGAAATTATCCATGGCGGTCTTGAGGTTGTTCCTATTTAAAGTGGTGGAAGGTGTATGGTGTTGGGTAAGTGGCACAATAGAGATTTCATATATAAAAAAAAAATAATTAATAATGCAGGATTAATTAAGAATAAAACATTAATAGGGAACAATACTGTCAACTTTAATAAAGCTATAGTTGATAAATCAAAGTTCGCATTTGAAATAATAGGTATTCGCCAGAAAATTATTACTGACTTATGGGAATATTTTTCACTTTTTTACAGTGGTGAGTTGAATGCAATCGGTCCTTCTGTTCATAATGTCCGTAAACAAGGACCGGCTGCATTTGGATTTATATTGAATATACTAGTATCTAACGGTACGCAATTTACAAAAAAAATATTCAACTCCGGTTTGAACAGTACTTTAAAGCCAACTGACCATACACAGTTCTTTAATAATATTTATCAAAATAACAAAGAAAAAAATTATTTTTTATTAAACACAGTTTTATTTAAAGACAGGGACAGTAATAGCAGCACGGCAAACATATATATGAAAAGCATTGCTATCAGCCAATCCCCAAAATACAATGCCTACATATCAGGTGGATATCTTGAGCACTTAAGCACAAAAGGAGATAATATACTTAACAGAGGGATTGGATACAAAAGTATTACAAGAGAAAAAGCTAGTTCTACTGGTTTTAGTGAAGCATATACACTTCCTGATGAAGTATATTCACATCCTGATAACTATCATCCTGATAACTATAAAAACGAATACAGCTTATTAAAATATAGAATACCAGAGTACAAAGGATTATTCCACACACGGGAAATGTATATCAGCACTTTGATGAAAAAACATGTTTTTTTGCCTGGTATTGTTAGCAGCATCAGACAGTATTTAAGAAACATTAAAGTGTTTAATGTAATAAAGGATTTTACTGGTTTATTCAAAATTGCCTCCGGATCAATTAAGAATCAATATTTTTTAAAAAGGAACCGGTATTATACCGTAAATGATATAAGCAAATTCAGATATTTGGCTAACAATGTTTTTATTAATGGAGATGAAGGGAAGTTAAAAACAGTACCAATTCCAGAAAGAAACATGATTCTGGATAGTATTAATATATTAAACAGGAATAGTATACTAAAATACAATTCTAGCTTTGAGTATAATAATAGTTTAACTAATATTGATATCTTATCAAAGAAATACAGACAAGCGTTTGATACCCATTCGGAAGGTGCCGGAAAGGACGGAAGATATCCCGGTATAGTCACTTTTGATATCAATTATAATATTTGGAGACCTCTAAGAGCTTTTCCCGGGTATGGTACAGGATCTGCTTCCTTAATACTCAACAGGAACAATGTTTTGAGTATTGATAAGTATATTCATAAAAGAGATACAATGCGCGCCCTTGCTTTGCATAGCTTTAACAGAGTTTTAAAGAACAGCATAAAGCTTATTCAAAAAAGTCCTGTATTAATACATGGTTTTTCAGAGTTTATTAACATAAGGAATGGCAGCAGTTTACAAGGATGGACTGAAACAAAGAACATTTATCAACTGGTTAATGGTAGAAGGGATGTTGGGATATACAGCATAAATACCCAGGAAAATCATTCAAGTGTGAATGAATTATTTAAACGATATAACTTGAATAGAATATTGAATATTGATGATAGCCACATTAACAAGGAAAATTTACTAAAAATATCTCAATTAATCGGATTATCACTGTTTTATAGGAATGTTAATCATAGTTTAAGTGAAGTGAATAAAAATGCTGTCAGAGATTTGAAGATTTTTAAAACAATATATAGAAATAAGTTTATCGGCCGTGAAATATCTAAGAAAAAGCTGGGAGAAGATTCAAGCCAAGGTATTGACAAGAATCATACAATAATTATTAAGGGTAAGGAATACCCAATAAGATTGGTTAATTCCCAAAGTGTAACAACGATATTTAAAAACGTTACAAAATTTGATACAATTTATAAAAAAATTTCATCTTTGTTTAGAACAATTGAAAATAAAACAAACAACAATGCATTAATGCTTAAGATAAATGATACTATCATGAAAGAATATAGCAATAATAACCATTTTATTCAATCGGTTAAGGGGAAAAAACATCCGTATTCGGATTTATTTAAAGATAGTTTATTTAGAGCTAAAGCTGCAGCACCGCAGAGCAGTATTCTTATTAAGTCAAATAATTACGGCAGCATAAGTTACCTGAATATGTACAGTGCTTCTAATAAAGAAAAACCTCAGTACATAGGCTTAGTGGCTGATAATAAACACATTACTCAATCAGTTATGACAAAAAAACATCTTTATTCGAACTTGTTTAAAGATAGTTTATTTAAAGACAAGATTAAAGCATTGGGAAACAACATTCTTATGAAGTCCGGTGTCGGTGTATACAGCAATAGAAGTTACCTAAATATATACAGTGTAGCTAATAAAGAAAAACCGCAGTATATAAGCTTAGCTGCTAATAGCAAAATTATTGATTTCCATAGGTTAAAAGCATTAGCCAATCGGCTGCCGATATCTAATGAGGGAGAAGAAAGCCTGAAAAGAAGTGGAAAGACA
This sequence comes from Acetivibrionales bacterium, assembly GCA_050953835.1. Classification (GTDB taxonomy): domain Bacteria; phylum Bacillota; class Clostridia; order Acetivibrionales; family JBMNNH01; genus JBMNNH01. Next base: position 62,968 of record JBMNNH010000018.1, on the reverse strand, counting down.
CTATCCAGTGCGGTTCTTCTTAAGGGAAAGGCTACAGGTGTTATTAAGGCAGGACGTATTGACAGGATAATTCAGACAAATATTATTAGAACAAATACAATTCAGAATAATGCTGCTCAGAAAGTAGTTAATAGTGACATAACCAGCTCGGCCTATTACAACGGGATGCCGCAGATTCAGCTATTAAAGCGCCCTGAACGGTTTGTACCTGAAAAAGCTATTGAGGTTCAAAATCCGCCTGGAACATACGATTTGCACACAACTGTAAGCACAAATATATCTACAAGAGATATGGCAAAATCTTCTTCAATGGGTTTTAATAAGCCGGTACCCGGTATTACTATTGACAGTTTAATGTCATCATCCAACATCAATAAGCTGGTTGACAAGGTATACAGGCAGTTTGAAATGAGGTTGAGGCAAGAAAAGAAAAGACGAGGTATTTAGTAATTGCTAAAATTTGCTTAAAGGGGGATTACTATGCCGGAAACTTTGAAGAAAGCAATGTTCATGATAGAAGGAAGCGAAAAAGCTATAAAAGTGATGTTTAACCCAAATGAATATACTCTATCAAAGAGGGTAGAGAGATCTGAGGAAAAAACTCCAGGTCAGGATGACCACGAAAAGCAGTATTTATACGGATGTAATGAAAAGTTATCACTAAAACTGTTTTTCGATACATATTCAACAGGCGAGTTTAGCTCTAAGTTGCCTGAAGCTGAAAAAGATGACGTCAGAGAGGAGACAAGCAGAATATACAATCTATTGGAAAAGGCCGAGAGCAATCATAAACCTCCTAAAGTAATATTTGTATGGGGAAAGTTCAGGTTCGAGGGGTATATTGTAAGCGTATCACAGAGGTTTACTATGTTTACCTTCAAGGGCGTACCTGTTCGTGCGCACATGGATGTTGAAATGGAAGGTGAGCAAGTAATTGAAAAAACACAATCTTCACCTGACAGAACAAAGAGCCATATAGTCATGGAAAATGAACAACTATGGCAATTAGCTGAAGCAGAATATGATGATGCAGGGCTCTGGCGTGAAATAGCTGAAGCCAACAGGATAGATAATCCAAGAATACTTAAAAAAGCGACTAACCTTAAGATTCCCTCGCTTTAATAACACCATATTAAAGGTGGTATGACAACAAATATGGATAAAGGTAAATACACTTACGCAGGTTTAAAAGAAAAATACAAACAGTACACAACTCCGGATTGTGAAATAAGAATAGACGGAACATTACACAAGGAAAAAAGTATGATGGTTTCTGCCCTGGAAGTTGAGCTTACGGCAGGGTATGAAGCGGGAGGATGCACATTTAGAATTTTGAACGGTTATAGCCCTAAAAAAGGGGGTTATACAGACGGCTGGCTTGATAAAATCCTGGTTCCCGGTAAGCTCGTTGAGGTAAAGCTTGGATATATCAAAAAGGAAGTTGTTTTCTATGGATTTATAAATTCCGTGATAAACCAGTTTGATGGAGAAAATGGCGCAACAATTTTGGTGTCATGCATGGATGGAAAAGGCGCTATGATGGCGGGCAAACATCGTATTTTTGGAGGTGAGAAGAAACTTACCGATATTGTAAAAGAGATACTGAACCAGTATATGGCATTAAAAGTGGTTAAAAAGGTTACTGTGGATAACCTTACTGATTTGAAACGGCAGGTGTTCCAGAACTGCCAGACGGATTATGACTTTTTGGTCGCAGTGGCAAGGAAACTTGGCTATGAATTCTTTATAGTGAAAGATGAGGTTATGTTCGTAAAACCGAGGAAAATAAAAGACCCGATTATGGTTTTTACCTGGGGAGAAAATATTATGTCTTTTACAAGGGAAATAGACCTTACTGAACAGTTAAAGGAAGTTAAGGTAATTGGCAATGACGAGAAGGAGAAAAAAGAGATTGTTGGCAAAGCGTCTACAATTACCAAAACAGGTCAAAAAGCTGCTTCAGACTTATATGACCTGGTAAAAAAAAGAACAGAGACTATATACGACCCTGCCGTTAGAACTCTGGAAGAAGCCAATGCTTTAGCAAAAAGCATACTGGAAGACTATTCAATGCAGTATGTGAGCGGTTATGGTGAATGTGTAGGGATTCCTGAGCTGATTCCGGGACGGTTTGTAAAAATGGAAAGGTTTGATAAGACAATAAATGGCAGTTATTATATTAAAAAAGTAACACATATTTTTGATGAAAATGGGTATAAAACAAGATTTGAAGTGGGGGCTAATTCAGTATGAGCATTTTTGATTTATTTCCAGATGACAAAAGCGAACGGCCTCTTATGTTTGGAGTAACAGTAGCTGTGGTCACGAACAACAAAGACCCGGACAAGCTGGGGAGAGTTAAGTGCAGGTTTATTGCAAGGGAGAAGGAAGAAGAAACAGATTGGATAAGGGTTGCTTCATTTATGGCAGGTAAAGACCGTGGGGGCTTTTTTCTGCCTGAGGTTGACGATGAGGTATTGATTGCCTTCGCAGGAGGGGATATTTCAAAACCTTATGTTATCGGCAGCCTATGGAATAGTAAGGACACTGCACCTCAGAAGAATGAAGATGGAAAAAACAATATAAGAGAGATTAAATCAAGAAGCGGCTCCGAGTTTGTTTTTAATGATACACAGGGAAAGGAAAAGGTTATTATACATACGCCCAAAGAGATGGAAGTAATTTTGGATGATGAAAAAGAAACTATGGAAATCCATGATAAAGGAAGCAAGAACTCAATAAAAATTGAGTCTAAAAGTGGACAGATTACTTTAAAGGCGGAGAAAAAAATTGTCCTGGAAGCAGGGAACTGCAAGATAGAAATGGATGGGAACTCAAATTCTATCAAGATAAGCAGCGGAACATCTATAAAGGTAAATTCGCAGCAAATAAATATTGAATCCGGAGGTACATTTGCAGCCAAAGCTAACGGTATGCTTGATATAAAATCCAGTGCAATTGTGAAGATTAACGGATCTATGGTTAAGATAAACTGATTTTGATTATTATTTAGTGTTTATTGAGGTGATAATATGGCAGAAACCGGAGGAAAAGGATTCCTGGGCAAAGGATGGAAGTTTCCGGTTCAGGTGGACAGGAAGACTGGCAGGATAATGATGTCGGAGCATGAAGAGGACATTAAAGAGTCCATCCGGATTATTATCATGACATATCATGGAGAAAGGGTAATGAGAAGCAGTTTTGGGACGAAAGCTAAGGACTATGTTTTCAATACAAATGAACTGGAATACCTGACATTGATGGAATCGGACATAGAAAAAGCATTGTTAAAATGGGAACCAAGGATAAGAGACCTTAAAGTGGAGGTTGAAGCCGACAAAGGAGATAGCTCTAGACTGCTGGTTAATATTTCATATGTTGTCAGAAGTACTAATAATGCATACAATATGGTTTATCCATTCTATCTTTTTGAGGGACTTAAAGATGTAGAAGACGTGTAGTGTACTTTATAAAAAAAGTGTATTTGGAGGTAAAAATGTACGTACCGAAAATTGATAAACGTACCATTGAAGACATTTATAAACAATTATCAAGTATGCTGCCATACTATACTCCGGAGTGGAGGTTTAACCTGGAATCACCTGATCCCGGTACTGCACTGTTTATAATTTTTGCTGAAATGTTCCAGGAGACAATCGACAGATTTAATAAAACCCCGCTGAAAAATTACCTGGCTTATTTAAATATGCTGGATATAGATATGAAGCCAGTTGTGCCTTCTATTGGATATGTATGCTTCAATACAAGTTCAGGAGCGGTTAATAAAGTATTTATTCCTTCAGGGACAAAATTATTCAGTGATAGTGAATACACAGATTCGGACAGGATAATTTTTGAAACTACTCAGAACTTTTTTGTAACACCTGCAAAAATTAAAGCCATTTATAATGTTGACCCTGTAAAGGACAGGATTGTAAATTGCTATTCACAGGATGGACTGGGCAGTGAGTACCCTTGTAACATTACACTGTTCGATACTGAAAAAGGGACCAACCTGCAGGAGCATGCTTTTTATTTAAGTGAAAACAGCGTTTTAAGTATTAAAAGCCCTGCTGTAATAAGTGTTAAACTAGAGAACAGAAAAAATCCTCATATTGTAGATAGGTATCTTGAAAAGCTTTCTGATCCTGAGCTTGTAGAATGGTGTTACCATACAAATGACGGATGGAAGCCCTTTGAAAAAATTGAAAAGGATAAAGATCTAATAGTTCTATTTAAAAGCAATAATGATATATTGACATCACATCAACATGACGAAGGGGATATTTATATATCTTGCCGTGCTAAAAACATTTTAAGGTTGAAAGAAATACTAGCTGACCATATTTTTATCGCATCTTCAAGTGATCAGAAAGTACAGAAGGGAATCCAGCCTGATTTGATCTATTCCGATGATATTCCTGTTGAAAATGAAAACGGATACTGTTTTGGGGCTCAATTCAGCATGTATAATTGTATGTACGTTAAATCTGATGAAGTGTTTATAAAAAAAGGTGCACATGTTTCCATAGAGCTTGATCTGGGTTTTATAGAAAAGGATTTTCAGTCAGAGATACCGCAGATTGATTTATATAAAAATTATAAATTGATTATGGATAAAAACAAATTCGCAAAACCTGAAAAACTTAACATTACAATTCAAAGGATACTTATGGAGTATTGGAATGGTATTGGATGGGTGAGAATTGAAACAGAAAGCAAAATCGACAATGTGTTTAACGGAAAAACAGGCATAAAGCATATTACATTTAAGTGCCCGGATGATATCTCTCCTGTTCTTGTAAACTCTATTGATGGCTATTGGATACGCTTTAGAATTGTGGATATTGAAAATAATTTTTATGTAAATGGAGTATACCTGTCTCCATGGCTTAAAAATATGGTATTAAATTATGGGTATAAAGGCATCTTTCCTGCAGCTAACAAGATTATTAATATAAATAATTCATCAGAAGGCAATCCGATTGATGTGAGTAAAGGTGTTGAACAACCCGTAAAAATGTTTTCGCCCCTTGATGACAAAAAGAGTACTGTATATCTATGTTTCGATAAAAAGCCTTATGGCATACCAATAAATATTTATTTTCAGGTACTTTCACAGTCAGAGTCAAGTGTAAAGGAACTGGTGTGGTATGCAATGTCAAAATACAGGGGGATGAAGGAATGGGTAGAAATAAGGGTTGATGATAAAACCTGCGGCTTTGCAAAAAGCGGTATTGTTTCTATTGAATCAGGTACTGATATGATCCCTGCAGAATACTTTGGTGTTGAAGGATACTGGTTTAAGATAGAAAGGAATGAATTCCAACAGGAATTGCTGCCAATGATTGACAGTATACATATGAATGCTGTGAAAATAGTACAGAAGGAATCCCATAAAGACGAAAGGCATATGCTTTATGCCAATGATCTGACATCTTCGGTGACACTTACATACTCACCTGTTATTGAAGAAGAAGTATGGGTTAACGAGGTTGGACATATAAACGATGACCAAATAAACAGTTTGTTACAGGGAAATCCCTCAAAAATCAGTATTGTCAGGGATGATGAAGAAAGAGTTGCGGAGGTATGGGTATTATGGGATGGGGTTGAAAACTTCTATGATTCTGGCAGCAACGACAGGCACTATATGATTGACCGATCAAAGGGTATTATATACTTTGGCGATGGAAATAAAGGAAAGAAAGTGCCTGAACAGGAAGAAGAGAACATTCTGGTCAATTATTCCTCGGGAGGAGGCAGTATCGGAAACCTTCCTGAGGGTTCTATTAATAACCTCCTGAGTCCAATTGCATACATCGACAGTGTCAGTAATATCAAACCCACCTGTGGCGGTTGTGACCGTCAGGAGTTAAATGATGTTGCCTTACTCGGCCCGGCAGTACTAAGGCATAGGGGTAGGGCAGTTACGCTTCTGGATTATCAAAAACTTGTGAAGTCGAATTTTATTGATGCACGGAAGGTAAAATGCATTCCGAATGTTAACAATTCAGGTGAGGTTGATTACGGTTGTGTCACAGTGGTCGTAATGTGTGACAGTTACTGGGATTACCATTACAACATTGACCTTTGTTCAGAGATACGCAGTTTTTTATTGGACAGGGCGTTCTGTATTTCTGCAAGCAATGACAAGATTTTTGTGGTACCTCCTCAACTCCTCGAACTCAATGTTGATTGTGAGCTAGTGATAGAAGATATGGAAGCAGCAGCATCAGTTGAAGAAGCTCTGGCAGGAATAGTATCTCAATATCTTGACCCCCTCAGGGGCGCAGACGGGAAAGGATGGGATATTGGAGAAATACCTAAGCCAGCGCATTTTTACAGTACTATAAAGAAAATCCCCGGTATTAAGTATATAGGCCGGATCAATCTTGATGCAAGTTTTATCAAGAACGGCATAAGAAAGTATATTGCCTTGGATAAGCCTGTATACATGCCTTTTGCAGTTCCAGTAAACGGCATGCATAAATTCAGGCTAAGAACAGATTAAACGGATGGGTGGTTTTATGATTAATCTACCAAAATTGGATGACCAGTTGTATAAAGACATAGTAAATGCAGCCCGAAAAAAGATTCCTAAGCTATTGCCAGAGTGGACAGATTTTAATGTCCATGATCCCGGAATTACACTTATTGAATTGCTTGCATGGCTTAAGGAAATGCAGCAGTATCACCTTGACCGGATAACGGATAAAAACAAACAGAAGTTTTTAAAGCTTTTAGGTATAAAACTGAAACATACTACGCCTTCCAAAGCGAAAATTATTCTGGAAAACAACAGCCGTGAATATTTCCTGCCTGAAAGGTTCAGGTTTTCTTCCGGAGATATTATTTATGAAACCACTGACAGGGTTTTGCTGGACACATGCCCGGTAAAAAAGGTAGTAGTGTATGACGGTCAAGTCTATACCGATGTTAGTAATACAAATGATGAACATGAGATTTCCTTCTACGCTTTCGGTGAGCAACAGAAAGCCGGTAGTATATTGTATATAGGATTTGAAAAACCTGTTGATCCGAAAAAGAAAATCAGGTTTTGGATTGATTTATTCGACCAGTACCCTGTTAAAAGGAATCCTGTTGAAGACGGAAGCAGCATAAGACTTAACAGGATTGAATGGGAAACTTTTTCCGATGGGGACTGGATTAAGGCTGACAGTGTAATTGATGCGACAAGCGGATTTTTGCATGATGGCTTTATTGAACTTGAATTTAATTGTAAGAATGATAAGGCTAAGATTGAAGCCTGCGATGTGGACATGTATTGGATACGTGCAGTTCTTGAACAGCCTGGATGTGAAGAAAGTCCCAAAATATTTAAAATATATAACAATTTTGTTTTTGCCGAACAGGCACATACCTTAAGTGAAATGCATGAGTTTAAATTTAATGGAGGACAAAACTGTTTTCGTCTTCAGACCTATCTTTCACTATATGGGAAAATGGATATACAGATTGGGCAAGAGGACGGCACATGGAGGTATATTGATCCGGAAAACAGCATGGTTTCAGTGAATAAAGACTATAAGAATGCGCAATGCATTGTTTCTGTGAACAATGATGGTACTTTCAATAAATTAAGAATTATATGTTATGAACCAGCATTTGAGACATCAAGAATAATTGGTTCATCGAACCAACTTCCCCATCAAAGGTTTTCAATCAGGGACTTTAACGGTATTCTTAAGGAGGATATTCTTATACAGGTTTCTGAGACTGATTCCAAAGGTGAAGTAATCTGGAAGGATTGGGAATATACCGACGAACTTGATGTGGCTCATTCAAAGAGCAGATGTTTTACCATTGACAATAGCTCCAATGAGATAGTTTTTGGTGATAATGAAAATGGGTTGATACCACCTGCAGGATTTGAGAATGTTTTAATTATTTCATGCCGGACATCACAGGGAACCAACGGCAATATAAACAAGGGAGAAATTGACAGCATGCCTGATCTGGAAAAAATAGCTGGGGAGGATGCCGGGAATATTATCTGCTATAATATAAGTGACTGCACCGGAGGTTCGGATGATGAAACAGTAGATATGGCTTTATCCAGGCTTAAGCAGAAACTGAGGACTCCTCAAAGAGCTGTGACTCTATCTGATTATGAATTTCTTGCAAAAACAACTCCCGGGCTAAGGGTTGCAAAAGTAAAAGCGGTTCCTTCAGATGATATTGAACAGTCGAATGTAAGAATTGTAGTAATGCCTTACAGTATAAAAAAGAGGCCAAAACCTAATAAACAATATATTCAGGCTGTGAAAAGACATATGGAACAATTCAGGCTTATTGGGTCTACTATTGAAATTATTGAGCCTCAATATATTGAAATAAGTATTTATGCAGAGGTTGTTCCTTCATTCTCAATTGAGAACCCGGAAAAGGAAATAGTGAAAACGATTGATTCATACCTTTCCCCTGACGGAAGTTTATTTGATGCGTGTAATAGAAACATTGGAGATCCTGTTTTTGAAAGTGATATTATCAGCCTTATAAATTCACTTGATTGTGTCAGCTATGTTAAGAGGGTGTCTCTGTCTGCCAGAGGAAGCGGATGGAAGAAATCAAAGGGCGGAGATATTTATGTTCCCTTTAACGCAATGGTTTACCCAGGCAGGCATGAAATTAATTTTAAGGACAGCTAAACACAACATATTTGAATAGAGGTGCAATTTATGATTGAAGGTACAGTTAAATACTTCTCAATGAATAAAAGTGATGACTGGGAGAACGGGTATTTGTATAACCTTACAGCTGATAACGAATGCCTTAAAATACGTGTGCCTGAAAAAGCAGATGAAGAGTCAATAACAAGGGGTGTTTTGTACTGCTGTGCATTGGATGGAAGGGAAAACGGAATGCAATGGCGCAGAATTACTATGGACGCAGAAATATTAAGGGATACTTTTATAAAAGTATCTTTCTATGCTTCGGACAGCAGCACTATATTAATAGGGCAAGATGAAGAAAAGATTGATAATGTAATAAAATCGGCTTCTCTTTCTTTTAAGGAGAAACAGGAGTATCTGGATTACCTGTTTAAAGAGACAGTTATCAACGCTCCAGATGCATTGATAAAATCAAAAGGCCGTTACCTGTGGCTTAAAATTGAATTAATAGGGACATACTATTTGAAACCGGCTTTAAAGAGGATACGTATATACCTGCCGGGGGAAGATATTATTGACTACCTTCCTGAAATATACAGACAGAATATTGCCAAGGACGATTTTTTCTACAGGTTTTTGTCCATTTTCCAGTCATTTATTTTTGATATGGAAAATGAAATATATAACATATCAAGGCATTTTGACCTGCAAACAGCCCGGAGCGATTTCATTGAATGGCTTTGCAGCTGGTTGGATATCTATGATGTTTCATCCTGGGATGAAAAGCAACTAAGGGTTTTACTTGCTGAAGCAGTGGATATATATGCATCAGCAGGAACAAAAAAAGGCATTGAAAGGCTGATTTATTTATATACAGGTGAGAAGCCGATCATTATCGAGTATTCACAGGTTAGGCCAATGATAGAGTCCAGTATGCCTGATAATCCTTACAAGAAAATGTTTGGGGAGAACCCATATCGTTTCTTTGTATTGATAAATGAGGAATGCATATCAGATAAGAAGAGGCATGAAGCACTTCTGAGACTAGTGTCGGAAAACATACCTGCTCAAACGGAAGCGGTAATCATACCTCTTAAGCCATACATATATCTTGACATGCATGCCTATTTAGGGATAAACTCCTGCATAGGAGAACAAACGGCTCTAAAACTTGAGAAAAACAAAAGCATACCATTTGATACAATAATATATGATTATACAAACAAGGAGGGTTAAGGGGGGCTATGAAAAATAGAAGTTATTATCCTTTTGAAAGAAACAGGTTTTTCTATGGAAAACTTCTGACTGTAAGGGACTTTGAAACAGAACAAAAGTACTTTAACGACAAGAGAAGATTCGTGAACAGACTGTTGCATGGTGCGGGAATAGTATGCGGTATGGGAGTAGTAGCAACGGACGACAATACAGTTTCAGTAGAGTCGGGCATGGCAGTTGATTACCTTGGAAGGGAAATAGTTCTACCGGCTCCAATTACGCGAAAACTGTCTACGATTGATGGCTTTGATTCTCTTGAGGGGAGCAACCACTGCTACCTCTATATAGAGTATGAAGAAAACCTGAAGGAGCCTGTTAATACTGTTACCGGCGATAATGAAGAAGGCGGCAGTCAGTTTAACAGGATTGAAGAGACATATAATTTATACCTAAAATCTGAAGAACCATCTCTGGAAGATATACTTAACGCCGACCCATGTTTTACTTATAGACTCCTTTATGACAGGAAAGGTTTAACCATTCTATTAAAAACTCCAGTAGCGGTGAGGTCGGGACAGGAAGCAAGAATATCATTTATTGTTTTAAAGCACCAGGATATGGAACCGGTAAAGTTTGAGTTTTCTTCAGTTTCCGAGTATTTCAGGACAAAAGAGGGAAGCAGTGAACTTGTATTTAGTTTTACAGAAAACCCTGATGAGCAGAAAGCTGAATATGAAGCTAAGTATATTATAAAGGCAGAGCAGGTTAATGGAATAAAGGCTGCACTATTCAGCAGTAGTGTGAATTTTGATGTATATATAGGAGCAGAACATGAAAACAAGGAGCTGTCCCTAAAGGCATTGATCGAAATATCAGAAGATGACCCTGGGAAAATAATAAAAAGGGATTATTATTCCAGGACGCTGGAGGCTTCATGTACGGGTGAAGAATTGGGGATATGCCTGGCCAGGATAGATTTGATGTCCACAAATACAACGTACATTATACGGAATATTATTCAGGTGCCCTTTAAACAGTACCTTCCATCAAGTCAGTTAGGCAATTCGGGCGGGTTGGCTAATCTGATGTCTGGAGGTGATATCCGCTTTGATACGAATATAGTTACAAAACGCCTGAATGCTTGGGAAAAGCCGGAAGCCGATGTAAAATACAATGCAGAGACTAACAGCTTTGATTTCAATGTAGGAATACCTGCTGCACAGGCATATGATTATGCAACTTCAACGGGTACGGTAGAAATAAACCTTGGAGCAGGAGCAAAATTAAATGGCAGGTATGTGTCTGAAGAGATATCACATGAACTTGGCTTGGGAAATGTCTGCGTAAATGTCTGTATTGTTCACAAGGAGAATGGTGCAATGCTGTTTGGCAACGGGGATGTGTTTAAAAAAAGTGATATTGGAACACCCCTTCACAAAGTTGATGCTGCAGTTATCGTTTATCCTGAAAAAGGTACTTTTAAAATCGGCTTGAAGTTTTTAGACGGTGAGGACATTACTTCAATATCCTTAAGGTGGTTCGCATTTAAACCTCAAAAGGATTCGGAGGAATATCCGGACAAAAAAGAAATAACACTTAGAGTTGAACCCGATGTGGTATCGGTTAAACCAAGAGAAGAAATAAGGTTTAAAGCATTTGTACAGGGAACTGCCAATAAAAAAGTAAAATGGATTCTCAAGGACGAAGATGGCGGCAGCATTGACGAAAACGGAATATATAAGGCAGCAAGCGTAAGGGGTACATATGAGATTATCGCACGTTCAGAAGAGAATCCGGAAGTGAGCGTAAGTGCATATGTAGTTGTAAATGAATAATACACAATAAAGAAAAATGGCGGGCCCACGGGCCCGCTAATTTTACTGTTCCATTTGGTTGTAGGCAGGTATGATCAATTCCATGCCTACGTAAATAATATTTGATTCAAGTTTATTTCTTTCTTTAATCAATGTATATAGATCACCATTTCCATAATATGCTTCCGCTATATCAAAAAGGTTATCATCAATTTTTACTATATGCACAACTTCATTGTTTTTCTCAGGCTCTACTGTCACAGGGCTAGGTTCAGGCACAGATTCGCTTACTGCAGGAGTCTTAGGCGAGAGCTTGACCTGCATTGCATTATCAATAACATTGGTTTCACTGATTTCTTCAGAAAAAGATGCCACGGGTTTGCCTGTGAAGATATGTTTGTATGCATAATAACCACCCGCTATTATAATACCTGCTAAAAGAACAATAACTACAACCCTTAAAACAATTATTGCAGCTGGCTTTTTTACTTGTTTTTTAACTGCCTTTCCCAGTGCAGTCCGGGCTCTCTTCTGTAGATTTTGGTCGCTGCTATCCTCTGTCTTAGCTATAATAGCTTCAGAAACAGTATTAAACTCAGAGAATATGCTGCTTATCATGTTGTATTTATCTGATTCAAGTTCCGAAAGAAAATTCAAAAGCTCCTCAGGTAGTTTCTTCCTGTTACCAAGTATTAATTCTATAATAGAAGATATGTTTTTTATCACTTTTTTTTCGATTATTTCCGGTTCATCATTATTATCCAGCTTTGCAAAAAAATTAATATGAATTTTCCTTTCGCTGTCAACTACTATATGCTTAGCTTGCAGGATATCCAACTTTAACAACAGTGGTATATTATCATTACGTATTGCTTCAAGCAGGAATGAAGAGCAAAGTGCAAGGCGTTCGGTGAGAGAAATGTCATTCTCTGATAAAAAACATTCAAGGGAAGTATAATCATAATGTTTAAAAACTGAAATTACATACGGAGATTCAACAAAGAATTCCTTAAAGTCATGGCATATATCGCTGTTAACTTTCGTAAAAACAGGGGCAGCCTTCAAAATTGATGGTTTGCTTCGGTATACATTCAATATGACACTATGCTTTTCATCAGGTGTTGAAATATCACGGCATATTGCAGCATAGTAATTCTCATTATCAAAAAGCACTCTTAGCACCTGGTACTTATTACCAATAATTTTCTTATCCATGAAGACCTCCTGACTAACAAAATCTTCCCTTTTCCGATACTTATATAATATAATACATTAAATACTATTTTTTCTCAATAATATTCCAAAAGACAAAATAAATTTTGTCTTTTGGACACTAATATGGTATTATAATGTTAAAATAATACAAAAAAAATTAAATATATGTTATATTGGGGTAAATGTATGAAGAAGATAGTCAGTTTTTTCTCTATTTTGGTAGTGTTAGGCATTCTTGCATGGCCTTTCATCCAAAAACAGTTCGTTTCTTTACAGGAGGGCAATATAACGGATTTTAGAGATATAAAGGTTTTGAAAACTGATGATAAGGGTACAATGTATTTGGCGGTTGATAATGGACAGGATGAGGAAATAATTAAGGTAGATAAGTATGGAGAGGTACTTAAAAGGACAAAAGTAAATCCATCCAAACCAGAATTTGATACTGAGATACATGACCTCTATATTGATAATGACGAAAACCTTTTTATTATGTATTGCGAATTCGTACCAAAAGATACAGGGGAATTTTACGCTGCAATAACAAAGCTTGATAATGCCTGGTACAGCAATAGGCTTGTTTTGAGGAAAAAAATAGGGCCCGTTGAGCAGAAGGGAAGCTTTATTTTTTCAGGTCTTTCGGAGGATCAGGAAAGAATATTCGGAGGCTGGGTTTTTGGTAAAAAGGCATTGGTATTCAGAATGCCTTTATCCTATGAATCCCAAGTTACGATGATATATGAATATGACCTGGGAAGCTTCCAGTCTATAAGGGAAACAACAGTGCTTCCTGCCGGGAACATTGTATTTACCGACATTGAAGGCTGCCTCTATAAAGGGGATGTGTCCGGAAAGATTGAAAAGCTTTACCCCATACAAGAAGAACAATCAATTGCGGTTGACTTATGCTATTCAGGTGATGGCGGAGTATTTTTCTATGATGCCTATTCTGATAAATATTTAAAGGCTGTCATGGATAAAGGTCCCCAATTGATTATTGACAATAATATGAGCTTAAACAACGAATATGGCATTACCCTTTCTGACATGAAAAAGATTACTGCCAGCCCGGAAGGCAGATTTGCAGCTGTGGTCAACAACGGAGAGGAATATATGCTTGCCAACGGCGGCTTTTCATATGTTTCACTTATTAAGAACCTACATGAAAAGTCCGGCAGCAAGCCGTTAATAATAATTTTTGAGATTGCGGCTATAGTCCTGCTGGTTACTCTTCTTATCTGGGATTTCTATTGCAAGGTAATGAAAATGCGTATTTCAATTATATTAAAGCAATGTCTGGGTTTGTTATCAGCAGTCCTAATTATCATGATGTTCATGACAACCATATTCTCAGACAATCTTGTCAGGAATGTGCTCTATGACGAGTATAGGTCACATTTGGCTGATACAAGTTACATTTTTGCAAATGAAATCTTAAAACAGGATGTCAATTCTTTTGATACCCCTTCGGACACTGTCAGCGAGCCTTATGAGCATTTAAGAAGCATAGTTAATTCAAATGGGCTTAAAGAATTAGAGGGTTTTAGCAATTATGCAAAGGATATGTATTTTAATATTTATAAGAGAAAAAATGATTCGACCGTTTTTGTCTTTTCATCTGATAACATACCGGTTTCTTATCCTTTGGATTATACACTGCTTGATAGTGAAAGGGAAAGCATCATCAACAATACTTTTAAAGATAAAACGGTTGGCTTTGGGATAGATTCCTACAGTTACGGAAGTTGGATGTATATGACAACTCCGCTATCTATAGGCAGCCAGGATTTTGTTGTTATGGAAACAGGTTTGTCAATGGAAGATTATGAACTGCGTTATAACACACTTAAAAAGACTTTTTCGTATGTTGTTTTGCTTATTGCTGCCTTGATGCTTATAATCATCTTAAGCACTATAATATCCTCACTCATTTCTATCAGAAAGTTGAACAAGGGTGTTGAGCAGATTTCAGCAGGGCATTTTGATGTCAGGGTCAATGTAAAGTCGGGTGATGAAATTGAACACCTATCAAACAGGTTTAATGATATGGCAAGTTTCATTCAAAACTATACCAGAAAGCTTGCGCTTTTAAACAAATCATACTATCGCTTTATTCCAGAAAGATTTATAAATATGCTTGGTGTTAAAAGCATAGAAAGTGTTAAAAAAGGCGATCATCTAAAAGAAGATATGGCGGTTATGAACTTCAAGGTAAGGTCTTTTTTCGAGCTTACATCAGGAATGGAATCTGAAGAAATATTTAAATTCATTAATGGGGTGTTCGAAAGGTTTTCACCTGTTGTTCAAGGGTTTAACGGGATTATTGACAGATTTATGGATACGGGTTTTACTGCTGTTTTCCCTGACTCCCCAGAGAATTCAATAAATGCTGCCTTAAGGATACAAGAAAAGCTGTCAGCGTGGAATATAGAAAGAATGAGCGATGGGTTGCCCAAAGTTAATGTTGGCGTAACACTCCATTTTGGGAGGGTTATGCTTGGTGTCATAGGTGATGGGGTGCGGCTTTCCAGTGCGGCTGTTTCACAATGTTTACACACATCAGCGCGCCTTGAGGAATATGGAAATCAATCCAATGTTTCAACATTATCAACCGGAGATATTATTAAGAATCTTCCTCCTTCTGTTTTTAAAATGAGATATATTGGAACTGTTAAGGACAGCGGAGCAGAAATAGAAATTTATGATTGCTTTGAGGGGGATGAGTTTTCAATCAGAGAACGGAAGGAGCAAACATTGGACAGCTTTAATAATGGGGTCATGTATTTCCAACAAGGTGACTATTTCAAGGCCAGAGCATCGTTTATTGAAGTGTTGAGAGTACTGCCTGAAGATGGAGTGTCAAAAAAATACCTTTATCTTTCCGATATGTACTATCACGACAAGGATAAAGGAAACAAGTATTACACGTTATAGTATTAATTCTGGATTTGTCTATTTCCAGCATGGAGTGATTGTTATATGATAATGAGATTGTTTAATTTTATAGTGTATATAGGCAGGCTGGTTAAAAGTGCTTTGCTTTTGCCCATTAGGAGATTAACGAGAACTATCAGGAAAAACCTGAACGTTCGCTCAAAAGCAAGAAAACTGGTAATGAAAACCAAAGGCAGTATCCAGAAAAAAGTGAAGGTAAAGCCTGATAATATAAATGATTATATAGAGTTCAGACATAAATACGTGGCAAAGTCACTTTTTATTATTATACCTGTGGCTATAATTGTTTTGATATTCCTTTTCTTTATGTACGTACGACCGTGGTTAATAAGCAAATACTTTACTGCGGTGTTTTATCAGGATAACGAGAGAATTGCCACTTACAATGGAAAGGTAAATTTACTTGAAAGAGAAAATGACAGTGTGGTTTATGAGGGCAAACTGGAAAACGGCCTTAAGACTGGATATGGAAAAGTATATGCTGAAACAGGCACCTTAATTTATGAAGGCTATTTTCAGAATGATTTATATGAAGGATATGGGAAACTGTACGATGAAAAAGGAAGAAAAGTATATGAGGGGGATTTTTCCGGAGGCATGATGGAGGGAACAGGCACTTATTTTTATCCGGATAGCAACGCCATACTATATAAAGGAGGCTTTACCGCCTCACAATTTGACGGTAATGGTATTATGTACAATGAAAAGGGCAGTGTGTCTTTCAAAGGTATATTCTCTGCAGGTGAGAAAAATGGACAGGGGATGGAATACCATGAAAATGGCCTATTAAAGTATTCAGGTTCATTTGTAAACGGCAGCTATAACGGACAGGGCATTTTATATGATTCCTACGGAAACATCATATATGAAGGAGAATTTCAAAACAATGCTTATAATGGCAAGGGGAAATTATACTATGAGAAAAATTCCGGCTGGTATGAGGGGGATTTTAAGGATGGACTGCCAAATGGCATGGGGAAAATATATCAAAACGGGATAAAAGTATATGAAGGTGAAATGTTTTCAGGTATGAAGCACGGGGAAGGAAGGTTGTTTTCACAGTTTGAAACGCCAATATACCAAGGCTTTTTTTTCCAGGACGAAATACCTTTTGCAGATATGATTGGAAAAGAAACAAAAGAAATTGTCACATATTTCACTGGGAAATCTGAGTTTGTTATGTTTGAATACGATTTTCTATTAGTACTGGAAGAAACAGGATGCGCCTTTTTAATAAACTACGCAGACATGGAAAATCCTGCTGTTGTGCAGAAAGCATACATATGGGAGAGTGAAAACCCCGGGTTGGTAGTATTAAAGAATAAGAATCTGAATCTCAGTAATATGAAGGATGCAATGGGCGAGCCGTCCGGCAAAGGTATAATTTCTTCAGAACAAGCACTGGCATCCGCAGCACAGGCGTCAGGTCATACGGAAATAATTGAGGGGGATTTACTGAAATATATGCTATACATTATTGATGGCTATGAGTACAGATTTCACTATATGGTAGATAGTGAGGAGTTTGTAGTATTAACTATAGGAGAGGTGCAGAGCTGATGAGAAGAGAGAGTAATATTATCAGGCTGTTTTCTTTCCTTACTGCGTTGGCGGTTTTTTTCGGTACTAGTACCTATTCTGCTGCTGCAGGAGAACAGCTTTTAACCCTTGAAGAAGCGGTGCGCATTGGTACTAGCAACAGTAATGAAATATATGAGCTTGAAATGGAAAAGTTTAAAACACGTATTGAACTTTATCAAGCTAGGGAAGCACTAAGAGATCTCAGAAAGAAAGAAAGTACGGTCAGGTTTTCACTTCCGTTTAATATAAAGCTGCCTGAGACACATGGCCAGCCCAAGGAGATTCAAACTGTCTTTAAGATTCCTGAACTTACAGCAAAAATAATTGATATTGACAGGCAGATTGTTGAAGCAAGAAGAAAATTAAATATGGATATAAGGCTGCAGTATCTTGCTGTCATAACAGAAGGCATTAATGAACGCAATGCAGCAATAAAACTTGAAGAATCAGAGAAAGCCCTTGAAATGCTTGAAAGGAAGTTTAGGACTGGACAGGCCACAAAGGAAGCATTTAAAGCAAAAGAGAATGAAGTTAAGGAATTTACGAAGAACCTCCAGCAAACCGTAATGGCCTATGAGAAGGAGAAAAACAGCCTTGGAAAGCTAATAGGAATGGATGTCAGTACGGGCTATGTTTTTGAAGAAAAGCTGATTAACATAAATATAGACAGGGGTATCTTAAAAGAAATCCTTGATAATACCTTAAAGGATGACATTGATATTTACCAGGCAAAAAGGAAACTCGCCCTAGCAACTCTTAAAACCGAAACCATATTGATGGATGTTAAAAAGAAATTCGGCTCAATGGCATCTCCAGTTGAACAAGCCTTAAGGACTTCAGGCAGGGTTGATTTCGACAACCTTATGACAAAGTATGAGAGAATGCTTGACAGTATTGAGGATAAGTATGGTGGTTATTATTATATACCGTTTATATTCTTTGTTATACCTATCCCGAAGGAGTGGTTCCAGAGGGAATTTGACGGAATACGCTATTTTGATAATGAAAAGTTTGCCCTTCCTCTTTCTGTAGCTGAAAAAGAAAAAGAGCAGATTAATGTTGAAAATGTTACTACACAACAGTTAGAAAACGTAGAAAACTTGTATCTGAACCTGGTATCTGCCAAGATAGCTTTTGAAGAATCAAAGGCCAAATCGGAAGAATTGCTTCAAGAGTATAAGGATGCAGTTATTCAGAACAAGTTAGGACTGATTACTTTTGAGGAACTCGACAGTATGAAGGCATCCTTAAGAAGTGCTATGGATAGCGTGATTTCCAACCTTATTTCTTTGAACCAACAGATTTATATTCTTTCATATGAATCGTCGGGAGCTTTGGAAAAATACATTGGACAATACAGTATAACAATACAGGCGCTTGAAAACGGGGAATCATTTATTCAAAACCAGCTCCCCGAAACAGAAACAGAAGAAGATGGACTGCCCGGAGAATGGTATACCAATATAAGGCTTGATGACTATAAGGTCGCATTTGGTATAAAAAAACTACCTGTTGGTGTAGAAGCAACGCACTATGAACTATATACCTACGATGGTTCAAGGGTTGGAGAAAGAACTGAAATTAACAAGGAAATTGTACATCTTCCTGTTATGTTTAATGATTCCGCGCTTTTGCGTGTCAAGCTTTATAAAGACGGGCAGATTGTTGGTGAAGCTGAGCTTGACGGGTTTGAAACAGGAGGCACTTTGCTTGTCCATAAACCTTCAGAAACCAATAAATTTACCGGCTCATGGAAAGCGGAAAAGATAGCAGGTACATATAAATCAAGCCTGTATATACATGTAGACACCGCTCTTGGCGCAACCCACTACCAGGTGCTATGGAAAAATGAGAGTATCAGTGAAATATTGCCTGTGAACCAAAGGGTTGAACATCTTGACGTGGTTATTAATGACTACAGCCAATTAAAGGTGTTACTGTACAAACAGGAAGAGAAGGTAGCCGAGGCATATCTGAAGGATGCACAGGATGGAAGCGGGACACTTGATATTGTTATCGGAAACTGAAGTATTTAGATTATGGTATTGGGTTCTGTTAACTAAGTATGAAGAAATGAGACCTGAAAGACCTTTGGTAGAGCTTAAAAAGAAAAAAGCCTACTAATGGAAACGACTAAGAACAAAGTAACATGAAAAAAAGTGATGTGCAACCCTTAAAAGTTCTAATTAAGGTAGCACAAATAGTCCTGGCACAGCGCAGGACGGAATGAACCTTGAAATCTGAATATTACTCAAGCTACCAATAACCAGAAGAGCCGTTCGCGTTTTGAGTATTTAACTCCGGCAACTTGAGCCGGTGTTAAACCATTGAGACTCAAATGAGGACGAACGAAGTTGTAAAAGAAAATGTATGTAGCAATGAGCCGGTTGGCAGATTCGAATGAATTAAAGCCTCTTTTAGGTTTGTACCACGCTTTGAATTGCCCGTTAAAAGCCTCTATAACATTGTTGTTGATTAAATCATCAAAGTCTTCCACACAAATATGTTTGGCCTCTGGGAAGAACAGAGAAGCAGGCTGTTGATAGGCATAATATCGATCAGAAATTACAGCGGATTGAGGTTGTCCGAAATTTCTTTTACAGCTTGATAAAAGGGTATGAGCAGCGGATGAATCACGGTTAGGAGAAAGATGAAAATCAAGAACTAATCTGGTTTCGGAATCAATGGCAAGCCAGAGATAATAATCTTTCCCAGAAATTTTGATATAGGTTTCATCGAAATGCCATTCATCCGAATCGCAGAGCTTAATCCCCAAAAGCCGATCTGTGGCGATCTTTTTAAATACCGGGGCAAAGCGCTTAATCCATTTCGAGATGGTAACATGTGAGACTTTAATCTGATGAACCATGTATAAGATCTGGGAAACCTTGCGGGTGGTTGAATTACCGCAAAAGTAGTAATTAAGGGCACAAAGAACAATGTGGAGAGAATGACGCATTCCTTTAAAAGAAAAGCTTTGTGGGTTCAATTCAGAAGAAGGTGGTTCCACGTTAATAAGCTTCGGAACTCTAAAGGAATGGTTACATTTTTTATCACCACACCGGAAGTTTGAGTAATAAGTATAGTCATGGTGAAGAAAAGTTGCTTTACCGCAAATCGGGCAATCAGGATATTTTCTTTTTCTCGATTGTGAATTGGAAGTAGGGTTATCTGGAGCGAACTGACGCTTACAATGTTGACACTGATATTTTTGGTAACCCTCCTTGTCCTTACCAAAACGGTTAAGAACTTTTGAAAAACACCTTGGACATACTACGTTAGATGGTATAATAGTCATGAGACTTGAACGCTCCTTTCTGGGAGATAATGTGTTTTTTGACGATTCCATTATACCAGAGGCGTTTCAGGTCTCATTTTATTATTAAGTTAACAGAACATGGTATTGTTAGTGGAGGTATTTTATGAAGAGAGTAAATGCTTTTGTGATGCTTATTATATTTGTTATTACAGCACTTCTTCCATTTGGTGTAGCATGTGCTGATACAAGGCCTTTGGCAAAGGACGTTCCCAATCAGACACTCGTTATTGGCACATTTCTTATACATCTGTCAGCCCTTGATAGTGAAACTGTGTCATTGGCAGAAAAAAGCGCAGAAAACAGCGGACAGAAAAAGGTTTATTACAAGTCAGAATTTGCAAAAGGCGAGTGGGTTGATATTACCGGTACAGGTACTGTGGATGAGATCTTGACAGAAAAAGGGAAAATAGTATCAAATCTAGAAATTGATTCCATTCCTCTTACCCACTGGGCAAAGAAACCGGGAGAAATAATTGACCTTTCTACCGGTAAAGCTGTGGATGCACGCCAGATAAACGAACCAGAGAATAATCTACCCGAAGGGATGAAATTTCTCGAAAAAGAACTTGAAAGCATTACAAATGAGAGAAAGTCCCAGGAAAAGAAGCTGAATAAAAGCAGTGACAGTTCTGAAAGGAAAGAAATAAGAGAGAAGCTTGGAATTATTGATCCGATTCTTGCCTCGGTTAAAGGTCAGAAGGGATATTCGGATAGTGAGAGCATACTTACTCGAATTCAAAGTTATAAGGACTATATCAACAGGACACATACTGATAAAAGGGAACTTTACATAGCTGAAGTCTTGGAGCTGGAAAACAATATACTGACCGAGCAAAAAATATTTGTTGTACAGTTGATTGCAGATAGGGTTAAATCAGCAATTGATAAAGCAAGTAATAAAGCACATACAGATATTTTGGAACCACTGTCAAATTCATCTGCAGCACTAATAGATACTCAGAACAATCTTATCAATAGCCTTGCAGGACAATCAACAGATGTCCTCGGCGAAGAGAAAGGTATATTACAAAAGAGTTTGCTTGGGAAAATTGATACTCAGGACTTTTCTGGTGCGGATGCTGTTTTGAGTGATATATTACATATTAACAATATAAAAAATAGTATTATCAAAAGCAGTGGGGAAGAACTGATAGTTCTGAACAGAGTCCTGGACAGAGCTCTTGACAGGTTAAAAAGTACAGCGTTTGTAAGCAATAATAGTGAGTTTAAGGCTGCAAAAGCTGCGGGTGAATCCAAAGCTGTATTGGATAAGATTATTGAAGACAATTCAAAACAGCTTGAATCCAGGGTAAAAGATGTAGAATTTATTAAGACTGAAACCATTAAAAGGCTTGAAGACAATAAAAGCAAAATTTCTGCCCTTGAAAGAATTAAAGGGTACATAGCAGCTATAATAGTTGATTTGAACGCAGGCAGCCAGGAGGACATTAATAACAACCAGCCTGCATTAAAGGTTCTTGGTGATTTTCTTAACTTGTTGGATAATGAAATTAAGAGCATAAAAGCATCCATGAATGAACAACTATCCAGTTCCTCGAAAGCAAAAGCGGGTTTGGAGAATCAACTTGCTGCGCTTAAAGAAGAGTATATGAGTGCGGTTGAGACCGGAAACATTGCTCATGCCTCTTCATTAAAGGAGCAAATAGGCAGGGTGCTTGAAGATTTATCTAATAACAATGATAATATATTGGACGATTTAAATAAACTTGATGCTGAGAAAAGACAGCTGCAGAATTCACTTGACAAGGCTGTTATGGAAGGAAACAGCAGCCTTGCAAAGGAACTGGAAAACGAAATAGGCTTAAAAGACATTATGATATCCGGACTTCTAGATCTGCTTAGTGATAAAGACAAAAACCTTATAAATGATTTCAAGGAGCGAGCGTATAGAGTTCTCGATGAAATCAACACACCGGGTTCAGATATAATAGGTAAGTTGGAGTTTTCAGTTAAAGACCTGCTTGACACTTATAACTCCCTTGACGAGGAATACAAGTCATTTGTTAACAGCGATGGTGTCATTGATAAAATCTCAGATGCTTTACAAGCTTTGTATAAAACCTTTTCAGAGAACGGCGACAGTGATTCTGCTGCTGGAATCCTAAAACAGATAGGCAGTGTGTCTCTTGCGGCTGAAAGTATGAAAATGAGCATGGAAGAAAGGCAAAATGCTTCCATTTTGCAATTATTGATTGAATATTCTCCTGGCAGCAGCAAAATGGAGGATTATGTTTCAAAGCACTATTCTGCCCTGAATAATGCAGATGAAGCCAGGGGCATGCAAAGTATATACAGGAACAGCTTTTTAAGCACGGGCAGCACAGACAAGGCAGGTGTACAGGCATTGATCAGGAGCTTCAGAGCAGCTGCTGATGCACTTCTTGTTGCTGAAAAGAGTGATTATTTTTCCAGAATGAAGCTTGCTATTGAAGGAATGAATCAAGGCGTTGATATAGAAACAGAAACACTTGAATCATTTATTTACCAAAATCTTCTTCAGTTAGTCCAAAAGGAAAGCAGTATATATACTGAGGAGGAAATTAAAAGCCTAAATCAAAAGGCTGAAATGATAACAGAAAGTTATAAATACAGTACTTTTAAAGCAGGGGAAGCTATTTTTACAGACAGTAATATAAAGTTTTTGAACCCAATTATTATGGCACAGGGCACACCGTATATTCCTATCAGGGATGCCTTTACAGGATTGGGAGGCAGTGTAGTATGGGTAGGAACTGAGAGAAAAGCTGTTATAAATTATAACGGTATGGAAGTAAAAATAATACCTCACACCAGAGAAATCTTTATTAACGGCAATAAAAAGGATGTGGAGCAAGATATACTTGGAATAAATGGACATATATATATCCCGGCTTTCTTATTTGAAGATATAACAGGATACGGTTATGAGTACTACACGAAATATAATAAACTGATTTTTAATAATAGGGAGGATTAACATGGGGGAATATACAGTAATAACTGACGTTGGTACCTCTTTAATAAGGCTTCTGCAGAAGAATATGATACCCGAGCCTATTGACAAACCAGAGATGATCGGCTTGTGCTCTCCAAATGATCCAGGGGATTTTCAGCTTACACTTTATCTATATCATATTGAAGAGAACGGTGATTATCGTCAGAACTCAATGATAAATGAGAATGTGAACAGACTCAGATACCCACCCTTATCTCTAAAATTGTATTACTTACTTACATCACATTCAAAAACAGGAGTATATTCTAGAAATGCAGATGAAAGCATGATATTAGGACGTGCAATACAGATATTGCATGACAATGCAGTCATTACACCGGAAAATCTAGAGGGCACACTGCGTGATAGCGGGGAAGGAATACAAATTACCTTCAATAAACTTACTTATGAAGAGCTTCAGCGGATATGGGCCTTTCCGAATATACCATATAAGCTTTCAGTTGGATATATTGTAGAACCTGTGCTGTTGAATTCCAGAAAAACTCGAGAAGTTAAGAGAGTCACAGAGGCTGATTTTTCACTGGATGTTTATGAAGGAGAGAGAACATGACCACAATTAAGAAAAAAGTATCAATAGTATTTAGGATAATGGATGCAATTACAGGAAAGCCTGTAAACAAAAACCTTGTTAAGTTATATGTAAACGGTGTTACAGTTGATACTATACATAAGAATGATGGTTATACCGTTGTATGTAATTTACCAGATGATACATATGATTTCGATATTGTGTCAGATGTTTACCAATCAGATAGAATTACAGTAAATACTTCCGACATTGACCCGTTAAATCCGGTTTTACCTGTAACCCTGAATCCAGGAATGCTTTATCCAGGTTCGAGTAATTTGGTTCTAGTCCATGGTAAATTAGATTCATCGAAAAAGCCTTTTGATCAAACAGATGTACTGCTGGTATACAGCAGAAACCTGGAGAAAATAAAGATTGCACAGGAATCTGTAAAGAAAGGCAGTACACGCGTCAAGCTTTATACTACAGGAAAAAAGGATTTAGCTGGAAGGATGTTTTTAATTAAGGATAAGGATGATGTGAATAGTGAATTATGCAGAATAATAAGCGGGCCTTATGATAATGATATTTATGCCTTTGAACATCAGCTTTCTTACACTCATAAAAGAGGAGAGATGTTAAAGAGTGCAGTTAAAGCATATATAGACGGTAATGGGGCATTCCATGCAAGGATTCATGACATTGATAAAGATGACCGGGAGGCTTTGATAATAATAAGAGTATCCGGCAAAGTACTACATTCCGAATCCATCACACTGGAGTTGGGTACTGATAATAATACAGGCATTATTAAGTTTTAAATCATATTTTACATGGTATAAATACTGACAAACATAATTACAGAAAACGGAGGTCTTTTTATGGCATTGGCAGTTTGTGGTGGTGCACAGTGCATGTGTTCTTTTGGGACAGCACCATCGGTACTTAACGTAACACCTCAAAATAAAACAATTACTTCACTACCTTTGGCCAATATTATGGACAATAAACCAATGGCGAATGTTATGCCCTTTGCTATGTGTACCAGTATGGGTAATCCTGCTGTGCAGTCAGCGACTGCTGCTGCGTTGGGGGTTCTGACTCCCATGCCTTGTGTTCCTAATATTGCTTCACCATGGGTTCCTGGGTCGCCTACTGTTCTTATTGCCGGACAGCCGGCCCTTAACTCATCTTCTAAGCTTACATGTATGTATGGTGGAATAATTCAGATAGTCAATCCAGGACAGGCTACTATACAAGTGCCTTGAAAGGCTGTTGCATGGGCAGGCTGTACAAGACTTATTCAAGGAGGGGGATATGAACAGCAGGGAATTTAAGACATATATTATTATACTGTTAAGTATTGTAATCTGCATCGGGCTGTTTCTTTCATACAGCATAAACCAGAGGATGTACAGGGAAAGCCATATTAATGCAATGATCAGGGGTTATAAGCTTGCAGCACGACAGGGTGTGCTGCAAATTGAATATGCCTTGAAATACGGTAAGAGTATTCAAAACTTTTATAACATGGACAGCATTTTAAGGCAGGTTAGTGATTCAGCACCTGAAATAGATAATATTCATATTATGCAGAAAAATGGACAAACCCTATATTCACTTTATGACAGCAACAGAAATAACAACACAAATCTGAGTATACTATTGAACAATGCAGCCAATGAGGAAATACCTTATTTTGAAGATGGAGGCCTTTACTATATATCGGTTCCTATACTGGATGCGAAAGAAAATCTTGCTGCTGTAATGGTAATAAGCCTTGAAAATCATGTGCTTAACGATGAAGTATCATTATATGAGAAGGAATATGGGATACAGCTTATACTTTTTCAATTAGGCGGCTTGATAATAATTATTTTTGTCTCAACAAGAATAAGGCTTGAACATAATAAAAAGAGGAGTTTCTTCATTTTTACATTAGCACTCTGCATTATTGCGATTTTTATACTAGGAGTTTTTAACGCTTATCTATTGTATATTACAAGGGATTCTCTGTTTTATTCAATTGAAAAAATAGGTGAGTGGCTTTGCTCTATTATCCAAATGGATATAAATAAGGTTCTTCATAAGGGAGTCACTATTGACAGGATTCATGACATTAGTGGCTGGCTTGAAGAGATAAGCAGTACTGTACCAGAAATAAGGAATCTATATATAAACCAGCAAAATGAAGTACAGGCAGTTATGTCTCAGGCTTATATAGATGATAGGGCAAAAAAAATAATAGGTAGTGCAGCATTCATTATTGCAATATGTGTATTGCTGCAGGTACTAATTATAAAGCTGTTTAGCATAATAGACAAAAAATATTTACAAACTGAAAACGGACAATCCGGGAGGGGGAAAGAAGTATGATTGCTAGAAGACGTGTAAAGTTCTTTATAATCTTTGTGCTTGCTTTGGTGATAATGTTGTTGCCTGCGGCAGCTTATTCAGAAAGGGATTCTGATGATGATTTGTCACCACAGGTAATAAACGGAAGAAAGTATAAAATCGGCTATATTGAAAGTGATGAATTTGTAAACTATCCTCCATCATTTTATTATATACTTAAAGGCCTTGAGGATATAAGGTGGCTTAAAGGAATTGATGGTGTACCCTATGAAGAAGGCCAGTTGGATACCAAAACAATGTGGGATTATTTAAGCACAAATGATGTGAGTGACTATTTGGAGTTTGTTCCCGATTTTCACTACAGCCTGGCCTATATTGATGATGAGCAAAAGGAACAGCTTGTTTCAAGACTGTCAAGTAATGAGGTGGATCTGGTTATTGTTTTGGGTACTGATGCCGGAAACATGATTGCAGATACTGCTCACAGTGTTAATTCCATGATTTTTTCTGTTACTGATGCTGTTTTAGCAGGAATATCAGAAACATATGAATACTCCAATAAGGAAAACATATGGGCCCATACCGATCCGGCAAGGTTTGAAAGACAGTTAAGGGTTTTCTATGATATTTTCAACTTTAAAAAACTTGGCATAGTAATGGAAGACAGTGATATTGCCAGGGCTTTTACACCGGTGAATAATATTAATGACCTATCAGAGGAATATGGGTTTGAAACTGTTATTAAATATGTTGATATGCCGAAAGACAGCAGTGATATTGATAGGTATAAGGAAGAACTTGCCCGTGCATATGATGAGATTTCGGACGAAATAGACGCTTTTTACATAACGGTTGCGGAGATTAACGCAGAATGGCTTAAGGAATTGCTTGAGCCCTTCTATGAAAAGAGAGTACCTGTTTTTTCACAGCTTGGAGGACAGGAGGTAGCTAAAGGCGCCTTAATGAGTATTAATGTTACAAGTTTTGAGGAAATAGGACAGTTTGGAGCAGTAAGGATTGCTCAGGTGCTTAAGGGGGAAAAACCTGGTAATCTTGTTCAGGAATTTGTTTCTACACCAAGGATAGATATTAATCTTGGTGTTGCAGACAGGATTAATTATCCTGTATCTTTCGATTTGCTTCTTGTTGCAGACAAAATATACCTTGAGATAGAGTAAGCCTTATATTATTACGAGATGCATAAAGGTGGAATGGACATGAAAAAGATAAAAACTAAAATATTTATTTATTCGTTGGTATTAATACTTGTTTCGCTGGGTTTTACTGGCATATATAATTTGTCGAAATTCAGGAACAATCTTGAGGAATCATTGCTCCAAACTTATACTATAGCCGGCAGCCAGGGTGTACGTTACATTGAGTATGCAGTGAGGTACGGAAAGGACCTTGAAAAGTTCTATGGCATTCAAGACGTTTTGCACAAAATCAAGGGGCTTTCTCAGTCTATTAATGATATACATCTGTTTAATAAAGATAAAAACCTTCTGTACTCAACAAATACGGAAGATAATATTGATACAGGTTTTATTGAAGGCTTCAGTAAAGAGAGCGGCAGTAGCGAACAGATATTCATGAGTGAAGACAAATATCATGTAATTCTTCCGCTACATGACAAACAAGAGGATACAATTGGCTTTTTTGATATAATAATAGATTCACAGAATGTTACCGGAAGGATTGCTTCTGGTATGTTGAGGATGCTTATTTACCTTGGACTGGTTTCTATTGCTGCACTCCTGATACTTGTCATTTATACAAGCAAGGGATCGTTAATAAAGGATTCGAAGGTTAATACAAAGATATTAAGAAAAGTCCTTATTATAACATTGCTGTTTGCACAGTTGTTTTTCTGTGTGATGACATATATTGAATTTAACAAGGAGTACAGGTCAGTAGCAAGGGAAAACGCCCAAATTGTAAGCAATGCTGTGAAAAATGACATTGAGGCAGTCATAAGTAAGGGAGTGACATATGACCGATTAAATGATATGGAACATTATTTTGATTACTTAATTAGTTCCACGAAAGGTATCAGTTCTATTTCTATAACTGATGGGAACTCCATATCTCATGAAGCTAAAAAACAAGAAAACGCTAAGCCTGTAGAAATGATTTCATCCGCCCTTCAGCCGGACGCTGGCCAAAATTCTGTCAAGCTTGACATCTACATTTCAGAAGATAATATCAGAAGCTATCTTATGGTAATTTTGCTGGATACACTGACAGCTCTGATAGTATCTGTTATGTTTATGCTTGAAATAGCATGTATTATATCACTTTCTGTAAACAGGCTTGCCTCTCCACATCTGGTAGAAGATGAAAGGAAATATAGTATACGTGCATTATCCTTTGTTGTGTTTACTGCGACCAGCATGTATGTGTCTTTTATACCAATAATTTCGAAACAGTTGTATATGCCGCTTATGGGAATACCTAAAAATATTATGATAGGTATGCCCTATACTGCAGAGATGCTTTTTGGTGTTCTTGCAACAATAGTTGCAGGTGCTTTTATTGATAAATACGGCTGGAAGAAAATATTTGGCATAGGCTCTGCCTTCCTTTTGCTGGGAAATGCGCTTTCAGGTTTTGCACAATCTCTAGTACCGTTTTCTTTGTTCAGAGGAGTTTCAGGTATTGGATTCGGCCTTTTATTGATGTCAATCAGGGCTTTGGTACTTATGGCTGACTCGGTTGAAAAAAGGAATGAAGGTATATCAGGTATGAATATTGGAGGCAGTGCAGGAGCAACCTGCGGTGTTGTAATTGGAGCCATGATTTCTGATAGGGCTGGTTTCCCGCCTGTTTTCCTGATTTCTGCTGTACTGGTTCTTGGGATTATGGTAGTTATGTTTGTCTCAAGGAAAAACAGCTTAAGTGAAGAGAAAAAGGCTGTAATAGAAGTGTCGGCTGCAAGGAATAAGGGTAATGGAGTATCTATTTTTGGATTTCTTCTTAATCCTGTAATACTGTTCTTTATTGTTGCAATCATTATACCAACCAGATTAGGAAGGACATTCCTGGATTATTATTTCCCTTTGTTTGCATCTGAAAATGGTTTGTCACAAAGCTTTATAGGACAGGTTTTTATGCTTTCATCATTGTGCAGTATTATTTTCAGTTCGATAATAATAAAGTATTCAAACCGGTATCTTGGCATAAAACCTACGATGGTTATTTCAATGCTCATTATGGGCGGGGCAATTTTCATTTTTGCTTCTACCGGAAGTGTACTATCAGTGATAATTACTATAATGATTTTAAGTATATGTGATAAAAGCCTTGTAGCAGCATCTACCAATTACTATCTGGGAACTAAACAATCAAAAGAATTAGGTGAAGGAAAAGCAATTTCCGTTTTCAGCATGAGTGAAAAAATGGGAGATGCCGTCAGTCCTATGCTGTATGGAGGGTTTATTGCAGCAGGACTTGTTCCAGGCACAGGTTATATTGGGGCTATTATAGCAGGAGGTGGTTTGCTTCTGGTTCTAGCATCACTGGTTTTAAAATGGTGTAAAGGGAACAGGGAGAAGTAATATATGGATAAGGATACAGTACATATAGTCTTTAAGGATACCGGAAGAAGTACCGATGCTGTCGTTACGCGCCTTTTTCCAAATGATGTACCTGATATCTTCAAACTCCAGTCAGAAGTTATGGAATACCTTGGCAGTAAACAGGTTTTCGTACCGGTTGAAGAGTGGGAATTAGATTTCATTTTTGGCGGAGGAGGCTACCTTTACGGCTTGAGAGACGAGGGAAAGCTGCTTGCCTTTGTAGGGTTGATAAAACCTGGTATAAGGGATGATAATCTGGGATATGACCTGAGGATACACGACCAACATATACAAAATGTATCCCACCTTGAGACCGCTGTAGTCCATCCGAAGGCGAGGGGAAACAACATACAGTTTATTCTTGCCCGTTTATTGGTTAATATTGCCAAAGAGGATAATGAAATACACTATGTTGCCAATACTGTTTCCCCGTTTAATATTCCGAGTATAATAACTACTTTAAGGCTTGGATTGAAAATCAAGGATTTAAAAGAAAAATACAATGGAAAACTTCGTTATATCTGTTGTCTGGACTTTGCTAAAAATAATCCGGCTTATAAGAATATCAGTAAAGTAGAATCTACAGACATTGAAAAGCAAAGGGAACTTATTTCCTGTGATTATGAAGGTTTTTCCTTCATCAGGGATGATAATAAACTTTTTATAGAATTCGGTAGAGAATATATTGATGATTGGGGGGATGGTAAATATAGGGAATTGTTGCTTTATGAATGTAAATCTGGATGTATTTAAAAACAATATTAATATTGTTAGGGAAAAAAGCGGAAAAGGTGTTGAAATAATTCCGGTATTAAAAGCAGATGCATATGGTCATGGGTTGCTTGAAATAGCAAGGTCGGCCATGGAGTGCGGCTGCAGTAGGGTTGCTGTTTCAAGGGTGGAGGAAGCTGTTAAATTAAGGGAATCGGGTATAAATAATGAAATAATCATTCTCTACTATATCTCTAAGGAAGACATTAAAAAACTCTTCTACTATGAACTAACTCCGTCTATATCAAATAGAGGAATATTAGAAGAGCTTATTAAATATGCCTCTCTGAAAAAGAAGAGAATAAGGGCTCATATTGCAATTGATACTGCGGGGATGTCAAACCTTGGGATAAATGAACAGGAATACAGGGATTTGCAGGATGTGTTTTGGAATAATCCATATATCACTATTACAGGATTGTTTACACATTTTGTTTATGCATACAGTAACTGCGACTCCGAGTTTTTTAAACAGAAAAAAATTTTTGATCGGTGTATTAAAATGATTCCACTTGACAAAAGAGCAGGTGTGACGGTACATGCGGCAAGCAGCCCAGCGTTTCTTAAATATGATGATGTTGAATATGATGCTCTAAGGCTTGCTACTATTCTTTATGGGATACCAATTCCCCATTGTATACTTCCTCCGGGTATAGAAACAGTTGCGGAAATCAAGTCTGTTATTGCTGATATAAAAAAAGTAACCAGTGGAAAGCCAATTCCAGGATACTGCAATTCATATCTTCCTTCGGGGGATATTAGTATTGCAGTTGTACCTGCTGGGTACGGGGATTTTTGGTGGCTTAACCGCGCATGCTGCAATTTTGTACTGGTTGGAAACAAACGCGCACAAGTAATAGGAACTCCATATATGGATAGAATGCTAGTTGATGTTACTCCGATAAAAAATATTGATATTGGTGATGAAGTAGTCCTGTTAGGCGGGCAGGGAAATGAAAAGATTACAATTGAAGAAATATGTGAAAGATGCAATATTGATATTGCATCCTCAGAGACTGTGGTTTTCCCGTATTCAAGAGTGCCCAGGGTCTTTACACACTCTTATAGTTCTAAAGTAAGTCAGCATATTCTTCAAGATCTTCAGCTATAATGACCTTATTGTTTTTTTTCTGTTCATGGATTGCTGCTTTAATAATATGGTTCATTGTAATTTCGCTGTTTTCTGATGCAGCCTGGAATGCGGATGAAATAGCTATGTTTTTGATATTTCCTCCGGATATTTCAAACTTGCGCGCTAGAAACCCATAATCAACATTTTTACTTACAGGAGCATTTTCAGGGAAAATCTTTTCCCAGATTATATGACGGGCTTTTTCATCCGGGAACGGGAAATGGATAATATAGTTTATCCTTCTTAAAAAAGCCTCGTCAATATTTTTCATATAGTTTGTTGCCATAATGGTTATACCCTCATGTTCTTCGATCTGCTGAAGCAAATATGCAACCTCAATGTTAGCATATCTGTCATGAGAATCTTTTACTTCAGACCTTTTACCAAAAAGTGCATCTGTTTCGTCAAAAAACAGTATTACATTGCTCTTATTAGCTTCATCGAAAATTTCTTTTAAGTTTTTCTCAGTCTCTCCAATATATTTACTGATGATTTTTGACAATTGGATTTTGTACATTTCCATATGCAGCTCATGGGCAACTACCTGAGCAGACATAGTTTTTCCTGTTCCGGGAGGCCCGGAAAAAAGCATGGATAATCCGCGGCCATAGGGGACTTTCTTGCTGAATCCCCATTCATTAAAAACCTTGTGTCCATATTTTACATGGTTGCAGGCAGCTTTTAAAGTCCTAACCTCAGAAGGAGGGAGGACCAAATCATTCCATGAGTAAGCGGGTTTTATGAGTGAAGCAGTCTTAGTAAGATTATGCACAATCTGTCTATAACAGGAATCATACAATATATCAATGTTCACATGGTCCAGTCCTTTTAACTCTGATTCAAATACTGCACGGTCAAGGCTTTTTCTTATTTGACCAGGTGTAAAATTGAATTTGCTGGACAGTTCGCTAATATCTATTGTTTTTTGGAGTTTCTTTTCCCTTGAAAACCACTGCCAGAGTTTTATCCTTGACTCAGTGTCGGGAGAGGCTACTTCAATGGAAAACAGTCTGACTTCAGCAGGTATTAGCTGTGATGCAATTTCTTTTTCAGAAGATGCAAATACAGTATCGATGTGTTCAGACAGCAAACCAAGTACAGTATGTATTTTTTTTAAGCCGTCTTTCTCTTCTTCAAGCGAATCAAACTTGTCAAGGCAGATGAATGACTGACGGATTATTGATTCCCTGCATATATATATCAATTCATTCTCCAGCTTTTCTTTATCTAATGGTAATTTAAGACAATCAATAATCATACCGCCTCTTTTAGTCTTTTTGCAAAAGTGTCTGAACAGGAGTTTTTTACCGCTGCCGGCTGCTCCAAAAAGATTAATGAGTATTGTATTATTATGCCTTGGTTTTAGTATAAAAGGAATATCAATTAGTGCATCAACGAGATTACTGTTTATAACAAGTTTTTCTGGCTCATCATCAACATCCACTATAGTCCATGGAAGTGTGCTGTCCGGTTCTTCCATTAGCGAGCACATCAAAAAACGTGTTATCCGCTTATGTAAAACAAGTGGAGCAGAAAAATATGATGAATTTTCTATATTTTTTTTACTAAAAAAAAAGCTCATCAGTTTTGAATCGGGTAGAAAGAAGAGTATGTTACTATGTGCTTTTTCATCCTTTTCCGTAAATAACTGAAGGCATGTTTGCACTGTTGGATATTTTTTTGAAGGATTATCATTTATCAAAGCAAAGACTCTTTCGTATTTCGGATCAAGGCTTGATACAAATGAAAGAAGCAGGCATTGGTGTTCAAAAGGGCTTAATCCAAAAACATTTGCAAGATAAATGTCAGGTAAATACAATCCGGCATTAATAGATACAATTCTCCTTGAAAACAGGTATTGTTCACATTGATTAATATCATCAATATAATCATCAGAAATAAATTTACAGTTAAAAACAGCCGGACTTTTCATCAGGAACTTTATAAAATCATTTCCCGAATCAAACATCTCATATCCGTCATTTTCATCCTTGTCTTGTTTCTGCTCATTTAATAAAATGGAAATAAGCTTTAAGTTAATAAGGCTGGTACAGTCTTCGTAATATTCCCACATATCCTTATAGGGCTGGTCAATATTATTAAAGTCAAATAAATGCGCAGTAATACTACTCATAATGATTCTCCCTTGTTATTTGCATTCTGGTCAACTTTTATTCCGCCTTCCCCACCTGTATCGCCCTTATTCTCTCCGTCTTCATCCCCGGAGCCTGAACCTGTAATGCTGGCAGCAATCCTATTGACATTAAATGTATCACTATCAAGCTCATTCTGGAATTTTTGCACTCTAGACAATGCATACTCAAGTAATGTTAAAAATCTATGTTTCAAATATTTTTTCTTACTGATCATAATGTTCAATTTTGAAATGGCATTTTTTAGCACATGTATTTGTATTTCTGCCGCATTTGATACACAACCTGTTGCTTGGATTTGTGAAGAGCTACGTTTCAAGTTGTTTAGCTTTTCAGTGTAAGTATTGATAAGTGAGTATTCTCTCTTTACAGACAGGAATGGCATTATGTTTTCAAGTGCACTCCCACCGTTACGCCCTGGCAAATCCCCCTCTTCAACAGCAGTTTTAAATGCAGATACCACTTTTGAAGCATTTTTTGATGCATCGGACACAATTGCGCAAGCACTGTTTACCCAATCATTGTGAAGTATTTTGATGTGTCGGGCATTAGAGTCGGACAAGGAAGATTCAAATATCTTCTGTTCCTTTGAGTTAGCTGGGCTCTGAAAACCCAGAGAGTGCCGGAATGCTGCAACCATCATTACTTCACCATTACCTTTTAAAACGGCAGAGGAAAGTAGTCCGCGTTCAAAACAGATCTGAGAAAACTTGCGGTAAAAACTTCTCTTCTCAATAGTATTACCTTCACCTTTTGAAATGAATTCCTTAAAGCTTTTTTCTGAAGGTTTAAAATTCTCCCTGAATAATCTTGATACATAACTTACGGGGTCAATTGTTTTCATTTCAGGTATAAGCAGTTCCTTTTTTAAATCCAGGTCAACCTGCTCTGAATACTGAAGTCTTGGCCCATAATTAGTATTATTCATTTCCTTCAAGATATTTTTTTGGTCATTTTTACTTTTTTTCTCCTTAGATTCATAAAACATACAACCATCACACAACCAATTTTTATAAAAAATAATAAAAAAATAGTATTTAATATTTATATAATATGAAAAATATTATATAATGTAAAGGGAAAATATTCTAAATTTAAAGGAGATATCGAATGTCAAAGAAAATTGTCTTTTCAACCCAAACTGTTGACCTAATAACAGCAGAATTACATGACATAAAATTTAGCCGCAGGGATTCTATTATTAATGATATCAGATTATATGTTTCAATTGATTTTGATACTTATCAGGTAATCAAGAAAAATGGCTATTTTCATTTGACATATGATATGGTTCCTGAAAAAACAAATTTTAGTCCTGATAAAGAGGTGTTAGTTACACTTAAGGCGGATCCTATACTGGTGAACACTTTTTCAGAGTTAAATGACGATAACCTGATTAGTGAATTAATAGCTTCCGATGACGAAGATGGAGAAATAATTAAAAAGGATATAAACTGGTATGTTTTAAAAGTTGAGCAGGAAGTGAGTTTACCTGATGACCTGAAGGAGACAGGTTTGGTCTTTGAAGGTTTTGAAACTGCTTATGCTATCCAGGACGAGAAGTATTTTGAAGATGAAGGGATTACAGGCAGAATAGAAGATATGATTGATGAGTTCAAGGATATTGAATACATACTGAAAAAATACAATATAGAATTTAAGAGGGAAGAGAACGATTTTTCTGGAATAATTTATTACAAAGGATATAAATGGACATATTTCATATATGAAGTAGATAGGGTTTTTGTAATGTACTCCGCATACACTTTTTTTGTTCCGGAAGAGAGTTATGATAAAGTATGCAGGGAAATTGTAAGGATAAACTCCGAGCTTACAGTAGGCAATTTTGATCTTGATATGAGTGATGGAGTTCTGACATTTAGGACATATCTTGATATTGGTGATGATATTTTGATACCAGAGTTATTTGAGCGCATGCTGATAGGAAACATAGCAACTACAGGGAAATACTACACAGAGATTTTTAACACCGTTAGTCATAATTTTTAATTATTATTAAAACGGAGGCTTGTGATGGGTAATTCAACTGCAAATATTTCCATGGAGGAGAATAAAAAGGACGAGCTGTTAGAAGAACAGAAGGAGCATAATGAAGAATCACAGAGTGTAGAAACCGAAGAAAAAAAGGCAGAGGAACAACAGGAGACTGAACAGGAAACCAGCATTGACGAAACTCAACCAGGCAGTATTTTGTCCCCCGAAGTCTTTAGGAAGGCTACTTATGTAAGATTCGCAAAAAGAGGGAAATTTCTTTCTGAAATAGATGAAGCCTTGCAGGACTATAGTAGTCACATGGAAATCATCGAAAGCAAGACAGACTCCGGGGACAATGTAAGTATTGTTCAAGGCAAGATTTCTTCATTGAGAAAATTATCCAGGATTGAGCAAGCATGTAAAAACTGGCTATCCGAGCATAGGGATACAAAGTACATTATATCTGTAAAGAAAAGAAGGCCGGCTGTTGTAGAATTGAATAAAACCGTAGGCTTCGAGATAATTAAACTTCGGGCAGCGATAAACGAGATGCGTTCAGACGACAGCAAGGATAAGAACATTTTTACCGACAAGTCTTTAAAAACTTTTGACGGCAACAAAGGCCTGCCTCCTTATGAACAATTTGAAAAGTCCATTGATGATATAAGTTTTTTAAAGATGAAAAGCCTTTCCGAGGATATGAAATATAGAAGAATAGAAGGTAAGGACAAATATCTTAGATGGCTTCTGTTGGTTTATAAGGAATATGATATAGCAAACAAGGAAGACAGCAAATTAAATAAGGAATTAAATAAAGATACATATAATGAGGTTACTAAGCGAAAGTATACACTATTGCTTGATCTGGAGAAAGCCTGCAAAGACTGGCTGGATGCTCATCATTCATATTCTGGAACTCTTTACACAGCCAAGACGCTGGGTATCACACCTACAACTGTCAGAAGACCGCTGATCGCAGGCCTTATTACATCTGACGGACCCATAGAAAACGAAAAGAAGCTTATTCAGGCATCTTTTAACATATTAAGCGGCACTGCAACCAAGGAAAAAGGTGAGAAAACTGAAACTGAAGAACTAGATTTCGGAAGCATGGGGCACAGGTACATGAAAGACATACATTCGCTTAGTTTGTTCAAGTACCTTACTGATGCAGGCAAATTCAGTAAACGTGGTGAGAATCTAACAAAAATAGATAACCTTATAGATCAATACCATAAGTCGAAGGATCCGGATAAGAATAAAGGCCTGCCTAAAACCCAGGAAATCCTTAAACAATTATATACTGCAACAACCATGTGGATTAAGATCCATGAGGATGATTCCACAAAAAGTGTCCAGTATAGGCTTCCAGTTATCAGGGACGTTCGCTTAGCTGCAGAAATGCTATTAAGGAAGGCTAATCTATCAGATGAAGATATCCAAAAGCTTGATGCCAGTAAGAGTATTGATGTGGCTATGGAGAGCAGAGGAGTGGAAAAGTATGGGGGAAGCCTTCTTTCAGCGGCTCAATTCAAAAGACTGACTTATGCAGGAATAACCAGCAAAAGAGGAAAGCTGATTTCAATGATAGACGATTATCTTGAACAATACAATGAAGCGGAAAAGACAGGTAAAGAAAATGTGATGCTATACCTATTGAAAAAGGTACATTTTGCTGCGAAACACTGGCTAACTGTTCACGAACTTGATGAGACAAGCAGCGTCAGATACAGGTACCCTGTGGTAAAGGATTTAGTAGTTGAATCTGGTGAACTTATAAAACAACTATCCAAAAAGTTGGAAAAACTTGATGATAAAGATAAGGATGATGAAGGTGCTCAAAAAGCCCAAGGCCCCTCCAAGAAGGTCCGAATGCTTCCAACAATTGATGAATTCGAAAAAATGACTTATGCAGGTAAAACAAGCACAAGAGGCAAGTATCTTCAGGATATTGATAAAAACATTATGGCATATGATAAATACAGGGTTAAGAATAGTATTGATGAAAGTGAACAGGAGAATGCAGTCAATGTACTTGGAAATATCCACCGCTCATGTATGATGTGGCTCCAGAGGCATACGGGGCAGGGAGGAGGCAGCATAGGTCTGAGAAGAATTTTTATTGAAAAAATGGTAGGTGAAAAGGGCCTTGTTGCAAATGAAGCAAACAATCTCATCCAGAATAAGATTTTGACACAGGAAGTTGATATAAGCGATAAAATTATTAAAGATGAAGCTACATCTGGTGGGCAGCCCGGAAGTATTTTCATGTCAATAGGTGATGAGTATTCAAACAAACTTGGAAATGAAGCAAGTAGTTTGAAATTTGGCGGCTCCTTTTCTGTTGGCTGTCCATATGTGCCTGGAACTGAAGCTACCATAAGTTTGTTTTATGAATATGAAGGAGAGAGGTCAGGTGATTTGGACGATCCTGAGCAGGAAGCATCTGATGACAACATAAGATCAAAGGTAACCGCCGAACATAGATTTGGCGTTGGTTTGTCTGCTAAGGTTCTTTTTGCACTATCTGCAGGCACCAGTGCGAAGTTTGGCTTTTATACAGAGGCAAGCGCCCGTTCGGCACAAGACTGCGCAAAATTAATGAAGTTTTGTACATACAGTAATATAAGGAGAAGCCGCCTGATGCCGAGGTGGCTTACAAACAAGCTTTATGGCGGCGCTTTTGGAAAGGAAGGTTATTCTAGATCAGAGCAGAGCCAATCCGAAGCTGTAAATATACTTTCACAGGACGGAAGAAACTATATTGAAGAAGGAAAGACATTTACTGGTGATATTGAGGCGGGTATTATGGTGCTTGCTTCCGGCGAATCATCCACAACAATAAGGGGTTTTAGAAAAAGGATCACAAGGGATGTTATAAAAGAGGTACTTACTGAAATGGGAGCTCCTGAAGATCTGCAGTATGACAAATTAGCAGAGGAATACTTAAAGAAAAGCCTGACAGGAGATAAAGATAAAGAAGAATATAACAGTTCTAAAATACACAGACTTATTCATGACAAGAGACAGGAAAAAAAGCGCAGCCGGCATACAAGGACAGTTACAAAACGGCTTATGCGTGCAGATGTTATAAGTGATTACAAAGACGGAGTATTAAGGAGTGTAAGGCTGGAAGACAGCTTTGACACTGACAAGATTATTGCAGGAGACCGCGTTTATAAAGGCGTAACTGATATGATAAGGCTGTTGCAGGATTACTATGGAAATGAAAAAAGTAAAAATATTTTTAAAAAAGGACAAGAAAGCCAAAACTATTTTAACATACTTGATATTAATTTTAACTCATTTAAAGAAAGTATTATATCAAGGATAAATAGTTATCCACCTTTGGTCCAGCTTCAGAATATGAACTTTGTTAAGAAAAAATTGCTTGGAAAAAGTA
The DNA here is from genome assembly GCA_050953835.1 of Acetivibrionales bacterium. Taxonomy (GTDB): domain Bacteria; phylum Bacillota; class Clostridia; order Acetivibrionales; family JBMNNH01; genus JBMNNH01. Next base: position 23,322 of record JBMNNH010000018.1, on the reverse strand, counting down.
TCAAGTTAGCTCTTGAACTGGATATGGAGGGAAAGCAATTGAAACTTTATATATCCAGAATAGACTTTGATGCAGGTTTGCTTTCTTCTCCGGTGGTAAAAGCTGTTTCATCCGGAATACAAAAAGGTATTGATGCGGGTAAAAAGGCTATTGAAACTGCGAAAAGTGTTGCAATACCGGTAGATATGTCGGGAGGAATAGATTTTGAATTCAATAAGACGGCAGAAGATCTTTTAGGAATGTGGAAGTTGTCTAACAGTAGGTTTAAAGCATCGACAATCGCTGAGGCATTGGAGGAGTCAGCCGAAAATGATACTAAAGCTGGAACAGCTTCTGAATCAGATTCTAAATCAGATTCTAAATCAGATTCTAAATCAGGCGACGACATGGCAGATTTAAAAGCAAGGCTGTTAGTTGAATTAAAGCAGAAGATCGCAGAAAGGGAAAAAAGAAATAGAGGGGCAGAGGGTATAACTCAGAGTAAAACAGCAGCAAACTAGAATAACGCGAATATGATCGGGACTGCTGTCATCCAAACAGCAGTCCTGATTTTTTAGATAAGTTTTACTTCTGCATATAATCCGGTTTCTTAACAAAATGCTTTTTCTCCCCGAGTTTTTCCTGAACCATCCTGAGGGCTTCCCCAAACCTTTGGAAATGAACAACTTCACGCTGCCTGAGAAATCTCAGCGGATCTATTACATCAGGATCGTCTGCAAGATTGATGAGGTTTTCGTATGTTGCCCTGGCCTTTTGTTCTGCTGCAAGGTCTTCATGCAGGTCTGCTATAGGGTCGCCCTTTGATTGTATATACGCAGCAGTAAATGGATTGCCAGCTGCGCTCATTGGATAGACTGCATGGTCATGGTCGGAGTAATAAGCACCAAGACCTTCTTTTTCGAGAACATCAGCAGGAACATCCTTTGTTAGTTGATAAACCATGCTTCCAACCATTTCAAGGTGTGCCAGTTCTTCAGTACCTATGTCATTCAAAATGGCCTTTGTTGCATTGGTAGGCATACTGAAACGTTGGCTGAGATACCTTAATGATGCCGCAAGTTCGCCGTCCGGCCCGCCATACTGTGTAATAATATACTTAGCCATCTTAGGATTACATGTTCTTATTCTTACAGGATATTGGAGCTTTCTGTCATAAAACCACATTAAAATCCCTCCTTCTCCCATGGCCAGGGTTCCATAGCCCATTGCCACGGATATCTGCTGGTTGACATATTTGCCAATAACGGACCATACAACCTTTCATACGTATGTCGAAGCATCCTGGCTCTTTGAACTGTATTATTGTATATCATTAAAGCTCTCTGGTCATAAGGATGTGTATCCAGATATAAGTGCAAATCAACCAGAGTAAAATCGACAGCCATAAGTTCTTTTAAAAGTTTTTCTTTCTCCATATACATTTTAAACACCTCCATTAAGCATCTAAAGTATATTCAGGGTCATAGCCATATGGCCTATACAGGCAGGGAAAGATTGTTCCACGGCTAAGTCCTTTTTTGGGAGGGTATATGTTCGTCATATATTGATATGGAACATATGCATGTGCCAGTTCCGGATTTAATGGCATAACCGGATAAAAATGCTGCATTTTGCCGGAAAGGCTTTTTGAATTTTTTTTCATGGCAGTACCTCCATAAATGATTTATATTAACATAATATTAATGTTCACATAAAAAAGTTCATAAATTTAAAAATAATGTATGAAACTAATACTAAGTAATACAGGAATGTATTACTGGCTAATATTATTGTTTCGTTGTATAATTTAATTAACGGAATAAACACCTGGAGCTGATATATATGAAAAGCAGCTTTACTATCGCACTTTGTCAGACAAGAGTTGTAGACGATAAACATAAAAATATTAACAATGCAGTTGCAAGAATTGAAGAGGCAGCCCAAAACGGTGCTGAACTGGTAGCTTTGCCTGAAATCTTCAACTGCCCTTATCAAAAGGAGTTATTTGCAGATTATGCTGAGAGTATTGATAGTGGTGAGACTATAAAAAGAATTTCGGATACAGCAAAAAAACTTGGTACGTATATTGTTGCCGGTTCAATACCGGAGACCGATGAGGGGAAAATATATAATACCAGTATTACCTTTGATAATAAAGGCAGAATTATTGCAAAGTACAGGAAAGTGCATTTATTCAATATTGACATTCCCGGAAAAATCGTATTCAAAGAATCGGAAGTACTTTCACAAGGGAATGACATCACTGTAATAAACACAGAATTATGTAAAATTGGTATTGCAATATGCTATGATATAAGATTTCCGGAACAAATGCGTCTTTTGGCTTTAAGTGGAGCCGAATTAATAGTTATACCTGCAGCGTTTAATATGATTACCGGACAAGCGCATTGGGAATTGCTTATCCGTACAAGGGCTATTGATAACCAGGTCTATGTTGCTGCAGTATCTCCTGCTAGAAATGAAAATGCAGCTTACATTGCGTACGGCAATTCAATGGTAGCTGACCCATGGGGTAATGTAATTGCAAAGGCGGATGAAAAGGAAGGAATAATATATGCCTTAATTGATTTGGACATAGTAAAAAAGACTCGTACAGAATTGCCATTATTGAAACACAGAAGAAATGATGTTTATAAGCTGATGACAAAATAAAATATTTACAATTAATAAATTATATGTTAGAATACCTAAGTGCGAACTTAACCATTTGCTGGGTTATTGGAAGGCTCCGACCAATTACCAGGCTAATGGGGATAAATAAAAGGAGGCTTAAGTAATGTTAAAAGAAAAAAAACAAGGTATTATTGACCAGTATAAGCTGCATGAAAGTGATACTGGATCACCCGAAGTGCAGATTGCTATTCTCACAGAAAGAATAAACCATTTGAATGAGCACTTGAAAGTGCATAAAAAAGACCATCACTCAAGAAGAGGTCTTTTGAAAATGGTTGGACAAAGAAGAGGTTTGTTAAATTATTTGATGAAAAAAGATATTGAAAGATATCGTACAATTATTGATAAGCTGAATCTAAGAAAATAATGGTGAGCGGAGAAATCCGCTCATTATTGTTAAATACAATAACTGTTTTTGTGAAATACTAATGTTAGCTGCAGACTATTAAAATGGTTGTTTTGGAGCAAAAGCACAGAGAACAGGTAATAGGGCTGGCGAATTGTTATTTGTTCTCTGCTCTTTTGCTCCGGTCTGCAGTATATTTACATGAGGAGGAAGAGTAATGTATAAAGAATTTACAACTGAAGTAGCTGGAAGAGTATTAAAGGTGGAAACCGGCAAAATGGCTCAGCTTGCCAATGGCTCAGTAATGATAAGGTACGGTGATACAGTAATACTGTCAACAGCTACAGCATCAAAACAGCCAAGGGAAGGAATTGATTTTTTCCCATTAAGTGTTGATTATGAAGAAAGGCTTTATTCTGTAGGTAAAATACCGGGCGGTTTTATAAAAAGGGAAGGAAGGCCATCAGAAAAGGCAATATTGACTTCGAGAGTTATTGACAGGTCAATTAGGCCTCTTTTTCCGAAGGATTTAAGAAATGATGTTACGGTTATCAATACGGTGTTGTCTGTTGACCAGGATAATTCTCCTGAGTTTGCTTCCATGTTGGGTACATCAATAGCACTTTCAATTTCGGATATACCTTTTAACGGCCCTATAGGCTGTGTTATACTTGGCCTGATTAATGATGAAGTAATCATTAACCCCGATGCAAAACAAAGGGAACAAAGCCAGATGTATGTGACTCTTTCAGGAACAATGAATAAAATAACAATGATAGAAGCCGGTGCAAATGAAGTTCCTGAAGAGAAAATGCTTGAAGCAATAAGAATTGGGCATACAGAAATCAAAAAAATCATTGAATTTATCAATACAATAATGGCTGAAATAGCAAAGCCAAAGTTTGAGTATGAATCAGCAGAAGTTCCAGAGGATGTTTTCAATGCGGTCAATGACTTTGCATATGAAAAGATGAAGGAATTGGTGCTGACAGATGATAAACAGGTAAGAGATGATAACATTAGCAATTTAACTGACGAGATTCAGCAGCACTTTGCGGAGATTTACCCTGAAATGGAAAACATTATTTCTGAGTGTGTTTACAAGCTTGAAAAGAAAGTTGTCAGAGAGTATTTATTTAAAGAACATAAAAGGGTTGACGGAAGGGCTCTGGACGAGATCAGGCCTTTGTCTGCTGAAGTAGGGGTTTTGCCAAGAACACACGGCTCCGGACTATTCCAAAGAGGACAGACCCAGGTACTGACAACAGTGACTATTGGTGCTATGGGTGAAGTACAGATGTTGGATGGTCTTGACCTGGAAGAAGAAAAAAGGTATATGCACCACTATAATTTTCCTTCTTACAGTGTCGGTGAATCGCGTCCTTCAAGGGGTCCGGGAAGACGGGAAATTGGGCACGGAGCCCTTGCAGAAAGGGCTTTAGAACCGGTCATCCCAAGTGAAGAGGAATTTCCGTATGCAATCAGACTGGTATCTGAAGTACTAATGTCAAACGGCTCCACTTCGCAGGGGAGTGTCTGCGGTAGTACTCTTGCATTAATGGATGCAGGCGTTCCAATAAAGAGCCCTGTTGCAGGAATTTCTGCCGGATTGATTGTTGATGATAACAATCCAGAGGACTTTATTACCTTTATTGATATACAGGGAATAGAGGACTTTTTTGGAGACATGGATTTCAAGGTTGCAGGAACAAAGAATGGTATTACAGCAATTCAGGTTGATATCAAGGTTGATGGCCTAACCGAAGAAATTATTAAACAGGCTCTGGAAATAACTAGAAAAGGGCGCATTCAGATTTTGGATGAAGTAATGCTTAAAGTGATACCTGAGCCGAGAAAGGAGCTTTCTCCGTATGCTCCGAAAATATTAACAACAAGGATAGACCCTGACAAGATAAGGGATGTAATAGGGCCTGGCGGAAAAATTATAAATAGAATAATTGCTGAAACTGGTGTAAAAATAGATATTGAAGAAGACGGAAAAGTGTTTGTGGCTGCCACAGATACCAGTGCAGGAGAAAAAGCTATACAAATTATCGAAGGAATCGGCAAGGAAGTAAAACCGGGACAGGTGTTTATGGGAAAGGTTGTACGTATAATGTCATTTGGGGCATTTGTTGAATTCTTGCCGGGTAAAGAAGGGCTTGTCCATATATCCAAACTGGACAGAAAAAGAGTTGCAAAAGTTGAGGATGTTGTAAATATTGGTGATGAAATTCTTGTTAAGGTTCTTGAAACAGACAAGCAGGGTAGAATAAACCTGTCAAGAAAAGATGCATTGCCTGAGGCTAATGAAGAAAAACAGATAGTAAAAAAATAGAAACAAGCTAAAGGTGGAAATGCAGAGTTGTAATTTGGCATAAACATACAAACATTGAATCCAAGCTTTTGCTTTTCCGGGAGGATATATTGGAATTATGTATAAAAAAACAACACTTGACAATGGAATCAGAGTAGTAACTGAAAAAATTCCTTATGTAAGGTCGGTTTCTGTAGGTATTTGGGTTGGAACAGGGTCAAGAAATGAAAATAAAAAAAATAATGGTATTTCCCACTTTATTGAGCATATGCTTTTCAAAGGCACAACAAACAGAAGTGCAAAGGAAATTGCACAAAGCATAGATAATATCGGGGGACAGCTTAATGCGTTTACAGGAAAAGAGTGTACATGCTACTATACAAAGACCTTGGACTCACACATTGATATTGCTGTGGAAATACTGGCCGATATGTTTTTCAATTCAACGTTTGACACCAAGGACATAGAGATAGAAAAAAGAGTTATTCTTGAGGAAATTGATATGTATGAGGATTCTCCCGAGGAACTGGTTCACGATGTTCTTTCAAAAACAGTATGGAGAGGCAATTCCCTAAGTTATCCAATTCTCGGGACAGAAAAATGCCTTGGAATTATTGATGCTGAAATGATCCGGGAGTATTTACACAGTAATTATACACCTGATAACTGCGTGATTTCGGTTGCAGGAAACTTCGATAATGAAAATCTTACATCATTATTAAACAAATATTTTCGGAATTGGCAGCCGGAACAAAGAAGAAAAAGCCCATTAAGAAAGGCTGAGTTTTTTTCAGATATTGCTATAAAGGAAAAAGACATCGAACAGGTTCATATGTGCATTGCTTTTGATGGGATAGAACATGGAAGCGAATATCTGTATCCTTTATTGGCAATAAATAGTATTCTAGGCGGAGGGATGAGCTCCAGCCTTTTTCAAAAAATAAGGGAAGAAAAGGGACTTGTATATTCAATTTTCTCATATCCTTCATCCTATAAAAATGCTGGATTGTTTACTGTATATGCCGGGATGAACCCTGAGAACCTTGCTGAGGTAGTTAGGTTGATTATGCAGGAGATAGAGTCACTGGCTAACAATGGCATTGGGGAAGATGAATTGATTAAGTGCCGCGAACAGTTAATAGGAAACTATATGCTCGGCCTGGAAAGCACAAGTGCCCGGATGAACCATATTGGAAAGTCTGAGCTGCTTTTAGGCAGGATATATTCACCTGAACAGGTGATTCAAAAAATCCAAGATATTGATTTGGATGATATCAGGACAGTAATTGACAGGGTGTTTGATTTTAATAAAGTAAGTTTCTCCTTAGTAGGAAACATAAAAAAGGATCTGGATATAAAAAGCCTACTGAAAAATTAAATACAGTAACAAGGATTTGAACACCGCTAACTATTCAAGAAGCGGTGTTTTTTTATTCATCCGGGGCAAACACAAAAACCACAAGGAAGCAGATAATTGTACCATCTACCACAATTCTGGCAATCACTGGAAAACAAGCACTAATAAAAGAAAAAATTCATAGGATATATTAGTTGCCGTAAGCTGCTACAAGATAATCAGGGGGAGTACAATATGAGATTAAAGAAATACACTATTATCGGAGGGGATTTAAGGAGCATAAAGCTTGCAAATTTATTGGCATCTGAAGGAAACAATGTAAACATTTATGGATTTAAAAAGACAGGTTTTGAACTTGGAATTAAGGAAAGTGAAGATGTGGGAGTAGCAATTAATGGGTCTGAAATTATTGTTGGCCCATTGCCATGTTCAAATGACGATGAAACAATAAATGCCCCATTTCATACTGAAGAAATCTACATAAATGACATACTAAGGAAAATGTCAAAAAACCAGCTGTTTATTGCCGGGAGAATCAGTAGTAAAATTTCACACATTGCGGAAGTCTACAATGTGTATTCGGTAGATATGTTCAAGAGGGAAGAACTGGCCATACTTAACGCCATTCCAACCGCTGAAGGCGCCATACAGATAGCAATGGAAGAAATGCCTATTACTTTGCACAGCAGCAATTCACTTATATTAGGATTTGGCAGGATAGGTAAGACACTGGCAAAGATGCTTTACGGGATAGGCGCGAATGTCTTTGTTGAAGCAAGGAAATACTCTGATATTGCATGGATAAGCAGCTATGGATACAAAGCAATACATTTTAATGATCTGGGCTCCAACTTGAAAGAGATGGATATAATATTTAACACAATACCCTATGTAGTTCTTGATACTGAGATGCTGAAAAAGATAAATACGGAATGTCTGGTAATAGATTTGGCTTCAAAGCCGGGAGGAGTTGACTTTGAAAAGGCTAAGGAGTTGAGAATTAAAGTTATATGGGCATTATCCCTTCCCGGAAAAGTTGCGCCCGTAACAGCAGCTAAGGTAATTAAGGAAACGATATACAATATTATTGAAGAGTTGGGGGTATAAAAATGTTATTTGAAGGAATAAAGATCGGGTTTGCTTTCACCGGGTCTTTTTGTACTATAGACAGAATTATACCAGTGTTAGAAATAGTTGTAAAAGAAGGGGGAACCGTATTCCCTGTTTTCTCTGATTCTGTACAAAAATATGACACAAGATTTGGAAGGGCTGATGAATTAAAGTTAAGGGTAGAAGGGATTACCGGAAATAAAATTATATCTACAATAGTTGAAGCAGAGCCTATAGGACCCAAATCACTGGTGGATGTTATGGTTGTAGCTCCCTGCACAGGAAATACTGTGGCAAAGCTTGCAAACGCTATTACCGACACACCTGTAACAATGGCATGCAAAGCTCATTTAAGAAACAGCAAACCGCTGGTTATAGCAATTTCAACCAATGACGGTCTGGGAGCAAATGCCAAAAACATTGCTACACTGATAAATATGAAAAATGTTTATTTTGTTCCATTCGGACAGGATGAACCAGCTTCTAAGCCAAATTCTCTTTTTGCAAAGACTGAGTTAATTATTCCTACAATAATAGAAGCATTAAAAGGAAAACAGATTCAGCCCATTCTTGTTTAAATATATATAATACAAAATGGGCATTATAAAAAAGGAAGTGAAGCATGATTTATTTGGACAATGCTGCTACATCTTTTCCAAAGCCTGAAATTGTTTATAATGAAATAGAGAAATGTATGAGGGTATATTGTGCTAATCCAGGCAGAGGTGGACACTACATGTCCATAAAATCTGGAGAAGCGGTAATGGAAGCAAGAAAAGTAATAAGTAATTTTTTTAATATAAGTAATCCTTTAAGGCTTTCCTTTACAAAAAATGCTACAGAAGCGTTAAATATAGCAATAAAAGGCTGCCTTAAGCCAGGAAACCATGTTATTACAACCAGTATGGAGCATAACTCAGTTATAAGGCCATTAAAGACCCTTGAAAAAAAAGGTAAAATTGAATTGACAGTTATCCAGGGGAATAAATACGGAGGTATTGATACCAATGATGTAAAGAAACAAATAAGGCAAAATACAGCACTTATAGTGACAACACTGTCATCAAATGTTAATGGAATAGTGCTGCCTATTAATGAAATAGGAGAATTATCAAAAGATAACGGTATCACATATCTGGTAGATGCTTCCCAGGGAGCCGGAATTCTTGACATAGATGTCAGGAAAATGAACATTGATATGCTTGCCTTTCCAGGTCATAAGAGTCTCCTGGGTCCTCAGGGGACAGGAGGGCTTTATGTGAAGGAAAGTATAGAATTGGACACACTAATGGAAGGTGGAACAGGAAGTAATTCCAACAATCTTTACCAGCCTGGATTCATGCCTGATTACCTTGAAAGTGGCACATTGAATACACCAGGAATTATTGGCCTGGCTTATGGAATAAGGTTTATAAACACTATAGGCATAAAGAATATTGCGTACCTGAAGGAATTACTTTTACAAAGATTTTTTGAAGGGATTCGGGAGATAAAAGGGGTAAAGGTATACAGTCCCCAAGGTAAAGGAGAAAACTCAGGCATAGTTGCATTAAATATTGGGGATATGGATTCCACCGAGGTAAGTGATATTTTAAATAATAATTATAATATAGCGACAAGAGCTGGACTGCATTGCGCACCTTTGGCACATGCTACACTAGGAACGCTGGACAGGGGAGTGGTGCGTTTTAGTATTGGCTGCTTTAATACAATTGATGACATTGATATTGCTGTAAATGCAGTCAGGGATATTGCTTATGGACGGGTTTAATATCAGTATGTAATAATACTATTATATATACTCTATGTATACCTTTGTCGCCTTTTCTTTATGTTTCTTTAAGAACTCTTTCAATAATATAAGGCATTAATTTGATATTTGGTTCATATTTGATTCATTTTGATATAAAAAAGCGGATTACAAACGCTGCAATCCGCTTTTTTACTTGGTCGGAGTGACTGGACTTGAACCAGCGACCTCATGCACCCCAAGCATGCACTCTAGCCAAACTGAGCTACACCCCGATAACGAATTTAAATTATAGCATAGTTGGACTGAAAAGTAAATATATAAATCAGTAAAAGTGTATTTTCTGCATGAACCATATTATTCCATGGCTTGTGTTCCGTCTCTAAGAGGCTGTAAATTCAACCTTTGTGTCAAATCAAACTCATTAAAGCTGGTGCATGTAACAAATGTGAAGAAAAATGATGGAAGGAACATATGCAAGAGCTTTAGAGACTGTTGTGAAGCAGATATAGAGTCAAATCACTGTTTGAGCAAAATAATTACCTTTTTACAAGATTTGAAATTATTTTGTAAGTTTGATTTGACATTAAGGCTGAACACTACAGGCTTTTAAGCTTGAAGCATCAGTTCCTGGAAACATTTCTTCACATAATATACACCCTTTAATTAGCCTCTATAGCCTCTCCATAATATACTTTCCATAATTTGGGTCAAATATACAAAATACACCCATTATCAATAGTAAAAAGAATTTAAGGGTGAAAATGGAATTATAGCTGAAAAGGCTGACTTGATTGCATCAGGGAATTACGACTTCAATAAAATGAATAAAGTGGAGAAAAAGAAGATAATCTATAAGTAAATTTTAAATATTAATAAGGGAGGGAAAACATGCTCAACTCACAGTTGGCTAAGGATAATACACCTTATGAAAGATTAAGAAGGTACAGAATATTAATAAGACATTTTATAAAGAATTTTGGAGTAATACATATATTATTGGTTTTAATACTGATGCTTTGTATAAATAATGTTATGGTAACAAAATCCTATAATGAAATTAAAAGCATGGTGGATACTGCAGCAAGGAAATTTGATGAAGCAGAAACTGAAAAAAGTCTGCTTTTAAAGGAGAGGGAAAGCTTAGAATCTAAAAATGCAAGCATACTGCATAATAACGAAAAAATTATCAAACAAAACAGGGAATTTTTAAAGGAAATACATTCACTCAGGGAATTAAACGATAGACTTTTGAGAAAAAACCAGGAATTAGTGGAAGACAATATTGCCCTTCAAAATTCACTTAAGATTGCGGCTTCAGCTGGAATAAAACCACAGAATTATACAGAATTTAAAGGATTAAGCTTCAGAGGTGAAATTGACAGAGGAAAATACATTGGAAGGTTTTTGGGAACTTCTTATACACCATGCAAAGAGGAATGCGGAAATGACAGGGGAATTACCAATTCTGGGAAGCCAATAATCCCTGGAATATCAATAGCAGTTGATACAGATTACTGGCCTTTTGGAACAATATTCTATATTAAAGGGCTTGGATATGCAGTCGCAATGGATACAGGATCTGCAATAAAAGGAAAATACAGATTCGACTTTGCGGTTTTTGACAGGAGCTTTGCAAAAAAGCTGGGTTCTAGAAAATGGGATGTATACCTGGTTAAGCTTGGAAACGGTTCTGTTGGAAATGAAGTAGAATTTTGACTTTTTATTGCCAATGTTTTAGTTAATAATCCAGACACTGCATATTTCACTTACAAATAATACATAATATGAGGAGAATACTAATCAGGAGTGAAAAAATGACAGGTTTTAAGAAAACGGTGAAAAGCCTTTTACTGTTTAAAGAACCGGAAAAGGCAGAGAGTTTTGTGTTAGAGGAAACCAAGAGAGAGAAAGAAGAGATTGGAGACATTGAAAGAGAAGAGGAAAAAGAAGGCAATAAAGATAATAGAAATAAGAAACATCACAGGATAAAGAACACCGGAGTAGGAAAGGTATTTATTAAACAGACAGGCAAATCAGAAGAAAAACAGAAAATTGCTATAAATAAGGATTTAAGTATTAACCTTGAATACATGAAAAAGGTATATAGCATACCAATAAACGGAGATATTATTATTAGGGAATTTGATGTTGTATTTAATGATAAACCGGTTTCTGCTTTTATAATATTTTATGATGGTTTGACCGATAGGAACGTAATAAACAATAACATCCTTCAACCGCTTATGATTCTATCAAACCTTAATATTAAGAGCGATGAGAAAAATATTGGCCAGTATATAAGGAAAAACCTTCTTCCGCAAAATCAGTTGAAATATACCAGTGTTTATGAGGATATAATATCAGAAATTAACTTTGGAGGCTGTGGGATTTTTGTTGATGGACTTGATCATGCTTTCGCATGTGATACAAAAGGGTGGGAACACAGGGGAGTGGAAAGGCCGAATAATGAACTTGTCCTTCGTGGCCCTCAGGAAGGCTTTAATGAAGTATTAAGGGTTAATACAGGACTTGTAAGAAAGATTCTTAAAGATGAAGACCTGATAGCCGAAGATGTGGCTGTAGGCAAAATAAGTAAAACCCCGTGTTCTATTATGTACATAAAGGATATTGTCAATGACTCGCTTGTACAAGAAGTAAGAAGAAGGATGAGAAGCATAAAGGCTGATTATGTTTTGGATACGGGCCAGCTCGAACAATTCTTGGAGGACAGCACTATGCTTCCTGCACCGCTTGTTATAGATACTGAAAGGCCCGACAGGGTGGCTTCCCTTCTTGTTGAGGGGAAGGTAGCTATAATAATGAACGGCAGCCCCTTTGCACTTGTAATACCTGCTAATGCTACCAGTTTGTTTCATTCTGCAGAAGATGCATATATCAGGTTCCCGTATGTTAACTTTCTGAGGTTTATCAGACTGCTTGCCGCTATACTTAGCTTACTTTTACCCGGCATATATATATCAATTATAAACTTCCACCATGAAATGATACCGACAGACCTTCTTATTGCAATTGGTGCCTCCAGGGAAAGAGTACCCTTTCCTTCCCTGGTGGAGCTCTTGGTAATGGAGTTTTCCTTTGAACTTATAAGAGAAGCGGGTATCAGGGTTCCAGGGCCGATAGGCCCGACTTTGGGTATTATAGGAGCGCTGATACTTGGGCAGGCAGCGGTAGCTGCAACAATTGTAAGCCCCATATTAATAATTATTGTGGCTGTAACCGGAATAGGTTCATTTGCAATTCCAAGCTTCTCCATGGCTTTTTCATTTAGAATAGTCAGAATTGCATATATAATACTTGGAGCAATGGCAGGTTTTATGGGGATTTCCCTGGGCTTGTTTGTACATGCTCTGTGGCTTTCAACTTCAAAGTCATTTGGTGTACCTTTTCTTGCACCCTTTGCTCCAAGGACTGGAATGACTATGGATGATGAAATTACACGGGCACCAATATGGAAACAGGAATCAAGGCCGGATTATCTCAACACCAAAAGTACTAAAAAGCAGCCTGGAATAAGCAGGGGATGGGCAGAAGAGGACAAAAAGAAACGTTAAAGCATGGGAGGTTTAAGGTGAACAGGGAAATCATTTTTGGGAAATGGGAAGGGATATCAACAGTGGTATTGGCAATATGCACACAGATATTCTTGAACATGCCCCGTGTGGTAGCTGAAGCTGCAGGCACGGCAGGATGGATTCTAACGGCATATGTTTCCATTATTGCTTTAGTCTTGTTTACTTTTATAACAAGGCTGTACTCAAGGTTTGAAGGGATGGACATTTTAGAGATAAGTGAGTTTGCAGGAGGAAAGGCTCTAAAAATCATAGCAGGGACAATAATATTCCTGTATCTAATTTTTGATGTCTCAATAGTACTGCGTGAGTTCAGTGAAAATATGAAGATAATAAGCCTTTCGGTATCTCCCATAAGCTTTGTAATGCTGTTTTTTCTAGCAGGTATGATTACAGGAGCATATGCAGGCATTGAGGGTATAGTAAGGGTTGCAGCAATTGCAGTTCCTTTAATAATTGTTGGTTATATTATAATAGCAGTCGGAGTACTTCAGTTCAATGACTTTTCAAGGATAATGCCCTGGTTTGGACTGGGTACTGACAAAATATTTCTTGAAGGTTTGGGAAAGATCTCAATTTTCTCAGGAATAATTGTTATTTTTTTTATAGCTCCTTTTTTAAAAATCAACAGAAACTTTAAAAGGGTGGGATATATTGGTTTGCTCATGTCTGCTCTTTTTCTTATTTTAAGTGCACTTGTTTATTTGATTATTTTTCCATACCCCAGTGCCACAGAAAATTTTTTACCCATATACCAACTTGCCAGGACCATCAATTATGGAAGGTTTTTCCAGAGAGTCGAATCTGTTTTTTTATTTTTATGGGCAATCGCAGCTCTGCTCTATCTTACTCTCAGCTTCTTTTTTATATTATATGTATTTGCAGAGACTTTTAACATAAAATACTATAAGCCATTGATAATTCCTTTTTCGATTATTGTTTTTACATTGAGCATTATTCCTCCGAATCTGCTAACAGCAATAGAATTGGATACAAAATACTTAATGAATTATGCATGGATTGTTGCTTTTGGCTTAACCATACTTATACTTTTGATGGCTGGCTTTAAAAAAAACAGGGCTATTAAGGAGAGAAATAGAAATGAAAGAGATTAGTGTTGTGAAAAAAACAGCACTCTTATTTATAATATTAGCACTCATACTATGTTCCGGATGTTTTGACGCTACAGAAATAGACGAATTTGGGTATACAAGTGCAATCGGGCTAGATAAAGGAAAAACAAATCATTTAAAAATGACATTCCAGATAGAGATTCCAAAAAACATTGGAGGCGGTGAAGGCGGTGGTTCGGAAGGAAAATCCTTTACAATTACCTCTGTGGAAACTCCAACAATATACTCAGGTATGAATATGATAAACGCATATATAAGCAAGCGGATTAATACAACTCACACCAAGGTGATAGTTATATCAGAAGAGTTGGCAAGGGAGGGAATAGAAAAATACATACAGGCTTTTGTGAGAGGAAGGGAATTCAGACCTAATATGTACATAATTATTGCAAAGGGGTCTGCGGAAGACTACATAAAAAATGTAGATCCAAAGATGGAGATACATCCGGCAAAGTATTATGAATTGAATACCCGGTCATTTTGGTACACAGGCTTTACTGCAGAAACTTCCCTCTTTAACTTTTACCTGCAGCAGGAATGCACCTGCAGCCAGCCGGTTGCAGACCTCGGTGCGGTAGGCAGATTTGAGTCTACTGATGAATTTGACTTGGAAGGCTCAACATATAAGGAAAAAGGGAGGGAGTATCCACGCAGTGGTGATTTCACAGCCGGAGAGATTCCCAGTACGGGAGAGGAAAAATCTGTAATATTTGGTCTTGCAGTGTTTGACGGAGGGAAAATGGTTGGAACACTGGATGGGCAGGAAGCACTTTATTATCTGATGCTCACAGGCCAGTATAAATACTCCTACATTACTTTCCTCGATCCACTTTCAAATAATAATTATGTAGTACTAAATGTCAAGCAGAGAAGAAAACCTGTCAGGCGGGTTGAAATGTCCGGGGACAAGCCCAATATATATGCCAAGATTATGCTGGAAGCAGATTTTGAGTCAATACAGAGTGGAATAAACTATGAAAGTGTTGAAAACCACAGGACATTTGAACAAGCAGCTGAAGAATTTCTACAAAAAGAAATGCTTCTATTCCTGAAAAAAACTACACAGCAGTTCAATTCTGACATATGCCAGTTTGGTAAAAATATAAAAGGCAGATTTTTAACGTGGGATGAATGGATGGAGTTCGAATGGCTTAAAAAATATAGTGGCTCAAGCTTCAATATTGAAGTCGATCTTAAGGTAAGAAGGCCCGGTTTAATGATACGGTCTACCCCGGGGTACTCATCAAAAGGGGAGGGTGTCTAAATGACGGTGTTTACAATATCAATTATTTTTGTTATTTTAATTTGGGCATTAATATATACTGTAAGCTATGGTTTGTGGACATGGCGGCAGAAAAATATACTCGGGGCTTTAATGGTTTTTTTTATTGCTGCGGTAGCAGTAGTACTGCCAGTCTATGTTTTGTTTTTTATTAAATAGGGTATTGCAAAAGGAAGATAGTATAAAAGAAATAGTATAACAGCAATGAAATCAAGGGAAAGCAGGTACCAGGGCCACGGACCAAGGTAGTCAATAATGGATGGATTATATGGTTTGCGGCAAAGAAAAAGATAGTTTGAGTCCAATAAAACATTTACTACAGCAATAATACAAGCATATATATGGGTGTAAATCAGGGCTTTTATTGCTGAGGCAAACCTTGGTCGGTAACCTTCTACAATAGTCATATAAAGGACAGATGTGATTACAACGCCGTGAAGAATAAAGAAGCTGAAAAAAATATAGTGTGGGAAATTATAGGGAGCTATGTCAGGTGTCAATATGGCCTGGGTGCTTCCTGCAAGTCCCCAGAAATAAGTTATTTCATAAACGGCGTAATTTTTTAGCACCAGCATTATTACTGATAAAACAACAGATACATCACAAATATGCAATGGCAAAGTATATTTTACCGACCAGTAGCCTGAAAAGAAAGACCATATAAAAAAGGAAATGTTCGCAGCACAAATAAATAAGGCAAATAAGTATCTAAAATACTTCTTTACTTTTTCACTTTTATTGGTTTTAAGAATTGCAATTATTATAGTATTAATAACTGCTAAGACAGTCAGGACAGTAATATGTGTCAAGCCAAAAAGCTCAAATGGTTTCCCGTAATACTCCACAGTAAAGCACTTATACATTTTTGCACCCCATATATATCATATTCTTGTCAGTAAAGAGAAATATCAAGGAAAAAGGGGAAAATAAAAATCCCAAAGGTTTAACCCTTGGGATGCCTGGCAGGGGAGACAGGACTCGAACCCGCAACTTACGGTTTTGGAGACCGTTGCTCTACCAATTGAACTACTCCCCTTCAAATGACCTTATTAGTATACAATAGCATCAAAACTCTGTCAATGGGTAATAGTAGATTTTTTAGTGTGGAATTTATACATATTTATGGTATTATATTGGAAGAAAACTACTGAAGTAGTTTGCAATTAAAGGAGGATAATATAGTAATGGAAAAGAAGATAGGTTTTATTGGTACAGGGAATATGGGTTCCGCTTTGTTAAAAGGACTGGTGGAGTCAGGAATGTTACTCCCTTCGCATATATACATATATGATATTGATACAAAAAAAACTGAAACCCTCAGCAATGAAACCGGCGTCATAGTGGCAAGGGATAATGAGGAATTGGTATGCAAGTCAGATATAATTGTCCTTGCAGTTAAACCTAATATGGCCGTTCCTGTTCTTGAACGTGTGAAGGGCGTGTTTGATAATAAAAAAATTCTTGTTTCCATAGCAGTGGGTATCGCAATAAATACTCTAAAAGGTGTTTTAGGCGAAGACAAAAAAATAATACGGACAATGCCTAATACACCTGCGCTGGTTAAGGAGGGAATGACTCTTATATCATATGGAGAAAACGTAAATGACAATGATGCTGCAATTGTAAAAAACATGTTTGAATGCGTTGGTAAAGTCGAAATACTTGATGAAAGCCTGATGAATGAAGTAACTGCATTAACAAGCAGCAGTCCGGCATATGTTTTCATGTTTATTGAAGCAATGGGTGACGCTGCCGTGTTGTCGGGAATACCCAGAAATCTTGCATACAAACTGGCATCACAGGCTGTACTTGGCTCAGCAAAACTGGTGCTAGAGACCGGTAAACACCCTGGTCAACTCAAGGATCAGGTTTGTTCCCCTGCCGGGACAACAATTGAGGCTGTATATGCACTTGAGAAGAATGGTTTCAGGCATTCCGTCATTGAAGCCATGAATGGGTGTACCAGGAGAGCGAGGGAAATAGGAGGAAATGGGCAGGTATGAAGAAGGTTGAAATATATACCGACGGAGCCTGTTCTGGTAATCCGGGGGATGGCGGATGGGGAGCTATTCTGAAGTACGGGGAGCATGAAAAAGAAATATCAGGCTTTGAAGAAAACACTACAAATAATAGAATGGAGTTAATTGCGGCAATAAAGGCCCTTAGTGTTCTTAAGGTTGCGTGTGAAGTTGACCTTTATAGTGATAGCGCATATCTTATCAATGCTTTTAAAGAAGGATGGATAAACAATTGGAAGCAAAACGGATGGGTGACTTCAGGCAAGGATGAGGTTAAAAACATAGATTTATGGAAGGAACTTGAACAATTGGCCTTAAAACATAAAGTAACATGGATAAAAGTAAAAGGCCACAGCGATAATGAATATAATAACAGGTGCGACAAACTGGCCACAGATGAAATTAAGAAAAATAGGGATAGGACAGCAGCTAACCGGTAGACTCATTCAGGTATTTTGTTTTATAATCGATATATTCCTTTACAGTTTTAAAATGTTTACTGATTATGGAGAGCTGTGATACTATTTCAACAATACTGCCCCTTAAGTATAAACCGTCCTGATTAAGTATTTGAATCATAAAGTTTTCCCTTCCCGTTTTTATTATTAATAAATATATCCACATATAGCATTATTTATTACAAATATTACAAGAATTGAATAACTTTCAGGAGGATACACCGATGAAGTATGAAGAAAAAACTATTTCAAAAAAGAAAATTTTTCAGGGAAAGATTTTAGATTTGGAACTGCATACAGTTGCTTTACCCAATGGAAAAGAAAGTACACGAGAGATAGTGCTGCACCCGGGAGCTGCTGTAGTTATACCCATAAGCGAGAATGGCGAGCTTTATATGGTGAGGCAGTATAGAAAACCGCTTGAAAAGGTAATGCTTGAACTGCCTGCCGGGAAGCTGGACCCTGGCGAAGCACCGATTGAGTGTGCGAAAAGGGAACTAAAAGAAGAGACCGGGCTTGAAGCACGTGTCATAGAACATATTGTAAGTGTATATAGTACACCCGGGTTTAGTAATGAAGTACTGCATATGTTTATTGCAAAAGGATTGGAACAAGGTGATGCATGTGCGGATGAGGATGAATTCATTTCCACAGAAAAAATTAGCATAGGCAAACTTATTGAGAAAGTGCTTGATAAGGAAATAACTGATGCAAAAACAATAATTGGAATTCTGCTTGCAGATAAAATAATTAAGCAAGAAATAAAATAATTATAGTAATTATTTTTATGTTTACAGCATAAAATTCTTATTGACAGGAGTTGTTGAGAGGGGATAATTTTGATTTTTAGGATTCGTGAAACCTTGTTCATGCATGTAAAAAATAATTTAAACAGATATTTTTTACTTCTGTTGGCGTTTGTGATTGGGATATCTGCAGGCGCATTTACAGTAAACGGGCTGAGTTCAGTCCAAAGGGATGAATTAACCAATTATTTTCAGGGTTTTTTACAGTTGCTGGACAGCCACAGTACTGATAATACTGAGCTTCTAAAAATCGCATTAATGGAAAATATCAGAATAATAGTTGTCTTATGGGTACTTGGTGTGACCATAATTGGAATACCTTTTATCTTTGTAATTATAAGTATAAGGGGATTTATAACAGGGTTTAGCTCTGCTTTCATTGTTAAAATATTTGGATTGAAGGGAATACTATTTACACTTTTTACTCTTTTCCCCAAAGAAGTTATAGTTATGCCTTGTATTATTGCTCTTGGAGTCAACGGAATAAACTTTTCTCTAAATATTATTAAAAGTAAATCAAATAAGCATATATCAAAAGAAAGCCTTAAGAGCAATTTTTTTGCATACTGTTTTGTTACATTTTTTTTCTGTAGCATTATTTTTACCGGTATATTGGTTGAAGCTTACATTATACCAGTTTTCACCAGAATGATGGCACCAATTATTATTAATTAATGTATATAAATGGTATTTTAAGTCAATTATATATACATACATATAAATAATATACATATAATAGTATATAAGGTAAGTTATGCATCGACAAAATATAAAATTATTTAATAATTGTAAAAATCATGCAGGATTTTTAATACAATTGAAGAATAAATAGGTAAGAATTATTTTTTATATTTTAGAAAAATTTTCTTTTATTAATATAAAAAATGTAATAAAATCTTTTTGTAGTTTGGCTGTGTTTGGCATTAAAGGATATATGGTTGGATAAATTAGTTAAGTATTAACATATATTATAATAAAAAGGGGTAGTTGATTAAATGGAAGCTTTGATACAAAAGTTTGTCAATTTCCTTGAAAAGGATAAGCGTTTATCTTTGAATACTTTACAATCATACAGAAGAGACATTGAACAATACATATCATATTTACGCGGATTGAATTTAAATAGTATTGCAAATACTAATAAAACCACTGTAATAACATATCTGTTGCATTTAAAGAAAAAAGGACGTGCTACATCAACAATATCCAGAAACCTTGCGTCAATAAGGTCCTTTTACCAATACCTTACAAAGAACAGAATAATCGAAAGGGATCCTACGATGGAGCTTGAGTCTCCCAAAGTTGAAAAAAAGCTTCCGCAGATTCTCTCCACCAAGGAAGTGGAATTGTTGCTTGAACAGCCAAAATGCGTGGATTTAAAGGGATACCGCGATAAAGCAATGCTCGAACTTCTTTATGCAACAGGAATAAGGGTATCTGAGTTGATTTCACTCGATATTACGGACCTAAACATGCAAATGGGATTTATTAGATGCAATAAAGGTGCCAGGGAAAGGATGATTCCTATTGGATCTATCGCAATCAACGCATTGCAGCAGTATTTAAGCAAGGCAAGAAATCTTCTTATAACTAATAACAATGAGCAAGCACTTTTTGTAAATGTTAATGGCGGAAGATTGACAAGGCAAGGCTTTTGGAAAATTATTAAACAGTATAAAAACCAGGCACAAATTAACAAAGACATTACTCCGCATACTTTAAGACACTCATTTGCTGCCCATCTGCTTGAAAACGGAGCTGATCTCAGGTCTATACAAGAGATGCTGGGCCATTCAGACATTTCATCCACCCAAATATATGCACAGATAGCAAAAAATAAGATTAAGGAAATCTATAAAAAAACACATCCCAGGGCTTAGGGCTTATATATACAGGGCTTTAGGACTTATATGCAATTTATATGGTGAAGATTACATGGGGCAATGAAATTGTCCTTTATTTATGTTCAGAATAATGGGCACAAAAATATTGATTTCAAATTATAATTTGGGATTATACAGGCTAGTTTTGTGGTAGAATTTATTATAATGATTAGATAAAGGAGAAAGGCACATGAAGCGTGCAATAATATTAGTAATGGACAGTGTTGGTATTGGTGAACTGCCTGATGCAGATAAATACGGCGATAAAGGCAGTAATACACTAGGCCATATTGCAGCCAGTATTGAAGGTTTTAGGCTGCCGAATCTTGAAAAGCTAGGTCTAGGCAATATTGACGGTATTGAAGCTTTTGAGAAACAGAGTAATCCGGAAGGAAACTATGGAAGGATGGCTGAAAAATCCGCAGGAAAAGATACGACTACAGGCCATTGGGAGATATCAGGCATAATAATGGACAAGCCTTTTCCGCTGTACCCGAATGGTTTCCCAAAAGAACTCATAGAGGAATTTGAATCCAGGATAAATACTAAGACATTGGGCAATATAGCTGCATCAGGAACTGAAATAATCAAGCGGTTAGGTCAACAACATGTTATGACAGGCTATCCGATTGTATATACTTCTGCAGACAGCGTTTTTCAGGTAGCGGCACATGAAGAAGTCATACCCATACACAGGCTGTATGAAATCTGTCAGATCGCCCGGGATTTACTTAAGGGGGAGCATGCTGTTGGGAGAGTGATTGCAAGGCCGTTTACCGGAAAAGAAGGTCAGTATATACGCACAGAAAGAAGGAAAGATTTTTCCCTTAAGCCCATTAAAGAAACAATCCTGGATTATTTAACAAAGTATGGCTTTATGGTAAAGGCTGTAGGAAAGATTGAAGATATTTTCGGCTTTAGAGGGATAACGGAATCCGTCCATACACATAACAATTCTGAAGGAGTGGATCAGACAATAGAGTATATTAAAGAAGATTTCAAAGGGCTGATTTTTACCAATCTGGTTGATTTTGATAGCCTTTACGGGCATAGAAACGATGTGGAGGGCTATGCATCAGCGCTTAAAGAGCTTGACCAAAGACTTCCAGATATCATGGAGGTATTAAAGCCTGAGGATATACTTTTTATTACGGCAGATCATGGTTGTGACCCAACCACTGAGAGCACGGATCACACAAGGGAATACGTTCCGCTTCTGGTGAAGGGAAAAAAGCTAAAAACGGGTGTTAACCTTGGAACAAGAAGCACATTTGCAGATATAGCCGCTACAATAGCTGAATATTTTGACATTAGTGCGGAAATTGAAGGAAAAAGCTTTTTGAGTGATTTAATTATATAAATCAACCTTTTTTTCTTATTACAGAATATACTCCTTTATTCCGGCATAAAGATTAAGTATAAATATATATGCTATAGCTGGAATAAGGAGTGGTACCAGTGTTCAAAAAGGTAGTATCCTATTATATAGCTGTTACTCTTCTAATTTGTTGCCTGTTTTCAACCCCGGTTGTTGCAGAAAAGGTGGTAACTAATCCCAAAGAATCAGTTTTAGTTGCCGGTACTGCTGATGACGCGGCAGTTATGCAGTTTAAATCGAAGAGTTTAATACTTGTTGATGCGACTACTGGAAATGTACTTCTTGAGAAGGACCCTCACAAGGAGCTTCCTATTGCAAGCATAACAAAAGTGATGTCAATGCTGATTATTATGGAAGCTATTGATTCAGGGAATATTTCTTATAACGATATTGTCCAGGTGTCAGAAAATGCATACAGTTTTGGCGGTTCTCAGGTTTATTTAAAGCCCGGTGAGGAATTTACAGTTGCAGAAATGTTAAAAGCAGTAGCCATACACTCTGCAAATGACGCTACCGTAGCGTTGGCAGAAAAAGTGGCCGGCAGTGAAGAAACTTTTGTCAGCAAGATGAACGAAAAAGCAAAGCAACTGGGAATGAAAAATACCTACTTCCTTGATTCCTCAGGTTTAACTGATGAGGGGCATTACAGTACTGCATATGATATAGCCTTAATGTCCAGGGAATTGATTAACAAACACGCAAAGGTTCTTGACTTTACATCTATCTGGATGGACTCGTTCAGGGATGGAGAATTTGAACTGGTTAACAGAAACAAGCTTGTAAGGTTTTATGAAGGTGCTAACGGTTTAAAAACTGGATTTACTTCAAAGGCCGGACACTGTTTGGCAGCCAGTGCAAAAAGGAACAATCTGCAGTTAATTTCAGTAGTGCTTGGCGGGCCGGATTCGGATACAAGGTTTGCAGAGTCAAGAAAACTACTGGATTACGGGTTCGCAAACTTTGAAACAATAAAGTTCAACAGTAAAGGTGAAAAAGTACAATTGATAGATGTTCAAAAAGGCTTAGAACCTGGAGTAAACTCTATCTTTGCCAATGATGTAAATTTTCTATTGAAGAAGGGCAGTAAGGATAAGGTGGAAAAAACCATTAAACTTCCTGAGAGCGTTACAGCTCCTGTAAAGGCCGGCCAAAAACTGGGAGAGGTAGTGTATAAAGTCAATGGAAAGGAAATTGGCAAGGCAGATTTGGTGGCGGAAA
>JBMNNH010000017.1:0-88719 GCA_050953835.1 Acetivibrionales bacterium | reverse complement strand
TTATAAAATGTTTCGCAGATAATAATTTTTTAGTCCTGTTAAGCCTGGACGGCCCCAAGGATTTCCAGGACATCCAGCGGCCTTTCAAATCAGGAAAAGGCTCCTATGATGTTATTAAGCGGCATTTGGAATATTTAAATTCGCAAGAGGGTGTTTCTTTGGGATGCAGGTGTACCGTAACTCCCGACAATATGGATTTGCAAATGATAGATGAACACTTTTTAGATTGCGGCGTGAAGTATTATCATATCGAACCAGCTACATTCGGACCATTTACATGGGGGAATGAACCAGGTTTTGAAGAGGTGGAAATGCAAAAGTATCTTCAACAATATGGCGATTTGATTAAAAGTACCTGGAATAGGGTTAAAGATAAAAAATTTGTTGCATACAGGCCTGTTTTTGGAGAGGTTTTACAGCTTGACAGAAATGAAAGAAGGATATATCCCTGCGGCATGGGCACAAGCATGTTTGCTGTTTCAGCGGAAGGAGAGGTTTACGCTTGCCACAGGCTGGTCGGTATGAAGGAACAAGTCCTGGGTTCGGTATTCGATCCCGGCATTAAAGAAGCGGTTAAAAAATATTCTCCCGCTGATATAAAAGAAAAAGAGGGATGTTCTGTCTGTTGGGTAAGGAATATATGCGCAGGTGATTGCCCCGCTGAATCCATAATTGTCAATGGTGATGAACGCAAACCTGTTTCAAGGCGCTGCATGCTGCGTCAAAAAAAGGTGGAGTGGGCAGTTTGGCTGTATTCCAGGATTAAAACCCTGCAAGACAAGAGTCTGGAGGACAAAATTTTAAGTAACGAGTTTTATGTAAATGGTACTTGCTAATAGGGTTTTAGTTTGAGGGGCAGGTTGGATTAAAAAGGAAGGTGGTGATTTTATGAATACGGACAAATATATTCTGGCGCTTAACAAAAAGGGAACAAAGAATTATAGACCAGGAGATGGCTGCTATCCATACTACGTTATGCCTTGCGATTGCGCGGGACCCGGCGGCTTGCCGCAGCCACCCAGACCGCCAATAGAGAGGACGGATTAGACCACAAAGTGATAAATGCAAATGTGGTTTAGAGACTAAACATATAGTATAAAAACATCTGGTTTCTAGCTTTTTCAAGATAATAATTTGACAAGTCAAACCAAGCTGCCCCTTTTTAACAGGAGGTAAAATGTGTAAAATTAACAATAAATGCAAATATAATGATATTCGTATTATAAAGAAGGCACTTTTTTACTTGAACCCATACAAATTTAAATTTTTTGTTTCTGTAGCATTAACCGTTACTGCAATGTTTCTTGCAACACTACAGCCTTTTATGTTTGGAAGATTTATTGACTATATTGGTTTGAAGGATAAGTATTTAATAAATAAGACTTTGTTGGCTATGGGAGCTGTTTTCCTGGCGCAGCTTATATTAGGCTTGTTCTACAATTATTTAATGGCAATAGTGGCAAATAATGTAGAAGTTGATGTTAGAAAAAAAGTTTTTAACAGTATTTTTGCTATGCAGGTACAGGTGTTTAATAAATCTAAAAAGGGAGAGTTTTTCACAACATTTGATGAAGATGTGAAAGTCTTTTCCAACATGTTAACGCAAAAGATATTAATTTTTATTGACATCGGTACTGCTTTATTCATTGGCTTAATACTATTTAAAATTAACTGGATTCTGGCGCTAATTTTGCTGGTAATGTTTCCGGTATCCCTCGCAATACAGTATTTCAATGGCAAAAAGCTAAGGGATAAGGAAAAGGAACTGAAATTTGAAAGAGTAAATTTTTTCACCTTTATAGAGGAGGTTTTAAATGGGTTCACTACAATAAAGATGCTGGGAGCGGAGATCAGAATAAAGGGAAAATACTTTTTCCATACTTAAAAGTTTATACAAAATCGGTATAAGTAAAGTCTTTATTAATAACCTTGCAAATACAATATCTCAACTTTCTAACTTTATGGGTTATCTTATTCTATTGGCAGTAGGTGTGCACCAAATTCAACAGGGCAACCTTACTCTAGGAGGACTTGTTGCATTTAACGCATATTCGGGCAGCTTTAGATATTCATTATTAAAAATATCCCAGGTCAATGCCGAAATACAGCAAATTATTGTTTCACTTAAAAGAGTATTGGATTTAGTGGATAGAAATAAAGAAAAAGACCAAATCAACAAGGAGAAATATGTTTCATTTGAATCGCCTGAAATGAATATTATATTGAGGAACCTTTCGTTTAAATATGAGGCTTCAAAACCCCATATATTTAAAAATCTGAACATAGAGATTCCTTCCAACAAGGTTACAGCTATTGTGGGGCGCAGCGGAATTGGTAAAACTACTTTGCTTAATATCATTATGGGATTATATAAAAACTATGAAGGGAAAATATATATAAACAATGTTGATTATTTAAATATACCCGGCAGCCAGTTGTGTCAAATTATTTCTTACGTTGCCCAGGAAACATTCCTGCTCAATGATACTATTAAGGAAAACTTGTTGCTGGCAAAGCCCGATGCCATAGATGAGGAGCTGGTTGAGGCATGCAAATTATCAAATATTCACGAGTACATAAATTCATTGGAAAAGAAATATTATACTAAGCTGGGTCCTGACGGAATTCAATTATCAGCCGGTCAAAGACAAAGGCTGGCTATATCCAGGGCAGTACTTAGAAATGCAAAGATATTTCTTTTTGACGAAATTACATCTGCTTTGGATGTTGAATCAGAGATATTTATTAAAGAAATGATATCACAGCTTTCAAAAAACAGCACGGTTGTTATAGTGTCCCATCGTTTATCAACCATTTCCGAAGCTGATAATATAATTATCCTTAAAGATAATAATGTAGTGGAAAAATTAAGTATTAATAAAACTGCCGAGCACTACAGCCATTTACAAAAGCTCAGCAAAATCATAAGCTGAAAAAGAGATTCAAGGACCGTCATAAATGACGGTTTTTTTTGTTGACAAGGTAATAATACTAAATTATAATATTCATAACCTTTGATTTAGTTATTTATCAAGGTAAAGCGATAAAGTGAGGTGCCAAATAATGCCGAAGTGGAATATTCATACTCCTGAAGGTGTCCAGGATTTATTATTTGACCAGTGCTATTTAAAGAGAAACCTTGAAATAAAGATTAGGAATCTTTTCAGATCCTATGGATACTATGAAATTGAGACTCCTTCATTTGAGTTTTACGATACTTTTTCTGCAGAAAAAGATCTTACGCCCCAGGAAACCATGTTCAAATTTTTTGACCAGCAGGGAAGGATCCTTGTTTTAAGGCCGGATATGACAATTCCTGTCGCAAGGCTGGCAGGTACGAAATACAGGGATGTGCAGCACTCTTTAAGGTTTTCATATATAGGCAATACCTTCAGATATAATGAACTTGGAGGTGGAAGGCAGAAGGAATTTACGCAGGCAGGGGTAGAAATACTGGGTATAAGTACACCGGAAGCAGATGCAGAGGTAATTGCTACTGCAATTAATTCTGTAAAAACTCTGGGAATTGAGAATTTTCAGATTGACATAGGGCAGGTAGAGTTTTTTAAAGGAATAATGGAGGAAACTGGGCTTTCCGGGGAGGATATGGAGCAAATCAGAGTATTGATTGATAAAAAGGATTTTATCGGGATTGAAGAAATTGTAGAGGGGCATGATATTAGTAATGATTTGAAGGAATTAATACTTGGAATTCCACATCTTTTTGGCTCTATTGACAGTATTATTGCCAAGGTAGAGGAAATCACTGTAAATAAGCACTCGCTGGATGCATTGGTATATCTGAAGGAAGTAATTGAAATCCTGGAGGATTATGGGCTTGGTAAGTATGTGTCGGTGGATCTTGGTATGGTGCAAAGCCTGAACTACTATACAGGAATAATTTTCAGAGGGTTTACCTACGGTGTGGGCTTTCCTATATTAAGCGGCGGAAGATATGACAATCTTGTAGAAAAGTTCGGGAAAAAGTGTCCTGCTACGGGTTTTTCCTTGGGAATCAATATGATAATGATGGCATTGGAAAGACAAAAGATATGCGCTGAAAAGCCAGGTATAGACAGTTTAATATGTTATATGAAGGAAGGCAGAAAAACTGCCTTTGCAGTATGTGACGAATTAAGGAGGCAGGGGTTGAAAGTCGAAATGGATGTGGTTGGCAAAGGTTTGGAAGTATCCAAGGATTTTGCTGCCAGTAAAGGGATAGGTGGTATACTGTTTATAAAAGACGAGAGCAGCATAGAGGTACATAACCTGGAGACCGGTGAAGTAACAGAGGCAAGTATGGAACAGCTTATCGAGAGAGGAGCGGGTGCATTATGAGATACCTGAATGCGGCAATTTCAAAAGGCAGGCTGGCGGAACTATCCATAGATCTGTTTGAAGGCATGGGCATTGATTGTTCCGGGCTAAAAGATGAGTCCCGCAAGCTGATTTTTTCTGACGATAAGAATAGAATAAAGTTTTTCCTTGTTAAGCCAGCCGATGTTCCCACTTATGTAGAATACGGCGCTGCAGATATTGGTATAGCCGGGAAGGATACTTTGATGGAAGAGGGCAGGCGTTTGTATGAAGTCTTGAATTTAAAGCTTGCGGCCTGCAAAATGGTAGTAGCCGGACCGGAAGAGCTTAAAGGCAAGCTGGAGCAGCTGACCAATAAAAGGGTAGCAACAAAGTACCCAAGGATTGCAAGGGAGTACTTTGAGCATAAGAAACGTGAGACAATTGAAGTGATAAAGCTTAACGGTTCTGTGGAACTTGCCCCTCTTGTAGGGCTGTCAGAAGTTATAGTAGATATTGTGGAAAGCGGACGCACGCTTAAAGAAAACGGGCTGGTGGTTCTTGATGAGATTGCTGATATTAGTGCCCGACTGGTAGTCAACAGGGTGAGTATGAAGATGGAAAGCGAAAGAATAAATTGGATAATTAATGGACTGAGGAGCCAGATTGAAGCTTAAAAGCCATTTGAAGAACAAGTTTTGGCAGGGGGTATGCTGAATGATGAGAATAATAGATGCAAGGCAAGAGGATAGTAAGGAACTATTCAAAAAACTTGTTAGCCGTTCCAGGTTTGAACCGGAGGAAATTACAAGCAGTGTGAATGACATTGTTGAGAATGTAAGGGCAATGGGTGACAAAGCCCTGATTGAGTTTACCAGACGTTTTGACGGCATAAAACTGGAACCTGAAGAAATCAAGGTTTCAAAGGAAGAAACAGACAATGCATATAAGGCTGTTGACACTAATCTTATTGGTGTTATAAGAAGGGCAAAGGAAAATATTGAAAGGTTCCACCTGAAACAAAAGGAGAATTCCTGGTTTTCAACTGAAGCTGACGGAGTTATTCTGGGACAGCTATACAGGCCTCTTGAAATGGTCGGTGTATATGTGCCTGGGGGAACAGCCCCCTTGCCTTCATCAGTGCTTATGAATGTAATTCCTGCAAAAGTGGCCGGCGTACAAAAAATAGTCATGGCAACTCCTCCTAGAAAAAACGGAAAGATCGATCCGTCCATACTTGTTGCTGCAAATGAAGCCGGGGTGGATGAGATATACAGGATTGGAGGGGCCCAGGCTATAGCAGCAATGGCTTTCGGAACGGATACAGTCCAAGCTGTTGATAAAATAGTAGGACCGGGAAATATATTTGTAGCAACTGCTAAAAGAATGGTTTACGGGTATTGTGATATAGATATGGTAGCAGGGCCTAGTGAGATAATGGTGGTAGCAGATGAATCAGCAGACCCAAGGTTTGTGGCAGCAGACCTCCTGTCACAGGCGGAGCATGATGTACTTGCATCATCTATATTGGTAACAAGCTCAGGGCTGTTGGCTGACCAAGTAAACCGCGAAGTTAACAGGCAGATTTCATATCTTGACAGGAAGGACATTCTTATTAAATCTATAGAGGAATATGGTGCTATTGTGATAGTAAAAAGCATTGAAGAGGCTGTTGATTTTGCAAACAGGGTTGCACCTGAACATCTTGAGCTGTGTGTTGAGGACCCCTTCAGCATCTTAAGCCGTGTTAAGAATGCAGGAGCAATTTTTCTGGGCAATTATTCCTCAGAGCCATTGGGAGATTACTATGCAGGCCCCAACCATGTACTGCCTACCAATGGTACGGCCAGATTCTTCTCTTCTCTAAACGTGGGGGATTTTATTAAAAAATCCAGTGTAATATCCTATACCGAGAAAGCATTGAGGAAGGCGAAGGATGATATAATAAGGTTTGCTGAGGCAGAAGGTTTGGCTGCCCATGCAAACGCAATAAAAATTAGGTTTCAGAAAGAATAGGTATATTTAAACGGGTGCATGAAACAAATGTGAAGAAGATGGTGGAAGCAACATATGCAAGAGCCTTTGGGACTGTTGTGAAGCAGGTATAAAGCCTAATCACTGTTTGAGCAAAATAATTACTTTATCCTCTCCACAATGTCCATTCCATAATATGGTCATAATTGAAAATATACACCCTATTTTAACCAAAACTGTGGAATAAGCTTTTGCTATGGGTTATAATAAAATATTGAGTAATAATGAAATCTGAAGAATAAAGAGGAGAAAAAGCACATAGGAGGATTTCATTGAAACTCTTATATATTTTGGAGGTGTCTTATGGAAAGAAAGGGTGAGTACAAAAGGACAACCGCAGAGACTGACATATCTGTAAGCATAGAGCTAGATGGAAGTGGAACAGCGAACATCTGTACGGGAATTGGCTTTTTTGACCACATGCTGAATCTTTTTACCAGGCACGGTTTATTTAATATTTCTATTGAGGCAAAAGGTGATTTGGAAGTAGATGCCCACCATACTGTGGAAGATGTGGGTATTGTGCTTGGACAGGCAGTTAAGCAGGCTCTTGGAGATAAAAAATCAATAAAAAGGTATGGCACATCCTTTGTGCCTATGGACGAAGCACTTGCGATGACATCACTTGATTTAAGCGGCAGGCCTTTTCTGGTTCTAGATGCGCAGTTTACTGCTGACAAGGTGGGAGGCTTCGATACCGAACTGCTGGAAGAATTTATGAGGGCTTTTGCGTTTAATGCAGGGATTACTTTACATATTAAAGCACTACACGGTAAGAATAACCACCATATTATAGAGGCGATTTTCAAATCTCTTGGCAGGGCACTTGACGAAGCTACCCGTCAGGATGACAGGATAAAAGGCGTGATGTCCACTAAAGGAGCATTATAACTTAAAGTACAGGCTTTATGGAGGAGCATAATATGGCAAGACTTGTTGATAATACAGATTTTATAGATTTTCCTTTATTTATCAAAGGAAAAGTAAGAAATGTATATGACCTCGGCGAAAATCTTTTGGTTGTGGCAACAGACAGGATATCTGCATTTGATGTTGTTTTTCCCAGCCTTATACCTAATAAAGGCAAAGTGTTGAACAGTATTTCGGAATTTTGGTTTAATTTCACAAAGGATATTATTGGAAACCATATGGTTACCACCGATGTTAATATGTATCCTGAGAGGCTTTCAAGGTTTAAGGAAGAACTTCAGGGAAGGTCTATGATTGTAAAAAAAGTAAAGATGATTGAAGCAGAGTGTATAGTAAGGGGTTATCTTGAAGGATCAGGGCTTAAGGAGTATAAAAAAACAGGAAGTATCTGCGGCATTCCTCTTCCTGATGGGTTAAAGCAAGCAGAAAAGCTTCCTGAACCAATATTTACACCATCAACAAAAGCACAGGAAGGCCACGATGAAAACGTTTCTTTTGATGTACTGGAAAGCAGGATAGGGAGTGAAATGGCTAAAAAACTCAGGGATGCCAGCTTAGCTCTATATAGTAAAGCCAGTAGCTATGCTCTAAGCAAAGGAATTATCCTTGCAGACACAAAGTTTGAGTTTGGAATAGTAGACGGAGAGATGGTAGTAGCAGATGAAATATTTACTCCTGATTCATCAAGGTTCTGGGAACTGGGTGAATATGAGCCCGGAAGACCACAGAAAAGTCTTGATAAACAGTTTGTAAGGGAATACCTTGAATCTGTCGGTTGGGATAAGAAGCCGCCTGCGCCTGAACTCCCTGCGGATGTAATAAGTAAAACAGAAGCAAAGTATATAGAGGCTTATGAAAGGTTGACAGGTAAGAAACTGGTTTAGGAAGAGTTGATAAATTAGTGATTGCAATAATAGATTATGGAGTAGGGAACCTCAGAAGTGTGGAAAAGGCTTTTGAGTTTATAGGTTATGAAGCCTGTGTTTCCTCAAACAAGGATTTCATTTTAAACGCAGATGCTGTAGTGCTCCCGGGGGTGGGCGCATTTGCGGATGCTATGCAAAAGCTTGAAAAGTCTGGAATGCTTAAAATAGTCAGGGAAGCTACAATTTCCGGCAGGCCTTTTTTAGGAATCTGTCTTGGAATGCAAATGTTGTTTGAACACAGTCAGGAAGGCGGGGAAATGGTAAAGGGCCTGGACATTTTTAAAGGGTCAATAAAGCAGTTGCCCGGAGGTGTGGGATTAAAGGTTCCACATATGGGATGGAACTGCCTGGATGTGAAAAATGACTGTATTCTTTTCAGGGGATTGCCTGGAAGGTCTTATGTATATTTTGTGCACTCGTACTATCTTGAGGCCGGGAGCAGGGACATTGTGTCTGCTGTTTCCGATTATGGAATAGAATTTGATGCAGCGGTGGCCAGGGAAAATGTGTTTGGTACGCAATTCCATCCTGAAAAGAGCGGGGAAGTTGGACTGAAGATATTAAAGAACTGGGCAAGTTTGATATGAGGAGTAGAATGAAAATGCTTATATATCCGGCTATAGATTTAAAAGATGGTAAATGTGTAAGACTGTTGCAGGGGAAATTTGATGATATGACTGTATATTCGGACAATCCTGTTGAGATGGCATACAAGTGGGAGGATATGGGTGCTGAATACCTGCATCTGGTGGATTTGGACGGTGCAAGGTCTGGTGTATCCAGGAATATTGATATTATTTCAAGCATAACCGCTGCTGTAAGAATGCCTGTCCAAATGGGTGGTGGAATAAGGTCCATGGAAATGATTGAAAAAATATTGGATTCGGGGGTTCAGCGCGCTATTCTTGGTACATCAGCGGTAAGACAGCCTGAATTGGTAAAAGATGCTCTTGCAAGGTATGGGGAAAGGATAGTCATTGGTATAGACGCAAGGAATGGACAGGTCGCTATTGAAGGCTGGGAGCAAACCAGTGCTTTTAATGCAATTGACTTTGCAATG
Organism: Acetivibrionales bacterium; assembly: GCA_050953835.1. Lineage (GTDB taxonomy): Bacteria > Bacillota > Clostridia > Acetivibrionales > JBMNNH01 > JBMNNH01. Next base: position 79,473 of record JBMNNH010000017.1, on the reverse strand, counting down.
AAAATGGAAGATATGGGTGCCAAAACAATTATTTATACTGATATATCAAGAGATGGCATGCTTTATGGCCCAAATCTGGATGAAATGGTTAAAATGGCAGATGCTGTGGATATTGACATTATAGCATCAGGTGGGGTAGGATGTTTGGAAGATATCAGCAATCTGAAGAAAACAGGTGTGTCCGGTGTAATCATAGGGAAAGCGCTTTATACCGGGAGAATAGATTTGAAAGAGGCTTTGAAGGTAGCCGCTGAATAAGTGGGAGTAAAACATTAAAGAGGGTGTGTTTCATGCTTACAAAGCGTATTATCCCTTGTTTGGATGTCCATGCAGGCAGGGTAGTGAAAGGTATAAACTTCGTCAATATTAGGGATGCCGGTGATCCGGTGGAGATAGCTGCAATGTATGATAAATCCGGTGCGGATGAGCTGGTCTTTCTTGACATAACAGCTTCATCAGATGCCAGGGGTATAATGTTGGATGTTGTCAGCAAAGTAGCGGAGCAGGTTTTTATTCCATTTACAGTAGGCGGTGGGATAAGGACTGAAGAGGACATCAGGGAAATCCTCAAGGCAGGGGCGGATAAGGTGTCGGTGAATTCTGCTGCCTTGAAAAGACCGGAGCTGGTATCAGAAGCAGCATGGCGCTTCGGGAGCCAATGTGTGGTGGTTGCGATAGATGCCAAGAGAAAAGGCGATAATTCCGGCTGGGAGGTCTACATGAATGGTGGCAGGATTAATACAGGCAGAGATGCAATAGAATGGGCTGTGGAAGTTGCCAGACTTGGAGCTGGGGAAATCCTGTTAACAAGCATGGATTGTGACGGAACAAAAAAGGGTTATGATATTGAGCTTACTCGAAAAGTGGCGGACAGTGTTAATATTCCTGTAATAGCTTCCGGTGGCGCCGGAACGATGGAACACTTTTATGAGGTATTAACCGAGGGCAGGGCGGATGCTGTTCTTGCAGCTTCTTTATTTCACTACAGGGAAATGGAAATTATGGATTTAAAAAGGTATTTAAAGAGTAAAGGGCTGCAAATAAGATGCTGAGAAGGAGTTATTATGATGGAACAACTGGTTAATGAATTGCGATTTGATGATAGAGGGCTTTTACCTGTAGTGGTGCAGGATTATATTAGTAATGAGGTTTTAATGCTGGCATATATGAACAGGCTGGCATTTGATAAATCTTTGGAGACTGGTATGGCCCACTACTGGAGCAGAAGCAGAAATAAACTCTGGCTTAAGGGTGAAACTTCCGGGCATTATCAATACATAAAAAGCATGAATATTGACTGTGATGGGGATACGCTCCTGTTAAAGGTTGAGCAGAAGGAAGCTGCTTGCCATACAGGACATTATTCATGCTTTTTCAGGCAGCTTTCCAGGGAAGGTATAAAAGAGCTTCCAGATTTGGTTTTTAGTTCTGGCGAAACATACGGGAATAGGGCTGATATACTGGAAAAGCTTTATGATACTATATTGGACAGGTTGAAGAACCCGAAGGAAGGTTCATATACTAATTACCTTTTTGAAAAAGGGCTTGACAAGATACTGAAGAAAGTCGGGGAAGAAACCGCAGAGGTTATTATAGCCGCTAAAAACAAATCAAAGGATGAAATAAGCTATGAAGTTGCAGACCTGGTATATCATCTGTTAGTACTTATGGTAGAGAGAAAAGTTGAACCTGACGATATATGCAGTGAATTGGAAAAGAGGCATAAACCGTAATAAAGGGGGAGGTACGACAGTGGGTTGCAAGAAGGATAAAAACAAGGAAAACTGCACGTGTACTTATCCATGTAAAAGAAGGGGAGTGTGCTGTGAATGTGTACAATACCATCGCTCAATGGGGGAACTGCCAGGATGCTTTTTTCCTCCTGATGCAGAAAAGACTTATGATAGAAGCATAGGACACTTTATAAGCATAATGAAAAAAAGATAAGTAAGTACCATCATGCGTATCTAGAGATGTTTAAATTTTTTTATGAGGTGGAAGATTTGGCTGATAAGAATACAAGCAAAACACTGCAGTATAGAAGGGATCCGGGAATCTTTTTCAATATTGGCCTGAAATATGGAAACAGAAAAGATTACACCAAATCCCTAAGGTTCATGGAGGAAGCGGTAAAGCAGGAGCCTTTCAATGCTGATTACCGTTTTCATCTTGCATGTGTCCAGGCAGAGTTGAAACAGAGTGAAGAATCAAATAATAGTCTGATGTTTATTATTAAAAATATAGATCCTACCTTAACTGAATGTTATTTTGGGATTGCCTGTAACTATTTTGATCTGGGTGAATTGGAAAAGGCAAAAGAGTACTTGGAGAAATACGTATATTCTGTAGAAGAGGGCGAGTTTGTTGAAGCTGCCTATGATATACTGTATTACCTGCAAATATTTGAAGACGCCGGAACCGGCAAAAAAAACTCCAGAAAAATTGCCAGGCTGCTCAAGCAGGGAAAAGAGTTTTTAAGCGATGAAATGTATGACAAAGCATGTGTAAAGTTTGAAGAGATAATAGAAATTGATCCGTTTCACATTCCTGCAAGGAATTACCTGGCTTTGACGTCATTTTTCAGCAGCAATGTAGACAGAGCAATCAGCCTGGCAGGCAGTGTCCTTAAAATGGAAGATGATAATGCATTTGCCCATTGTACATTAGCTATGTTTTACGGTTACAAGAATATGGCAGATGAGTGCAATGACCATCTTGATGTGATATCCAGGTTGAATCTCAATACTAAAGATGAATCCATCCAGTTTTTAAAAAAGGCTTTTTCCAAGGTCAATATGAAGGAAGTAATAAGACGGAAGATTTTTAAGGCACTTAATGCTTGAAAAGAAACTTTTCAAGAGGAAAAAGCTGAAAAGCGATAAAAAACGATGAAAATTCATCAATATGGAAGAAAAGTGGCCTAAATTCCCTTATAATCTAAAAATTTATAAAAAACGCATATTTGATTTTAAAATGGTAAATATATTAATATAATTATGTAATTAGCACTCACTTAAAGTGAGTGCTAATAAAGTTTAATTACTTAAAGAGGAGGTATTTGTATGACAATAAAGCCTTTAGGTGAAAGAGTAGTTATTAAAATGCTGGAAACTGAAGAAACTACAAAAAGCGGTATAGTACTACCTGGTTCAGCAAAAGAGAAACCCCAGGTAGCAGAAATTATTGCTGTAGGGCCTGGTGGAATAGTAGACGGCAAGGAAGTAAAGATGGAAGTAAAGGTTGGAGATAAGGTGCTTATCAGCAAATATTCCGGTACTGAAGTTAAGCTGGACAACGAAGAATACACAATTCTGAAACAGAGTGACATCCTTGCAATAGTTGAATAATCGTGTTTGTTACCGGACAGAGTGAAATATTAAGGATCATGAAGGAGGATATATTATGGCAAAGGAAATAAAATTCAGTGAAGATGCCAGGCGTGCTCTGGAAAGAGGCGTCAACAAGTTAGCAGATACAGTAAAGGTTACTCTCGGACCAAAGGGAAGGAATGTAGTTCTGGACAAAAAATTTGGTTCACCAGTAATTACAAATGACGGTGTAACAATAGCAAAGGAAATTGAACTGGAAGATAAGTTTGAAAATATGGGTGCCCAGCTTGTCAAGGAAGTGGCAACAAAGACAAATGATGTAGCCGGTGACGGTACAACAACCGCTACTTTGCTTGCACAGGCAATAATCAGAGAAGGCCTGAAAAACGTTGCTGCCGGAGCCAATCCTATGATAGTTAAAAAGGGTATTGCGAAAGCAGTTGATGTTGCAGTTGATGCTATAAAGGAGAACAGCCGTAAAGTAAAGGGAAAGGAAGATATTGCAAGAGTTGCTTCCATATCTGCCAATGATGATGATATAGGCAATTTAATAGCTGATGCTATGGAAAAGGTAACTAATGACGGCGTTATCACAGTTGAAGAATCAAAGACAATGGGAACAAACCTGGAAATCGTTGAGGGTATGCAATTTGACAGGGGATATCTGTCTGCATACATGGTTACCGATACTGATAAAATGGAAGCAGTGCTTGATGATCCATATATTTTGATTACTGACAAGAAGATAAGTAACGTTCAGGAAGTTCTGCCCATTCTTGAGCAAATTGTACAGCAGGGAAAGAAACTCCTGATAATTGCGGAAGATGTTGAAGGCGAAGCCCTTGCAACACTAGTTGTTAATAAACTGAGGGGAACATTTACATGCGTAGCGGTTAAGGCTCCTGGCTTTGGTGACAGAAGGAAAGCTATGCTCCAGGATATTGCAATATTGACCGGAGGACAGGTAATAACTGAAGAACTTGGACTTGACCTCAAGGATGCAAAAATTAGTATGCTTGGAAGGGCAAGACAGGTTAAGGTACAGAAAGAAAACACAATAATTGTTGATGGTGCAGGAGACAGCAAAGAAATTAAGAATAGGATTGCTTCAATAAAAGCACAGATCGAAGAAACTACTTCTGAATTTGATAAGGAAAAACTGCAGGAGAGACTGGCCAAGTTATCTGGTGGTGTAGCTGTTATCCAGGTTGGTGCTGCTACAGAGACAGAGATGAAGGAAAAGAAGCTGAGGATAGAAGATGCTCTTGCAGCAACAAGGGCTGCTGTAGAGGAAGGTATCGTATCCGGTGGAGGAACTGCATACATTAATGTTATAGATAAGGTTGCAAAACTTATTGATTCCACTTCCGGCGACGAAAGAACCGGTGTAAGGATTATTGTCAAAGCTCTTGAAGAACCTGTAAGACAGATAGCAGCGAATGCTGGAATGGAAGGTTCAGTTGTGGTTGAAGGAGTAAAGAACAGCGCTGCTGGTACAGGTTATGATGTACTTACCAACCAATATGTAAATATGATTGAGAAGGGTATTGTGGATCCTACAAAGGTTACAAGAACTGCTCTTCAGAATGCTGCATCCATAGCTTCAATGGTAATTACTACTGAAAGCATAGTTTCCGATATACCCGAAAAAGAAGCAGCAATGCCGGGCGGAGGCGGAATGCCGGGTGGAATGCCAGGTGGGATGTACTAAGGTCCACTGAAATATGTTTGATGAGTAAAATGCTGTGTGGAGTTTGTCCACACGGCATTTTTTTGGCTCTACGTCAATTGTTGGGGTGGGGCTCAAGTAAAATAAAGTATTGATGATTTCCAGAGGATGACCATAAAAAGTTATTCTCTGGATTTTTTATACTTATCAGGCATGGAGGTACAGATGTCCGCAGCCGGTTCGTCTCAAACAGGCTATATTTGACTTGGCTCGCTTAAGTACTATTTGCTCAGGCAGCACCTATATGGTAGAATTAATGGAAGGGCAATGAACCAAGTATCGGAAAAGTATGGGAGGATACATAAGTGGACACATTTATCGAAAAAATTGTCGCAAAAAGAAGGACTGTAAAGGATTTTTTAATAGCAGCCGGTTTGGTTTTAGCAACAATTATTCTAATACCTGTTGTTACCAGAATACCTTTAGTTAATACTTTTACACCTATTATTGCAGTAGGGCTGATATACATTGATTACAGGTTGATTACGTCAAGAAGTATTGAATATGAGTATGCCGTAACTAATGGCGATCTAGACATTGATACCATTATTGCCCGGAGGAAAAGGAAAAGGATATTCAGCGCCAATTGCAAGGATTTTGAGATTGTGGCCAGGTTAAAAACCAACAGGGATAAAGCCGGCCAGCTGGGCAATATAGTAAAGCGTATTGAAGCAGTAAGTTCAATGGATTCCGAAGATATATTTTTTGTGACGCTAAACTATAAGGGGGAAAGGACAGCGGTTTTCTTTGAGCCGGATGAGAGGATGATCAGGTCTTTTAAAACTTTTATTCCAAGAAAAGTATTCGAATAGAAAGCTGTGTAAAATTTGGATAAAAAGGGGCTCATATTTTATGTATGACCCCATATTATTCCGTTAAATAGTAAATTCTCTACATGACCCCACATTATTCCATGTACTGATGTTCCGAGTCTAAGAGGCTGATTAATGAGTGTACATATACATTATATGAAGAAAATGCTTCCAGGAACGGATGCTTCAGGCTTAAGAGCCTGTAGTGTTCAGCCTTAATGTCAAATAAAACTCGCAGAATAATATCAAATTTAATAAGAAGGTTGAATTTACAGCCTCTCCACAATGCTCATTACTCAATAAATGTCATACGTAGAAAATATGCCTTATTTATTAATTGTTATAAATTTTTAAGGCTTTATGTTAAATTTTCATAAATTTTTAAGATTTTATGGCGAATAACATAGTATAATATGGAAAAGAGAGAAATTCTAGTATGGAGGCAGAAATTGAAGAGGGGCATATTGATTGTTTTTTTAGTATTGTTTATATTATTCACTGTGGGGGCAATGGGGTATGCGGCCTACCGATATCTACTTATGCCAAATGAAACAGTTGTTCCTGCATTCAGCGAAGGGGAACTGAATCTTGTCATTGAAGGGGTGTATGCGGACTCCGGACATGGAGCCAGGATAGAAGATGGCGAGATACTTTTGCCTGTGGATTTGGTAAAAAAATATTTCGACCCATATATATACTGGGATGACGAGCTTAAAAAAATAACAGTTACAACCAAAGACAGGGTTATCAGGATGAAAACGGATAAACTTGAGGCACTTGTGAATAATGAGCCTGTGAGGTTAAATATCCCTGCATTTGAACAAGACAACCTGGTTTATATCCCTATTGAATTTTTAAGCGATTTTTATAATATAGAAATATCATATTTAGAGGATAATAATGTAATAATAATCGATTACAAAAACAGGATGAAGCAGACAGCAGAGCCTATATCTGACAAGGCTGTAATAAGAACAGGCCGCTCAATAAAACACCCTGTTTTAAAAAAGTTGAATAATGAGGAAGAAGACAGGACACTGAGGGTTTTTGAAGAATACGATAAATGGTTGAAAGTCAGGACAAGTGAAGGCATAATAGGCTTCATTGAAAAGAAGTTTGTTGTAGTAAGGTGGGTAACCGATAACAGTGTCCCTTTCGAGCAAGCTGAAAGTGATAGGGCATGGAGGCCGGACAAGGGAAAAATTAACCTTGTATGGGATATGATGTATTCAGGCAGGCCTGACTTGGCAAGTATAGGCAAAATGAACGGACTGGACGTTATATCGCCTACATGGTTTCAGATTATTAATGAAAATGGAAAAGTGTTAAACAGGGCAGATGCCAGATATGTTGAATGGGCTCACAGTAACGGTTATAAGGTGTGGGCTCTTTTAAGCAATGATTTTGGAAATCCTGAGCTGACCCATAAAATACTCAATAATACCGATGCAAGGGATAACATAATAAAAGAAACACTTGCCTATGCTGCTCTTTATAAGCTGGATGGAATTAACATCGATTTTGAAAATATCAATTTGGAGGACAGGGATGCTTTAACCCAATTTGTCAGAGAAATTACCCCTTTTTTTAAAGAACAGGGCATGGTGGTGTCAATGGATGTAGGAGTTCCTGATGGCAGCAACAATTATTCCAGGTGCTATGACTTTAAGGCTCTTGGTGAAGCTGTGGATTATATAGCCGTAATGACTTATGACCAGCACTGGAGTACTAGCCCTAAAGCAGGGTCGGTAGCTCAACTTTCTTGGGTTGAAGCAAAGGTTAAAAGAATACTGGAAATGGTTCCTGCGGAAAAGCTTCTTCTGGGTCTGCCCTTTTATATCCGGTTATGGGTTGAAAGGCCTGATGAAAATGGTAATATTGTGGTATCAAATCCTTCGGCACTTTCGATGGGAGGTGCAAGGAGGATAATTCAGGAGAACAATGCAAATGTGGTATGGGATGAAGAAAGCGGGCAATTTTACACAGAGTTTGAAAAGGAAGGATCTATGTATAAAATGTGGTTGGAGGATGAGAATTCGATAAACTTAAAATCATCACTGGTCCATAAGTACAAATTGGCAGGTACAGCCGCATGGGCAAGAGGGAACGAAGAACAGCAGGTGTGGAAGGTACTGGAAAAGAATTTGAAGGAAATTGATACCTACCATTCGTGGAAGAAAGAGAACAGCAGCATAGTGGCTTACAAATATGAATATAATAATTAAAATTTGTATTTATGCTGGAGGGGAAAAATGAATTTTTATGTGACTATACTAATTAGATTACTGCTTGCCGCTGTTCTTGGAGGGATTATTGGATATGAGAGGGAACAAACAAACAGGCCTGCAGGTTTCAGAACCCACATACTTGTTTGTGTTGGGGCTGCTGTTGCTATGATAACCTCGGACTATATTTTCAGGACATACCCACAGAACAATATTGATCCCGCAAGGTTAGGAGCACAAGTGATAAGCGGAATCGGATTTCTGGGAGCAGGAACAATAATTCGTGAGGGCATCAATGTAAGAGGATTGACAACGGCAGCCAGTTTGTGGGCTGTCGCCTGTGTCGGCCTTGCAGCAGGAATCGGTTTTTATTCAGGGGCTGTATGTGCCGCAGGTATTATTATAATCACATTAATTGTTCTTAAGAAGATAGAATCTTATTTAGGAAGGAATAAACGATGGAAAGTTATTTATATAAAATCAGTTAACCGGGAAGGGCAGATAGGCGCACTGAGCAGTATATTTGAAAAGTATGGTATTAAAATAAGGACTATCGAGTTTGCTAATGATAAAACAGAGGAAAGCCTTTTAGTAAAATTTGTATTAAAAATGCAGAATTCAAAGAAAAACATTGTTATTAATGAATTACATGGAGTGGAAGGTGTAATAGAGGTTAGTGAAGAGTAGTAAGAAAACAATTGACATTTGAAGGGAGTTTCCCTATAATGCAATATATTAAAATAATGCGACTTATTTTTTAAGGGAGGCTGCCTTATTGAGCAAAATTGACCAAATGAGAACGCCGCTGTTTGATGCGGTGAAGAAATACATAGACAGCAATGTTATACCCTTTCATGTCCCGGGACATAAACAGGGGAGGGGTATCGACGAGTTGAGGGAATACATAGGCGAACGAGCGCTGCAGATGGATGCCAACGGCATGGAGGATCTGGATTATGCAAACAGCCCGACAGGTGTTATCAGCGAGTCCCAAAAGCTAATGGCAAAAGCATTTGGAGCAGAGGAGGCCTATTTCCTGGTAAATGGGACTACTGCAGGTGTACAGGCGATGATGATGAGTGCCTGTCAGCCGGGCGAACAAATAATTATTCCAAGGAATGCCCATAAATCAACCATAGGCGGAATAATACTGAGCGGTGCAATGCCTGTGTATATCCAACCTGAGATTAATGGAAATCTGGGTATTGCAATGGGGATTACAGTAGAAAGTTTTAAAAAGACAATAAAGGATCATCCCCATGCTAAGGCGGTTTTTTTAATCAATCCTACGTACTACGGTGTAGCTTCTGATCTGAAGTCTATTGTTAGAATAGCCCACGTACATGATATGGCTGTTATTGTGGACGAAGCGCATGGCGCGCATATGTCCTTCCACGATGATTTCCCGCTCACTGCTATGGAAGTGGGAGCAGACATGAGTGCAGCAAGCATGCATAAAACATCAGGATCTTTAACACAAAGTTCTGTGCTTCTATTAAGAAGCAATCTGATTTTACCTGAAAAGGTTAAGGAAGTATTAAGCCTCAGTTTTACAACCAGTGCATCGTATCTTCTAATGTGTTCGTTGGATATTGCAAGGAAACAGCTTGCAACCAGGGGGAGTGACATGCTGGAGGGTACACTTCAGCTTGTAAGATGGGCAAGGGATGAAATTAATAAAATTGACGGGTTATATGCTTTTAGTAAGGAACTTATTGGGACTCCTGGATGTTATGACTTTGATGAGACAAAGTTGGGAATAAATGTGAGAGGACTTGGATATACAGGATATCAGATGGAAGCTAAGCTCAGGAAGGAATACAACATTCAAATTGAGTTGTCAGACCTGTACAATATACTTGCAATAGTTAGCATAGGAGATACAAAGGAAAACCTTGAAGCTTTGATAAATGCTTTAAAAGATATAGCTTTAAAATCTGACAGGATAGAACTGAAAAATGCTACCCCTGTTTTGGAGCATCCTAAGATGATAGTTACACCAAGAGATGCTTTCTACAGTCCAAAGAAAACTATACCGCTGGATCATTCGGAAGGAGAGATAGCCGGGGAGATGGTAATGGCATATCCGCCGGGAATTCCGGTTATCTGTATGGGAGAGCGGATTACCAAAGATGTTATAGATTATATTAAGCTTCTAAAAGAACAGAAGTGTGAACTACAGGGTACGGTAGATCCCTTTGTTGAAAACATAAGGGTGCTTGGTGTTGAGTAGTGCTTTTTCCTGTTACTGCGCACCTTATTTCAAAAGAGTCTTAGTATTGCAAGAAAAATCAAGATAAATCCAGGCAGCAGTGACAGTGCCTTCCGGTTGGCCTTGCCCACTGATGAAAACTTTTTTCCAAGGCAAGCACCTGAATAAAGGAATATTAGCTGAAAAAGGCCAACCATTAAGGGAAGTAATGCTGACCGGAAGCCTGCGAGCACACTTCCTATTCCAACTCCGATTGCATCAACAGACAATGCCAGGCCAAGGAGCAGAGATTCTTTTATATCAATTATTCCTGATTTGTCTATATCACCCCGGGCAGGGTTTTTAATGACCTGTATGGTTATACCCAGGGACTTTATAACCAGTTTGAAAAGAGTCTCCCTGTCTTTAGCTGCCTTTGCCCTGCTTTTTCTGTTATTGATATCTTCCTTTAACAATGATTGTACCACTATCCATATTCCCATGGCTGTCAGGATTATAACCCCTATTGCCCTGGATATTAGCGGAGACAGGGCATTATACAGGGATTTGCCTGCAATTAGTGCGATACTGGTGTATACAATGGAAAAAACACATATGGTAATCTCAGATATGAAAGGTATTTTTATATTCCTCATTCCGTAAATTATCCCGGCACCAAGGGCATCAATGCTCAATGATATTGCAAGTATGATTATGTAGAATATCATTCCGGTATTCTCCTCTGATGAATTAGAATAAAACGCTTTTACATTATATGAAGATTCAGTTCTATATGTTAATCATAAAAGCGCAAGGTCTAAAGTGTCCATTTTTTGAATATGAATAGGACGTGGAGAAGAGAGGAGTGATATGTATTGGGGTTATTACAATCCATAGATAAAAAAACTATAGGAAGCAGAAATCAAGGAACCAGCAAACACGAAACAGGATTAAGTGAAAATGAAGTACGGAGAAGACTTGAAAAATATGGACTGAACCTTATATCAAACATAAGGAAAGTGCCACCAATTAAAATACTTTTGGAGCAATTCACAGATTTTATGATATTAATCCTTCTGGCTTCAACGGTAATATCTATTGTAATGGGTGAGGTGACAGAGGCTGCAGCAATCATTTCGATAGTAATAGTCAACGGTATACTTGGGTTCATCCAGGAATACAGGACAGAAAGAACAATGGAGGCCTTAAAGGAACTGGCCGCCCCTACGGCCAAAGTAATAAGGGATGGGAAGTATAAAGAAGTACCTGCTTCGGAAGTTGTTCCCGGAGACCTGATTTTGCTTGAGGCTGGGGACAGAGTGCCTGCTGATTCTATCCTTATAGAGTCAAACGGCTTGCAGGTGGATGAATCCCTGCTGACCGGGGAATCAGTTCCAGTTGAAAAAGCTGCAGATATAGACGGAAAGGATTCAAAGTCAGGGACACATAAGCATTCCATTTATATGGGAACAATTGTGACAAATGGAAAGGGTAAGGCTATTGTCAACAGTACTGGTATGTTGACCGAAATGGGACGGATAGCTGATATGATACAGAGTATTGATGATGAGCAGACACCACTTCAGAAGAGGCTGGACCATCTTGGTAAATACATTGTATACGGATGCCTTGCTATATGCGGCATTGTCACGGTAACCGGTATTCTGAGGGGTGAAGAGTTATTTACAATGCTGCTGGCAGGTATAAGTCTTGCTGTGGCTGCAATACCTGAAGGTTTACCTGCCATTGTAACCATAGCGCTTGCTCTGGGAGTGCAAAGGATGATTAGAAGGAATGCGCTGATAAGGAAGCTTCCTGCTGTTGAAACCCTTGGTTGTGCAAGTATAATATGCTCGGATAAAACGGGGACATTGACTGAAAACAGAATGACTGTTAGAAAGATATATGCCGCAGAAAGAATGGTTGAAGTTGAAGGTGGCAGCAACAGTATACAGGGGAGTTTCACCAGCGGGCAGAGGCGGATAAACCCTTTGAAGATAAGTGCTGTAAGGCTTGCACTGGAAATAGGGGCAGTGTGCAACAATGCAGTGATATCAGCTGCTGCCGGAGAAACAAAGAGTATCTTTGGCAGGATGAGAAAAAAGGCTTCAGGCAATACAAGATATGAAATAAATGGTGACCCCACCGAAGGAGCACTTCTGATAGCGGCAGCCAAGGCAGGCCTGGAAGAAAACGTGCTTAACGGCTTATATTCCAGGATAGACGAAATACCTTTTGATTCAGACAGGAAATGTATGTCGGTTATTTGTAATAACAACAGGGGGGATACTTATGTATTTACAAAAGGGGCTCCTGATGTAATCATAAACAAGTGCGTGAAAATATACGGTTCGGAAGGAATAGACAACATTAACCCGGCCTTTAGAAGAAGCATAATGAAAGCCAATGACAGTATGGCGGGAGATGCTTTAAGAGTGCTGGGGTTCGCCTGTAAAAAACTTGAATCCGGGATCAATAATAAGGAAGGACTGGAAGAAGGCTTAACATTTGTTGGCCTGATAGGCATGATTGACCCTCCAAGAAAAGAAGTGAAGGATGCTGTGCGTAAATGCATAATGGCAGGAATAAAGCCGGTGATGATAACGGGAGATCACAAGATTACCGCCTCTGCCATAGCAAAAGAGCTGGATATATACCAGAAAGGGGACATGGTGCTAACAGGCATGGAACTGGATAAAATGGATGAAACAAAACTTGCCGGTGTAGCCCAAAAAGTATCGGTTTATGCCAGGGTATCCCCGAAACATAAATTAGCCATAGTAAGAGTATTAAAAAAGCTTGGTCATATTGTAGCGATGACAGGTGACGGGGTTAATGATGCCCCAGCTGTCAAAGAGGCTGATATAGGTGTCTCCATGGGTATAACAGGGACGGATGTAACAAAAGAAGCTTCGTCAATGATACTAATGGATGACAATTTTGCAACAATAGTTGGTGCTATTGAGGAAGGAAGAGTGATTTACAGCAATATAAGAAAATTCATCAGGTATCTTCTGGCATGCAATATTGGTGAAGTACTGACTATGTTTCTGGGTATGCTGGTTGGCTTGCCAATACCGCTTCTCCCAATACAGATTTTATGGGTAAACCTGGTTACTGACGGCCTGCCTGCTATTGCCCTCGGACTTGAGCCTGCGGAAAAGGATATTATGATGAGGCCCCCCAGAAGTTCAAAGGAAAGCATCTTTTCAAACGGATTGGCAGGCCTGATTGTTTTCAGGGGAGTTTTATTGAGCATAAGCACCCTGGCTGTGTTCATAAGTATCCTGCACTTTTCAGGGGATATCACCATGGCAAGGACGGGTGCTTTTGTTACCTTGGTTATGACACAGCTTATACATGTTTTTGAATGCAAGTCAGAACGGAAGAATATTTTTGAAATTAATATATTTAGTAATATATACCTTGTGACGGCAGTAATGTGTTCTATTATAATGATATTATCAGCAGTTTACCTGCCATTTATGCAGCCTGTATTTAAGACAGCTCCACTGTCAATAAACGAATGGGCTTTAATAAGCGGATTTTCTGCCCTTGGCCCTGTTGGTACCAGTTTTTTCTGGCGCAGAAGGAGATGATAGGACGGGAATTTACAAATTGTTCATAATTTATTAAAAAGTATTAATAATAATAAAATTGGTGTATAATCATTAAGGGTATACTTGAAAGGGCAGGATCACTTTACAATACAGGGGGGAATATAATGATAGAAATTCAGAATTTGACCAAACTCTACGGTCATATTAAGGCTGTCAGCAACCTTAATTTTACTGTGGAAAAAGGCGAAATTCTTGGCTTTCTCGGCCCAAATGGAGCAGGGAAATCAACAACGATGAATATAATAACTGGTTACATTCCTTCAAGTGAAGGAACAGTAAAGGTATGCGGGTATGATATTATGGACGAGCCTATAGAAGTAAAGAAGCGTGTAGGCTATCTGCCGGAATTACCGCCCGTATATATGGATATGACAGTGATTGAATATTTGAAGTTTGTCAGTGATCTGAAAATGGTTGACAGAAAACAAAGAAAGGCCCAGATTACTGATATAATGGAGCTTGTCAAAATTGGCGACCACCGTGACAGGCTGATAAAAAACCTCTCAAAGGGTTACAAACAGAGAGTCGGCCTTGCACAAGCCCTTATAGGGAACCCTGAAGTTCTTATATTGGACGAGCCTACTGTAGGTCTTGACCCCAAACAGATAATAGAAATAAGGAACCTGATAAAAGCTCTTGGAAAGGAGCATACAATAATACTCAGTTCACACATTCTGCCGGAAGTAAGTGCTGTATGTGAGAGAGTGGTTATAATTAATAAAGGTGAAATAGCTGCTATAGATACACCGGAAAACCTTTCAAAGGTTTTCGAGTCGGTTTCCAGGCTTTCCTTAAGTATTGCAGGCCCCAAAAGCTCAGTCTTAGGGCGTATAAAGGATATATACGGAGTTAGATATATAGAAGCCAATATTAAAAAGGACAAAGATGTAATAAATTATATAGTTGAATGTGACAAGGAAGTGGATGTAAGGCGCCCCATCTTCTTTGCCATGGCAGAAGCCGGGTATCCGATTATTGAGATGAAGTCCCTTGATATGACACTGGAAGACATATTCCTTCACCTTACTACTCAGGAAAAGGAGGTAGAATAAGATGGGAGCAATTTTTTTAAAGGAATTCAGATCATATTTTAATTCACCTATCGCCTACATTGTTATAGGGCTGTTTATACTTCTAACATCGATATTTTTTACTCCATTTTTGTTTTACCGTATGGGAGATTTCACATACAATCTTCCTACGATGGGTTTTATACTGATATTTGTTATTCCGGTTTTAACCATGAGGCTGATAGCTGAGGACAGGAAAAACGGCACCGAGGTTTTGCTTGTGACTTCGCCTGTAAGCATTACAGGAATAGTAATGGGTAAATATCTTGCTTCACTTTGTGTTTTTCTGATAATGACCTGTATAACATTTATTTATCCTGTTATACTGTTGCTGTTTGGAGCTAAGTTTACAGTCCAGCTTGTTGGAGGATATATTGGGTTTGTTCTTTTAGGTGCATCATTTATTGCAGTAGGAGAGTTTGCATCATCACTGACTGAGAATCAGGTTGTTGCAGTAATAATAGGTTTTGCAAGCCTTTTGGTTATGTGGATTGCTGATGCTTTGGCAGGAGTAGTTGGTGGATTCGGAGCCAAGGTATTGAATTGGTTTTCACTAATGTCAAGGTATGAAGAATTTAACCAGGGAATACTTGCTTTAAGCCCTGTTGTTTACTATTTGAGTTTTATAGCGGTATTCTTGTTCCTTACTACCAGAGTAATAGAAAAAAGACGTTGGAGTCAGGGGTGATCAAAATGGAAAAGCTGAAAAGTATCTTTAAAAATATTAACAAAAGAACTATAAAATATGGTTCAATATCTATTTCGTTGACTGTTGTTGTAATTGCTATTGCTGTTTTGGTGAACCTTTTGGTTGGTTCGCTTCCCTCAATATTCAATACTACTTTCAGGTTGGATCTGACCCCGAACAAGCTTTATTCACTGGGGGATGTTTCAAAGGATATATTGCAAAACCTTGAGAGAGAAGTTACTATATATGGGCTGTTTGATGATGCAAAAATAGGCAGCGACTCTGATTATGAAGAGCTTATAGCTTTGCTTGAACAATATAACAGCTATCCAAAGGTTGCGGTGGAATATGTTGATCCTGATAAAAACCCGGGTTTTCTTAAAAATATTGATCCGGAAAGCATAAATGATATTAAAATGGGAGACTTTGTTGTATTGAGTGGCAGTAAACTCAGAAAGCTCTCAAAAAGTGATTTAATACAGAGTACGTTCAACCAGCAGACTTTCTCCATGGTAAACATTGGTTCCAATGCGGAGCAAAGCTTTACCGGAGCAATCAAGTATGTATCTGCGGCTAAGACTCCGGTACTATACTTTACAGAGGGTCATGGGGAAGAAAACATCAATAATGGATATGAGATTTTTAAACAATATATGAGTATGAATAACTATGATATTAAAACGCTAAGCCTTCTTACTGAGCAAAGCGTTCCAGAGGACGCGGATATAATGATGGTAATGTCGCCGAAGGAAGACCTCCTTGAAGAGGAGAAGGATAAGATAAGGGACTACCTTGATGGAGGCGGGAAGGCTATATTTATGTTTGACTCACTTGAAGAAGACCCTGAATTTACCCAGTTTAAAAACCTGCTTGCTGAGTACAATGTGTCGCTTAATCACGATAAAGTAAAAGAGATGGATGGACAGAGGCATGTGCCGGGAAACCCCTATGATATTTTGCCCGTAATGGAGACCAATGAAATAATTTCTGAGCCTTTTAACATGATAGTGCCGAAGTCCAGAAGCCTTAATATCCTCAAAAACAAAAAAACACATTTAAATGTCACATCACTGCTTAAAACCAGTGACCAGGCAATAGGTGAACAAATTGACCAATCCAGGGGGCAGGATATACCAGGGCCATTGGATCTTGCAATTTCCGTTTCATATGTTGGCGATGCAAAACCCACTAAATTATTGGTATTGGGCAATGCAAGCTTCATTAATGATGAATCGGTAAATTTATATGGGCCTTATTCCCAGAACGGTATGATATTTTTCCTCACAGCAGTAAACTGGATGCAGGATAAATCAACTTCGGTATCTATAGCTCCAAAGATGTACCAGCAAAACGTGCTTGCAATAAACGCCGTTCAGGCAAGGGTTGTAAGTATACTGGTGATTGTAATACTTCCGCTTATTATTCTTGCAGCAGGTTTGATGGTGTATTTGAGGAGGCGGCACTTATGAAATCATTTAAAACTGTTATTATTCTGGCAGTAGTATTGGCACTTCTGGGAGGAGCGTATTTTCTGCTTGTAAAAAATGCGGGAAATAAAGACTCATTAGTGAAAGATGCTGATGAAACTGTAAAAATACTTGAACTTGACAGTAAAGAAATGGTTGAGATTACAATACGGAACAATGACGAAAAGCTTGTTTTGAGCAAACAGGATGAGGATTGGGATTTTTCTTACCCGGAGGGCTTGAGAGCAGATAAGAATGCAGTTGAAAGTATAAGTTGGACACTGGCAAGCCTTGAGTCGGATAAGGTTGTTGAGGACAATGTATCAGACCCTGCCCAATATGGGTTTGACAACCCTGTTGAGATTGCGGCAAAGATGAGGGATGGTACTGAGAATACTATACTAATTGGAAATGAAACTTTTACGAAACAGGGTTATTATGTAAAAAAGAAAGATGAAGGCCGTGTTTATGTTATCAGCGCCTATGACGGAAGAAAGCTTAAATGCAGCGAAAAAGACCTGAGGGATAAGACTATACTGGCTGTAGAGAAAGAAAATGTATCATTTGCTTCTATGGAACGCGGAGGGCAGACTGTTTTTTCAGCAAAGAAGGTGGATGAAACTAAGTGGAAGATGATTGAGCCGTTAGAAGGTGAAGCTAGCTACTATTCCGTGTATTCACTGATTGATGCAATGATTAATACCAGGATAGTGGACTTTATTGAAAAAGATCCACAGGATCTGGCTCAATATGGTTTGGACAGCCCTCATTATGTACTGGGGGTAGAAACCACCGAAGGTAATGTCAGATTATTGATTGGAAAGCCGAAAGTCAAAGGCTCAGAAGTTTTTGCAATGTTTGAAGACGGTAATGAAGTGCTTACTGTTACTGAGTCTTCCCTTGATATCCTTGATAAACCATTAAAGGAAATTGTGGATGCATTTGCATATATTGTGAACATTGATGATGTTGAGCAGCTTATAGTAGAGATGGACGGAGAAAAAATCATTTCAGATATTACAAGTTATGAAGAAAATGATAAAGAATATGAAAAATTTGTAGTCAATGGTGTGGATGTTACAAGCGGGAAGGTTGATGATGGTGATGGGTTGTTCAGAAAGTTTTATGGAGGCGCTATCGGTGTTGTAATAAGCGAAGTGGAAATGGATGCGCAGCCCCAAGGAAAGTCTAAAATAGCATTTACCTATCATCTGAAGAAGGCCCCCGGCAAGATGAAGGTAGAATTCATACCAAAGAATGACAGGTATTATTATGTTATGAGAAATGGCGAGTACACCGGAGTTATTGTGGACAGGGAAGAGTTTGACAAGCCTGATGGTATCAGAAAGGCATGGTCGGATTTAAAAGAAGCAATTGAGAAATCAAAGGAAAGTGAATAACAGTTTTTTGCACTATTTGCACTATATGAATAATAAGTAAATCAGTTCCCTCATAGAATTGTAATATACAAAGCAATAAAGGCTTTTATTTACAGATGAAAGTTAGTTGCTTCCAGCAATAAGCTTTCATCTGTACTTGCATCAGCAGCCTTTAAAGCGTTGTATAAGTATTTATTGGGGACACATTGCTCAACGCAAAAGGATACCTCTTGCTCGTAATAGGTGTGTCCCCTCACTTTATGGGGGCTGTTTTATTTGAGAAAAGAAATCAGTAATATTATAAAAGTTGCAAGTATATATATGGCAACAATAATAGGTGCAGGCTTTGCTTCCGGAAGGGAAATTGTGCAGTTTTTTTCCAGGTATTACAACGGAGGATTATACGGCTTAATTTTAGCTGGACTGCTGTTTTCTGCTATAGGATGTATAGTACTCGACAAGGTGTTTTGCGAAAGGATACAAAGTTATGAAGAACTCCTTTTTCCCATGGTAGGATGGGGGATAGGCTGGTTTATGGAGATAGCGGTGTCAGTATTCATGCTTTCAGTATTCAGCATTATGATTGCGGGAGCAGGAAAGGTTCTTGAGGATATGCTTTCAGTGCCATTCAAGTGCGGCATACTAATAATGTCCCTGATTTGCATGCTTGTCCTGGTATTTGGAATAAGGGGTGTTATGGCGTTAAGCACTGTGGTGTCACCGATACTCATAACAGGCATGATTTGCACAGGGCTTTATATTATCGCTTTCAAAGGTATTGCAGTATTCAATGCTGCTGTATACATAACCCCAATAACACACAATTGGTTTTTTTCTGCTTTATTGTATGTAAGCTATAACAGTATATCCTCTGTAGTAGTAATGTGCAGCCTTTTGCCATACCTCAAAACCAGAAAAACGGGAACTTTCGCAGGAGTTCTTGGCGGGCTGTCCCTGTGTGCGGTTGCGTTTGTTATCAATGTTGTTATTTCAATGAACCATCCGGATAGTCTCACACATGAAATTCCAGTGATTGATGCAATTAAGAAGTCAAATGTATACATAAGCTATTTCTATAGCTTTATTCTTTGGCTGGCAATGTTACTGTCAGCATCAGCAAACGGTTATGGTTTTTTGAGCCGGGTGTGCGGCAGGATAAGAATTAGCAGAAGGCTGGCAGCAATAATTTTATGTGCCATTGTAATTCCTCTTTCCAGCCTTGGGTTTTCTAAGCTTATAGCTTTTATCTACCCTGCCTTTGGTTATATCGGCATGTTTATGGTATTTGCAATACTGATAACAGGCGTTAAAAAGATTTTTACAAGGCAAAATAGATAGTGTTTTTGACTATTTATTATGTTAAAATATAACCACCGGAAGGCATTGTTTCTTAATTGCATGTAGTAATACAAATACAAAAGCGCAGGTGATACCCATGGCAGATGAGGATATCAAAAGTGGCAAGTCCGGTAGCAAAGCCAGTGTTTTTATGTTTTTCCTGCTGGTTTTTGTTATAACCGTTGTAGCTTTTTTGGCGTATCTTAGAACAGAGGATATTAATCTGGAAAGATTTAATTTGAAAGAGTATATCGTAAGCACTTTTATACAAGAGAACAATACACCGGGTAACAGTGAATTGCTTAAGCTGGATTATGATGAGAGGGCTTATACGGTATTTAGTGTTTACAAAGGCCAGATAATCAAATGTACAAGTGAGTATATAAAGGGGATAAATACCAGGGGCGAAGAAGTCTGGTCAAGGAACATATCCTTTAATAAGCCTTTAATAAAACTGAACGGATCGGAAATGCTTGTAGCTGATATTGGCGGAAGGAGTTCAATGGTATTTAAAGGCGGCAACCTCAAATGGGAAGTTAGTACAGATTCGGCAATAGTTAATGCGGACATCAGCAAGGAAGGATATGTAACCCTTGTGCAGGAGGCTGAAGGATACAAGAATAAAGTAAAGGTATACGACCCCTATGGTGTTGAGATGTTTTACATAAATATTGCTGAGAATTTTGTTTTAAGCGCAGGGGTTAGCCCCTCAGGGGAAGAAATAGTTATTAACAGCATTAATACATCCGGCATTTCGGTTAAATCAAAGATAGAATTTACGAGGCTTTTGGATGATAACCCCTTTGCTGCAGTGATGAAGGAAGATGTAGTTTTTCCGTCCATATGGTTTTTGGACGATGACTCCTTATTGGCAGTAGGCAATACTCACATTGTTTGTTTTGACAGGGACAGAGAAGAGGCCTGGAGCAGGGCTGTTAAAAAGGTATTCAGCTCCAATGTTTGTATGGGAAAATTTATTATTGTTGCATCAGAGGGAAAAAGTGAAAGCGGGTATTACGCAGGAAACGGCGTAATGGTCGAAATTCTGAATAAAAAAGGACAGCAGGCAGCAGTGTATCCTATTGGCGATAAGGTGAAAAACATTAAGTCATATAGCGGACTGATAGCTGTGAATACAGGCAGGGAAGTACATTTCATTGATACAAAGGGAACATTGAAATATAAAGCAGGTTCTAAAGTCGATATCCTGGATGTGCATTTTATTAATAAGCTAGAGGCAGTGATTGTTACAAAGAACAGTGTTGAGGTGAAAAGAATAGGAGGATAGCTGTGAACTGGGCTGATATAATTGTTATTACCATTATAATTGGTTTTGGACTTGCAGGTCTGGCAAGCGGATTTGTGAATACCATATTTAAAATTGCCTCCTTTTTTATTTCTATTTTTTTTGCAGTTAAGCTCTATCCGGTAATGACAGGAATACTTGAGAAGACAGATTTCTTTTCTGCGGTGAAAGCATATGTGATAAAGAATACATTTCAGCAAAAAGAGCCCCTTGTGCAGGAGATTGCTGGACAGAGCCATCAAACTGCTGCAGGGACGGTAGTAGACAGCCTTCCACTGCCAGGATTCCTAAAGGGCATTCTGCTGGGCAGGGTTGATGATGCATCTGCAGTAATGGACATGGGAAAAGCCACAGATTTGATAAGCAATGAATTAAGCTCAATTATTATCAGTATAATAAGTTTGGCTTTACTATATATATTAATCAGGATAGGACTTGCACTTATCCATGCTATACTTAAAGGAATATTCATGCTGCCTGTTTTAAAGCAGGCAGATAAATTGGGCGGGTTTGTGCTTGGGTTAGTTGAAGGTTTGCTGACGGTATACGTATTGCTTGCGGTGCTCGCACTGTTTAATACTTCCCCCCAATTCCAGAAGGTTTTTGATGCAATAAATCTCTCAACTCTGGCAAACTATTTCTATCAAAACAACTTTATTATAAACTGGATGTTTTAAGTAAACTGGATGTTTTAAGGAAAATTAATGTATTTTATTTTATTGCCAGAAATATTTAATGAATCTATGCTTTTTTTATAAAACACTGGACACAAAACTTATACATGTAGTAAAATAATCATAAAATAGCCGGGACAGCCCGGCTATTGCTACATGTTCAAAAATATTTTCATAATTGTATATAAATATCAGATTACAACTGCAGAGTAAAGGAAGCGAGGAGAGTAATATGAGAAGTGATATAGTAAAAAAAGGAATTGAAAAAGCACCACACAGGTCGCTTTTTAAGGCTATGGGTTATACCGATGAGGAAATAAATAGGCCATTAATAGGAATAGCCAACGCAAAAAGTGAAATTATACCCGGACATATACATCTTGACAAAATTGCTGAGGCAGTTAAAGCAGGTATCAGGATGGCCGGCGGAACACCTGTTGAATTCGGTGCTATTGGTGTTTGTGACGGAATTGCCATGGGACATATGGGAATGAAGTATTCCCTGGCTACAAGGGAATTAATAGCGGACTCTTGTGAAGCAATGGGACTGGCGCACAGCTTTGACGGAATGGTTTTTATACCAAACTGTGATAAGATTGTTCCGGGTATGCTTATGGCAGCTGCAAGAATAAATGTGCCTTCCATATTAATCAGCGGAGGACCAATGCTTTCACTGGTGCGCAAAGGGAAGAGCCTGGATCTCAACAGTGTATTTGAAGCGGTTGGCGCTTATAAAGCCGGGATAATATCAGAAGAAGAAGTAATTGAATATGAGGATCATGCGTGCCCGGGCTGTGGTTCATGTTCCGGGATGTTTACGGCTAATTCCATGAATTGCCTCACAGAAGTGCTCGGAATGGGTTTGCCTGGCAATGGAACAATTCCCGCAGTATATGCGGAGAGGATAAGGCTTGCGAAAAAGGCGGGTATGCAGGTAATGGAACTGGTCAGGAAGAATATCAGGCCAAAAGACATACTTACACCTGAAGCATTTGAAAATGCTCTTGTTGTAGATATGGCGCTCGGGTGTTCAACAAATTCCGTACTACACCTTCCCGCAATTGCACATGAGCTTGGTATAGAAATTGACCTGGATATCATTAATGAAATAAGTGCTAAAGTGCCGAATTTATGCAGACTGGCCCCTGCAGGGCCTTACCACGTCCAGGACCTGTATGCAGCAGGTGGGGTACAGGCCGTGATGAAGGAACTGACAAGGAAAAGTCTTCTACATCTTGACCTTATGACAGTTACAGGAAAAACTACCGGTGAAAACCTGGACAAGGTTGAAGTACTGGACAATAACGTTATCAGGCCTGTTGACCACCCATACAGTGCTACAGGCGGATTAGCAGTCCTGAAGGGTAATATTGCCCCGGATGGAGCAGTTGTTAAGAGGTCGGCAGTTGATGCGAGTATGCTTGTGCACAGGGGGCCTGCAAGGGTGTTTGATTCTGAGGACAAGGCTATTGATGCTATATATGCTGGTAAAATAGTAAAAGGCGATATTGTAGTAATACGCTATGAAGGGCCTAAAGGTGGACCGGGAATGAGGGAAATGCTTGGCCCTACGTCAGCTATTGCAGGAATGGGTTTGGACAAGGATGTTGCTCTTATAACGGATGGGCGGTTTTCCGGAGCTTCCAGGGGCGCATCTATTGGCCATGTATCTCCTGAAGCAATGGAAGGTGGGCCAATTGCTGCAATAAAAGATGGCGATACAATCAGTATTGATATTCCCAACGGCAAATTGGCGCTGGAAATTCCGGATGAAGAGCTTAAAAGCAGAATGCTTGAATGGAAGGCTCCTGCCCCGAAGATTTCATCAGGATATCTCGGAAGATATTCAAAATTGGTTTCATCTGCAAGTACAGGAGCAGTATTCAAATAGGATGGAGGAACATTATGAAGTTGACAGGAGCAGAAATAGTAATTGAATGTCTGAAGGAACAGGGAGTGGATACAATATTCGGTTTCCCCGGGGGAGCCGTATTGAATATATATGATGCTTTATACAA
This sequence comes from Acetivibrionales bacterium, assembly GCA_050953835.1. Lineage (GTDB taxonomy): Bacteria > Bacillota > Clostridia > Acetivibrionales > JBMNNH01 > JBMNNH01. Next base: position 55,628 of record JBMNNH010000017.1, on the reverse strand, counting down.
ATCCAGAGACAGTATAAGGCACATCCTAACTTCCCATGAACAGGGAGCTTCACATGCCGCAGACGGTTATGCCAGAGCAACCGGAAAGGTCGGAGTATGCATTGCCACATCCGGCCCTGGTGCAACCAACCTGGTAACCGGTATAGCAACAGCCTATATGGATTCTGTGCCTGTTGTAGCAATAACAGGCCAGGTTGCTACCCCTCTGTTGGGTAAGGACTCCTTTCAGGAAGTTGATATTACAGGGATAACAATGCCAATAACCAAGCATAACTATATTGTGAAGGATGTAAATAAACTTGCTGATATTATCCGTGAGGCCTTTTTCATTGCTAGGGAAGGAAGGCCGGGCCCTGTCCTTATAGATATATGCAAGGATGTAACTGCTGCGGTAGCCGAGTTTGAGAATAAACCTTTAATGGATATTCCCGATATTCCTGTGATGGTATCTGAAGATGAGATAGAAAGGGCTGCCAGCATTATTAATAATTCAAAGAAGCCAGTTATTTTTTCGGGGGGCGGCGTCTCAATAGCCGGAGCGAGCAGGGAGGTATTCGAACTGGCCGAAAAGGCGGATATTCCTGTCACCACAACCCTTATGGGGTTAGGTTCATTCCCGGGCGAGCACAGGCTATTCATGGGACTGGTAGGAATGCACGGAACCCGGGCATCAAATGCAGCAGTTTCAGAAACAGACTTGATTATTGCAATAGGCACCAGGTTTAGTGACAGAGTGATTAGTAATGTTAAGAAATTTGCCCCTAAAGCAGAGATTATGCATATTGATATTGATCCTGCCGAAGTCGGTAAGAACGTTGATGTGCATTATCCATTGGTGGGAAATATTAAAGGAATTTTAAAGATTATAAACGGCAGAATTGATAAAAAGGATTTAACAGAATGGAGCAAAAAGGTTTCTAAATGGAAATCAGAATATCCTTTAAGGTATGAACAAAATGGTTCTTTAAAGCCTCATTATATAGTCGAGAGAATTTATGAATTGACAAAGGGCGATGCAATTATAACCACTGAAGTAGGGCAGAACCAATTGTGGGCAGCACAGTTTTACAAGTATTCTGCGCCAAGGCAGTTTATTTCTTCAGGAGGCTTGGGGACAATGGGGTATGGCCTTGGGGCATGCATTGGCGCACAGATTGGAAGGCCTGATAAAAGGGTTATTAACATTGCAGGCGATGGCAGTTTCAGGATGAATATGAATGAGCTTGCGACAGCGGTAGAATACAGGCTGCCCGTAATTATAGCTATCCTCAACAACCACGCTCTTGGAATGGTCAGGCAGTGGCAGGAACTGTTTTATGGATCAAGGTTCTCCTGCACTACCCTGGATAGATGTACGGATTTTGTTGCGCTGGCCGAAGCCTTCGGAGCAGTTGGAATTAGTGTAGAAAAACCCGAAGATGTTGACAATGCTATTAAAAGGGCACTTGAGCTAAAAGACAGGCCTGTGGTAATCAATTTTGAAATTGACAGGGATGACAAGGTGTTCCCAATAGTACCCCCGGGTGCGGCAATTGATGAACTGATAGACGAGTAGATAATGCCACTGGTGTGCCTATTCATTGACAATATTTAGAAGGCTAATAAAATAGGAATATTTTGAAAATAGGTATAATAGCCTTGACACGGGTTAAAAATTATGATAAATTTATTTATGCTTCATAGCGCAGGTCTTTTTTTTTATGCAAAAAAGCAAAAAAGATATGTCTTGGGCAAGTAATTCCATGCGCTATATTCACTAGGGGCTGGAGGTGCAAATATGAGAGTAAAAATTACATTGGCATGTATGGATTGCAAGCAAAGAAATTATCATACTATGAAAAATAAGAAGAATGACCCGGACAGGATTGAATTGAAGAAATATTGTAAATTCTGTCATAAACATACTGTACACAAAGAAACAAAATAAACTAAATGGAGTTGCGTGTTGTTATGGCTGACAATGCAAAGGTGTCAAGGTTTGAAAGATTTAGAAAAGGTATAGTAAGGTTTTTTAAAGAAATAAGGACAGAGCTGAAAAAAGTTGTCTGGCTCTCATGGAAACAGTTAAAAAACAATACTATTACTGTATTGCTTGCCTGCTTGCTGGTAGGCGCTGTAATTTGGATAGCGGACCTGCTTTTATCACAGTTGGTGGGGCTGTTGTTCGTTTAGAAGAACACAAGGCTTAGCTGCTTATCTGATACGGGCACAGTTTATATGAATATGCCTGTATTAAGCTTTATGTGGTTTTAATAAAAAGGGAGGACACAAGTTTTAATGCTGGAAAGTGATATATCTGAAAAAGCAAAATGGTATGTAGTTCATACCTATTCTGGTTATGAGAATAAAGTTAAAGCCAATCTTGAGAAGATTGTTGAGAACAGGAATATGCAGGATTATATTCTTGACATTGTTGTTCCAATGGAAGAGCAGATAGAAATAAAGGATGGCAAGAAAAAAGCTACATTAAAAAAGGTGTTCCCTGGCTATGTCCTTGTAAAAATGATAATCACGGATGAATCATGGTATGTTGTAAGAAATACCAGAGGTGTTACAGGTTTTGTAGGGCCTGGCTCAAAACCAGTGCCTTTGAGTGATGATGAAATAAAGGCTATGGGTGTTGAAGAATTTGCTCCAATAGTTGATTATGAAGCAGGGGATAGTGTCAGGGTTGTTTCCGGTCCGCTTGAGAATTTTATTGGGATAGTGGAAGAAATAAACATGGAAAAGAAAAAGGTACGAGTATCGGTATCCATGTTCGGAAGGGAAACCCCTGTGGAATTGGAACTTGCTCAGATACAAAAGCTGTAAAGTGTGAAGTGCGTCTGAAAATGAAACAGAATAAAATGAAACAGAATATGATTTATATATAACCAGCTGGTTATATATAATTTATATGGAAATCTGCCGGAAAGCATATGGCAGGTTTCATAATAGAATTGGGAGGTGGACTAATAGTCATGGCAAAAAAAATCATTGGCTACGTAAAACTACAGATTCCTGCGGGAAAAGCAACTCCGGCTCCACCGGTTGGACCAGCTTTAGGACAGCATGGCGTTAACATAATGGGATTTTGCAAGGAGTTCAATGAAAGAACTAGCAAAGATGCAGGGCTGATAATTCCTGTAATAATTTCAGTTTATGCTGACAGGTCTTTCACATTTATTACGAAGACTCCGCCTGCAGCAGTGCTGCTAAAGAAGGCGTGCAAAATTGAAAGCGGTTCAGGTGTTCCTAATAAGGATAAAGTTGCAAGAATTTCCAAAGAGGAAGTAAGGAAGATTGCAGAACTAAAGATGCCTGATTTAAATGCTGCAAGTGTGGAAGCTGCTATGAGTATGATAGCAGGAACTGCAAGGAGCATGGGTATAGTAGTTGAAGAATAGGCGGATAAGCTATCAGGTGATACCCATAACCTGGTACATTGTGGGAGGGAAGTAATTCCCGTAGTAAAATTACCACTAAGGAGATGATATGTGTGAAAAGAGGAAAGAAATACATTGAAAGTATGAAATTAATAGATAAAACAAAGACTTATGACCCGGCTGAAGCCCTTGAATTGGTTCAGCAAACCGCTAAGGCAAAGTTTGATGAGACTGTTGAAGCTCACATCAAACTTGGTGTTGACTCAAGACATGCTGACCAGCAGGTGAGAGGGGCTGTTGTTCTACCTCATGGAACCGGCAAAACTGTCAGGGTGCTTGTATTTGCCAAAGGCGATAAGGTAAAGGAAGCAGAGGAAGCTGGTGCTGACTATGTTGGCGCTGAAGATTATGTTGCAAAGATTCAGAATGACAACTGGTTTGACTTTGATATTGTAGTTGCAACTCCGGATATGATGGGGGTTATTGGCAGACTTGGTAAAATCCTGGGACCAAAAGGCTTAATGCCGAACCCGAAAGCAGGTACTGTTACTACGGACGTTGGAAGAGCCATACAGGAAATAAAAGCTGGTAAAATTGAGTACAGACTTGATAAAACCAATATAATTCACTGTCCTATTGGAAAAGTTTCCTTTGGAACAGAAAAACTTACTGATAACTTCCGTACTTTGATGGAAGCTGTAATAAAAGCTAAGCCGGCAGCTGCAAAAGGCCAATACCTGAGAAGTGTTGTCGTGTCGTCAACTATGGGGCCTGGAATAAAAATTAATCCCCAGAGAATTATAGAATAGGCTATGAAAATTTAAATTTAGCCTTTACAAAGTAAAAACAATAATATATTATAGGTAATGATAATTTAATAAATATTTGCCATAGACAGTAGGTGCAGAAGCGTAATTGATTAGTTTGCTTAATCAGCCTACCGAGGTTAAGAATTATAATCAGGAAGCAATATCCCTCGTGTGTCTATGCATATGAGGGTTTTTTATTGTCCAGTCGGGGACATATCAGTACTTAAGCTAAAAGGTGTTGTCCCTATACTTAAAGTGAAGGAGGTGGACTAAAGAGAAAATGCCTAGTAAAGCGATTCTTGAACAAAAAAAGCAAATGGTACAGGATTTAACTGAAAAGATCAAAGCAGCAAAGGCCTTAATTTTTGCTGATTATAGAGGTCTGACCGTTGAGGAGGATACTGAGCTTAGAAATGCCCTGAGAAAAGCAGGGGTAGAGTATAGGGTTGTGAAGAACAGTATAACCAGGTTTGCCATAAAACAAAATGGGTTGGACGGACTTGAAGAATACTTGATAGGGCCTACGGCAATGGCTTTAAGCAATGAAGATCCTGTTGCTCCTGCAAAGGTTTTATCGGAATATGCAAAGAAGTATAAAAACCTGGAGCTGAAGGTTGGTGTTATAGAAGGACAAATTACCGGTACAGAAGGATTAAAAGCAATTGCAGAGCTGCCATCCAGGGAGGAACTTATTGCAAAGGTTGTGGGTTCATTGAATTCACCGATATATGGATTTGTTAATGTCCTGAATGCAAACATAAGAGGCCTGGTAGTAGCATTGAATGCTATAGCCGAGAAAAAACAGGAAGCTTAACAGTTATATGCATGAATAATGCGAGCTTACAAAATTATTAAATCAAAAAAAAATGGAGGTATTTATAAAATGGCTAGTGAAAAGGTAACAAAGTTAATTGAAGAAGTAAAATCTTTAACAGTAATGGAATTATCAGAGCTGGTAAAAGCTCTGGAAGAGGAATTCGGAGTATCGGCAGCAGCCCCTGTAGCAGTAGCAGCAGCGCCTGCAGCAGGTGGTGCGGCAGCACCGTCTGAAGAAGAAAAGACAGAATTTGATGTTATTCTTAAGGAAGTTGGAGCAGAAAAGATTAAGGTTATTAAAGTAGTCAGAGAAATCACAAGTCTTGGCTTGAAGGAAGCAAAAGACCTTGTTGACAATGCACCAAAGCCGATTAAAGAAAATGTGCCCAAGGAAGAGGCTGCAGCTATAGAAGCAAAGTTCAAAGAGGTTGGAGCTACTGTAGAGATTAAATAATTAGTTTATAAAGCAAGCAGGAGACTTACTTTAAGTAGGTCTCCTGCTTATATTTTAATAAAATAATGTACAATTATAAGAACATAAAAAACCATTGACAAGTTATATACCGTATGTTAGAATTATAAACTGCGTTATAATTGGGGTGCGTATGCTGCTGTCCTCTTTACATAAAATGAAACAAACTATACTGATTGTAATAGCTTGACTTAATTATAACATAGGTGAATTAATAAGACAATAGGAGAATAAACCAGACAAAAAATGTTAATAATACATTAGTGGCTAATTTTCAACGGTAAAATTTAGTATATGCAATTTTAAGAAATATATACTTTTAAATGAGGAAATAATTTGAATCTATGGAGCAGGGTTCACAAGTGCTCTTGATCAACTGATTATATATTGTGTTTTTAGAAAGATAAACTAACATAAAAGTCATAACTTATGAGGTGATATTTGATGGTACATCCTGTGCAGCTTGGCAAAAATACTCGAATGAGTTATTCAAAAATCAATGAAGTGCTTGATATGCCAAATCTTATTGAGGTACAGAAAAATTCTTACAAATGGTTTTTAGAAGAAGGATTAAAAGAAGTTTTCAGAGATGTTTCACCGGTTACGGATTACACAGGTAACCTAATTTTAGAGTTTGTGGATTATTCGCTAGATGAAAACCCAAAGTACAGTGTTGGAGAATGTAAAGAAAGAGATACTACCTATTCCGCTCCTTTAAAGGTCAAGGTACGCCTGATAAACAAAGAAACAGGGGAGGTAAAGGAACAGGAAATATTTATGGGGGATTTTCCTCTTATGACTGATAACGGTACCTTTATTATTAATGGAGCCGAAAGGGTTATAGTCAGTCAGCTTGTTAGATCTCCCGGTATTTATTATTCAATGAAATTTGATAAAACAGGTAAAAAACTGTTCTCAGCTACAGTTATTCCCAATAGGGGTGCATGGCTGGAATACGAAACAGACTCAAACGATGTTGTTTATGTCAGGATAGACAGAACCAGGAAGCTTCCTATAACAGTATTAATCAGAGCTTTAGGCTATGGTACTGATTTGCAAATCACTGAACTTCTTGGGGAAGATGAAAGGGTTTTGGCTACAATACAAAAAGATAATGCAAAGACAGTGGAAGAAGGGCTTCTGGAAATTTATAAAAGGCTCAGGCCAGGAGAACCTCCAACGGTTGATAGTGCCAGGTCACTGCTGAATAATTTGTTTTTTGATCCTAAAAGGTATGACCTTGCAAAGGTAGGAAGATTTAAATTCAGGAAAAAACTCTCTATTGCTGCAAGAATAAACGGATTTAAAGCTGCAGAAGATGTTGTCAGTCCCCAAACCGGAGAAATATTACTGGAAGCCGGTGAGGTAATCAGCAGAGAAAAAGCTTACGAAATCCAAAATTCTGGAATAAACTCCGTATACCTTGATATTGAGGGTAAAAAAGTAAGGGTAATAGGCAATAATACTGTTGATGCCAGCAGGTTTATTGGTTTTGATGTTACGGAGACCGGAATAACTGAATACGTAAAGCTTGATGTACTGACCAAAATTTTGGAAGAGAATAATGGAGAGAAGCAAATAAAGAAGGCATTAAAGGAAAGTATAGATGATTTAATACCAAAGAATATTACGCCGGAGGATATAATTGCGTCAATAAACTACCTGATAAGCCTGAACTATTCAGTGGGCAATGTTGATGATATTGACCATCTTGGCAACAGAAGATTGCGCTCAGTTGGTGAACTCCTCCAAAACCAGTTTAGAATTGGACTGGCCAGAATGGAAAGAGTTGTAAGAGAAAGGATGACAATACAGGATATTGATATTGTAACGCCCCAGGCTTTAATTAATATCAGACCTGTAGCGGCTTCAATTAAGGAATTCTTTGGGAGCAGCCAGTTGTCCCAGTTTATGGATCAAACCAATCCGCTTGCGGAATTGACGCATAAGAGACGGTTGAGTGCCCTTGGTCCAGGTGGATTAAGCAGGGAAAGAGCAGGCTTTGAGGTCCGTGACGTTCACCACTCGCATTATGGGCGCATGTGCCCTATAGAAACTCCTGAAGGACCCAACATAGGTCTTATTGGCTCACTTAGTACTTATGCAAGGATAAATGAGCATGGGTTTATTGAAGCTCCTTATAGAAAGGTTGATAAGGAAAAAGGTATAGTAACCGGGGAAATAGTATACCTTACTGCTGATGAAGAGGATGAATATGTTATTGCTCAGGCTAATGAACCTCTTGATAAAGAAGGCAGGTTTATGGATAAAAAGGTTGCTGCAAGATACATGGATCAAATTCTGGAAGTTGAAAGCGACAAGATTGATTATATGGATGTTTCACCAAAGCAGTTGGTATCAGTTGCTACATCAATGATTCCATTCCTGGAAAACGATGATGCAAACCGTGCCTTGATGGGATCAAATATGCAGCGTCAGGCTGTACCCCTTATAAAAACAGAAGCGCCTATTATAGGAACCGGCATTGAGTACAAGGCTGCGAGGGATTCCGGCGTGGTTGTTCTGTCAAGAAATAGTGGAGTAGTGGAAAAGGTATCTGCTGATGAAGTAGTTATAAGGACTAAAGATGGCAGAAGGGACAGCTATAAGCTTCTTAAATACCAGCGTTCAAACCAGGGTACCTGCATTAATCAAAGGCCTATAGTGGTTAAAAATGAAGTTGTAGAGAAGGGCCAGATAATTGCTGACGGGCCTTCTACCGACCAGGGAGAAATTGCACTGGGAAGGAATGTACTAGTAGGCTTTATGACCTGGGAGGGTTACAACTATGAGGATGCAATCCTGATTAGTGAAAAGCTTGTTAAGGATGATATTTTTACATCAATCCATATAGAAGAGTATGAGGCTGAGGCCAGAGATACTAAACTAGGACCTGAAGAGATAACCAGGGATATACCAAATGTAAGTGAAGAGTCCTTAAAAGATCTTGACGATAGAGGCATAATAAGAATAGGTGCAGAGGTAAGATCCGGAGATATCCTTGTTGGAAAGGTAACACCTAAGGGCGAAACAGAGCTCACAGCTGAAGAAAGGCTTTTAAGAGCTATATTCGGTGAAAAGGCAAGGGAAGTAAGGGATACATCCTTAAGGGTGCCTCATGGAGAATCAGGTATAATAGTTGATGTAAAAGTATTCACAAGAGAAAATGGAGATGAGCTTCCTCCGGGAGTCAACCAACTGGTAAGGGTATATATTGCACAGAAACGTAAGATATCAGTTGGAGACAAGATGGCGGGCAGGCATGGTAACAAAGGTGTAATTTCCAGAATACTGCCTGAAGAGGATATGCCATTCCTGCCGGATGGTACTCCTCTCGAGATAGTGCTTAATCCACTGGGTGTCCCGTCGCGTATGAATATCGGCCAGGTTTTGGAAGTACATCTTGGGTATGCAGCCAAAGCGCTCGGATGGGAGATAGCGACACCTGTTTTTGATGGGGCAACAGAAGAGGATATTATTGAAACACTAAAAAAGGCTGGTTTATCCGAAGACGGAAAGAGTATACTGTATGACGGAAGGACAGGGGAGCCATTTGATAACAGAGTAACTGTGGGATATATGTATATCATGAAGCTGGCTCACCTTGTTGACGATAAGATACATGCCCGTTCAACAGGCCCTTATTCACTTGTAACACAGCAGCCATTGGGAGGAAAAGCCCAGTTCGGTGGACAGAGGTTTGGTGAAATGGAAGTATGGGCTCTTGAGGCATATGGTGCTGCTTATACTCTGCAGGAAATACTTACGGTCAAGTCTGATGATGTTGTTGGAAGAGTAAAGACTTATGAATCAATAGTAAAAGGTGAGAATGTACCGGAGCCTGGAATACCTGAGTCCTTCAAGGTATTAATCAAGGAATTGCAGAGCCTGGCCCTTGATGTTAAAGTTTACTCTGAGGAGCGGGAAGAAATTGCATTGAAGGAATCTGTTGATGATGAATTTGAAGAATTGAATGTCAATATCGAAGGTAGGGAAGATGAGGAACCATTGAGTGATTATGATGAGGGAGTTGAGGAAGAGCCGTTGGATGATGACTTGGATATTAGCGATATTGACCTGGACGATTTAAGTGGAGCAGAAAATCTTGACGAAGGTCTGGTTGATGATCTTTTTGCAAATGACGATGATTTTGATGACGATTTAGACGACGATGAACTTTAAGAAGGGAGATAAAGCGCTGTGTTTGAACTTAATAATTTTGATGCAATAAAAATAGGCCTGGCTTCTCCGGAAATGATAAGGGAATGGTCAAGGGGTGAAGTTAAAAAGCCTGAAACTATAAACTACAGGACTTTAAAACCAGAAAGGGACGGACTCTTTTGCGAAAGGATATTCGGGCCGCAAAAAGACTGGGAGTGCCACTGCGGCAAATATAAAAGAATAAGGTACAAGGGAATCGTATGTGACAGATGCGGAGTTGAAGTTACACGTTCCAAGGTTAGAAGAGAGAGGATGGGGCATATAGAACTGGCTGCCCCTGTATCCCATATATGGTATTTTAAAGGTATACCCAGCAGGATGGGTCTAATACTTGATATGTCTCCCAGGTCTTTGGAGAAGATACTGTATTTTGCTTCCTATGTGGTTATTGACCCTGGACAGACCCCCCTTTCAAAGAAGCAAATACTATCTGAAAAAGAGTATAGAGACAGTCTTGAAAAATTCGGGAGTAATTTCAGGGCAGGGATGGGAGCGGAGGCAATAAAAGAACTCCTGACTGAAATAGATTTGGAGAAGCTTTCACAAGAACTCAGAAAAGAGCTTGTTGACAGTTCCGGACAAAAGAGGATAAGGACAATTAAAAGGCTTGAAGTGGTTGAAGCCTTCAAAATATCCAATAACAGGCCTGAGTGGATGATACTTGATGTTATCCCTGTTATCCCGCCTGAACTGCGTCCAATGGTTCAGCTTGATGGAGGCAGATTCGCTACTTCCGACCTCAATGACCTGTACAGGAGGGTAATCAACAGGAACAACCGTTTGAAAAGGCTCCTTGATCTGGGCGCTCCAGATATTATTGTAAGAAACGAAAAGAGGATGCTCCAGGAAGCGGTGGACGCTTTAATAGATAACGGAAGAAGGGGAAGACCTGTTACCGGACCGGGTAATAGACCACTTAAGTCGCTTTCCGATATGCTTAAAGGAAAACAGGGACGCTTCCGTCAGAATTTACTGGGCAAACGTGTTGACTACTCAGGCCGTTCCGTTATTGTTGTTGGGCCTGAGCTTAAGATATACCAGTGTGGACTGCCAAAAGAAATGGCCCTGGAGCTTTTTAAACCCTTTGTTATGAAAAAGCTTGTAAATGACGGCCTGGCACATAATATTAAGAGTGCGAAAAGAATGGTAGAGAGAGTTAGAAGTGAAGTATGGGATGTCCTGGAAGAGGTTATAAAAGAACACCCTGTGCTGCTTAACCGTGCTCCAACCCTTCACAGGCTTGGAATTCAAGCATTTGAACCTGTTTTGGTAGAAGGCAGGGCACTTAAACTGCATCCATTGGTATGTACTGCATATAATGCAGACTTTGACGGAGATCAGATGGCTGTGCATGTGCCATTGTCTGCGGAAGCACAGGCGGAAGCAAGATTTCTCATGCTTTCGGCAAACAACCTGCTGAAACCGCAGGATGGGAAGCCTGTTACAGTTCCTACCCAGGATATGGTATTAGGAAGTTATTACCTCACAATAGAAAAAGAAGGCGAAAAAGGTGAAGGAAAAGTATTTTCCAGCTGTGAAGAGGCAATAATGGCATACAATGAAGGATATATCCAACTGCATGCCATGATAAAAGTAAGGATGACAAGGGAAATAGACGGTAAGAAAGTTAATAAACTTATAAATACAACAGTCGGGAAAATAATATTTAATGAAGCGATACCCCAGGATCTGGGTTTTGTAGATAGAACTAACCCGGAGGATATGTTCAACCTTGAAATTAATTTCCTGACAGACAGAAAAGCTCTTGGAAAGATTGTGGACAGATGTATTAAGGTGCATGGTACAACCAAGACAGCTATTGTACTTGACAAAATAAAAGAACTTGGTTTCAGGTATTCAACAAAGGGTGCTATAACAATAGGTATTTCGGATATGATTATTCCGGAAATCAAGAAAAGGTACCTTGAAGAAGCTGAACGTAAAATTGAGAATATTGTCAAGCAGTACAAGAGAGGCCTTATATCCGATGAAGAAAGGTATAATGCCGTTATAAGTTCATGGACAGAGGCCGGGGAGAATATAACTTCAGCTTTGATGAGCAGCCTTGACAGGTTTAATCCTCTTTACATGATGGCTAATTCAGGGGCAAGAGGTAATGTAAACCAGATAAAGCAGCTTGCCGGAATGAGAGGACTTATGGCGGATACACAGGGTAAAACTCTTGAAATACCAATAAAAGCCAATTTCCGTGAAGGCTTGAATGTACTGGAGTACTTTATTTCTACTCATGGTGCAAGAAAAGGCTTGGCAGATACCGCTCTCAGGACAGCTGACTCCGGTTATCTGACCCGCCGTCTGGTTGATGTCAGCCAGGACGTAATTGTCAGGGAAGTGGATTGCGGAACAAGTAAAGGAATAGAAGTATCAGATGTGAAAGACGGCAGGGAAGTAATAGAAGACGTTACTGAAAGAATAGTTGGCAGATATACGGTTGAAGCAATAATCGACCCTAAGTCCGGTGAAGTACTTGTAGAGGCCGATAAAATGATTAGGGACGTTGAAGCGGAAAAGATTAAGAAAGCGGGTCTTAAAAAGGTTAAAATACGTTCGGTTCTGACCTGTGAATCGGAATATGGCGTTTGTGCAAAATGCTATGGGATGAACCTGGCAACAGCAGACGAGGTCAATGTCGGTGAATCTGTAGGTATTATTGCAGCACAGTCAATAGGTGAACCCGGTACCCAGCTCACCATGAGAACATTCCATACCGGCGGTGTTGCTGGAGACGATATAACTCAAGGTTTGCCCCGTGTTGAGGAGTTATTTGAGGCAAGAAAGCCGAAAGGGCTTGCCGTCATATCTGAAATAAACGGTACTGTAAGCATTAATGAAACAAAGAAAAAAAGGGAAGTAATAGTAACCTCAGAGGACGGAGAAGCAAAAAATTATCTTATTCCTTATGGTTCTAGAATTAAGGTTTCTGATGGAGATGTTGTTGAAGCAGGGGACGAATTGACTGAAGGGTCTGTAAATCCGCACGATATTCTCAAGATAAAAGGAGTAAAAGGCGTCCAGTCATATCTCCTGCATGAAGTGCAAAGGGTATACAGGCTGCAGGGTGTTGATATAAATGATAAACATATTGAAGTTATTGTAAGGCAGATGATGAGGAAGGTTAAGGTTGAAGAAGCCGGGGATACAAATCTCCTTCCAGGTGGGCTTGTTGATATATTTGAATTTGAAAGAGAGAATAAAAAGGCAATAGAAGAAGGGAAAAAACCTGCTACAGCAAAGAGGGTACTTCTCGGAATTACAAAAGCATCTCTGGCTACCGATTCATTCCTGTCTGCGGCTTCATTCCAGGAGACTACAAGAGTATTAACCGAAGCTGCTATTAAAGGGAAGGTGGATCCACTGGTTGGATTGAAGGAGAATGTAATAATTGGAAAACTTATACCTGCAGGTACGGGGATGAGCAGATACAAGAATATCAGTATAAATGTAGAGGATAATGCATCAAAAGAGGATAGTGATAAGCTAGAAATGGAACTCAGTGTATAATGATAAAGTATATAATTGATTGTTCGGCAGCAGGAAAGGGAAGTAATTTTCTTGACAAGAAGAGTTCAAGGGTGATAGAATGTTTTAGTGCAAAAATAACCGAAAGCGGGTGTTTCTGCTTTCGGGTTATATTTGGAGGCGTAAGGTGTTAGAGGTTTTGAAAGATAGAAAAAAAACTGTTGGCGTAAAGCAATCCTTGAAGGCAGTTAAGGAAGAAAAGGCTGAGGTTGTTTTCATTGCTAAGGATGCAGACGAAAAAGTAATATCTCCCTTAAAGAGTATCTGCCAGGAAAAAGGAATAGACATTTTTTACGTTGATACTATGAAACAGTTGGGTAAAGCTTGTAACATTGAAGTAGGCGCTTCGACTGTAGCTTTGTTGAAATAAGGGTAAATAACAAATTATATAATATATGGATTTGAAAGGAGGTGTAGCAAAATGCCAACGTTTAACCAATTAGTCAGAAAAGGCAGAGAAACTATTGAGAAAAAGGGTACATCCCCTGCTTTACAAAAAGGTTTGAATTCCTTGAAGAAGAGGCCAATTGATTTGAACTCACCTCAAAAGAGAGGTGTATGTACTGTTGTAAAAACCAGTACTCCGAAGAAACCAAACTCAGCTTTGAGAAAGGTAGCAAGGGTACGTTTAACCAACGGTATTGAGGTTACGGCTTATATCCCTGGTATTGGACACAACCTTCAGGAACATAGTGTTGTGCTGATAAGAGGGGGAAGGGTTAAGGATTTGCCTGGTGTCAGGTACCATATTATTAGAGGAACTCTTGACACTGCAGGTGTGGCAAACAGAAAGCAGGCACGTTCCAAGTATGGTGCAAAAAGGCCAAAAGCCGGTGCAGCAAAGTAAGGTATTTATCAAGTATGGCCAAATGCCGAATAAGAAGGTAAAAACAAGTTTAATAGGAATTTGGACTGTAACGGCGGTGTGAAGTACGTTGTTTATATATGATACAATTTAATATATAAAGTAATACAGTACAGCGCACTGACGACGGCCCGTACCAGTTATGAAAGGTGCAGGCTGCGAGTACCGATGATATTATTAGTTTAAGAGGAGGGAAGTAAGGTGCCAAGAAAAGGTCATATCTCTAAGAGAGATGTTTTACCGGATCCGTTATATAATAACAGGGTTGTAACAAAGCTAATAAATAATATTATGCTGGACGGTAAAAAAGGAATTGCCCAGAAGATTTGCTATGGAGCATTTGATATTATTAAAGAAAAAACAGGAAAAGATCCTCTAGAGGTTTTTGAGGATGCTTTGAACAATATTATGCCTGTTTTAGAAGTAAAGGCAAGAAGGGTCGGCGGTGCGACCTATCAGGTTCCAATGGAAGTTAGGCCTGAAAGGCGTGAAGCTCTTGGCCTCAGATGGTTAGTGAATTATTCGCGCGCCAGAGGGGAGAGAACCATGAAGGAAAGGCTTGCCGCTGAAATAATAGATGCTACCAACAGCATGGGCGGAGCATATAAGAAAAAAGAAGATACGCACAAGATGGCTGAAGCTAATAGAGCTTTTGCCCATTATCGCTGGTAAAGTAATGGGGACAGTCCGGAACTGGACAACAGAAAACCTCTGTTATCTGTTGCCTGGAGTGTACCCCCATATATTGGAACTATCGTGAATGGAAAGGAGGGTAAGGATGCCCAGGCAGTTTAGTTTGGAAAATACAAGAAACATAGGGATAATGGCTCATATAGATGCAGGAAAGACCACAACAACAGAACGTATCCTATTCTATACAGGAAAGCTGCATAAAATGGGAGAAACGCATGAAGGCGCTGCTGCTATGGATTGGATGGAACAAGAGCAGGAAAGGGGTATTACTATTACTTCTGCTGCAACTACTGCTCAATGGAAGGGAAAAAGGATTAATATTATTGATACGCCAGGGCACGTTGACTTTACAGTTGAAGTTGAGAGATCACTTCGCGTTCTCGATGGTTCAGTAACACTTTTTTGCGCAAAAGGAGGGGTAGAACCTCAGACTGAAACCGTATGGAGGCAGGCTGACAAGTATCATGTCCCCCGTATTGCATATGTAAATAAAATGGACATCATGGGAGCAGACTTTTTCAATTGTGTGAAAATGATGAAGGATAGGCTGAAAGCGAATGCCGTGCCTATTCAAATTCCCATCGGAAAAGAGGAAAATTTTCAGGGTATTGTAGACCTGGTCGCAATGAAGGCATATTTTTACAGAGATGAACTTGGAACATTAATAGAAGAGGGTCCTATACCGGAAGATATGAAAGAGGTTGTAGAGGAATATCGAAACAACTTACTCGAAGCTGTTGCTGAACAAGACGAAGGAACGATGATGAAGTATCTTGAAGGAGAAGAAATAACCGAAGAAGAGTTGCGTGCATGTATAAGAAAAGCTACAATAAAGGTTGATATTATACCTGTTGCATGTGGTTCATCCTATAAGAATAAAGGTGTGCAGAGGTTGCTTGACGCTATAATTGATTATTTGCCTTCGCCACTGGATATACCTCCAATTAAAGGAGTGTCTTTAGATGGTGAAGAAGAGTTTGAAAGAACTGCAGATGACGATGGCCCCTTCTCGGCATTGGCATTTAAAATAATGACAGATCCGTTTGTTGGGAAACTCTGCTTTTTCAGAGTATATTCAGGGAAACTGAGTTCAGGGTCATATGTATATAACTCAACCAAGGACAAAAAGGAGAGAATTGGAAGAATACTATTGATGCATGCCAACCACAGGGAAGAAGTAGATATGGTATATTCCGGGGATATTGCTGCAGCTGTCGGGTTAAAGTTTACAAGTACCGGTGACACTCTTTGCGACAGTGAAAACCCGATCATCCTTGAATCTATGGAGTTTCCTGAGCCTGTCATACACATTGCAATTGAGCCAAAAACGAAAGCAGGGCAGGATAAGATGACTCTGGCACTGCAGAAGCTTTCTGAAGAAGACCCCACATTCAAATCATACACAAACAAGGAAACGGGGCAGACTATTATTTCCGGTATGGGAGAGTTGCATCTTGACATTATTGTTGACCGCTTGCTCAGAGAGTTTAAGGTTGAAGCAAATGTAGGAAAACCGCAGGTTTCATATAGGGAGACTATCAAAAAAGCTGTCAAGTCAGAAGGCAGGTTCATCAGGCAGTCAGGAGGCAGAGGTCAGTATGGACACTGTATGCTTGAAATTGAACCTCAGGAACCCGGTGCAGGATATGAGTTTGTAAACAAAATAGTTGGAGGAACAATACCTAAAGAGTATATACCGGCTATTGATGCAGGTATACAGGATGCCATGAATAATGGCGTTCTGGGGGGATACCAGGTGCTTGATGTAAAGGTTACCCTTTATGACGGCTCATACCATGAAGTTGATTCATCTGAAATGGCATTCAAGATTGCAGCTTCAATTGGCTTTAAGGAAGGATGCCGCAGAGCTGATCCTGTGCTTTTGGAGCCTATTATGAAAGTAGATGTACAGGTTCCCGAGGAATACATGGGTGATGTAATGGGAGACCTGAATTCGAGAAGAGGCAGGATTGAAGGCATGGAAATGAGGTCGGGTTTCCAGGTGGTTACTGCTAATGTACCCCTGGCGGAAATGTTCGGATATGCTACCGAGCTTCGCTCAAGGACTCAGGGAAGGGGTACATTTACAATGCAGTTCAGTCACTATGAAGAAGTACCCAAGAGTATCCAGGAAAAGATAATAAGTATATAACAAAGTGTTGGTCAAAATAGCGGGAATTACTTATATAATGAATAATTCCCGCGGTATAATTAAATATATTAATAATTACAAAATATAGTTTCAGTATTGTATTAGGGATACTGAAAATAAGGAGGAGATTTAATAATGGCAAAAGCAAAATTTGAAAGAACGAAACCACATGTTAACATTGGGACCATAGGTCACGTTGACCACGGCAAGACCACTTTAACAGCAGCTATAACAAAAGTATTCGGATTCCTTGGAAAAGCTAATTTCCAGGCATATGACCAGATTGATAAGGCGCCTGAAGAAAAGGCAAGAGGAATCACAATTTCAACTTCCCATGTTGAATACGAAACAGATACAAGGCACTATGCACACGTTGACTGCCCTGGCCATGCAGACTACGTTAAAAACATGATAACAGGTGCTGCCCAAATGGATGGCGCTATTCTGGTTGTTTCGGCTGCTGATGGCCCAATGCCTCAGACAAGGGAACATATCCTGCTTGCCCGTCAGGTTGGTGTACCATACATAGTCGTATTTTTAAATAAGACTGATATGGTAGACGATGAAGAGTTGATTGAACTGGTTGAAATGGAAGTCAGAGAACTGCTTAGTTCCTATGAATTCCCTGGGGATGATATTCCTATAGTCAGAGGTTCTGCTCTGGTTGCACTTGAGTCTGAATCCAATGATCCTAATGCACCAGAATATAGGCCAATTGTAGAGCTTATGGAAAAAGTAGACGAATATGTACCGACACCTGAAAGGGCAACCGATAAGCCATTTATCATGCCCGTCGAGGACGTGTTCTCAATTACAGGCCGTGGAACAGTTGCTACAGGCAGGGTTGAAAGAGGAACTGTTAAAGTTGGCGATGAAGTTGAAATCGTAGGTTTAATGGATGAATCAAGAAAGACAGTTGTTACAGGAGTGGAAATGTTCAGGAAGCTCCTTGACCAAGCTGTTGCCGGTGATAATATTGGAGCACTTTTAAGAGGAGTGCAAAGAAGTGAAATAGAAAGAGGACAGGTTCTGGCTAAACCTGGTTCCATCAAGCCTCATACACATTTTAAGGGACAGGTTTACGTTTTAACTAAAGAGGAAGGTGGAAGGCATACTCCTTTCTTCAATGGTTACAGGCCGCAGTTCTATTTCAGGACAACTGACGTTACCGGTGTTGCAAAACTACCTGAAGGTGTAGAAATGGTTATGCCGGGGGACCACATAGATATGGAAATCAAGCTGATAACTCCCATTGCTATGGAAGAAGGCTTGAGGTTTGCTATCCGTGAAGGCGGCAGGACTGTAGGAGCAGGAACTGTTACTTCTATTATAGAATAATTGCTGTTTTACATGAGCTCACAGTATTGATACTGTGAGTTCTTTTTTTGAAAAAAGGAGTTGCGGATAAAATGGCGGACGTTTTGTGTATCGGTGCTGTTGCATATGATATAAATGTTCCTCTGGAATATTTTCCTGAGGAAAACACGAAAGTACATATAGAAAATATGCTCGAAGAAGGAGGTGGGCCGGCAGCCAATGCAGCTTACCTCCTCTCGAAGTGGGGTGTTGATAGTGCTTTTGCTGGGATTATTGGGGATGACGTGTACGGAAGGCATATAGAACAGGAATTTAAAGAGATTAATACAGATATTTCAATGCTCCAAAAGCACGAGTCTCTGGGAACCCCCTTATCCATCGTAATGGTAAATAAAAAGAATGGAAGCAGGACTATAATAAGCCGCAGAAGCAAGAATATGAATCTGCAGGTGGATATAAGAAGGTTAAAGAAGCTGAATCCTATAGTTATGTTATTTGACGGGCATGAGCTGGAAGCTTCTCTGACTGCTATGGAGGCTTTCCCTTCGGCAAAAACCATTCTTGATGCAGGCTCACTAAGGGAAGGGACGGAAGTGCTGGGTGGAAAGGTTGACTATTTGGTATGTTCTGAAAGGTTTGCACTTTCATACACAGGATTGCCTGATTTAATCTCCAAGGAAAATCAAAAGAAGTGTATTAATACACTTAAGGTGCTCAATAAAAAACAGGTTGTTGTTACAATTGGGGAGAAGGGGCTTATATATGAAAAGGATGGTAAGCTAATACATATGAAAGCCTTTAAAGCAGATGCAGTTGATACTACAGGGGCAGGGGACATTTTTCATGGGGCGTTTGCATACGGAGTATTAAAGAATATGCCTCTTTTTGATATTTTGCAATTATCCTCAATGGCGGCCTGTATATCGGTTGGATCACAGGGAGGCAGAAAGTCAATTCCTTCACTCAGGCAGGTTGAAAACGGGTTAATAAAGGCTGCATCAACAGAAAAACCGTGTTTGTTTTAAAAACTATATGGGTATAGATAATGTAAATACAAGCAGTAATAATTATATCAGAATAGTTACCAGGGGGATAATCTATGTTTTCAAGCAGGAATTTGTTACAAAACACTATAAAAAATATTAATAATGGTAATTTCCAGGTAGTGGAGAATCAGCTTAAAGAAAAAGGAAGCCTAATTATAAGAGAGATTAAGCAGTTAAACCAAAAGCTTATTGAAGGGAAAAAGGATGTTGGAGCCATAATAAAAAAAATATTTGATGTTGCAACTCAGATAAGCAGTTTTGATCTTATTCTGAATTTTTATAGTGACAAAATCAAATCTACAACATCAGAACTGAATAGCATGGCCGAAACAGTGTATTCTGCGTTTGAGCAGACTACTGCCTCAATTACCCAGATTACGGACTCAAATGCTGAATTTACAGAGTCTCTGGAAAACATATCCGAGCAGGCAGGGACTTTATACGATAACACTCGTAAGAATATTACAGTAATAGAAGAAATCAAGTCGGAAAATCATCAAGTAATAGCCCAATCAAACAGCATGAAGGAAGATGTAAGCAATCTCATCAATATAATAAAGTCTATAGAAAATAATATAGAAGGAATATATGCCATTTCAGATCAAACAAACCTTCTGGCATTAAATGCTTCTATTGAAGCTGCCAGGGCAGGGGAAGCAGGAAAGGGCTTTGCAGTAGTAGCTAATGAAATCAGAAAACTTTCGGACACTACCAAGGAGCTTCTAAGCTCAATGGATGATTTCCTTAAAGAAATTAATGCGGCTTCCGGTAAAACTTCAGAAAGTGTAATAAAAACCGTTGACTCTATCCAAAAGGTGAATAAAGCTGTGGAAGAGATTGCGGATGCAATGATGATTAATTCAGATTCTATAGGTAAAATAACCGACAGCCTGAGTAATATATCATCCTTTAACCAGCAGCTTAATGCATCCCTCCAGGAAGTAACCGCAGCAATGAATATGGTGAGCAGTGATGCTGAAAATGTAGCCATGGCATCTAATACTATAGATAAGATAGGCGAAGATTTGTCTGAGGTTGCTGCTAAGATTGCGCATATCGAAGAAAATGTTGATTTTTTAGTTGAAAGGGCAGGTATACTCACCAATGACAGGTTTTACAGCATTAATAACCACGAGTTCATCCAGGTTATGGAATCAGCAATAACGGCTCATAAAAACTGGATGGAAACATTGAGGCAAATAGCCAATGACAAGAAGATTGTTCCAATTCAAACTGATGACCATAAATGTGGGTTTGGCCATTTTTACCACGCAGTGCTCCCAACCTCGGATAAAATTCTTCCCCTATGGAGACAGGTTGATGAGTATCATTCACAATTGCATACCAAAGCGGATGATGTAATCAGGTGCATGAAGGAAGATGCATATGAAAAGCTTATAGATTTGGTCAATGAGGCTCAAAGCCTCTCAGAAAAGATTATTGGAATTTTCAATGAAATAATTAGAATTACCAAAGAAATGAGTGAAAATGGTGAAACTGTATTCTAACAGTTTGAATTAATGAGTCATTGGTAAGCCGGCTCAAACATGATTTGACCCTGTATCAGTTTCATTAAGCAGCCTCTATATCCTCTCCACAATGTCCATTCCATAATTATGTGTCATACAGAAGATATGCAGCTCCACGCTGTTTTATACTTGATGTGAGGTGTTAAATTTGATAATATATGTAATGGAAATAGGTATAAGCGGGAAACAATTTCTCGCTTGCTTTAATTTATAACAAAAATATTTTGTTTCTCAATTGCACATAGTGGTATTAAATACTTATAAAACAAGAAGGGGATTGCTGATGGCAGAAGAAATCAGGAAAAAAATAGTTAAAGTATCAAAACTGATGTATGAAAAGGGAATGGTAAATGCATTTGAAGGTAATGTGTCCATTCTTGATAACGGAAAAGTGTATATAACGCCCAGTGCCGTTTGCAAAGGCTTTCTTACAGAAGACATGATTGTTGTTACGGATATGGATGGTAATGTTTTAAAGGGAGATCATATGCCTTCCTCGGAAATAAAAATGCATCTTGCCGCGTACAGGTACAGGCATGATATAAAGTCTGTTGTCCATGCGCACTCTCCTTATGCTACTGCGTATGCTCTGGCCAACAGGCCTATAGAAACAAGAGCTTATCCGGAAATGATTGTCCTTTTTGACAGGATACCTTTGGTTCCATATGGAACTCCATCTACAGATGAAATATATTGCGGGTTTGAAGGTTTACTTAAAGATCATGATATAGTCCTCCTTGCAAATCACGGGATTATGGCTATAGGCCGGGATGTATACGATGCCTTTTTTAAACTGGAGTCAGCGGAGAGTATGGCACGGGTACTGATGCTGGCAAAACAATTGGGAGGGGAAAGGGAGCTTCCTGAAGATAAGCTGGAACAACTCTATGAAATTAGAAGGAAAAGAGGTTAAGAAGTTGTTACCTTCTATACCATATAAAACAATTGAAATTAATCCGTTAAATATGTATAATGTTGACCATTAACAAGAGAACTATAGTAGTCATAAACATAAACAATATGTAGTAATTTAGAGTTGGTATAAATATGAAGGGATGGTCGAATGTTGGAATCCAAAAAAATAATTAAAAAACAGGTATTACCGCTTTTGCCGTTAAGAGGACTTACAGTGTTTCCATATATGATATTACATTTTGACGTGGGAAGGGAGAAATCTGTAAAGGCTTTGGAAGAGGCTATGGTTAATAACCAGCTTATTTTCCTGGTTACGCAAAAAGATGCAAAGCTGGATTCTCCGGATGTGGAGGATATTTATAGAGTAGGTACCATTTCCAAGGTTAAACAGTTGTTGAAACTTCCGGGAAATGCTATAAGAGTTTTGGTTGAAGGTTTAAACAGGGCAGAGATCAGTGAGTATATCCATACTGAACCATTTTTTATGGCAGAGGTTGAGGAAAAAATCTATATGCTTGATGAAAGCACAAGGGTTGAAACTGAGGCACTGAAAAGGCGGCTTATTGAGACCTTTGGGGAGTATGCCAAACTCAGTGCCAGGATATCACAGGATGTACTGTTTTCAGTAGAATCCATAGAAGACATAGGGCAATTGTCTGACATTATTACTTCAAATATATTTCTTAAGGTAGAACAAAAACAGGATATAATAAATGAGTTTCACCCGGTGTCAAGAATGGAAAAGCTGCTTGAAATACTCACCAAGGAGATTGAAATACTACAGATAGAGAAAAAAATAAATGCAAAAGTAAGAAAACAAATAGATAAAATGCAGAAAGAGTATTATTTAAGGGAGCAGTTAAAAGCCATACAGAGTGAATTGGGAGACAAAGACGGAATAGCTGCTGAAGTGGAAGAGTATAAAAAGAAGCTTAAGAAAGCTAATTTGCCGGAAGAAGCTGAGGAAAAGGTGTTAAAGGAACTGGACCGCCTGTCAAAGATGCCTTCAGGATCAGCGGAGGGAACAGTTGTCAGGACCTATCTGGACTGGATATTTGATCTTCCCTGGAGTAAGAAGACTAATGAGGTCCTTGACTTAAAAAAAGCTGAAAAAATATTGGATCAAGACCATTATGGCTTGGAAAAAGTCAAGGATAGGATAATAGAGTATCTTGCAATAAGAAAGCTAAAGAACAACCTTAAGGGGCCTATATTATGCCTTGTTGGACCTCCGGGTGTTGGTAAAACATCCATAGCAAAATCAATAGCCAGGGCTGTTAACAGAAATTATGTAAGGATGTCCCTTGGAGGGGTGAGAGACGAGGCTGAGATTAGAGGGCATAGACGCACATATGTTGGTGCTATGCCGGGAAGGATTATATCAGCTTTAAAGCAGGCAGGCTCTAAGAATCCTTTGATTCTATTGGATGAAATTGACAAAATGAGCAGTGATTTTAGAGGAGATCCTGCTTCAGCCCTGTTGGAGGTGCTTGATGCGGAGCAGAACTTCTCGTTCAGGGATCATTATCTGGAGCTCCCGTTTGATTTGTCGGATGTATTATTCCTGACTACTGCCAATAATGTGGATACCATACCAAGACCTTTGTTTGACAGGATGGAAGTTATCTATCTGTCCAGCTATACTGAAGAGGAAAAGGTCAATATTGCTATGGGTTATCTTGTTCCAAAGCAAATAACGGAGCATGGGCTTAAAAAAACAAGAATCAGGTTTGAAGAACAGGCTGTAAGGGATATAATTAACTACTACACAAGAGAAGCTGGTGTAAGAAATTTGGAAAGGGAAATTGCTACTGTATGCAGAAAAGCAGCAAGAGAATTGATTTCAACTGGTAAAAAGTCAATGAAGATTACTCCGGCCAGGGTTGAAAAGTTTCTTGGAATGAGAAAATACAGGTATGATATGGTTAATGAAAAAGACGAAGTGGGAGTAGCTACTGGCCTTGCATGGACACCTGTCGGCGGTGATACCCTTTCTATTGAAGCAACAATTATTGAAGGTGGTGGAAAGCTTGAGCTTACAGGCCATCTTGGGGATGTTATGAAGGAGTCTGCAAAGGCGGCTATAAGCTTTATACGTTCAAGAGCTAAACAGTTTAACATTGACAAGGATTTTCACAGTAAATATGATATCCATATCCATATTCCTGAAGGAGCTATCCCCAAGGATGGACCTTCTGCCGGAATAACCCTTGCTACGGCTTTGGTTTCGGCTGTTACCGGAATACCGGTCAGAAAGAATGTGGCCATGACCGGCGAAATCACATTAAGAGGAAGGGTACTGCCTATAGGCGGGCTTAAGGAAAAGGTTCTGGCAGCTCACAGGGCAGGGATAGATACGATAATCATACCTGTGGACAATAAAAAGGATGTGGATGAAATACCAGAGAATGTAAGGAAGAAGGTTAGATTTGTAACAGCATCAGAAATGGAAACTGTTTTAAACACTGCCCTTGTAAGGAGAGTTTCACCTACACTTGTAAAAAAAGCTGCTTTTGAAAAGAAGAAAGAAAAGAATGAAGTTATAATAGAAGATAGTCAGCAAGATATCATAGACTCAAATGAAGGAACATTGATGGAACAATAATAAACCATATAACATAAGGTAACAGGGGGACGTGGTTTGGACAACCATTAAGGTAACACAAATTACGTCCTTTTTGTGTCAAATCAAGCTCATTAAACGGGTGTATGTAACAAATGTGAAGAAAATGCTGGAAGGAACAGAAAAAATACACCCACCCTTTCCTTAGGACATTTACAAATCTACTGTTCTAATGATAGAATATTGTCATACACTTCAAGAGTCTTAGTATAGTTCGCTCAACCAGCAAGTTGAAAGAAGGAGATTTATGAGGTCATATAGCAATATAAGAAGTTTTGTAAATACCAATAAACATTATTTTTTTCTTATAGCGGCTTTTGTTTTCTCTCTGGTACTATTTAAGCTTGCATCCCTGTTCCAGGACC
Source organism: Acetivibrionales bacterium (assembly GCA_050953835.1). Classification (GTDB taxonomy): domain Bacteria; phylum Bacillota; class Clostridia; order Acetivibrionales; family JBMNNH01; genus JBMNNH01. The sequence goes on along the minus strand of JBMNNH010000017.1, from coordinate 30,900 downwards.
AGTTTGATAAAATGATGGGTGGTGATGCTTATCTATCATGGCACACCATGTTTGAACTTTCAAGTATCCTGGTTTCTTTTTCTGTTTTTATAACTTCATATTATACATACAGGCAGACAAAGAATTTAAGGCTTATTTTCCTAGGGGCTGTTTTCCTTTTCATGGGATTGGTGGATATGTTCCATACATTAAGTTACAAGGGAATGCCGGCTTTTTTTATAAATGATTCATGCTGCGCAAATAGGGCAACAACCTTTTGGATTATATCCAGATTGGTTGGAAGTGCAGGGATTTTAATAGCTACTCTGATTCCCAAAAATAAGGAAAGCAGCATAAACAAGTTTTTATTCGCAGGAGGGTCAATAGTTTTCAGTATATTTTCCTTTATTGTTACCACATACTACCCGGATGCTTTGCCTAAGATGTATATAGAGGGACAGGGGCTTACCCAATCCAAAATTATTCTTGAATATGTAATTGTTATATTTATGGTTGCTGCTATTATAAAACTATTGAATGAATATGGAAAGGAAAAAGAGACTGCTGCCATCCTTCTGGCAGGAGGCCTCCTGATAAGCGTGTTCAGTGAATTTGCGTTTATCAGCTATAATGATCCTTATGACATACATAATTACATAGGACATATATACAAAGTTATAGCTTTTTATCTTATTTTCAGAGCCACATTTATTGTTTCTGTGCAAAAACCATATTTGCAACTGTCCGAAGCCAAGAATGAACTTAAGGGATACATTGAAAACCTTGACAAGCTAGTACATGAGAGGACAAGGCAGCTAAGGGAAATAAACAGAAAACTGCTTGATGATCTTAATTATGCCAGGGATATACAGCTTTCAATGCTTCCACAGAGCATGCCGGAACTCACGGAAGTGTCTTTTGCTGCGGCATACTTTCCTGCTGAACGGGTCAGTGGAGATTTTTATAATGTCTTCATACTGGATGAGGAACATATTGGCTTTTACATTGGAGACGTTTCCGGTCACGGTGTCCCAGCTGCAATGCTGACAATTTTCCTAAAACAGAGTATTAATTCAATGCATGAGATGAAAGAAAAAAGAGAAGAAATAATATATCCTTCTGCAATACTAGATAACTTATATGAATCTTTTAATAAAACAAACTTTAAAGATGAAGTATATGTAGTAATGCTGTATGGGGTACTTAATATAAAAACAAGAGTGCTCACATATTCATCAGCCGGTTTAAATAAAGCACCGCTGCTTGCCAGAAGCACCGGAGAAGTAAAAGAAATAGAAATAGAAGGTTTTCCCATATGCAAGCTTATAAATCTTTATAATGTTGCATATAAAAGCCATACCCTTAATCTTGAAAAGGGAGATAAGCTGCTGCTATACACAGATGGGCTGGTAGAAGTGAGGAATACCTGTGGTGAGGAGTTTTCTGAACATCACCTGAGAAACATTTTATCCAGTATTTCAGGAAAAACCGCTAATGAAATAACTGATAGTATCACTGAGGAAATCAATAAATTTATGACTGTTTCAGAACTTACGGATGATATTACTTTTCTTGTAATGGAGGTAAAATAGCGTCAATACTTTTGATTAATATAACTATCTATAAGAGATTCCCTTTCCTGGTCAACGAAGTTGTTTTCTTTCTGAAGCATGTCAAGTATCGCTTTATTTTTGGAATGAAGAATAACATTATCATAGTCTTTTAATACTATTTCAAACAGTTTCTTTTTTAGATTAGGGGATTTGACTTTTACGTAATAAGCTTCTATTCCTGAAAAATCAAGATGTTTTAAAAGCATTTCCGTAGCTTTATCCTTCTTGGAATAGAAATAATCCGACAGTTCAAGAAAATCCTGCCTGGATTCGTGGTTATTATCCAGTGCATGAGCTTTCCTTTGATAGTACTTGGCAATAACATTATAATACTGGTAGTTATATAAACCCTTCTTTACATTATCAATTCTTCGAAAAGGCTTTATATTAAGAGAGTTAATTGACCTGTAATTCTCTTCAATAAACTCTTCTTTTGAGAGGTCACCTTTTTTATACTGTTCAATAAGACTTTGCCTGTTCATAAAAAACTGTTCAAACTTGTTCCGCTTCATAAGTATCAAACCCGCTTTTATAGTATGTATGTAAACCGGTTATGCAAAAAGCATGTCAAAAGGCAACTCAATATTATTATGAATATTTCATTTTAATTATAACAAAATATTTAAATTATAAAAAGCCTTTACACAATGAAATCAAAATAAAGCTTTCTCAACATGTTAATGTAAAAAAGTGCACAACAAATTTACAAAATAGTACAAAATACCTATATAAATGAGTCGAATAACCTAGTAAAATAGGACTAAAGGGCAGCGAATTTAGGACTGTAGATTCATTAACATTTGATACCAGCAATTATATAATTTACATTAAGGGTTTTTATGCCTTTAAACTGGGATTTGCCTTAATTTAATACTGTTTTTGCGCTTATTAGTGGCTTTGGAATGTTATTGTCCTGTATCCTACAAATGATAGGCTTTTAAGAGAGTTTACTAATGATAAATTACGAGGAGGGCTTTATGTTTACATACACAGCTGCCGTAATTGTAGTAGTTGTTTTTTCTTCTTTGATATTAGTATTTATATCAAAGAAAAATAATTTTTTTGACATACGGTTGATTTTGGCTACTGCTGTAAGCTCTGTTATAGTTAGCATTATGTTTCCAGGACTTTATGGCATGTTTTCTAGACCGGATGTGCTTAATGCTGTGTATTTAAACAAAGTGCTAGCGTTAGTGGCTTCAGTTATAATAAATGTAATATTAATATTTTTATTTACTATACTTATTTCGTCCTTTATTTCAAAGAAGCAGACAATGGCCATTACGGATATGATTATGGACAAATTTATTAAAAATATAGCAGATACTGTAAGAAATTTAGTTGGAAAAGCAAAGAAATGCTTAAATAAAGCACCAAACATTTCAGAAACTGAAAGTGAAAATGTAGAAACAGAAAAAACTGAAATTGATAATATAGAAGCAGAGAAAAATGATACGGAAATAGATAACAATACAGAAATAGATAACAATACGGAAACAGATAATAATATAGAAATCAATGACATGGAAATAGATGGTGCAGACGGGGAAAGCGCTTTTGTATTATCTGAAGGAAATGATAGTTTTTCTGCTACTGTAAAGGATGAGATTAATTTGGAAAAAGTGGAACATTATGGCGAGAATATAGAACATAGTCAGGAAATTCATGACAAAAGTAGCTTTGGGGGTGGACAATCTACCCCTATATTTAATAAAATTGATATTGATGAAAATAACGACGATGTGCTCAAATATATTGACCAGGCTTTTGCACTAAAAGAAGCCGGTGATTTTGAAGGTGCTTTACTCAGCTATATGTATGCACTTGAAACAAAACCCGGAAATAGTTTGTTGTTCTGGATTATAGTGGATATATGTGCATTATACAAAAAATTAGGAAAAACTGAGTTGGCAAGGGATATTTTGGAGAGTTATTCTTCAAACTATCAACACTTGATGGATGAAGCAGTAAAGGTTGAAATTGAAAGGAATTTATCACATGTTTGAGGGAGATTCGTAGTTGGTTTATCCAGCTATGAAATAAAAGGGGGTTAATGTAGCATGAAAATGACTCAGGATATACTTGGCTTACCGATAATAAGCATATCAACCGGGGAGGAAGTCGGAAAGGTAAAAAATATCCTCATAAACGGCGACAGGGGGGCAATTGATTATATAGTTGTGGATACTGGCAATCAAATATATAGTGCCAGAGTAATACCTACTAAAAGGGTTCTTGGTATAGGCGAAAATGCCCTTACCATTGAGAATGAAAGTTCAATAAGTGACATAAGCAAGGTATCTGAAGCCGTTGAATTAATCCAGAAGGAAATTAAAGTGAAAGGCGCCAAGGTGCTTACGAAAAAAGGAAATTTAATAGGAGAAATAGGCGATATATGTATCGATGAAGATAATTTCTGTAGAATAACCGCCCTTGAACATATCACTGATATTTCCCACGGAAAGTCACGTCTGATTCCAAGGGAAAAAGTAATTACATTCGGTAGAAATCTTGTGATAGTTGAAAACGATTTCCAGAACTTTTTATTGGATAATATAGAGGGAATATCTATTAGTTCAGACCAAGAGAAAAATGATGTTACAAATGCACAGATACCATATGTATTTGATGATGCTGAAACACATTCAGAAAACGGGTTCGCACATTTGATTCAGGAACAGGAAAATGAAGAGGTACAGGAGGAAATTCCTGAACAACCAGTATTGGAACAGAGTACAAAGGAATTGGAGAATGAAAAGGATGAAGCTGTAAATTTGTTTGAACAAAGGCAGCGGCAGTATTTGATTGGCCGAAGGGCTACTAAGACTATAACTGATAAGAATGGCAACGTTATTGTAAACGAAGGCATGATAATTAATGACGAAATAATTAATGAAGCAAAGAAGAATGATAAAATAATTGAGTTAGTTATGAATAATGAAGGGTAAAGCAAGTGACACAAATGATAAGATACCATATGAAGGCTGTGATTTTTTTAATCATTCTGCTTGAAAGCGCATTATTAGTTTTGGGAGGATTTTTTGCCCTGCACTTTGTTTATGGCGGCAAAATTGGCCGAAACGTTTATGTAAATGGTACGGACATAAGCGGTATGAGCAGAGAAGAGGCATTGGAAGAACTTTCAGGCAGTTTGACAGAGAGTCTTCAGAACTCTATTATCACAATAAGTGTTGATGGCGAGCATAAGTACAAAATTGACTTCAATGATATAGAAGCCAAGCCAGATTATGATGCTATTATTAAAAAAGCCTATGGCGAAAACGAATTTGAAAGATTGGTCCATTTTATTTTTGGATACCTTGACAGGAATGAAAGGGTGGTAACCCCTATATATGAGTATAATAAGGAAAAACTGCTGGAAAGGATAGAAGAGCTTTCTATACTTGTAGACAGGGAACCATCAGATGCCGATATATACATTAAAAACGGAAAGCTAGTAAAGGATCCGGAAAAGGATGGTTATAAACTCAATATTAATAACTCCTTGGCAAAGTTTAAAAAAGAGTTGGAAAACAGTCCTGATTTTATTATTGATTTTTCAACCAAAAACAATTTTGAAATTGAGCTTGTTTCCCCTGACATTACCCTGGAAGAACTAATAGACATTGAGGATATAATATCAGAGTATTCCACCCTCATTAAGTCAAAAGAAAACCTAGAGTCTGCATTGGCAGCAACATATGCCATAAACAAGGCTTTAATCGTCCCTGCTTCTCAGGTGAAGAATGAAGCTGAGGCTTTATTCTCTTTTAATAAGTATCTTGAGAAATCAAGCGTTTCAAATCATAAGAATGATGAAGGTTGCAATCAGGTTGCTTCTACACTTTATGCAGCTGTTTTAAAGGCGGGCATAAATCCTGAATATATAACCAGGTCGCAGCATGAAAATTATGTTAACTATATAGAACCTGGACTGGATGTTATGGTTTCTGAAGATGGCCAGGATTTCGAATTTCTCAATACTTTAGAAAATGGTATTATGATACTGGCAGAAGTAAGGGGTTACAGGATAGACGTAAAAATTCTGGGAAAGAAGCAGAATAAGGATGAACGCACTGAGATTGAATCTGAAATTGTTCAGGTATATAAACCCTCAGTAATTAATTTAGAAGATATGAGCCTTAAGCCAGGTGAAAACAGGATAATTACCCCGGGTAAAGATGGACTAAAAGTAGAGGTATATAAAGTTAATTTTAAAGATGATACACAAACATCAAAAGAGTACTTATATACAGATATTTATAAAGCTGAAAAATCCATAGTCAAAGTAGGGCCGAACACAGGGTGGATTAATACTGCAACTAAGTAGGCGGACAAAAAAGCCACTGAACTCCTTTAAAAGTATGTTGAAATTATTTCGACTGCTTCATGTTCTATTATTTTTACCCCATACTCATTCAAATACCCCTCATAGAAAGCTACATTAGATACTTTATTTCCATATTCATTCAAAAGGTTATCAAATATTTTAATATTAGTTGATAAATAACTGTTCCGTGTCAGTATGAGATAGTAAGTGCTATTACATTTATATAAGGAACTGTCTCCTGAGTATAATTCATTAATATTCTTGCAGAGGTCTATCAGATCATCAAAACTACTGAAGGAGTAAATAATTAAAGCAGAAGATATCTTCAGGCTCTTCTTTTTAACCCTCAAATCGGATTTTTTAAATCTGTTTTTAATATATTTCTGTATAGATTCAAAATCTCCATCTTCATCCATTTTTGTAATAGTTATAATAAACCCTTCATCAGAATCAGGCACAGGCTCAATAATTAACTGAGAATCAGAAATATTGAATCCAAATTCGACTTCAGCTTGTTCCATCATATCCCAGAAGAGTTCCTGAGCTGCAGGCGAGTTATAGTTTAGTGCATCAAGGTCAATATTTCTTTCTTCCAGGTCATTTAATGAAATTGTTACTTTAATCATGTTTTCGCTGATTTTCTCAATTTTCATTTTAACCACCCGAGTTTAAGAGTAAGAATTAATTTCATCATTACTCTGTAGTTACTTATATTATACTTGCTTATTACCAAAATGAGAAGTAAAAAAAATGTTTTATTCCTATAAATTTTTACCAGGCATAAGAGGGTCACAAATTTTTGCCTATATGAATAGTATGAATTAGACTGAGTCAATTAGCAATACTAAAGGGGAGGTTTGTTTAATGACAGACAAAAAAGGGGTTCTGAGTGATGTTTTTGATGACTGTTCAATTCTCTGGTTTATTATTTTGTTCCTTATTCTTTTCTGGAGGTGCATTTGCAGAGAAGATGGTTACTTCTTTAGAGATGAACAGTCAAGGCCGGATCTAACAATTGAATAAGTACTTATTTATTAATCAACTTTATTAACCAACGGTACAACAGATTTATCAACTAGCTGATACGGGGGGTGAATATAAAATGACTGATAGGGGAGGATTTGGCTATGGCTCCGATTGGATATGGGTTATTATTGTTATAATAGTGATCTTATGCCTGTGCCCAGGTCTCTTTGGTCCTTTTTACAGGGATTAGTACTTAAATGTTGATTCCATTATGTGGGTCATACATGGAAAATATACCCCAGTATACTTATTTATGTAGCGGACTTGAAGCCAAAATGGCAGATAGTCCCCTTATCATTTAACAACGTTAGGTTTTATGGCAGATTGGAGAATATCGTTTGCTTTTTCAATCTGTTCTGGTGTAGGAGACTGTGTGCCTTTGAGCCTGTAATTATCACCAAGCTTTTCCCACTTGTATTCTCCCAAATTATGATAAGGAAGCACTTCAATTTTTTTCACATTATCAAGTTGCTTTATAAAATCTGCTGCAGCATATAAATCATTTTCAAGGTCAGTATAGCCGGGAATCAGCACGTATCTGATCCATACTGGTATTCCATTTTCAGAAAGGTATCTGGCGAAGGCTTTGATTTTTTCATTTCCCACACCTGTAATTTCCCTGTGCTTTTCATCGATTGCATGTTTTATATCAAGTAACACAAGGTCGGTAAATTCTAGCAAACCTTTGACTTTTTCAACATCCACAAAGGCGCATGTGTCCAGTGCCGTATGAATACCTATTTCTTTACACTCCTTAAATACTTCTGCTACAAATTCATGCTGAAGAGTAGGTTCACCTCCGGTGAAGGTTATGCCACCTCCTGAAAGCTTAATGAAATCAATATATTTTTCTACTTCCCTCATTAATTCTTCAACCGAGTATTCTTTTCCGCCCCAGGCATTCCGTGTATCTCTGTTATGGCAATAGATGCAACGGAGAGGGCATCCCTGCATAAAAACAACAAATCTTATACCAGGCCCGTCAAGTGCACTGAAAGATTCAAATGAGTGTATTCTCCCTTTTACCATGAAACTGATTAAACCTCCGAACCTTCCTTAAATATTCTTATGAATGGTTCTGTTTATTACATCCAGCTGCTGCTCCATTGTAAGTTTTACAAAGTTCACTGCATAACCTGATACCCTGATGGTCAACTGCGGATATTTTTCCGGATGTTCCATAGCGTCAAGCAGGGTTTCCTTCTCGAAGACATTTACATTTATGTGATGGCCGCCCTGTTTAAAGTACCCGTCAAGCAGTGCCACTAGGTTGCTAATCCTTACGTCTTCTTCCCTTCCTAACGCCTTCGGAGTTATAGAGAAGGTATAAGAAATACCATCCTGGGCATATTCGTAAGGAAGTTTGGCAATAGAGCTTAATACTGCCAAAGCGCCGTTAATATCCCTCCCGTGCATGGGGTTGGCGCCAGGTGCCAGGGGTTCTCCCGCTTTTCTTCCATCCGGTGTATCACCTGTTTTCTCTCCATAAACAACATTTGATGTTATAGTAAGTATACTGAGTGTTGGTACGGAATTCCTGTAGGTTCTTTGTTTTCTCAGCTTATTCATAAATGTTTTTACCAGGCCTGTTGCAATTGAGTCAACTTCTTCAATATTATTACCGAATTTAGGATAATCGCCTTCAACTTCAAACCCTGTTACAATTCCATCATTGTTCCTCAGGACCTTTACCCGCGCATACTTAATAGCGCTGAGGGAATCTGTAACCACTGACAATCCTGCAATACCACATGCCATGGTTCTAAACACATCTCTATCATGAAGTGCCATTTGAAGCCTTTCATAAGCATATTTATCGTGCATTGAATGTATAATGTTCAGGGTGTTCATATAAAGCCTTGCAACCCAGTCAAGGATCATATTGAATCTCTCCATTACGTCTTCATAGTCCAGGTATTCCCCTTGTACGGGAGCAAATTTGGGAGCCACCTGTATTCCGGTCATTTCATCGCGGCCTCCGTTTATAGCATATAAGAGTGCTTTTGCCAGATTACACCTTGCTCCGAAAAACTGCATTTGTTTTCCCAGACGCATAGCAGATACACAGCAGGCTATACCGTAATCATCGCCCCAGTGGAAACGCATAATATCATCGCTCTCATATTGTATTGAGCTGGTGTGAATTGAAGCCTTAGCGCAGAATTTCTTAAAGGTTTTGGGCATGCTGGCCGACCATAGTATTGTCAGATTCGGCTCAGGAGCCGGCCCAAGGTTGAAAAGGGTTTTTATCATTCTAAATGATGTTTTGGTTACCATTGTCCTGCCGTCTAAGCTCATGCCCCCGATGCTTTCAGTTACCCAGGTTGGATCCCCGCTAAAAAGTTTTTCATATTCAGGGGTTCTCAGGAACCTTACAATCCTGAGTTTCATTACAAAATGGTCAATAAGTTCCTGTGCGTCAATTTCTTTAAGTGTGCCGTTCCTCATATCCCTTTCAAAATATATATCAAGGAAAGTTGAAACCCTTCCCAGGCTCATTGCAGCTCCGTTTTGCTCCTTGACTGCCGCAAGATAAGTAAAGTATAGCCATTGTACAGCTTCCTGTGAGTTTTTTGCAGGCTTGGAAATGTCAAAACCGTAGCTTCCAGCCATAGCCTTTAATAGTTCCAGAGCTTTTATCTGCTCGCTTATTTCCTCCCTGTCCCTGATTGTTTCCGCATCTATGTAATCATACTCCAGATGGGTTAATTCATCCTTCTTTTCGGCTATAAGCCTGTTAACACCATATAGTGGAACCCGCCGGTAATCTCCTATTATTCTTCCTCTTCCATAAGCATCAGGAAGCCCTGTGATAATTCCTGCTTTCTTAGCTTTCCTCATTTCAGGGGTATATACATCATATACCCCGTCATTATGAGTTTTCCTGTAGTTAGTAAAAATCTCTTCAACATCAGGACTAACCTTTTTTCTATAAGCATTGCAGCCCTTTATAACCATTCGCATGCCTCCAAATGGTATCATAGCACGTCTGAGCGGCATATCAGTCTGCAGGCCCACTATTTTCTCAAGCTTCTTGTTTATATAACCAGGTTTATGGGAATTAATGGTCGAAATTGTGTGGGTATCTATATCCAGTACGCCACCGTTTTTTCTTTCCTTATGCAATAAATCTGATATATTTTTCCATAGCTCTTTTGTAGCATCTGTAGGACCCTCAAGAAAACTATCATCTCCATCATAAGGAGTGTAGTTTAACTGAATAAAATTCCGTACATCAATTTCTGAGCACCAATTGCCTCTTTTGAAACCTTCCCACGCATCCATAACAGCACCATCCTACTGAAAAATATGTTTACTATTAATTTTGCCTGGAAAGGTGGATAATATCCTAAAAATTAAAGAAGCACCATTCCCATTATTCCTGATAAAATGATGGTTAAAATGGGGTGTATTTTAAATTTCTTTACTAATACAAGGGTAACTGCGAAGATTGTCAAAGCACCTGGATTAAGAGCTATGGGATTAGATGTGATAATCGACATCATTGCAAAAAATATAACAGCTGAGCTTATAAGACCTATTGTTACGGGGCGTATACCGCTTAATACAGATTGAATGGCATGGCTTTCCTTAAATCTCTCAACAAACTTTGCTACTATTATGATTAAAATAAAGGAGGGAAGTGAAACACCCAGGGTAGCAATCGCTGAACCTGCTACTCCGGCAACCTTGACTCCAATATATGTTGCTGCATTTACTGCTATTGGCCCAGGAGTCATTTGGGAAATAGCCACTATGTCTGCAAATTCTTTAGGATCAACCCAGCCGTTTATCTCAAGTTCCTTTTGTATCAGAGGTATCATGGCATATCCTCCGCCAAAACTGAATAAACCGATTTTAAAAAACATCCAGAATAATTTTAAAAGAATCATGATTTTTTCCTCAATCCGTAAATTAAATATCCTGCCAACCCGCCTGCCAGTATTGTAAAAATTGCATGAATATCAAAAACTACAATTGCTATAAAAGAAGCTGCTGCTAAAATGACACCTGCTTTATCTTTAATAACAGATTTTCCGAGTTTCACGGCAGTAAGTCCAATCATTGCTGTTACACCGGCCCTTATCCCCCCAAAAGCTTTCTGAATATAAATATTTTCATTAAAGCTGAATAACATAAAAGCTATAATCAGGATTACGACAAAAGACGGAAGTATTACACCCAGTGCCGCAGCAAGTGCACCAGCCAATCCTGCAATTCTATATCCTAAATAAATAGATGAGTTTATTGCAATTACGCCGGGCACTGACTGCACTATTGCAAAAACATCAATTATTTCTTTTTCCTCAATCCATTTTTGATTTTCGACAACTTCCTTTTCTATTAACGGGAGCATGGCATAACCTCCCCCAATGGTAAAGGCGCCTATCTTAAAAAAAACAAAGAACATTTTTAAAAGCTTGCTTATTTTTTTACTGCTCATTTGAACCATCCCCATCAGCATACTGGCTGACCTTTGATAATGTTATCTATTTATTTTACCAACATATCAGCAAAAAATGAAGTAAAAAATCAATTGGTCTTATTTTCTATGCATGCACCCAATAGAATTGAACACATTAGAAGGAATTCTGTGGAATAATATAGAATAATGAAAATTAACCAATAAAATGTAAAGAGAGAAGGACTTTACTTTTAATGGGAGGTTAAATGCAATGCTCTCTGGTAAGAAAGTCATGATTATTGATGATTCATATGCTGACAGGCGTGAAATAAAATCTATACTTGAGAATGAAGGCGCCAGTGTTGTTGAAGTTACCAACGGACTGGGAATGCACAGCCTTATGGAGGAATACGGAGAATATGTGCATTTAATTATTATTAATATAAAATTAAAGCATGATAATGGATTTGATTTGATTCAGGCACTGAAAGCAAGCAGAAAATACGTGGAAATTCCTGTCATGATATTGTCAGAGTTTGCAAATAAAGAAAGTGTACTGAAAGCTAAAGAACTTGAAGTTTCAGGGTATCTGAAAAAACCGGTTCAAAAGGATGAACTTATGTCCAGGGTTAATAGGATTCTGGCTGAAAACCAGCAGAAGCCGGCGTTAGAATAAAGCCGGCTTCAAGAGGCTATGAGTTGAGTATTTCGTTAATTCTCAATGCTTTATCAAGAGCAGCTTTCCTGCGGTTGTCCACAATTGGCTTAACTGTGCTAATTGCTTTAATAATCAGGTCTTTATTCATTCTTTGGTTCCTGGCGCTAATAAAATGCTTTTTCAGATTTCTATATGCACTGCTGAATTGGCTGCTTTTACTGATAGCCTCTCCAAGCTTGTTCCTATGCATTTCAGGGGAGTAATCAGCCAGGATTTGTAGCATTTGGTTTAACGTGCTTATATTATCCTGGATAACTGCTGCTTCAGAATTCCTTTGCAGTCTGGATTTATATGTATCCTGAATTTTACAGGCTGCATAAATCCCATTTGCAACGTTCTCCAGAATCTTATACTTGTCTGCCTTGCTATTGCTCATATCATCACCTGTCATTGTTAATATTAATACTTTATATTATGTAAAATCATGTATTATCGTTACATTTTTATTGGAATTGATTCTTTCTGCAAGTTTGATTTGACTTTAAGAATGAATGCATGTTTCAAATCAGACTCATTAAGCAGCCTCTATAGCCTCTACACAATATCAATTTGATGATATAGGTCATACAGAAAACATGTGTCCTCTACAATAAATGGGCTTTGACCGCCGGTTTCTTATGTTGTATAATTAATATTTAATAATGTTCGGTAGTTTAGGGAGAGATAGTATGAACAAGGTAATCTGCGTTTACAGTTCGTCAAGCTGCAGTATTGATTCTTATTACTTTGATCTTGCAGAAGAACTGGGCTGTGAGTTGGCATTAAGGGGTGATGCACTCCTCTTTGGAGGGGGTATGGTTGGCTTGATGGGAGCCACTGCCAGAGCTGTCCATAAACATGGTGGAAAGGTTATCGGAGTGATTCCGGAGGCTTTGAATATAGAAGGTATTGTTTATGAGAATTGTGATGAGTTAATAGAGACTCCAGGCTTAAGGGAGAGAAAGGCAATAATGGATACCAGGTCAGATGCTTTTATTGCGTTGCCCGGAGGTTATGGTACACTGGAGGAATTACTGGAGATTATTACTCTAAAGCAGTTGAAATATCATGATAAGCCTATAGTAGTATTGAATGCAAAGGGCTTTTACAATAACCTTATTGAGCAGTTTGAACAGATTATTCGGGAGAAGTTTGCCAGGTTGGACTGCAGGAAGCTGTATTATGTTGCAGAGAATGTATCCAAAGCTTTAGAATATATCGATAGCTATAAACCTGTTATATTTAAGGACAAGTGGCTGACTTAGTTTAGAAAATCTAACAGGGTACTGTTGAACAAATACTATAATTTCTGTAATAAGTGAATTTCAAAAGAGGGGAAGAAAATAATGGGGTATAAGAGTTTTGAAGAAATCAATGAAAAAATTAAGAGTGGAAAAATAGTGGTGGCGACGGCTGAGGAAATAATAGATATAGTTGCAGAAAAAGGAGTAAAACAAGCAGCTAAAGAGGTAGATGTTGTTACTACCGGTACTTTTGGTCCAATGTGTTCCAGCGGGGCATTTCTAAATTTTGGGCACTCAAATCCGCCTATACGTATGGGCAAGGTATGGTTGAACGATGTTCCAGCATATGCGGGAATTGCAGCAGTTGATGCTTACATTGGTGCAACCGAGCTCTCAGAGTCAGCTGGAATGGAGTATGGTGGTGCTCATGTTATAGAGGATCTGATAGCAGGAAAAGATATCAGGCTTTATGCGGAATCCTATGGAACAGATTGTTACCCGAGGAAGGAAATCGAGACATATATAAATAAAAACAACATAAACCAGGCATATATGTTCAATCCCAGGAATGCATACCAGAACTATAATGCGGCAACAAATTCTTCTGACAGAATACTATATACTTATATGGGTACATTGCTGCCACATTGTAACAATGTGACATACAGTACTTCGGGGCAACTAAGTCCTCTGCTTAATGACCCTGAGTACAGGACAACAGGTATAGGCACACGTGTATTCCTTGGCGGAGCCGAGGGATATGTTGCGTGGGAGGGAACCCAGCACAATCCCAGTCAAAAAAGAGGGGAAAACAATGTGCCGCTTGCACCGGCAGGTACTCTTGCATTAATTGGCAATCTTAAACAGATGGATACAAAGTATATAAGGGCCGCAGTGTTTGAAGGGTATGGGGTAAGCATATTTATTGGAGTAGGTATCCCAATACCTATACTGGATGAAGATATGTTGATAAGGACAGCGGTTAAAGACAGTGAAATATTTACAAATGTAGTTGATTACAGTGTATCTGATGGCCCCAAGCCTGTTTTGGGGAGAGTTTCATATGCTGAGCTTAAAAGCGGAAGCATAGAGCTGAATGGTAAAATGGTTAATACAGCTCCCCTTTCGAGTATTAAAGTGGCAAGGGAAATTGCACAGACTTTGAAACAGAAGATTAAGAAGGGGGAATTTTTCCTTTCAGCACCGGTGGCATCATTACCTTTAGAGAGTAAAACCAATAGCTTGGAGATTAGGGAGGCAGGAAATGAAGAAGATTAAAGTAACCATGTATTTCTCCAAAGAAACGACAACTAAACCTATAACCTATCATCTGATAAAAGATTTCGACCTTCAGGTAAATATACTGCATGCTGATATCAGTTTTAACAGGGTAGGCAAATTAGTTATAGATATAATTGGTGATGAAAAGAATATTGAAGATGGATTAAAGTTTGTAAAGGAGCAGGGCGTAAACTATAAGCTTTTTACAAAGAGTATAATCTGGCAGGAAGATAAATGTATTCACTGCGGAGCATGTACGGCTGTATGCCCTTCGGGAGCGCTTGAATTGGATAAGGAAGAATGGGCTTTAACTTTTGATAAGGAGAAATGCCTGGTGTGCAGATTGTGTGTAAAGGCGTGTCCATTGAGGGTAATGAACGTTAGCTCATAGGTGACAGGGGAACGGGGTTATTTGGAGGATATTGAATAAATGTATGAGGAAAGGAAATACAGGAATTTATTCAAAGGTAACGGTCTGCAGTTTTTTGATGTGTGTATATGTGAAACCGACCTCAGGATTGGTGCGCACAGAAACCTGTATGATACAGCATTGGAAACAGTAAGGAAGTACCGGAAACAAATTGAATTGTACATTATGCAATATCCGGATTTTTTAACCAGCTTAAAACCCCTTTCCCCGCAGCCAGGTGCATCATTCATAATTGAAAGGATGTGTAATGCTTCCCGGCAAGCAGATGTTGGACCAATGGCTTCTGTTGCAGGTGCTATAAGTGAAATGGTAGGCAGGCATCTGCTCAATTTTTCTGATGAAGTAATTGTTGAAAACGGAGGAGACATATTTGTAAAAACCAATAAATTAAGAAGAGTTGGGATTTATGCCGGCAATTCGCCTTTAAACCAAAAAATTGGCCTGGAAATAGACCCTGCAAAAACACCGCTGGGGATCTGTACCTCCTCAGGTACGGTAGGGCATTCATTAAGCTTTGGCAGGGCAGATGCAGCGGTAGTGGTTTCTCCGGATACATTTCTTGCTGATGCTGTAGCGACTGCCGCATGCAATATGGTGAAAACCCCTGGCCATATAGAAAATGCATTAGAATTTGCATCTAGGATAAAAGGGGTTGAGGGAATTGTAGTCATAATGGATGATAAAGTAGGAGCATGGGGAGATGTAAAGCTGGTTAGTATATGAACTATATCTTCTTTTACCCGTGTGAAGAATTTCTATAGAAAATATTATTTGATTATATTATAATTGTTACTATATTATTTTAATAAACACTGGTTATGTGTATGAATCTGGGGAGATATTTATGTCTAGCAAAAGGGAATACTTACGCAATGCAAAAAGAGTAGTTGTTAAGGTCGGAACCTCAACACTGACTTATGATAATGGAAAAACCAACCTTTCGAGGATAGACAAACTTTCAAGGGTTTTGTCAGACCTTGCAAATCAGGGAAGGGAAGTAATACTTGTTTCATCGGGGGCAATTGGGGTGGGGGTTGGAAAACTCAAATTGAAGGAAAAGCCTGAATCAGTCCGTGAAAGGCAAGCGGTAGCAGCAGTAGGACAATGTGAGCTTATGCATATATACAGTAAGTTTTTTTCAGAGTATGGGCATGTAGTTGGGCAAATACTGTTAACACAGGTAATATTGGAAGATGACCATGCAAGAAATAATGTTATTAATACATTTGAGACACTTCTAGAATTGGGCATAGTGCCAATTGTCAATGAAAATGACTCAGTTTCAGTTAAAGAGATAATGATTGGGAAAGATGATGTTTTCAGTGAAAACGATACTCTATCAGCAATAGTTTCTGTTCTGGTTAAGGCGGATTTACTGATAATTCTATCAGATATTGATGGATTTTATGACAGTGATCCTAGAAAGTGCAGCACACCTAAACTAATCCCGTTTGTTGAGCAAGTGACACCTGATATAGAGAGGTGTGCGGGAGGCGCAGGAACCAAAACAGGCAGAGGCGGTATGGTTACAAAGATCGCAGCAGCAAAAATCGTTAACTCTGCAGGTGTTGATATGATACTTGCAAACGGAAAAGACCCTGACATTATCATGGATATAATAAATGGCAAGGAAATAGGGACGCTATTTGCTGCAAAAAGGCAGAAGTAACATCAATTCCTGCTGAATTCACCAAATTCATTGTTAGGATCAGGCGGCTCATCTTCATTGCGGCCGGGCGGTGTAACAGGTTCGGTATCATTAATATGATCATGGTTTTCATCGTCATATTCAAAACCTGTTCCGAAACCAGGGAAGCCTGAGCCTGGATGACCGTGTACGGTACAGTATTCGCCCTTAGGCAACTCATATTTCCAGTCCTGAGGATATGCGGCATCGGGATTCCTTGGAGTATATTCCATGTCAGGAGGCCTCTGTATAAACACTTTTTCCACAATTGATCCGAGAGGGCAGTATGGTCCGGCAAGAAGGTCCCTTCCCCAAATATCCTGGCTTCCGGTGCAAACAGCAGCTTTAACATGCACATCGCAGAATTCATTGTATTTTGGTTCAGTGCCCTTTATAAAGTATTCCACCCTGGTAGCGTTTCCCCTCGGGTCATGGGTACATAACTCAGTTGCTAATTTACCGGAGTAAATACATATATTCTTTTTTACCAGGTTGTCAGGCACTGGAAAATCCTTTGGTTCAAGACCTTCATGGGCTTTATCCATTACCGCATTCCAGATTTTCTGAGCCTGTGCATACTCCACGCTTTCAAGTTTAATGGGCTTTATTTTATTATCATATCCGTACCAGGTTGCAGCAACATAATATGGAGTATAGCCTACAAACCATTTATCTATATTATCGCTGGTTGTGCCGGTTTTTCCTGCCACAGGCATTTTACGGTCTTGAATATTGATATTGGTCACAGCAGTACCCGAATGCGGATAGGTTGAATTCCTGCCTTTGGTTACTTCCTTCATCATGTCAACCATTATAAAGGCAGCTTCTTCGCTATATACAATACGGCTATCAGGCTTGTTCTCAAGGAGCACCTTACCATCGCTGTCCAGGACTTTAGTATAGGTTCTGGGCTTAAAATATACCCCTCTGTTTACAAAAGGTACGTATGACGAAGCCATTTCCATGGG
Organism: Acetivibrionales bacterium; assembly: GCA_050953835.1. GTDB lineage: Bacteria > Bacillota > Clostridia > Acetivibrionales > JBMNNH01 > JBMNNH01. The sequence goes on along the minus strand of JBMNNH010000017.1, from coordinate 13,240 downwards.
GCTGACACCATTCGCTAGGCCTCCCATAGCTACTGAAACAGTGTTGGCATCTACACCTTCACTCCTGTCTATGCCTAAATTTTTAAGATACTTCATAGAGTTTTCGTGCCCCAGATATTCCTTCCACACTCTTGCAGCTACCACGTTAACTGAAGCTTTAATTGCATTCCGTATGGTAGTAAGTCCATCAAACACACGGGTATCATAGTTTCTGGGATAAACCTGGTTAGGATTCTGGTGATCCAGGTACACCGGAACATCGTCTATTACAGTTGCTGCAGTTACCAGTCCAAGATCAATAGCAGGACCATATACGGCAATCGGTTTAATACTTGAGCCAGGCTGCCTTTTTGCCTGGGTTGCCCTGTTGAGGGTCCTGGCACCTTGTTTTTCTCCGTACCCGCCATACATTGCTTTAACCATCCCTGTATACGGGTCAATAATAACCATTGCTGCCTGGGGTGTTTCGTCTACTTCCTTAGCCTTAGCATTGTCAAGATAGAAATACTCATCGTTAGTAAACACTTCATCCATTATGTTCTGGATTTTTGTATCCTGAGTTGTATATATCTTGACCCCATAGTTGTATATAGTCCTTAGAGCCATGTCCTCAGACATCCCTTTTTGTTCCATCAGGTCGTTTTTTACATCGTTGATTACCTGGTCTACAAAGTATGTTTGTGTTATTACAGCAGCCTCCGAGGTATCCCTTTTAGTAAATTTTAGTTTCTCTTTCAATGCCTGATCATACTCTTTTTGGCTTATCTTTTCTTGTTCAAGCATTAAATTAAGAATAATCTTCTGACGTTTAATTGCATTTTCCTTGCCTTCTTTAGTAAAGGGATCGTACAAGGCAGGGGCATTAGTTATTCCCGCAAGGAGTGCACACTCAGCAAGGGACAGATCCCCAACGTCCTTGTTGAAATACAGTTTTGAGGCAGACTGTACTCCATAACACCCGTGCCCCATAAATATTATATTCATGTAGAGCTCCAGTATCTGCCATTTCTCATAACGTCTCTCAAGTTGAATAGCATTATACCACTCCTGCACTTTCCTTTTTAATGAGACTTCAGTTTTTCCGGTAATATTTTTTACAACCTGCTGTGTGATTGTACTTCCTCCGTGGGTAGTATCCCCTTTGGATAGGACACCAAGCACTGCGCTTGCTATTCTTCTTATGTCTATGCCAAAGTGTTCATAAAAACGCTCATCTTCTACAGCTACGAAGGCGTCTCTTAAGTATTTCGGGGTATCATCGTGATATACAAGCTCCCTGTTTTTGTTTTCAGCGCCAGTGAGTTTTGCGATTTCCTTTCCTTCGGAATCATATATAAAGGAAGTAAGTATCTTAATATCCAGTTCACTGTCTGAAATTGGTTCAGCAGTATTGATATATCCGTATAATGCTCCTCCCAGAATTCCAGCAAAAGCAAATGAAACAATAAGCATTGAAATAATTATTATTTTTAAGGCACCCATGATTAATCTGGTAGCCTGTGATTTTTTAGCCTGTGATTTTTTCTTTTTTGAGACGCCAGTCTTTTTACCTTTAGGAGTAGTTTTTGGCCTCGAATTCATATATTCCTCCTCTATCCCTTATACTGTCTATATCTGATTTCTTAATAAATTATAACATAATTGAATCTAAAAAGCTTTAAAAAAAAGTATCACTCATATGTATCATTGTTTCCAAGTACGCTGGGATTTATAGGAATTTTCCAATAGAAAAACAAAATAATAAATTACTGTTGTAAAAATAGTGCAATTAATATAAACTTATATTTATAGCAGGATTTAGCAGGATTATTTTTCTGGGAGGAAAATCATAGCATGGAGATAAAAGTCGGAGAAATAATAAAGGCAAAAAGGGAAGAAAAGAACTATTCACTTGTGGAGTTCTCCAGGTTAGCTGGGATATCTGCCGGATATCTTTCCCAACTGGAAAATGGCCGTAAGAAGAATCCGAATTTAGAAATAGTCCTTAGAATAATCGGGGAACTGGGTATTGATATTAATGATTTGCTGGGAGTGAAATCATCCAATGAAAGTGCCAATGTCAAAATGCCTTCCCTTCTGAAACTTATTCTTGCAAAGGACAGGAATTATAAAGTGCTTGAGGACAAGGACATATTGAAGAAGGTTTGTGACATTATTGACAGAATGCTTGAGAGTAAATACCATATAGAGGACAAGGACTTGTACGGGATGTTCCTTGAAGACGTTTATATACATATAGACACGGCATTAAAGAGATATATGGCATTCCAGGTTATAAAGTAGCTTCACTGGATTTAAACTTTTATTCATTATTTATTCACAAAAAGGCCTCTGTTTTCATATGATGAAGCGGAGGTCTTTCTAATGCTCAGAAATAGTATTTTGTACCATCGTTTTTGGTATTTTAGAAAAAGAACGTCAAGGGTATTAAATATTTACATACGATTGATTGTTATATTTCTTATATTGGCATTGCTTGTGATGTATGCAAATAAAAAGCTTATGCCTTGCCTTGAGGAAATCTCCGAGCATAAGGCAAGATCTATGGTTACAATGTCAATCAATAGTATTGTAAATGATGTTTTTGATGATAGTGTGGAATACAATGATATTATTGAAATAAAGAGGGATGGGAGCGGGAAGATAACTTCAATAGAAACCAATATAGCTAAATTGAATAAACTCTCTTCAACAGTTACATATAAACTACAGGAGGAGATGATTGAACCAGGGAAAGACAAAGTATCCATTCCATTTGGAAGCATACTGGGAAATTCGATATTTGCAGGGACAGGGCCTGATCTGAACATTACAATAAAACAGATGGGAAACGTTGAGACAGAGTATAAATCTGAGTTTATCAGTGGAGGGATTAACCAGACGATACATAGAATATACATTCGGGTAAGGACAAACATTAGAATTATTGGGCCGATAACAAATAGAAAACATGAAATTGCAACCGAGATACCTGTTGCTGAAACAATCATAGTGGGTAGTGTGCCCGGAATATACTTAAACGGGGATTAAAGGAGTTGAAGCAGAATCAACTCCTTTAATCATCATCTTCTATTTGGAAGCTCTCTTCCTTTTCATCATACACTTGATCCAGTACAGAGCTCTTTTTATAATTCCAGCCTATATGGGTTTTTCTTTCTTCTTGGTTTTCTTCAGGAGTTGATTGCAGCATGCTGCATTTTCCATGGAAGATGGCTCCCTCATCTGTAATAAAGCTGTTTACTTCGATGTCACCGTAAAGTTTGGCAGTAGAAAACATCTTCAATGTTCCGGCTGCATAGATATTACCTTCAACAGTACCTGCCAGGTGAACACTGTCTGCGGATATGCTGCCTGTAATCAAAGCTTCAGTACCTACAAACACATTGCCTTTAATGTTAAGATCCCCTTTTATTTTCCCATCTACCCTGATGGAACCTTCAAGTTCAATGTTACCTTCAAATATTGCATTTTTACCTAAAAGGGTATCAAACTCTTCCTTAAAACCCGTGCTTTTTTTACCAAACATTTTGAACCTCCTCTTTGCATATACAAACTTGTTTAATTGAATGTTTTATATTTGTTGTGCAATAATTAATTTACTCATCAGCAACGTAATGAAGCGGATCTACAGGAGTGCCGTTTAGTCGTATTTCAAAGTGTAAATGTGGTCCGGTGCTTGTCCCTGTACTGCCTATCTTTGCAATAGTATCACCTTTAGCGATGGTATCGCCAGCATTGACGAGAAGCTTTGAAGCATGTCCATACCTGGTTGTGATACCATATCCATGCTCAATAATAACCAAATTTCCATACCCGATTTGCTGTCCTGAAAAAATAACCTTTCCACTGGCGGAAGCCTTTATATCATTACCGTAGGGAGCTGCTATGTCAATACCCTCATGTAATATCCTCCTTTTATATATAGGATGGGTCCTGTAACCGAAACCATCGCTTAAAGTACCTGTGGTAGGCCATAATGTTGGAATCGAATCAAGATAAGCCTGTAATTTCTTCTCTGTTTCAGTCAGATCAATAAGATTACCGATTTCAGATGTGTTTATTTCATTGAGGCTTTCAAGTATGTTCTTAAGCTCGACAAGGTCGCTTGAAAAGGAGCTTTCACTCCGGTCTCCTGACCTGCTTATAGTACTGCTGTTTATCCGGCTTGTTATATATGTGTCGGTCATTTGCCTGTATTTACTGATAAAATCGTCAACAATACTGTCTACCTCCTGCTGGCTCAGCTTAAGCTGTTTTATTTCATCCATTTTCTCACTCAGGAGACTTTTCTGTTTTGTATTCAAATCACATAGCTTGGCAACCTCTGCTTTCAATACTTTGTTTTCATTGATAGTGCCAGCAACAAAAAGTGCAGCACAGGTCAGCGCAGTTATTGCCAGGGTGAGAATAAGAAGGACCTTTCCATAAAGGGAAGAAATCCTTATGGTTTTTACTCTACCTGTGAAATGAGGTACAAATAAAATTGAAAAATATTTTTTTTCCTTTTTTAAAGCTTTACCTTTATCCATAATTTACCGCCGTTTTCTATACTATTTTAAAAATTGCAAATTATTTTTATAATAAATCGTTTTATGGCAATATATCCAAGTAATATTTTTATTCTACATAAGTATAAAAAACCCTTTTTATTTATTGCAAAATTCGATTAGTGCAAGCGGTCATTATTATATGCCAATATTTTATATAAGCATATCTTTCCTTTTTAGCTATATATTATTCACATCAAAGCAGGATAAAGTTTAGCTTTGGTTAAAGAAGGAATTTGTAAAATTTTATAGAATAATTACATATATCAATGCGATTTTATGTAGTATTTAAGGATGAATATTAATGATAAAAATACAAAGCAGAATTTTAGCAGCATTTTTATTAATTATTGTAATTTCTGTTCTGTTTTTTGGAATGTTAATTTTTTGGTACAATGTTACCATTTCAGCCATAATTAACAGCATAGACAGAAACAAGGAAAATGTTTACCGACTTAACAGCATAAAAAGCATGCTGTATGACGAACAGAGAATGGTATCTGATTCAATAGTAAATAAAGATACTTCTTCCAGTGAGGAGTTCGCAAAAATAAATAAGCAGGTAAAAACCAGTATAGAAGGTCTTCTTTCGGACGCATCCAGATTTGGACAAAAAGATGTTGAACAACTTAAAGTATTACTGCAACTAAACGAAAAATATTATGATATATATAATAATAATATTTTGAAATTTGTATCAGAAGACAGCAAAGAAAGGCTTCTTGACCATCTGAATACTACAAGGGCTGCCTTTGATGCTGTTATGGAAAGCGAACAGAAACTTAAAGATTCTATAACCATGAGGCTTGTTTCAGACATTCAATCAGCTGTCAACAATAATAATAAGTTAATAGCTGTCACATTTGAAAATAAAACAACACTGGAAGAAATCATGTCAGAACTGGATAAGGTAAAAAACAGTGTGGCTGTAGAATTTAAAGCCGGGGAGAGTGAAGCAGGCAGCCAGAATACCAAAGTGGATTTAACCAATCCACAGGATGCACTGATTGAAACAGTTGATTCTTTAAGTGTGTTGCAGGCATGTGTTAAACAGCTGGAGCATTTAACAGTAAAAGCAAAAAATGGCCAATCTGAAATTGAGAATATCATTAATGATGATAAACTGATAAGCGCAAAGAATGCTTTGACAGATTTAGATAATATGAACAGGCTTATATATTGGACACAACGGAAGTACTACTCACAATTGGAGGCAGTTATACTACTTGATGATAGTTTTGAAGCTTTCTATGAAGCAAAAGAAAACACAGATAATTACATTTCCATATTATCAGGAATGATTCCATACAGAGAAAAAGAAATGCTGGAGGACATTGCCCAAGCCAATATTGGAATGGAAAACAACCTCATGCCTGTTATTCAGGAAATCAGAAGGATAAAAAGCTCAGAAATGCTGGACAGCTATAATGAGGCAGTAGAAACAATTATTGCCGGAAGGGATGTAATTGACAGCGTCGAGAACTCACTTAAGGGATATCTGGCAAGCGATATAAATACATCACAGCAAATAAAGCGCACAATTTTATTGGGACTGGGTGGTATCGCCCTGCTGTCATTAATCATGGGAATAGTAATCGCCATTATAGTTTCAAGGAACATCATTGTTCCAATAAAGAATGTTACCGGTATTCTAAGCAGAGCTGAGAGTGGTGATTTAACAGCAAGGGCTGATATAAAGCGCAAAGACGAGATAGGAGAACTTGGTTTGAAGGTAAATAGTATTTTGGAAAGCCAGGAAAAAACACTTGGGCAGGTAGTGACTACCAGCAAAGAGATTAGTTTGCTTAAATACAAACTATCAGACATATTTGCTGCTGGCAAAGACAGTATAGGGAAGCTCTCTGCAGGCCTGAAAGACTTTTTTGAAGGGTTAAAAAGCAATACCCCAGTAAGGGAGGAAAGTGTGTCCGCTTCTACATATGGTGACACTAAAATAAAAGATCTGGAAGATGCCACTGAGAAAATAATGAGTGAAGGAATGAAAGCTATTGATATTGCGGTAACAGGAGAAAAATCAGTTATTGAAACCGAAGAGATTATAAGGGAAATAACTGAAACTGTTCGTGTGGCGGCTGATTCAATAAGTGATCTGGAGAGTTCCTCAAACAGGATTGGAGATATAACAAATACAATTACAGATATAGCCTCAAAAACGAATCTTTTAGCATTAAATGCCGCAATAGAAGCTGCGAGGTCAGGACATGAGGGAAAGGGATTCGCAGTTATAGCTGAGGAGATAAGAAAGCTTGCAGAAAAAAGTAATAAATCAGCAGGCGATATAAGAAAGCTTATTATCGAAATACAGGACAGGGTTTGCCATGCTGTTGACAATATTGGTATGGGTGTAAATATTGTTGGACAGGGTCTGGAAAGGGTAAATGATTTAAAAATACATATGAATGAAATGGCATCTACTGTCAGGCATGTGGTAGAAACAGTAAAAAGCACATCAGCATTAATGCGCAGCCAGGCAGAAACCGTACAGCAGTTGATTAGTATTACAATGGGTATGGAAAAATCAACAGATAAAACTGAAGCATTAGAGGAAGGTATATACAAAAACATCAATAGGCAAAAGGAAGTTATTCTGGAGATGGATTTAATCTCCCATAAGCTTGATGAAGTATATGCAAAGCTGGATGGTATGTTGAACTGTTTTGACATAAACAGCCTTTGAAATTAAGATATTGGAAATATAATGTATAATGCTACTAAAATATGGTATAATTATCAATAAGGCAAACTGATTCTAGATTTTATATAATTATTTTGAGTTCCCTGAGTATTTTAGCCATGTTCCCTGGGGGGGACTATTTTTTTATTGAGACAGAGCATGTAATGAGTTAAGTATGTGGTAAGAGAGGTGGCACAGTTTTGGATGAAATAAAGAAGAATAGTATACATACTGTAAAAATAACAGGGATGACCCATGAGGGATTTGGAGTAGGAAGAATAAACAGCTTTGTTATCTTTATTGATGGGGCAATCACCGGGGAGACAGTGGAGGCTAAGATCATCAAGCTGAGCAGTAATTACGTTGTAGGAAAGCTTATAAGAATTCTAAGCCCTTCACCTGAAAGGCAAACACCTTTTTGCATTGTCCATAAAAGGTGTGGCGGCTGTACCTTCCAGCATATGAGCTATAAATCACAGTTGGAGTTCAAAACAAGCCTTGTAAAGGACAATCTGGAAAGGATAGGCAATCTAAAAGAAGTTAAGATTCATGAAACGTTGGGTATGGAAAACCCGCTTAACTACAGAAACAAGGCTCAATATCCTGTTGCGTCCATTGACGGACAGCCTGTGGTGGGCTTCTATGCAAAAAGGACTCATCATGTGGTGGAAAACACAGGATGCTTAATACAAAACAAGGTCAGTGAAAAAGCTGTATCAATAGTGAAAGAATTTATTAGCAGTAAAAAAATCAGTATATATAATGAAACCAATGGAAAAGGGATTGTAAGGCACATTGTAACCAGAACAGGGTTGAAAACAGATGAGGTTATGGTTATATTGGTTATTAATGCAAAGGACTTGCCTCATAAGCGTGCACTTGTAGATATGCTTGTTTCCTCTGTACCGGGTATAAAAAGCATAGTATTAAATATTAATATGAAAAAGACAAATACAATACTGGACGAAAAGAATGTCGTGATTTTTGGCAAAGGCTATATAACCGATTACATCGGAGAGTTCAGGTTTAAAATCTCCCCTCTTTCCTTTTACCAGGTAAACTCTGTACAAGCAGAGGTGTTGTATGCCAAAGCGCTTGAATACGCTGGCCTTACAGGAAAAGAAACCGTATTTGACCTGTACTGCGGTATAGGGACCATTTCCCTTTATTTATCACGGAAAGCAAAAAAGGTTTATGGAGTTGAGGTGGTGAAAGCTGCTGTAATTGATGCTATTGAGAATGCGAAAATTAACGGGGTGGATAATGTTGAGTTTATTGAAGGCAAAGCAGAAGAAATGATACCAAAGATGTATAAGAACGGAGTAAGGGCAGATGTTGTTATTGTGGATCCGCCCAGAAAAGGATGCCATGAGGCTTTATTGGAAACCCTTGTAGATATGCAGCCTGGAAGAATAGTGTATGTCTCCTGCAATCCTTCAACCCTGGCAAGGGACTTGAAATACCTGGAGGAAAATGGGTATAAGACATTGGAAGTGCAGCCTGTGGACATGTTTCCGTATACGGGGCACGTTGAGAGTTGTGTATTGATAACAAGGGATGAAAAGTAGTATGGCTGAAAAGGCTGTAGAGGTGGGGTTTATAGATTTTAAGGGTAAAAATAGAGACTTAAAAATATGCACATTTTTTGGTTCTAGTAAACAAGTCCATGAGAGTGATTTTGATTGTGATAGAATAGAATAGATGTCGGTGCTTGCTGACAGAACAGAATAGATGACAGGGGTTAATGACAGAGCAGAATAGATGTTTTTTAAAAAATGCAGGGTTGTGAGAGCAGGTTGGATGTGGGATTACAAAGAGGAAAAAGAAATATGATTGCATAGGAGGGATTCGATGAAACTTAGTTTTAGCTTAAAGAACAAGGAAGCCAGCTTGGAAGCTGATGTTGAGAGGCTTGTAGAAAAAGGACTCGAACATAAAGCAAAAAATCCTGCCAAAAAGACAAGATACCAAATTAAGCAGGAGGAAAAGAGAAGGAACGAAGAACTTAAGCAAAAGCAAAAAATGCAATGGATGTTCATAATGCTCGGCCTATTGGCTGTGCTGATTGTGTTTGGAGTAATTGTTACAGTTGCTGGCATATAAAACTATATGGCTTAATAACGGCAATTTAAATATATAGTGTTCGCGAAATTTACAACGCCTGTTAAGAAACAGATATTTATATTAGTAGGAGGGTTTTTCAATGGAAAATAAATTTACTGATGAAATGTTAGAGAGTCAGATTAGTAAGAATACAAAAGAGGCGGAAGAGTTGCTAAAGGATGAAGATCGAATGGAAAGGTTTTTGGAGCGGCTTGAACGTAAGCTTGAAAAGGTCCCTGTAGTTGGGAAACAATTATCAAATATTCCAATGTTAGTTTCATTAGTGAGGTCGTACATACGCAAAGATTATAGGGATGTGCCACTGGGAAGTATAATTGCAATTGTAAGTGCTTTGATATATTTTCTTTCACCAATTGATTTACTGCCTGACAGTATTCCAGTATTGGGATATGTAGACGATGCAGCGGTGTTTGCATTTGTGTGGAAAATGGTGGCTGATGATATCGAAGAGTATAGAAAATGGCAAGAGGCAAATGGAAAAAGAATATTCAAAGATTGATATTAGGAGAAGTGGCAAATATACTGCTCCAGATAAGCAAGGCACTCTACGCCAAATTTCCGTAGAGCGCCCCGTTCGTTTTAAGCTTATTCATTAATATCCACTGTAACGCTGGACTTAAACTCAACAGTGAATTTATCCTCAAAGATAGTAACTTTTTCAATCAGCCGCCGAACAAGCTGCTCGTCGTATTCGGTGAGAGCGGTGGGTTGCTTCTTTAGGAATGTGGTCATATCTGCCATGCGATTTTTGAGTTCATCCCTGTTTGCGTTTTCAACCTGCAGCTTTTGCTTTTGGTCACGCAGAAGGTAAATTTCATCGCCAACTTTCTCATAATCCGCATTGGAACTGGCCAGCTTCAAAAGCTGCATTTGCAGTTCTTTCAGGCGTTTGTCGATATCCGCTAAGGTCTGGTCGCTTTCACGGGTTAAGACGGTGGCAATGTTATCCTTTAGTGTAGATAGGAAAGTGTCCTTCCCGTCCAACGTATTATTGATAGCGGTAACAAGCACTTGCTCAATGGTGCTCTCCAATACCGTGCGGGCATCGCAGAACAGACCAGTGTTTTCCAGTCTGCTGACGCACCGCCAGACGATAGACTTTTTGCCTCGGTTATTCCAATGCACCCTGCGAAAAACCTCGCCGCAGTTGCCGCAAATGACTATCTGAGCGAAGACGTGGTTGCTGCTGAAGGTTCTGGTCTTTCCGTTCGGACTTGTGTGTACAATACGGCGGCGGATAAGCTCTTCCTGCACCTGCATGAAAATTTCACGCGGGATAATGGGCTCATGGTTATTTTCTACATAGTATTGAGGAACAATGCCGTTGTTCTTAACGCGTTTCTTTGTAAGAAAGTCAACGGTATAAGTTTTCTGCAAAAGAGCATCCCCAATATATTTTTCGTTTCGCAGGATGTGGTTTATATTGCTGGTATGCCATCTTTCATTGCCTGCTCCGTTTAAAATTCCATCAGCTTCTAATCCACGGGCTATCTTTAGCATACTAGCGCCTTCAAGGTATTCTCGGTAGATGCGTTTTACAATTTCAGCTTCCTCGGGAACAATCACTAGATGTTTGTTTTCATCCTTGGTATAACCGAGAAACCGGGCGCAGTTGATTTGGATTTCACCCTGTTGGTAACGATACTGCAGACCCAGTTTCACATTCTGACTTAAGGACTGACTTTCTTGCTGTGCAAGTGAGGCCATAATTGTTAGCAGAACTTCACCCTTGGAATCCATGGTATTAATGTTTTCTTTCTCAAAGAAGACGGGAATGTTTTTTTCCTTTAGCTGACGGATGTATTTCAAGCAATCCAACGTGTTTCGGGCAAAACGGCTGATGGACTTTGTAATGATCATATCGATATTACCGGCCATACACTCGTCAATCATGCGGTTGAATTCTTCACGTTTCTTAGTATTGGTACCGGAGATACCGTCATCCGCAAAAATGCCTGCAAATTCCCAATCTGGGTGATTACTTATGTAGGTCGTATAATGTTCAATCTGTGTTTCATAACTGGTAGACTGCTCGTCACTATCTGTAGAAACTCGACAGTAAGCTGCTACACGGAGCTTTGGCTTTTCTTCACCTTTTTTCTTTCTACCCATTAAGTTTCGTGCTGGAATTACGGTTACATTCTTATTAACTTCCATCCTTTTGTACCTCCATTTCTATCAAACTGTAGACGTATTCGGCCTGCTGAAAAGGATCATCAAATTGCTGCACGACTTCGTTTATATAGAATTCGGTGGGGAAGACAATCTCTGATTTTTCTTTTGGTTTACGAATGCGGCCAAGCTTCTCAGCCCGCCTGGTGCGTTCCTCCTCTGCGGCAGCAAAGGTCTCATTATCGATAATCACAGGATAATATTCATTACCGAGATAACAGGTGTTTCTAAGCATCCTGCCAATACCAGAATGATAGGATTTAATGCCAGCTTTTTTTGCAGCGTTTACTAACGAATCGCCAGAAAGATAATACTGAAACAGTTTTTTTACTTTCTCAGCAGCTTCACTATCAATTATGGCTTTTCCATTTTCAATTCGGTAGCCAAATGGCGTGTGGCTCATTTATCTCACCAGCCTTTCCCTTAATGTAATGCCACATTTTAGTTTAAATCCGATTTCTGTTCGGGAATATACGATAATCCGTTCTACAAAGCACTTAAAAATCTCACTGTTAAAACTGTCCAACATATTTGCCTTTGTAGTAAAATGCAGGAGTTCATTGACTTCATTTAGGTGCTGTGTATCACAGTTCAAAAAGAGGGATAAAGATTCTTTTTGACGACGCAGTCGTTCAGCCTCCTGTAACAGTTCGTTATTGCTCTTATTGTAAACGGCAGGCTCAAGATAACCCTTGGTCATCAGGCCGACCAGCACATTTCGTTGTTCCATGTTTTCTTCAAGTTTTTTGTCTAGCTCTCGAATGCTTACAATGCTGTCATCGGTGTTAAGATTGCGAAGACCCGCAAGAAGTGGTTTAAGAATAATCTCATGTCCGAAGATGAGCTTGTTCATCATGGTGACGAAAGCATACTCAAAATGGGACTCAGGAATATATTTCATAGAGCATTTTTCTATTTCTGAAATATGAGTAGAACAGCACCAAGCGATTTTATGTTTGCCGCTTGAATTGGACCTATGTCAATACTTTGGACACAAAAAGTTGAACATTTTCTCTCTGCATGATATTAATACGTAGAGAAAGATTACTAAGCTGCAAGAATCTCATCTTCAACCTGCTGTGGGGTTTTATAATCCAGCGCACTGTGCCTCCTTCTGCGGTTATACCAAGACTCTATATATTCAAAGATAGCTGTTTTAGCCTCTTCAAATGTATGATATGTATTTAAGTATACTTCTTCCTTCTTTAATACAGAATGGAAGGATTCCATACAAGCATTATCATAAGGATTTCCCTTTCTGCTGAAGGAATGCTTCATATTTTTTTCTATAAGCATATCCTCAAATACTGCGCTTGTATATTGGCTGCCTAAATCTGAATGAAGGATAATACCTGTAGTATCTTCTACATTGAGACATGCATTTTCTACAGCCTTTTTAGCTAATTCGGCAGTTGGATTTTTACCATATGAATAACCGATGATTTTCCTATTATATAAGTCCATAACTGATGCTAGATAAGTCCAGCCCTCTTTAAGAACATGTATATACGTAATGTCAGTAACTCATTTTTGGTTTATTGTTGTAGTAGTAAAATCACGATTTAGTATATTTTCCTTATCGTCTGGAACCTTACCTTGGTTATTTTGATACTTATATTTGCGTACTACAACACTGCGAAGACCAAGCTTAGCCATATGTCTTTGCACTCTTTTAACAGAACAAGGGATACCTGCTTCCTCG
>JBMNNH010000016.1:0-34054 GCA_050953835.1 Acetivibrionales bacterium | reverse complement strand
TTCAAATATCTTTCTAAAGGGCGTGATATCCCTTACTACTGACAATAGTGCAGGGTATCCTTGAAAATCATATTTCGTTGTAATAATCCAGGCATCCATGTTTTCGCCGTTTTTGCAAATAAACCTGCTTCTCATGTAATTGCAGCCAATATTTCCTTCAAGGGATTTTTTTATAAACATTAAAAAACTCTCTTTGAATTCGCAAGGAACCAAATCCAGCATCGACATACCTGAAAGCCTATTATGGTCTTTAATACCGGTTATATTCATGGCTGAATCATTGCAAAAGAATATGCTTTTTTCATTATGTATAAAAATGCAGTCGGGTATAAGCTGAACCAGTTTCTTATATCTTCTTTCACTTCTTTCCAATTGTTTATCCTTGATAAGAAGTTCAACATTTCTTACAAGTCCATAACCATTTTCACTGCTGGTTATTACATAGCTGTGGTTCTTAATTATTTCCGCAACTTCGGGCGCATCCAGTTTATTAGTATTATAAAGACACATTACCGTAAAAGGCAATTCGGAAATAGTCTTATTTACACTATGCTCATAATGGGAAAAACTCCTGAAATAGCTTTTCTTCAACCAAGAAGTATCTGCAACTGCTCTTAATCCATCATATCCTTTATCCAAAGCGTGCCTTACCAGTTCATTCCACTGCCTGTTTACTCTTACTTCATTAAAGCTGTTACCTGTCATATACCATTCCGTGTATGGAATAATCCTCAACTGGCCGCTTTCAAGGTATATGTCAATATCCCTACAATATCCGCCAATTATATCCTTTACATCTTCACAACCCATATCCTTGCCATGAATCCAAACGCATAATTCATTATTCATTAAACCACGTTGAATATACGGTGCCGCAATGGCAAAATACTCTTCCTTTGTTGAATATATCTGGCCAATGTGTGTACCCCACAGGATATTTCCAATAATGTCTATACCCGATTCCCTGATATCGTTTTCCATAAGTTTTTAATCAAGCTTGAACAGCTATTTCCCCCAATTACAATAATAAACAAACTAATTGATATTATTTGCTTTTTTTTCCAATAACTAATATTATAATCAGTTATCTGGATTTTTTCAATTATAACCTTTGAATAATTCATTAGAATTTAATGCTTCAAACAATAAAAGGGCTGTCACTATATGCAAACAGCCCTTTCATTTTTATTAATTCTTAAAACATTTTTTTACTCATTTCATCAATTACTTTGCTTGTTTCCTCATAAACACCTGGGAATGAACTAAAGTTCAAGCCTTGAACTAGGCACGGAATAAAATATAATTTCCCGCCTTCCTTACAGGCTCTCTCAACTTCACTGGCAATCAGTTCGGGTGTCCATTCCGGGAAATCTATCTTGCCACTGTCAAGGCCGCCCATAAAGCTAATTTTTCCGCCATATTTCTTTATAAGTTCAGGTATATTGTTTGTAGTCATAACTCCCTGCCAGATATCAATTCCAGCTTCAATCATGCCGGGTACCAGATTGGCAGCATAGCAGTCGCTGTGGTGAACAATTAATTCAACTCCATTGTCCTTATAGTATTTATATATTTTCTTATAACGGGGTACATAGAATTCATTAAACATTTCAGGAGACATAAATGAAGAAGTTTGGCTGCCCCAATCATCATGATGGAAAACTGCATCGGGATGAATGTGATCTATAAGCTGCTTGGCTACCCTTAACTCATGGTCGGCAAGATAATCTATAAGTTCATGCATTGATTCAGGCTCTTCATATAAAGCCATTAACGCATTTTCCATACTCATAAGGTGATGGGTCATTTCAAAAAGGCCAGGCGCAACAAAAGCTGCCACAAATTGTTCTTTACGGTCAACAGAATTTGCATGCTCAATAGCAGCAACCCATCTTTCTTCAGGAAAGTCAACCGAGGGAGCTTTGACGTATTTTCTCCACTCTGTAATGTCCTTTAATACCAAGTGCTCATCATCGTGCACAGGGAACTGTCCAATATGGCCTTCAGGCCATCTGAACGTAACGCCCCACCCATCTTTCATTTCCCCTCCAGGTGCACACATTGAGAATGTTGGAGTTTCGAGTATTATATCTAAAAATTCATACTGGTTGACAAAGCGGTCAGGATTTCCACCTTTTATTGTTTCTAGTAGATTCTGTCTTTTAGTTAACATTTATTACTCCCCCCTATATTTATGATATGTTTTAAGCTGTTACTAATTCTTTTGCTTTTGCCGCAGCGCTGCCCGCATCAGGAGTATATGCATCTGCGCCAATTTCAGCCGCAAATTCAGGTGTCACAGCAGCACCTCCGACAATTACTTTAAAGCCTTTTAATCCACTTGTTTTAACTGCCTGCACTGTCTTCCTCATTGCCGGCACTGTAGTGGTAAGGAGAGCCGAGCATGCTACCAAGGTAACATTTTTATTCTCTTTAATTGCATTAATGAATTTAGTGTCAGGTACATCTACTCCCAGGTCTACCACATTAAATCCTGTGCTTTCAAGCATCATTGCAACCAGATTCTTACCGATATCATGTAAATCTCCTGCAACTGTCCCTATAATGCATGTACCCAATGAAGATATGTCGTCGCTCGCGAAATGAGGCTTAAGCACTGCAACACCTTTAGACATTGCCTTTGCAGCTACCAGCATTTCAGGTACAAAAATTTCTGATCTGGAAAATTTGTCTCCTATGATACCCATTGTGTCAATCATAGCCTGAAGTATATCCTCTGCTGAATTTCCCTCATCTAATGCTTGCTGCACTGTCCCTTCAATAAGTTTCGTTTTTCCTGTCATCACATTTGCTTTTACTTCCTCAATTTTTGACATTCATACTACCCCCTTATATGATATTATTTAAACTTTTCTATTACTGTATATTTCATACCTGCCAAGCATTGATTTGAGAGCAATGTTAATAACTGTATAACTATTTACACCGCAAACATTATAAAGGCTTAATTGGATTAATTCTCTCAAACATTTATACATATAAACCATCTGATATATTTTTTTAATATGGTAAATCTCTTCATGTTTTGATTGCTGCCATACTATACAGTGCTGACTTTTTACATATTCTCATCGCTTGTTCTTAATTCTTTAGTTAAGTCCTTCCAAAGGTTGTAGTATTAGAAATGTACATTAAGTGTTATTATTAATATTAAAGCCATCGTGGTTTGAACACTTTTTGTAAACCTTGCTATATACTAATTTTAACAATAATTGTACCATTTGTCAATATTGTGTGACAACCTGGAGCGGCGCATATATTATGTGAAGAAAATGCTGGTAAGAACATATGCAAGAGCTTTAGAGACTGTTGTGAAGCAGATATACAGTCAAATCACTGTTTGAACAAAATAATTACCTTTTTTAAGATTTGATATTATTTTGCGAGTTTGATTTGACATCAAGGCTGAACGCTACAGGCTCTTAAGTCTGAAGCATCAGTTCCTGGAAGCATTTCTACACATAATATATACACTCTCATTATCAGCCTCTTAGGCTCGCAACACCAGTATATGGAATAAAACGGGGCATACGTAAAATATGCGGCTATGACACAATGACGGGTTGACTATAGATAAGGAAATGGTAAAATACTGGTATAACTAATATTTTGGATTATAGTATATATAAGGGAATACTTTTGCATTAATAATACAAAAGGTGGAATGATAATGGATAATAAGTTTTATGAAATCAGACCGGAACAAATAACAGATAACACTTTTAAACTTATAGGCTCAGAGTGGATGTTAATTACAGCTGGCCGCGCTGAATCCTATAACACAATGACTGCAAGCTGGGGCGGCTTCGGAGTATTGTGGCACAAAAACATTTGTTTCTGTGTAGTAAGGCCTACAAGGTATACATATGAATTCATGGAAAGGTCGGATACATATACTCTTTCTTTCTTTGATGAAAGATATAAGAAAGCTTTGGAGTTCTGTGGTTCCAAGTCAGGCAGGGATGTTGACAAAGCTGCTGAAACGGGATTGACACCAGTTGAGAGCGAAAACAAGACTGTTTTTTTTGATGAGGCACGTCTGGTTATTGAATGCAGGAAACTATATTTCCATGATATTGATCCAAAGAGTTTCATTGACCCGACCATTGAGAATAACTATCCTAAAAAAGATTATCATAGAATGTATGTTGGTGAAATTATTAAATCTCTGGCAAAAAAATAAACACTCAAAAGGGCTGCTATCTGCAAGCAGCCCTTTTGTGATTGAGTATATTAATTAGATTAACCGCACTTCGAAAAACCACAATTCCTGCAAACCACACATCCGCCTTCATGCTCCACTTTCCTTCCGCACTCGGGGCAAACCTTAATCTGTGAAGGGCTTCCATCTCCAATGTCATATGCGCAGGGATCTATTCCATTATGTCCATTTTTGCCATTTCCATTACCATTTGAAAGCTTCATTACCTTTTCAATAACTCTTCCGATAGCATCCGGACAGGATGTAACCTTTAATCCTTTCTGCTTTATTGTGCTGGCACAGCGGATACCCTTCAATTGTTCAACCAGTGATTTAACATCCAATCCGGACCTTAATGCAATTGAAACCAGACGGCTGGTTGCTTCAGACTGGGAAGGGCATCCTCCTCCACGTCCAAGGTTTGTAAATACTTCACAAATTCCTTCTTCATCGTAATTAACTGTTATATAAAGGTTACCACATCCTATCTTTACTTTCTCGGTAAATCCGGTAGTTATTTCAGGCCGCTCCCTGGGCATTACATGCCCTGAAGATTTTGAATATTGATTATTATCTTCATTCTCTTTTCCCTTAACCTTCCCTATATTGAGCACCTGCATATCCCTGCTGCCATCCCTGTATATTGTGACCCCTTTACAGTATGTTTTATACGCCAGTTCAAACACTTTCCTGACATCATCCTTTGTTGCATCGTGAGGCAGATTGACTGTTTTGGATACTGCATTGTCAGTATATTTCTGAAAGACAGCCTGCATTTTTACATGCCATTCGGGTAGTATGTCGTGAGCTGTCACAAAAACCTCCTGCACATCCAAAGGAATTTCAGGGAAACCCTTAATTGTACCTTTTTTTGCTATCCTCCGCATCAAATCCTCCGAATAAAACCCGCGTTTTATAGCAACCTCCCTGAACAAAGGATTTACTTCTATTAGCTCATCATTATCCATAACATTTCTAATATAAGATATTGCAAATAAAGGTTCAATTCCGCTGGATACTCCTGCAATAATGCTCAGTGTCCCGGTAGGAGCAATTGTTGTAGTAGTAGCATTTCTTATCCTGACTCCAAGCTCCTTATAAATACTCTTATCATAATAGGGGAATACGCCCTTTTTCTCAGCTATTTCTATTGAAGCCTTTCTGGACTCCTCCTGGATAAAATGCATTATTTTATCCGCAAGCTCTAATGCTTCTTTTGAGTCATAAGCAATGCCAAGCTTGCAAAGCATGTCCGCCCATCCCATAACGCCAAGGCCTATTTTCCTTGTTCCCCTTGTCATTTTATCTATTTCAGGCAATGGGTATTTATTTATCTCAATAACATTATCCAGAAAATGGACTGCCCTGTGTACTATACCTTTAAGTTTATCATAATCAATTTGCGCCTTTTTACCATTTCCTTTTACAATAATACTAAGGTTAATTGAGCCAAGATTGCATGCCTCATAAGAAAGCAGGGGCTGCTCGCCGCAAGGGTTGGTGCTCTCAATTTCCCCAATTTCAGGAGTGACATTATCTCTGTTAATCCTGTCCAAAAATAATATGCCTGGTTCACCGTTATTCCACGCATTATTTACTATCATATCAAATATTTCTCTTGCATTCTCCTGCTTAATGGCTTTACCTGTCCTGGGATCAATAAGGTCATACTTTTTATTCTCTTCAACTGCCTTCATAAATTCCTCTGTTACAGCCACACTTATATTAAAGTTTGTTATATCCTTGTTATCCTGTTTGCAGTTGATAAACTCACGTATGTCAGGATGGTCCACCCTCAGGATGCCCATATTGGCTCCCCTTCTGGTGCCACCCTGTTTGACAGCCTCAGTAGCTGCATTGAAAACCTTCATAAAGCTTATTGGCCCACTTGCAACTCCACCTGTTGAGTTTACTGAGGATCCCTTTGGCCTTAGCCGCGAAAAACTGAATCCTGTTCCTCCTCCACTCTTATGTATTAATGCTGCATTCTTAATTGATTCAAAAATACCCTCCATGGTATCTTCTACAGGCAAAACAAAACAGGCACTTAACTGTCCTAATGGTCTGCCTGCATTCATAAGTGTTGGTGAGTTGGGTAAAAACTCCAAATTTGACATCATTTCAAAAAATTCCTTCTCTATTGCCTCTAGTTCCTTATCCGAAACGCAATCCTTATCTGCCGCAGCAACCGCTTTAGCTACCCGTTTAAACATTCCTTCAGCATTTTCGAGAAGTTTGCCAGTTTCATCCTTTGCAAGATATCTCTTTTCAAGAACCTTGACAGCATTGTCAGTCAGTTTCATAATTTTTTCCCTCCTGGATTAGAACACTATATTTAGTGTATAGATATTTTATCTGGCACAGTATATTGTATCATTAATAGGAAACAAGTCAATACAAATAAAGGAACTTTTTTTAGTAAATTAGTCCTATTGACAAAGATATATTGTAGTAATTTGTAAATCTCTGGATGAAAATAAGGCAGCATAAACTACCTTTATTAACAAAAGTAGTTTATGCTGCCTTAAAAAAGTAGTTTTCTGTCAAATATTCTGTGCTGGAGTATTGTGAGTTGTAGCTTATTCTTTTAAAAATGCTGTTTCGGAATAGGTGTTTAATGCATCCCAAATAATCCACTCTTCATATCCGGCATCATAGACTGCCTTTATCTGCTGTCTTACCTGTTCAGCGCCATATTCCATATAATATCCCGCACCGAGCCAGGATGCGGTAAAATCCTGCAAGTACGCTCTTACATCAGCGTTATAGCCCTCTGCTTTTGAAATCCTCTCTTTTGCCTTTACAAGGCTGTTGTAAACAACCCCATAGGGATCAAAATCCGGTTTTTCATACCTTACCCCGTTAACCACCTGGCCAACTGCATAATGTGAAGGGTAAACCATGGGAGATATATACCCTACATCTCTCCCTATAAGCTCCAGGTACTGTCCAATATCCTCAGTATCCTTAGGGCTCTCGCAAATAATTCCGTAGACATCGGCAGACAGTATTACTCCAGGAAGCTCCTTTTTTGCATATGCCAGGAACTCATTTATATACTCATATTTTTGCCTGTCCATTTGTCCAAAGTCCATCAAGCTCTTATCCCCACCTGTAGGGAACCTGACATAATCAAACTGGATTTCATCAAAACCTTTTTCTACTGCTTCTTTTGCAACAGCAATAAGGTAAGGCCACGCATCCCTGTTTGCCGGATTCAACCAGGCTATATCCCCCTGACCTGTTTTCTCCTTCCATAATCCCCCGTTAACATTCTTTACAGCTAATTCAGGCTTCTTTGTTGCATAAACCGGGTCCTTAAAACACACTAACCTACCAACAATATGTATGTCGTTGTCATGGAACTTTTTAAGCACCTTGTCTACATCGTACTTCTTCATATAGGTACCAAGCTGTCTGGCTTCGGGAATTTGTGACTCATATCCTATATACCCGTCATCATCTTTTATGTCAACAACATAAGAATTTATTTCAGTGTTTCTGGCCAGTTCAATATAATGGTTTAGCCTATCATCACTGCCCACTGTCCATCCTGTAAGATATAAGGCTTTAACTTTCACCTTACCTTTAGCAGGCTGTTGCTGCTCAACCTTTGCGCTTTCATTGCCACTATTCTCATTACCAATAGCACTTCCGTCTGTATTGCCTTCGGATGCATTGCTTTCAGGATTTACCTCATTATTATTCTGTTCCATATTATTTCCTTCAGTCTGCCCTGAATCCGTATCTTTATCCTGCAATACTACTTCATTGTCCTCAGGTTTTTCCTGTGAGAAATGCTCCTGTGCGGGACCGGATACCGCGGTATACACATTACCCGTGCATCCAGTCATTAGAAAACTCATCAAAAATATTGCTGCAAAAAAGAGTAGCGTTTTTCTGGTTAATACTTTGCTCATATTGACCCCCAAATCAAGTTATTGAAAAGCTGCCTGAAGAGATATTTATTTATATATGAAGTATATTAAGACTAATATGTACACCTCTTCTATTAATATTATAGTTATCTTTTAGACTTCTGTCATAGGAAATTAGTTCCTAAATACAATATAGTATTACTCTTGCATTCCGGAATTTTCCTCAATCCTCTCAAATACATCCTCAGAATATGTGTTAGTACCGCTCCAGAGTATCCACTCCTCATAGCCTGCATCATACACGGCATTTATCTGCTGCCTGACCTGCTGCGCACCATATGTCTGATAATAGCCATTTTTAAGATATGAAGCTGTGAAATCCTGAAGGTATGGCCTAACCTTTGCATAGTATCCTTCCATACTTGAAATCCTGCTCTTAGCCTTTAACAGAGAATTATAGACAACATTGTACGGTTCTAAATCCGGTTTGGTGAATAATACGCCGTTGATTTCCTGTCCACGACCGTTACCCATAATACCATTTGAATCATTTGCAAAATGAGAAGGGTAAATCATAGGGCAAATATAATCCAAGTCCAGCCCAACAGTCTCAAAGTCTTGTCCGATTGCATCGCCGTCAACCTTGCTTTCAATAATAATACCAAAAACATCAGCCGATACTAACACACCTTTATCGTCATGCAGCGCTTCCTTAGCTTCTTTAAGGAATCCTGAAATAGCGTCTGCTTTCGAAGGCACGTCCGCTCCGTAATCAATTTCAGAACTGCGGGCTGTTGGAAACCTTACATAGTCAAATTGAATCTCATCAAAACCTAAATCCGCTGCTTCCTTTGCAATATCTATGTTATATTTCCATACTTCCTTATTGAAGGGGTTTGTCCATGCACCCATTTGACCCTCACGCCATAATGATCCGTCTGGCCTTTTTATTGCCAGGTCAGCCCTCTTTCTTGCAAGTCCATCATCCCTGAAACATACTATTCTCGCAATCACGTATACGCCATTATCATGAAGCTTTTTAATTATTTCCTCCGGGTTATAATACTTTGTATATAGTTTATTGTTCTTTACTTCAGGCACATTTGACTCATAGTTAACCACTCCAGCTTCTTTGACATCTATTACAACCGAGTTTAGTTCAGTAGTTCTCGCAAGTTCTATTAAACGGTCTATTTTTTCGCTGTTTCCTGCAGTAGCGCCTGTATAGTATATAGCCTTTGCCTTAAAATCCTTATATTTCTCCACAGGTCTCAGTACCTTCTCTTCTTCAACAATGTTTTCATTGTTTTCAGAATCAGCTTTCTCTTCCTCCAGCTCAGGATTATTTCCAGCAGTTTGCCCGTTCTGACTTTTATATGGATCAGGAGTAATTTTTTCATCTGCATTATCTTCAGCTTTTTCCTCCTGTGTATTTCCGGAATTTTGTCCTGGATTCTTTATCAGGTAATTCCCCCCGCTTTTACTGAATATGTAAGTGCCTGCAATCACTATAACTAAAACAAATATTATTGCTGCTGTAAGAATGATCTTTTCTTTATCCCGTTTCATATTTACCTCATCTTTTTTATTTAGATTTTCTCCAAATCCAATACTATTTATCAATTTATCAAATATTACAAATAAAAACAATATATTAAATCACTTTATATATATTTATATCGCTTTATGCAAAGTTTAATAAAATAAAAAGCGAGAAAGCCTTTTTCTGCCTTCTCGCTCTGTATATGGCTCCTCAAGTAGGACTCGAACCTACGACCCTGCGGTTAACAGCCGCATGCTCTACCGACTGAGCTATTGAGGAATATAAATCCGGCAGCGACTTACTCTCCCAGGGCGTCTCCACCCTAGTACCATCAGCACTGGGAAGCTTAACTGCCGTGTTCGGGATGGGAACGGGTGTGGCCTTCCCGTTATTGCCACCGGATACTTTCTTTTTTCCTTTTTCTTTTTGTCCTCTTGTACTGTACCCTCAAAACTATATAATGCAGTTTCCAGAATGGATTCTTTAGACGATCCTTTTTTGGTCAAGCCCTCGGCCTATTAGTACCAGTCCGCTTAATGCATTGCTGCACTTACACTCCTGGCCTATCTACCATGTAGTCTTCATGGGGCCTTACCCTTTTCGGTGGGATATCTCATCTTGGGGGGGGTTTCACGCTTAGATGCCTTCAGCGTTTATCCCTGCCGAACTTCGCTACCCAGCTGTGCCACTGGTGTGACAACTGGTGCACAATTGGTTCGTCCATCCCGGTCCTCTCGTACTAAGGACAGATCCCCTCAAATATCCTACGCCCGCGACAGATAGGGACCGAACTGTCTCACGACGTTCTGAACCCAGCTCGCGTACCGCTTTAATTGGCGAACAGCCAAACCCTTGGAACCTACTCCAGCTCCAGGATGCGATGAGCCGACATCGAGGTGCCAAACCTCCCCGTCGATATGGACTCTTGGGGGAGATAAGCCTGTTATCCCCAGGGTAGCTTTTATCCGTTGAGCGACGGCAATTCCACTCTCATACCGCCGGATCACTAAGCCCTACTTTCGTACCTGCTCGACCTGTTTGTCTCGCAGTCAGGCTACCTTATGCCTTTGCACTCGTTGTGCGGTTTCCAACCGCACTGAGGTAACCCTTGGGCGCCTCCGTTACTTTTTGGGAGGCGACCGCCCCAGTCAAACTGCCCACCTGGCATTGTCCCAGATCCGGTTCACGGACCTTGGTTAGAAACCCAGTACTTCTAGAGTGGTATCCCAACATCGGCTCCATAATGCTTGCGCCATTACTTCCACGCCTCCCACCTATCCTGTACAAGAAATACCGAGTCCCAGTACCAGGCTGCAGTAAAGCTCCATGGGGTCTTTCCGTCTTGTCGCGGGTAACTCGCATCTTCACGAGTACTACAATTTCACCGGGTGCGTTGTCGAGACAGCGCCCAAATCATTACGCCTTTCGTGCGGGTCAGAACTTACCTGACAAGGAATTTCGCTACCTTAGGACCGTTATAGTTACGGCCGCCGTTTACTGGGGCTTAAGTTCACTGCTTCGGTTTCCCTAACAGATCCCCGTAACCTTCCAGCACCGGGCAGGCGTCAGCCCCTATACTTCATCTTCCGATTTAGCAGAGACCTGTGTTTTTGCTAAACAGTTGCTTGGGCCTATTCTCTGCGGCCCCATCTCTGGGGCACCCCTTCTCGCGAACTTACGGGGTCATTTTGCCGAGTTCCTTAACAACGCTTCTCCCGCTCGTCTTAGGATTCTCTCCTCACCTACCTGTGTCGGTTTGCGGTACGGGTACCTCCACTCTCGATAGCGGCTTTTCTCGTCAGTGCGGATTCAGTTACTTCGGTACTTCTTTTTCCCTCCCCTTCAGGCCTTCGAACCATCCGGCGGTTTTGCCTGCCAGACTTTCTATCTCCCTTGGACGGGCTCTTCCAGCTGCCCGCTTAACTTATCCCCCTGCGTCCCCACTTCTCTCATACGAGTGGCGGTAGTACAGGATTTTCAACCTGTTGTCCATCGCCTACGCTTCTCAGCCTCGGCTTAGGTCCCGACTTACCCTGGGCGGACGAACCTTCCCCAGGAATCCTTAGGCTTTCGACGGTAAAGATTCTCACTTTACTTTCGCTACTCATTCCGGCATTCTCACTACTGCCTCGTCCATACGTCCTCTCGAGTCGTACTTCTCCCTACTGCAGTAAGCTCCCCTACCCAAAGTGTATGTTTACCGCTGAACCTATTTTATTCTTTCTTCACAGCTTAGCTTGAGCTGCATTTGACACAAAACTTTTATTCTTTCTTTTCTTCTTATCGTTGTTTTGCGTGAAATGTTTTTCTCTTGCTTCTCTGCTTTTTAGATCCACCAGTAAACATACACTCTGCCATAGCTTCGGTACACAGTTTAGCCCCGTTACATTTTCGGCGCAGGCTCACTCGACTAGTGAGCTATTACGCACTCTTTGAATGAGTGGCTGCTTCTAAGCCAACATCCTAGTTGTCTTAGCAAACCCACATCCTTTCCCACTTAACCGTGATTTTGGGACCTTAGCTGATGGTCTGGGCTGTTTCCCTCTCGACTGTGGAACTTATCTCCCATAGTCTGACTCCCATTCATCATCTATACGGCATTCTGAGTTTGATAGGGTTCGGTAACCCGGTAAGGCCCCTAGCCCATTCAGTGCTTTACCTCCGTTAGATTAGTCTGAGGCTAGCCCTAAAGCTATTTCGGGGAGAACCAGCTATATCCGAGTTCGATTGGAATTTCTCCGCTACCCACAGCTCATCCCCCGATTTTTCAACATCGGTGGGTTCGGTCCTCCACGGAGATTTTACTCCCGCTTCAACCTGGCCATGGGTAGGTCACCCGGTTTCGGGTCTATTACATGCGACTTCTTCGCCCTTTTAAGACTCGGTTTCCCTTCGGCTCCGTACCTTTAGTACTTAACCTCGCCGCATACAATAACTCGCCGGACCGTTCTACAAAAAGTACGCTGTCGAGCCTTAACGCTCTCCAACTGCTTGTAAACATAGGGTTTCAGGTTCTCTTTCACTCCCCTCCCGGGGTTCTTTTCACCTTTCCCTCACGGTACTGCTCCTCTATCGGTCACCAGGTAGTATTTAGCCTTGGGAGGTGGTCCTCCCTGCTTCCCACGGGGTTCCTCGTGCCCCGTGGTACTCCGGATTCCGGCTTGCCTTCCGACTTTCGCTTACGGGACTTTTACCCTCTTCGGTCTCGGCTTTCCTTCCGCTCATTCTGCTAGCGCTCCGGTCTTTTCGCCGGTCCTCTACCCCTAGAACTTGTTCCGTATGGTTTGGGCTCTTCCGCTTTCGCTCGCCACTACTTACGGAATCACTTTTGTTTTCTTTTCCTGTGGTTACTTAGATGTTTCAGTTCACCACGTCTCCCCCCGTATGCTATGTATTCACATACGGTACCCGGTCTTTCCACCGGGTGGGTTCCCCCATTCGGATATCCACGGGTCGTTGGCTATTTGCGCCTCATCCGTGGCTTTTCGCAGCTTGTCGCGTCCTTCATCGGCTCCTGGTGCCTAGGCATTCTCCCTACGCTCTTTCCAGCTTGACCTTTTTATTGCTCTCGCAATTTTCTTTCGGTTCTCTTTTTAAAGTGTTTTACCATCATCTTCTTGAATCCTAAGAGTAATCTTGTTACCCTAGTGTAATCTTGTTACCCTTTTCTTTTCTTTCTACTGCATTATATATTTTTCAAGGTACAGTTTGGAGTGTGGTGGAGATAATGAGATTCGAACTCATGACCCCCTGCTTGCAAGGCAGGTGCTCTCCCAACTGAGCTATACCCCCACATGGACCTGGAAACTAAACAGTGTTTTAGAACTCGCCGCTACCCGTGTTAGTTTGGCTCTTTAAGGCCTTTTGCCTTTTGTCTGCCACTTTACTCCAGATACCGACCTAGGATTTCTGCTCCAGCTTTCGCTAAAGCTTTTCTCCTTAGAAAGGAGGTGATCCAGCCGCACCTTCCGATACGGCTACCTTGTTACGACTTCACCCTAATCATCTGCCCCACCTTCGGCAGCGCCCCCCTTTCAGGTTAAGCTGCTGACTTCGGGTGTTGCAAACTCTCATGGTGTGACGGGCGGTGTGTACAAGGCCCGGGAACGTATTCACGGCAGTATGCTGACCTGCCATTACTAGCAATTCCGACTTCATGCGGGCGAGTTGCAGCCCACAATCCGAACTGGGGCTGCTTTTGGGGATTTGCTCCGCCTTGCGGCTTCGCTTCCCTCTGTAGCAGCCATTGTAGTACGTGTGTAGCCCAGGACATAAGGGGCATGATGATTTGACGTCGTCCCCACCTTCCTCCGATTTGTCACCGGCAGTCTCGTTAGAGTGCCCATCTTTACATGCTGGCAACTAACAACAGGGGTTGCGCTCGTTGCGGGACTTAACCCAACATCTCACGACACGAGCTGACGACAACCATGCACCACCTGTCTCCTTGTCCCGTAGGAACATCCGTATCTCTACAGTGCGTCAAGGGATGTCAAGCCCTGGTAAGGTTCTTCGCGTTGCTTCGAATTAAACCACATACTCCACTGCTTGTGCGGGCCCCCGTCAATTCCTTTGAGTTTCAATCTTGCGACCGTACTCCCCAGGTGGGATACTTATTGTGTTAACTCCGGCACAGAAGGGGTCGATACCTCCTACACCTAGTATCCATCGTTTACGGCGTGGACTACCAGGGTATCTAATCCTGTTCGCTCCCCACGCTTTCGCGCCTCAGCGTCAGTTCTGTCCAGGAAGCCGCCTTCGCCACTGGTGTTCCTCCTAATCTCTACGCATTTCACCGCTACACTAGGAATTCCGCTTCCCTCTCCAGCACTCAAGAAACACAGTTTCAGATGCACTCCCACAGTTGAGCCTTGGGCTTTCACATCTGACTTGCACCCCCGCCTACACGCCCTTTACACCCAGTAATTCCGGACAACGCTCGCCACCTACGTATTACCGCGGCTGCTGGCACGTAGTTAGCCGTGGCTTGTTTTTTGGGTACCGTCACTTCTTTCGTCCCCAATCAAAGAAGTTTACGATCCGAAAACCTTCTTCCTTCACGCGGCGTTGCTGCGTCAGGGTTTCCCCCATTGCGCAATATTCCCCACTGCTGCCTCCCGTAGGAGTCTGGGCCGTGTCTCAGTCCCAATGTGGCCGATCAACCTCTCAGCTCGGCTACCAATCGTCGCCTTGGTGAGCCGTTACCTCACCAACTAGCTAATTGGACGCGGGCCCATCCTGTACCGGATTTCTCCTTTGACATACTGCGATGCCGCTGTTTGGCTTATGCGGTATTAGCACCGGTTTCCCGGTGTTATCCCCCTGTACAGGGTAGGTTGCCCACGCGTTACTCACCCGTCCGCCACTAAGCTTTCGCAAAAGATATTTCTTTCGCTAGGCTCCGTTCGACTTGCATGTGTTAAGCACGCCGCCAGCGTTCGTCCTGAGCCAGGATCAAACTCTCTAATTAAATTTATAGAGTTATTTGGCTCTTTGTTTACTTATTTCTTCTTTTAACAGATCTATTTATCTGTCCTCTTCAAAATCGACGAGTTCTTTTACACTGTTTACTTTTCAAGGTCCATTGCCGCCCCATTCGAGCGACTTTTATATCTTATCATGCGTTTTTTTGTTTTGTCAACAACTTTCTACATGATATTTTTCCCAACCGCATGTGCGGTTTTTGTGCCGCATTAGCGACAGCCATTGTATTATAACACCTCATCTTTTACAATGTCAAGAGATAATTAATTTTTTTTATAAGCGCAAAAAAGCCTGAAAACAAAGGCTTTCTGTAATACTTAGGATTGCAAAACTTCCTTCAGTTTATTTAAATCTGATATATATGTCTCCTTTAAACTTCTATTATATATAATACTTGCAGGATGGTATAAAGGGAACAGTTTATACCCCTTACATTCAATAAAAATTGTCTTAAGTTGGCCATGAGCTCTGCCTATTGTATTCCCATCATCAGCTACTGATTTTAATGGAACATTACCCAGTGTAATGATATACTTGGGCTCAATAATACTAATTTCTTTCAATAAATACTTCCTGTTTGTTTCAATTTCCTTCTTTGAAGCTGGTCTGTTAACCATTAGCCCTGTTTTCGGGTTTACTTTTGAAAGCCTGTATTTAATTGCATTTGTTATGAATATATCTTCCCTTCTTAATTCAAGTATTTTAAGGAACTCATCTAAATTTTTACCCGCTATGCCCACAAATGGCTTTTGTAGCCTTACTTCGTCTTTACCCGGAGCTTCCCCTACCAATATAAGCTTGGAATTGGGTTGCCCGTCACCCACTACTATTTCATTTCCTTCGTACTCTTTCCTGTATTGAATATAAAGCCTGTTAAGTGCGTCTTTTTTATCCACTGTGCCCTCCCAGTTTGATTTCTTTAAGCCTTTGCCTTACTTTCTTAAAGTCTTCCCACATAAGAATTTTTTTTGATTCATCCCTTAAAAGGGCGGCTGGGTGAAAGGTCGGCATAATGGAAAAGCCTTTTCTTTCCTGCCATTGTCCTCTGATATTTGTAATTCTAATATCATTGTCCCTCAATATATATTTAACTGCAATCCTTCCCATACAAACAATTATTTTTGGTTGTATGAGCTTTACCCTGTGCTCTCAGGAATGGAAGGCATTTTTCCGCTTCCCGGTCTTCAGGATCCCTGTTATGCGGAGGCCTGCACTTTACTATATTCGCTATATAGTAGTCCTCCTCCTTTATCATAAGTGCTGATAAAAGCAAGTCCAGCAACTGGCCAGCAGGCCCAACAAAAGGCTTCCCCTGTATATCCTCCTGTTCACCGGGGCCTTCGCCTATAAGCATCATACACGCATTCGCATTGCCCCTCCCTATGACTACGTTCCGTCTATTGTTTGCAAGCTCACACCTTGTACAGTTTTTACATCCTCCAATTAGTTCTTCCCATGTCAAAGCCAAAATAATACTCTCCTTCGGTATTGATTTAAACATGTGTTTCCAATATACTGTAATTATAATAGAGATAGGTATTAAAATCTACAACACGGAGTTGGTTTTTCATGGAGCTGGTATTATGATACACAAAGATAGTTATACATATTTATTATGTGGTGATTCCATATCAAAAGGAATAGTCTATGATGAGGTAAAAAACAAATATATTGTATCGGAACATGGCTTCCCTTTTATTCTTCAGGATAAGCTAAAGGGCGTAATCTGTAATGCCTCCAGGTTCGGCAATACATTAATAAAGGCTGCGAACAGGCTCCAGAAGGATATTTTGAAAAACAAACCCGATATTGTATTAATAGAATTTGGAGGTAATGACTGTGACTTTGACTGGGAAGAAATTGCTTGTAATCCTTACGGTGAACATAAGCCCAGGACTGACTTTCATACCTTTGAAACTCTTCTAAAGAATTTTATTAAGTCGCTTAAAAATGCCAGAGTAATACCTGTTTTAATGAATCTGCCTCCAATAGATGCTGACAGATATTTTAAATGGATCAGCCGGAACAGTAGTGTAGCTGGAGATAAGATTCTCACATGGCTTGGCAGCGTAGGAAAAATATACTGGTGGCAGGAGCGGTATAACTCACTCATACTAAGCGTAGCACAGGAAACAAAGACAAGGCTTATTGATATAAGAGGTGCTTTTCTTAAATATCCGGATTTCAGAAAATTCATCTGCGTTGACGGCATACATCCTAACGAGGAGGGACATAAGATAATAGCCGGCAGAATTATTGAGTACATTAGGTCAAACTATGTCTTCCTTTTAAACGAGTTTTGAATTCATTTTTAATGATAAAAGTGCTCATCAATTAATTTCCTAACTTCTTTCTGGTCACAAATATAATACCATATGCCGTTTATGTTCACGGAATCACCGGGCGTTGTAAAGGTACTCACACTATTGTAATCCAATTTTGCCAGGTCTTTAAGATAATAGGTTACGTCCTTCATTTCAATATTGGTCTTCACATATTTTCTTAATAAATAGTAAACGTCATCTGCTTTTGAAATGTACCTCAAATTAAGCTTCTGACTGACCAGTTCTTTAAGCAGCTGCTGCTGGGCTTTGTTTCTGCCTATATCTCCGTCAATATAGCCTTCTCCCGGACTGTTACCTTTCCTGAACCTTACAAACTGTTCAGCCTTCTCTCCATCCAGCAGCTGCCTGCCTTTTTTCAAGTTGATATATAAATTCTGGGTTGGATCATTATAAACCATATCCATAGGAACATCAACTTGTACGCCTCCCAGCGCATCAATTATTTTCCTGAACCCTTCAAAGTTTATTGTTACATAATATTTTACAGGCAGGCCTGTCATTTGCTGGATTGCATTTACCATCAAGAGTTCTCCGCCAATAGTGTATAATGCATTTATCTTCTCAATTTCTCCTCTCACACGTACTCTTGTATCCCTTGCAATAGATAAAATATTTACTTTCCCAACCCCAGGGCTGTAGTTTACCAGCATAATCACATCGGATCTGGCTCCCTCGTCATCAAGACCAATAATAAGAATGTTCACAGGCTCTTTTTCTGCATTGCTATTATTGTGGTTTACTTCCCTGTTCTCTTGTATATATTCTCCGCTATAATCCTTATGGCTGTCATATTTTGCTTTATTATCCATTTGGCTATCCGATAGGACATATAAACCGTTAATAAAAAGCACTACCGACAAAAACAAGCAGACAATCAACAGTATCTTCCTCAATTCACCAACCACCAAATCCACAGATTTTCTGCAGTATTCATAGTATATGTCTACAATGTATATAGTATATGTACGATAGCTTTTTTAATACAAAAAGGATTCCAGTTTGAGGCCTGGAATCCCTTTAGTTAATTAGTTTTTTCTGTTGTGCTGGCCAACTTCTAAACTTTTAATCTTGTCTTAAACCTTTCAACAGCCCTTTCAGTATTCTCCCTGTTTCCAAATGCAGTAAGCCTGAAGTATCCCTGGCCGCTCGGACCAAATCCCACGCCCGGAGTACCTACCAAATGAGCTTCGTTCAAAAGCTTATCAAAAAACTCCCATGAATCCAATCCATTGGGTGTCTTCAACCAGATATACGGAGCATTTACTCCCCCGAAGACCTGTATCCCTATACTTTCCAGTCCTTCTCTTATTATTTTGGCATTTGTCATGTAGTAGTCAATTACTGCTTTAACCTGCCTTTGCCCGTCTTCTGTGTAAACTGCTTCCGCTGCCCTCTGGATAACATAGGGTACTCCATTGAATTTCGTTGCCTGCCTTCTGGCCCAAAGTTTGTATAAAGGATATGCCTCCCCCTTTGAAGTGTAGCCCATTGCTTCTTTAGGCACTATGGTATATGCGCATCTTGTCCCTGTAAACCCGGCAGTTTTGGAAAAGCTTCTAAATTCTATTGCAACCTTTTTTGCGCCTTCAATTTCATAAATACTGTGGGGAACTTCTGATTCCTGTATAAATGCCTCATAAGCTGAATCAAAAAGTATTATGGCTTTGTTTTCTATCGCAAAATCAATCCATTTCTTCAGTTCATCCTTTGAAAGGGTCATACCTGTTGGATTGTTTGGCAGGCACAAGTATATAAGATCAACCTTCCTGGTTGGAAGCGACGGTACAAAATTGTTTTCTGCAGTACATGGAATATATACTATTCTACTCCAGACTCCATCTTTATACTCTCCGGTTCTTCCTGCCATAACGTTACTATCCACATAAACAGGGTATACAGGGTCTGTTACGGCTATTACATTATCTACACCGAATATCTCCTGTATGTTTGCGGTGTCACTCTTTGCCCCATCGCTTATATATATTTCATCTTCCTCCAGTTCTACTCCCCGCTTCTTATAATCAAACTCAATAATCTTTTTGATAAGAAAATCATAACCATACTCCGGGCCATATCCTTTAAAAGTATCTTCCCGTGCCATATCATCCACAGCCCTGTGCATACCGTCAATAACCGCAGACGCAAGTGGTTTCGTAACATCACCGATGCCAAGCTTTATTATGTCTGCATCAGGATTATCCTGTTTGAATTTTGCGACACGTCTTCCTATTTCAGCAAATAAATAATTACCCGGCAGTTTTAAATAGTTTTCATTAATAAGCGCCATATTGCTCCTCTCCTTATTCCTTTTTTAATATTTAATTAGCTATTTTTACTTTAATATACAGACTTACAGCATACATTACCGCATTTTGTATTATCTTATATTTCTACTTCTCCGTCAAACACCTTAACAGCTGGACCGGTCATATATACATGATTGTCAGTTTCATTCCACTCTATGAACAGATCGCCACCAAGTAGTCTAACTGTCGCTTTTCTTTCGCTAAATCCATTCAGCACCGATGCAACCAATACTGCACATGCTCCGGTTCCACAGGCAAGAGTTTCACCTGCTCCCCTTTCCCACACTCTCATCTTTAAAGTGCGTCTGTCAATAACCTGTACAAATTCCGCATTTATTTTCCTGGGATAAAGTTCATGGTTTTCCATCTTTGGCCCAATAAGCTCCAGAGGAAAGCTTTCGACATTATCAACATAAGTTACTGCGTGAGGGTTACCCATTGAAACACCAGTAACATTATAGCTTTTACCATCAATCTCAACCGGCTCGGATATAAACCGTTCCTTTCCGGTCTTCACAGGTATCTTTGCAGCTTCAATAACAGGCTCTCCCATATTCACCCTGACAAGTACTACCTTGCCGTTCTCAACCGTCATATCAAGTATTTTAACACCAGCCAAGGTATCAATACTAATAACTGTTTTATCAGTCAAGCCATTATCATAAACATATTTCCCCACACACCTGATAGCATTACCGCACATCTCGGCCTCTGACCCGTCAGAATTAAACATTCTCATCCTGAAATCCGCTTTATCGGAAGGAAGTATCAGTACCAACCCGTCCGAACCGACTCCAAAATGCCTGTCACTTATAAACTTTGCCAGTTCATTTGGGTTTCCAACTTTTTCCTTAAAGCAATTTACATATATGTAATCATTGCCCAAGCCATGCATTTTTGTGAACCGCATTTTGCAACCTCCTAATCCAAATCTTGCATTTAGAGTTTTAAACTATTATATCAAAAGCCGGTATCAAATTAAAGCCCTTGTATTACAAGAGGTTTAGAAACAGGATACTAAACGTTATGTCATAGGAACAGGCATGGGATACAGATCACCGTCAGCCTTGTGAGGAGCAAATACAGGCTGTTATCAGGCGAAGCTGGAATGCGCTATCAGGAACATAAAGGTTTGCCACGGACGGCAAAGCCGCCAGCGCTAAAGCAAGATGCCGATTCGCTGGCGCACGCATTGCAGCGAGCCAAGTCAAATACAGCCTGTTTGAGACGAACCGGCTGCGGACATCTGTACCTCAATGCCTGATAAGTATAAAAAATCCAGAGAATAACTTTTTATGGTCATCCTCTGGAAATCATCAATACTTTATTTTACTTGAGCCCCACCCCAACAATTGACGTAGAGCCGTTTAAAGTTTCAAATCAGTAATACCTGTTCAACTCATTCACTTTTGAGTGCATCATCAAAAGCTATTGCAGATGGCTTAAAGTCAATTTTCTTTACAAATGCACAGGCTTCTGAAGCGCCAAATATTCTATCCATACCGCTGTCTTCCCACTCTACCGACAATGGCCCCTGATAGTCTGCCTCATTTAATACGCGAATGATCTTATCAAAATCCACATCTCCGTGTCCAAGAGATACAAAATTCCATCCTCTTCTCATATCCCCAAATTTTAAGTGCGAACCAAGTATGCCATTCCTTCCGTTCAGATTTACAACCGCATCTTTCATATGTACATGATACACCCTGTCAATAAAATCCTGCAAAAATATTGTCGGGTTCACACCCTGCCAGATCAGATGGCTGGGATCAAAGTTGATTCCTAAAGTAGAGCGGTAATTAAATGCTTTTAATAGCCTTTCTGTTGTATAATAGTCAAATGCAATTTCTGTAGGATGTACTTCAAGTGCAAACTTAACACCGCAGTCATCAAAAACATCAAAAATTGGCGTCCATAGTTCCACCTGCTCTTTGTAGGCATCCCCAATCATTTCTTCACTTGTCTGAGGGAATGAGTACCAGTATTTCCATATTGCAGAGCCCATAAATCCAGTGACTACTTTGCATCCCATTGCTTTAGCCGCTCTGGCGGTATCCTTCATTTCTTCAATAGCCCAAGCCCTGATTTTTTCTGGCTGCCCGGCATATTCCGCAGGCGCAAATCCATCAAGTCTTTTGTCCCAGAGATCCCCTACACATTGTCCCGGTAAATGTGCACCCAGCGCATAACAAGCAAGTCCATACTTATTGAGCGTATCTTTTATTTTTTTTACGTAGTCCTCATCCATTGCTGCCTTTTTGCAATTTATATGTCCCCATGTTGCCATTTCCAGTCCGTCATAACCCATTTCTTTTGCGGTTTTGCAAATGTCCTCCAGTGACATATCAGCCCACTGTCCCGTAAATATTGTTATCGGACGTCCCATTTAAAGTCCCCTCCCATTCCGTTTAATAGTATTTAAAATCTATAGCTCTATCCATGTGTTGCCACTCTCAGAGCTTTTAACACATGCCTCTATGAAACGCACACCATCAATACCGTCATCTATCGTCGGGTATTCAATCATTTCATCTGAAAATACTCCATTCTTTTGTGCATTGATGCAATCTATGAAATTGGAGTATAGATTCGCCATAGCTTCGAACCATCCCTCGGGATGCCCACTAGGCAATCTGGTATACTTTGCCGCTGACCCCTTAATTGCATTATGCCCCCTGTGGATTTCCAGTAAAGAACCATCTTCCTTCACCAGATGAAAAATTTCCGGCTGCTCTTGGAACCACAATATGCTGCCTTTGCTTCCATAGATTCTTACCCGCAAACTGTTGTCATGTCCGATAGCAATCTGTGATGCCCAATAGAGGCCCGAAGCTCCGTTTTCGTATTCAACCATAACTGTTGAATTATCATCAAGACTTCTGTTCTCAACAATTTTTCCCATCTTTGCCAGGACCCTTCTTATTTTCAATCCAGTCATACGATATACAGTGTTTTCAATATGTGTACCAATATCACCCAATGCATTAGATCTTCCTGACTGAGCTGGGTCTATCCTCCATTCAGCCTGTTTGTTTCCGGTAACATCTTCAAAGGCCAGCCAACCTTGGGGATATTCACCCATAACCATGCGAACCTCCCCGATTTCACCTGCGGCAATCATATCTTTGATGCTCATGGCAGTTACATGGCCGGAATAGACATATGTAACCATAAATTGAAGATTATTTTTTCTTGCCAGGCTTTTCAGTTCAAGAGCCTGTTCGAGAGTTACGGTCAGAGGCTTTTCACAAACAACAGGAATGCCTGCATTTAAAAAAGCTTTGCATGCGTCGTAATGGGCATTATTGGGAGTTACAATAACAACAAAATCAATGCCATCTTCCCTCATTGCTTCTTTTTGGGCCATTTCTGTATAGTCTTCATACAGCCTTTCTTTTTCAATACCTAAAGATTCACCTGTTGCCAGTGTGTTTTCATAGGAACGCGAGAAACAGCCTGCAGCTAATATAGCCTTTCCATCTAAACCTATTGATTTTCTGTGTGCTTCACCTATAAATGCACCCACGCCTCCTCCAACCATGCCGTATTTTAAAATTCTGCCCATAAACATCTCTCCTTTATTTTATAAATTATTTTTCGCGTTTCTGTAACATTTGTAATGCTACAGCTACCATAAGGATCAATCCTTTTACAGAGTCATTCAGCAATGCATTCATACCTAATGCCGTAATTATTTTGTCAATAATGGTAAATGCCATTGTACCAAAAATAATTCCTGCAATCCTGCCTTTCCCGCCTGACATGCTTATGCCCCCAATTACCACTGAAGCAATGGCATATAATTCAAAGTTTTTGCCGGAAGTTGCAGGATCAAAGGAAGTGTCCTTTGCAATCTTTAAAAAGGATGCAATTCCTACTAAAGCACCACAAATAGCAAATACAACTACTCTGGTCCAGATTACGTTAATACCCGCAAGTTTTGCCGCTCGCTCATTACTCCCAATAGCATATATACTCTTCCCAAATTTTGTGCAGGTAGTCATGTAAATAACAGCTATTGAAATCAGCAAAAAAACAACCGCAAGCTTTGGAATGGTCAGAATATTCCCATTTCCAAAGTCAAATAAGCTTTCATAACTGCCCGTGGTAGCTTCAACACGGTATCTGGTTTCTCCCATTTCATTCATCATGTACTGAGAAACAGATCTGAAAATTAACATTGTTGCCAACGTAACAATGAAGGATGGCATCTTGAGCCTGCCTACCAGCATGCCGTTAAGTGAACCGCAAATCAATCCAACTACAACAGCAAATATCAGGGCTAAAAAAATGCTGCCCACCGCATTATATACAACAATAGTTAATCCACCAACAAACACAAATAATGAACCAACTGATAAATCAATATCTCCTGTTGTAATAACCAAACCCATTCCCACTGAAATGGTGCCCAGTATTGCGCTGTGTAAAAAGATATTTGTAATGCTGGTCCAAGAGGTTTCATAGCCGTTAATAATTAAGAAGGCAATAAATATTGCAAAAAAGATGATTACATAATTGTAATTGTGCCATAGATGCCTGAATGTCAGCCTTTGGCTACCAGGTTTCATAATTACCGTATTAATCCGGGTCTGGTTTTTGATTTGATTATCCATTTCCCGCCTCCATAGTTATTCCCTCTTTACTCATCGCATTTGTAGCATATAGCATAACTGTCTCTTCATTAATTTCGTGCCGTTTTAGTGATATGGCTATTTCTCCATGATAGAAAACTGCGCACCAGTCTGCTATTTTTTTTATTTCAGGAATTTCCAATGTATTAATAATAATCGTTTTTCCTTCCTTTGATAATTTGAGAATCAACTTGTAGATTTCACTTTTCGCACCTACATCTATTCCCTGAGTGGGGTTGTCAAAAAGAATAATATCTGCATGAGTATTCAGCCATCTTGCAAGGACAATTTTCTGTTGATTGCCTCCGGACAAACTATTGATACTGTCACTATAGCTGTTTGCTTTTATATTTAAAACCTTTTCCAAAGCTTCGTATCTTTCAATTTCCTTCCTTTTAAAAATATGCTGCTGCTTGAAATGAATTGCATGCTCAGATACATATGTGTTTTCCAGCACTGTCATATCGGGTATAATGGAGTTCTCTTTCCTATTAGATGCCACCATAGCCACTTTATTTTTCATGGCATAGTGTATGGTGTTATCTTTTACTTCCTTTCCATGCAGAAAAAGCTTGCCGCCCGAGGGTTTCAACACCCCGAAAATTGTCTGCAGCACCTCGGAACAACCGGCTCCCTTCAATCCGGTAAATGCTACTATTTCTCCCTTTTTAACAGAAAGATTAATATTAGAGAATCCATGTCCCGAAAACTCTTTTAATTCCAGTATTGTTTCTCCAAGCTCCCGTTCCTCATACATTTCCTGATTTGTATAGTTTTCCCCAACCATATGCCTTGCTACTTCTTCAGGTGTTGTATCTTTAATATAACCGCTTGTAATAAACCTTCCATTTCTCAGGACGGTATACCTGTCTGCAATTTGAAATATTTCTGGCATTTTATGAGAAATAAATATGAATGATTTACCAGCATTTCTTAAGTGGTTTATTATATCAAAAAGTTTAGCAATTTCTGCACTATTTAAAGCCGTTGTAGGTTCATCCAGGATAAACAGCTGAGCATCCGCATGCAATGTCCTTGCAATCTCCAAAAGCTGCTTCTTGCCCGTATCCAAGCTATCTGCCAGTTCGAGAGGGTCAATGTCCACTCCCAAACTATGCATTAATTCACCTGCCTCCCTGATCATATCTTTCTTTCTCAGCTTGCCAAAAGGGTTTACAAGTTCCCTTCCCAGAAATAAATTCTCATACACCCTTAAATCATTAAAAATGTTTAATTCCTGGTGTACAAATGCAATCCCAGCTTTTTCCGCTTCTTTTATACTGGTATTTACAAGCTTCCTGCCATTATAAATCACCGTTCCGCTGTCTTTGGAATAAACGCCTGCCAGGATATTCATTAGTGTTGATTTTCCTGCTCCATTTTCCCCAAGTAAAGCATGAACCTCTCCTCTTCTAATTTCCAAAGTAACACGGTCAAGAACAGTTACTCCGAAAAAGGACTTAGAGATATCAGTCATTTTTAATAATTCCATAGAATCTCCTTTATTTTTCATCATAGCTTCCAAATGGTTTGAAATCATCAACGTTTTCCGCGTCAACAACGCTTACAGGAATAATGTAATTCTGATCAATGTTTTTATCTCCGTTCAAATAGTCAATAAGAACCTGGACAGATTCTTTTATCATTGCAGGGTCATAAGTTACGGAGAAAATATCATAGCTGCTTGGACGTGATATTGTCTGATGTTTATCCTTTAAGACAGCATACATTTCCGCCAGACCTGAAGATGCTGCAAGTGCCTTAAGTTTACCCATAAACTCATTTTTCTTTCCTGCATCAAGTGCAGACCCTATAATAGATTCAAGTACACCAATAGCAATTTCATCATCATGTGTAAAAATCCAAATATCTTTTGATGTATCACACTGGGAACTTCCAAACCAGGACTCAAACAACTCTTTTCCCTTATCGCGGCTCCATCCGGTTGCTGCAGATTTGACCACTACCTTATTAATATCATCTTCCGTCCATCCCTGTTCTGCAAGATAAGCCCTAAAGCCTTTAGAACGCAGCTCGGGTACAGACGAATTGTCACCAATCATTTCATACACATAATCATCTTTTGTTAACCCTGCCTTAATAAACCTCTTTGCAGTTTCATAACCTATACCTTCGTTGTCACCCTTTACATTTGCAACTACCTTGCTATCAATTGCAGGGCTTGAGATTACACGGTCGAACTGCACAAAAGGCACGTCTGCTGCCGCGATCTTTTCCAGAGTTGATTGCAGTCCATTGTCATAGGGCAGGATAACTATCCCTGCAAGACTCTTGGCATTTGTCAAAATGTCATCCACTTGCTGGATTTGATTCTCTACGTCTGTTGCAGAATATACTTTTACAGTGTATTTCTCATTAATGTTTTTATCTGAGTTCAGTTCTTTAGCTTTG
The DNA here is from genome assembly GCA_050953835.1 of Acetivibrionales bacterium. GTDB lineage: Bacteria > Bacillota > Clostridia > Acetivibrionales > JBMNNH01 > JBMNNH01. The sequence continues at coordinate 7,227 of JBMNNH010000016.1, read as the reverse complement.
TCCTGTGCATATGTAAGCACTGCTCCAGTCCAGCCGTGATCCGCACTGGGTACCATTATTGCTATTTCTTTCTTTGAAGCCCCTTTTGAACATCCTGTAAAACCAAGCATAGAACCTCCAAATAATGCCGCAGCTAATAAGGCTGCAATAAAACGTTTTTTCTTCATAATACCTCTCCTCCTTTAAATAAGATGTTTTTTACATCAACAATACGATTATAGCACCTAAATTTTTACAGAAAGGTATATTATGATTACAAAACTCGTCTTCTCATAGCCTTTTGTTTTTAAGGACGTACCCTTAATTGATTTTAGTATCTTTTTTATTCCTTAAATACTGTGATTTGTTTTTGGATTTCAGAAATGACCTTATCCGAACCGGCTTGTTTCATTTTATTTATGAATTCATTGTATGTTTCTTCCCAGTCATTGGAAATACCAAGGCTCAGCTTGTCAATATATTCAGATACTACCAGATCAATTTTTGCTAATTCAATAACAATCATTCTGGTGTCCAACTCAAACCCTAAAAGCGGTGAAACAATTGCTTTGCTGTTATATTCTTTCAATTGTTCAAATTGTTGTGATGAACTTTCATAATTATAAAACACATTACCAATAGCATATTGGGACAAAGTGTAAAGTGCCTTTCCGGTTTCATCTGTTATTTTATCCACTTGATTATTGCCTTTTTTCACATAATGCCTTCCCTCAAAACCATTTACAAGCAACCTGTAAAGCTCTGCACCCTTTTTTGAGTTTAACAGGTTTATTATCTCCATAGCACGTTGGGGATTATTTGTTGTTCTTGGTATTGCGATGGCATTCCTGCAGGATTCAAATGATATATATTTATAATCCTGAAGGGGTTCACGTACTGCTTCATACTCAGTTGCAATCATATCGGTGACAACACCATGCTCGCCGTATTCGTCCAAAAAGAGTACATTGCCATTCCTTTTCCCATCATAACTTCCGGGATCTAAAATTTCCTCAATATCCTCCCTTATATACCCTTTTTGGTACCACTCGGACATAGTTTTAAAAAAGAGTGTATAAGATTCCAGCTCATACTTATTGTACACTTTTAAGTCGTTATCAAAAATTTTTATAACAAAAGGGGAATCCGGCCCATAAATCCCTTCATAACCTTTATCCGCAATTTTACTGAAAGTATGGCAGGAAATTCCTGTACCTATTTTGTTTTCGGCTTTAATGCGTTCCAGATACTTCTCAAATACTTCATAGCATTCCTTATTTGTATAATAGTTAGCCCGGTTTACCTTTCCTATTTCATCAATATTTCCATAGTTATCCATATAATTTTTTATGGATACTACTGCATAATCTTTCCTGTATAACATTCCTAATAAAGGAACACTATATATTTTTCCTTCCCTTTTCTGCATATTCCATATGTTTTCCGGTATTTCACCCTTAACATCCTGTCCATATGTATTTAATAAGTAGTCAAGTGCAATAAAAGACCCTTTTTTCACTTCTTCGGTATAATTGAATATATCATTCCCAATCCAAACCAAATCTAATACTTCATTAGTAGCCATTTTCATGTCCCATTTTTCCTTATATGTGTCAATTGAAGCAATCTCAAATTCTACTGTCGTGTCAGAATAGTATTCTTGCAGCTTTTTATTGAATTCAGCAAATACATCATCAGAGTTCTTCGATTTTTCCCCAAAAACCATCCATTTAATGACAACAGCTTTGTGTGGGTCATTTTTGCCACTTGTTTGAATAACATCATAGTCCTTTGTAAGTAAGGAAAACAGTATGATGATTATTAATACTGCTGGGATTACTGATATCAGCTTTTTGTATTTCATCATAAAAATACCCTTTCTACACTTCTATCTGTTTTGGCACAGGCAGTTTTAAAGTTACCGTTGTTCCCGCATTTCGTTCACTGCTGATTTCAATGCCGGCATCATCTCCCATTAACAGCTTTAATCTTTGGTTTACATTACGGATTCCGATATGGTCTTCCTGAAGAATATATTTTTCACGCATATCTTTGTTTAACCTGTCTACATCTTCTTCACCTATGCCAACCCCATTGTCCTTTATCTGTATAATCACTTTATTGTCACGTTTATATACACCTATACTGATAACGCCTGGCTTTCTTAACGGTTTTATTCCGTGATAAACCGCATTCTCAATAATGGGCTGTAAACTAACCTTTACAATAGTACAGCTGTTTGCCTCCTCATCAATGTCCCATATTACTTTTAACCGGTCTTCATATCTTAGCTGTAGTATTTCTATATAAAGCTTTGTATTTCTGATTTCCTCTTCAATAGTAACCAGTGGCTGATCACTTTCCAAACTGAACCTGAGCAGCTCGGAAAGATTCAAAATAATCCGGGAAACCTCATTATCCCCCTTACATATTTCCATAACACGCCATCTTATATTTTCCAGTGTATTAAAGAGGAAATGCGGGCTGATTTGCGCCTGCAATGCAGTCAGCTGGGCTTTATTGATAATATCGGTATAGCCTTTCATCTCATCCTGCATCTGCTTATTATAGTATAAATTGCGGACAATATTCAGTGCAATTTCATGTGTTTCATCCTTTCTCAGCCCCGTATCTCCTGAGTAACTCTCTCCATATAGGTCGGGATGTTTCAGCAAATTCAGAATATTTTTTACAGGTGTATAGCAATAAAGTGATATGAGAATAGAAGCAATAACCGATAATAATATGCATGCAAAAAATAGTTTTAAGTAGAACCCCCGGGTACTCTTGTTATACTCTTCATATGCACTCAATGGTACAGTTGATATGTACTTCCATTTAAAGTAATTTGAAGAGGCTACTGATACTATTATGTCCTGTTCTCCATCATTAATAATCTGATAGCCGTCCTCATCCTGGTATTCAATGTCTTTATAGAATTCTACCTTGTCTATTTTCTCCATTATATGTTTTTCATCCGAACTGAAAAGAATATTCTTCCTGTTATCTACAATCAGAAGTGTCTCCCTGGAATCTTTAATATTTGACACTATCAGTTCTTCCATTTTACTAACATCAATATTAACAATAATACCTCCCAGGAACTGCATCTGTGTCAGGCGGATAGGCTGAATATAGGAAATAAGGTATGGATAGGAACTTTTCTTTATTCTGCTGATCATTCTTGCAGGCTCACATTCACGCTCCAGAAGATTGTCAAACCAGGTCAGGTCATCAAAATCTGTAATTTCCCCGCCACCTTGATTTGATACTATGTACTTGCTTTTATTAGAGTAAACGTATATTGTATCAATATAGTTGAAAACACCGGAATACATCTCAATCTTGTCCTTTACTTTTTTTGTTTGATTGCGCGCAAACAAATCCTTTGTATCCGGCAGCAGGAATTTGCGTATATCATCATCCAGAGAGAGCTGCCCGGATATCTGCACTGCTTCCTTCATTACAACATCAATACGCTCCCTTGTCTTTCCTAAGGAATTAACACTCATATTTCCTACTTCTCTTGTAATAATATCATTCATCTTATCAGACACAGCAAACATAATTATCATAAAAGCAAAAACAAGCAGCGCCGTAATAATGGCAAAGCTTCTTACAAGAATACTGTTAAACCTGTAATCCTGAATATACTTTAAGATCATACTTTTTTTGCTGCCATACCTTTTAATCACTGACTCTGTTTTATTCATTCAGATTCCTGCTCCTATAGTATTCTGCCGGAGAACATCCAGTATACTGCTTGAAAATCCGGAAAAAATATTTCTCGCTTCGGTAACCTATCATTTGACTGACCTCATATACCTTATACCGGCCTAGTGAAAGCAGTTCCTTAGCTTTTTCCATCCGCAATTCTATAAGGTAATCGGTAAAAGTAGTTCCCGTATGTTGTTTAAAGAGCCTGCTAAAGTATGCCGGATTCAAAAACAATTTGTCAGCTATCTTCTCCAGTGAAATATCTTCCCCAACATGTTCTTTCATATATGCTATGGCCTGTTCTATAAAACTCCTGGAATTCACATTTTGCCTGTTCCTTGTTATTGTAATGGTTTCCCCAAGCATACTCTTGCATTTAGCTTTCAAATCCATTAAGTTATTTGCCTCTAATATCTCCTGATAACTTACTTTTTCGTTCATATCCTTCCAGTAATCAATCCCCATCTTGATCAGCTTATTAGAGAGCATGGAAAACATATCAATGCATAGCTGTTTCACCCGTTCAATGGAAACACTCCGGAATTCATAAAAAATTGTATCAATCAGATTGTCCAGTTCTTCAAAATCCCCGTCATTAATAACACCCATCAACAGTTTGTACTTTTGTATCAGGATTTCATAATTTTCTGAAAGTGTTTTGTTATTACCTTTTTCCGTCCATTTTCCCTGCTGTGGTAAAATGCAATTGTATTTTGTCATTTCTATGATGTTTTCAAAAGTCTTTTCTATCTTAGCCTGGAATTTCAACTGAAGTAAATGCAGTGCAGCCTGGCATTTTTCCTCAATCTGTACCTTAAGCCTTTTTTCAAACATATCCTTTGTTTCATTTCTATTAGTAACAGCTATAACTTTTATAATGTCTGATGAAAGGTATACCATATAACTGAAAACATCTTCTGTAATACCACCAAAAATATTATTCAATAGGTTATGATAGTTTTCGCTCCCATGGCTGTGTAAATATTCCTCATCCTTTTCTTTCCACTTTATGTCGATAATGGCACATGGCTTGTTCATATCAAAACCCATATGAAGTATGTTTTTTCTTTTTATCATGCTCTGCCGTGAGCGCAGTCCTCCTACCAACACACTAATCCAAAACTGCTCAGTCAGTTCCGGCAATAATTCCTCAAAACTCTTTTTTTCTGCAATAATCTGAGCCCCGTCCGCTCTGATTCTATCTAACTCGTTCTTTATTTTTCCAAAGACTTCTTTTACTTCCTCCATACGAACTGGTTTCAATAAATAGTGTTCCACCCCATATTCTACTGCCTTCCTGGCATATTCAAATTCCTTGTATCCACTTATAATTACTGCTTTGATACGGGACTGCTTCTCCTGAATATATTTCGCAAGCTCCAATCCGGACACTTCCGCCATCTCAATATCTGTCAGTACAACATCTATACAATTGTTTTCAATATATTCTATTGCCTCTTTTCCATCTTCAAAAGAAGCAACAACATTAAAACCCATACCTTCCCAGTCAATATAATTGCAGATTCCATTACGTATTACCTTTTCATCATCAACTACAATCAATTTATACACAACAGGCTCCCCCTAATAAGGTGAAGTAGGATCTAAATAATGCTCTACATTATATTTATTGACCTCTTCAGTAGGAATAATTGTCATCTCTTCATATTCTTCACCCAGAATAATTCTCTCTCCTGTACGGATTGCATTTCTTACCATAGAAGGTGAGTATGTCAATGAAAATAGTGTGTACTTCTCCTCAACCTGGATTCTTCTATACATTTCCTGTGATCCTGCTGACCCGGCAATAATCTTTAAACAATCAAAGGTCTTAGTAAAATTCTCATCAGCTTCATATTTATCCAAAACATCCAGAATTCCTAATGCGATTTCATCATCATGGGTGAAAATGGCGCCCACTTCATCTATCTCTTCCTGTGTATGCTCATCTACCCATGTTTCAAAAAGCTTTCTGGAGTCGCTTCTCTGCCAGCCGGTAAAGCCAACCTGCTCTTTAGTAAAATTGTCGTGGATGGTCTCGTCATATCCATCGGTACGCTGTTGGGGAACAGTAGAAGTATCGCCCATAAATTCCAGAACTTTCGTTCCATCCGGGAACATGCCATTAAAAATGTCTGCAGTTTTTATCCCTATTCCTGCATTGTCCCCCTTGACAGTTGCTGAAGGGGCAAAATCCGGTATCTCCCTGTCAAATATAACCAGTGGTATGTCTACTTCCTGTACCGCCATTGCGGCAGTTTTGAGTGATGCTCCATCCATTGGTAACATAATAATGCAGTCCACCCTTTTGTTGACCAACTCTATAACCTGATTAGACTGCTCATTTGCATCCGAAGCAACTTCAATCCTGTATTCCCATCCATTTTCCTCTGCAACCGACTTTATCTCATCCTCTGCATGATATAAAACACCAATTGGCCAATCATGAGTCTCTCCAATCAGGCTGACCGCAATTACTATATTATCATTATCATGCTTCTTTTCTTTCTTGAAGTGATGGCATCCAACCAAAGATGCCATTAACATTAGTATGATGAAAAATATAAAGGCTCTTTTCCTCACGTGCTGATTCCCCTTTTAAGCTCAACATACATACCTTCAATTCAATTAAACAGCAAGTCCTTACATTAATGTGCTACCGCTTATTACCCAGGTATAATAAGAAAACTGTCCCTTTCCAATATATTCTAACACAAATATGGGCATTACTTCAATAAAATGACTAGTATGGAGTATATTTTCTATATATGCACCTGGTAGTATAAAACTTTACTCACCCTTTGTTCCATATATTGTTCAAACAACGAAGGCATATAAAAAAACAACACCCTCAAAAGGGAGCTGTTTTTTATTTAATAATACAAATAACCCTTAAAATAAAGGGTTATTTGAAAAATTCTGGTGGAGGGAGATGGATTCGAACCATCGAAGGCTGAGCCAACAGATTTACAGTCTGCCCCCTTTGGCCACTCGGGAACCCCTCCACGTGTTATGGAGCTGGTGGACGGATTCGAACCCCCGACCTGCTGATTACAAGTCAGCTGCTCTACCTGCTGAGCTACACCAGCCCGATTTTATTTTGCCGGGAATATAAAACCGGCTTATTTAATTTTATGGCGACCCGGAAGGGGCTCGAACCCTCGACCTCCAGCGTGACAGGCTGGCATTCTAACCTGCTGAACTACCGGGCCGTATACCATATGGTGACCCATAGGGGACTCGAACCCCTGTTACCGCCGTGAAAGGGCGGTGTCTTAACCGCTTGACCAATGGGCCACAACATTTTTCCGTCAGTTCGGTTCGCTGACGACGAAGACTATTTTAATATATATACCACCATTATGTCAAGTGAAAAGTGAAAAAACTTTTAAGAATTTTTTGCCTGTTATCCCAGGCGAAGAGTTTAATTTTATAATTGTTCCGCCTTGGCAAGGTTGGTCTTTGCATATTCATTATTGGGGTTTAATTCTAAAGCCTTTCTGAATGCTTCCTTTGCATCCTCAATCTGCC
>JBMNNH010000015.1:0-43665 GCA_050953835.1 Acetivibrionales bacterium | reverse complement strand
TACTTCCATAAATAGCCTCAGTCACACTGTATGACTCCTTGCTGAATTGAATAGTAGGCGGTTGTTCATCGTCAATTATGTTTACAACAGCCTGGATCTGCTCACCAAGTTTGGCCCCTCCTGATGCATTGCTTAGTGTAACTGTAAAGCTTTCATCGCCTTCAAGTATGTTGTCGTCATTTATAGGTATGGTAATGGTTTTGCTGGTAACTCCGTCTTCAAAAATCAGAGTCCCTGAACTGTCACTGTAATCGAGCCCTGCTATAGCACTTCCGTCACTGGTGCTGTAATCAACCATCACTGTTCCCATCACTGCCTTTGGTACGCAGAACCTTCAGTTCCACAGCTCCCTCATCAGAATCTTCAATTATACTATATGTGGGCTCTGCGAAGTTGAACATACCATATTCGAGTGGCTTGCCGCTGAAGCTTCCGGCCTTGATGAATACAACTGAATCATACGCACTATCCAGTGCATCTGCGATGGCAAGCTTAATATGGTTTATTTCATTAGGATTAACCCGGGCTTCAACAGTTAGAACCTTAGTAAGGCCTGTCCATTTCAGTATTTTACACTTCCGCCGTTATCGTCAAGGTCATTATTGATGTAGTACTGGGGATAGCTGGCGTTTTCACCACCGTAAGGATTGCCTCCATTTATATTGTTTATGGAAACAGGGGTATCTGTCCCAGGAATGAGTGCAACATTTTCCCCCATTAAGGAAAAAGCCAAAGACATCGTTATATTTATATACATATTCATTATATTCATCCGATGCAAATACATACATAAATGACACTACATCGCCTTCAGGTACAAAATCAAACTCAAGCACCGCAGCATCATTTGTAATGTCGTCTTCAATAAGTGCGCTCAAGTCCGCATCACCGGCTGTTCCAGTTACTTTCACTAATTCCATCATAACTATTGGGGCCAATTACATTATTCACGTCACCTGAACTTAGAATAATACCCTCCTCAAATCCGATAATCCCGCTGCCGTTTGAAAAAGTCCACGGCAGCAATGTCAGCTCCTGTATATGATACATTGTTTACTGACACTCCAGCGCCCAAGAGCTGCTCTACCAGATCCTCCGGTGTCAGGGTTTCGCCTAAACTATTTACTACCAGCCCTTCAGCGGAACTGGCAGGAAACAATGTCTGGAGTTTAGGTTCTGTCTCGGCGGCATCAGATGAAGACTTGCCTTTCTCGCCCCTTTGGTAAGTCAGGTCGGGAGCTGCACTTACAGGGAGTACTGAACAAATTATCAGTAACAGAGCCAGCAGCATTGGTAAGTAATGCTTTTTAAACCTCAAAAAAACACACCTCCTTTAACTTGGTTTTATGTTAAACATGCATAATACGGAGTATCACCTCCCCTTACAAAAGAAAAATCATTAAATTATATGTTACTATTTTACATTAATTACAATTATATACTATCATTAGGTTAACTTACAATTATTTCCATATATTTAACTTATTCATTTTTCAAAATGCCGATAAGTTTGATCTGACACAAGTTTTGAATTTACAATCTATTAGACTCAGAACACCAGTACATGGAATAATATGTTATACAAGGAAAAAACGCCCGAGGGGGTTAATTTTTTGCGGTGGTGGATTAAAACCAGGCCGGCAATTATCGTAAAATCAGAATTGACATTAATAGGGGATAATGAGAATAAGACAAATCAAAAAAGACCTACAGTTAATTTCCTGTAAGCCTCTTGTTTACTTGGTTGCGGGGGAAGGATTTGAACCTCCGACCTTCGGGTTATGAGCCCGACGAGCTACCGTACTGCTCCACCCCGCGTCATTATTTAATTCCTTTGGTGCCGGAGACCGGAATCGAACCGGTACGATCTGTAAGGACCGCAGGATTTTAAGTCCTGTGCGTCTGCCAGTTCCGCCACTCCGGCATTCAATACTTATATCTTCATCGGCGACTTTTCTATTATAATACATTGAAGTACCCATGTCAACAGCTTTTTAGCACCAATTTTTTCACTTAAATTGCAATATTAAATGCAACACTTTTTAAAGAAACCCGATGATATTTATCATTCCAACCTTAACCGTTCTTCAACAGGCGGGCGAAATGGTGTCAAGGGCGGTTTTCCCCTTGATACCATGAGACCGCCTGTTATGCTAGTAAAGGGTTGGAATGTATGTCCTTAACTAACAGACTGCATGCCCGGAACAGTCTCATGTATACGCTGTATTTCGTCGTTAAATAGTTCTGCCGGTGTACGGTAGCCCAGTATCTTCCGGGGCAGGTTATTACACCAGTTTTCAATCCGTTTTATCTGCTCAAGGGTTAGGTCCTTAATAGCTTTTCCCTTAGGTATGAACCGCCGTATAAGGCCATTATGTCGCTCATTAGTACCCCTTTCCCACGCAGAATATGGATGGGCATAGTATATATTAGTCACGTGCTTGTTTAAGCTGGCAAACTCTGTACCATTATCTGCAGTAATACTTTTAAACAAGTGTGTGAATAAAGGCCCAGATTGCTCTTTTATATAGCCGAATACTTTGTCTACCGCTTCAGTATTCTTTGTTTCCAGTAGGAAAACCAGATGCTCTCTCGTTTTACGTTCTGTAAGGGTCATTAATACACTATCCCTTGAACGTTTACCAACAACAGTATCTATCTCCCAATGGCCAAATTCCTTTCGATTATCTACATTTTCAGGACGTTCACTAATGCTTTTTCCAAGTAGCCTTTTATGTTGTCTTACAACAGATTTCTTATGCTTTCTGCGTGTTTTTAGCGGTAAATCAATATTACGTACGTTCAGAATTCGTTTATCGATGTAATTGTATAAGGTCTTGGTACAGACCATCGAGGATTTATCAAATTTACCCTTACGTCTGGCAACGCCTACAACCACATCAGGTGACCACTTTTCCTCCAAAATCATCTTTTCTGCATACTGTAAAAAGGGTTCTACCTGTAGAGCTTTAACCTTCTTTCCGCATGATAAGCGGTTACTCTCGTACACTGCCTGCCCAGTTTCGGGAAAGTAAGCTTCATATGTGGTCAAATCTGAACGACGTTGGACGGTAGTGCCACGCCTTATTTCTCTACCAATAGTGCTACGATGTCGGCCTAGTCTTCGTGCAATCTGTGCTGGGGACAAACCTTCTTCCAGTAATGCTTTAATTTTGCCTCTGTCAAATTCTGATAAGTGTTTAAAAGTACGCTTATGTGTGGTATTCTTTTTAGTAAGAGCCATAGCGATAACCTCCGTATGTATTTGTTCGACACTAATATCATACTAGGTTTCTCGCTGTGGTTCTACTTTTTACATCTTGTTGCATTTCATTTTACAATGAACCCCTAAAATTCGATGGTCTTTTGACCTATTTTTCAGTTGACAAATGCAATTGATTGATGTACTATATATATACAGGGTATACGTTTACGCAAACGATTAAATGATTGTAATATGCTTTTAAAGATAATAATAAGTTGAGTTTTTGAATCGTAATACAAAAAAGACTAGAAGTTACTGCTTTATATTCTTAAAAGAGTAGAAAGGAAATAAAACATGCCGATAACAATTAGAGATGTAGCAAAATTATCCGGGGTATCAACAGCTACGGTTTCTCATGTAATAAATAATACGCGCTTTGTTTCAGAAGAAACAAGAAGTAAGGTAGATGCAGCGATAAGACAGTTGGGCTATGTGATGAATATCAATGCGCAAGGACTAAGAAGTAATGTAAGTCACAGGATTGGATTACTGGTTCCTGAGATTTCCGCATATTTCCCAGTAGATATAATTGAGCCAATTGAAAATGTATTACTAAAGAAGGGATATCAGCTTGTATTAGGGTATACGCACGATAATATAGAGCTAGAGCGTATCCAAATTCAAAACTTTAATTATCAGCAGATTGATGGCTTGCTTATGTTTCCTGCAATCGGAGATCATTCTTACTTAAAGGATATGAAACTTAATTATCCAATTGTGTTTCTCGACCGCAAGGCAAAAAACTTTGAAGCGGATTGCGTAATGGCCGACGATAAAAAAGCTGCATATGATGGTATTTCAATGTTAATTGAAGCTGGACACCAATCCATTGGCATAATCATCGGTAATAGAGGAATTAGTACTACACAAGCACGTTACATAGGCTATGAAAATGCATTGAGAGATCATGGGATTTTGGTAGATCCAGCACTTATAAAGTATGGTAATTCTGAGTCTCAAGGCGGTTATGACAAGACACAGGAGTTGCTCAACGAAGGGAAAATGACTGCACTATTTCCTTCTAATATCATGATGACTATTGGTGCACTGAATGTTTGATTCACAACCGTATCGAGATTCCAAATCAGGTAGCAGTATTAGGTTTTGGGGATTGCCAATGGGCGGAGGTAACGAGCCCTCCGCTTTCTACAATATTGCATCCCAACCAGGAAATCGGGAAAAAGGCCGCTGAGATTTTGCTACAACGGATCAATAACCAAGGTGGACCAACCCGTGATCACTTGATCCCGGTTGAAATTATAAAACGTAAATCATTTGAGAAGAAAGGATGCTGGTATATGGGAAATAACTTTAGAATGAAATCGACAGGAGCATTTGGTTACCCTATTGATGAAAATCCCTCAGGTGTTATGGTTGAGGCAGGCTATGGAGCATTGGGACTGAACTGGCGTTATCAGTTGTTTGAAGTTCGTCGGGAAGATCTTCCTGAGGCCATTGCAGGAATCCGTGGCATGCACTTCGAAGGGGTAAATCTTACTATACCTCACAAGATTGCTGCAATCCAGTACATGGATGATTTGTCGGATAGTGCAAAAACTATAGGTGCAATTAATACCGTAATTAACCGTTCTGGTAGGTTGATTGGGGAAAATACCGATGGTAAGGGTTTTATTATTGGTATGAATCAGAACAATGTATCTCTAAAGGGAAAACGTATTGCTCTACTAGGTGCTGGTGGTGCAGCGAGAGCTATCAGTGTAGAATGTGCATTTGCTGGCTGTGCTTCGATTGCAATTATTGCAAGGAATGAGAGAGCTGGAACGCAACTCCGGGATTTGATTATAAGTGCTACTTCTTGTAAAGCTACTTACCATTTATGGACTTCTGGTGTACATATTCCTCCGTGTGATATTTTGATTAATGCTACGAACGTTGGACTTTATCCCGATAATAATAGACCAGATATTTGTTATGAAGATATTTATAAGGGAATGATTGTACAAGATATAATACCAAATCCCGCAGTAACGCCATTCTTAATTGAGGCGCAGTTACGTGGAGCAATCACGTTTGATGGTATGCAAATGCTTGTGCATCAAGGTGCTTTAGCAATTGAACTCTGGACAGGAAAAAAGCCATCTACAGATGTGATGCTTAAAGCACTTAGACGTTATTTCTAGTACACACTTCTGTAAGGTTGCAGTTAGAACAAAAGTATAATATACCAATAGTATCTTTGTAATAAAAAATATATGCAATTATGAAAGGAGTCATGTATGTATTGTAAAATGGGCAAATTTGTAGACAAGATTGCAAATGGGAAAACTGTATTTGGAACACATACCTTTTGGGGAGGTGCAACAACTACAGAAATATATGGAGAAGTAGGGTATGACGCTGTATGGATTGATACGGAGCATGGTGCAATTGATAAGGCACAGCTGATGAATACGATTATCGGTGCTTCTGCAAGTGATATGGTTACATTTGTACGTGTAGCGTGGAATGATATGGTACTTGCAAAACCTATTCTAGAAATGGGTGTAGATGGTGTTATTTTCCCTATGGTACTCAATGCAGAAGAGGCAAGGAAGGCTGTTAGTGCCTGCCGTTATCCACCGGAGGGGGTAAGGGGATTTGGACCTTGTCGTGCAATTCGTTACGGTAATATGGACGTACAGGAGTATATACATAAATACAGTAAAAAGATTTGGGTAGTTGTGCAAATCGAACATATTAAAGCAGTAGAGAACTTGGACGAGATTCTTAAAGTAGAGGGGTTGGATGCAATTATCGTTGGGCCCTGTGATCTGTCTGGCTCAATGGGGTTACTTGCAGAAACAAAGCACCCTGAGGTGAAAAGGGTTATGGATGAAATTGCGGCTAAGGCGAAGGCCTCCGGTAAACCCTTTGGAGTATCGATGGGATATGATGAAGAGGCAGTACGGGAATGGATATCAAGGGGAGCAAATATGATTTTCTGTGACACAGATGCCAGCTATATTTACAACGGGTCTAAGGCAACATTGGAACGGCTTAATAATGCAGTTGCATACTATCAGGGGAAATAGCTTTTGATTGATATAAGTGACAAAATAGTTGTATTTAGAAAAAGAAAAGTTTTGGACAATGGTACATACCTTTGTTCTGGAGTAAATTAGCAAATAAGAAGGAGAGAAAAATATGTTAAAGAGAGTATTAACCTTTGCATTGACAGTAGTGATGGTATTTACTATGGTGGCCTGCGCACAACAATCTACACCCGTACAAGATCCTAACGAGACAATAGGGGATGCCGAGGTGTCGAGTCAGAACAATGAGGAAAGTAAAGAAACATCAAAGAAGCCCATTGTATGGACGGTTGGATCTACTACCTCAGAAGATCATCCATCTATCAAAGCATTCAATATGCTAGCAGATGCTTTGTCTGAAGCGACAGATGGACGTTGGACTTTGGAGGTCTATGCAAATTCTACTATCGGTACTGAGCAAGAATGCATAGATATGTGTAGAGCCGGTACACTAACGATTTGTGCCACAAACTTAACTATAATGGAGCAATTCATTCCGGACTTTGGTGTATTTGCATTGCCATACCTTTTTCGCTCCTGGGAGGATTATGTTGATTATGTAGACAACAGTAAACTATGTAGAGAGTTACTTGATCAGTTGGAGCAATCATCAAATCTTCGTTTCCTTGAAGTGGAACTTAATGGTACTCGCTGCCTTTCCACGAATAAAATAGGCACCATTTCTAAGCCAGCAGATCTAAACGGTGTAAAAATTCGTAGTATGGAAGCGCAGGTTTGGCAGGATATTATCAAAGCATTAGGCGGAACACCTATCCCCGTGAATTTCTCTGAGTTGTACATGGCATTACAAACTGGCGTTGTTAATGGCCAAGATAATCCTATTGCTTTGCTCTACTCTAATAAGTTTTATGAGGTATTAGATAATATTTACCGGACGGATCACTGCTACAATACCGTCGCTTACTGGGTAAATCCACAGGCTTATGACGCGTTAGATGATGCAGATAAGAAATTGATTGATGAATTGGTGCAGAAGTATCTTGTTGATGAGTATGAAAAAATGATGCTGGATTATAACAAGGAAGCTGAGGATGTAATTAAAGAGAATGGTGTACGCATCTGGGAACCTGAAGAGTTTGATATCAATGCTTTCTATGCAAGTTCAGATGAAATGGTAAACGAAAAGTATCTTCCCGATGAAAGATATAGCAAGTATATTCTTGATATCCGTCAAAGATATAACTATTAATAAAAAAGTTGCATCTTTTGCAGCTAAAAACAGTAGCTACTAGGAAGACTTGGGGGCCAAGCAAAGCCCCCAAGTTACTGAATGCCTTATGAATTGAAAGGAGACATTCGATGAAAGAGAAAATCATCAAGTTTTTTAATAATTTTGAGTTACATCTTATGGTTGTTCTTATGTTTGTTTTTTGTATAAACATCTTTTCACAAGTTCTTGCAAGAGTATTTTTTAACTATCCAATCTTTTTTACTGAGGAGGTATCAAGATACGCCTTTTTATGGATGGTATTCCTTGGCTTAAGCTATGCGACGCTTTATGATAAGCATATACGAGTCACTTTTATTGTTGCAAAGTTTCCAGATATAGTACAAAAGATAATTGAAATTGTATTACATGTTTTGGCAATAGCAGTGTTTTGTTGGGTTTTTGTGACATCAATAGCTTATCTTGAGTTTTCATCTACAGTGGTAACACCTGCATTACGAATCCCTAAATCGATTATTGCTACTATTCTGCCAACTTCTGCTGTTTTGACGATTATTCGTTCAATACAAAAAGTAGTCTTGATTATAGTTTCAGTACGTAAAAAGGAGGTCAAAGTATGAGCTTATCAGTAACTCTATTTCTCGCCTCCTTTTTCTTATTATTACTAATAGGTGCACCCACATATCTTTGCTTGCTCGCTGGATCACTGGTATATTTCTTTTTTCACCCAGAAATTAGTTCGATGATGATTATGCAAAAAATGTATGGGAGTCTAGACAGTTTCGTGTTGCTGGCTGTACCATTGTTTATGATTTCGGGGAATCTGATGAACCGTGGCGGTATTACAGAACGAATCTTCAGTTTTGCAAAATCAATGGTAGGACATATGCGTGGTGGACTTGGCCATGTAAACGTACTTGCAAGCTTTATTTTTTCCGGCATGTCAGGATCTGCTTTGGCTGATGTAGGTGGTTTAGGACAAGTTGAGATAGCAGCTATGAAAGCAGAGAGTTATGAGGATGATATTATACTTGGTATTACTGCTGCATCTTCTACCATGGGACCTATCGTGCCACCTTCCATCCCTATGGTTGTGTATGGTGCTATCGCTAGTATATCGGTTGGTGGGTTGTTTATTGGTGGTGTACTTCCCGGTGTAATCATGCTTATTACCCTATGCTGTACAGTTTATGTTGTTGCACACAAGCGCCAATATCCTGTACAAGCACGTTGCACATGGAAAGAACGTTGGCATTCGCTACAAAGATCATTTTTAGCTTTATTAATGCCCTTTGTTACCATGGGTGGTATCTGGACCGGTTGGTTTACTCCTACAGAAGCTGCACTAATCAGTATTGTATATGTAACTATTGTAATGATGTTGGTTTATAAGGAATTAAATCCAAAGGAGATTATTGAGGTGTTTTATGAGACCGCCGCTGGATTTGTTCCTGCACTGACCATTGTAGTAGCATCATCACTTTTTGGTTGGGTACTTCAGTTTGAACGAATTGATAAAATGCTTATAGAGTTATTCTTTAGTATAACGGACAATAAGTATATCATACTGTTGTTCTTGAATATATTATTACTTTTTTGTGGCATGATTCTGGATTCCACCCCGGTTATTTTACTGTTTGTCCCTCTTTTTCTCCCGCTTGGGAAAGAATTGGGAGTTCATGAGATTCAAATGGGCGTAATAGTTGTTCTAAATCTTATGATTGGGCTCATGACGCCTCCAATCGGCCAGTCCCTATTCATCTTGTCCTCTGTAACAGGGAATAGCTTTGAGTATGTAGTTAAATGTACTTATAAATGGCTCCTTCCACTTTTAATAGTTCTGCTATTGGTAACATATGTATCCGGAGTAACAATGTGGTTGCCGACGCTTATGGGACTTGCATAATATATAATATTTTTGTAGAAAGGAAATGTACCGATATGAATAAAAGCTGTGTTATTACTGTTCCAAACATGGGACAAAATTATGATCAAGACATTAAACGCCTTGCTTCACTTGGTATTGATGCCGAGTGGAAAAAAGATAGTGTGAGAAATTCTCAAGATGAGAATGTAGTCATTGAACATTGTAAAGGTTATGATATTGTAATTGCAGCCAATGAAAGGTGGGGTAAAACAGCGTTTCAAGCGTGCAAGGATAAGTTAAAAATTCTAATTCGCTATGGGATTGGATTTGATAATGTTGATTTGGCAGCGGCTTCTGAGGTAGGCATTCCCGTTGCAATTCTACCGGGTTGCAATGCTGAGGCAGTTGCGGAGCAGGCCGTGGCACTGATGCTTTCAGTTGCTCGTCGGATTTCTTACCAGCAAGAAATCATAAAGGCAGGCACATATACTGTTCAAACATTTGCGACTAACAGTGTAATGAAAAAGACGATAGGCTTGCTTGGATGCGGTAATATAGCCAAAGCCGTTGTCAGGCTTTTACAAGGTTTTGATTGCACATTTCTTGCTTATGATATTGTTGTGGATAAACAGTTCGCACGACGTTACGGTGTAACCTATGTTTCTCTAGAAGAAGTACTTTCAAAAAGTGATATAATTTCTGTGCATCTTCCCTTATTACCCGAAACAAAGAGGATAATCAATAAGGATACAATTGCTTTGATGAAACCTGAAGCTATTCTTGTTAATACAAGCCGTGGTGGCTTGGTATGTTCAGAGGAATTAGCGGAAGCACTTAGAAATAAGCGAATTCTAGGCGCAGGGTTAGATGTGTTTGAGAACGAAGTTGAATCGGACAAACCACTTGGGTACCAGTTCTTAGAACTTAATAATGTGGCCTTGACAGCTCACACAGCATCTGCGACATTTGAAACCTTTCAGTATATGATGAAGCGTGCAATAGATGTCATAGAATGTTATGTGAATGGTGAACCTATTCCGGGCTTGCTTAATCCGCAGTACAAGAAATATAGATTAAAATGAAAAGTATTTAACACGGAATCCAGGATTATTATCTGATGAATAGGAAATGGAGGTTTTAAGATGCAAAAAATAAAAATGGCAATTCTCGGGGCTGGACATATTGCTCGTTGTATGGCAGATACAATACAGAGGATGGATAATGTGGAGGGGTACGCTATTGCATCACGCGACTTTTCAAGGGCAAAAGCGCTTGCAGATGAGTTCTCCTTTGCCAAAGCTTATGGCTCTTATGAAGATATGCTTAGCGATCCAGCAGTGGAATTAGTTTATATTGCGACGCCGCATTCTCATCATGCACAACATGCTATTCAATGTCTTACAGCGGATAAACATGTGCTCTGCGAAAAGGCATTTACCGTAAATGCGGAGCAGGCGCAAAACGTCTTGGAGTTTGCCAAGAAGAGAAATTTGTTTATCACGGAAGCAATTTGGCCACGTTATATGCCAATGGCTAAAAAGTTACGCGAATTCTGTAATAGTGATAAGATTGGGAAAATTATTGCGCTATGCGGGAACCTGGGTTATCCAGTATATAATAATTCAAGAATCAATGACCCGAATTTGGCAGGCGGAGCTCTTCTGGATGTTGGTATTTATCCACTTACCTTTGCATCCATTGCATTTGGAGATGATATCACGGATATTACGACCACAGCTGTGATGAGTGAGCATGGTGTGGATATGCAAAATACTATCACTTTGACCTATCGTAATGGTCGGACTGCAGCGCTATTTTCTACTGTACTATCCCCTACTGATCGCATGGGTGTGATTTATGGTGAGAAGGGTTATGCGATTGTGGATAACATCAACAATTATGAAGGCTTACGCATATATAACGCCCAGCATGAGCTGATAGAACATATTACGCGTCCGCCACAAATAACTGGTTATGAGTACGAGGTTCAAGCAGCAATAGATAGCATTTACAATGGAAAGTATGAATGTATGCAGATGCCTCATGCTCAAACTATTCATATGATGAAATTAATGGATAGTATTCGACGTGAGTGGGATATGTGGTACCCTTGTGAACAGAAAAAGTGAAATAGGGACTCCTTATATACTGTTAATAGTTCAGTTTAAAACGATACCGATTTATTCAATGAGATATTTCATCCGATGTATGGGATTAAGTGATACTCTTTCTTGACATAGTACTACTTTATTATCAAAAAATAAAAGGATTAAAGTTTTGCACAGATGATGTACAACAATGAGGAAGCGACTGCTAAAGAGAATACAGTCCTCGATAGTATTAAGCAATAAACTGATATAAATTTTTTATGTAATACTCACAAAACAAATAGCATATGATGCGTAAAAGTTGATGAATGATACTAAACATAAAGATTAGTATCAATATAGGATGTACCGCAAACAAGATAGTGCATCGCACTCGAAGGTCAATCAATTACAAGACTGCGTTAAGATAAAGCCGACCCATGATAGCTTTGAGTCTGAGATATAAAAAGTATTTGAGTGGTGCATTATACAACAACAAGTTTCTCATTGTTATAGATTTTAATATTAACAAAATGAATTGACAGTCTGGATTAATTTATGCATAAGGTTAATGACCATAGTTATCAGCTTGACTGGCATCTAAAATCTCAGAGAAATTTACAATACTTAAATTGCAATATTAAATGCAACACTTTTTAAAGAAACCCGATGATATTTATCATTCCAACCTTAACCGTTCTTCAACAGGCGGGCGAAATGGTGTCAAGGGCGGTTTTCCCCTTGATACCATGAGACCGCCTGTTATGCTAGTAAAGGGTTGGAATGTATGTCCTTAACTAACAGACTGCATGCCCGGAACAGTCTCATGTATACGCTGTATTTCGTCGTTAAATAGTTCTGCCGGTGTACGGTAGCCCAGTATCTTCCGGGGCAGGTTATTACACCAGTTTTCAATCCGTTTTATCTGCTCAAGGGTTAGGTCCTTAATAGCTTTTCCCTTAGGTATGAACCGCCGTATAAGGCCATTATGTCGCTCATTAGTACCCCTTTCCCACGCAGAATATGGATGGGCATAGTATATATTAGTCACGTGCTTGTTTAAGCTGGCAAACTCTGTACCATTATCTGCAGCAATACTTTTAAACAAGTGTGTGAATAAAGGCCCAGATTGCTCTTTTATATAGCCGAATACTTTGTCTACCGCTTCAGTATTCTTTGTTTCCAGTAGGAAAACCAGATGCTCTCTCGTTTTACGTTCTGTAAGGGTCATTAATACACTATCCCTTGAACGTTTACCAACAACAGTATCTATCTCCCAATGGCCAAATTCCTTTCGATTATCTACATTTTCAGGACGTTCACTAATGCTTTTTCCAAGTAGCCTTTTATGTTGTCTTACAACAGATTTCTTATGCTTTCTGCGTGTTTTTAGCGGTAAATCAATATTACGTACGTTCAGAATTCGTTTATCGATGTAATTGTATAAGGTCTTGGTACAGACCATCGAGGATTTATCAAATTTACCCTTACGTCTGGCAACGCCTACAACCACATCAGGTGACCACTTTTCCTCCAAAATCATCTTTTCTGCATACTGTAAAAAGGGTTCTACCTGTAGAGCTTTAACCTTCTTTCCGCATGATAAGCGGTTACTCTCGTACACTGCCTGCCCAGTTTCGTGTTTTTGGTACAATGAAAACCGAGCGTTCCGGAACTTAAAAAACCCTGCATAAAATGGAAAAACCCCATTGCAAGCACCCCTAAAAAATAATACCCTTTTAGGTGTCAAATCTAAAGGGGGTACAGAAAGGATGCTAACAATGGAGCAAGTATATCGTATCAGAAACATGAAGAAATTTGAAGGCAAAAGTTTAAGGGAAATATCCCAGATTACTGGGCATGACTTTGAAACTGTCAAGAAGTATGTCGAGAAGGAAGATTTTAATCAGACAATCCGCCCTAAGCAGAGGCGGAAAGGCAAATTATCTCCATATAGGAGCATTGTCACCACATGGCTTATCAATGATAAACAAGCACCTCATAAACAGCGACACACTGCAAGAAGAGTGTTTGACCGGTTGAAGGAGCTATATGGAGATGAATTTGACGCAAGTGAGAGGTCAGTTAGAAAATTTGTTGCAAATATCCGAAAGGAGTTGCAAATGAATCCGGACGGGTTTCTTCCGCTGGAACATCCTCCGGGAGAAGGCCAGGCAGACTTTGGGAAGGCACGGTTCATAGAAAATGGGATTACATATGACGGGTACTACTTCAACATTTCCTACCCTTACAGCAACGGCGGTCATATGCAATTATTCAAAAGTGCAAACCAGGAATGTCTCTTAGAAGGCATGAAGGCAATCTTTGAACACATCGGCGGTATTCCGACAGCCATCTGGTTTGACAACATGTCTACAGCTGTAAAGAAGATCAAGGAGTATGGAGAACGGGACTTAACCAAAACATTTTTAAGATTCATGATGCATTATGGCTTCCAGAGCAACTTTTGTAACCCTAACAGTGGTCATGAAAAAGGTTCGGTAGAAAACAAGGTGGGCTATCACCGCCGTAATATGTTTGTTCCGGTTCCGGAATTTAAGGATTTAAAAGAATACAACAAGGAACTCCTACTTAAATGTGATCAGGATATGAACAGGATGCACTACAAAGGATACGGAATGATTAAAGATTTATTCCGTGAAGATCAGCAGGAATTCTTCAAGCTTCCGAAGGTTCCCTTTGAAGTATTCCTACATGAATTTGCCAAGGCTGATAACTATGGGAAAGTTAAGTTTGATGGCAAAACCTATTCGACTGCTCCCAACATGGTTGGACGTCAGGTCATTGTTAAAGCAGGAGCTTATGATATTGAAATACTTGATACTGACTACAATTACATCATAGGCCACAGACGGCTTTATGGCGAGGAAAAGGAGTCGATAAACTGGATCCCCTATCTTGAACTTATGAGTAGAAGACCGACCGCATTAAAATACACAGGGCTATACAATCAACTACCGCAAATCCTTAAGAAATACCTGGACAAGAGCGACTATGAGGGGAAAAAGCAGGCTTTAAAGCTGTTTACAAAGATGACAGTAGCTACAGGTTTTGACACAGCAATAAAAGCATTTGAAGAAGGACTAAAATTAGGTGTCAGTGATCCAGATAGTATTTGGGCGACATATTGCCGCTTAACGACCGGAACTTTACCGGAACCAGAAGTACCTTTGCCTGATACAGTTCCGGAACTTAAGAAGTATACACCTGACATCAAGATATATGATCAATTGATTGTTCCCGGAGGGCTACAGCTATGAATTCAGATATATTGATTAAGCAGTATTGCAAGGAACTCCGGTTCGGAAAGAATATTTATGAGAATTATTCAAAGATCAGCGCAACCGATTATGCTGATTTTCTGGCACAGCTTTTAAAGATGGAGATAGATCATCGGGAACTTGTCAGGAAAAACAGGAATCTAAAATCTGCAGGTTTTGACGTCATCAAGACCTTTGAGGGCTATGAATTTGGGGATATTCAGATACCAAATGCTATCAGTATTGAAGAATTAAAGACCGGGGCTTTTATTGATAAGCTTGAAAACCTGATTCTTTATGGACCGGTGGGAACTGGAAAGAGCCATATGGCCACGGCTATCGGAGTTGCAGCTTGTTCCAGAGGAAAGAAGGTAAAATTCTTCCGTACAGCAGCGTTAGTTAACCTTTTGAGCGAAGCAAAGGCCAAAGGGGAATTACAGCGGTTTATGAAACAGTTGAGAAAAACAGATCTGCTGATCTGTGATGAATGGGGATATGTTCCCTTTGAGAAAGATGGCTCACAGCTGCTGTTTCAGGTCATTTCCGAATGTTATGAAAAAAGGAGCGTGATAATTACAACGAACCTGGAATTCAGTAAATGGAACGGTATTTTCTATGATGAAAAACTAACAAGTGCAATTATTGACAGGCTGGTACACCACAGCCATTTGCTTGTTTTTCAAGGTCAAAGTTACAGGCTAACACACTCAACCATGAAATCCCAATAATGGAATAGGGGTGCTCGGAAAATTAAGTTCCGCACTGCTTGGATTTTTACTTGCCAAAAACACAGTTTCGGGAAAGTAAGCTTCATATGTGGTCAAATCTGAACGACGTTGGACGGTAGTGCCACGCCTTATTTCTCTACCAATAGTGCTACGATGTCGGCCTAGTCTTCGTGCAATCTGTGCTGGGGACAAACCTTCTTCCAGTAATGCTTTAATTTTGCCTCTGTCAAATTCTGATAAGTGTTTAAAAGTACGCTTATGTGTGGTATTCTTTTTAGTAAGAGCCATAGCGATAACCTCCGTATGTATTTGTTCGACACTAATATCATACTAGGTTTCTCGCTGTGGTTCTACTTTTTACATCTTGTTGCATTTCATTTTACAATGAACCCACCAATTTTTTCATTTCGCCTGTACAATAAGTATTACATCAGTTAATTGGTCGAATTATTCACTCCAGCTAATAATATCAATAATGGGAAGACTTCCTATATCCGCCGCTGCCTCTCTTTGATTCAAAGTTCTTTTTAAGGTCCGATATCCTTTCATCACTGTCTTTCATAAACTTAGACAATCTTTCCTCAAAAGATAAATTGTCACTGCGGTCTTTATTCCATTCAATCGGCGCAGGCTGATTCGTGCTCGCCTTGGGCTTTGAATCTATAGCCCGCTTAATAGATAAACCAATTTTCCCTTTCTCATCAACAGAAATCACTTTGACTTTAACTGGTTGGTTTTCTTTAAGATGTGAATTAATGTCCTTTACATATTCTTCTGCAACTTCTGATATGTGTACAAGGCCTACTTTCCCTCCGGGTAACTGAATGAAAGCTCCAAAATTGGTAATACCTGAAACCTTTCCCTCAATTACCTGCCCTACCTCCACGAGCATATAAAAATTAATCCTCCTTACAGTTTATAAGTATTTTGATTATATAGCATACACCCTGTTTCGTCAAGCTGGTAATTTACATAACTATTTGTTTACATCCACAAAAACTTTTTCTCCCTGTTTTACCATTCCAAGTTTTGTCCGTGCAATTTCTTCTACATACTCATCACTATCCAACATATCTTTCTGTTTCTTTAACTGACTGTTTATTTCTTCCTGTTCCGCAATCTTCCTGTCCATGTTTTTCAGATCTTTATTATACTGGTTAAGTACGGTTTGCTGATCAATAAGCACAAAAGCAAAATATACAAGAATACATATTACCACTACTATTCCCAATTTTGATCCTTTTCTTTTGTTCATAGTCCAAACCCTTCTTTTTAAAGAGTAAATAGAATACCATATTTATTATTCTATGTATAGTCCGAAAATCCTTTAATTTTATATTTTTTTTCTAATATTCCTGAGAAATCTGCCCCGCATAGAAATCTTTGTGAGCTTATTCTTTCCTGTCCTTTTAATTCCTCTAAAGCATTTCCCAAGTATTCCCACAACAAAACGTGCAGGAAATAACAATAACCTTAGAATTATCTTAAAAGGATAACTAGCAACAATCCATATTGCCTTTAATACTTTATATATAATTCTTAGAATGAACAAAGCTGCAGTCATCACAATTTTACTGAATATAAGGGTATACAGGATAATTCCCAGGATACTCCCAATAAAAATATACCCCCGCACCTCACCCTCATTACTGAAGTAAATCACAGCAAACATAATAAAAGCTACAATTATCCAGAATATCAAATCTTCAATATATATAATTATTGTGCTTGTTTTAACAGCTTTTCGTTTAATCCTGAAAGCGTCATAAATAAATGCTATAAGTATACCACCAATAATTGAGCATAGGAAAATGTACATCTGGCTACTGAGCGAAATCGGCAATTTACATCACCGGCCTTTTATTTAAACATTTTAGCAAAAAATCCCCCGCCTTTTGACCTATCTCTATCACTATATTCACAGCTTACTATATCGCCTTCAATATCAAGCTCTGAATTATCAATGTTTAATTTGTTGATATGAAGGTCCTCACCCCTGACTATCAGAATTCCCAGCTCTGTTTCAACTATTACACATTCATCATTAAAGCTTTCTACATCAATTACTCCTGAAATGCTAAGTCTTTCTCTATTTTCAAGGATTAAGTTTTGTGTTTTTGATTTATTCATCTTTTTGTCTTCTATCATTTTATACCCTCCATTTATATTAAGGTTTTTGCTTATGTCCACTTTCTTATAAATTTATATGCATGTACCAACAAAAAAATAACCCGTAAAAATCTGCTCTTCACAAATTTTTATGGGTTTCGTGCTCTTGATGTCACAATAGCCTGCTGCCTTATCCAATTATTCAGTATTCTTCATTCTCAGTCTTCTGTGCTCTGTTCTCCAGAATAACGTACATTTCAGCTGATTCTTTTTTTGAAACATGTTCAGCAACCGATACAACTTTAATTTGAGTTGTGCTGCTGCCGAATTGGATTTTAATTATATCTCCCACCTTGACAGTGGAACCGGGCTTGGCTGCTTTGCCATTTATTTTAACCCGGTCTCTTTTACATGCTTCATGTGCTAAAGTACGCCTTTTAATTAGCCTGGAGGTTTTCAAAAACTTGTCGATTCTCACCACGTACCCCCTCGCAGCTTATGTGAGGGCAATCAGTGTTGCCCTTACATGTGCTCAAAGTTATTATTAATTTACCATGTCTTTAAGCACTTTTCCCGCTTTAAAAACAGGAACCTTAGAAGCTTTAATGGTAATCTCCTCTTTAGTCTGAGGATTACGGCCTTTTCTTGCAGCTCTTTCTCTTATTTCAAACGAACCGAAGCCTACAAGTTGGACTTTGTCTCCTTTAACCAGAGCTTCTTCTACACTGTCCATAAATGCATTCAAAGCCTTTTCTGCATCCTTTTTTGATATTGCAGCCTTCTCAGACATGTTTGAGATTAAATCTGCTTTGTTCAATATCTTCTCCTCCTTCTCATAACCAAGAATCCGAATTATGCCTGGCTTTAAGCCCTTGTCATACTTTTGTCATTACTTCCTGGGAATGTGTATTTTTGCCTTGTTCCAGAGTTCATCCATTTCCGCAAGTTTCATTTCTTCAAGTTTCTTCCCCTTTTTAAGGCTTTCTTTTTCAATAAATTCAAACCTTTCAATGAACTTATTAATTGTACCTGTCAGAGCAAATTCAGGTTGAACATTAAGGAACCTGCATACATTGACAAGGGCAAAAATGGCATCTCCCATCTCATCGGTTATTCTTTCCATATTTTTGCCAGTATATACATCTTTTAACTCTTTTATCTCCTCTTCTACTTTCTCAAAAGCATCTTCAACATTATCCCAGTCAAAACCAACCTGTGCAGCCTTTTCCTGTACCTTGTAGCTCCTCATAAGGGCGGGCAGATTTGAAGGTACGCTTTTTAACACAGCGGTTTGACTTTTTACGCCTTTTTCTTCCTTCTTTATCTGTTCCCAGTTATCCACTACATCTTCAGGAGTGTCAGCCTTATCCCCACCAAAAACATGAGTATGGCGCATAACCATTTTCCTGCTAATCCCTGTTATTACATCGTTTATATCAAATCTTCCTTCTTCACTGGCAATCTGTGCGTGAAAAAGAACCTGAAGCAAAAGATCCCCCAATTCCTCACAAAGCTTGTCCTTATCATTTAAATCAATGGCTTCCAAAACCTCATAGGTTTCCTCAATCAAATACTTTTTAAGGCTTTCATGCGTCTGTTCCCTGTCCCAAACACACCCATTTTTACTTCTAAGCAGTGCCATTATTTCCGTTAAATCCTTGAATCCGTATTTTTCTTTTAACATTGCTAATCACCTCATTAATCCTGTCCTGTTTAATGCCCTACCTACATTTTTTCCAAAAGGAAGGGCTGATACATCATTTTTACTAACACCGCCCATAACAAGTATTAACATTCCAAATAGAAACACAGATACAGCTATGGATGCTATAGTACCAATTGAACTGCTTCCTGCCACATCCGATATCCAATAATATGTGTAATATGTGCCAAAACCCATTACTATTGTGGCAAGTACTGGTTTAATTATAAAATTATATAAGTTTAAATTCAACTTAAAGTTTTTCACCAGCGCAGCCATACATATTAGTGTAGATATTATATAACATACCAGAGTTCCGTATACAGCGCCTTTAACATTTATTGAAGGTACAGGAATCAGTATATAGTTTATGAGCAGTTTGGCAACTGCCCCCATAAACAGGCTTACAGCAGGAACATAAACTTTTCCCAATCCTTGAAGTATGCCGGACAGCGTCTGGGTCAAGCCTATGAAAATGATTGTAGACGAACTTAGAGCTAATAAAACAGCACCTTCACTACTTGCCGGAAAAAGCATATTCAATATAGGCTCAGCTAATATTGCCATTCCGGCAGATGCAGGCAGGCTTATTAAAACAGTAAGCCTCAATGAAGCGGATATTTTCACTGCAGCCGCTTTATAATCACCTACTGCCATGGCACCAGCAATTGCAGGTACCAGACTGGTTGCAAGCGCTATTGTAATGGATACGGGAAAATGTGTTAGAACATAGCATTTTCCCGTCAATATGCCATATAACTCGTTAGCATTGCTGCTGCTAAACCCTGCCCTTTTTAACTGCAGCATAACCGTTCCAAGGTCAATTATATTCGCAATGGTCAGGATTACTGCTCCCATAGATATTGGGAAAGCAATTTTTATTAAGTTTTTGATTATTTTTGCCGCCGAATCTTCTTTTTTTCTGATACGGGACTTTCTAATTTTCATCCATATCTCTGCTTTTTTTCTGTTGTACAAGTTCCACAGGTAAACTGCTCCTATAGCAGCCCCAATAGATGTACCAAACGTAGCACCCGCTGCAGCAATTTCACTTCCATAGGGCATAAGAAACCATGCGAGTCCAATGGTGGAAATGGTTTTTCCCAGCTGCTCAATAATCTGGGAGTAAGCCTGCGGCGACATATCCTGCAGCCCCTGGAAGTATCCTCTGTATACTGCCATAATAGATACAAAAAATATTGCAGGTGATATTGCTATCATTGTATATACTGTCCTCGGGTTGGATATTAACATTGCAATATGCTTTGAACATGTGAAAAACAGAAGGGAAAAAATAATGCCGGTTGAAAAAAGCACCCAGAAAGAAACTTTGAATACTCTATGGGCACCTTGCCAGTCCCGACGTGCGGTTTTTTCAGCCACCAGCTTTGCTATGGCTGCAGGAAAGCCTGTGGTAGACAGTGCATATAATACCAGGTAAACCTGAAAACCTGCACCATATATACCGTTACCTTCATCTCCATAGCCGGGCAGATTGGTCAGTATTACCCTATAAATAAATCCGAGAAGTTTTACAATAACTCCCGCAGCCGTCAGAAGCAATACTCCCTTGAGGAAGGAATCTCTTTTTTTCACTTTATACTCCTTGTAGTTCGATTATTCCACCACCATTACTAAATATTATATTCGCCCATAAGCATATAATACGACTCTTAGTTTTCCGAATTGATATAACCCGGCACATAATGCCGCTTTTCTAAAACTGGTTGACACCGTTAGGAAGGAAAAAGACAAAATAGCAGAAAAAAGCCGCAACAAAAATAAATTCTGTTACGGCTCTTAATAAATAGTGTTTGCCTGTTATTCTACATATCCCGTACTTGTATCAATACTTACTGTGCTTGTTGCACCATCCCATGTCACTCCGATGTCAAATGCCTTTGCTATATCACGCAGCTTAAAATAATTATTTCCGCTAATTGTATAGGCTGTCAGTTCAATTTCAGCTCCATCCCTATATATCTTGGAAGTATTTATGATAGCAGTTTTTGCCTTACCATCACCTTTAGCCATTTCACCTCCAACAACAGTATAAGCCTTGTTTGAAATCAGGTTTATAACTTTCTTTTCACCATCCCATACCACATCAAACTGTTTTTCTGTTCCGCTTACAACATTAGCTAAATCACGAAGCTTAAAGTAGTTGCTGCCATCTATATTATAGGCATCAAAAGAAGTTGAGCCACCATTTACCAATACCTTTGATGCAGTCGGCTCTGCAATTAATCCGGGTGTTGGTTCTGCTGCCGGGTCTGTTGTTGGTTCTGCTGAATCCGGTTCTGTTGAATCCGGTTCTATTGAATCTAATTCTTCTGCATCCTTAATTGTAATAAATGCCTGTGTTGCCCCGGCAATTGCTTCATATCTGAAAGTTACAAAATAATCCCCCGGTTCAGTCAATGTAACAGCACACCCTGGTAAATAATATGGTAAATCCACTTCATAGTTATCGAGTTCCGAAGCATCAATGGTTTTTTCTACATATAGGGGATAACCGTTTTCGTCCAAGGCTCCTGCTTCATCAAGAACATATACTCTTACCTGCCCTGAAACCGGATAACTTTCATCGTATCTGTACTCATAAGTGTTATCTTCCTTTTTTGTCAACTTATATACATCAAATATAACTCCGCCTTCCTCCAATACGGTAACAACTGCTGGCGATTCTGCAATAAGGCCGGCATCCAGTTCCGGATCAATTTGTTTTGCATCAAATGTATTTACTACATTTGATACCGAAAAATCCGGTTTAACATTAGCAATATCTTCTTCAGTCATACCTTCCCATATGTAACCCTTTACCTCAACTGTTTTGCCATTTGCCGCAAATACTGCTGTAGGCAATAGTGTAGCTAAAACTATTGCTAATACAAAAGCCATTATTAATACTCTTCCTGTGCATCTTGTTTTAGTTCTTTTCATACTTTTCTCCTTTACATAATATTGTTTGTTAGCATTTTAAAACCATTAAGGAATATTATACTAAATCTTAGACAATAAAAACATAGTTTATATAGATTTTATCTGTTATACAGTACTATGTTGATTGTATCAAATAAAGTCTTCTGGTTTATTGTGAAGCATAAGATTTGCAGTATATATTCGGATGCATGTAACAAATGTGAAGAAAACGATGGAAGGAACATATGCAAGAGTCTACAAATTTTCAGAATGAAAAATAGGCACTTATACCCTTTTTACTGAGTATAAGTGCCTTTTAAAGTTGCTCATATATGAATAAGTTTGCGTTTTTTACTTTCCGAAATATCTGTGGAGCAACCCCTTAAATGCCTTACCGTGTCTTGCTTCATCCTTGCACATTTCATGTACGGTATCATGTATTGCATCATAGTTCAACTGCTTTGCTCTTGTTGCAAGGTCCTTCTTGCCCTTGCAAGCGCCAAACTCCGCTTCAACCCTCAGTTCAAGATTCTTTTTGGTATCCGCAAATACAACCTCTCCTAAAAGTTCTGCGAACCTTGCAGCATGTTCAGCTTCCTCAAAAGCAATCCTTTTATATGCCTCTGCGACTTCGGGATATCCCTCCCTGTCAGCCTGGCGGCTCATGGCAAGATACATACCCACCTCGGTACACTCACCATAAAAATTGTCCTTCAAGCCTTCAAGCACTTCTGCATCAATATCTTTTGCAACTCCTATCCTGTGCTCATCAGCCCATTCCATAGCTTCGTCCTTTTTCTCATAAAACTTCTCAGCAGATGCTCCGCACTGTGGACACTTTTCAGGCGGCTGGTCACCAATGTGTACATAACCGCAAACGGAACAAACAAATTTTTTCATATTCAACTACCTCCAAAAAACTAAAAATCAATGTTGTTATTCTATTAATACCCAGCGCATTATAATTTATAACAACTTTTATTATTTTTGGGAAATTCAATACAGGTCGAATATACGGGCTTTACACCTTGAAGCATCAGCTCACGGAAACATTTTCTTCACATAATATATAAGCACTCTTAATAGGTCTAAATTGTCTGTATGACCCATATTAATCATGTAACAAATGTGAAGAAAAATGATGGAAGGAACATATGCAAGAGCTTTAGAGACTGTTGTGAAGCAGATATACAGTCAAATCACTGTTTGAGCAAAATAATTACTTTTTTAAAAATTTAAAATTATTTTGCGAGTTTGATTTGACATTAAGGCTGAACGCTACAGGCTCTTAAGCTTGAAGCATCAGTTCCTGGAAGCATTTTCTTCACATAATGTATATGCACCCTTAATAGGGCTATACTGTCTGTATGACCCATATTATTTCACGGACTGATGTTCCGAGTCTAAGAGGCTGTAAATTCAACTTTTGTGTCAAATCAAACTCATCGGCATTTTGAATAAATGAATCATTGGTAAGCCGACTCAAACATGATTTGACCTTGCAATAGCTTCATTAAGCAGCCTCTATAGCCTCTCCACAATGTCCATTCCATAACATGGGCATACATATAAAATACGCCCCTGTTGATCATGTAACAAAAAAGTATGGTATAATATCATTGATGATTTGGGAGGATTGTACATGAAACGCAGTTATTACATAAGCGATAAAACAGTTATCAATTGCTATTACTGTATGAACAAACTGAGGGTGCCTGTAGATAAAGGCAGGATATCTGTAAAATGTCCCGTATGCAACAGGGAATTTATTTTTAATCCAAATTCAATCCTGCATACCCTCAGACAGATATTCCTGTCTGTCGCTCCCAGAAATCCTAAAGCGCGCAGGAATCTTATAATAATTTTGATAGCAGCGCTAATTATCATTACTGCTTTTATTATATTCTTTTCAGGCAGGAATAAGCCAATGGATTATTATGATGCTCCCGGTCAATTAGTGTATGATTGCTCGTGCTCTCAAAACTCATCAGTATAAATTGAAGCTAAAAGCCCCTTAATGGGGCTTTAGGCTTCAATTTATTTCTGAACTTTATTGTTTCGTCTGATAATGTTTTCTATAATGCTCCAGCCTTCTTATGCATTTCTATATATTGCTGGACATTATCTTTGTTAACTAAAGGA
The DNA here is from genome assembly GCA_050953835.1 of Acetivibrionales bacterium. Lineage (GTDB taxonomy): Bacteria > Bacillota > Clostridia > Acetivibrionales > JBMNNH01 > JBMNNH01. Next base: position 19,341 of record JBMNNH010000015.1, on the reverse strand, counting down.
CAATCAATATCAGTATCAATTTGTTTCTCCTGACCGGTTAACAGCTTATGGGATGTATCCAACAACGATTCCGCAAGGTCATATGCGCTTTGCAGGCAGGTTGATGTCATTAAGCCCTGTTCAATCAATAAGCAAGCCTCAGCAGTTCCGTCAACACCATATGCCAGGATACCCTTATACTTGGGATTGTCTTTTATTACTTCGAGTGCCCCTGCACACATATTATCGTTCATTGAAATTATTGCATCAATTTTGTCATTTGCCTGTATCCATGTTTCCATATAGGCCATTGCTTCGTCTTTGTTCCAGTTAGCAATCTCTTCTCCGACAATTTTGACATCAGGACGTTTGTCAAAGAACTCTTTTTGCCAGCTTTCACGCCTTGCATCTGCATGGAAGTTACCCGGAGGTCCGTTGAGCACAACAACATTAGCATTTTGAGGTACTTGTTTGACAGCTTCAACTGCATTAACCGCTGCCTGTTTATACGGGTCGGCATCAACAGATGATGCACCTTCAATACCGCTGATGCGTGCATTTGTTGTTATGGTAATGATCCCTGCTGCAACTGATTTTTCTGCATACGGCCTCTGTGCTTCACCATTGTTCGGCTGAATTATGATTGCATCATATTTCTTGGTAATAGCTGTCTCAATTAATGTATTCTCCGTGTCATCCGAAGCCTGCCCGTCAAATACATCAATTGAAATATCCGGATATTTTTCCGCCTCTTCTACTATTGAATTGGCAAGCCATGCTGCAAAAGAATCTGCTTGAGCCCTGGCAATATAAGCAACTTTATATGTTTTACCACCCTCTCCTCCTGACTTGCCTGCTGACTGTCCCTGTCCCCCTGATGACGGTTTCTCAGCACTTGCCGCGGTCTCCTGACCTCCAGAGCTGCTTTCTGAACTTTTACATCCTATTAGCATTGATGTCATCATCACTACGATTAGCAAAACTACCATCCACTTTTTCATCCAAACTCCTCCTTCAAATTAATACTATTTATTTAAATAACCTTAAGTTATTTAAACCTTTTTTGTATCAATACTGCCGAGCTTCTTTTTCGTTCTTTTGGTTTTTGCCCAGATATCGTATATTACTGCCAAAGCAATAATTGCGCCGCGGAAGATTTGCTGTAAATATGAATTCACCCCCATTAGAACCATGATATTGTCCAGAAACCCTACAATAAATGCTCCTGCCAGTGTTCCTGCCGCTGTCCCGATACCACCGCTGAAGCTTGCTCCACCAATGACTGCAGCTGTGAGAGCCTTAAATTCATAACCATTTGCTCCGTTAGGCATGCCTCCATTAACACGGGACATGAACAACACACCTGCAATTCCAACAAACACACCGTTAATAATAAATGCTTTCATTTTTATCATGTTGACATTTATTCCAGATGCAATTGCTGCTTCCTCATTACCTCCGATAGCATAGACCGATCTTCCGAAAATCGTATGTTTTAACAAGTACCAAGTTACCAACAATACACCTGCCAAAAATAATATCGGGGTTGGAATTCCCAGTGTATAACCCTGGCCGAATTTTATGTAATCGCCTATCTGGTATATGTTTTGCCCGTTGGTGTAAAATAGCGCGGCTCCACGAGCCATGGCCATCATGGATAGAGTTGCAATAAACGCAGGCGTCTTGAACCGTGTAATCATAACACCATTAAGAAGGTTACAAAGAATGCCAACCGCTATCCCCACAAAAAACGACAGTAATAAGGATTCTGTAGACTTATAAGTAGATACTGAAAGTACACCGGCCAAAGCAAGCACCGAACCTGAAGACAAGTCCAGCATACCTGAAATAATCAGTATTGTCTGTCCAAATGCTAAAATCGTGCCTACGGAAATCTGTCTCGAAATATTTGTCAGGTTTTCAACTGTCGCAAAATTTTCATCTGAAACCCAGCATATAACAAATAATGCGGTAAGAACCAGGTATATGCTGTATTTGCTTTTTAATTCTGTCCATAATCGGTTCTTTTTCATTTTTTCACCTCTCACATGCTAACTGCTGCTGTAGCATACTTCATAATATTTTCCTGAGAAAAATCCTTCCGCTTTAATTCACCTGTAATCCTGCCCTTTGCCATAACATAAATCCTGTCACACATACCAATCAACTCGGGCAGCTCCGAGGAAACCATAATAATTGCTTTCCTTTGTTTTGCAAGCTCAGTCATTAATTTATGGATTTCATATTTTGCCCCGACATCTATCCCCCTTGTAGGTTCATCAAGAATTAAAATATCAGGCTCTGTCACCATCCACTTGGCAAAAACAACTTTTTGCTGGTTGCCTCCGCTTAGGGCCTCAACTGTTGTATCCAAATCCGGTGTTTTTACATCTATTCTACTGCAGTAATCAGAAACCGTTTGATTCTCCAGATCCGCATGGAGCCTTCCTCCAAAGATAAATCTCTTCAAGCTTGCTAATGATATATTCTCCTTTACGCTTCTGACCGGTATAACGCCATACCTTCTCCTGTCTTCAGACAGCATAACCATCTTTTTATTTATACTGTCTATTACGTTTCTGATGCTTACAGTCTGGTTTTTAATCATAATTTCCCCTGACTCATAATCGTCAAGCCCAAATACAGCCCTCATGACTTCTGTCCTTCCGGCTCCCATCAAACCTGCAAAACCTACTATTTCACCTTCACAAACATTAAAGCTGATATCTTCAAAAACCTTTGAATTTGTCAGTCCTCTGACCTCCAATACCCTTTGCCCTATTTCTACCTCTTCCTTAGGGTATTTGCTGTCTAATTTCCTACCCACCATCTGTGTAATAACCGTTTCCATGTCGTAGTCTTCCCGTGCCCTGGTATCTACTACGGCTCCATCCCTTAATACTGTTATCTCATCAGCTATCCTGAAAATCTCATCCATTTTGTGTGAAATATAGATTATGCTTGTACCACGGTCTTTCAGCTCATTAATTTTATTGAATAATATTTCTACCTCTTTTTGAGTGATGGCTGATGTGGGCTCATCCATGATAATTATTTTTGAATTGTAAGATACTGCTTTAATAATCTCCAGCATTTGTATATCTGAGACAGATAAATCTTTAAGTTTAGTGACAGGTAAATATTCAAGGCTCTCCTTTTTCAATAAATCCAACGTACGCTTTCTGATTTCTTTCCAATCAACTTTTCCACATTTATCCCTCGGCCAGTTCCCGACAAACAGATATTCCTCTATAGTCATCTCCGGAATATAATTAAGTTCCTGGAAAATCATTGAAATACCAAGGCTTCTTGCCTGGATAGGGTTCTTAATATTCACTACTTTTTCATCAATGAGTATCCGCCCTGAATCCGGTTTGTAAATACCGTTGATTACCTTCATAAGAGTTGATTTTCCTGCACCGTTTTCCCCGCATAAAACATGGACAGTACCTTCTTTAACAGAAAAGTTTATATTGTCTAATGCCTTTACCCCAGGAAAAGATTTGTTAATATTGGAAACCCTCAGCTTTACTTTGTGCATTATCCTCTTTCCTTTCCCATTCAATTGCTTCTAATGCATTAGTACACGTACACTATTGTTCCTGTAACCAGAATTGTATTACACATAAACCCGCAATAGAATGTAAAAGGTTAGGAAAAGTATAAACAATATTAACTTAATTGAAGTATTTGATTGCTTTTTTATACTAAATTGCTTTTACTTTATACTAAATTTACTTACTAATACTTTCCTTATATTCCGATACGGTCATTCCAGTAAATTTTTTAAATACTTTGCTGAAATACTGCTGATTGGAATACCCGACTTCCTCATAAACCTCTTTAATTCTGCAATCTGTACTTAACAGTATGCTTTTAGCTTTCTCAATTCTTAACTTGTTAATATAGTAGGACATGTTGTAACCGGTTTCTTTCTTAAATATATTGCATAAATAGTGTTTTGACAGGTTTAATTCATTCGCCACATCCTCCAGGGAGATTTTCTTATCGTAATTATTTTCTATAATATTAATTGCACTCTTAATGAAAAACTTAGACTGGTAATACCTTGCATACTTTATTTGAGTAATGACTTTTTTTACAAACTCCTGCATAAGACTGACAATTGTAACCAGGCTTTCGGAATTGATTATTTTATAGTGGTAATATTCATGGTGGCGGATTTGTTCATCCGTCTCAAAAAGCTGGCCATAGTCGTCAAAAATATCCCCGATAAGATTTGAGTAAAATATCTTAACTATTCCGGGATTAATCCTTCTTTTACTGAAGTGGTTTGTTACTTCATATATTAATCCCATTGCATCTTCTTCTTTTTCCTGACCTATATGCTCTTTAAGCATTCTATTGTATCGTTTTTTCAGTTCAGAAACGTTTTCATCTTCAAATAGGATTTCATCACATGCCTTTATAAACGCCGAGTTTTTATCATCATAAAACAGTATCTGTGTTTTTTTCACAAAGGTCATATAGTTATCAAATGCCTGTCCAAAATCATTAAAAACCCTGGTGTAAACTATGCTAAGGAAAATATCAAAGTACTGCTGGCCAGCGTAACTAAGAGAATTAAACATACGTTTTAATTCAATGTCATTAAGTGTATCAGAAGACATGAAGAAGGTAAACATTTTTATATTACTTGTAAATATATAATCAATGCACCTGTCCTCAAATTGGTCAATAATAATATTTCTCATAGCATGGTTAATCTGTTTCAAATTTTCTTTATTCTTTATTCCTGAACAGCTTTCTCCATTAAGCATTACTGCCGCGAAAGCATATTTGGAGCCATTAATACTAAAACCTGCTTCCTTGCACCTGCCCTTCATTTTATCATCCAAAATGAAATCAGCCTTAATCATATCGTTAAAAAGGGATTTTTTTATGTCATTCATATTTGCCTTAAAAATCATAAGACTATTCTCGGATTTTTTCATCTGGTCAATATCATTCTTTACAGATTTCATTACTGAAATCAATTCTTCATCTTCAACTTCTGATTTTAAAATATAATCATCCGCTCCCACCTTTAACGCCTTTCTTGCATATGAGAATTCATCATAACAGGTGAGTACCAATATCCTTACATCCTTGTTTTCTTTGCGGATTTTTTCAACAAGCCATAGCCCGTCTCGTCGTGGCATTTTGATGTCTGTTATAACTACATCAGGAGAATGCTTTAAATACTGTTCATAGCCCTGTTCCCCATTTGATGCTTCAGCTACAACAGTAAAGCCGATTAATTCCCAATCGATGGTTGTTTTTAAGCCTACTCTTACCAGAACCTCGTCATCAATAATGAGAACCTTATACATACTTGCGCCCCTCCATTCGTCACTATATTTATAAACCACTGTTAGATCGCTGTTTGAGCGAAGTAAGACTTATGCAAGCTTGAATTAATTTTGCGGCAAAGTTATAGTGACCTTTGTCCCTTTCCCCAATTCTGTATTAATGTTTAATCCGTAATCATTGCCACAGTATAGTTTTATTCTCTGGTTTACATTATTCAAGCCAACTTTGCTGAACTTATTCGAATCCGTATTTGGATTCAATATATTTTTTAATACTTCCTTTTCAATACCCGGCCCGTCATCACTGATTTCTATTTCCATATTTGTATCCTCTTTGCATACACAAATATCGACCGTCAACTCTTCCCTTTCATCTTTCAGGCCGTAAATAATCGAATTCTCTACAATGGGCTGCAAAATAAGTTTCGGAACTTTCATCTCCAGGCAGCTTTCATCTATGCGGTAATTAATTATTATTGATTCATTAAAACGAAGTCTTTGAATAACAATATAGTTCTTCACATACTCAATTTCTTCTTCAAGGGTTATCATATCCTTACCCAGGTTTGTACTTATCCTAAGCAGTTTAATTAATGCGGTAATGGCTGTACTCACGCTTTTATTGCCCTGTATCTTAGCCATCCACTTGATTGTGTTAAGCGTATTATATAGAAAATGGGGATTTATCTGAGCGTGCAAAGCTTCCAATTCCACTTCCTTTTTTATCTGCTCCTCTTTTACGAGTTTATCAATGAGAGCCTGCATTTCACTTATCATATTGTTCAGACTGCTGCCAAGCTGCCCAATTTCATCATTGGATTGCACATTTGTTCTAACGTTCAGATTACCTTGTTCAACCTTCTTAATCACACCCATAATTCTTATCATTGGCTCTGTGTATCTTATTGAAAAAAAGACCAGGAAAAGGATAATACACAAGCCGTAAACAAAACCACCCAATAATAGATATCTCTGTATCCTGTTAATCTCAGCATATAAATATTGGGTTGATACTGTTTTAACCAGCTTCCAGCCATGGTCATCTATTGAAGAATATATAGCGACTTTTTCCTCCCCTTCTGATTCATAAAGTATGTAGTTATCTCTGGATTTGTCATTTAACAGTTCATTGGCATAAGGCTCAAAAACTATTGATTTACCGATTTTATCCTTATCTGAATGGCTGATAATCCTTCCGGAACCTGTAACAATAAAATTTTCTGTTCCATCATCCAGTAAGCTGGTATAGGCGTTTTCTAAAATAACTTCATCCAGATCAATCAATAGGAATCCATAATCCTCCAGGGTGTTGAAATCAATAATTCTCCTTCCAAGGGTAAAATAATACTTATTAAACTGTCCGGACAGGATTTCAATCTTATCCACATTTGTGGGAATCCATACCGGCTGGCCTGAAGATGATTCAAGGCTGTAGGTGATTAAATTGTCCTTTTCGGTTTTTGTCGCACCTATAGCATAGTAATTGTCATCTATTACAAGCTGTATTACTTCAATATCATCCCTTAATGTAAGAAAACTCCTCAATATATTTTTAAAATCGTCCTGGTTATAGCTCTTTGAATCTTTAAGCATGGAGAGAAAGCTGCTGTTGGATATAATAACTGTGGAAAAATCTTGTATATCATCCAAAATAAAATCTATTTTTTCTCCTGTTTCATTAACTGATTGAATTGCCGTTTCGGTATATTTATTTTTAATAATTTCCTTTACTGTCCGCGAGTAGGTTAATGAAACTGCAATAACAGGCAGTGCAATTAAAAAAACGGAAATAACAACTAATTTGAATCGCAGGGTATTATAGAACTTCAGATTATTCACTTTTTTACCCCCATTAACCGGTTTTAGATTTTATTGCTTCCAACCCCTCTTGAATTCTTTTACATACTTCAAGGCTGTCTATATTATGCACTACCATTTCATGCAAATTGCTGATAATCACCTTTTCAACTTCATAAAAATTCGAAATCTTGGGCCTTAAATAAATATTTTCCGGCTTCCATGCCTCCAAAACGGCATTTAAGTGTTTAAGTCCGCCCGCATCATAAGATGCAAGCCCTTTATTACTTGTATATATCCCTGAATTTATGTCCTGGTAGGCAGACTTTCTGGTAGGCAGGCTTCCCCCTTCCGGATGTTTAAGAACTTTCAACTGCATTTCTTTTGAAGTGGCCCAGGTTATATACAGCCATGCCGCCTGTTTTTCCATGTCAGAAGCGTATTTATTTATACCCACACCGGAGCCGCCGTAAATATTTGCGGACCGTTCATCACCATAGGGCAAAATTGCATAACCTACCTTGCCGTGTACTTTGGAAAGGGAATCATTTTCTACATATGTGTAGTTTTCATCCCAGTTAGTCATCATGGCAATTTCCCCGTCCCTGAAAGCTGCGGCTGCATCTGTCCAGTTCCAATTAACACTTTGAGGCGCGGAGACACTAACTACTTTTTTGTACATATCTAAAGCCTGAACGAAATTATAGTCGGATACATTAATATTTTCAAAGCTATACAATCCTAATGTATTAATATTTTCATCATAAAAATAGTCCCCTCCGTAAGCGGCAAGAATATTTGAAAAGTCACAAAAAATTGAATTGTGCTCCTGGGCCATATGGCCGCTTCCGTATTTGACTTGCTCATCCGGTACATTTTTATCAATCCATTCTGCAACCTCGCAATATTTTTCCCATGTAAAACCATCCCTTCCTGGTGTCCAATCATAACCCTTATCCTTGTAAAAAGCATCTTTATATTGGTCAAATATGTCTTTCCGGTAGTAAAGGATCATTGTGGTACTGTCAAAGGGCACGGAATAAATGTTGCCCTCTTCTTTGAAATACGAGCATACCAGGGTTTGGTTCTCAAAAAAATCTTCCGTCAGCCCCTTAATCGAAGGTGCATTAGGGTCTTCGTTATATGCGTTCAGTACCTCAAGGCAATCATGAAACCTGTTCAATGTCTGGTAGGGGTCAACATATATAACATGATATTTCCCCTTTCTTGAAATGAAATCCAGGTTTAGTTTTTGAACCAGTGTGTCATAATCCATTGGCATTACCTTAATATTAATTCCTGTTATTTTTGAGAACTCTTCGCTTTCATGGGTAAGAATAGTGGCATTCGGATTGTTTTCAACAATAAAGTTAAGCGTCATTCCATCAAATTGTTTAACATCAAAGCCTGCAGGCAAATCTAAGTTCTCAAAGCTTGTCCCTTCAAGGGGCAGCCTATCTTTCCCTACGCTGTCTTGCCTTTTTAGAAGCGAATCATCTAAATTATTGAATGAGCACGAACTTAAAATAGTTACTATAATCAATAATAAGCAAGCTTTCCTTAAAATGGTATTCACCTACTTCTCTTTATTATTGATACTACTTTGTTAAATTGGCAGTGGAAAACCAATCTCTGGAGTAATTTTCACTACCCAAATAGGAATACCACCTGTTTTCAAGTTTCATATGACAGTAAAAACTAGCTATTAATAACAAATATACCATAAAGTATTGTACTATTCAAATTCCCTGAACCCCATTATGTGCAGTTCCTGTCTGCCTATTATATTCCTTGGAGTAAGTCCGTTTTTCCTCTGAAAACTATGTACAGCACTTTTCATTCCTTCTCCATAGATACCGTCAATATAACCTTTATAAAACCCGAGCTCCTTTAACCTTCTTTGTACAACAAATACATCTGCTCCCCTATCGCCGGGGCTGATATTCCTAAATCCCCTTCCAAAGGGACCGAGTTGTCCGTTGGAAATAACTACAGGAGTCCCGTGTGATATCAGCCTGTATAGTTCTTCCACATCCCTGTTTCTCATTCTGATGCAACCATGGCTTGCGGCCCATCCAATAGTTTCAGGACGGTTCGTCCCATGTATTCCGTACGTACCCCAGGGTACATTCAGGCCCATCCAGCGTCCGCCGAACCCCCCTCCCCAGTCACCTTTGGTAATTACCTTCCAGCTTCCTATAGGTGACGGAGTATGAGGCTTTCCAGAGGCAATAGGGTACTTTTTAACAATTTTATTATCCTGGAGCAGATAGAGCGTATGCTCCTCTATTTCAACAAAGATGTAATAATCAAATTTCTTTATAACATCACTGGCCTCATCACTTTCAACACTTTTTTCATATACATAATCTACAGTGATTTGAGCAGCGGACAAAAGCAGCAGGACTATACTAAAAACAATAATTATTAGCCTTCTTTTCAGTACAAACCACCCCCACTTTATTAATTATATGTACCGCTTAATTAATATAGACAAAATAATTTATTGCCTTATACGACAGGAAAAGAAAAACCGGAAACAAAAAATGTCTCCGGTCATATACTAATAAAACAATTGCCATAGGCTCCTCATCACGGGTTAACTACCGTAGGGGTTTGTCCTATTCCTCTTGCTGCTCTTGTGAGAGCAGTCCAGGTACTGCATCCCACTATACCATCTGCAGAAAGGCCCTGGGACTGCTGGAACCTGATAACTGCAGTGCGGGTGCCAGAACCGAAAATCCCGTCAAGGCCTGAACCTGTAAAGCCTATGGCGTTAAGCGCATCCTGCAGAACAAGCACATACTGGTTTACATTTCCCTGTCTCAGGAGCGGATATCCAAACTCACATGCTGCCGGCCCCATTCTTTTGTCCAGATGTACCCATGTAGGAGTCAGGTATGCAGGCTCAACATAAGACCATAAGCCTGACCTTATTGCCGCATTCCTGAGCGCATCCCTTTCAGAAGGACTCAATGCCTGCCCCACATCAAATGCGGTTCCTGCATAGTGCTGGGACTGGTACCCATGTCCGCCCTCCCATATCCTCTTGAATACATACCTGACGGGTATAGGACGCCCCCATATTGCCCTGAAAGCATTCCATGTGTCCATTGTCCTTTTGTCGGTCCAAAGTACATTGGAATTCGAGCTTCCCCTGAACTCTCTCACAAGCAGTGACCTTCCTGTATTGTAAGGCATTGGCTCGTTTTCGCCTCTTACGTACGTTTCCATCCTGCCGGTGTCGTTATTGTATACATATATGGTAGCCATATTCCACTTCCTCCAATGAAAATATGCTTTACATAACCATTATATGTAAAAACACTGCGATAACGTTCGTAATAAGCTGGCAATAAATATAGTAATTCAAGTTTTTTTATAAGGAATAGAAAAGGCTGGTCATTCCAGCCTGATCTCAAACCTGTCAAAATTAACTTTTTCTATAAACTGTTCTTTTGGAAAGAAAGTCCTTCGGAATGAAGCAAATTCAACAGTATTCTTTTTAAGCCACAAGGGAACCGGAATGTCCAGTTCCCTGCATAAGGTAACAAAGTTTTCTTCCAGCGCATCATGGAAAGATAGTCCTTCATTATTGCTCTCAACAAGCAAATGCTTTATTATTTTTGTACCCTTTTTAATATCTCCATAAAGTTTCAAGCGCCTTATCTCTCCTAACTACACTCCAACTGCTTCCTTATTAACTGCCTTGGTTACATCCTCACCCAGTTCGCTGATTACTCTATTTATTGCATTTAAATACGCCTTCACACTGGCCTCGATTATATCCGTGCTTACGCCTCTTCCTACATAAATTTTACCACCCTTGGACACTCTGACGGTAGCTTCACCAAGCGCATCCTTACCTTCCGTCACAGCTCTAATAACATAATCCTCCAACACAAGGTTAAATCCAACCGCTCTTTCCATCGCATTAAAAGCAGCATCCACCGGGCCGTCGCCTATAGCAGCTTCTGTAATAATCTCTTCACCCTTTTTCAAACTAACCATTGACGTTGCTATAACCTTGTTTCCGCTGCTTATCTGGAAACTGTCCAATTCAAAAAATTCTGGAACAGCCGAAACCTTTTCCCCCAGGAGAGCTTCAATATCCCTGTCCAGAACTACTTTTTTCTTGTCTGCCAGGTTCTTGAACTTTTTGAATGCCTCCTGCACCTCTTCAGGCGTTAGAGTAGTGTAACCAAGCTCCTTAAGCTTCTCTTCAAAAGCATGGTGTCCTGACAGCTTGCCTAATACCATTCTGTTTTTTTTCAGTCCTATGGATTCAGGAGTCATTATCTCATATGTGCTTTTTTCTTCCAATACTCCATGCTGATGGATACCCGATTCATGGGCAAATGCATTCGACCCTACAATTGCCTTGTGGGGCTGTACATTGACACCAGTCAGACTGGCTACCAGCTTGCTGGTTCTATATATTCTTGTTGTATTAATACCATGCGCAACACCATAAAAATCTTTTCTTGTGTTGATCCCCATGATAATCTCTTCCATAGCTGCATTGCCTGCTCTCTCCCCTAAACCATTTATTGTACATTCAACCTGGGTAGCGCCGTTTTCTATCGCAGCAAGTGTGTTCGCAACAGCAAGCCCCAGATCATTGTGGCAATGTACACTTATCTCTGCCTTATGGATATTGGGTACATAATCCCGTATACCTTTTATCAGTTTTCCAAATTCTTCAGGCATAGCATAACCAACAGTATCGGGGATATTTATTACTGTAGCTCCTGCATTTATAACCTCTGTAAAAACCCTATACAGAAATTCAGGTTTGCTCCTGCTGGCATCTTCAGCCGAAAATTCAATATCCTCGCAATATTTCTTGGCATATCGAACCATAGCAACAGCTCTTTCTAAAACCTGGTCTTCAGTCATTTTCAGTTTATACTTCATATGAATATCAGAAGTAGCAATAAATGTGTGAATACGTGGCATTTCAGCATACTGAACCGCTTCCCATGCCCTGTCAATATCCTTCTCAACCGCCCTGCACAAGCTTGCAATTACAGTGCCCTTGACTTCTTGTGACACCGCCTTTACCGCTTCAAAATCTCCGGGTGATGCAATGGCAAATCCTGCTTCAATTACATCAACTCCCATTTTCGCAAGCTGCCTGGCAATTTCAAGCTTCTCCTGGATATTGAGGTTTACACCAGGAGTTTGCTCTCCGTCTCTTAATGTGGTATCAAATATTTTTATCCGGACAGACATGCTGCCCCCTCCCTTCTTTTCAAAAGAGGACGTTCCTGTTTTCACGAGCTGTGCACCCTCTCCTTAGTCAGGTGTGTCCCCTTTTACTGGTCTCAATCTCATATTTATAAATATCTGAAATACCCCTTTGGGGCAATTAAGGTTATAGGCTGGGTCATGGGTCAACCCCATAAACCCAATGATTATACTCTATTGGCCTATATCTATTCTAAGCCTGTTTTCCATATAATCTGGCACCTATAGCCTTTTATCTGTTTCCTGGCTTTATGCCTTATTTAAGCCAGCTCATCATCTTCCTCAGTTCTTTTCCAACCTTAATAAGTTGATGCTCTGATTGTTTCTGTCTCATTGCAAGGAATTCAGCTCTTCCGCCTGCCTTGTTCTCAGTAATCCACCTGGAAGCAAATGTTCCATTCTGGATTTCTTCAAGTACCTTTTTCATCTCCTTTCTTGTTTCATCATTAATTATTCTTCTGCCGGTAATATAGTCACCGTATTCAGCAGTATCACTTATTGAGTACCTCATATATTCAAATCCGCCTTGATTTATAAGGTCTACAATAAGCTTCATTTCATGTATGCACTCAAAGTATGCGCTTTCAGGCTGGTATCCGGCATTTACCAGTGTTTCAAATCCAGCTTTCATCAGCTCGGTTACTCCTCCGCACAGTACTGCCTGTTCACCAAACAAGTCTGTCTCGGTTTCTTCCTTGAAGGTAGTTTCAAGTATTCCTGCTCTTCCTGCTCCAATCCCTGCCGCATAAGCAAGAGCATATTGCTTTGCCTTTCCCGATGCATCTTGATAAACGGCTATAAGGGACGGAACCCCCTTGCCTTCATTATACTGGCTTCTTACGGTATGGCCCGGACCTTTCGGTGCCACCATCACAACATCAACATTGGCAGGCGGTATAATCTGATTGAAATGAATATTGAAGCCATGTGCAAACATAAGTACATTGCCTTCTTCAAGGTTAGGCTCTATACTTTCCCTGTATATATCCGGCTGTACCTGGTCCGGAGCTAGAATCATAATCATATCTGCCATTTTTGCCGCTTCCGCCACCTCTGTTACCTTCAATCCATCTTTCTCTACCTGTTTCCAGCTTTTAGAGGTAGGCTTAAGCCCAACCACAACATCTATCCCGCTGTCTGAAAGGTTCTGTGCATGTGCATGGCCCTGGCTTCCATAACCTATAACCGCAATAGTTTTTCCCTTAAGTAAACCTAAATCACAATCAGTATCGTAATACATCTTTGCCATAATATTAAATATCAACTCCTCATTTATTGAAATATATATTATTCTTAAAACCCTGAAGGGTAGCTAAGCATGATGTATATATTTATTTCCCCTCTCAATGGCAATTGTGCCTGTTCTTACTATCTCCTTAATACCAAACTGCTTGAGCATTTCTTCAAGGGCCGACACCTTGTCAATATCCCCTGAAATCTCTATAGTCAAAGTCTCCTTGGATATATCCACAATATTTGCCCTAAATACCTCCACTATCTGGATAATCTCCGTTCTGGTGGAAGCTGAAGCTGCAACCTTTATCAATGCTAATTCCCTGCTGACAGCAGCAGACTGTTCCAGCCGTTTTATCTTAATCACATCAATCAGCTTATTTAACTGCTTGCTAACCTGCTCCACAATATAATCATCACCGTCTACTACTATTGTCATCCTTGAAATATCAGGATTCTCAGTTACTCCAACCGCGAGGCTCTCAATATTGAACCCTCTTCTGCTAAACAATCCGGCTATTCTTGAAAGTACACCCGCATGGTTCTCTACTAATACAGATAAAGTATGTTTAGCCATTTATATCCTCCCAATCTACATTAAAGTTATTTTCTGTTACAATGTCGGTTCATCCGGACTTACCATACACTCAACCAAATAGGTATCATCATCTGAAAGCATCTTTTCAAGCGCTTTTTTAACCTGTGAATTCTCTGTTATGCGCTCTCCTTTAAACCCATAAGCCTCTACCAGCTTAATAAAATCGGGATTTTCGCTTAAGTCAACCTGCGAATAGCGTCCGCAGTACTTCGACCTCTGAACTTCCCTCACCATTCCAAGGCTCAGGTTATTAAAAAGTATTATTTTAATTCCGAGCCGGTTTTGTTTTATTGTTCCCAGTTCCTGCATGGACATCTGAAAACTTCCGTCACCGCTTAAAGCTATCACCTTTAATTCGGGCCTTCCAATTTTTACTCCCACTGCTGCAGGCAGTCCGTAACCCATAGTTCCCAGTCCGCCGGAGGTAATAAATGTTCTGGGGCTTTCCAGGCAACAGTGGTTGGCTGCCCATATCTGGTTCTGTCCTACTTCAGTGGTAATGACCGTGTCCCGATCAATCATTTCAGACAGCATAGCCAGAAGGTATTTGGGGTTTACATACCCACAATCTGCAATATCCTGACAAAAGGAAGTTTCCCCCTGCTTAAACTGTTTTAATCTATCATTCCACTCTTTCACATCACCTTTCTCTACAATGGAGGCCAGCTCAGCCAGGATATCCTTAATATCACCTACTACGGGAATTGAAACATCAATATTTTTCCCGATTTCTGCAGGATCTATATCTATATGCACAATCTGCGCGTTTTCAGCAATTTTATCTGTCCCAATAATTGCCCTGTCCCCTACTCTTGCTCCCATAATAAGCAAAAGGTCGGTACTGTGAATAGCCACATTTGCAGCCTTGCTCCCATGTGACCCAACCATACCCAGATAAAGCGCATGCTTTGATGAGATAGCTCCCTTTCCCATCAATGTAGTGGTCACAGGTATGCAGCATTTCTCTGCAAAACACAATAGCTCATCAACAGCATTCCCGCTTATTACTCCGCCCCCGGCACAAATAATCGGCGCTTTTGCCTTTGCAATGGCATCTGCTATCCTCTTTATCTGAAGTGAATGCCCTTTGTATGTGGGCTTGTAGCCCCTTATTTCCACATTCTGCGGATACTCAAACCAAATCTCCTGCTCCTGCACATCAATCGGGACATCTATCAGGACAGGCCCCGGCCTTCCTGTTGATGCTATATGAAAGGCTTCTCTAATTATCCTGGGCAGTTCATCAGCATTTTTTACAAGGTAGTTATGCTTACAAAAGGGTGCAGTTGCTCCCGTAATATCAGCTTCCTGAAAAACATCCTTTCCGATTTGCTCAGTAGATACTTGCCCTGTTATTGCAACAATCGGAATTGAATCCATATATGCCGTTGCAATTCCTGTTATCAGATTAGTTGCTCCCGGGCCTGAAGTTGCCACACATACTCCCGTCTTCCCGGTTACCCGTGCATAGCCGCTTGCCGCATGTGCAGCTCCCTGCTCATGCCTGGTAAGTATATGCCTGATTCCCGATTCACGCAACACATCGTAGAATGGGCATATTGCTGCTCCGGGATAACCAAATACCACATTGACGTTTTCTGTCTTTAATGCTTCAATTATAGCCTGTGCTCCTGTCATTTTCATAATAACACCCTCAAAAAATAGTAATAAAAAACCCTTCATTCCTGCTGAATTTAACCTTCAGCAGGGACGAAGGGACAACACTCCCACGTGGTACCACCCTGTTTTGACGTATCCTCGCGGATAGATCCTTAGTAAGTACTCAAATCACTCCAACTATAACGTAGTCACCGTTACCATTTACTAATAATAATTCAATGATAAAGCTCCGGAACGAGTTATACATACACCCTATGCACCGGTTTTCACCACCCACCGGCTCTCTACTGCAATTAAGTGCATCTTTTTTCCTTCATTGCGTCTACCCATATTTGAATATAATTAATATAATTCTATCAGCATACAAATTGGGTGTCAAGAACAAATTTAGATTTATTATTTGTAATAAATTGAAAGATTGAGTTAAATTATTACTTGACATCTCCAAAAAATTGAAATAATAATATTGGCATGGGGGGGAAACCATCAATAATGAAATATATTAAAGGTGCAAGTATTATTACCGAAACCGACATATTAAAAAACCATATTCTTGGCTTTGATACAAAATTCCGTACCATTAAAGCCGGCCTTGATATAAGTGAGGAATGTGTGGAGATAATTGACGCAGAAGGCTTATATATTGCTCCCGGACTTATTGATGTGCATATTCACGGATGCGGCGGAAGGGACACAATGGAAGGAACCGCAGAAGCCATGGAAACAATAAGCAAAGCCGTTGCAAAAAACGGAGTAACAGCATTCCTGGCCACAACCATGACCATGGATTGGGATAGAATATCCTGTACTCTAAATCAGATAAGGTTGTCTATGAAGGAAGAACTCCCTGGGGCACAGCTTATTGGAGCCCATTTGGAGGGTCCTTTTATTAATATAAGGTATAAAGGGGCACAAAATCCCGAATATATAATAGCTCCAAGCTGGGAGCTTATCGAACCATATAAGGATGTCATAAAAATAGTCACTTTGGCTCCTGAACTGGATGGCGCAAAAAAAATAATCCAGAAATTAAAGGATAACAATATAGTTGCCTCCATGGGCCATTCATCTGCTTCCTATGAGCAAGCAATGGAAGGCATTGACGTAGGAATATCCCATTGTACGCATTTGTTTAATGCTATGACAGGTATACATCACCGGAACCCGGGAATGGCATGTGCTGCCTTATCAAGTGATATATACTGTGAAATGATAGCAGATACTATTCATGTTCATCCTGGAGTCTTTGAACTTGTGAAAAAAGCTAAAGGGATTGACAGGATTATTCTTATTACCGATTGCATGGAAGCAGGAGGTATGGTAGATGGCACATACTCATTAGGAGGCCAGATTGTCTCTGTTAAAGGCGGAGCAGCCAGGCTTGCGGATGGTACTCTGGCTGGAAGTATACTAAAACTGAATCAAGCACTGTATAACTTTTATAAAAATACGGATACGCAACTGCATGAAGTATTCAGGATGGGTTCGCTGAATCCCGCAAAGGAACTCATGATAAATGATAAAAAAGGTTCTGTCAGCATTGGTAAAGATGCGGATTTCATTCTGATAGATGAAGATTTTAATGTAAAAAGCACCTATATAAAAGGTAAATGCATCTATGACTAAATAAGAGGGACGGTTCTTTTGGCAAACGCCATAACAAGAAGAACCGTCCCTGCAATCTTTCTGGTCGGAGTGAGAGGGTTCGAACCTCCGGCCCCATGGTCCCAAACCATGTGCGCTTCCAGCTGCGCCACACCCCGAAATTACGAAAGGAACAACGTATATTATACAGTGTTTATTGTATTAATCCAATATTCTGATGCGTTGTTCTGCGCTAATCTGAATAATTTATCGTGTAATAGCTTTTGTAATCTCCAAATATCTCTTGCGTTCGGCTCATAGCACCCTGCATTTATCGTAATAATCATTCAATAGGCACTGGGTGTATTTTCTATCTATATATGACCCACATAGACACCTTTTTCTTGTTTAAATATCCAATAGATGGTATACTATTTTAATTAAAATCTACTTTATTAACTTAATTCACTACACTTGCCCAGTGAGAATTGTGTTGTGTTAAGGCTTGTGGAGTTTCTTAGCGAAGGAAAGCGGTTATAAGGTCTGTTGGTTATAAAAAAACAAGTGCTGAAGATAAGGGTTCAAAGGAGGAGATAGAATGCAAAACAACATAAAAAATAACGAAGGACATACTCGCTATGCAGAATCGTTCAGGGAGCAGTTGACCCTTCGAAGCATGGTTATAGGAGCAATAGGCTCAGTGATCATTACCACAAGCTCCATGTACGTGGCACTAAGAATGGGTGCCCTTCCTTGGCCTACTATTTTTGTTGCCATATTGTCCATGACAATCCTTAAAGCAATGAGGAACACCAATCTAAACGAAATTAACGTAACACATACCGCAATGTCAGCAGGCGGACTGGTTGCAGGCGGATTAGCCTTCACCGTCCCAGGGATATGGATGGTAAACAAGGATGCAAATGTAAGTATGTTATCGCTTCTTTTAGTCACACTTTCAGGTACAATTCTCGGTATTATTTTCACAACACTGATAAGAAAACACTTTATAGAAAAGGAAGCCCTTCCTTTCCCCATGGGCATTGCGGCATCAGAAACAGTGCTTGCAGGAGATGAAGGAGGTACAAAGGCAAAATACCTGTTTAGTTCATTGGCTATAACTGCTGTCATTACAGCTCTAAGGGATGCATGGGGAAAAATCCCTGCTGCTTTGACCTCTGCAGCATTAAACGCAAGAAACATTTTCTTCAGTGTGTGGGTTTCCCCTATGGCAGTCGGTATAGGATATATCATAGGCCCGTTGTTCATGGGTACATGGTTTCTCGGAGCCATGTTAAGCTACTTCCTCATAATTCCTGTCGGAGTTGCGCAGGGGCTGTTTGCAGATACTGCAGCTGCCGCAGCGTTCAAGGACAGTCTTGGAATCGGACTTATTGTCGGCTCGGGAATAGGAGTGCTTCTTAAAGGGATCATCCCCAAAGCAAAGGAGATATTCGGGCCTATGATCAGCGGGAAGTTCGGAAAAGGTGACATAAACCTGAAATGGGCACCAATCAGCTTTGCAGCCATTGCCCTTATTCTTACCATATTCACCGAGATGTCCCTGGTTCCTAGCATAATAACAATAGCGGGCGTGTGGGTCACTACCGCAATGGCAGCCACAATAACAGGCCAGACAGGAATAAACCCTATGGAGGTATTCGGTATTCTTGTATTGCTTGCAGTAAAAGTATTCATGACTCCCGGCAGTATTGAAGCTTTCCTGATAGCGGGAGTGGTAGCGGTAGCATGTGGGCTTGCCGGAGATGCAATGCAGGATTTCAAAGCCGGATACATATTGAAAACAAATCCTAAAGCCCAGATCATCTCGGAGTCCATAGGCGGTATTATCGGTGCAGTTGTATCAGTAATTGTCCTTTTTGTCCTTCTTAGGGCATACGGCAGCATGGGGCCGGGAACAGAACTGGTTGCCCCTCAGGCCTATGCAGTATCTACTATGGTACATGG
>JBMNNH010000014.1:0-12484 GCA_050953835.1 Acetivibrionales bacterium | reverse complement strand
ATGCCCTAAATATGTTGCCTGCTCCAAAGTGTAGCCATACTGGAGCTTTCAGGGTGTTTTCCCGCACTCTTTCGATGTCGAAATTTGGCAGCAGGAAACCCTTGTCTCGCCAAAAAGACTTGTTTTTTAGACTCGAGATGTTAAGTTTCATTTTTATCACCCTAATCCTTATTTTTTGTATTTATTATACATCAAATCATAAGCGATAAACACTGTACTAAATTTCATTAATCATAATTTTACCATTTATCATCACAAAGCTTACTTCTATATTATCATTAAAGACTATAACATCTGCGTCTTTCCCTACGGCTAAAGTTCCTTTTGTTTTCTCTATACCCATCACTTTGGCAGGGCTATATGTTATCATTTTTACAGATTCTAACAAGGGAATTTGGGCAATTTTTGTCATCGTTCGAACAAGCCTATCGGCAGTTGCTACGCTCCCTGCAAAGGACGCTCTGTCAATTGTTTTGGCAACATCGTCTTCTATTATTACTCTCTGGCCGTTACTCAAACTTCCCAGTATGCTCTCTGTGTCCGATGTACCAGCGGCCCTCATCGAATCAGTTACGAGGCAAATTTTGTCAGCCCCTTTTATATTATATATTAATTTTAATAAACTTGCAGGAAGATGTTTGCCATCTGCAATTATTTCCACGGTCATATCATTGATTAAAAAGGCGCTTTCTACTACACCGGCATACCTATATGCTTTAATTCTCCTAACCATAGACATACCCGAGTAAAGGTGTGTAACATGGGTAAAGCCGTGTTCGAAGGCTTCTAATACCTGTTCATACACAGCATTTGAATGACCAATACTTGCAACTATTCCGCGATTTTTCAATTCGACGCCCAATTCCAGGGCACCTTCCAGCTCCGGGGCAATGGTCCATCTAACGATATCATCAGTTTTTGAAAGTATTTCAAGATATTCTTTTCTATCGGGATTTTTAATAAATTTGGGATCTTGAGCTCCTCTTTGCTCCATCGATATATATGGCCCTTCTAAGTGAAGTCCCAGTATGTTCGGTGTATCCGCATTGTTCTTTTTTGCTGTTTTTATATTATCCAGAGTCTTGTACAGCTCCTCAACGGTACTTGTCACTGTAGTCGGCACCATAGTGGTAGTGCCGTACTTCATATGTGTCTTGCAAGCCTCCAAAATTGCCTGGACTGAACCATCCATAAAATCATGGTTGCCCCCGCCATGGCTATGAATGTCTATGAAACCGGGAGATAAATAATTGCCCTTTACATCTATTACTTGCCAGTCTCCAGGCACTTCGGCAGGTTCTCCCTGAAATACTTCTGTGATTTTTCCGTTTTCGACAGCTAATCCTCCAAACTCTATCAATCTAAACGGGGTAATGATTTTCGCATTTTTGAAAATGGTCTTTTTCATTTATAATTGCCTCCCATAAAGGAATTTATATATATCGAAGCATAAAACTTTGCACAATATAAAGGGTAAACACAGATGCCAAAGTCGAAAAGCCTATCGATGCCGCAGACAACTCTCCGTCGGTATCCATTTCACAAGCCATCACATAGCTAGCTACCGAAGTTGGTGTAGCAGGAAGCAACACGCTAACTCCCAGAAGGTCTCCCTGAAAACGAAAAACATAGTAAGCCAACAAAAATGCTATAAAAGGCATTAGGATGAGTTTAACAACACCGGCACCAATAACCAGTTCTATGTTTTTGTTCAGGTATTGAAGCTCCAGAGAATATCCAACACTGAGTAAGGCTAAGGGAAGTGCCATATTGCCGCTCATTTCAAGAAACTTCATAAAAAAATCCAATTTGTTTATGGGTATTTGAAAATATGATAGAGTAAGGCCAAAAAGCGTGACCAGTATGTAAGGATTTATCAATAATGATACCACTTTTGTAAATATTTTATGAACAGGTTCTTTGTTTTGCAAAGACTGTTTACAAGATGTCAAAAAGTCAAGAGTCATAATAGATAAAATTGTTACGAAAGGTGAACTAAACCCAAGAGTTATAGCAACTTTTGACATGCTTTGTTCTCCATAAAATCCTAAAGCAAGGGGCAGGCCGATATATCCCTGATTGGACCTAAAACAGCTCATTGAAAAAGCACCACGTTGATAGGGCTTTACAAGTACAAGGGCTAATACAATGCTCAATACGCAAACTATAAAAGTTACTGACAAGTTGTGAATTACAAGTTCCGGCGAAAAAACCGTCTCAAAATCGAAAGAAATAATTCCTTTCAGTAATAATGCAGGAAGAGCAAAATAGTACGATATTTTGCTCATAAATTTCATGTTCTGCTCGCTGATAATACCGAATGATTTTCCCATATAGCCCATTATTACAAAAATAAATATTGGCATTGTTACACTGATAATTTCCATAATACATTTACCTTCTTTAACAACAATATATTTATATTCTTCATTATGGCAGTGACCGCCTTAATAAACACATAAATCTATTAGGCGACTGAACAGAATAGCTCAATCACCTAATAGATTAAGATTTAGGAACTGCAAAAATACAACTACAAATCGATAGGTCTTCCAAGCTTGGCACTTTCGTGTATAGCTTCACACATTTTTGTAGAAACAAGGGCTTCATCACCGGAAGGATAACTCCCCTGCAGATCTTCTAATTTATATCCTTGCTTAAGCATCAGCAAAAGGTCTAAAAAATAATACATTGACTCGTACGTGTAACCCTGTGGAACCAATCCGTAAAAAGGATATTCTTGTTCCAGGTTGCCATATGGATTTGATGTCATTGTTCCTTTTTCGTCTTCAAAAGCTCTGAGTATGCCTCTATACTCGCTGTCTACTTCCGAAACCCCTTTACTTCCTACAACTCTAATGCCCTGATTGACAATAGCCGTAAAACTTTCAGGAAGAATCCAGGAGGTGTCTACTGAAAAAGTTGCTCCATTTTCAAATTCAATTTTCGCCTGTATCGAATCATAAGTATCTATTCCCATGCTTAGCAGCTTGTCCTTTATTGCAGTAGCATAGACCCTCTTGGGTTCAGACTCCAATAGCCAATATATTAAATCATAAAAATGAATTCCTATGAACCATGCGGGCGAGCTGTGTTGGGCCCATCTTTTAAACCATACCGAAGGAACCACGATTTTATCTTCCATCCATACATAGCCGTATTGAACTTTACCGATTTTGCCGCTCTTAATATCTTGTTTCAATTGTACATGGCCGGGATCAAAGCGCTTATGGAAGTCCACATAAAGCATTACATTGTTCTCTTTAGCGCAATCTATCATCTCCTTACCACCTTTAGTGCTTGTGTCTAAAGGTTTCTGGACCAGGATATGGACACCTCTGTTTGCCGCCTCCAGTGTTATTTCACGATGAAGGAAGTCGGGAGTTACAATGGCTACTGCATCTAAATCCTCTTTATCCAGCATGTCCTTGTAATCAACGTAACCCTTAACATTAAATCTTATTTCCTGCTCCTTGAGCACCTCTTCATTGATTTCCGCTAGGGAAACCAGCTCTATCTTACCCATTCTATGGGCTGCTGAATAAGCCTTTAACATATTTGTCCCATAAATACCTGCACCGATAATTCCAACTCGCGGTTTCATTTAACAATTCCTCCCTAAAATTAAATGAATCATTTATTATTACCAGGGAATAACAACAGTATCAGTAATACTTTTAACAGGAAATACGTAGCCTCTGGCATTTTTGTGTTTGTTAAATATATAATCAACAGCTGCTTGAGGAGTTTCCATCCACCTAAATCCTAATGACTCAAAGCTTTGCTTGTTGGATTTATCTGAAACTACGATACATTCTATGTTTTTCTCTATTACTACCCGAGACACGGCAGCCATATGCCCTGCTGCTGCCAGATCCATTATAATTCCCCTCGATACCATTTCTTTAGTATCTATTACGGGTCTGTAACCAAATTCCTCAATTTGCGGATGTTCCTTGGCTATTCCTTCAGTACAGGGCGTAAATATTGCAACTGTTCCCCCATCCTTCACTAAATATTCTGCAGGAAATATTCCCTGGACAGATGTCCAAAAATCCGGCGCCCAGGCCCCTGCACCGCAAATTAAAAAATCTCCCTTTTCTGTTTGGGGATCTCTAAAGATTTTTTCTGCAAATTCCACGGCCTTCTTATGGCTCAAAAAAACATCTCCCGAGCTTATAAAGGCAACTTCGTCCTGTTTGTTTAACACCAGGTTAGTTGAAAACTCCAAGCCCACTTTTTTAGCTACATCCTCAATTTCTTTCCTGATGGGATTGTCTAAAACCCCGGTCACTTCATCATTTGCAAAGTCTACAGTCATATAATGGGTCCCGCCTATGGTTCTTTTTCCGCAAACTCCGGGGTCTATTATTTTAGCTCCTCCGGACCATCCGGCGCCACGATGAGGTTTTACACTGCTTAAGCCTATGACTAAATCCGCTTCATAAACTTCCCTGTTCACATCTATCCAAGTCCCGTTTGCAGTTCTGCCAAGACACACCAATTGCCTTTCATCATTCCATGCATGGTTTTTAACTTCTATCCTGCTTAAAACATCCTGACCGACCATATTTTGTATTTCCGCCTGGGTCATGGGCCGATGGGTTCCCAGAGCAATTATAGCTTTGATATTGCAATCTTCAAGACCACCTGCATTAAGCTCATCCAGTATTATGGGAAGCAATGTTGAAGTCGGCATGGGTCTGGTTATATCCGGAATAACAACAACTGCGTTCTTTCTGCCTTTTGCAACTTCATATAATGGCAATGAACCCACGGGGTTGCGGAGAGATTTTAAAAGTTCAGATTCTATATCCGATATTTTATCAACATCTTTAATACTCGGACAAGCAATTATTGACTTCTCGGGGATGTTAACTTCAACTATTTTATCTCCATACTGTATTTGTATATAACCGTCTTTTACCATTGATATCCCTCTTTTATCTATATCGAATCATTAAACATACTTTTTCAGCAATTCTCTATCGAGCAGAGAGGCGGAATCTTCATCTAGAAAAAGGGTCCAGTTAGGATGCTGCTTTAACATCGTTGCCGGGATTTCATTTGTCAAGTCGCTTTCTAAAGCAAGTTTTACCGCATTTGCTTTTGCTTTATGAGGTACACATGATAATATGATTCTGCTCTGCATTATTTGGTGCACGGTCATGGTCAGAGCCTGTTTGGGCACTTCGTCTATACTTTTAAACCAACCTTCCCTTACCTGTTGTTGTTTGCATTTCTCATCTAGATTAACGATGATGAAAGCTTCCTTTGTATCAAAGTCTGCAGGTGGATCATTAAAGGCAATGTGTGCATTCTCGCCTATGCCAACCAATGCCAAATCTATGGGCTCTTTTCTTACCTCATTTGACATTTTCCGAATGCGTTCTTCCAGGTCACCCTCAACATCAATGTAATGTACGTGTTTGAGGTTCGTATGGTCAACAAACCTTTCTTTCAAGTATTTTCTAAAACTTGCGGGGTGAGTCTTGGATAAACCAATGTACTCATCAAGATGAAACATCTCAACTTTGCTCCAATCTATATCCATCTTGACAAGGGCTTTAAGGGTATCAAACTGGGATGCACCTGTAGACAATAATAGTCGTGCATTAGCTTTTTCCGCAATTGTTTTGTTTAATATTTCCGCAGCCAAAGTCGCCGCTTCCAAGCCAAGTTGTTCTGGATTTTTGCTAACAACAATCTTCATGCTATATATCTCCTTTATAGTAAATTGTTTTTATAATCGATTGCTTCAACAAAAATTCAATCTTTATAAAACGATCGCGCCAAAGTACGCTTATTTATGTTTAACTTTGTTTTGCACCAAGATATGCTCTTTGAACTTCTTCGTTATTCAACAGATTCTTGCAGGTATCCGCTAAAACAATTTCACCGTTTTTCATAACATAGCCCCGGTCAGCGGTATTGAGGCCGAGCCTGGAGTTTTGTTCAACAAGAAGTATGGTTGTCCCTTCATCTCGTACCTCGCGTATTACCGCAAAAACTTCCTTAACAATTAAGGGTGCAAGCCCAAGTGAAGGTTCATCGAAAAGAATAATCTTCGGTTTGGCTATAAGTGCACGTGCTATTGCAAGCATTTGTTGCTCACCACCTGACAATGTGCCGCCAAGCTGGTTTTTGCGCTCTTCCAGTCGCGGAAAACGCTGATATAACTTCTTGATATCCTTCTGAATGTTGCGCTTGTCCTTGCGAAGATAAGCTCCTGAAAGCAAGTTTTCTGTGACAGTAAGTTTACTGAAGATATGCCTGCCCTCGAAAACATATCTTATACCGAGTGCTGCTATTTTGTCCCCTGACATGCCGTTTATCTTTTTTCCTTGAAAAAGTATTTCCCCGGCTTTCATACCTTTTACCGGAACAAGTCCGCTTATGGAACGGAGTGTAGTTGTCTTGCCTGCCCCATTTGAACCTATTAGAACTACAGTCTCACCCTCATCAACGTGCATGGAAATACCCTTTAATACGTGGATACCACCATAATAATAATGAAAATCTTTTACCTCCAACAGTGCTGCCATTACTCGTCGTCACCTCCCAGATAGGCTTCAATCACATCTGGATTCTGCTGAATCTCCGTGGGGGTGCCTTCAGCAATCTTTTTTCCAAAAGAAAGCACATGTATATAACCGCTTATACCCATAACCAGGTCCATATCATGCTCTACCAGCAAAATGGAAAGATTCCATTTTTTCACTATTTCTCTGAGAGTTTTATCGAGTTCTTCCTTCTCCTTACTATTCATACCGGCGGCAGGTTCATCAAGCAAAAGGAGCTTCGGATTGCTCGCCAATGCTCTGGCTATTTCCAGACAGCGCTGTTCACCATACGGGAGGCTTCCGGCTGGTTCATAAGCTTTATCTTCTAAACCAAAAAGTTTTAATAGCTCATAAGCCTTTTCATAGCTTTCTTTTTCTTCTTCTCTGTGTTTTTTTGTATGGAACATCGAATCAAAGAAAGATGCCTTAAGGTCTCCGTGCATTCCAACAATTACATTGTCGATACACGGCATCTCAGTAAACAAATTTATTATTTGATATGTTCTCGATATACCAACATTGTGAATGTAGCTTGGGCGTTTACCTCTTATACTTTTTTCCTCAAAAAATATATCACCATCATTGGGGACATATACACCGCTTATGCAATTAAACAAGGTAGTTTTTCCAGCTCCATTGGGGCCAATTAATGCAGTAATTCCAATTGGAGGTATCTCCATACTGACATTATTTACGGCGATTAGGTCACCGAAGCGGATAGTTACATGGTCAATCTTTAACATCAGTATCCACTTCCTTTTTTCTGCGTATTTTGTCAAGAAGTTTTTTGCCCTCACCAACTATACCACCGGGCAGAAATACAATGAAAACTATCAGTAGGATTCCGTAAGCCAGCAACTGAAACTGCTCAAGATAGCCAAGTATATCGTTAAGCAACATTATGCTGGCACCACCAATAACCGGCCCCCAGTCAGAACCTAAGCCACCAAACATTGCCATTATTACAAAAAGTACAGACTGAGGCTGCGCAAATGTTTCCGGACTTATAAATCCTACAAGGTGCCCATATATAGAGCCTGCAAAAGCCACGTAAAAACCATATACTCCGAAGGCATACACTTTATACTTTCGGGAATCTATCCCCATCCCTTCAGCGGCGTGTTGGTTCTGTTTTATTGCAAGAAATGCACGGCCCACTCTAGAACGGACAAGCATCATTTTTAAAGCAACCAGTAAAACTGTCCAAAAAAGTCCATAATAGAAATATAGAGTATGGTCTGCAAAACTAATTCCAAACAAACTGAGCCGTCCTGTAAACATCCCGTTAAAATCACCGGTTATTCCTCCCGGCGAACGCGTAATGAGTTGGTGAACAATATGATTGAAAGAAATGGTAGACAGTGATAAAAATGCAAATCTCAATTTTGAAACCGGGTATGCGAAAAGCATCCCAATTACACATCCAAGAACAGCAGCTAAGATCATAGTCAGTGCTATTGGAATGCCAAAATGCTTGTACAGTAGTGCTGAACCGTATGCACCGATGCCGAAAAAAGCTGATGTGGCAAATGATATCTGCCCACTATATCCGTACAGTATATCAAATCCCGTAGTAGCTATTATATATATTTCAGCAAAGCACAAAAGCATTATCCCATATGGATAATTAGATAGTATCAAAGGAAGCAAAGGTATTATCAACAAAGGGAGGTATTTTACCAATTTATTGCTGCTTGGAATGGTCTCCGTGCTGTGGATCAATCTTTCTCACCTCTTCTTCTGAAATTAGTCTTTCACTGATTCTGCATTCATTAAGCCGCGTGGCTTAACCACCAAGATAAATAACACTGTGATATAGGCAACAAGCTGTTTAAGTGTGGAAGATATATATCCAGCTGAAAATGATTCGAGTGCGGCAAGGACGCCTCCACCAAGTATTGCTCCGTACATATCGCCGTAGCCACCAACAACAGCACTCGCAAAACCTTTGAAGACATGGAAGGCCCAAGGGTAGTAGATACTCCATATATTGGTCCTATCATAAAACCGGCGATTCCTGCAATTGTGGTCGAAATTGCCCAAGTTATCCTGGTGGTCATTTCAACATTTATTCCGCAGCTCCTTGCAGCTTCAGGATCCATTGCAGCAGCACGCATAGCTATACCAAAGGGGGTTTTTTTCATAAAAAGATGGATTCCCAACATACATATAATCGCAACTACGATACAAAGCAGTGATTCAGTCTGATAAGTAACGCCAAACAACTTGACAGTCTGTGTCTTGAGGTAGGAAGGAATCGCAAGAGGTGCTGCGCCCCATATAATAATCTCCATGCTTTGAATAATGTATGATACGGCTATCGTTGCAAGAATGATTACTGATGTATTCGCACTTCTGTTGAAAATCGGCCTAATGACGCTTCTTTCCAAAATACATCCCAAAATGAATGTACATATTATTGTCAATATAAGTGAGGGCAATACCGGCAAGCCAGACATTTTGTAAAAGGTATAACCAAGAAAGCCACCAATACACATAAGGTCGCCTTGAGAAAGATTCATAATGCCGGATGCCCTGTATATAAGGCTGTATCCAAGCCCTATCAATCCATAGATACTGCCGGATAAAAGGGCAGACATAATCACACTAATAAACATAAGCCAGCATTCCTTTCTGCAAAATCGGATTCACAGGCTGTTGAAACCTTGAGATGAACTAAAAAATAAACCTCTGTTTGAAAATCATTACACTAATACTGTTATGACTAACCCCTATAAAATGTAAGCTCATATCTGGAATTATTGATGCATATTTTTGTAAGCATACCTGCCTCGAAGCCATTCCAAACAGAGGTTTAGAAAAATCAACTGTTAAGTCTTATAATCTATTTGCAATATGTTATTTAATACTCATTTCCTGTTTCGTCTTTGTACAATTCATAACCGCCATTTTCCATCCAGTTTTCCCAGGAAATATTTTTACCGTCAAGTAGCAAAAATCTGCTAACATTATGATACGGTTCACCGTCACCGTTGCTGTAATCCATCATACCACCGAGACCCTGGATTTTAATCTGAGGAACAACTTTGACCAAATCTTCGGATTTGTTAGAACCGGCCAATTTGGTAGCTTCCCATAGTACCATCATTGAATCCCATGCGCGATATGGAATCTCGGTTCTTGGTAATTCGCCATATTCATTTTTGTAAAGTTCGAGGAAATTCTTCATTTGCTCTATATCACAATCTTCTATGTCAGTGTATGTTACATAGGGATTGCAGAAAAGAATATAATTTGAGTTTTCTACACCGGCAATATCAATAAGGTCTGCATAAAAGGATTCCTTGTCAAAAAGAAGTCCTGTGTAGCCATGTTTGCCTAATTTGTTTTACAAAGTAGCCACAGTCGCTGGATGTCAATGGACATAAGAATGGCCTGAGGTTTTGCAGCAAGCAGACGTGCACACTGAGATGAAAGGTCAGTATCCTCTACTTCACATGACTCTGAGGCAACTACAGTAATCCCTACTTCTTTGCCAAGCTGCTCAAACTGAGTCTGCAAAAGCTAATGCAGCTTCCTGCTGGTCTTTCATAATCGCTATTTTTGTGATACCCATTTCTTTTACCATCTTCACCAGTTCAGCTGCGATAAAGTCATAGTTAACAGCACCGCGGATTACATATTCCCATCCTTGTTTCATCCATGTAGCACTGGTACCCATTCCTATTGTGAAAATTTTGGCTTCATTAAAA
Organism: Acetivibrionales bacterium; assembly: GCA_050953835.1. Taxonomy (GTDB): domain Bacteria; phylum Bacillota; class Clostridia; order Acetivibrionales; family JBMNNH01; genus JBMNNH01. The sequence goes on along the minus strand of JBMNNH010000014.1, from coordinate 2,208 downwards.
TACTGACCCGTGGCTAGGGTTTTAGCAGAACCTGAGAACCGATAATTGCATCAACATCCTCGTTTTGGATTAGCTTCCTGAGCATTCTTTGACAGCCTCTTCTACGAACCCTTATTGTCGTAAGCGGTAGCAAGGACACCTTTTGCTCCGTTAAAACCACCCTCAGCGTTGATTTTTTCGAGAGCCAGCATTACACCATTGCGTCCTTCTAAGCCGTATTGTGCCGTCCCTCCCGTATAGCTAAGTGACAAACCGATTTTGAAGGTTTCTTCTTCTCCTGAAGAACCGTTTCATTTGAAGGTGTATCCGCTTTTTGTGTACCACCCACACGCAGTCATGCCTATCACATAAGGGCGATAAGCATTAAAACCATTATCTTCTTTAAAACGTTTTTCATTATTCTCCTCCTGTCAAACATAATAAGCATTGTGATTCTGACATGATATGATATACAAATTTTGGTAATTAAACAACCATATTAATTTGCTACACAGGATTTACTTCCTTGACCACACTCCCTTCTTCGAATTATATTTTGCATGTATATTTTTTATATAATTCACCCCCCTCTTAGATTTATCTTCATTAGGGAGTTACACTCAGGTCTTCAATTCTTAATAAATGGAAAGTAATAGTAATCGATTACTAATATGGTAAAAATTTTTATGTCTCGTGAGTTGATTTACGAATAACCAGTGATGGTTTCAAACGTATTTCAAGATTCTTTTTCTCTTTATTAGAAAGACACTCGATTAATAAATTTGCCGCCAATCTTCCCATTTCGTATTTAGGTTGTTCTATTGTAGTCAAAGGAGGCTCAACCATTTCCGAAATAAATATGTTGTCAAATCCAACCACCGAAACATCCTGCGGCACTCTTATGCCGTATTTTTTCAAACCCTGGATGACACCAATGGCAGTTAGGTCATTTATTGCAAAAATGGCTGTGGGTTTCTCTTTTAACTGCATATATCTTTTTGCAATTTCTATACCATTTTTATACTCGTAAATTTCGTTATGAATTTCTTGCTCCAACTCATTTAACAAAATAATATCTTCCTTAAACGTTATGCCGTATTTTTTTAGAGCTTTTAGATATCCTGCATATACTCCTTTTCTACTTGGCCTATTTAACGGAGCACCCACAAAGGCAATCTTTCGATGCCCTAACTTAATCAGATGCTCAACAGCTAAAAAACCCCCTTCTTTATAATCAAAGGTTATTTTGTTGCATGGAAAGGTCACATCCTGGTCGAAAGCCACAATTGTTAGTCCGGTTTCCACTAGTCTCATAAGTGCTCTACTGTTCTGAGAAATAGATGATATAATAACACCTTTTACTTGTTTTTGAAGCATTGAATGCAAGTACTCACTTTCCAGTTTTGGATTTCTGAAGGAGTCACATAACAAAACATTATAGCCTTTCTCTCTAGCTACATCTTCTACCCCTAAAACAATCGATGGATAGAAGGGGTTAGATATGTTTGGTATTATAACTGCAATATCTGTAATCTCCTTAGTCTTAAGCTGCCTGCCAACTAAATTAGGGGTATATTTGAGCTTCTTAGTTGCTTCTAAGACCCTCCGTCTTAATTCTTCACTTACAGGATATCCACTGTTGCTAAGCACGCGAGACACTGTAGCTGTAGATGTTTTCGCGTATTTCGCAACATCGTAAATTGTTACATTTTTTGTTGACATAAAAGCTCACCCGTGAATATTTATAGTAATCGTTTACTATAAATACTTATTCTACATTAGTTTTAAAAATCCTTCTTTGCTCCAGTCTAATTTTTCAATAAAAAAAAGACCCCTATTTCTAATGTCTAGAATAAAGGTCCTATTTATTGCTAAAGCAAACACAAAGCAAGCGCTGCGGCACCGATTGCGCCTGCATCAATGCCTAGTTTTGCTTTTGCCACTTTCAAGTTCTCCCAATTGGCTTTTAATGACTTCTTTCTCATCACATCCATCATTGGCTCATAAAATAAGTCCCATTCATGGCTGAGACCGCCACCAATGGCAATGCAATCGGGATTGAAGGAATTTGCCATGTTGGCAAGACCCACTCCCAAATAATATGCTTCCCTGGCCACCAGCTCCCTGGCCAGCTCATCGCCTTGTTTTGCAGCTGCAAATACATGCTCTGCTTTAATATGATCCTTATCAGCTGCAAGGTCCTTTATCATCGTCTTTATACCCTTGATA
>JBMNNH010000013.1:0-82722 GCA_050953835.1 Acetivibrionales bacterium | reverse complement strand
TCAGCAAAATGATAGATAAGTACAAATGTGGTTTTTATGTTGATGATAACAGCTGTAAAAGTATAAAAGAGACAATTCTTTTGATAAAGGATAATAAGCAGTTAAGAGACGACATGGGAAGCAATTCAAAGAGGTTGGCAGAAGAATTGGACAGGTATGGCATGGCAGACAGGTTGGAAGAAGTTTTCAAAAGATATGTCAAAAACTGATTTTTGCTATTTAATTAAGAGGCTTATTGACATAACGTTAAGTCTTTTACTCATTGCCATAACCCTTCCGCTTTTTATTGCAATAGCTGCGTTAATAAAACTGGACTCCAAGGGTCCGGTTTTTTTTGTTCAGGAAAGGGGAGGGCTTAAGGGTGTACCGTTCGGAATAATAAAGTTCAGAACAATGAGAACAGGTGCCGTGAATATGGATCATGGGTTTGAGATTTCAAAAGACGACCCCAGGATTACCCGCATAGGCAGGTACTTGAGAAGCTGGAGTCTTGATGAACTACCGCAGGTGTTCAATGTCCTAAAGGGCGAAATGAGTATTGTCGGCCCAAGGCCGGCATTGATGCAGCAAATCAGAGAATACAGCATTGAAGACAGGAAAAGACTGCTGATGAAACCCGGGATAACGGGGCTTGCACAGATAAACGGCCGCAATTTGTTAACCTGGGAGCAGAAAATCGACTTTGATATAAAGTATGTAGAAAACTGGAGTTTGCTGCTTGATTTTAAGATATTGCTTAAAACTGTCCCGGTTGTGATTAAAGGAGAGGGCATATATGAACCCAAGCAACCCATGCCACCCAGATTTGGTGGTGACAGGAGGTGACTGTAACAGATGGACTGCATGGATATATACTTTACCGATGATTATTGCAGGATATATGAGAAAAACGGGGAAGGGACATTCGAAAGCTTCTATATGGAGTGCAGCTGCGGAAAGGTAATCTACAAATATTTAGTCAGAAGGATTGAGCTGCCTGGTGAAAAGGGTTATTTTGATATAACTGCTCCCTATGGCTACGGAGGGCCATTATTTTTCCCTTGTGAGGGGGCGGACAGAAAAAAGCTGGTACTTGAGTTCAAGGAACGTTTTGAAGAATACTGCAGGGAAAGAAACATAGTAACCGAGTTCATAAGGTTTCATCCACTGATGCGAAACCATGAGTACATGGACTACTGCATGGATGTCATATATAACAGGGATACGGTCTATATGGATTTAAGTTCACCTGGAATAATATGGGATAATATGCACAGTAAATGCAGGAATAGGGTGCGGAAGGCGCAAAAGAGCGGCGTTGTAATAGAAATTGATAATTCACTGGAGTCACTTGGAAAATTTATGGAGCTGTACTACACAACTATGAAAAGGAACGGTGCGGATTTGTATTATTACTTTTCGAATAATTACTTCAACAACCTGTTTGAATTGCTCAAGGATAATGCCTATATCTTTAATGCCCTCTATGACGGAAGAGTTATAGCAAGCTCCGTGATCCTGAAATACGGTGATTACCTAAACTACCATTTATCAGGCACCGACTATAGGTATATCCGATTCGCACCTGTGAATCTTCTCCTGTATGAAGCAGCATTATGGGGAAGCAGGCAGGGCTGCAAATATTTCCACCTTGGTGGTGGGTACCGGGAAAACGATGACAGCCTCTTTGAGTTTAAGAAGAAATTTTCAAAAGATGGGATAAGCAAATTCTTTATTGGCAGGAAGATACATGATGAGGAGCACTATAAGATTTTGGTAGATAAATGGGAACGTTTAAATGGGGAAAGGAAGACGGAAAGGCTTGACTTTTTCCCGCTTTATAGAAGATAGATTAGGGGGGATGACAGATGGAGATTCAGCTGGCCAAGCCTGATATTACACAAGCAGAAATTGATGCGGTGGTAGCTGTGATGGAATCAGGTGTACTGAGTATAGGCCCCAAAGTAGAAGAGTTTGAAAAAAGAATTGCCAATTATATTGGAGTAAAACATGCAATTGCAGTGAACAGCGGCACCAGTGGATTGCACCTGCTGATAAAAGCTTTGGGCATAAAAAAGGGGGATGAGGTAATAACCACACCCTTTAGTTTTGTGGCTTCAGCCAACTGTATACTCTTTGAAGGCGCTAAACCTGTATTTGTTGATATTGAACCGGATACCCTGAATATAGATATTGAAAGAATTGAGGACCGTATAAATGAAAAAACCAAAGCTATACTTGCTGTTGATGTATTCGGGCACCCGGTGGATATTCAAAGAATCAGAGCAATAGCACAGATATATGGTTTGGCGGTGGTTGAAGACTCCTGCGAGGCTTTGGGTTCAGAGTATTCCGGAGTGAAATGCGGCAGCAGGGCTGATGGGGCTGTATTTGCATTTTACCCCAACAAGCAGATTACTACCGGAGAAGGAGGGATTATAGTTACAAATAATGATATTACGGCAGAGTATTGCAGGAGCTGCAGAAGCCAGGGCAGGGCAATAACTGGATTATGGCTTCTCCATGAGAGGTTGGGGTACAATTATAGGCTGAGTGAACTTCATGCGGCTTTGGGAGTGGCGCAAATGCAGCGTATAGATGAAATACTCGATCAAAGGAATGCAGTTGCTGAAATGTACAATTCAAAGCTTAAGAGTATAGAAGGGGTAAGGATACCCTATATCCACCCTGATGTCACCAGAATGAGCTGGTTTGTATATGTAATCAGGCTTGACCCGGGGATAGACAGGGACACGGTAATGAGGTACATGCTTGAGAATGGAGTGGGTTGCAGGCCTTACTTCACTCCCATACATCTTCAGCCGTATTTTGTAGATATGTTCGGATATAAACAGGGGGATTTCCCTGTAGCAGAGCAGGTGGCGGAATCAACCATTGCCCTGCCCTTTTTTAATAATCTTAGTGAAAAGCAGATTGAATATACGGTGGCAAAACTGAAAGAAGGAATTAACAATGCTGCCGCCGGTAAAAAGGTATGGAGGTCATATGAAAATCAATATTAGAATTTATGCTTTAATTTTGATAGATATTATTCTGCTCAATATATCGGCTGTCCTCGCATACCTTGCGGGGCTTAACAGCAGTAGAAGCATTACGCCGGCAGAACTCTTACCAAGCCTGGGAAGCTTCTTAGTCATTAACATTATTGTAAAGATTATTTGTTTTTATCTTTTCAGGATGTACACAAGTCTATGGAGGTATGCGGGAATAAATGAGATGATTTCGGTATTAGGAGCTGTTTTTTTCAGTAATGCTGCAGTACTTGTATGTAAGTATGCAGTCGGAAGTGATATACCAGGAAACATATTGGTCATTGTAGCTTTTGCTGATACCTTCCTGGTCGGAGGAGCCAGGTTCGCCTACAGAGTACTGAGAAGTATTTATTATGCTGAAAAATCTGCATTTAGTGTTGGAAGGAGGGTGTTAATAGTAGGGAATAAAGAGGCCGGAGCAGCTGTTGTAAAGGAGCTTATCAGCCACCCGGAATTAAGGGCTAAGCCTGTGGCTATTATTGATGACGACAGCAGCAAATGGGGAAGGAAAATCTGCGGGGTACCTATTACAGGAGCTTTTAACAGTATCTCCGGAGTAATCCGCAAGAAGAAAGTTGATGAGATAATTATAGTGGCTCCGTCAATAAACAATAAATTTATAAAAAGGGTATACAATGAGTGTTTGAAAACTCAACTAAAGATAAAAATACTGCCTACCGATTTCCCCTTTGCAGAAGACCCGGCATTAGTACGGAAAATAAGGGATGTGAACATTTATGATTTGCTTGGAAGGGAACCTGTCAAGCTTGATATGAGCAGGATATCTTCCTATGTCAAGAACATGGCTATACTTGTCACAGGAGCAGGGGGCACTATAGGTTCCTAATTATGCAGGCAGATATCGGCATTTAATCCAAAGCAGTTGATTATCCTTGACAATAATGAGAATGATGCATATTTTGTGTACAACGATCTACTGGACAAGTACCCAGGTTTGGATATAGTACTGCTGATTGCTAATATCAGGGACAGGGAGAAGCTTGAGGCGATATTCCAAAAATACAAACCAGATGTGGTATTTCATGCTGCAGCCCATAAACATGTGCCTCTTATGGAATATAATCCTGATGAGGCGGTAAAGAATAATGTGCTGGGAACAATGAATGTAGCCGAATGCTCCGATAAAACAGGAGTGGGCAGGTTTGTGCTGATATCCACCGATAAGGCTGTCAATCCTTCAAGTGTCATGGGAGCAACAAAAAGAATCGCAGAGATGATAATACAGGCCATTAACCAGTGCAGCAAGACTGAATTTGTAGCCGTGAGATTCGGAAATGTGCTTGGAAGCAGCGGCAGTGTGGTTCCTTTGTTCAGAAAGCAGATTGAAGATGGTGGGCCGGTGAAAGTCACCCATCCAGAGGTTAGCAGGTTTTTTATGACGGTGACTGAGGCTGTCCAGCTTGTGATAGAAGCAGCAGTTATAGCAAAAGGCGGTGAAATTTTTGTGCTTGATATGGGTGAACCTGTGAGGATTTATGACCTTGCCCGGAATCTAATCAGGTTGTCAGGGCTGAGGCCGGAGATTGACATAAAAATTGAATTCACAGGACTGAGGCCTGGGGAAAAGCTACATGAGGAGCTTGTCCTTGCGGAAGAATCAGTGCGTAGTACCGAAAACAACAAGATATTTGTGGTTGAACCTGTGTTTATAAGCTATGAAGAACTTAAAAATAAAATCAGGGAATTTAACAATATTAATATTAACAATAAGGAAAAGGTGATAGAATTTATAGAAGCTATTGTTCCGCTATGTAAAAATCAGCAAATGTATATTTAAACATGAAATTATGGGGATATATATACTGGAGAAGAGAGAACAGAAATTGGGGAACAGAAGCAGGAGAACAGGGGACAGAATGTGGGAAGCTTGATGAACGCGGGAGTAAAGAGTATACAACAGAGGGCAGGGAGTGGAAGTATATGGAGCACAAGGGATATGATGTAATTGAGGAAAATGAAGGTATAATAGTCAAAGGTGTCAGGGATTTTAATCCTGTGCATGTTTTTGAGTGCGGGCAGTGTTTCAGGTGGCTTAAGCAGAGTGACGGAAGTTATACTGGAGTGGTGAAGGGAAAAGTTATAAACATAAAATACAAAAATGATGCCCTGGAAATATATAATACTACAGCTGAAGATTTCAGAAACATATGGTACCAATATTTTGATTTGGGAAGGGACTATTCAAAGATTAAGAAGATTCTTGCAAAGGATAAAATTATGAGAGAGGCTGTAGAATTTGGTTATGGTATAAGGATTTTGAAGCAGGACCTGTGGGAGACACTCATATCATTTATCATATCTGCCAATAACAGGATACCGATGATTATGAAAGTAGTAGCCGCCATATCAAAGATATATGGCGGAGAGATAAAAATGGACGGGAAAAGCTATTACACTTTTCCAGATATAAACGCATTAGCCGAATCAAGTCTTCAAAAGCTTGAAGTGTGCAAGGGCGGGTTTCGGTGCAAATATATAATAAAGACTGCCAATGCAATTAGGGATGGTGCGGTTGATTTATATAGGATTGCATACAAGAGTACTGCAGAAGCCCGTTGCGAACTTAAAAAGCTGGCAGGGGTCGGAAATAAGGTAGCAGACTGTACGCTGCTGTACAGTGGAACAAAGTATGATGTATTTCCTACGGATATTTGGGTAAAGAGAGTAATGGAAGAGCTGTATTTTAAGAGGGAAGCGTCATTAAAAGATATACAAGCTTTTGCAGCAGACTACTTTGGAGAGCTTGCCGGCTTTGCCCAGCAATATCTTTTCTATTATGCCCGGGAACATAAAATAGGTACAAATTCCAGATAGAAGTAACTTTTAACAACTTGAAAAATATTATGAGAGTGGATGTTATTTCTTTATGGGAGAGTGATTGTATGTACTGCTTGGGAATAATGGATTCGGGCAACTATGCGTTTAATATTTGCAGCATCCTGAGGGGAAAAGGGTATATGGCAGAGGTGGTTTCAACCCCATGTCAGATAACTTTTAGCGGCTGTGGTTATTGCCTGAAATTTCCTGACGGACTTAAAGATATTGTAGTAAATGAAAGCAGGCTGGCAGGTTTGCCTGTAAGGGCGGTATACCGGGTTTTCCCTGAAGCTGTGAAGGGAAAGTATCAAAGAATATTCTGAATCAGGAGTATATTGGTATATCAATAAAGGAATGTTTTTTGATTTACCGAGCATATTCAAGATTGAGCGAAATATTCGCTGTATGAAGAATATAAAATCTGCTAAGGTTTCTTGTTTATATGGTTAGGCGGTGTTATAATGAAACCATAAAATGAAGTTTGGGAAGTAAGAATAAAAGATAAAAGCACAGAAGAAGGTTTCATTGAAACTCGCGGTCGGAAAACGAATATAAAGGAAGAATTGGGTTTTCCTGCTCGTTATAATGAAACCATAAAATGAAGTTTGGGAAGTAAGAATAAAAGATAAAAGCACAGAAGAAGGTTTCATTGAAACTCGCGGTCGGAAAACGAATATAAAGGAAGAATTGGGTTTTCCTGCTCGTTATAATGAAACCATAAAATGAAGAATAAAAAAGCTACTAGTAAAGAATAATAATAGTAATCCTGAAATGCGCGGATAACCTATTATTTTGAACCTACATCGCACATATGGGAGTCTGGAGTTTGAAAGTGGATATCAGGCCTCAGTTTAATACCGACGTCCGGCATTAACCGGGTGCAACGGCAGAGGAAGGTAAACGCTTTTAACAGGGCACCCACCTAGCTAAGGCTAGGTGTCAAAATATAGGTGAACGCCATTTTGGGGCTTTTGAAAAATCATAATTTAGTTTAAGCTTCCATGAAAGTGGAAGCTCTTTTATTTTCCAGGAAGGTTTAAATTCTTAACCTTGTTCATTTCGTTTTCCAGCATGCTCAGCTTGACAGATTGTTTTACAATTTCTTTTTTAAGGCTCTGTACCGAATTAGTTAATTTTAGAATCTCATTCCTGTTGTTTATTCCGGCTTTCTTAAGACTGTCAACACTTGCCTTTAAGTCCTTAATACTTTCCGTAAGAATATTTTTTAAATCATCACCAGTTACATTGTTTATACTCTCGGCAATGTCCTGATAAAATGCCATTTTGAGCCCCTTTGAAAAGTTTGCAGGAACCATGTCAATAAATACTTTATTGTTCTCATAGGGGTTATTGCTCTTATATGATACACATATCAGCTGCCTGTCAGAAGGGAAATTATATTTTCCGGGCTTGCTCCATGTCTCTCCAAGGTCTTTTGACAGGCAATAGAATATTATGTCATCCCTTACCCAGTAGGCAATAATGTTTTCATCTAGTTGAAGAATAGATGCTTCCTCGAAGGGGTAGGAAGATGAATGAAGTAAGACTTCATCTGACCATACATCCTTGCCAGGTATTTTTTGCTGGTATATAAGCTGGTACTGTTTTGAGCTGCGCCGCTGGTAACATATATGGATTAAATCCTTGCTGCCTGCTATTGCCCTAGGCAGATCGCAGTTTCCCTGATATTGTGTGACCGGAGTGAATTCGCTCCAGAGTTTTTTCTGAGGTATATACTTCTTATACCCCATTTGAAGGTGTTCACCGACGGATGACTGGTAAAAGACATATATGTCTTTTGAGCAGCTGTATACGAGAGAATAGGGGCAGGTGTTTTTATAAACATAGTCGATTACTTTCGGCGTCTGGATTTTTCCATCTTCAAGGGTCTGCTGGGCGAGTATGGCAGAATCCTTATGCTGCAGGACATAGAAGAAATGTACAGTATTTCCGTCAGTGCATAAGTTAAAATACTTGTTATAAGCGCTGGGGTGTTTGCTGCTCAGGATTGGCAATGCATTAAACGAATTGTTTTCCAGTATGCAATAGTGCATACTGCCTTGCTTATCTTGAATTAATATATGGAACCTGTCTTTGTCATCAATTCCGGCAAAAAAATTGTGATGCACGTTTCTTTTGAGGGAAGATGGGTTTGACCATATATTCCTTTTTCCTAATGTACTAAAACAAATTCCCAGCCTATCGTCATAAAAGAAAGTCCATATTTTGCCTGAAGTTTGTCTGAATACGTAGCGTCTGCTATCAGAATCATACATTAATATCACCACATTTTTGTTTACTTTTTTCCAATCTTACGTAATATTATATGAAATGGCCAGCATGTGTGATTACTGTTTTCAAGTGTATTATGCTCTGAAAATTATTATTGAAGATAATAATAATTTATTGCACAAAATATGTAAATCTACATATTATGAGAATGAGAGGATTATTATAGCAACATATAACTTTAATCGAAGGGGGATTAATAAGTATGAGCCATGATAAAAAAGTTGTTTCCGGCTTGCTTGGTCAGGGAGACCTGAACAGGATAAGGGAAGCGGTGTGTGCACAGGTTGAAAAAGTATATGATTCCTGTAAGGAAAAAGACTGTATAGAAAACGAACCAATAGTTTTTAAGAATGAGGCATTTGCACAATGGGTGATAAACAATTCAATTAACGTAAAGTGCAGTGATGCAGAAGTGGTGGATGTATTTGCTGATGTTGAACCACTGCCATTTAAGCGGGGCTTCTATACGGTAGACGTAAAATTTTTCATTCGAGTAGATCTTGATTTCTTTATTCCAAGCCCCAGCGGGGGAACGAAAATCAAACCTCTGCGTGGTATATTGACATTCGATAAGAAGGTAGTGCTTTTTGGTTCTGAAGGTAATGTAAAAATATTTAAGTCACGTTTTACTGAAAACGACATTGGGCCGACTGAAGAATCAGCAAAAGAGCAGGATAACCTTCCGATTGCCAAAATTGAAGTTGCGGATCCAATATGTTTGAATGCACAAATTCAGGATATTCGTGACAAACTATTTGAGAAATGCTGCTGTAAGGTGCCAAAGAGTATTATGGAAAGACTTGAAGACTACGACGAAGACTTTGATGAGAACCAGGTGCTGGAGGCTAGAGGAGGGAGCAATGCAGCAGTTGCAGATAGAAGGGTGGTTGCGACAGTAGGGTTGTTCTCCATAATTAAACTTGTAAGAAAGGTTCAAGTACTTCTGCCTGCATTTAACTTCTGCGTCCCTGATAAGGAATGTATAGCGTCAACTGATGAAAATCCATGCGATTTGTTTGATGCAATTGATTTTCCTGTAGAGGAATTCTTCCCGCCCCAGATATTTGATTTTCCAGGAGCGCTTGAGGCAGAAGAAGATTTCAAAGACAAATGTTAATGACTGATGATTCATTCTATCATCCATAGTAAAATCGAGAGAGCCTTTAAAGGGATAGATGTGACTATCCCTTTAAAACTGTTTACATGGCTCTCCCTGGAATGATGAGATCAACCAGACCGTATATCAATGCCCCCAGCAGCGCTCCCCATAAAGTAACTGTAAACCCTGCAACAAAGAACTGGGTTACATATATGATGATGGCTGCAAGGATAAATCCGGTTATACCCCTTCCAAAGGGCGTTGCGTTAACTCCTAAAAGCCTAGCTGCCAGATAATCCAACGCTGCCAGAACTATCGCCCCAAATAATAGAGGCCATATTCCGGTTATTGCAAAACCTGGGGTTAAAGCTGCAGTTATTGCAAGTACTACTGCCCCTACCACTAGCCTAATAAGAAAGTGGGTTATACTGAACTCTTCCCTTCGTGCATTTTCATACTGTTCAGCCAATTGATCACTTCCTCTCTTTTTTAGATATTTTTTAAAATAAAATATCCTACCCATAATATTATTAATAAATGAATAAATATTTATTCAAGTTATAGTTTTGTGGTAATATTAAAGCAATGATATTGATTAATAATTGATTTAATTTAAGATGAAAAGATAAGGGGTTGATTATTATTAAACTTGATACATGGCTGAACAGCAATATGCCGGAAATAGCAAGAGCCCTTGAAGATTTTAACAATAAGCATTTTCTTAAGGATAAAACCATCGGATTTGCAGGCAAGGAAATGGTTAATAATGTAGTGTTCAATATACGATCAGCATTATTCCCAGGGGTTTATGAAAAGTATCCTATTGATGAGACAAGGATTAATATTCTGATTGGGAACCGTATGAGGGTGGCTGCAGTAGAGCTTAGTAACCTTATAGAAAAGGTTTTAAAGGATATTTGCCAGAAAGAGGATAAAGAACAGGGAAGGTGTACCGAATGCAGAGACAAAGCAGATAGTATAACTATAAAACTTATGGAAAGGCTTCCTGAAATAAGAGGAAAATTGCATAAAGACATTCAGGCTGCTTATACAGGTGACCCTGCTGCCCTCAATTCCGAGGAAATATTGCTGAGCTATCCTTCAGTTGAAGCGATCAGCATTTACAGGATAGCACATGTCCTGTATGAATTCGGAGTCCCCATAATTCCAAGGATTATGACGGAATATGCCCACCAGAAGACTGGAATTGATATTCACCCGGGTGCAAAAATAGGAGAGTATTTTTTCATAGACCATGGTACAGGGGTGGTTATCGGTGAAACGTGCACAATAGGAGATAACGTTAAATTGTACCAGGGAGTGACACTGGGTGCAAAAAGTTTTGCCCTTGATGAGCAAGGCAATCCGATTAAAGGGATTAAAAGGCATCCTGACATTGAAAACAATGTGATTATTTACGCCGGAGCTACAATTCTTGGAGGGGATACCGTAATAGGGCATGATTCTGTAATAGGAGGAAATGTTTGGCTGACTCATTCCGTACCTCCTTATTCAACGGTATATAACTCCCAGCCGTCTCCCATAATAAAACAAAACAAAGCGGATTGATAGAAGTGTATATATGTGAAATAATAAAAGATGTTGAATTATTAAGTGAGGAGAGAGTAATGAAGCTATATAATACTTTGTCAAGAAAAAAGGAAGAGTTCATACCTCTGGAAGATAAGGAAGTAAAGATGTATTCATGTGGCCCAACAGTTTACAACTATTTCCACATAGGAAACGCCAGGCCCTTTATTATATTTGATACATTAAGGAGATACCTTGAGTATAGAGGATATAAGGTGAAGTTTGTCCAGAACTTTACGGATATTGATGACAAAATGATAAAAAGGGCTAAGGAGGAAGGCATAACTGTAAGGGAGCTTGCAGAAAAGTATATACATGAGTATTTCAACGATGCAAAGGGTCTTGGAATCAAGGAAGCAACGGTACACCCTAAGGCTACTGAAAACATCGATGCCATTATTCAACTGGTAAAAACTTTGGAGGATAAGGGCTTTGCATATAATGTAGGTGGAGATGTATATTTTCAGACAAAAAAATTTAAAGAATATGGAAAACTGTCACATCATAATATGGATGAACTTGAAGCAGGAGCAAGGGTGGGTGTTGATGAGAGGAAACGGGATCCAATGGATTTTGCATTATGGAAGGCACAGAAACCTGGAGAGCCGGCATGGGACAGCCCCTGGGGGAAAGGCAGGCCTGGATGGCATATAGAATGCTCTGCAATGGCAAACAGGTTCCTCGGTGAGACTATAGATATTCATAGTGGCGGGCAGGATTTGATTTTCCCTCATCATGAGAATGAAATCGCCCAAAGTGAAGCGGCGAATGGCAAACCTTTCGCCAGGTACTGGCTCCATAATGGTTTTATTAATGTGGATAATGAAAAGATGTCTAAGTCTGCAGGTAACTTTTTTACAGTAAGGGATGTGGCAAAGAAATTTGACTATGAAGTAATCAGGTTTTTTATGCTTTCAGCCCACTACAGAAGCCCGATAAATTTCAGCGCTGAATTACTGGAACAGGCCAGAAACGGATTGGAAAGGATGTACAAATGCCTGGATAATTTGAAACACCTTGAAAGCAGTGCTGATGGGGAAGGCTTTTTAAATCCTGAAGAAATACAGCTGAAGGATAGTATAAACCGGTTGAAAGGCAAATTTATTGAGTCCATGGATGATGATTTAAACACTGCGGATGCAATTGCCGCCTTGTTTGAAATAGTAAGGGCAATAAACAGCTTTGTTATATCTTCAGGATTATCCAAGCAAACAGCGGGTTTGTGCATCAGCACACTCAAAGAACTGGGTGGAGTACTTGGCATTCTTCAAAAGGAAAGAGAAGAAAAGCTGGATTCAGAAATTGAGGGGCTTATTGAAAAGAGGCAACAGGCAAGGAAGGAAAAGAACTGGAAGCTTGCTGACGAAATAAGGGATCAGTTGAAGGACATGGGTATAATACTCGAAGACACTCCTCAGGGTGTGAAATGGAGAAGGGGATAGAAGAAAGGGTTAGTAACATCATTTATGTATAATAGCAATATCATTTCTTAATTTTAATACACTGGGGTTTATTTGGTATTACTTGTTTTGCATAATGGTAACGTTACCTATTATGTAAAATTACAATTAGTTAATATGCTTAAAAGTGGTAACATTATCAAGAATAAATTACAATAAATACTTTTCGAAGTAGAAAAATAAATTAAGACTTGACGCCCAAAACTATTAGATATATAATATAATTGTTCATGGTAACAGTTTGTGCTTCTAAAAATACCATTATGTTTATTAAAATAAAATGGGAATGTTACCATTTATTTTATAACAAATATGGGAATGTTACCACAGACGGAGGTTTATATGGCTAATATTTGGGATGTTGCAAAGCTGGCGGGTGTTTCAAAAACTACTGTTTCAAGGGTAATAAACAAAAATGGTCCTGTAAAAGAAGAAACGCGTATTGCTGTTGAGGATGCTATGAAAAAGCTCAATTATACGCCAAGTTACTTTGCACAAAGCATTAGGACAAGGAAAACAAAGACAATAGCCATGCTTGTTCCAGATTACTCAAACGTATTTTATAATGAAATGTATAACGGAGTAGAGGAAGTTGCTTTAAAGCACGGATATATGGTTATGGTTTGTAATACATATAAGAGCTCTACAATGGAAATAAATTATACAAAGGAACTTTTAAAAAGACAGGTAGACGGAATTATCTATAACACTTACAAGAAAAGCATAAAGAATATCAATTACTTTTTTAGCCTATCTGAGACTATGCCTGTTGTTTTTATGGATCATGTCTTTACACAAAACAGTAAAGTCTCGTATGTTGTCACCGAGGGCTTTGAAAGTAGTAAGAAAGCTGTAAAATATCTATATGAAAAAGGATGCAGAAGAATAGCATATATAAGGGTACCGCCCGACATAAGTGTTGTAAACCACAGATATGAAGGTTATAAAGAGGGAATACTGGAGTATGGCCTGAAATTTGAGAGGGAGCTGGTATACCAGTGCTCCAGTGACCAGATAACCTTACCATTGATGGAGGTTGGAGTAAATGGAGCTAAATACTTTATGAGCCTCCAGAATCCTCCTGATGCTATAATGGCTTCTATTGACACAATGGCAATAGGAGCAATCAAATATCTTAAAAGCGCAGGCTATTCAGTGCCAGGTGATGTGAAGGTTATCGGATATGACAATATTGATCTGTGTACCATTATTGAACCTGCTCTCACAACCATTGCGCAGCCAATACATAGTTTAGGCTCTGAAGCAGCAAAAATTTTGATAAGCAAGATCAATGGAGAAAAAAACATCAAAGACCAGATCGTATTTCAACCGGAGTTCATTATTAGAGACAGTGCATAAAAAATTTTCATATTTACTTGCAGAAGTAAGGAGGCAAATCACAACCAATAACTCCTTACCTCGTGCAAGAAAAGCTGTAAAATTCCAGGAGAAATTTTACAGTTTAAAACCAAATAGGGAAATGCATTATTCTTTATTTTATAACACCTGTAGTTAAAAGTAAAGAATATGCGATTCCTACCAAATATTTTATTAGGAGGTTTTAAACATGAAAAAAAGTTGGAGTGTGGTAATGGCATTACTTTTGGTATTTGCTTTAGTGTTTGGGCTGGTTGCTTGTACCACTCAGGAACCAGGGACGCAGGCAAAAGAGAAACCTGCAGAAAGCAAGCCAGAAGCAAATGGAGCCGATGAGAAAAGTGCTGATGAAAGTAAGCCGGCGGATGAGATTATTAAAATCGGTATGTCAACTTTGGATCTTTCAAATCCGTTCTTTGTCGCTTTGACTGATGCGGCTAAGAAATACGGCGAGGAGCATGGAGTGGAAATCATGATAAATGATTCCCAGGACAAAGCAGAAAGACAGGTGGAAGCTCTTGAGAATTTCATAGCTTCCGGGGCTAAAGCAATTATTGTAACTGCAGTTGATCCAGCGGCTGTCCTTCCTGTTGTAAAGAATGCAAGGGCTCAGGGCGTCAAAGTGGTATGCCATACAACCAGGCTGGATGAGTATGATGCATGGGTAGCTGCCGATGAATACGACATGGGTTATACACTTGGAACAGCAGCAGGCAAGTGGATTGCTGAAAACTGGGGTACAGAAGAGACTGTTGAAGCTGCTACATTGAACTTTGACATTATTCCCCAGGTTATTAACCGTAAGAAAGGAATAATGGAAGGTGTTGCCGAGTTTGCCCCGAATGTTAAGTTCGTTGCTGATACAACAGCAGGAGACCCACAGGCTGGAATGGAAGCGGCAGAAAACTTTATTCAGGCCCATCCCAATCTACAAGTAGTGTTAGGCATTAATGACGGAGGAGCACTGGGAGCTTATGAAGCCTTTATGTCAGCTAACATGAAAGGAGACCGATATCTTATTGGTGGTATTGACGCAACTCCTGAAGGCTTGAACAAAGTCAAAGAAGGAGGAATATATAGAATTACTGTTGACCAGAATCCTACCGTAGCAGGTTCGAAATGTGTAGAACTTGCCCTCAAGGCTATAAAGGGTGAACCGTATGAAAAGGACTATCTCCAGGAATTAAAGGCAGTGACCGCAGAAAATATTGATGAGTATATAAATTAATTCCAGGGGTAAAAAATTCAAAACCCGGGAACACTCCCGGGTTTTGAAATAAAATCCCATTATTCCCAATTGTATACACACTGGAGGAAAAGTAAAGTGAGTGATAAAAAGATATTGGAATTAAAAGGGATCACCAAGGAATACCCCGGCGTGCTGGCATTGGATAATGTTTCAATGGATTTTAACAAGGGTGAAGTGCATGCTTTGCTTGGTGAAAACGGTGCAGGGAAATCCACTCTTATTAAAGTGCTTTCTGGGGCAATTATACCGAATCGCGGTGAAATTGTGTTTGAGGGCGATACATATGGATATATGACACCTGCTTTAGCACAGAAGCTGGGTATAGGGGTAATATACCAGGAATTTAATCTTGTTCCTTCACTTTCTGTTGCAGATAATATTTTTTTAGGTGATGAGATAAGAAAAGGGATTATAAGAGACAGGAAGCAGATGATGAAAAAATCAGAGGAGTTGCTGAGCAGCCTGAAAATCAATATATCCCCTGCTGCGCTAATTAGTGATTTGTCAGTTGCATACAGGCAGATTGTCGAGATAGTAAAAGCTGTCTCGAAGAACGTAAAAGTATTGATTATGGATGAGCCATCTGCCCCTCTAACCAATAATGAAGTGGAAGCCATGTTTGAACTGATTAAAAGGCTCAAAAGCCAGGGTGTTACAATTATTTATATCTCCCATAGGATAGAAGAGCTTTTTAGAATATCGGACAGGGTAACTGTATTACGGGATGGCCAATATATATGCACAAAAAATACCTCTGATACGAACAGAACCGAATTAATCAGCCTGATGGTCGGGAGGCCTTTGACCGAACAGTATCCTGAAAGGAATTCAGATATTGGTGATATAATGCTGGAAGTAAAAGGACTAAACGCCGGCGGTTTATTGAAAGATATCAATTTCCAGGTAAAGAAAGGGGAAATACTCGGTATATCAGGCCTGGTTGGCGCCGGGAGGACGGAACTGGCCAGAGCTATATTTGGAGCTGATGAAATAGAAAGCGGAGAAATATATATTGAAGGTCAAAAAATTAATATTAAATCGCCAAAAGAGGCAATTAAACATGGTATTGCGTTAATACCGGAAGACCGGAAGCAGCAGGGCCTTTTATTAGAAATGAGTGTAGCTCACAATATAACATTTGCCAATATTAAAGAGATGTGCAAAAATACCATCATTAGCATAAAGAAAGAGAAAGAACTAGTTGATGATTCTATACTCAAGTTAAGGATTAAAACCCCGTCTGCGGCGCAGCGGGTAAAGAATCTTTCAGGAGGAAACCAGCAAAAGGTAGTTTTAGCCAAATGGCTTGCTGCATATTCAAGGATTATGATATTTGATGAGCCAACAAGAGGTATAGATGTGGGGTCTAAGCATGAAATATACATGCTAATGAACCAACTAGCCAATGAGGGTAAGGCCATCATAATGATTTCTTCTGAGTTGCCGGAGCTTTTAGGAATGGCAGACAGGATACTGGTTATGCACGAAGGCGAAATAACCGGCGAGTTAAGCAAAGAAGAAGCAACCCAGGATTCAATAATGAATTTGGCATCAGGCAAGAATACTATAGAGAGGTAATGTTTATGAAGAGAAGAGAGTTCTTTCAAACATACGGAATAATAATAGTTCTTATTGCGCTAGTAGCATTTTTCAGCATATTTACAAACTCTTTTTTATCTGTAAAGAATATGTTTAACATATTAAGACAGGTTTCCATTATGGGAATAATTGCTGTCGGAATGACAATTGTAATGCTGACAGGCGGAATAGACCTATCGGTTGGATCATTATTGGCAGTGACAGGCGTTGTCGGCTCATCACTTATGGTATCTCTGAATTGGAGTCCTTTGCCTGCAATTATTGCTGCAATTATTGCATCAACCATTATTGGAACTATAACAGGATTGATAGTTGAAAAAATTGATATGCCGCCGTTAATTACTACTCTGGGTATGATGACAATCGCAAGAGGAATAGCTTTTATAATAACCAACGGTTTACCGGTATATGGCTTGCCGGAAAGTGTCGCAATACTGGGACAGGGTTATATATGGGTTATACCTATACCAGTAATTTTTATGCTGGTTATATTTCTAATAGGTTCCTTCATACTTAATAAGACTTATTTCGGCAGGTATTTTTATGCCTTGGGGGGCAATGAGGAAGCAACACGCCTTGCAGGTGTGAATATAAGCAGGATAAAGATATGCATTTATGCGCTAAGCGCATTTTTAACAGGCATTGCAGGTGTAATACTTATGTCCAGGATTAACTCCGGACAGCCGTCAGCAGGCACTGGAACGGAACTAGATGTTGTAACTGCGGTGGTTCTGGGAGGTGTCAGCATGTCCGGTGGTGAAGGCAAGCTCTCGGGTGTTTTAACAGGTACGTTGATTATAGGCGTTTTGAGCAATGGCCTAATCATAATGAATGTGGGTGAATACTACCAAATGGTTGTAAAAGGCCTTGTTCTGATACTCGCTGTGGGATTTGACAGGGTTTCCAAGAGAAACAGGGTCAAGAAGTCAAAACAAAGCAAGGGAATAGCTCCTGCTGTATCTGCTAAATAAATGAGGTGGCAAATATGATTAGCATTTTGTGTTACGGAGATTCAAATACATATGGTTTGAATGGTGAGACAGGCAAACGCTTTGAGAGAAGCATAAGGTGGACGGGCGTGTTGCAAAAACTGCTGGGCGAAGAATATTATGTGATTGAGGAAGGTCTCGGAGGCAGAACAACGGTCTGGGATGATCCTATAGAGGAGTATAAGAACGGTAAAAAGTATTTGCTGCCCTGTCTGGAAAGCCATAAGCCAATAGACATGATAGTAATAATGCTTGGAACCAATGACTTGAAATTGAGATTTTCCGTAAGTGCTTGTGATATAGCCCAGGGAATGGAAAACCTTATCAGGACGATACTTAAGTCAGAAAGCGGGAGGGAATCAGAACCACCTAGAGTACTTCTTATGTCTCCCCCTCCTGTGGGGCATCTGACTGGTTTGGCTGAAATCCTGGAAGGATCCGAGGAAAAAAGCAGAAAGCTTGCAGCTTACTACAGGGATATTGCTGCAAGGTATAGCCTTGATTTTTTGGATACCGGCAAAATAGTTGTGCCATGCGAAGCAGATGGTGTGCATCTTGATGAGGAAAACCATGCTAAACTGGCAGCAGCTGTTGCGGAAGTAATCCTCAAAAAATTTAATGATAGAAAGATACAATAATGGCAGGAGGGAGCTCATTGGATATATTGAAGTCAAAATATGAAATTCTAGCTGAAGAGTTAAGTATTAAAGATATTAATACTGAAACCATAAAAAATAAATTAAAAGCTCAGGTTATTGAACTGCCGTCATGGGCAGTTGGCAACTCCGGTACAAGATACGGCACTTTCCGGGACAAGGGCGCGGCAAGAACCGTATGGGATAAAATTGACGATTGTGCGGAGATACAAAGAGTACTAGGCGTGTGTCCGGTAATGGCAAGCCATGTTTTATGGGATAAGACAGATGACGGGGAGTATACCCCTGTAAGACAGTATGCCGAGGAAAAGGGGATGAAAATTGGAACGGTACACCCAAACACATTCAGCGGCCAGGAGTTCAGGTTTGGAAGCCTTTGTAGCCCAATTAAAGATACCAGGGAGAGGACAAAGGAACACTTTAGGGACTGTGTACGAATAACCAGGGAAATGGGTGCAAAGACAATAGGAATGTGGATTGCCGATGGAACAAATTACCCCGGGCAGGACAGTTTACGCGAAAGAAAGCACAGGTTGTA
The DNA here is from genome assembly GCA_050953835.1 of Acetivibrionales bacterium. Lineage (GTDB taxonomy): Bacteria > Bacillota > Clostridia > Acetivibrionales > JBMNNH01 > JBMNNH01. The sequence goes on along the minus strand of JBMNNH010000013.1, from coordinate 64,003 downwards.
TGAAGGTTTGAAAGTATTGTATGATGCGATGGATAATGACATGACACTCCTTCTGGAATACAAACCTTTTGAACCGTTCTTCTATACTACTGATGTGCAGGACTGGGGTATGTCTAAGCTAATGTGCGACAAACTTGGCAGCCGTGCAAAGGTTCTGGTAGATCTAGGGCATCATTTGTCAGGAGTCAATGTTGAACAAATTATTTCAATACTGCTGGATGAAGGAAAGCTTGGCGGTTTTCATTTCAATAACAGGAGATATGCAGATGATGATCTCATTACCGGAACGGTACAACCTTTAGATATGTTTATGATTTTCAAGGAAATTGTGGATGCAGAATTGGACGGCATAAATACGGATATCACCTATATGCTTGACCAGTCCCATAATATTGAACCCAGTATTGAAGGAATTATCTACTCAGTTATGAATGTGCAAACGGCATATGCCAAAGCGCTGGTCATTGATAGAAGAGCCTTAAAAGAGGCGCAGGCGGAAAATGACGTAATCATGTGCAATAAAATACTGATGGATGCATTCAATACAGATGTGGAACCACTTCTAGGAGCGGTACGTCTGGAGATGGGCCTGGATGACGTAGACCCACTTAACAACTATCGTAAGGGCGGATATGCTGAAAAAATAGCAAAGGAAAGAGGGGACGAGGGTATTAATACACTGGGAGGTGGGTGTTAATGACCGGCAGAGAAAGAGTTTTAAGGGTACTTAATCTTGGAGAACCTGATAGGGTACCTACATTCGAGTGGGTCATACATCCATCAATTATTAAAGCACTTACTGGTCAGGAAAGTGAAATTGAGTTTATAAAACAAATGGATATTGATGGTATTTCAGTAGGGCTGAGTGGAAAGAAGGAAATTATTGACAGTAGGCACTTCATAGATGAATGGGGTATAACCCGGGTGTCCTACGATGAATATCCAAATCCTATAGGTAACCCGATAAAGAATGAAAAGGATCTGAAAAAATTCAAAGCGCCTGACCCTGATGCAGATCACCTGTATTCAAAAATAATGACTGCGATGAAGGAAGTGGGAAAAGAAAAGGCGGTAATTGGAAGGGTGAGGGATGTTTTTTCACAGCCCCGTGATTTAATGGGATTTGAAGACTTTCTGATGGCCTTTTATTTACAGCCTGAATTAGTAGCAGCCCTTATGGAGATATGTGTGGATTATAGCACAAGGGTAGCCAAAAATATGAAGGAGCTTGGCGTAGAAGTAATTGTAATTGGTGATGATATAGCAACAAATGCAGGGCTTCTAATGAATCCTGAAATGTTCAGGGAGCAGGTGATGCCTTATTTCACAAAGCTTGTTCATAATTTTAAGGATATGGGGCTCTATGTTATAAAGCATTCAGACGGCGATTTACGTGTAATAATGGATGATCTGGTCCAATCTGGTGTGGACTGTATAGACCCAATAGATCCTCTGGGGAATATGGATATGAAAGAAATGAAGAAAAAATACGGCGGCAGGGTTGCGCTAAAAGGTAACATTGATTGTGTAGAAACTCTTGTAAACAAGACAGATGAAGAAGTGGTAAATGAGGTAAAACAGTGCATTTTAGACGGAGGTTTGAATGGAGGACTGGTAATATCATCAAGCAACTCCATACACAGCGGAATCAATCCCCATAATTATAAGGTGTTTCTGGATGCAGCAAAGGAATATGGGGTATACCCTCTTGACATAGAAAAACTAAATGAACGGGTGTGATGGTAATGTCTGTGAAAAGGTATTTAGCTTTCGACCTGGGAGCTGAAAGCGGAAGAGCCATAGTTGGAACCCTGGAAAACAGGAAACTGGCTTTAGATGAGATACACCGGTTTCCTACCGGGGGAATGCACATAAACGGCACTTTCAGGTGGGATATATATAGGCTGTATGAAGAAGTAAAGGAAGGGATTAAAAAATATGTTCAAAAGTACGGACCGGAAGTAGAAAGTATAGGCGTGGATACCTGGGGTGTGGATTTTGGGCTGCTGGACAGGAAGGGGCAGCTAATAGGGATACCTTACCACTACAGGGATTCAAGAACTGAAGGTACCGATACAATAATTGAAGAAGTGATGGGAAAAGAAAACCTTTACCGATGCACAGGAATACAGTTTTTAATAATAAATACATTAAACCAGCTTATTTCAATGGTAAAGAGCAATGACCCTTCCCTTGAAATTGCAACGGATATGCTTTTTATTGGTGATCTTCTTCACTATTTTCTAACAGGAAGGATATGTACTGAATACACAGTAGCCTCTATATCCCAGCTTTATGATGTGACTGAGGACAACTGGAGTGACAAGATATTCAATTCTTTTAAAATACCTGATAATCTTAAGACCCGAATAATACGGGCAGGTGAAAGAATAGGAAAGGTAAGGGATGATGTAGCCAGGGAAACAGGGATATCGGAAAATGTATGGGTAACCGCACCACCAGTGCATGATACTGCGAGCGCTGCCGTTGCTATACCTGCTATAGGTGATGACTGGGCTTATATTAGCTCGGGAACCTGGTCAATAGCAGGGCTCGAACTTGAGAAACCGGTTATCAATAAAGAAAGCTTTGAAATGAACATATCCAACTCAGGAGGGGCACTGGGAAAATCACTTTTTCTAAAGAATGTAATGGGCTTGTGGATTATTCAGCAGTGCAAAAAGATATGGGATAGGAAAGAAGAGGGTCTTAATTATTCCGAAATAGTGGGAAGAGCACAGAGGGTTGAAGGCTTTCTAGGGTATATTGACCCTGATGATTCCATATTCCTTAATCCGGAGAATATGCCTGTTGCTGTTTCCGAATATCTTTCTAAAACCGGACAGAAAGCGGTGGATCCAGGGGATATTGGTGCAATTGCCCATATAGTATACGTCAGCCTTGCTTTAAAGTATAAGTATGTATTTGAGAAGCTCTCGAGAGCTGCCAGTAAAAAAATTAATGCCGTACATATTACTGGAGGCGGCAGCAAGAATGAGATGTTGAACCAGTTTACCGCCAATGCTATGGGTGTAAAGGTTATTACCGGCCCTGTAGAAGCGACTGCAATAGGAAATATTATGATGCAGGCATATGGATCAGGCATTTTGGAATCTCTTGATGACATCCGAAAGGTCATAAGGGACTCGTTTGAAGTAAAGGAATATGAAGCTGAAGACTGTATAGAATGGAGTACCGCATACAAGCAGTTTTTAAAGATTTGCAATTTATAATCAGAGATTTGACGGGCACCTGTATCGGTGCCTGTTTTAATGGAGATAACAACATGGATTATACTGATGTTTTAGTGGAACTTGATAGGTTGCATATTGTTGACACCCATGAGCACTTGCCTACTGAAGAAGGAATAATTATTCGCAAGCCGGATTTCTTTGACTTGCTTGTACCTTATGTATGTGACGATTTATTGTGCGCTGGTTTAGAGCTTGAAAAGCTGAAGTACATGTTTGATAAGAAAAAAGATTTTGAGAAGAGATGGAAGTGCCTGGAGCCGCACTTGAAAAATGTGCAGTATACAGCCAGCTTTCAGGCTGTGAGAAGAGTGCTGAACGATATTCATGGTATTAGTGAGGTTTCCCTGGAAAACGCTTTAAGGGTAAGCGATAACCTGAAAAATAGGGTAAAACAAGGATATTACGAACAAACATTTAAAATGATGAATATAAAACGTGCAAATATTTTCCTGGAAGATTACAGGTTGATGCAAGGATACGATCCACATCTGTTTGAGCTTGTTCCTACTGTTTCGCAGTTTACTCCTACTTCAGTTAAAGATATTAATATTATTGAAGAATATACTGGTGTAGAGGTCAGGAATCTTTATACTCTAAAAGAGTCGATTGACAGCTTGTTTGATATATATAGAAGGTATGGAATCAAAGCTATAAAGTTTGGCAATTCATATCAAAGAAGACTTGATTTTATTGCACCGGACACTTTCAAAAGCGAAGCAGTCCTCAAAAGGGTTTTAACCGGACACATAAACCTAGCCCTCAATAAAAAGCAGCTTCATCAAAGCTATTCAGATTATTATAAGCTTTTGCCGCTTGATGACTACATTACCTGGTGTATGCTTGGGAAATGTAGAGAAATGGGAATTAGAGCATTTTTTCATACAGGTATTCACGCATGGAATTATAATATGGTTGAAAGGTGTAGGGCTACTTATTTGAATAATGCAATTAAAGCATTTAGCGACGTAGAGTTCGAACTTCTCCATTGTGGATATCCATATTTTGACGATGCACTTCTTCTGGCAAAGTATTATCCAAATGTATATTTGAACATGACTTGGTTACATATAATAGACAGGGTCAAGACTGAAGAGATAATTTGCAGATTATTGGAAACCATACCGATTAACAAAGTTTCTATGTTTGGCGGTGATTATTTTTTCGCTGAGAATGTCTATGGGCATTTAACCATCGCAAAAGAGAATATAGCCAAAGTGCTGTATAAAAAGTTAATTGATAAGGAAATGACAGAAACACAAATAATGCATATAGCAAGAGCATGGTTTGAGTAATGACAATAATCTAAAACACTTAGGGTGTATATACTATGTGAAGAAAATGATTCCAGGAACGATGCTTCAAGCTTAAGAGCCTGTAGCGTTCAGCCTTGGTGTCAAATCAAACTCGCAAAATAATTTCAAATCTTATAAAAAAGCAATTATTTTGCTCAAACAGTGATTTGACTGTATACCTGCTTCACAACAGTCTCTAAAGCTTTTGCATATGTTCCTTCCATCATTTTCTTCACATTTGTTACATGCACATTTGGTGTTAACTCAAGCATTATAATTGACAAAAAGCGTCAGCAGACCTAAACTAATATAAGAAAAGAATTTACCGGGAGTAAAGATATGTACGAAGGTTTTGCATATATATACGACAGGCTCACCAGGGATATTGACTATTGTAGGTGGGCGGATTATATTGAAGAAATATTCAGAATAAACAGTCAGCATCCCAAGCTGGTGCTTGATATGGGATGCGGTACCGGTACTTTCTGCATTGAAATGGCATACAGAGGCTATGATATGATTGGAATAGATTCTTCCCTGGATATGCTTAATTGTGCAAGGCAGAAAACTGAAAAAGCAGGTTTTGATATATTATATATAAACCAGGATATGACCGGTTTTGAACTTTATGGAACAGTAGATGCTATTGTGTGTTTATTGGATAGCTTTAATTACATAACACGGAAAAGCGACTTAAAAAAAATGCTTAAATTGGTAAGGAACTATTTAAATCCAGACGGCCTTTTTATATTTGATGTTAATTCACTTTATAAAATAAGGGATATTTTGGGAAACAATGTTTTTTTCAGTGTTGAGGATGATATAACATATATTTGGGACAATAAATATAAAAATGATAACTCGATTTGTGAGTTTGACCTTACTTTCTTTGTGAAAGATGGCAGCAATCTGTATAGAAGATATGATGAAATACATAGGGAAAGGGCATACTCTGTTGAAGAACTGACTGTACTAATAGGACAATCAGGTATGCAACTTCTAAATGTATATGATGATTTAAGCTTTTTGCCTCCGAATGATAAAAGTGAAAGAATTTTCTTTGTGTGCAGGAAATAGGCATGAACATTTAAAGATTTTTTATTCCATGAGATTGAGGAAATGAAGATGGGCTTTTTTGAAAGAGTATATGATGTAGTTAAGCAAATTCCAAAGGGTAAAGTTGCAACTTACGGGCAGATAGCCAGATTGATTGGTGAGCCCAGGAAAGCCAGGATTGTTGGATGGGCTTTGCATTCAAATCCTTATCAGGGAATAGTTCCTTGCCATAGAGTGGTTAACAGGTTTGGAGCCTTGAGCGGTGCATTTGCTTTCGGAGGTCAGGAAGTTCAGAAAAAACTGCTAGAAAATGAGGGAATAAAGTTTAATAAAAATGATACAATAGATTTAGATAAGTACTTATGGGAAATATAATACATGGAAAAGTTTACATAATAGCATCATAATATTATTTGACAAGCAGTTTGCTGTTGTGATACACTTAAATAAGTTTGATTTGGGCTATTTCTGCTTGAATTGAATTAATTTGTTTTTTATTCAGGAGGATCGTAAGAATGGAAAAAGGAAAAGTAAAGTGGTTTAATGCTGAAAAAGGTTTTGGATTCATTGAAAGAGAAGGTGGAAATGACGTATTTGTTCATTTTTCAGCAATAAACATGGAAGGCTTTAAGACACTTGAGGAAGGAATGGAAGTTGAATTTGAGGTTGTTGAAGGAGCAAAGGGACCTCAAGCAGCAAATGTTTCTAAGTCTATGTAGTGTGAAATTTTGACATATAGCAAAAGAAGCCAATTACCCCGGTATTTTGATGAATAGCCGGGGTTTTTTAACGGCAAAATTTTTGTAATCTCAAGGAGGTCCTATATGAAAGACTACATCATAAGAGCAACAGCAGCTGATACTACTGTAAGGGCTTTTGCGGCAGTTACGAGCAGAATGGCAGAAGATGCCAGGAAAATCCACAAGCTTTCGCCTATAGCTTCAGCAGCACTGGGAAGGACTCTTACAGCTGCTTCTATGATGTCCAGACAGCTTAAAGGGGAAAAGGATACTATAACCATACAGATAAAGGGTGAAGGTCCTATGGGTGGTATAGTTGTTGTAACTGATTCAGAGGCAAATGTCAGAGGTTATGTTTATAATCCCGACGTATACCTGCCGCTTAATGATAAAGGAAAACTTGATATTTCAGGTGCTATCGGAAAAAACGGATATTTAAATGTTATCAAAGATATGGGACTTAAGGAGCCTTATATTGGATATGTCCAACTTGTATCTGGAGAGATTGCAGAGGATTTGGCATATTATTTTGCAAACTCTGAACAGGTTCCTTCTGTAGTGGCATTGGGAGTACTGATTGGTAAGGATGGAAGTGTATCCAATTCGGGTGGATATATTATCCAGCTAATGCCGGGTGCAGAAGATGGGATAATAGATTTTCTGGAAAAAAAGATTAATTCGTTACCTCCTGTTACTGCCCTCCTGTCGGAAGCTAAAAGCCCTGAGCAGATACTTGATCTTATATTGGGAGAAAAAGGCTTGAAGATAGTAGAAAAGATACCTACCAGATTTGTTTGCAATTGTTCCAGGGAGAGAATGGAGAGAAATTTGATAAGTCTTGGTAGGCAGGAGTTAATCGAAATTCTTGATGATCAAGGTAAAGCAGAAGTGCAATGCCATTTTTGTAATACCAAATACCACTTTGCGAAAGTTGACTTACAAAGATTAATCGGGCAATTAAGCTGAATAAGCATAAGATAGAATAAAAATAAACAGAATTTGCATATTGACTTTACATTATAATTTTTGTATACTATTAAATGTCGCCTGATGTGGCGGATACTTTTGGGCGCTTAGCTCAGCTGGGAGAGCACCTGCCTTACAAGCAGGGGGTCATAGGTTCAAGCCCTATAGTGCCCACCAAAAAAAACAAGAGAACAGATAATGCTGTTCTCTGTATTGTATGGCCCGGTAGTTCAGTTGGTTAGAATGCCAGCCTGTCACGCTGGAGGTCGAGGGTTCGAGCCCCTTCCGGGTCGCCAGATGGATGTTGAAGGTGGGAACAGCATCCCATTTTTAACATCTGATATGCCCAGATAGCTCAGTTGGTAGAGCAGAGGACTGAAAATCCTCGTGTCGCTGGTTCGATTCCGGCTCTGGGCACCATAATTATCTGGAAAGCGCGGGTTTAACTCAGTGGTAGAGTGTCACCTTGCCAAGGTGAAAGTCGCGAGTTCGAATCTCGTAACCCGCTCCATAAGGCGCCATAGCCAAGAGGTAAGGCAGAGGTCTGCAAAACCTTTATTCCCCAGTTCAAATCTGGGTGGCGCCTCCATAATAATAAAACAACCTGAACGGTAGCTTATCACAAGCTTAATTGTTCAGGTTGTTTTATTCTGGCTCTACGTCAATTGTTGGGGTGGGGCTCAAGTAAAATAAAGTATTGATGATTTCCAGAGGATGACCATAAAAAGTTATTCTCTGGATTTTTTATACTTATCAGGCATGGAGGTACAGATGTCCGCAGCCGGTTCGTCTCAAACAGGCTGTATTTGACTTGGCTCGCTGTAATGCGTGCGCCAGCGAATCGGCATCCTGCCTTAGCGCTGGCGGCTTTGCCGTCCGTGGCAAACCTTTATGTTCCTGATACCGCATTTCAGCTTCGCCTGATAACAGCCTGTATTTGCTCCTCACAAGGCTGACGGTGATCTGTATCCCATGCCTGTTCCTATGACATAACGTGTAGTATCCTGTTTCTAAACCTTTTGAAATCCCTTATACCAAAAGCATTTCTCTTGATTACCTTAATCTTGTTATTGACACCCTCTGTATAACCATTTGAAAAGCGATACTCAAAGGAGTTAAGTATTTCTTCGCTCCAATTGACAAAAGTTCTTATGCATGCCTGGAACTCAGGTAGATCGTAACCAGTAGCAATCATGTTCCAGATTCCAAGTTGTTTTCTGGCATCATCTCTGTTTTTACAGTCCATAAGCTTGTGAAATTCGTTCTTTAATAAATAAGCTTGTCTTAGCCTCTCTGATATTTTTAGCATTGCTTCTATCTGGTCTGTTTCCTCTTCAGTTAGATTCTCTGGTTTTTTCAGCAGAACTCGTCTGTTTCTCTTGAAGTATTTCCTTCGGGAATCGTAAAACCTTACTTGTTCAGCTTTTCTTACATTTTCAAACGCCCACATCACTTGTCTTACAACATGGTATCTATCTGCTATTATTTTCGCACGAGGAAATAGACTTTTGGCAAGAGTGCGAAATGGCCCACTCATATCAATTACTACATGCTGAACTACCTTGCGATCTTTGTAACCAAGAAAATATTTAGCCATATCTTCTGTTTTCCTGTTGGGTAATATATCTATTACCTTCCTGTGCTCGGGGTCTGTTACTATACATTGAAACTTCTCCCCATCTGCATTCCCTCTGAATTCATCAATAGATATAACCCTTGGCAAAGAGGTATTAGAATATCCAACATGGTCAAATATCCTGGCTACTGTAGGTGGAGAGAGATTAACCAAGTTTGATACGCTTTTCATTGACCCCACATCTTTCAAGGATTTAATAACATAAGCTGCTAGACGGTTTGTTATGCGGTAATACCGTGGTAGGAAAGGGACGGTTTCATAAAACCTTTTACTGCACATAGGGCATACATGTCTTCGTTTCCGTAAATAAATGACTGTCATTTCACCAAAGGCGGAAATGTCTTTTATTGGCTGCTTCCTGTAATCATGTACCTTGCTTGTCCACTCTCCACAACGGGGACATTTATGTATCCTCTTATGCATTTCTATATGAATAAAGAGCTTGTTATCACACCTTTCCACATGTTTAAGAGAAATATCTTTTAAACCAAGTAATTCTTCTGTATAATTAGGGTAGAGCATAGATTGAATCTCCTTTCAAAATGATTTGGTGATAACTTCATTTTACTTGAGATTTTAACTCTATGCTCATTTATTATATAAAAAATGTTGGAGAGTTAAAGAATTATCTCTTTAGCCACCCCAACATTTATTATAGAACCGCAATTCCTACGCTTACATATTAATCGGGACTATTGAGAGGGTAATGCCATGCTTACTAATAACTCTGATATTTACGAACTTAACAGGACAACGAAAAGCGTATCTTGCTACTACAGGACAAAGATAGTTATAATGCATCTTGAAGGCGCCAGCACCGAAGAGATTGCGAAAACTGTAGGAGTCGGCGCAAAAACTGTCAGGAGATGGATTGCGGTATTTCGTGAAAGGGGTCTTAAAGGACTGATAGAGAGCGTAAAAGCGTAGACTGATATAAACTATATGAGATCAGGAGGAATAGAAATGGACTATAGGAAAGAGTCTCTTAAGCTGCACGGGGAGTGGAAGGGGAAGATTGAGGTAATAAGCAAGGTGCCGGTGGCAAACAAACAAGACCTTTCGCTGGCTTACACGCCCGGAGTTGCAGAGCCATGCCTTGCAATACAGAAGGATGTAAACCTTTCTTATGAATATACAAGGAGATGGAACCTTGTGGCTGTTGTTACAGACGGAACGGCAGTGCTGGGCCTGGGCGACATAGGCCCTGAAGCAGGGATGCCGGTCATGGAAGGCAAGTGCGTCTTATTTAAAACCTTCGGGGATGTAGATGCCTTCCCTCTTTGCATAAGGTCAAAGGATGTGGACGAGATAGTAAACGCCATAAAGCTTATTTCAGGAAGCTTTGGAGGAATAAACCTGGAGGATATCTCTGCCCCCAGGTGCTTTGAAATAGAAAGAAGGCTTAAGGCCGAATGCGATATACCGATATTCCACGACGACCAGCATGGGACTGCGGTTGTAGCGGTGGCTGCGATGCTTAATGCATTAAAGATAGTAAACAAGAAAATAGAGGATATAGAGGTTGTGGTAAACGGTTCAGGAGCATCCGGCATAGCTGTGACAAGGCTTCTTATGGCTATGGGATTAAAGAAGGTTATCCTGTGCGATACGAAGGGCGCAATTTATGAAGGAAGGGACAACCTGAATGCAGAGAAGGCCGAAATGGCTAAAATATCAAACCTTGAGAAGAAGAAGGGTACACTAAAGGAAGTTATAGTTGGAGCGGATGTATTCATAGGCCTGTCAGCACCCAACATGGTTACAAAGGAAATGGTAAGGACAATGGCCAAAGACCCCATAATATTCGCGATGGCCAACCCTGTGCCTGAAATAATGCCGGATGAGGCCAAAGAAGCAGGAGCTAAAGTTGTGGGAACAGGGCGATCAGACTTTGCAAACCAGATAAACAACGTACTGGCATTCCCCGGCATATTCAGGGGCGCACTGGATGTAAGGGCAAGGGATATAAATGACGAGATGAAGATTGCTGCTGCTAGGGCTATAGCTTCGCTTATAAGTGATGAAGAATTGAATCCTGAGTACGTTATACCTGCTCCTTTCGACCCAAGGGTAGGAAAGGCTGTTGCACAAGCAGTTGCTAAGGCTGCAAGAGATTCAGGAGTTGCAAGAATATAAACCGTGAGGGTAAAGAGATTGTTAGATATTACATTGGGCATAAGTCGTTAGAATAGCTTCTTCTGGAAAGATTACATGTGCTATGAAAAACATGCTATACTTTTTATCAAACAGTTTGTTTACAGGCCAACTGAGTAGTATTACTTCGGTTTTTAGGAGGATGCAAAAAATTTTGTTGGTGAGTAGTAAGGAAATAACTCCTTGTTAGGATTAAGTTTTATTCTAAAAAGGGTTAAGGGATAGGGCTTAAAGGGTGGATATAGCATATGCGATTGGTAGAGGAATTACGGGACTTGAAGAAAGACGTTACTGCTGATAGGAGATGAACTTAGAGAGATACCAAAGATTCTCCCATGTCCTCAAATGTTGAAAGAGGCCAGTTATGCAATGTTTTAGTCATACTACGGAGGTGTAATCATGAGAAGGCTACATCTTTGTTTTTTAAATGAAAAGAATTAGTCTAACCCATCAGATGCAGCTTCGGCAGTGGATTTAAAGGGGGGTAAAGTGCTTCGTGGAGAGGCTTGGACAAGGTCATACAGGGCTTTTTGTACTACGGAGGAGTAAACTTATGAGTCTACAGTTACTCTTCTTAGTAATATTTAAAAGTCAGAAATGGGTTTTGTGGAAAGAATATTTAATGATATAAATATATGTTTAATTAAAAAGAGAGGTTTTTGATTATGGAAATTTCAAAATTCAAAGTGCATAAATGTAATAATTATACAAAATTAAAGAAAGGAGTACCTATCTTAGAAAAGCTAAAAAATTGTCTTGACAATGGGGGACATTATACTTTTTTGATTCAAGGATTCATCCCTTTATTAGACCGCTAAAGTTCTTTCTCAAATTTTCATCGAGTGCAGCGGCACTTAAGAACATCAACCCCTTAAATGCACCCTGGAAAAGACTGTCGACGCTTAGAAAGGTCATGAAGTCTGAACAAAATACCACAGTCAACGTGCCTAAAAGTACACCTGCAAGGCGGTCCCTTGCACCATTTAAGCTGATACCTCCAAGAGAAACAGCCGTAATAGCATCGAAAACGAGGGAAATATTATCGCCCGCCATAACATTGCTAGTACGGGATAACATGATAATCCCTGCACAGCCCGCGAATAATCCGCAAAGTGAATATGCAAGTATTTCATATCTAACAATGTTCACGCCCATTAATACCAGTGCAGTCCTGCTGTCACCTAATGCATATAAATAACGCCCGAAATAAGTATATTTCAGGATAAATCCCGCAGCAAAAAATAAAACCGCCCATATAATGGTTGGAATGGATAAAAAACCCACATGACCCCAATAGATAAGATTAAAGTTATCTATAGTCCTGAAACCAACGATGTTTTTGCTTAAAGAAAGGCTTACACTTGAAAAAATTGCCATAGAACCGAGTGTGGCAACAAACGGTCGTATTTTGAACTGCGTAATGAAAATACCATTAATAAAGCCACAGATTCCCACCAGAACCAAAGTCAACACTATAGAAGGAAAAAAGGACATTCCATAATATTTTAACAAAGCTGAACAAATGCCGCTGCCCAATGCCAAAATGGATCCTATGGATAAATCTATGCCGCCGGTAATAATGACAAAGGTCAATCCTACAGCTAATATACCAACGATTGATGCATTCCGCAGCATGATAAAGATGTTTTCCGGTGATAAAATTCGGGGGACAAAAATCACTGAAAGGATAATTACTGTAGAAAGTAGGACAAGAGTTATAAGGTACTGCTTTTTTAACAACTTATTCAAAATGCTCCCTCACTTTCATGTGGTTACTTGCTTTCAATGTGCTTTTCTAAAATATTTCCGTTTGTGACAATATAGAAGCGGTTGCATATATCAAGGATTTCCGCAATATCCGATGAAACAAAAAGTATGCCTTTATTTTCATTGGCATATCGTCGCATGTAGTTATAGACAATCTGTGAGTCGATGTAGTTTAGTCCGGCAGTCGGGTTCTTCATTAGCAAAACCTGGCTATAGTATAAATCAATCCTCGAAAGCAGGGCCTTTATACGCATCTGTCCCCGCAGCGGCATGGTGCATTTCCGCAGGTCAAGTCCAAAGGAGTTACATGCAGCTTCTGACTCTCCTTGAAGAAATTTTTTTCGAATAATGCCAAAGGGATATGCAGTTTTCTTTATAGCTGGAAAGTAGATATTCTCCATCACATCCATATTTGAAAGTAAGACCCTCTCATCTGCAATGTTCTGTACTAGAGCAAGCCCTTCATCAAAGGCATCCTGAGGCGATGTAAGTGCGACTTTTTTTCCATTGAGCGTGATACTTTCCTCAGTATGCGGAAGAAGGCCGTATAGTGCATCTAAAATGATTCCGGAAAATTCGCCTTCAAAGTCAATTAAGCCAACAATCTCGCCCTTGTGCAAAGAAAGACTAATGGGGGTATCTGGAAAACCTTCAATGCGCATATTCTTTACTGATAAAAGTTGCTCACCCAGTGCCCGTTTGGTTGATGCTTCTTTTGAATCAGAAAATCCCCCCGATAAGCATGAGAGCAGTGCCGAAATTGAAAAATGCCGTCTTTCCAATGTTTTTACCGTAACTCCGCCATTAAGGACCGTAATTCGGTCGCAAAACCTTATTGCTTTATGTAGATTATTTGTTACGAATAAAATGGAGATGTTCTGTTCTTTCAGCATATTTAGGATATTGAACAATTGGAGCATTTCCTTTTCAGAATAACTGTCGGCGATTGTGTTAAAAACAATAAGTCGTGCCCCAAAGGACAGTGCCTTTGCGATATGTACGATGAGCTGCTGAAACTTGTTAAGGGATTGTACTATGGCATTAGAGGAGATATCTGTGCAAACTCTTGAAAGCAGTTCCTGTCCCCTGGAAATAAGAGCATTTCTGTTAATAAAAATTGACTGCCTGGGGATATTACGAAATACAAGCAGATTTTCTGCAACACTTAAATTCTTAATAAGTGTACTCTCAGGGTGAATACAATAGATGCCAAGCTCAAGGGCACTAGAGGGTGAATCAATGTCTACCCGTACATCATCCACAAAAATTTTGCCAGCGTTGGGCACAAGCATACCTGAAAGCAGCCTACTGAGGGCATTGTTGCCTGAACTAACCAAACCGAGAATGCCCAGAATTTCACCGTGAAACAATTGAAAACTGACATCTTTAAGCAAAGTCTTGTCCATTTCATTGGCGACAACATGAGAAAATCGCAGACGCTCTGGTTTCACTGTATATTCACCTCACCTTCGGGCAGGTTTTTGAGATCAGTAATAAGAGGCAACAGAATTTCTACATCTGTTCCAAGATTCATCGTGCTAAAGACTGTTATTCCATATTCAGGTCCGAACAAAAGTTGAATGCGCTGGTTGACATTGGGGAGTGCAATTCCAGCATGATCATTGTCAGTATTTGAAACAGTCTGAGGATCAGCATTTTGAGTTAGGGATGCATTTAGAGCGTCAAGCTGGCTTTCAGACATACCTTTCCCATTATCACTGACAGTTACGACGAGTCTATTCTGACTGGCGTAAATTTGGAAGCGAATGATACCACCTTCTTTTTTAGTCTCCAGCCCATGATAAATAGCGTTTTCTACAATCGGCTGCAAAGTTAGCTTCGGCAAAAAGCAGTTATTTAAAGATTCATCATCAAACTCCTTCTGTACAATAAATTTGTTATTAAAACGAAACTGCTGTATCATCAAATATTTATCAACATTACGCATTTCATCACGTAATGTGACAAGACTTCCCTTTTGACTTATGCTGTATCGAAAAAGCATGGCTAAGGCTTCTGTCATGTCTGCTATAACTGGAGAACCATCAATGAGGGCTTGACTGCGTATAGCATCAAGGGTATTATACAGAAAATGGGGGTTAATCTGGCTTTGCAGAGCCCTGATTTCTGCCTGTTTTTTGGCAATAGCAGCTGAGTATTCCCGACTGTCCTCCTTGCTGATTTGCTCTAGAAGAAAATCAAGACTGTCAATACCAAAATCTCTATCATACTTTTTTTTTATTGTTTCATTGATTTGCTTTATTGAAGCTAATGATCCAACTGCGAAAACAAGCGATAAAAGAAATATTAGAATAGAAATCCCGGAAACCAGGGAATAAAATGCCGATGATATATTAGCAAACAGCACTGCACAAAAATTAATTAAGATGAGTGCGCCTATAATATATAGCAGGTATAGAAGTGTGGCGAGTTTTGCTTTTTTCATATATGTTTCCTCCAGGCATCTTTATGGATGTAACTGCATCAAAGCTTCCGGTAACGAAGAGGCGGAATGCCAAAAGATTTGTAGAAGACTTTGCTGAAATACTTTGCATCTTTGTAGCCGACCTGCTCAGCAATTTGTACAAGTGAATCATTGGTTGACCTTAAAAGCTTTTTAGCAATACCCATGCGAAAAGTCGTAAGATACTCGATAAAACTGCATCCGGTTTCCTTTTTAAAAATTGCACTGAAATATGTGGGACTTAAATATAATTCACTCGAGATGCTTTCAAGTGTTATAGGCTCTCTATAGTGTTTCTCAATATACTGAATTGCAAGACGGACAGGTCTGGATTTTTGTATTTTCTTATTGCTGAAGTATGGCTCTAGAGCAGTTATCAGTGATTCAATAAATCTGAGTATAAGGGAAGAAACTGATGTGGAATTGTCTACTTCATCCAAAACCTGTGTAAAGGATATAAGTTCATCCTCCGGCAGATATTCAGTTTTTATTGTAGAGCTAATGGTATTGAGCACTTCTGTACAGACAACATATAGCATATCGGGATCATAGCTTCTGAAGATAGATTTGGTAAATGGCATGAAAATTTGAGAAAGAAATTCCCGGATGTCATCAACGCTGCCTACTTCAACTAAGTTTTTGAGTGTTTCCCGATGGCGTTCGGAATAGAATATAGACAAATTGAGCGTATTGAGCATATTGCTTTGAAAGTTTGCATATTGGGAAATATGGTTTTTGGTATCAACAATGCGGTAACTTACCGCTTTATTTGCAAATTTGAGGCAAGCAGGCAAATCTCTTATATCATTAACCAAAGGACTGGGACAGATGGTAAGTGAAAATGAATCATAGGACGATAAAATATTTTCGACTTTGTCTGCAAGGGCATGAATCTGATCTTTAAGCCGAGCAGATTCACTCGGGTCTGCTTGCAGAAAACAGTATAACCTTGTTCCTATTATGATACTTTCCATTTCTATACAGCTGCTCTCAAAAATATCCCTAAAAGCTTTCTCACTGCGGCCTAGCAGGATCTGAGAAAAGTCCCTGTTATCAGCATACTGATAATCCACCTTGATGATAACGATGCAGAATTTACCGTTCCCCATATTATAATGGTACTGATTATTAATTTCAGCAACGGACATTCGCTCTGCTATTGAAGGAGTATTAAGAAAATCGTGTAGAAATTGCTGCCTCAGCTTTTTTATATTAAAGGATGCCAGGTTTCTGGTTTGCTCCTCAACAAGACGTCTTGCTTTTTCTTCTGAGATGGTTGAGACGATTTTTTGCAGTGTGTGTGTTAAATCATCTTTATTTATAGGCTTTAAGAGGTAATCAGTAACTCCATATTTGAGGGCATTTTGAGCATATTCAAACCGCTGATAGCCGCTGATAACAATAAAAAAACAGTCTATACCCTTATCCCGTGTCATCTTTATTATTTCCAAGCCGTCTAAAGAAGGCATACGGATATCGGTGATAACTATATCCGGCCTTTCTTTACAAAGCAGGTCAAAGCCGTCCTGTCCATCATAGGCGACGCCAATAACTGAAACACCAAGTGAATCCCAGTCTATTAACCTAAGAATGAGCTCGCAAATCTTTGGTTCATCGTCCATAATTAGTGCTTTCAACATTTTTTTATCTCCTATTATTTATAAAACTTAAAAGTCATCTTCGAATATTGCCCCGGAAAATAACATTCTAGTGTCAACTGGCAAATTTGAGAAATAAACTCATTATTTTTACCAGTAAATTGGAAACTTACAAATGTAAAACTACTTATGTTTTATACAGCTTGAGTTGAGTAAAATCAATACTTGTGGGTACGTTGCTGTTTTACAATCATAATAAAACTATAAAGGGGCCACAAAATTTATCGTCAAACTTGCTAAAAATATAATATTATGCACATTTATACTTGTCAACCTTGATATTATATTATTATATTAATATACTTTCCGTTTTTATGTCAAATTTTAATATTTATGAAGATAGCGTCAATTTACTGTAGGGAAAAGAAGAATGGAATCATCCTGATATTCAATGTTACCGGAACGCCCTTGACAACAAGCATCTCCCATATGGTTTGTCAGCCAAGGTGGCATCCGGTACATTTAGTATTGTCTTAGAGCTTTTGGCTGCCACTTGCTAATTATACCATATGGATCCCTCTTATTGTAAAGGGTTCGCTGTGCCGTTCCTCTTTCTTTACCCACATCGTCCGATAATACTTCTCAGTTCTTTGTAAAGCCCTGTTTTATGTCCCTTCTGCACCGCTGTTATTTCGGTGTTTATTATGTTTTCATATTTTGCTGAGGATTTCCTCAGGCTCTTTATTAACTGCTCTTGCACCTGGATTTTCTTTTTTTTCTGTTCCTTTGCTTTTTGCAGCATTACCAGGTCATATATTTTTCCCCCATTTTTCTTGTATATCCTAAGCCGTGCCATCTGATCCGCCCCTGATTTTGACCAGCCTTTAGGTCTTGAACTTAGCCTATCTGATAATACATGACTTACATGCCCTTCTGCGCTGCACCCAACAATTTCATAGCCCTTGTAGGCCTTTATCTCTATGCCGTCCCAGTTATTCAGTATATATCTTTGGGCATCCTTGACCGCTTCTCTTTTTGTGTCTGAGTCTGTGAGCTCCAATATCTTTTTAAATACTTTTTTTAGCATTTCCCTGTCCGGCCATTCCAGAGCATCCCTCAATCCATTATACATAGCTTCGTTATTCAAATGTGCTGTAGATACTTTTATATATTTATTTAAATGGTGGTTATCCAGTACAAACTTGCTCTTTACCACCCAATTCAATCCCTGTCTTATCCAAGAGGCTCCATCACCTGAAATATATATAGTCTCCAAAGCTTCTTCCTCATACTGCTTATCTATATACTGCGCTACTTGGAGCCACAAATCCTCAGAAGCTATATCGCCGCCAAAGTATCTCACATTTTTCAATACTGTCCTTTTTCCCACACTTTTTTCAGCATCAATACCTTCGTGAACATATACCAGCTTAGGCATTGAAATATTGTTCCTTTCCTTATCGCCTTTCTTTTTACCTTTTTTCTGCAAGGATACGTGGTCTTCATCCGCCTCAATGTACAGAATCGATACTTCTTTTTTCTCCTTCTCCCTTATCGGTGCTTCCTGTATTTCAATCTGGTGTATCTTGTTCATAACAGCCTGTTTAGTGATCTCATCCACATAAGCAGCCTTTTTCCCAGCTTTTTTGTAACTGCTGTCAATTGCCTCATCTATAGCATTTATAACTACATCTGCACTTACTCTGTCGTGAGGGTTTATACCTGTAATTTCGTCCACGAGGTAACTGCGTTTCCCATTTTCCTTTGGTTTGAAATATGTCCTGTTATATTTTATAAGTCCGAAGCTTGTTAAAAGCCCTGTTTCGTCCTTTCTTACAATCTCCCAGTCCTTTTTTCTAACCCCACAGTTTCTAAGGTATTCATCCATATCCTCAAGCACTTCTTTGACTATATTTCTCCCCAGCTCAAACAGATTCTCCTGAAGTCCTAATACCAAATCAGCCAAGTCTTTTTTCTCACCTATGAATTTTTTTATCGTTTCTTCAATTCTTTTTACCCCAAATTCATTAAAATGCTGTATACTGTTGTACATAGAAGATGATCATCCTTTTTTGTTTATTTGTTTGGAGACTTATATTTTAACAGGATGTCATCTTCTTTTCCATTATTTTTACTTTTATTACCACTCAAACCCTACAGTAATTTTACTCTATGATTTATGAAAATCGTAAGAATGTGCACTTTTTAATAATTTTTTCCCGTTGCCTTTAAATTAGCTTCTGTTATAATTAATACAATTAAGCATGTCTCTTATTTTTTTGCTAAGGGGTGAAGAACTTTACCTTATTAACGGCTAACATAAATCCAGGAGGAAGTTTGATGTCACAATTCGTTTTGGAAATGAATAATATCTCAAAGAGTTTTCCGGGTGCCAAAGTGTTGGATGATGTCAGTTTCAAAGTCAAACCGGGTGAGGTTCATGCACTTATAGGGGAAAATGGCGCCGGTAAATCCACATTAATGAAAATTTTAATGGGAATTTATACTGCTGATAGCGGTAAAATTCTAATGAACGGTAAACCGATCGTTAACCGAAATCCTAAGGAAGCAATGAATCATGGAATCGCAATGATTCACCAAGAACTCAACCCAGTTTTGGATATGCAAGTATTTGAAAATATCTTTATGGGGCGTGAGTTGCGGACGAAGTTTGGGCTGGCAGACAAAAGCACGATGAAGCAGAAAACGCAAGAATTGTTTAATGGGATGAATATTAAAATTCCTGTTTTAGCATATATGCGTGACCTAAGTGTAGCACAATGTCAGCTGGTTGAAATTGTAAAGGCTATATCTATGCATGCAAAAGTAGTTGTGATGGATGAACCGACATCTGCTATTACCGAACATGAAGTAGATACGCTTTTTGAACAGATTAATCACCTTAAAGCCCGCAATGTAGCTGTTATTTATATATCTCATAAGCTTGATGAAATATTTAAAATATGTGATCGGATTACAGTATTGCGGGATGGCAAACATGTGGGTACCGACGAAACAAAAAATTTCACTAATGAAGATCTGATTAAAATGATGGTGGGCAGGGCTACAGCGGATGTTTTCCCAAAGGTCACTGTTCCTATAGGAGAAACTATCCTCGAAGTTAGTAATATTTCAATGGGTAAAAAGGTCAGAAATGTAAGCTTTGCGTTGAGAAAAGGTGAAATCCTTGGCATTGCAGGCTTGGTAGGTGCAGGTCGCAGTGAACTGGTGGAAACAATTTTTGGGATTCGCAAGAAATCCCAGGGAACAGTGAAGCTTGCGGGAGAAGAAATTCATATAAAGCATCCATTAGATGCAATTAAACATAAAATAGCGCTTATAACAGAAGACAGAAAATTTACTGGTCTCAATCTCATTGGCACTGTAATCGAAAACATTTCTATGGTAGGCCTTCGTAAATTAGCCAAATTTGGTGTTATTGATAAGAAACGCGAAAAGCAAGTAGCGAAAAAATATATTGATCAATTAAGTATTAAAACGCCGAATGGAAACACTTTAGTAAACAATTTGAGTGGAGGCAACCAGCAGAAGGTCGTTATTTCCAAATGGCTGTACATCGATGCTGACGTTATAATATTTGACGAGCCAACGCGCGGTATCGATGTTGGTGCGAAACATGATATCTATGTGCTAATCGGAGAATTTGTTAAGCAAGGGAAAGCAGTTATCATAATTTCTTCTGAAATCCCCGAAGTAATGGGCCTGAGCGATAGGATCATTGTTATGGCAGAGGGAAGGATAACCGGCGAATTGAAACGCGAAGAGTTTACACAAGAAAATATTATGACTTATGCAACACAATTTGGAGAAGGAGGATTAACGTGTTGAAAAAACTAAATTACCAGGAGTTGATAAAACAGTACGGCATTATCGTTATTTTCTTTTCAGTTGTAATAATCCTAGCTATTGTTTCACCAACATTCAGGCTGCCTAAAAACTTGCTCAATGTTTTGAAACAGGCTTCGGTTAACGGTATTCTTGCTATGGGCATGGCCTTCACTATTATAAGTGGTGGTATTGATTTGTCGATGGGTTCTATAGTCGGTCTTGCGGGTGTTGGAGCGGCTTTATTCGGGCATCCAGGTTCACCTCTAATCGTGCCAATATTAATTGCAATTTTGTTTGGTGCTATAATCGGTTCAATAAATGGTTTTGGCGTAGCCTATGGTGGTTTGCCAGCCTTTATAATAACACTAGGTACTATGAGTATTGCCCGCGGACTCGCTTTAGTTATAAGCGGTGGTGTTCCGGTGCTTGGGTTATCCGAAAGCTTTCAGGAAGTCGCAGCCGGTACAACTTTTTCTATCCCGAATCTTAGCTATTTTTTAATTATAATTGTACTGATTATGGCCTTTGTTTTAAACAAGACTGTCTTTGGACGCCGCGTCTATTGTATTGGTGGCAATGCTACTGCTGCAATGGTTTCCGGCATCAATGTGAAAAGGTATCTGCTGGGCATTTATACGATATCAGGTATACTTGCCGGTATCGCCGGATTTTTGATGGCTTCGCGAACCAACCAGGGTGCACCTGCCATGGGTGTTAGTTATGAGATGGATGCGGTTACGGCAGCAGTAATCGGCGGTGTCAGTATGACCGGCGGCGTTGGAAAGTGGTATGGCATACTTATAGGTGCGTTGTTCATCGCAGTCATTGAAAATGGACTCACCATATTCGGCGTAGACCCAAACTCGAAACAAATCGTCAAGGGTGCAATTATAATTGTAGCGGTTTTACTGGATGTAAAGAGCAAAGGGAAGAAGAACTAATTCCTTTGCTATTACATAAAAAAAAGGAGGGGTAACACATGAAGAAAAATCTTATTTTGGCTATGGTACTGGCTTTAATAGTATCTCTGTTTACAGGATGCGGAGGGGCTGCAACTTCGACGGATAGTTCCACCACATCCGGTGATACCGCAGCCGATACCGCTAAAGCTGATGCTGCTAAAACTGATGCAGCAGATGATACTTCTGGGAAGGCTTCGACACAAGGGATGATGTTTGCAATATTCATTGCCCAAAATTCAAACGAATTCACCATGAGTGTTGGCAACGGTGCTGTTAAGCGTGGAAAAGAACTTGGTATTGATGTTACGGTATTTGACGGTAAGTATGACCAGGCTACTCAGACTAACCAGATTGAAACTTGCATTGCTCAAGGTTATGACGGTTTAATCATCGAACCATGTACCGTTAATGGTCTTGACCCGGTGATTAAAGAAGCAAAAAACGCAGGTATACCGGTCATCACGGTTATCCAGCAGATTTCCAATCAGGATCTTGTAAGCTCTTTCGTTGGCGCTGACCACTATGAAGCAGCCAAGGTTCAAATGCAGGCTTGTATAGATGCAATCGGCGGAAAGGGCAATATCCTTATCTGTGAAGGAACAGCGGGCAGCGATGGTCATAACATTATTGCCAAAGGATTTAACGAAATACTGGCAAAATATCCAGACGTAAAAGTTTTAGAACGTCAGGATTGTGGATGGGTTATTGATAAAGCCATTGCAACAACCGAGACCTGGCTCCAGAAGCATAGTGATATTGACGCTATCCTTGGCGAAAACGGTGATATGGCACTTGGTGCGATAAAAGCTTGCCAAGACTCTGGAAAGAAAACTGGACCTGGTGGGATATACGTCAGCGGACGTGATGCGGTTTCCGATGAACTTGCATTTGTAAAAGCTGGAATAGAGAATGCAACAATCTGGCAAGGTGGTCCAGACATGGGCGCAACTGCGGTTGATGTCATTCTGAAGCTGATTAAAGGTGAATCGGTCGAAAAAGAGTATATCATGCCCAATATTGTAGTCGATACTAATAATGTAGATAAGTACATTCAACTTAAAAAAGAACTGTCGGCTGGACAATAACTACTAATGTTTTCAGTCTAAAGGCCACGGAAAATGCTTTCGGCGTATTCCGAAAACAGACCGGACTAATAGACTGGAAAAGCATCCCTAAGCCTGAATGTTTGGGTAGGGAAAATTAACGATATTGAATAGTGATAAAGCAGGATAACCGGCATGGCGGTTATCCTGCTTTAGTCAGTTCGCCCGACATGGCAATATCTCGGCAATAATAGGCGTAAAGTCAGGCCATAAAGCGTAAATTAATTGGTTAGAAGTTCCATTAAAATTGAGCAAAAAGTATAGGTGAAGTTTCAAGCTAAACCTTGAAATATATAAAATTAAAGATCTCTAAGTTTACGAGAGTGTACTAAAATAAAATGAGAGGTGTTAAAATGTTTGCTAAGGACAAAGCAATATTACGTAAACTTGCAACCCAGTATGCTGAAATAGCGGCTTTGCCTATTCAGCAAGAGACCAAACGGCAGTGGTATGCGTTGCATAGACTTAAGCCGGAACGTCCCATGTTCATGATCGACGAGTTGCCATGGAACGAGATGAATGTAGATGATGAGTTAACGCTTCAATGCGAGAATATGTTTTATAAAGAAATAGAAATGAACCTAAGGCGCCAGCTATATAGATGGAAACATTTCCGTGACGATTTCGTTTATGAGCCCATCATATATATACCGAAAATCATCAATGGAGTTATCATACCAAAGAATAGTGCCGGTATCTATGAAGTGTCAGGGGCAATTCCCGATCTGGGAATAAAAATCAATGAAGAAACAAGGTCATTTGAAAAAGAAAATATGGTACAAGCTCACTTATATGCCGACCAAATTCAAACTGAAGAGGATTTACAGAAAATTACTGCCCCGGACATATATCTCGATATAGAAGAAACGAATGAACGCGCAGAAATGGCGCATGATGCGTTGGATGGCATATTAGATGTCTGCATGGACGGCTATACTCCATACTTTAGCCCATGGGATTACATCGTTATGTGGCGTGGATTGGAAAGAGTCATTTATGATATGGTTGACAGACCAGAATTTATGCATAAGACAATTAACCATGTTACAAACGTTTATTTGGATATGCTTAACCAACTTGAGGAGAAGGGCCTTTTGGGACATCCCCAGCAGCAGGTGCATTGTACCGGAGCGTGGACGGATTTGCTGCCTGCAGAAGGGTATAATCCTGAGAAGCCGCGTACTATTGACTTGTGGACATTTGGCATGGCACAGATGTTGTACTTAGTATCACCCGAAGAACACAACGAGTTCGAGTTTGAATATGCTAAGAAATGGTACGGTCGCTTTGGCCTGGGGTACTATGGCTGCTGTGAACCGCTGGATGACAGGATGGATTTTGTCAAGACAATACCAAATATACGTAAGATATCAGTAAGTGCATGGGTCAAAAATTATGAGCGTATGGCGGAGAAGATGGAGGGCAAGTATGTATTCTCCTGCAAACCCAGTCCTGCTGACCTCTTGAGTACGGCGTGGAACCCGGAAAAAATAAGAAAAGATCTGTGCGGACTACTTGCTGTGGCAGTCAAATATAACTGCCCATGTGAGTTTACACTCAAAGATATATCGACGGTAAATCATCATCCTGAGCGTGTATGGGAATGGGCAGATATCATGCGCAATATAGTGCAGGGTTGATATACGCAATTTTTGGGTGTTTTTCTTTTAATAAACGTGGCCAGTCGGGCCTTGCTGTAGCCAACTGGTAAAAGAAGCAACGCTAACAGACTTTAATGATAGAATAAAGATGTAAAGTTTACTGTATCTTACGAGCAAGAAAATACTCTTTTCTAGTAGGAACTAAAAATATAAACCGGAATGGATAGCCTATTCCCTTAAAATGGCTTATTAAATCATTTTTTAGGGGATGGAACTATCCGTTTATACAAACTGAAAACGGAATATTCAAACTGATGGTTTGAAGCTACCGAGTTATTTATGGAGGTATTTGTATGAATTACAGAGAGAGAGAAAAAGCAACATTATCTTTTAGTAATGATGGTTTGGATAGAGGTTCTGTGGAAGAAACTTTTTATCCGTGGGAAAAGACGATAGAAAAATGGGAAGGTGAAGGGTTATCTAAGCGTTTTAGAGAGAAATTGGTTTTCCCTACTATACCAACTGATAACTTATATTGGCCCAAGGACAGGGAAATAGCTCCAGAGGAAAAATATCTGAATTGTATGATGACGGAGGAGGTTTACAACTACGAGCAGTCTTTGGGATTTGATCCATTAAAAAGAATAGCTTTCAGAGTTCCGTTTCAATGCTTTGAGGAGAAGGTGATTGAAGAAACAACAGATTTTGTTATAAAGATGGACAAAGATGGATGGAAAAGAAAGTATTATAAAAATAGTGATTTGGTGCAGGATCTTAAGCCTGTAGTATCAAATGAGGAAGACTGGTATAAATTAAAAGAAAAAGTTCAGCAAGAAATTGAAAAATACTGTACGGATGAAAATATTCAGAAAATTTATGGTCCCTATAAAGAAGGACATGATAAAGGTGACTATTCCATAAGATTCAGAGCATCGGGATTTTTTTGGACGCCCAGGATGCTTATGGGCATAGAAGAGCACATGATGGCTTTCTACGATTATCCAGAAATGCTGCACGATATGAATGAGTTTGTTTTGCAGGTGTATATGGATAAATTGGGCAAAATTTTTGATATCATATCTCCTAATGTTGTCTTTTTTGAGGAAGATTTAAGCGGATCCAATGGGCCTATGTTGTCTCCTGCACTTTTCGATGAGTTTGTTGGAGCTTATTATAAGCGTCTAATACCATTTTTGAAAAGTAAAGGTATAGAAAATGTTTTTGTGGATACGGACGGAGAATTTAATGTGCTAATCCCGAATTTCTTAGAAGCGGGGATTGATGGTTTTTTGCCAATGGACGTTCATGGAGGGATGGATATTGTTGCAGTAAGAGAGAAATATCCTGCTTTAAAATTTATTGGGGGTTTTAATAAGTTAGAGTTATCGAAAGGGAAGGACGCGATAAATAAAGAGTTTGAAAGAATTATGCCAGTTATAAAACAAGGGGGATACCTTCCTTGTCTAGATCACCAAGCACCGCCAGATACTCCGTTAGAAAACTACAAATATTACATTAAACGCTTAAAAGAGGTTATGCAGGAGGCTAGAGGCTCAAAAAAATATAAATAGGTATAAACTCTTTCCTTATTACGCTGAAAGGTGTTTTAAGGAATTGTTTTTACTTACGCTGGATTTCTTGCAGCATTAGCTGGTATATCTCTTTCAGAAAGAATACAGTCTGATCAGCCAGGAGTAGGGGTAGGATATGAACTTGACGCGATAGCAGCTGCAGTTATTGGAGGAACGAGTTTAAGTAGTGGTGGTATTGGAACAGCTCAGGGAACAATCATTGGCGCGTTGATAATAGGAGTTATTAACAACGGTATGGATTTAATGAATATCAACTCGTACTGGCAGTCAATTGTTAAAGGTGTGATAATAATCGGAGCTGTTATTTTGGATAAGAAAAAGAGCAATCGCTAAAACTTAATTTTTAAAAAGGGTTTAATAGATATTTGAGAGATTATTCTTATGTAAAGGGGTAAGGAGAAATATGAAAATCTGTTTTAATCAAGCAACTACAATGAAGAAATCAACATTGGAGAAAGACCTTGAGCTCTGTGAAAAATACGGTTATGAGCTCATAGAAATCAGGCTGGATAAACTCAGGGACTACCTAAAAACAAATACAGCGGAAGACCTTGCAGATTTTTTTAAAAAAAGCAGGATTAAACCATATGCATTTAATGCGCTGGAGTTTATTACATTCAGGGATGAAGCAGGATACAAGCAAATAAAGGATGACCTGAAGTTCCTGTGTGAAGTGGGCGAAAAGATCAACTGCAAAAAGATAGTTGTGGTGCCTACTTTTGATATAGGCGGATATACAAAGGCACAGATAAAGGAAGAGTCAATCAGGGTGCTGAACGATCTGGCGGACTGCGCTGAAAAATACGGTGTAAAGCTTGCATATGAGTTTGTAGGATATCCGAACTGCTCTGTAAACACCTTCGGACAGACTTACGATATTATCAAGGCAGTTAACAGGGACAGCGTTGGAATGGTTCTCGACTGCTTCCACTTCCATGCCATGGGTTCAAGAATAGAGGATTTGCAGAAGGCCGATGCAGGGAAAATATTCATATTCCATATAGATGATTCAGAGGACCTGCCGGTTGGTGCATTAAGGGATGATAAGAGGCTATGGCCCGGAGAAGGCGCAGTCGACCTTGATTCAATTCTGGGAACGCTTAAGGGAATCGGCTACAGTGAAATGGTTTCTGTAGAGCTTTTCAGGCCTGAGTACTGGGACTGGGATGTCGAAAAGGCCATCAGGGTCGGTAAGGAAAAGACGGAAGCTGTAGTAGGCAAGTATTTTGATATTGAATAATATATAGCTTATATTAAGAGATGATAGGAGGAGATGGAATTGGTAAAAGTAGGAGTAGCGGGCTACGGAGTAATAGGCCAGAGGCTGGCGGACGGAGTGGCGCAGCAGAAGGATATGGAGCTTGTAGGAGTTGCGGATGTGGCTCCCACCCTGGCTGTGAGGGCACTAAAAGAAAAAGGGATGCCATATAAGCTGTATAATGCGCTTCCCGAGAACCAGAAGCTTTTTGATGAGGCCAAAATCCCCGTTTCAGGTTCACTCGAAGACCTTATCCGGCAGTGCGACGTTATACTGGATTCAACAAGCGCGGGAGTTGGCGCAAAAAATAAGGAGCTCTACCAGAGGTACGGTAAAAAAGCCATCTTCCAGGGCGGGGAGAAAAACAGCGTGGCAGACGTATTCTTCCACGGCTATGCCAACTATGAAAAAGGTGTCGGCAAACAGTTTCTAAAGCTTACGTCGTGCAACACAACAGGGCTGATCCGCTCAGTTGATTGCATTGACAGGAAGGTTGGGGTTGAAAAGGTAGCCATAACCATAATAAGGCGTGTTGCCGACCCAGGCGACTACCACAGGGGGCTCACAAACGCGCTCCAGGTTGACAAGGCGCCCAGCCACCAGGCTGTAGACCTTATGACCATCATGCCGCATATAGACGCCACAGGCATCCTTGTCCACACCCCTGTGACACACGGGCATATAATTACAGTTGTAGCAAAAACCAAGCAAAAGATTTCCAAGGAAAACCTGCTGGAATTCTTCAATGAGCACCCAAGAA
Source organism: Acetivibrionales bacterium (assembly GCA_050953835.1). GTDB lineage: Bacteria > Bacillota > Clostridia > Acetivibrionales > JBMNNH01 > JBMNNH01. The sequence continues at coordinate 35,951 of JBMNNH010000013.1, read as the reverse complement.
TCAGGGTAGTGAGACTGGCGGACGGCTTTTTAGGGAACGCTTCGCTGTTCAGGTACGCAAGGGATCTTGGAAATCCCAGAGGAGACATGTATGAAATAGCTGTATGGGAGGAGTCTATAGTAAATTCTGGCGATGACATAATGTACGCAATCAACATACCGCAGGAAGCGGTTGTTATTCCAGAAAGCATGGACGCCATTAGGGCTGCGATGGAAATGCAGACAGACAGGCTTGAGGCTGTCGGAATGACAAATAAATATTTGGGGATGGGAAGATGGAAGTAAAAACAATGTCCGGCATAAGGCCGATGGAAGCTCTGGACTATAGCGGGAAGACAGTGCTGTTAAGGGTGGATATCAACTCGCCAATCGACCCTGCGACAAAGAGGATTGCCAATGAGAACAGGATAAAAAAGAGTATACCAACGATAAAATACTTGCTGGACCAAGGGGCAAAGCTTGCAATAATAGCCCATCAGGGGGACACCCTTGACTATCACAACCTTATACCTATGGAGGAGCATGCACAAAAGCTTTCGGCATTGCTTGGCATTGCGGTGAAATACATTGATGACGTATGCGGGCCTGCGGCGCAGGAGGCGGTAAAAGCCTTGAAGCCGGGGGAAGCGATCCTTCTGGGGAATTTGAGGTACCTCACCGAAGAAGTATCGACCTTTGAGGATGCTGTAAAGCTAAAGCCGGAAGAGATGCTTAGCACCTATCTTGTAAGGAGTCTTGCCCCACTGGTGGACTGCTATGTAAATGACGCCTTTGCGGCAGCGCACAGGAACGCCCCATCAATGGTAGCGTTCCAGGAGATGCTCCCCACAGCAGGCGGCAAGCTTTTGATGGATGAAATAGAAGCCCTTACAAAGGTCATGGAAATGCCTGAGAAGCCGTCGGTGTTTGTCCTTGGAGGCTTAAAAATATCCGATGCCTTCGGTATGATGAAGCAGGTGCTCCAGAATGGCACGGCCGACAAGATATTAGCCTGCGGCGTAACGGGAGAGATAATGCTTATGGCCCAGGGCATTTCGCTTGGCCAAAAGAAGGAAAAATTCATAAAGGACAGGTCCCTTGACGTTTTTTTAGCCCCTGCCAAAGAGTACCTTAACGACTATCCGGGTAAAATAGCAGTGCCTTTGGACCTGGCTTATGAAAAGGACGGGAAGAGGTGCGAGGCAGCGGTGGATGAGCTTCCTCCAGATGAAATGTTTATGGACATAGGGGAGAAAACCATAGAAATTTTTAAGGGCGTTATTGAAAGCGCTGACACAATATTTGTAAACGGGCCGGCGGGTGTATATGAAAACAAGCTTTTTGAAAACGGTACCAGAGAGATATGGAACGCCATAGCCGATGCGAAAGGGTATTCGGTTATAGGCGGGGGAGATACCGTAAGCGCGGCATCGCGGTTTATAGACCTTAAAAAGATAAACTACGTATGCACCGCGGGAGGGGCTATGGTAAGGTTCCTTTCAGGAAAGAAATTGCCGCTTATTGAAGCTATGAAAAAGGCTTCGCAAAAAAATTACAAATAAGGATCTTGTGAGGTAGATATGATAAGCCAAGAAAAAGTAAAAGAATTAGAGGTATTCGCCTTAAAAATAAGGATAGAAACCCTAAAGGAAATAGGGAACCTGGGTTTTGGGCACCTTGGAGGCGCCATGTCCATAGTGGACACCCTTGCGGTGCTGTATGGCGGAGTGATGAACATAGACCCTAAAAACCCAAAATGGGAGGACAGGGACTGGCTGGTGTGCTCGAAAGGGCATGCCGGGCCTGCCATATATGCAGCGCTGGCGCTAAAAGGTTACTTCCCGATAGAGCAGCTAAAGACATTAAATAAACCGGGTACCTCTTTGCCGAGCCATTGTGACAAAAATTTAACAACCGGCATAGACATGACCACCGGCTCCTTGGGCCAGGGATCGTCGGCGGCTGTAGGCATAGCCCTTGGGAACAGGCTGGATGGCAGGAAAAACACCACTTACCTGATACTTGGCGACGGAGAGCTCCAGGAAGGCCAGGTATGGGAAGCAGCCCTTCTTGCGGCCCAGCAGAAGCTTGACAACCTTATAGCATTTGTAGACTACAACAAGCAGCAGCTTGACGGGTATACAAAGGATATCAATGATTTGGGCGATGTAAAAGCGAAGTTTGAAAGCTTCGGCTGGAACGCACGGGAAATTGACGGGCATAACGTAAAAGAAATTTACGAGGCGGTAGAAAACGCAAAAAAAGCCAAAGGAAAGCCATCTGTCATAGTGCTCCACACCGTAAAAGGAAAAGGCTGCTGCTTTGCGGAAGAGATTGTTGACAACCATCATATGACGGTAAGTGGACAGCAGATGGAAGAAGCCCTGGCGATACTTGAAGAAAAACTTGATAAGGCGGTGAGGTCATGAGTGCGGTCATCACGAAGAACAGGGTGAAAGAAGAAATTGCAATGAGGGATGCGTACTGCAGCACATTGATTGAGCTGGCAAAAAAAGATGGCAGGATTGTAGTGCTGGATGCGGACCTCATGAAATCAATGGGCATGATTCCCTTCCAAAAGGCATTTCCTGAAAAGACATTTGACGTAGGAGTGCAGGAGGCGAACATGATAGGAGTTGCAGCAGGGCTTTCAGCGACCGGAAAAATCCCCTTCGCGCACAGCTTTGCCCCTTTTGCCACAAGGCGCTGCTTTGACCAGATATTCCTTTCGTGCGGCTATGCAAGGCTGAACGTAAGGATAACCGGGAGCGACCCGGGCGTTACCGCTGCGTTTAACGGCGGCACCCACATGCCCTTTGAGGATATGGGGATATTGAGGAATGTGCCGGGCATAACAATAATGGAGCCAGCTGATAGTGTGATGCTGAAAAGCATACTCGAACAAACGGTTGACAGGTACGGCGTATTCTATATGCGCCTGCTAAGGAGGAATGCGGTAAAAATATATGAGGAAGGCTCCACTTTTGAGATAGGCAGGGCAGTCCAGCTAAAAGAAGGAAAGGACGTTACGGTTTTTGCCACGGGAATCATGGTGGACGAGGCGCTAAAAGCCGCGGAGTTCCTTTCAAAAGAGGGGATATCGGTAAGGGTTGTCAATATATTCACGCTAAAGCCCATAGACAGGGAAATGATAATAAAGTGTGCTGAAGAAACAGGAGCTGTAGTCACTGCAGAAAACCACAGCATAATAAACGGGCTGGGGTCTGCGGTGGCCGAGGTTCTTGCGGAAAATGCACCCATCCCGCTGGAGCGGGTGGGAGTAAAAGACCTCTTCGGGGAAGTGGGCCCGGCTGATTACTTGATTAAGAGGTTCGAGATGACCTGGGAGGATATTGCAGCAAAAGTAAAAAAGGTGCTGGATAGGAAAACCAAATAATTGTACCGGCACTTGAAGAATAGGAGGTGTCAAAGTGCTAATAAGACAGAAGCAGCCCTTTAAAACTGGTTACAACCCGATTACCAGCCTTGATGAAAAAGAAAATAATACGTTGATGGATTTTGGAATTTTAAAACTGGATAAAGCTAAAGAAGAGGTCAACTCCGAAAATAAGGAACGCGCATACCTTTTGATATGCGGAGAAATAACTTTCCAATGGGGAAACAACAAAAAAACCATAAGACGGAATTCGTTCCTTGATGAAGGCCCATGGTGCCTGCATGTGCCTGCGGGGGAAACAGTAAAAATTACAGCTTTATCCGAGGAAGCCGAAATATCCGTAACAAAGACGTATAATGAGCGTATGTTTAATCCGAGGCTTTACTCGGATAAAGACTGCAGGGTTGAGGAATTCGGAAAAGGAACCCTGGGAGAAACGTCCACAAGAATTGTAAGGACCATATTTGATTTATCCAACGCTGACTATTCAAACCTTGTTGTTGGAGAAGTTATCAATTACCCGGGGAAATGGTCCAGCTATCCCCCTCATCATCACCCGCAGCCTGAGATATACTTTTACAAGTTCTATCCCCAGCAGGGCTTTGGGTACTCCGAATCCGGTGAGGAAGTCTTTAAGGTAAGGAACAATGATACGGCTGTAATCATAAATGAAGTCACACATTCGCAGGTTGCTGCTCCAGGATATGCCATGTACTATATATGGGTTATAAGGCACCTGGAAAACAGCCCCTTCGATGAAAGGATTTTTGTGCCTGAGCACAAGTGGCTGTTAAACAAAGACGCAAGGATATGGCCTGAAAAATAAGTATACGAGGTTAAAGGGGGGTAATTTAACATGAAGACCGTAAGACTTACCATGGCGCAGGCGCTTGTAAAATTTCTTGACAACCAATATGTTGAATTTGACGGCAGGCAGCAAAAGTTTGTAAAAGGTGTCTTTACTTTGTTCGGGCATGGGAATGTGCTGGGGCTAGGCCAGGCGCTTGAACAGGATCCGGGAGGCCTCATAGTGCACCAGGGCAGGAATGAGCAGGGAATGGCGCACGCCGCGATGGGATTTGCAAAGCAGAGCCACAGGAAGCAAATATATGCGTGCACCTCATCGGTGGGCCCGGGAGCGGCAAACATGGTAACAGCAGCGGCGACAGCAAGCGCCAACCGTATTCCGGTATTGTTCCTGCCGGGAGATACCTATGCATCCCGGCAGCCTGACCCGGTGCTCCAGCAGATAGAACACTATCATGACCTTAATATAACAACCAATAACGCCTTCCGTGCCGTAAGCAGATACTGGGATAGGATCAACCGTCCCGAGCAGCTTATGACTGCCATGATCAATGCTATGAGGGTGCTTGCCGACCCGGCAGACACAGGGGCGGTAACCATTGCGCTGCCACAGGATGTACAGGGAGAAGCCTATGACTATCCGGTAGAATTTTTCAAAAAAAGAGTGCACCGTATAGAAAGAAGGCCGCCAACAAAAGAGATGGTAAAAGATGCCGTTGAGCTCATAAAGGCAAAGAAAAAGCCTATCCTCATATGCGGGGGGAGGGGTAAGGTATTCGGAGGCGGCGGAAGCTTTTAGAATATTTGCCGAGGAATTTAACATCCCCTTTGGCGAGACACAGGCGGGCAAAAGCGCGATTGTGTGGAATCATGAGTTGAATCTGGGAGGAATAGGGACGACGGGAAACCTTGCAGCCAATACAATAGCGAAGGAGGCGGACCTGGTTATCGGCGTGGGCACCCGGTATACCGACTTTACAACCTCTTCCAAGTGGCTGTTCCAGAACCCGGATGTGGATTTCGTAAACATAAACGTAGCGGAATTTGACGCATATAAGTTAGATGCGGTAAAGGTTGTAGCCGATGCAAGGGTTGCCCTGGAAATGCTGGCGGAAGAGCTAAAGAAGGCAGGCTACAAGTCGTCGTATTCGGCGGAAATAAAGGAAGCGAAGGAGAAATGGGCCCGGGAGCTGGAACGGCTGTATACCTTAAAGTACACAGGTGAAGGTTTTAAACCCGAAGTGGCAGGGCACATAGACCATGTATTGGGAGAATTCGGGGAACAGACCGGTTCATGCCTGACCCAGACAAGGGTACTGGGAATACTGGATGAAATGCTGGAGGATGACGCAATAGTAGTAGGCTCGTCAGGGAGCCTGCCCGGGGACATGCAAAGGGTATGGAGAGCGAAAAAGCCCAATACGTACCACATGGAATACGGTTATTCCTGCATGGGGTATGAAGTAAACGCGGCGCTGGGAGCGAAAATAGCATGCCCGGATAAAGAAGTATACTCATTTGTGGGGGATGGGTCCTACATGATGCTTCACTCCGAGCTCGTAACTTCCATCCAGGAAGGCATGAAGATAAATGTGGTGGTATTTGACAACATGTCCTTCGGCTGCATAAACAACCTTCAAATGGGCCACGGGATGGGAAGCTTCGGTACCGAGTTCAGGTACAGGAATCCCAAGACCGGAAAGCTGGATGGGAAGCTGGTGCCGGTAGACTTTGCCAAAAATGCGGAAAGCTACGGCTGCAAAACTTATACGGTGAGGAATGAGGATGAATTAAGAAAAGCTATAGAGGATGCAAAGAAGCAAGCTGTATCGACACTCATTGATATAAAGGTGCTTCCAAAGACGATGACCCACGATTATGAGTCCTGGTGGAGGGTAGGCAGCGCCGAAGTGGCTCAAAAGGACAGTGTTGTAAAGGCCTCTGAAAGAGTTAGGAAAGAACTGGACAGGGCTAGGAAGTATTAATAAGATATGCAATAGGTTAATGCAAATAATCTTTCAATGAGATTGCAGGAGGAGCAGAATATGTTTGACAGGGAAAAAGTAAAACTTGGCATTGCGCCTATAGCCTGGACTAATGATGACATGCCTGAGCTTGGGGGAGAAAACACTTTTGAGCAATGCGTAAGCGAAATGGCGCTTGCAGGATTCACAGGCAGCGAGATAGGAAACAAATATCCTAAGGACCCGGAAGTATTGAAGAAGGCTCTTGATTTAAGAGGCATATCAATCTGCAATGCCTGGTTCAGTTCATTCCTTACGACAAGGCCTCTTGAGGAAACCGTTGACGCTTTCATAAAGCACAGAGATTTTCTTTATGAAGTTGGCGCCAGGGTGATAGGAGCTGCAGAACAGGGGCACAGCATACAGGGGATGATGGATGTGCCTGTTCTTGCCGGAAAACCCTGCTTCACAGATGAAGAATGGAAAAGGCTCGCCGATGGGCTTAATGAACTGGGCAGACTGGCTAAAGAAAAAGGGATGGTCCTGACATACCACCATCACATGGGGACAGGCGTCCAGACCTTTGAAGAAATAGACAGGCTTATGGATATGACTGATGCCGGCTATGTTTATCTGCTGTTTGATACAGGCCATCTTGTTTTTTCAGATGTAGATGCTGAAGCCGTATTGAGAAAATATGTCAAGAGGGTTAGGCATGTCCACCTCAAAGACGTAAGAAAAGAAGTCCTCGAAAAAGTGAAGAAAGAAAACTGGAGCTTTTTAAAGGCAGTAAAGGAAGGAGTATTTACAGTACCCGGCGACGGCATGATAAACTACGATCCTTTATTCAAAATTCTTGCTGAAAACGGCTATGCAGGCTGGCTTGTTGTTGAAGCTGAGCAGGACCCTTCCAAAGCCGACCCTCTTGAATATGCCATAAAAGCAAGGAGATTCATAAGGGAGAAGACAGGCCTATAGCAGCGCAAAAGCAAAGGAATGTACAAAAAATAAAAATGTAAAAGGAGAAGGATTTTATGGAAAAAAAGATTAAACTTGGCATTATCGGCGCAGGAAGGATAGGAAAACTTCATGCTGAAAATGTGCTTTTTAACATCAACTATGTTGAGGTAAGGGCAATTGCGGATATATATGCGGATAAAATAAAGGATTGGGCATACGGATTGGGCATCAAAAATGTTTATGCCGATTACAAAGAGATTTTAAACGATCCTGAAATTGATGCGGTAATGATTTGCTCGTCGACAGACACTCATTCGCAGATAACTATTGAAGCAGCCAACGCTGGAAAGCACGTCTTCTGCGAAAAGCCCATCGATTTCAACCTGGGCAGGATACATCAGGCCCTCGACGCTGTTAAGAAAGCCGGTGTCAAATTCCAGGTAGGCTTTAACAGAAGGTTCGACCATAACTTCAAAAAAGTCCGCGAGCTTGTCAGAGAAGGGAAAATTGGAGACCCCCACATAATTAAAATAACGTCAAGAGACCCGCAGCCTCCACCGATTGAATATGTCAAAGTATCCGGAGGGATTTTCCTTGACATGACCATACATGATTTTGACATGGCAAGGTATCTGTCCGGCAGCGAGGTGGTGGAGGTGTATACAAATGCTGCAGTTCTTGTTGATCCTGCAATAGGCGCAGCAGGAGACGTGGACACGGCTGTAATCACTCTTAAATTCGCCAACGGTGCAATAGGTGTTATTGACAACAGCAGAAGGGCTGCATATGGTTATGACCAAAGGGTAGAGGTATTCGGGTCAAAGGGCTGCGTGGCAGTTTCAAACGATACTCCCAGCTCGGCAGTTTTAAGCACTGAGGATGGTGTATTCAGCGACAAGCCGAAATATTTCTTTTTAGAAAGATATAAAGATTCCTTTGTTGACGAGGTGAAGGAATTCTTCGACAGCATACTCAATAACAAGGAAACTCCTGTTACAGGTATAGATGGTTTAAAGCCTGTATTGATCGGGTTGGCTGCAAAGAAATCCTATGAGACAGGCAAACCGGTTAAGGTTGAGTAAAAAAACTTTCCCGATGTCGATTTAGCCGGGGTTAAGGCTGATATTGTGGGCGTAGGGAGCAATTCCGGCTCTACGTCAATTGTTGGGGTGGGGCTCAAGTAAAATAAAGTATTGATGATTTCCAGAGGATGACCATAAAAAGTTATTCTCTGGATTTTTTATACTTATCAGGCATGGAGGTACAGATGTCCGCAGCCGGTTCGTCTCAAACAGGCTGTATTTGACTTGGCTCGCTGTAATGCGTGCGCCAGCGAATCGGCATCCTGCCTTAGCGCTGGCGGCTTTGCCGTCCGTGGCAAACCTTTATGTTCCTGATACCGCATTTCAGCTTCGCCTGATAACAGCCTGTATTTGCTCCTCACAAGGCTGACGGTGATCTGTATCCCATGCCTGTTCCTATGACATAACGTGTAGTATCCTGTTTCTAAACCTTTTGAAATCCCTTATACCAAAAGCATTTCTCTTGATTACCTTAATCTTGTTATTGACACCCTCTGTATAACCATTTGAAAAGCGATACTCAAAGGAGTTAAGTATTTCTTCGCTCCAATTGACAAAAGTTCTTATGCATGCCTGGAACTCAGGTAGATCGTAACCAGTAGCAATCATGTTCCAGATTCCAAGTTGTTTTCTGGCATCATCTCTGTTTTTACAGTCCATAAGCTTGTGAAATTCGTTCTTTAATAAATAAGCTTGTCTTAGCCTCTCTGATATTTTTAGCATTGCTTCTATCTGGTCTGTTTCCTCTTCAGTTAGATTCTCTGGTTTTTTCAGCAGAACTCGTCTGTTTCTCTTGAAGTATTTCCTTCGGGAATCGTAAAACTTTACTTGTTCAGCTTTTCTTACATTTTCAAACGCCCACATCACTTGTCTTACAACATGGTATCTATCTGCTATTATTTTCGCACGAGGAAATAGACTTTTGGCAAGAGTGCGAAATGGCCCACTCATATCAATTACTACATGCTGAACTACCTTGCGATCTTTGTAACCAAGAAAATATTTAGCCATATCTTCTGTTTTCCTGTTGGGTAATATATCTATTACCTTCCTGTGCTCGGGGTCTGTTACTATACATTGAAACTTCTCCCCATCTGCATTCCCTCTGAATTCATCAATAGATATAACCCTTGGCAAAGAGGTATTAGAATATCCAACATGGTCAAATATCCTGGCTACTGTAGGTGGAGAGAGATTAACCAAGTTTGATACGCTTTTCATTGACCCCACATCTTTCAAGGATTTAATAACATAAGCTGCTAGACGGTTTGTTATGCGGTAATACCGTGGTAGGAAAGGGACGGTTTCATAAAACCTTTTACTGCACATAGGGCATACATGTCTTCGTTTCCGTAAATAAATGACTGTCATTTCACCAAAGGCGGAAATGTCTTTTATTGGCTGCTTCCTGTAATCATGTACCTTGCTTGTCCACTCTCCACAACGGGGACATTTATGTATCCTCTTATGCATTTCTATATGAATAAAGAGCTTGTTATCACACCTTTCCACATGTTTAAGAGAAATATCTTTTAAACCAAGTAATTCTTCTGTATAATTAGGGTAGAGCATAGATTGAATCTCCTTTCAAAATGATTTGGTGATAACTTCATTTTACTTGAGATTTTAACTCTATGCTCATTTATTATATAAAAAATGTTGGAGAGTTAAAGAATTATCTCTTTAGCCACCCCAACATTTATTATAGAACCTTTATTCATAACAGCTTTAGAAAGGATTACTGCCAGTCATGCCTTTTCACCTGCAGCATTGTGTTCAGGCTGCTCCATGTCATAAAGGTTGTATGTTATGCACTTTGATGCCCTGCGGCTTTTAGAGGGCTTTTTTGCCGGGACTTTTCCGGTATCAGCCTTTTTGATTCTCGAAACACCTTTTTCACTTATTTTGATATTGCATTTTTTATTGGTGCAGCGGTTTTCTATTATTAATGAACCACAGCTGCAAAACGTTGCCATATATAATCACTCCTTTAAAAGTAGTATAACATATATTGTGTTTATTATTAAATGCAGGGCTTTTATTTAGCTTCAAAAAATTGAATATTTGATATATAATCATCTATAAGCTGTTGTTTACTTTGGTGAATTTGTTTTAAGCCCGGGAGAAGGCAAATGTTCAAAAAGAAAATACTCATTATAGATGATACTGAGCTGATGGTAAAATATATAAAGGATATTATGGAGGCAGAAAACTACGAAGTTGTTACTGCATCCGATGGTCAGGAAGGCATTCGCAAGGTTGCTGAAGAAAAGCCTGACCTTGTTTTGCTTGATTTGATTATGCCCGGTATGAATGGGTTAGAAGTATGTAAAACTTTAAGGGCCAATGAAAGCAATAATTTAATACCGATTATCATGCTTACGTCCCAGGATAGCGAGGATGACAAGCTGGCAGGTCTGGAATCTGGTGCTGATGATTATATTGTAAAGCCTTTTAATCCCAGGGAGCTGTTAAGCAGAGTAAGAAATACCCTTATACGTATTGACAGGAATAGATGGGCCAACCCGCTGACAGGGCTTCAGGGAAATATTGAAGTACAAACTGAAATCAACCATAGGATAGCAAAAGGCAGTCTTTTTTCAGTTATATATGCTGACCTGGATGATTTTAAAGCATATAACGATGTGTATGGGTTTGCATGCGGAGACAGGGCTATTAAGCTTACAGCAGATATTATTTCCGACAATGTGCATTTATTTGGTACCCCGGGGGATTTTATAGGGCACGTTGGTGGTGATGACTTTATTATTATTACTGTACCGGACTGTGCAGAATCCATTTGCAAAGCAATTATATTAGATTTTGATAAAAGGATTCCCTCTCTTTATACAATAAAAGACAGGTTGAAGGGGTTTATAAAGACAACAGATAGGAGAGGGAATTCAACTGAATATCCAATAATGAGTGTTTCATTGGCAGTGCTTTCTAATAAAAACAGAAATTTAGCAGACCACTTTTGTGTTGCGGAGATAGCTGCTGAGTTAAAAATGAAGGCTAAATCAATTAAGGGAAGTGTTTATGTATTAGACAGAAGAAGACAATAAGTATGGAAGGAGCATTTATGAATTATTTAAAGAGTGGTGCAAAGGTTTTTGGAAATTATTTGATATCACTGGTGTTTTTTATTGTATTCCTCTACCCATTTATAGTAATAACAGGAGAAAGGTTTTCAAACTGGCTTCCGATATACTCTATCCTAATATTTATACCTATGTTTTCCATGTTGTTTTCAAACTTAAATAGTTTAGCCAAAAAAGAAAAACGTTCCGAAAATCCTTTAAAAGTATACCCTTTGAAGGGATTGATAATTGGACTGATTGGTTTTTCACCTGTTATACTGTTGGAAATCATATATCCTTTAATAGTATTAAATAATCCAACAGCTAACCGTTTGAAAGAACTGGCTTTAAAAACTATATTGGGACCGGTTTTCTTTATTTTAAGATTTACAGGTACAAATGCTGTTTCATATGCAATAGCATCGCTAGTTGTTCCCGCAATAGCAATGCTGGGCTACATAACTGGCTTTTATGATATTCGGCTGAACGAAGTTTTCAGAAAAAAGATTGCAAAAGATAAATAAGAAGATTGTTATTGTATCAATTGTTGGTTGTTTTTTTATGCATATGTCCAACCTGTTCCTGAATATTCTTATAATGAATTTAATTATAGGGACGGGATACCATGATTATTGTATTAAAAAAGAGCAATATAATACTGGTAGGATTGATATTCCTACTTCTGATAACAATTTTCAGCTTAAATTACAACAAGGATAAAGCTACTTCAGTAATTAATGAGCAGGAACAACAGAAAACTGTACTATTGGATCCCGGACACGGAGGGGAAGACCCGGGGGCAGTAAGTAATTACAGTGGGCTTAAGGAGAAAGATGTCAATCTTAAAATTGCTTTTAAGGTAAAGGAACTGCTTGAGAAGGATAATTACAGAGTAATTATGACAAGAGAAGAAGATGTACTGAATTATAAGCCTGGTACCAGAGATATTATAGAGAAAAGAAGGCAGGATTTATTAAGAAGGAAAAAAATAATGGATGAGGGTGGTGCTGATGTAGTTGTAAGCATACACTTAAATAAGTTTGAACAACCTCAATATTACGGCGCTCAGGCCTTTTTTCCACCCAATTCCGATGAGAGTAGAAAGTTGGCAGTCAGTATCCAGAGGTCATTAAAGGAGAAGGTGGACCCTGACAATAAAAGGGAGGCATTGGTTAAAAAAGAAGAAATCATTATTTTCAGGAACCTGAAGACAACATCTGCAATGGTGGAGTGCGGCTTCCTTTCAAACAGGGAGGAAGAGAAAAAACTGAGTACCGAAGAGTACCAGTATAAAATTGCCGAAGCAATTAAAGATGGCATAGTCAATTACTTTAATCAATAAATTGTCTTTATAGTATACTTAAAATGTAAATTATTAGTAATTATAAAATATTATATTATGTATTCTTTGTACAAAACCTTTATAGCGGGTTTTGTACATTTTTTGTGCAAAAAATTTGCATATTCTAAGTGACTCAATATGGGCAATAGTGTAATCCAAACAGCATTATTGACAATAAAATAACAATGGTGTTATAATCTGTTTATAACATCGTGGATACTTTTGTTTCCCAAAATATACAATAATATGAAAAACTGCTTTGTAAAAATATAGAAGGAGAAGGAAGATGCATCTTAAAAAGAATATTTCAAGTGCAGTTATAAGACGCTTACCAAGGTATTTCAGATATTTAGCGGATTTATTAAAGCTTGATATAGTAAGAATATCTTCAAAGGAATTAAGTTCAAGAATGGGTATCACTGCTTCCCAGATCAGGCAGGATTTGAACTGTTTTGGAGGCTTTGGGCAGCAGGGTTACGGGTATAATGTGGAGTTGCTGTACAAGGAGATAGGAAAAATTCTAGGGTTAAACAATAATTACCAGACAATAATAATCGGAGCAGGTAACATGGGACGCGCCCTTGCTAATTATACCAACTTTGAGAAGCGGGGTTTTAAGCTTGTAGGTATATTTGATGTAAATAAAGCACTAATAGGGAAAAAAATAAGGAATATTGAAATAATGCATCTTGACACACTACAGGACTTTATGAATGGGACAAGGGTTGACATTGCTGTCCTTACCGTGCCCTACGAGCATACCCCTGAAGTTGCAGACATGGTAGCACGTATGGGTATTAAAGCCCTATGGAATTTTTCAGCAATGGACTTAAAACTCCCGTATAATGTAATAGTGGAAAATGTACACTTAAGTGACAGCCTGATGGTACTCGGCTATAAGCTTAATGAAATGAAAAAAAGAGAAAAAGAAAAAAAGCTATAAGGTTTTATAAGCTTTATAGCCTTTTTTTCGCAGCAGTGTTAGGGCGTTTTCCACACTGTCCGGGCCGGGAAGGTTAATCCTTAAACAACCCTGTTCAAATTCCCGGCTGTTTACTACATTAATATTTTTAATATTAATATTGTTACTTCCTAAAATAGTGGCAATCTCTCCAATTATACCCGGCTTATCCACTACGTCAACTATAATTTCATATGTAGGCGCAATCAGGCCCCTCTTATCTGAAGAAAAGGAATTACGGTAGTCTCTGGCAGATTCAAAAAAATAATAGATTTCTTCAGGGCTGTTTCTATCAATCATTTCTGAAAAGCTCTTTATAGTATTGATGTATTCCTCAAGTATACTTTTGATTAGTACTTTATTGCTACATATAATACTTTCCCAGACTTCAGGGTTAGACGATGCGATTCTTGTTATATCTTTAAAGCCGCCTGCAGCCAACATTTGCATTTTTCCCTCAGGTGAATCCAGTTTCTTAACCATGTTTACAAGAGCGGAAGCAATAATATGAGGCACATGGCTTATACTTCCGGTTATCCTGTCATGCTCTTCAGCTTCCAGCAGTACAGGAATAGCTCCTATACTGCTTATTAGCTCCATCATTATGTTTAATGCATGTTCAGTGGTACTTTTGCTGGGGGTCAGGATATAATAAGCATTTTCAAACAAATGTGCGAATCCAGACGAGTATCCGGCTTTTTCGGTACCCGCCATCGGATGGCCTCCAATAAAACACGGGGGAGTGGACATTTGGTCAATGTGTTTTATTATATCTCCTTTTGTGCTGCAGACATCGGTTATTATACAGCCGGATCTAACTTTTCCAGCAAATATATTTATGTATTCCAGTGCGTGCTTTACAGATGTGCATATAAAAATAATATCTGAATCCAGAACGGTATCATTTACAGAATTAAAGCCGCAGGAAATAGTACCCTCCTCTAATGCCTCTTGAATATTCCTGCTTTCAATATCTACCGCAGTTATATTTTTTATACCTGCCCTGTTTAAAGCCTTCACAATAGAGCCGCCAATCAGCCCCAGACCAATAACGGATATTTTTTTATCCACCATATTTAAACTCTCTTTCAAGTATTTCAGCTATTCTGCTAATATCTTTGCAAAGCCTGTCGAAGTCACTGGGCGTAAGCTGCTGAGGGGCATCAGACAGAGCACAGCGGGGATTAGGATGCACCTCCACAATAAGGCCATCTGCTCCCGCTGCAATAGCAGCTTTTGACAGGGGAATAACATATTGAAACTTACCTGCCGCATGGCTTGGATCAACTATAACAGGGAGGTGGCTTGAGCTATTTATTACCGGTACAGCGCTTATATCAAGTGTATACCTTGTAGATGTTTCAAATGTGCGTATACCTCTCTCGCACAAAACAACATTGTAGTTGCCTTCATTCATTATATACTCAGCGGCATTAAGCCATTCATCTATGGTTGTGGAAAGACCACGCTTGTATAATACAGGTTTTCTTGAACGTCCTATTTCCCTCAAAAGTTGAAAGTTTTGCGCATTGCGTGCCCCAACCTGGAACATATCCACATACTTATCTGCAATTTCAACAGCTTTCTCACTGGTGACTTCGCTAATAATCTTAAGCCCTGTTTCATCCTTGGCTTCCTTTAACAGTTTCAAACCTTCTTCTTCAAGTCCTTGGAATGCATAGGGGGATGTTCTGGGTTTGAATGCACCACCCCTTAAGAATTGAGCTCCCGATTTTTTCACAGCTCTTGCCGCCTGAAGTATTTGTTCCCTGTTTTCAATTGCACAGGGGCCAGCCATAATTACAATTTCACTGCCTCCGATTTTTACACCGTCAACATCTACAATGCTTTTCTCCGGTCTAAAGGTTTTACTGGCCAGCTTATATGATTCTACTATGGGTACCAGCTTTTCCACACCCGGCATAAGCTCAAGCGGTACTCCGCTTAGTAGCCTTTTATCTCCGATTATACCGATAATGGTCCTTTCGGTACCATGGGAAATGTGGACACCAAGTCCCAGTGACTCAAGCACCCTGGAAATTTCAGTAATGTGGCTTTCACCCGAGCCAGGTTTCATTACAATAATCATGATATATCAATTCCTTCCTACTGTGCTCATGGACTTATACTTTTGGGATTAGTGCTGCTATGCTAAGCTGTAGTGGAAAACCAATTCCTGTTCTCCAATTGGACATAGTAGTAAAGTCAAGCCCATACTGCACTCCTACTTTTAATTTTTTGCATCTGATAAGTATTATTTACCATTCTACCATATTACTTACTCTAAAGTTTGCTCCTTTAAATTTACAATGTTAACAGGGAAAAGTCAAGAAATAGTGCCATTGGTACACATTTTCTGTATGCCCCATGTCATTTAATAAAATATGCTTTAAAAGCTTTTATTTAATAAATGCTTTTGATATAATAGGAAACGTCCGTTTATATTTTCTATAATAAAAAAGAGGGATAAATAAAAAAACATAGAATATTAAATAAAAATGTGTTTTACGGGTAATTTTCTCATAATAAATGAATTATTATCCTAATATTTAGGAATTATAATTAAAGTAAAGTAAATAATTGCAATTTGTTCGGAGACCACGTACCAACATGAAATCTTAACTAAGGGGGAATTATTATGAAAGATTATAATGTGGAAAAATTACGTAATGTTTGCCTGATGTCCCATGGAGGAGCTGGCAAGACTACTCTTGCGGAAGCAATGTTGTTCAATACAGGAGTATTGGACAGGTTCGGAAAAGTACAGGATGGTACAACTACAACTGACTATGACCCAGAAGAAATCAGAAGAAAGATTTCTATCAGCACTGCCATTGCTCCATGTGAGTGGAAAAACCATAAAATTAATATAATTGATACTCCGGGTTATTTTGACTTTGTAGGAGAAGTGAAACAAGGCATAAGAGTTGCAGACAGCGCGGTTATATTGGTGCCCGCCAAGGGTGGAGTAGCTGTAGGAACTGAAAAATCATGGAATTACGCAAATGAGCTCGGTATTCCAAGGATGTTTTATATCAGTAAAATGGATGAAGAAAATGCCGATTTTTTTGAAGTTTACGAACAGTTGATCAATACCTTCAGCAAAGGTGTTATAGCTTTCCAGATTCCTATTATGGAAGGGGATAAGTTTGTAGGTATTGTTGATGTAATAAATATGAAGGCAAAGAAATTCGATAAGGGTAAATTCATTGAAACGGAAGTACCGGCAGGCCTGAATGATAAAATCAGTGAGATAAAAGAAGCTTTAAACGAAGTGGTAGCAGAGACAGATGAAGAGCTAATGGAAAAGTTCTTTGAGGGAGAAGCATTTACACAGGAAGAGATAAATAAGGGATTAAGCCAGGGCATAGCTGATGGATCAATAGTTCCTGTATTCTGCGGATCTGCGTTGAATAATGCAGGTGTACAACTGCTTATGGATGCTATTATAGAATTTATGCCTTCTCCCGCAAGTAAACCGGTTGTCAAAGCAAAGAGATTAGGAGGGGACGATGCTGTAGAGCTGAAGGTATCCCCTGATGAAGCACTTTCAGCGCTTGTATTTAAAACTATTGCCGACCCGTTTGTGGGTAAGATTTCCATGTTTAGGGTATTCTCAGGGACGATAAAATCCGATTCATCGGTGTACAATACTACCACTGAGAAAGCCGAGAAAATCTCACAGGTATTTGTTCTTAGGGGCAAAAAGCAAATACCGGTTGATAAATTGGTGGCAGGAGATATTGGGGCAGTTGCAAAGCTGCAGAATACAAACACTAATGATACCCTTTGCAGCCAGTCTAACCCTGTAGTACTTGATAAGATAGAGTTCCCTGAACCTTCATTATCCCTTGCGATTGAACCAAAGTCCAAGGGAGACGAAGAAAAGATCAGTTCCGGATTACAAAAACTGCAGGATGAAGACCCTACTTTCAAAGTTGAGTTGAATACCGAAATCCATCAAACCCTCATTTCAGGTGTAGGTGAACAGCATCTTGATGTTATTGTTAATAAGTTGAAAGTTAAATACGGTGTTTCTGTCAACCTTATTGATCCTAAGGTTCCTTACAGGGAAACAATCAGGAAGAAAGTTAAGGTTGAAGGAAAACATAAGAAACAATCCGGCGGGCACGGCCAGTATGGTCATGTATGGATAGAATTTGAACCGGGTGAAGCTGAAGACCTGACATTTGAGGAGAAGATATTTGGAGGTGCTGTGCCTAAGCAGTATTTCCCGGCGGTAGAAAAAGGACTGCGTGAGAGCATGCTTCAAGGTGTCCTTGCAGGATATCCTGTGGTTAACCTGAAGGCAACTCTGGTAGACGGTTCGTTCCATCCGGTTGATTCATCGGAAATGGCTTTTAAGATAGCTGCAAGCCTTGCATACAAGAAAGGTCTGGCAGAAGCATCACCTGTACTTCTTGAACCTATAATGCATGTTGAAGTCTATATTCCTGACAGCTATATGGGCGATGTGATTGGTGACTTGAATAAACGTAGAGGGAGAATCCTTGGCATGAATCCGCAGGAAGGCGGCATTCAGCAGGTAGTAGCAGAAGTGCCGCAGGCTGAAATGTTTAAATATGCTATTGACTTAAGGTCAATGACACAGGCAAGAGGATATTTCAAGATGTGGTTTGAAAGATACGAAGAGGTTCCTGCTATGAACGTGGAAAAGATAATTGAACAGGCCAGGAAGGAAATGGAAGGCGAATAGTTCTATAATAAGAATAGTCCTATTATGTAATTTAAGGGTTGGTCCGGATTGTTTTCCGGGTCAACCCTTTTCAATGCGAATATAAAAAGGATTTGGATATTTTTCTTCAAAAATATATTTAAAAATGAAACAAAAAAGTTACCAACCTCGTCTAACAATTTTGTGTAAACAAATTGTAACAGAATATTAAAATAATACTAAAGATAATATGTATAAATATGGTATACTGTATACTATATTGATAAAACTCAAAGGTATATGGTTTAGGGGGTATATATTTGTCAGTAATAAAGCTTGAAAATATAACTCGCAGTTTTAAAGTAGGACAGGTGGAGGTAAAAGCTTTAAGCGGAGTAAGCCTTAGCATTGAGGAAGGTGAGTTCGTTTCTATAATGGGTCCCTCAGGTTCGGGGAAATCCACACTCCTTAATATTATTGGATGCCTTGATAATCCAACGTCCGGTACATATGAACTTTCGGGAAAAAGAGTAGAGAAATTGAGAGACAGTAAACTTGCGGACATACGGAACAAGTTCATTGGTTTTGTCTTTCAGAGGTTTCATCTGCTGCCTAGGCTGAATGCTCTGGAGAATGTACAGCTTCCTCTGATTTACAGAGGGGAGTTTGGCAGAAAACGACGGGAGCTGGCCGCCAGTGCATTGGAGGCTGTAGGCTTGGAAGATAGAATGCGGCATATGCCATCCCAGCTTTCAGGGGGAGAACAGCAGAGGGTCGCAATAGCCAGGGCTATTTGTATGGAGCCGGCTGTTATTCTGGCTGATGAACCAACAGGAGCCCTGGATTCTGTTTCAGGCAAAAATATAATGGCCATTTTCCAAAAGCTTAATAGGGAACGGGGAATAACGGTTGTACAGGTAACGCATGATGAAAACATATCATCATTTGGCAACAGGATATTCAGAATACTGGACGGTAAGATAGAGAGAATTGACACGATTGACAATAAGAAAAAAAGTGTGCAGGAGGTAAAGGGTTAATGGCGCAGCGTATCATAATGCTAGTACTAATATTAATTATTGTCATAGGGGGAGGATTATTTGCATATAAGGAGTTAATGCCCCCTATTGATCAGGAAACACAGGGGCCTGTATATTCCACAAAGGAAGTTACAAGGGGCGATATAAGCGTAGGAGTAGAAACAACAGGAATGCTAGACCCGTCAAATCAAGGGGGAATAAGGGTTCCTGGCGACAGGACTGCTTCAATACAGTTTGTCATTGAAGAGTTTTTAGTTAAGGAAGGAGAAACGGTTAAACAGGGACAGCTTGTGGCAAAACTTAAAACCTCTGATCTGAAAGATAAGATCAAAAATGAGCAGGAGGAACTGGAGTTAAAGAAAAAGGAATTTGAGGAGCATACAGGAGTACCATTTGAACAAATGCGGGGAACAAGTTTTTCCAGTGGTATAACCATAACGGCTCCAATATCCGGGCGTGTAAACGACCTGCAGGTGGAAGAGGGTGCAAAACTGGAAGAAGGAAGCAGCACAATACTTGCAAGGATAGTTGATGATTCCAGGTACATAATTAAGACCATGCTGTTTGAGTCTGAATACAAAATGGTAAAGGAAGGGCAGAAGGTATATCTTTTGTTTGATTCCTTTAGCGAGTTTAAACCTCTGGAAGCAACAATAACAAAAATCAACCCAAACAGGATGCCTTACAAAACTAGCGATCCGTATGATTCAGGTGGTCAAGATGGAAACAGTTTTGCCAATTCACTTGCTTACCAGGTTACAATAGAAGGGGAGAACACAGGATTGATACAGCCAAGGATGCAAATGAAGATAGGAATCAAGGATGGAAGCGGTATAAGGTACTTCTATAACAAGGGAACTGTAGAAAAGTATGCAAAAGAGGAGAAGATAATAAATACTTTAGACAATCCTGTAGTGACTGATGTTTATGTGGAAAATATGTCAATGGTGGAAGAAGGACAGCCAATACTCACCCTGGCAGGAACAGATGTACAGGAAATGCTGCAGGGTCTCTCAGATAGTATAAGAGAAAAGGAAGCTGAGATACAGAATTTGCTTTTGCAGTTGGATATGCTTGAAATAAAAGCCCCAATGGAGGGTATAGTGGCTGGATTCTATAGGGAACTGGGAGAAGTGGTTGGTCCGGGTGAGTGGATTGGTAGTATATACACAGTTTCTGACATGAGAATGTGGTGCGAGGTGGATGATATTGATGTTTTGAATGTGCAGCAGGGGGCTCCTGTAGATGTTACTGTTGATGCACTGGTTAACCAGAAATTTGAAGGTGAGGTTGAACATGTGGCAACCATGGGCAGCAGCGAGAGCGGGGTTCCTAAATTCAGTGTTGTGATAAAGGTAAAGGGCGGGCCTGACCTTAAGCCTGGAATGCAGGCAAGGGCATATATAAAGGCGGGAGAAGCAAAGGATGTACTGCTGGCTCCAGTGGAAGCCATTTTTGAAGAAGACGGAAAGACAATGGTGGAAATACTTAATGATGACGGTACTACAAGAATTGTTCCTATAAAGCTTGGTTTAATGAACGAAACAATGGCTGAGGTTAAGAGCGGGCTTAAGGAAGGAGATAAGCTTGTAACCGGAAGCAGCTTTGAGGTACTGCCCAGCCAGCATATCAAGTCAAATGGCTTGCTGCCGGAAAAGAAGGAAGATAAGGGGGATTCCTCAGGAGATAAGACAGAGGGGAATGAATAAATATCCGCACTGTTTGAATATAGATAAGGTGAGGTTGGCAGATGGGAACTAAAACGTATATCTATTCAATTTTTATAAGGACATGGTTTACTGCAAAAATGGCTCTGCAGGGAATACTTGCAAATTCGTTCCGCTCGGCTCTTACAATTCTGGGAGTAGCAATAGGGGTAGCATCGGTAGTTAGTCTAATGGGAATTGGAGAAGGTGCAAGAATAGCTGTTGTTGAGCAGTTTAAGAGTTTTGGGGCAAATGTTATTTCGGTTCAGGCTCAGCACCCAACGGTTGAATTTGAGGCAGAGTATATTCAAGAGCTTTTAGAGAGGGTAGAAGGGCTGAAAGCTGCGACTCCTGTAGTTCACACAGATGCAATGATGAAATGGAGAAGAGACAGGTTTAAAGTTGAGGTTGTTGGCGTTAACAGTGATTATCCTTCTATCAGGGATCATCAGATTCTGGAGGGAAGGTTCTTCACCAGCCTGCATGTCAAGAACCGTTCGCCGGTAGCTTTATTGGGGTATAACGTTGCAAAGGGTATGGTAAGCAGGCGCAGTGTAGTCGGACACACTCTTGCCCTGGGTGATCAGACATATACAATAGTTGGAATACTTGAACCTAAGGGCGAAGGAAATGCAGATGATATAGATAATAAAATTGTAATTCCATATACCCTTGCCCAGAAAATTGCTGATAAGAGGACTGTTGAAGAGATTTGGGCAAAGGCTGAATCCAGGGAATATGCAGATCTGGCTGTAGTACAAATGAGCAGGATTATTAAGAGAAAGCTTGGGCTGGATTTAAAGGCTCCAACCGGAGTCGGCAGTTCAGGTGCTGAAGACGAATCTATTGATACTGATGCCGTTATTATGGAAAAGGAAGCCATGGCAATGGCGGCTGGAGATATTATGGTTTCAGAAAGGCAGCAGGAGCGTCAATTGCCTCAGACAGGTGAAGATGCGGTGACTATAACTAACTTAAATCAGCTGGTGGAGGAAGCGGATAAGGCAAACAGAGTTATGACACTTCTTTTGGGGGGAATTGCCGCGGTTTCATTACTAGTCGGAGGCCTGGGAATCATGAACATAATGATGGTCGCAGTCAGTGAAAGAACCGAGGAAATAGGAGTCAGAAGGGCATTAGGAGCAAAACAGGCTGATTTATTACTGCAATTTGTGCTGGAGGCTTTGTATGTCAGCCTGATTGGTTCAGTGGTAGGTATAGTTGCCGGTATATGGGGGTTAAGCATATTTGGCAATTTGGGTTTTGAGACAGCCGTAAGCTTTAAATCCATAAGAATTGCTGTAATTGTTGCAATTTCTTCAGGACTGTTGTTTGGAGTATATCCGGCAGTTTCGGCATCCTCAGTACCTCCGGTAGAAGCGCTCCGCAGTCAGTAGAAATATTAATCTAACCTGTTGAACTAGTAAATTCCGATTGCTGATGTTATATACTCCATTAGCTTTACGCAATAGAATTTATATCGGACTAGCTCACAGGTTTTTTTGACCCAACATAAAGGGAAAAGGGGATGTTCCTTCCAGCATTTTCTTCACAATTTGTTACATGATTAATAGGGGCGCATATTCTATGTATGACCCATATTATGGAATAGACATTGTGGAGAGGCTATAGAGGCTAATTAATAAGGTGTATATACTATGTGAAGAAAATGCTTCCAGGAACTGATGCTTCAAGCTTAAGAGCCTGTAGAGTTCAGCCTTGATGTCAAATCAAACTCACAAAATAATATCAAATTTAAAAAAAAGTAATTATTTTGCTCAAACAGTGATTTGACTGTATATCTGCTTCACAACAGTCTCTAAAGCTCTTGCATATGTTCCTTCCAGCTTTTTCTTCACATATGTTACATGCACCCTTTAATCAGTTTGATTTGACACAATTGTATATACTATGTGAAGAAAATGCTTCCAGGAACTGATGCTACAGTCTCTTATACTTGGAACACCAGTCTATGGAATAATATGGTCCATTCAGAAATATACACCCGCCTATATAGGAGTGCAAAATCCTTCTTCTTGTGAAATAAAACTTTTGTTCATTGCAGAGAATAAAAAAGAAGGAGTGACAGATTCATGGCAAATAAAAATGACAGAAAAATTCTTGAATATTTTATTTATGTATCTTATAATATAATTATAAACTAAGGTCAAAGATAGTCAAAATCAATGAGGTGGTTATCATGGCGAGACTGAGTGATATAATTGAAGAATTTTTAAAGCAGATGATTAAAGACACTGATGGAACGGTGGAAATACAGAGGAACGAACTAGCAAATAAATTTAATTGTGTACCATCTCAGATAAACTATGTAATTGGGACAAGGTTTACTACTGAGAGGGGATACTTTGTTGAAAGCCGCAGGGGTGGAGGAGGTCACATCAGGATTTCGAGGATCAGGATGAAACGGCCCGGAAACTATCTAATGCATATAATATCATCAATGGGAGATAGTATTTCACAGCAATCTGCCGAGGTCTTCATAAATAACTTCTTGGATTACGAAGTAGTATCCAGGAGGGAAGCTTTGATTCTCAGGGCTGCAATAAGCGATAAGGCTTTAGGTGACGTTCCTTCGGTGGACAGGGACAGAATAAGGGCTAGGATTTTAAAGAATATGATGATGAGTTTATTGGTATAGAACTATTGGATGGGATTATGGATAAAGGGAATTTTCCAGGTATTGTAGCATAATATGTAATATTAAGGCGCAGTAGATTGCCTGGTATTTGAAAGGGTGAGGAATATGTTATGCCAGCGTTGCCAGTTCAGAAATGC
This sequence comes from Acetivibrionales bacterium, assembly GCA_050953835.1. Taxonomy (GTDB): domain Bacteria; phylum Bacillota; class Clostridia; order Acetivibrionales; family JBMNNH01; genus JBMNNH01. The sequence continues at coordinate 12,163 of JBMNNH010000013.1, read as the reverse complement.
AAATGTGCATTTCACGAAAATAGTCAATAATAAAAAGGTTGAAATGTATCTCTGTGAACAATGCGCACAGGAGGAGGGGCAACTAAATCATGTTTCGCCTCTGAACATTGTGAATTTTCTGTCAGGCTTCGTTAATTCCGATGACGAGCGTGCGAGATATACCCCGATGGTAAAGCAGCTTGTGGCATGCAGCAGGTGCGGGATGACCTTTGAAGATTTCCGGAAGAGCGGAAAAATGGGGTGCAGTCAATGTTATAAAACATACAAAGATAGACTTAAGCCTATTTTGAAAAGGCTTCACGGTGATGTGGAACATAGGGGAAAGATACCGTCAAGGATATCAGAAACGATTAAAGATTCGGAAGAAATAAACAGGCTTAAAGAACTGCTGAATGAAGCTGTACGACGTGAGGAATATGAAAAGGCCGCACAATTAAGGGATAAAATAAAGGAACTTGAAACCCATAAGAATTACGGACGTTAAGCAATAGTACAAATTTGAGTTTTAGGAGGTCATTTCTGTGACTAAGCGGTATATCGAAAAGGGACTACAGAGTGATGTAGTTTTAAGCTGCCGTGTAAGGCTTGCTCGTAACTTTGCTGATTACCCCTTTCCATCAAGATTGGGAAGGGAACAAAGTATGGAAATTGTCGATAAAGTAAAAGCAGCTATCAAGGACAACAAGGAATCAAGCAAAGAATTTTTGTATGTAGATATGCATGAACTGGATCCAATAAGCAAGCAGGCTCTTGTAGAGAAGCACCTGATAAGCCCTAACCTTGCTGAAAGTACAATAGAAAGCGGCGCAGCAATTAGTAAAGATGAAAGAGTCAGTATTATGGTCAATGAAGAAGACCATTTAAGGATTCAGTGCATTTTTCCAGGTATGCAAATTGAAAAAGCATGGGATATGTGCAATAGGATTGACGGGATTTTTGAGAAAAAAATAAGTTATGCCTTTGATAAAGACTATGGTTACCTGACATGTTGTCCTACAAATGTGGGAACGGGAATGAGGGCTTCAGTCATGCTTCATCTGCCTGCCCTTACCATTACGGGCTATATAAGGAGTGTTTTGGAGACTTGCAGTAAGCTTGGTGTTGCAGTAAGGGGTGCATATGGAGAACATAGCGAGGCTTCAGGTAATATGTTTCAGTTTTCCAATCAGATTTCTCTTGGAAATACAGAAAAAGATATATTATCAGGTATAAACAATATAGTTACTCAGATTATTGAAAGAGAGAGGGTTTTGAGGAAGCAGCTTTATGAGAAAAACCAGACAGGTTTTGAGGACAGGCTTTACCGTTCATTCGGAGTTTTGCAGAATGCCAGGATAATATCAACCGAGGAAAGTGTAAAGCTGCTTTCTGATGTTAGATTGGCAGTAAATATGGGAATAATTAATGAAACAAGCCTGGAAGTAATAAACGAAGTGATGCTCATTATTCAGCCTGCAAGTTTGCAGAAGATTATGGGTAAGCCTTTGGGGCCCCAGGAAAGAGATATTAAACGGGCTGAAATTATTAGAAACAAATTAGCGTCAAAGGGTGTTTAAAACAGAAAAACTGATAAATTCTATATACAAATACTTTATTATGAACGGAGTGAGAAAACATGTACGGGCGTTTTACTGAAAAGGCTGAAAAGGCAATAAGCTTTTCACAGCAAAGTGCAATGCAGCTTGGACATAACTATGTGGGGACAGAACATTTGCTCCTTGGCTTGACAAAGGAAGGTACGGGTATAGCTGCACGTGTGCTCCTGGGACAAGGTGTTTCTGAGGAAAAAGTACTGAAAGAAATTGAAGAGCTTGTGGGAAGAGGGAAGGAAACCGGACAGCAGCCTTTAGGCTTTACTCCCAGGACAAAAAGAGTTTTGGAACTGAGTTTTAGGGAAGCAAGAAGGCTGGGTCATAATTATATTGGTACAGAACATCTTTTACTCGGGATAATGAAGGAAGGGGAAAGTGTAGCTGTCAGAATACTAATTGATTTGGGAGTGGATCCCCAAAAGCTGTTGTCTGAGATTGTGAGAATACTGAACGAAGAAACGCCGGGAGCTGCGGGTGACCAGAAGGATAGGGCAAATTACGCAAATACGCCTACCTTAAACCAGTTTGGAAGGGATCTTACAGAAATGGCAAGAGAAGATAAATTTGACCCTATAATAGGCCGTGATAAGGAGATCGAAAGAGTAATACAAATACTAAGCAGAAGAACGAAAAACAACCCATGCCTGATTGGAGAACCCGGTGTTGGTAAAACTGCTATTGCAGAAGGGCTTGCACAAAAAATAGTAGAAGGGAATATTCCTGAAATTCTAAAAGATAAGCGTGTTGTTACACTTGATCTTTCATCCATGGTAGCAGGCGCAAAATACAGAGGCGAATTTGAGGAGCGGCTGAAGAAGTCACTGGATGAAATAAGGAAGTCAGGAAACATAATACTATTCATTGACGAGATGCATACCATAATAGGTGCCGGAGCAGCTGAAGGCGCAATCGATGCGTCCAATATATTAAAGCCTTCCCTGGCAAGAGGAGAAATCCAGGTAATTGGTGCTACCACCCTTAATGAATATAAAAAGCATGTTGAGAAAGATGCAGCTCTTGAGAGGAGGTTCCAGCCAATTATGGTTGGTGAGCCATCAGAGGAGGAAGCGGTACAGATATTAAAAGGTATCAGAGATAAGTATGAGGCCCATCACAGGGTGAAAATAACTGATGATGCCCTTGAAGCTGCTGTTAAGCTCTCAGCAAGGTATATCACGGAAAGGTTTTTACCGGATAAAGCTATTGACCTGGTAGATGAAGCGGCTTCTAAGGTAAGGCTTAAGGCATTTACAGCCCCGCCGGATTTGAAGAAGCTGGAGGATGAAGTTGAAAACCTGCGAAAGGAGAAAGAGGACGCAATAAGGAACCAGGAGTTTGAAAAGGCTGCGAAAATAAGGGATCAGGAGCATAAGATCAAGGATGAACTGGAAAAGGTCAAGAACAACTGGTATCAAAAAAATCAGACTAAAACTGATACTGTAAGTGAAGATGAAATTGCGGACATTGTCGCCAGCTGGACTGGAATTCCTGTTAAACGGCTTGTGGAAGAAGAATCTGAAAGGTTAATGAAGATGGAAGATGTCCTGCATCAAAGGGTGGTTGGACAGGAGGAGGCAGTAAAGGCGGTAGCAAGAGCCATCAGGAGGGGCAGAGTGGGGCTGAAGGATCCAAAGCGCCCTATAGGTTCATTTATATTCCTTGGGCCGACAGGGGTTGGAAAGACTGAACTAAGTAAAGCCTTGGCGGAGGCACTATTTGGTGATGAAAATGCCATGATACGCATAGATATGTCAGAATACATGGAAAAGTTTTCTGTATCAAGGTTAATTGGCTCTCCTCCGGGATATGTCGGGTATGAAGAAGGCGGGCAGTTGACTGAAAAAGTAAGAAGGAAACCCTATTCGGTACTTCTGTTTGATGAAATTGAGAAGGCCCATCCGGATATATTCAACATACTGCTTCAAATATTGGATGACGGAAGGCTTACCGATGCTCAGGGAAGAGTTGTGGACTTCAGAAATACTGTTATTATTATGACTTCAAATATCGGCGGCAGGTTGATAACTGAACCAAAGCGTTTGGGTTTTGCGTCCGTCAGTGATGAAAATAATAAAAGCTATGAAGAAATGAAAAGCAATGTAATGGGTGAATTGAAAAAAGCCTTCAGGCCTGAATTCCTTAACAGGGTGGATGAAATAATTGTATTCCATCCATTGGATGAGGAACATATTAAGAAAATAGTGGGTATAATGGTAGATACTCTTGCCATGAGGTTGAAACAGAATAATATTACCATAGAGGTTTCAGACGGAGCTAAAGAATTTATCGCTAAAAAAGGCTTTGATAAAGTATATGGTGCAAGGCCTTTGCGCAGGTCGATACAGAGTATGATAGAAGACAGGCTTGCGGAAGAGATGCTTGAAGGCAAGGTCAAGACAGGCGACAAGGTATTAATTGAGCTTAAGGGTGACAATTTAGTAATAAGCAAAAATAGCAATTAACCTGTTGTACCAGTCTATATAGATTGTTTTGTATAAAGGATTGTATTGTGTAAAGGTTTATGGAGTTTGTAAGTGAAGCGGAAGATTAGTTGCATTAACTATTTAAGTAAAGCAGGTTTAGATGCAATCTGCAGCAAACTTACAAACTCCAAGCCGTGAAAACCAACAGTCTGGATCAACCAGCACAACAGTTCTTTTTACGCTTTCTCCAGTTCCCTAATGCTGATTTTCCTCGTATGGACAGTATGGCTCCACACTTTGTTATCTTTGCTCAGGAAACCCTGTATTGCAATTGGTAACCATGTCAGACAATAAAATGGGTACACAATAAAACCCAGAAGGGCTTTTATATTGAATCTCTTTGAAGCCATTACTACAAGCGGCCCATAGAGAAACTGTAGTGTGGTAAACACATACCAGACTTCAGTGGGAAACACATATTTCATATTAAAAAAGGGTGATTCAGGATAAAGCGTCTGTATCCACAGCATTATGGTTATTAAACCTAAAAATATGAACCTGATTGGCTGGAAAAGGTATATACCGCAGTCAAAAGCAGACAAATTCCCGTCTCTGAGAGCTTTTTAAAAAGCGCAGGAAGGAATCGGCTGGCGCAGTCCGCATGCCCTTGCATCCATCGCTTTCTCTGATTCCACGACTGCATGAGGGTAAGGGGTTTTTCATCATATACTACAGCTTCGTCCGCCCAGGCTACTTTCATGTCATTAAGAGCTAGTTTCATTGTGAATTCAAGGTCTTCAGTAAGGCATGTCGCACCCCAGCCTATTTTTTTCAACACGTCTATACTGATACAAAAACCTGTTCCGCAAAGCCCGCAGTTTAAGCCCAGGTAGTATCTGGGAAGCTGGAAAATGCGGTTGGCCTGCCAGAATGCAATGGAGTATGAACAGGTAACCCATGAATCATATGGATTCTTACTGTCTATATACCCCTGTACAACCTTGTGGCCTTTAGACAGCTGTTTGTTCATTTCCAGCAGGTAATTTGATGAAACCAGGTTGTCGGCATCAAATACACCAACTACATCATACCTGTCTTCCATAGCATAAATTTTGTTGAACATCCATTCCAGGGCAAACCCCTTGCCTCTTTCTTTATCATTAAACCTTTCATATACTATCGCACCGTGCGCTCTGGCAATTTCTGCCGTCTTATCGCTACAGTTGTCTGCTATGACAAAGACATCATATAGGTCTTTGGGATAATTTTGCCTGAAAAGGCTGTCGATAATATGGGATATTACAAGTTCTTCATTGTGTGCTGCCACTATAAGTGCGAATTTCTTTTGGGGCGGAAAGTTTTCTACGGGTTCTTCTTTTTTCTTTATCCACCCAAATATGGAAATGCCAAAAAAATAGCAGCCCACAACAAATAACATAACCTGTATTATCTGAGTAATACAGTATAAACAATGATTTAGATTTGCTATCATTTTACTCCTCCTGTAACATTACTTGAATGCATGGAAAAATGCACGCATTCCAATACAAACTTTTTATTTCTCTCTTTTTTTATTATGACTACGCAGGAAAACCCATGTTTATTTTGTACTTTATAAGGAAAAATATTTATAATAAATTTGTTCATATAATGAAGCTTGTTTATATATGAAGGATATATGAACTAATCATCATTGCATAATATGTGAGAAAGTTTATTGGACATATTTTCTATATTGACACATAATATATATACCCTATTAATTAGCCTCTACGGACTATCCACAATGTCTATTCCGTAATATGGGCTATATAGAGAATATGCACCCAAGCTTATTGAAAATGGTTGACAATTTTTATACATTAAGACACAATTGATTTAATATATGGATTAACAGGATTGTTTTGCAATTTTTGATTGTGAATCAAATTGTTCGAGGTGCTATTATGGGAAAAGGCTACTTTAATAACGCGGTTATTGGAAACTCAAGTATGCTGGGATGTGTATCGGACAGAGGCGAACTTATAAGGTTGTATTGGCCTGATATTGATTACCCCCAGCATATTGAGAAAATGTCTGCGGGAATTTTTTTTACCGGACAGAAAAATAGCACGATATGGTTTGATAATGATGTTTGGAGGCATGACCAGCAATACATTCCTGACACTAATATATTAAAAACGGTTTATGTCTGTATGCAAAAGAACCTGAGAGTAGTCCATATGGATTATGTACTGCCTGAGGAAAATGTTTTGGTAAGGCAGTATGAAATAGAGAATATAGGAAATGAAGATATAGACCTAACGTTTATTTGTTACTCATCTGCTGTATCAACTACACCTGAACTTGTAAGCACTTTATTTGATTTTAATAATGAGTCCTTAATCCATTACAGGCACGGATATTATAGTTCTATATCCGCCGACAGAGAAGTATTCCAGTTCCAGTTGGGGAATAATGCTTTTGAAAGCGCATCATTTACTGAATTAAAGGGTTATGACAGTATTGGGATGATGAAGGACGGGGCACTGTCATGGAAACTTGGCAATATACCAAAAGGCTGTAGTGCAAGTATCACTCTGTATATTTGTACAGGACAGACATTAAAGGCTGCAAAAGCTTTGACAAAAATTATAAGGAACACTGATGCGAGAGAATTATTTGAAAAAACAAAACTGTACTGGAATGGGTTCCTAAAAAATGCAAAGTATATTAAAGAGCTTGAAAGAATTGAATCTTCAGACAATATGGATATAGACAAAACCGTGATTATTAACCTTTATAAACGGTCTTTATTGTTATTCAAACTAATGTGGAACAAAAACACCGGGGGGCTTCTTGCATCTCCGGAAATTGATGAGCATTTTACCCGTTGTGGAAGATACGCATACTGTTGGGGAAGAGACGCAGCTTTTATTACAGGGGCACTGGATAAATGCGGTTTAACACAGGAAGTGGATAAGTTTTATGATTGGGCGGTAAAGACTCAGGATGAAGACGGTTCATGGTTGCAAAGATACTATGTGGACGGAAATCTTGCTCCATCATGGGGACTTCAGATAGATGAAACAGGGACTCTGATATGGGGCATGCTGGAACACTATGAAACTGTAAAAGACAGGAACTTTCTGATGTTTGTCTGGGAAAGCGTGAAAAGTGGCGTGGAGTTTCTGATAGATTTCATAGATGGGGAAACAGGGCTTCCCGGCCCAAGCTATGATTTGTGGGAGGAAAGAGTGGGAGAACATGCTTATTCCTCAGCAGCTGTCTATGGTGGAATGCAGGCAGGAACAGAAATTGCGAAAATATTGGATAAAGATGCTAAACTTATTGAAAAATGGCAGAAGGCTGCCGATAGATTAAAGGAAGCCATTTTAAGCAGACTGTGGAAAGAGGACTGGAAACGCTTTTTAAGGAGTATCCGCACAAAACTCAATCCCTGGGGAAGTGAACCTTCAGGGGAAACGGTCATTGTGGAAGTTAATCCGAAAGGCTATTACAGGGATGTAACGCTGGAAGACTGGAAAATTGATGTGAGCCTTCTAGGGCTTACAGTACCTTTCAGGGTTTTTGAAGCGGAAGATGACAGGATTAAAAGCACAGCTGGGATAATAGAACAGGTTCTTTTGTCTCCAGGAGCCGGGGGAATTAAAAGATATGAAAATGATAGCTATATTGGAGGAAATCCTTGGGTTTTAACCACATTATGGGTTGCGCTGTACCACATACGGGCAGGGAACCTGGCAAAGGCAAAAAGTTATTTTGAATGGGCTGTCAAAGCCAGGACAAGACTGGATTTTCTTCCGGAGCAGGTGGACAGGGATACGGGTGAACCTGCATGGGTAATTCCTCTAACATGGTCCCATGCAATGTTTGTACACGTTTTAATTGAGCTGTTTGAAAGTGGAACGCTTTAAAGGATGACACAACCCAGTAAGTAGGAGTAAGAATTAAGGAGAGGTGAATATGGCCAGGCCAAAATCAATTTTTGTGTGCCAGCACTGTGGATATGAGAGTAACGGTTGGTTGGGAAAGTGCCCGGCATGCATGCAGTGGAATACTTTTGTGGAAGAGGTGCAGGAGACGAAGACTAAAGCGGGAGATAAGGCAGTCAGAGAGCTTGCGCCCATAAGTATTAATGATATTGTGATAGATGAAGAGCAACGGTATTCTACTGGTATAAAGGAAATGGACCGTGTTCTTGGGGGAGGAATAGTGGAAGGCTCACTAATCCTTGTTGGAGGCGATCCGGGAATAGGGAAGTCAACTCTTCTGCTGCAAATATGTCAGAATTTGAAGTATGAATCCGGGGTTCTGTATGTTTCAGGAGAGGAATCGATAAAACAAATAAAACTTAGGGCAAATAGATTGGAAGTGAATAATCCCAAGCTTTTAATGGTTTCAGAGACAAGCTTCAGTATGATAAAAGAATTGATAAGAGTTCAAAGCCCCGGTTTGGTTGTGATAGATTCAATTCAGACCATATACATTGATGAGCTTGCATCAGCCCCAGGCAGTGTAAGCCAGGTGCGTGAAGTAACCGCAGAAATGATGAAAATTGCAAAAACACTTGGCATTACTATAGTAATAGTCGGGCATGTTACAAAGGAAGGGGCTATTGCCGGTCCGAGAGTATTAGAGCATATGGTTGATACTGTACTATATTTTGAAGGTGACAGGCATTTAAGCTACAGGGTTTTAAGGGCTGTAAAGAACAGATTTGGATCAACAAATGAAATAGGGATATTCGAGATGAGGGATAACGGGCTTGTTGAGGTTAATAATCCGTCTGCTATGATGTTATCGGGGAGGGCGGAAAATGTCCCTGGATCAGTAGTGGTTTCAAGTGTGGAGGGTACAAGGCCAATGCTTATAGAAATTCAGGGCCTTGTTACTGTCACCAATTTCGGAATGCCAAGGCGGATGGCAACAGGAGTGGATTATAACAGAATAACCCTGCTAATGGCTGTACTTGAGAAAAGAGTCGGGCTTCAGCTTCATAATTATGATGCATATGTCAACGTTGTTGGCGGAATCAAAGTGGATGAGCCCGCTTGTGACCTGGGAATCATAACTGCCATTGCCTCAAGCTTCAAGAATCTGCCTGTTGACGTTGATACCGTATTGATTGGAGAGGTAGGGCTTACCGGAGAAGTAAGGGCAGTCAGCCAGATAGACAAAAGAGTCATGGAAGCCTTTCGGATAGGCTTCAAGACCTGCATAATTCCTGCGGATAATATAAAAACAATACAGCAAATGAAAGATATCGGCCAAATAAACGTTAAGGTAGTAAGCAATGTAAAAGAGGCATTGGATATGTTGCTTTAAAAGACTCTATTTACTGATTACAATAAATACGAGGGATTTGTAATGAGTAAAAACCAATGCCCCCAAAATTAGAATCTGAGTATATTTGAAATGTCTGCAAGTTTGCAGCCAGGTGTAAGGTCACAGACACGCATTAAAAAATTAAGCTTATCAATCCGCTCACCGGAACGTGGCGCACCATTTTTAATAAAACCAACTCCAAGGCCTACTGCTAGATCCATGACTATATCTCCTATGACGCCTCCTGAGCGCCCGGATGGAATTGCTATCATACCATGTTCCATGGCAAAGTGATACGTATCCAACGCTTCTGTTATTGTTCCAACCTGGTTGGGTTTCAATATAAAACCATGTACCGCATTAGCTTCATATGCCCTTTTAATTCTTTCAGTATTGGTAACAATCAGGTCATCACCGATAATCATGCTTCGTTTGATTTCCCGGACTGCATTGACATAACCATCCCAATCGTTTTCATCCAGTAAATCTTCGATAAAAACCAGATTATACTTTTCTGATAGTTTTTTGGCGTATTCAACCATTTCATCTGAATTAATACGCTTACCCTTAAGAAGATATGTTTTAGTTTTACTGTCATACACTTCACTTGAAGCACAATCCAAAGCAAAAGCAACTTTATCACGATAACCACAGGCATCAACTGCATCTTGCATAAGGTCTAGGACAACTTCAGGATCATCGGAAGGCGCAGCATAACCGTATGAACTTGCTACCTCAGGTTCTTTTCCTAAATATTTCCGGAGCACCCGGGCAAGTTCCTGGAATGTGTTTACACCAATTTCAACAGCTTCATAAATGGAGGAAGCTTTGTAAGGCATAATAATGAATTCATTATATGCTTGAGTGATATCACCGTAATGTCCACCGTTAATAATATTAAATGATGGAACAGGTACAGTTTTAATAGTCCCGTTAGCGATATACTCATATAATGGTATGCCAGCACACTGGGCAGCAGCCCTTATACAAGCAATCGAAGTGCTATAGATAGCATTGCCTCCAAGTTTCGATTTGTTTTTTGTTCCATCTAATGCAATCATTTTTTCATCTAATTCACGCTGGCAAGCTACGTCCATTCCAATAAGTGCAGGGGCGATGATTTTTTCAACATTTTCAACAGCCTTGTGAACACTCATGCCATGGTACTCATCAGGGTCATTATCGCGCAATACAAAAGATTCATACATCCCTACCGATAAACCCGTGGGTGCACAGCCTCTTCCCAATACGCCGCCTTCAGTAATTATATCAACTTCAACCATAGGACGACACTTACAGTCAACTAATTGTCTTGCTTTAATTTCCTTGATTTTAGTTATACTCATACATTACTCCATTCTGCTAACGCTTTTAATTGTATAATTAATAGTCTGAACTATTGTATAGTTCGAAATTTCCTAATCTGATTCCGGTACATACATAATGTTAAAATCACACAGATTTGTACCAGTATTACCGGTAAAAACAGTATCACCAATTTCTGATAAAGCCTCAAAACAAGCGTGTTCTCGCAGGGCTGCATAAATATCAACACCTTTTTGTTTCGCGGTAGCAGCACTTGTAGAATCAGTAATGCCTCCCGCAACGCTTGTTGTACCGTCTGTCCCTTCCGAATCTATAGAAAGCATACAAGCACCTTTTACTTTTTGGGCAGTCAAAGCAAAACTTGCCGTTAATTCCTGAGAAGGACCCCCGTGTCCTTTGATAGAAGAGTTATCCAATATCTTGGTGGTTACTTCTCCGGAACTTAATATCACACAAGGCGGTTTTATTGGGTTGCCGTAGGTCTGGATTTCCCTTGCTATTGAAGCAAAAATGGTTCCTGCATCCCTGCTTTCGCCTTCTAAAAATGAGGTTAAAATCACTGTACGGATGCCCATACCCTCAGCTATTTCTTTAGCATATCTACATGAATCGGGGAGGGTATTGAGCATAAAATATGTGTTTTCTGGAAACGCTTTGGGGAGTTTCTCCTTCATCACCGACATTCATTAAATACTCTACAACACTTTTAGGAAGCCTGTCCTCAACATGGTAATTGCGTATAACCTCACGGGCTTCATCAAGTGTAGTCTGGTCAGGCCCCATAGGCGTCCCCTTATAGTTTGCATAAGGAATTCCAATATCACCTGTTGCTGGGGTACCAACTGCATCACTAATGCCAATACCGATTAATTCAGCTCCAACAGATTGAATGCGCTTTGCGAGCATACCGCCGTTAAGCTGTGAAATATGCCTTCGGATAGCGTTTATTTCGTATATACTTGCACCGGATTTTAACATAACATCTGTTGTATCTATTTCATCCTGCAAAGTTATACCGTCAATGGGACAGCTCATAAGGGCAGAACTTCCGCCACTGATAACAACAATAAAAAGGTCATCAGGTCCTGAGCTATCAACAAGCTTAATTATTTTTTTACATGCGTTATAGCCCGCCTCGTTAGGTAGAGGGTGGCCGCCAACATAAACCTCTGTTTTATTAAATACATCAGTATCCTCAGCAACTTTAACAATAGCTATGCCTCTGGTGAGACGATCACCAAGAATCTCGTCAATTGCCATTGCCATTGCATTACAGGCTTTACCGGCACCTAAAAGGTAAACATTTTTCTTTTTTGACAGATCCCAGCTTCTTGTGCCAATATGTAAAATATCTCCTTCCATATAAGAGATACTTTTAATGCGTTCATAAGCATCAAGCCTTTGTAAAGTTTTTTCCGTTATATCCAGTACAATCTTCCTGGATTCTATATCACCATGGGAGAGCAGTTGTGCCTTATTCTTTATTTTTTCCCT